>JAFGAL010000021.1 GCA_016933695.1 Candidatus Zixiibacteriota bacterium | reverse complement strand
GCTGTTTCGCAATCGCTGTTAGCGATATGTATTTCAGCAGGAAGCCGTGAATAACGGCTTCCTGCTTTTTTTCGTATATAGCCGGCCCGGGATGGACACCGACGCGCAATCCGCTGATGACTTGCCGGTTGTAAAAAATCGCGGATATGATGGAGAGACGGCTTGCTTTTATCGTGGAATCCCGATACCTTGGAATCACAGGTCATGAAAACCCGTGACATTGATCAGATGTATCTACTGGAGGTATAATGAAAGATAAACTTAACGAGGTGCTGGACTGGCTGAAGGGCAAGACCGTCGATTATGCCGACTGTCGTTATGTCCGCAGAGAGTCCGAGGCACTTCAGGTCACCGACGGCATTGTCGACACCATGTCAAAGAATGTCAACGTCGGAGTGGGGATTCGCGTGCTGTACAAGGGCGCCTGGGGCTTCGCGGCAATCGCATCCACGTCCGCGGCAGACATCAAAAAGACGGCCAACAAGGCGTTGCAAATAGCGCGGGCCTCGGCAATGGCCAAGAAAGAGGATGTCAAGCTGGCGGAACAAGAGGCGTTCAAGGATCATTACCGCTCGACCTGCGAAAAGGATCCCTTTGCGGTACCGATGAATGAAAAGGTCGGACTGCTATTGGAAGTGTCCGAAAAGCTGAAAACGGATTCGCGGGTCAAGACGGCGGAAGCCTCAATGAACTTTTTCAAAACCAACAAAATTTTTTGTTCCACCGAGGGAGCGGAGATCGAGCAGGATCTCATCGAATCCGGCGCCGGATTCGCCGTGATCGCCTTTGACCAGGGCGAAGTGCAAAAACGGTCTTATCCCAATTCTCATGGAGGGGATTTCGCGACTCGCGGCTATGAATTTGTCGAAGAGATGAAATTGCGGGATAATGTCGATCGCGTTCGCGAGGAAGCCATCCAGCTGTTGACTGCCGACGATTGTCCGGATACGGAAAGCGATATCCTTATTTGCGGTTCGCAAATGGCATTGCAGGTGCATGAATCCTGCGGGCATCCCACCGAACTGGATCGGGTGCTGGGAACCGAAATTTCGCTGGCCGGGGGTTCGTTCATGGAACTGGGCGGACTGAATTCATTGAAATACGGCTCGGATATTGTCAATATCGTCGCCGATGCCACGACCCCGGGCGGGTTGGGGACATTCGGATACGATGATGAGGGTGTCAAGGCGCAACGGGCGATGCTGGTGAAGAACGGCATACATGTCGGCTATTTAAGCAGTCGCGAGACGGCTCCAGTGATCGGCCAGCGTTCCAACGGCACGATGCGGGCGGACGGCTGGAATCGGATTCCACTGATTCGCATGACCAATATCAATCTGGAACCGGGCGACTGGGAACTTGACGATTTAATTGCCGACACCAAGAACGGCATCTTTTTCGATTCCAACAAATCCTGGTCGATCGACGACAAACGGCTGAATTTCCAATTCGGCGTGGAATGCGCCTGGGAAATCAAGAACGGGAAACTCAGCCGTATGTTTAAAAATCCCTTGTATACCGGAATGACGCCGAAATTCTGGAATTCCTGTGACGCCATTTGCAATCGGAAGCACTGGCATGTCTGGGGGGTTCCCAATTGTGGCAAGGGTGAACCGATGCAAACGGCGCATGTTGCGCATGGTACCTCACCGGCCAGATTTCGCAAGGTGAAAGTGGGGGTGAGCAAATGATAGGAAAAGACAAACTGTTCAGCATTTTCGACAAGGTGGTTCACTCCAGCAAGGCCGATGAGACGGAAATCGTTTTTATCGGCAGTACCAACGGACTGACCAGATATGCCAATTCGACCATTCATCAGAATGTCTATGAATCCGACGCCCAGATTATTATTCGGACGGTTTTAGGCAAGAAGGTCGGTGTGGCGGTGACCAACTCGATGGTCCTGAATGACTTGAAGGCGACATTGAAGAATTCCCTGGAAATCGCCAAGTATCAAAGAGATAACAGGCACTTTCCCGGTCTTCCCGGACCGGCCGATTATGCCCGACTCGACACGTATTTTCAGCATACGGCCGATTTTCAACCCAAGGATCGGGCGCGATTGGTGAAAAAGGTATTCATCCGTGGCAACCGCCGCAAGTTTACTATGGCGGGTGCGTTTTCAACCGGTGATGGGGAAGTCGCGGTGTACAATACCAAGGGCGTGCGCTGTTATCAGCCGCTGACGTCAGCGTCGATTAACATCATTGCCATGTCGGACACCTCATCCGGATATGCCTCGGGATTGTCCCGGAATATCGATGATATCGATCCGGTGGCGCTGGCCGATATCGCGGTGGAGAAGGCATTTCGGTCGAAACGGCCAAAACCGCTCAAGGCCGGCGACTATGAAGTGATTCTGGAACCGCCGGCGGTGGCGGAGATGATGGAATGGATCAATTATATTGCGTTCGGATCCAAGGCCTTCGAAGACAAGACTTCTTTCATCGCGCACAATGTCGACCAGAAGATTATGGACGAATCCATTACGATTTACGACGATGGAAACGATGCTTCCGGTATTGCCATGCCGTTCGATTTCGAGGGCGTGCCGAAAAAGAAGGTAATGCTGGTCGAGCGGGGAGTTCCCAAAGGGGTTGTCTATGATCGCACGTCGGCCAATCGTACCGGGATGATTTCCACCGGGCATGCCCTTACGGCGCAAAGTCAGGGACAGGGGGCATTTGCCCTGAACGTACACATGGCCCCCGGCGACAAAACCCGCGAGGAAATGATCGCATCGGTCGAGCGTGGTATTCTGGTAACACGGTTTCATTATATTAACGGTTTCATTGACACGCCCAAAGCGGTTCTGACCGGGATGACCAGAGACGGGACCCTGATGATCGAAAACGGACAGATAAAACGAGGTATCAAAAACCTGCGGTTTACCGATTCGATAATCCGGGCGTTTTCGCAAGTAAAGGGAATTTCAAAAGATCGTCAGCTGATGCCGGCCTGGTGGGATGCCATCGGCTGTCTGACGGTGCCGGCGATTCATCTGGGATCGTTTAAATTCACCGGAACGACCGATTTTTAATCCGATTTTTCATTGATTCATGATAGACCCCGTCATCTCCGACGGGGTCTGCCACATATTCTATAATAATGATAATGAGGTGAAACTCGCCCCGCCGGGAATCGTAATCATTAGTAAAACATGTGGTTTGGGAAAGGAGGACATATGACAAGCATTAAAATACTTCTGGCGGGTCTGTTTCTATTCCTGGCCGTGGTGGTTTTAGTCGTGGCCGGTGCCAGTGTGGTGCGGGCCGATGATGTCATTGTCGATATCCGTGATCTCGATGAGGGTGATCTTGCGGTTGACGGATTTGAGATGAAAAACAAGGTCAAGGTGTCGATTCATGCCATCGGCGCGGAATTGATCAAATCTGACGATGACATGTACGCCTACGGATGGATAATTGACGCCGACACGCGTGAACCGGTCTGGGTGATGGAGCCGGAGGATACCCGGCGATATGACGATTCGCGATATGTCAGGGAATATGAAGACGACCTGACACTCAAACCGGGACGCTATGAGGCGTATTATTTTGTCGGCCGCCCGAACATGTTTTCCGGGTCGTCGATACATATCGATGGTCTGGGCGAGTTGCTGGATGAGTTGGGAGTGGTTTTCGGCGAAGTTGATGATGAAGATATCGTTGATCTTCGTTCTTCGGTTGCAGAGGACCTTGAGGATTTTATGCTTGAGGTCCGGGGACCGGAAGGCTCTTTTGGGAAATTCAACCCGGTCGATGAACATCGGCGAACGGCTATCGTGGATTTCACCAAGGTCGAAGACGACTTTTATGAGAAGAAGGGATTCACGCTGAAAAAAGATTTAACCGTCAACATCATTGCTCTGGGCGAGTATTCAAGCAGTGACCGGGTGTTTGTCGATTTCGGGTGGATCATCGATGCCAACAGCCGTGAAAAAGTCTGGCAGATGGACAAGTGGAACACCTCCTGGGCCGGCGGCGGGCGCAAGAATCGCGGATTCGTCGGTGATGTCAATCTTCCCGCAGGCAGTTATGTTGCGGCCTATTCCACCGATGAAACGCATGCTTTCGGCGAGTGGAATACCGCCCCGCCGGTCGATCCGCTTCATTACGGACTGCTGATATCAGCCCGGAGTGAGGATGACCTGAAGTATGTCGAGGCGTATGAGGACAAGTTTTCGGAATCGGTGGTTATTTCGCTGACCAAAATGAGAGACAGTCGCTTCAAACAGAAGGGATTCACTCTCGACAAGGAAGCCGATATTCACATTTATGCCATTGGAGAGTACGGTTACAGTGACGAATTTGTTGATTACGGATGGATAGAAAACGTCGATGAGGGGGATATTGTCTGGGAAATGACCGAGGAAAACACGGATCATGCCGGTGGCGCGAAGAAAAACCGCAAATTCGACGGAGTGATTACTCTTCCACCGGGCAACTACATGGTGTATTATGTCACCGATGATTCGCATTCTTATCGTCGTTGGAATCAGTCGCCGCCAATCGACCGGGAGATGTGGGGTATTACCCTGTATGGTGTCGGCAAGAGTTTCAATGTCGATGAGGTGAAGCTGTTTGATGATTACGCGGGAAGTCCCAATATCCTGGTGAACTTGACCGGTATCGGTGACAACGAGGAAGCCCGTGAGCGGTTTACGCTTGATTCACCCCAGAAAATCCGCATCTCGGCCCTCGGTGAGGGACGCAGTGGAGACATGTTCGATTATGGGTGGATTGAAAACGCCAAGACCGGTGAAGTTATCTGGGAAATGACTTATCGCAAAACCCGACATGCCGGCGGGGCGGATAAAAACCGTAAGGTAAACACGACGATATTTCTTGAGGCGGGCGAGTATAATGCCTATTTCGTTACGGATGGATCACACTCCTTTCCGGACTTCAACGCCTCACGACCGAATACCCCGCAGAAGTGGGGAATCACCATAAGTAAGACGGACTGACGGTTTCGTCTCTTCCTTTCCCCGGCGGGATGCCCCTGCATGGCATTCCGCCTTTTTTATTGTCGGACGGATTTACTGAACCGGTACCGGCTCGGCACTGGCGGCCTTGACCGGAAACGTGATCGTGATGGTGGTACCCTGGCCGGGCACGGAGTCGAGTTGGAGATGCCCTTTATGGTTTTCGATAATCCGCTTGCACACCAGCAGGCCGAAGCCATGACCGGTTTTTTTGGTCGTGAATCGGTTTTTGAACGCGCGTTCCTGATACTCGGTATCGAATCCGATGCCGTTGTCTCTGATTGTCAGCGTGAAGGTGTCGCGGGATTCTGCCAGTGTTGTCTTGAGGATTATCAGTCCGGCAGAACCGTCGGCCTTCTCACGAACCGCCTCGGCGGCATTGTTAATCATATTATAGAGCAGTTGCTGGAGTTGACCGATGTCGACCACCGACGAAATGTGTGAGGTATTACTGTCAAAGGATATGTTAATATCCTGCAGATGTTTTTGGCCGCGCAGATATTCCAGGATATTGGCAATCAGGGAATTGATTTCGCAGGTTTCGAATGTGGCTTCCATACTGGAGAAATCCATCAGCCCGGTCGTGAACTTTTTCATCTGATCAAGATTGCTTTTTACGGCGGCGAGATAGCGTTCCAGTTCCGTATAGTTCTGCTTGCCGAGATGATGTTCCATCAGGGAGACATTGCCGGTTACGACGCCGAGGAAGTTATTAAGTTCATGACCGATCTGGGCCGACATCTCGCCCTTGGTAGCCATTTTCTCCAGCTGAATGGTCTGATCCTGAAGGTCCTTGAGACGGCTGTAGGCGTTGCGGGAATCCTCCAGCAGAATGATGTTCTCCAGCGAGATGGCGATTTGATTGGCGGTAATCTGAAGGAATTTCCGGTCGCTGTCTTTTGGTTTTTCGGCACCCTCACCGTATCCCAGAATCAGAATACCGTACAGTTTTGCCCCCCGCTTCAGCGCAATATTGACCAGTTGATCGCCCTCGGTGTGCCAGGATGGGATCAGCAGGTCTTTCAATCTCGGGTTGCCGTATTGTTGATAAAGCGGATGCTCTTCGAGTGATGAGATGCTGATCGGGGATTCCATCTCCGTCGGGCAATCCTTTAAATAATCATGATCGCATTCGAAGGTCGCTTCTTCGAAATTGCCGGCCTCGAAGCCGTCCGCGGAGATGATGCCGACGGTCTGGTCGGAATCCTTTTTAAAGACAATCATTCCGCGATTGGTCTTTCCCTGGATGAGTCCGAACCCCAACGAGAGGCGAATCAGCGACTGCCGATCCCCGACGGTATACATCAACTCGTTGAGTTCCGACAGCCGGTTCAATTCGGAACTGAGCGTTTTTTCGGTATTTTTTTGCTTCTTAATGACGGCGTTTTTGACGGCCTGCCGGATTTCCTTCAGTTCGAAGGGCTTCATGATATAATCATACGCCCCTTCCTTGATGGCATCCTTGGCGGTACTCAGATTGGCATAGCCGGTCATGAAGATGACGCCGATGGAGGGGATGATATTGCGGGCCTGCCGGGCGAGTTGAATCCCGTCGATTTCCGGCATGCGGATATCGGTTAGAACGAAGTCGAAAAACTCGCGTTCCAGTTTATCCAGGGCTTCCTGGGCACTGCCGGCCAGTTCGATTTCGTAGCCGCCGTCCTCCAGCGCGTCACGCGCCAGCGACAACACGATCTCTTCATCATCAACAATTAGAATTCGAACAGCGCGGCCGTTTATGAGTGGTGTTTCACTCAACTCGTCTTGACTTCCTTTTTGCCTAACAGGTGCATAATAACAGCCCTGAGGTCATCGAGGTCGAACGGCTTGGCCAGGCACTTGACGGCGCCGGCCTGTTGTGCCTTTTCCGCTTCTTTGTCGGGGAAGGAGTCGGTCATGATTATGGGGATTTCCGGCTTGATTTTTTTGATGTTCAGGACGGTTTGCAATCCCCCCATGATCGGCATATGGACATCGCAGAAAACCATGACGAAGTCCTCAATGCGGACCAGTTCCACACCTTCCTGACCGTTCTCGGCGGTCATGACCCTAAAGCCGAAGTCGGTTAAGACATCCTTCAGGAGTTCCCTGATCACGGATGTATCGTCAATAATAAGCACTTTTTGTGTCATATTATTTCCGACCTCCGGCGCTCTGGTCTTCCCGCAACGCCTTATCCACTTCGAGACGCAATTGGTTTATCGTGAATGGTTTTGAAAGAAACGCGTCAATCCCATAGCCGACGGTGCTACTGACGGAATGCAGGCTGGAGTATCCCGAAATCACGATGACTTTGGAATCGGGGTGGGTTTCGCGCACGAATTTCACCACTTCCTCGCCGGTCACACGGGGCATTTTCATATCGGTAATCACCAGGTCGAAATGCCGGTGTCTGAGAATGGTAATCGCCTCGTCTCCGTCGGACGCCTTTTCCACTTCGAAGTCCTCCAGGACCTCGAACAGGAATTCGCGCATGACTTCCTCGTCGTCGACAACAAGGATGGTTTTTGCTATTAATTCGGCCATTCTTTCGAACATACTCCCGATGAGATTATTTATTATTTATAAGTATCGGCCGAAGTCAGGGATTTCTCCAGTTGGAATACGATGGTGAAGGTGGTTCCCTCTCCGGGTTTCGACTTTATTTTCACCTCGCCGCCGTGCTCCTTGATAATGCCGTAGCTGACCGAAAGCCCAAGCCCGGTTCCCTTGCCGACTTCCTTGGTGGTGAAGAACGGCTCGAAAACCTTCTGCAGGTTTTCTTCCTTGATACCGTGTCCCTGATCGATGACGCTGATCTCGACCGCGCCGGGGAATTCACCCAGCGGCGGCAGGTAACGGGTGTGGATGGAAATTTCCGAACCCGGTTCGGATGCGTGCATGGCATTGATGATAATGTTCGTGAACACCTGTTGCAGTTGTCCGGCATTGCCTCTGATGTCGGGGATTAGTGGAGCGAGTTCCTTGACGAGGTTGATTTGTTTCATCATCAACTGATGTTCGATGAAGGTCAGGGTTTCTTCCATGACCTGATTGACATTGACATCCTCGAATTCCACCGAGTGTGACGATCGCGAGAATTTCAGCAGGTTCTGCACGATGGTTTTGCACCGCCGCGACTGGGTTTCAATATCTTTCAGATATCGGCGGTAGGAATCCAGGTCTTTGGCCGAGATGGTGTCCAGCGTGACTTTTTCGATCTTCTCAAGCGTAAACTGTGCATATCCCAGAATGCCGCCGAGCGGGTTATTCAACTCGTGTGCGACTCCGGCGGCCAGCTGGCCGAGCGCGGCCATTTTTTCGGATTGGATCAGCTGGTGCTGAGCCTCTTCGAGTTCTCTGGTGCGCTCGATGATTTTCTCTTCGAGGGTGCGGTTGTATTCCTCGATTTCATCCTGTGACTTTTTCAGCGATTCGATCATGCGGTTGAACGATTCGGCGAGCAGGCCGATTTCATCGCGCCGCCGGATTTCGACGGTCTTGGTCAGATCGCCCTTGGAAATTTTATCGGTCAGCATCACCAGTGATTCGATTGGTCGGGTGATGATCCGGACAAAGGCGACCATGATGAAAATCGCCGTGAGTACTACCAGCAGGGCCAACAGGATAGAAGTGTTTTCGGATTCGTCGATTTCCTGCTTGAGATTCTCCAGCGTGACGCCAATCCGCACTTCGCCGATGGTTTCCATCATGGTGTTGCCCTGGAAATCGCTGGCGAGCATCCCGAGATTTTCCTTGGAGATCGTCATCCGCTCGGTTTGCACCGGGTAGCGCAGTTCGATGAATTCGCGATCATCGGATGTGCGGTAATGGAATCGGCTGTACGGGCCAATTGGCTCGGCATGAGATTCCTCATTGATAATTACCCCGAATTCGGGTCCGAGCTCCGGGCCGATCCGGGCCAGGATGCTGTCATCCAGATTGCGCACGGATATATAAATGACGTCGTCCGCTCTGGCCACCCCCCGGATGAGGTTGTCCAGCTCCGAGCTGGATTCCAGAATGACGCCGTATTCGGCATTATAGGCGAGGTTGGCAACCAGCGTTTGGCCTCGTTTCTCCAGTTCATAATGGTACATCTCGTTCTGACGGCGAATCAGATAACCGCTGATAATGAGCATACTGGCCACCGTTACCACCGAGACCAGCAAAACGAATTTCTCGCGGAGGGCGAACCGCCGGATGGAACCAAAGAAGCTCATTTATACACCTCCTTGGCTACCGCGACGAGATCATCGGGAATATGAACGTCGATATGTTTGGCCGTTTTCTCATTATAGTGGAACCAGATAAAGCTCGGAACGGCCACCGGGATTTTTGACGGCGATTCCCCGCTGAGGACCCGAAGGGCGATTTTTCCGGCCTGACGTCCGATATCCTTGTAGTCATAATCCAGTGAAAAGAGCGCTCCCGATTCGACCAGATTGCGCGAGAAGCCCATTAGCGGCTTGGCGTTACGCAGGGTGTTCAACAGGATAAACCGGGTGGAACGGGGGGTGAAAATACCGCCGTCAGCGACCGACCAAATCCCGTCAACCTGCCGGTTGAGCTGGTCGAGAGCGTCCGGGATGTCTTTCTCGGAAGTAACCTCCATCGCGATCAATTCCAGGTCGGCGGCCTTCGCCAGCGCCTTCGCGGGCGGGATCAGATTGGCGGTTTCGGCGGTATAGAGCACGCCGATGGTCTTCAGATTCTGAATAACCCGCTTGAAATAGGTAAACTGAATATTGAAGGGGATATCCAGCGACGCCCCGGTGATATTGCCGCCGGGGTGTTCGAGCGATTTGACGAATCCCGATGTCTCGGGATTCAAAACGGCGGAAAATATAATGGGAATATCGACAATCCGATCCGAAACGGCCTTGGTGGCGTGAGATCCCACAGTCAGAATCAGGCGCGGATTCAGGGCTTGTATGGATTCGATTTCGGTGTCGATTTCAGCGGTGGCGGTTGTCAGCAGGAATTCGTGGAATTCGCAGGAGGTCGCGGATTTTTCGATGGCGCTTTTAATGCCGCGAATGGTGCGAAGGGTGGCATTCAGGCTGTCGGAGTAGACGACCGCGAGTTTGATATCGGCGGCCTGAACCTCGGACATCACCGACAACAGGACAATCAGCAGGCAAATACTGCATATAATAGCCTTACGATATGGCATAGGTATCCTGTGCATTTGTTATTGCCGTGATGTCACACTGCGGTTTTGCTGTCTCTGTTTAGCCATTTTGTATCGCTCTTTTTCATTATCGGGCGGGAGGGGCAAAACTTAATACTACCGGGCTTTTCAAGTCGATTTTGCCGTGAAATAATATAAAAACGACGGATAACGGTATTTAACGAATGGCGGTAAAGTTAAAGGACAAGCAGACGATACATTGAACGATACCAAAGTAGTATCAAAAACGGCCTTAACGTTTGCAAACGAGATAAACAAAATCGACATGCTCGAGTAAACAAGTATCCAATTAATATGGTACGGAGGTATACCTTGAGTACACGTGTAAAACTAATCCTGTTAATTCCCGCCCTGTTCAGCTTGATGCTGCCTCCGTTGTTACTGGCGGGAACAACCGGCAAGATTGCCGGTGTCGTGGAGAACGTCAAAACCGGAGCGGAGATACCCGGCGCCACGATTCGCATTGTCGGGACAGATTTTGTCACCGAGACCGACGTGGACGGCGAGTATTTCTTCCTCAATCTCCCGGCCGGGACATACACCCTTTCGGTTTCCGTCATCGGTTACCAAACCGTGCACAAGGAAGATGTCCGCGTCCTGCTCGATTTGACCACGCCGGTCGATTTCGAGATCGAGCAGGTTGACATCCCCCTGAAGCGGCAGGTGAAGGTGTATGCGGAACGCCCGCCCATCCAGCGCGACCTGACCGCCTCACGGTCGATTGTCACGTCGGATCAGCTGGCGTTCATTCCCAACTCCAGCAGTATCCAGTCGGTACTGACGAACATGGCGGGCACCGTGGTTGACCGCAACAACAGCATTCATGTGCGCGGCGGTCGAACCGGCGAAGTGTCGTATTTCTATGAAGGCTTTTCCATCAAGGATCCCTTCACGGGAAATGCGGGACTGCGGGTCTTGCCGGATGCGATAGAAGAGGTCAACCTGACATCAGGCGGTTTCTCGGCCGAGTACGGCGAGGCGCTGTCAGGTATTGTCAACGCCGTGGGCAAGGACGGCTCCAAGGAATATCACGGAAAGATCAAGGCGTATGATGGCGCCACGCACCCATATGACGTGAATAGCGGTTCCTTCGGCGATCTGAAGCGAACCGGCAACAATACGGTGCTGTACAATCTGTCCGGGCCGGTACCTCTGTTGTTCGGCGGCAATCGCGCGAATTTCTTTGCCGCCAGCGAATATTGGCAGGACGACGGATATTTGCCGCACAATCGGGCCGAGACCTGGACCCATACCGCCAAGCTGAATGTGCAGCCATCGGCCAACCTGAAGTTCACCGGTGTCGGCAGTTATTATACCGGTGAGGGGCAGGTGTACTACCATCGCGATGTCAACGGCATCTCGTACGACTTCAATCTTGATGGATTGGGTCTGACCAAAGCCGAGTCGTATTTGTACGGTTTCAAGAGCAATTACAATTTCAGCAAGAAGTCGATTGCGACATTTTCGTACAATCATTTTTATACCGAGCGCCGCACGGCGCCGGAAGCCTTCTTCGATTTGTATTACACCGAGTGGCCGGGCTATTCGGTCGACGCAGAGGGCAACTACAACGGCACGATTGACGACGACAACTATCAGGCATCCACCGACTATTTCAATATCGGGTTCACTTCGGACGACGATTTCGATCCGTACTACAGTTACCGATCCACCAAATACGATGCCTTTGCCGCCAGTATTACGAGTCAGCTCAACAAGGACAACGAGTTTCGGATCGGCGCGGAGTATCGTACTTACGATGTGTACTGGGACATGAAACAGTTTTACAACTCCAATCCGTATGGCGAAACCTACTCGCATGAACCAACCTATGGTGTCGTGTATTTTCAGGACAAGCTGGAGCTGCGTGACTTTATCATCAATGCCGGACTTCGCTGGGATTACATGAATTCGGAAGTCGATTACTGGACGTTGCGTTTCGTCGACGACGAAGTGGTCCGGACGCCGGCGAGTTCGAAGTCCAAATCGCAGTTTTCACCCCGACTCGGGGTTTCGCACCCGGTCGCGGAAAACACCATTATCCGGTTCAACTACGGCCTCTATTATCAGGTTCCGAACTATACCTTCATGTATACCAACATGGAAGCGGAGATTAACACCGGTTTGCCGCTGGTCGGCAATCCCGACCTGGAGCCGGAACGGACGATCGCGTACGAACTGGGTATCAACCACATGATGAGCGAGGACTGGCGTCTTGATATCACGACCTATTTCAAAGATATCGAAAATCTGGTCGCCACGCGATCCATCGGTCTCTATGCGGGCAATGATGTGACGCAGTTCGTTAATGAAGATTACGGATCGGTCAAGGGGTTCGATATCACGCTGGAAAAGATTGCCACCGGCAACTTCTCCGGGACTCTGGTATACAGTTATATGATCGCCAAGGGCAATTCCTCGTCGGCGTATGAGGGCTATTACGATTATATCGGTAATGACTCGACGCCGGACAGCCCGATCAAGGAATACCCGCTGGACTTCGACCAGCGCCACACTGCCATGCTGAATCTTTCCTACCGGGTGCCGGCCGACTGGCGCGGCAGTTTTCTCGGCATGAAAATCCCGGGCGCATGGGGAATCAACGCGATCGGTCGCTACGGTTCGGGGATGCCGTATACCATCACAGATCAATCAGGGAACGCCGCAAGCGTCAACGACGGTCGTCTGCCGGCCTATTCCTCGGTCGACATGCGGTTTTACAAGAATATCTTCCTGCCGCGAAGCGAGAATTACTTCTCGTTCTTCGTGGAAGTGGAAAACCTGTTCGACCGTCGCAATGTGATCAATGTTTACAGCAACACGGGTTTGCCGGACGACGAAAACCGGCTTACCCAGGGTGATCCTGACGGCGACGGCCCGGCGACGGCGGAGGATGCCAACCGGTATTATTCCCTTCTGGCAAAAGATCCGACCAATTACTCGGCCCCCCGGACGGTCCGACTTGGTCTTGAATTTAATTTCTAAAGAGGCAGATTATGGACAAGAAAAAAAGACGGATATTGCTTGGCGGATTGCTCCTGCCACTTGTACTGTTATGTGCTGCCGGTGATCTTTATGCCAAGGCAATGCAAGCATCCTACCCACCCGTAGAGGTGTGGGATCAGGTCATTCATAACAAGGGGAATATCGCCACCACCGTCGACAACTTCGGGTTAATCGGCGGATACTGGAACACGACGCTCCCGTCCGGCGAATGGCCGCGCAACTCCGGCCATAATTATATCGCCGAGATCAAGTTCTGGATGGGCGCAATCACGGCATCGGATACCATCGTGGCCGACACGGATGAGGATTTCCAGCCGATCCCGTCGCTGGTGTCCGATGTCGAGACCTACGAAATCAGAATCTCAACCGACACGACCACCTATGATTATAGCGTCGCCGACACGGTCGGCTTGGGGCTGGGTAATCCGGCGTTCGGCTGGCGGGTCTGGAACAGCGACAGCGCCGACTGGGTGTACAACCAGATCTATTCGCAGGCCGAGGAGGACTTCTTCCCCGGCGGCCCGACCGGTTTGCAACAGTCGGTTTATCGTTTCGATGACGGATTAACGACGACCAATCTGGGTCTCGAAGTGTCGCAGTCCATTTATCAGTGGAATTACTGCTATAATGAGGACCTGCTGTTCGTGGTGATGGAAATCACCAACGCCTCCGCGGTCGATTATCCGGAATTCGCTTTCGCGATTTACTGCGATTTCGATATTGGCGGTCCGGACGGAACCGGTGAAAACGGCCGTCTGGGCGACCTGGTCGCGTTCGATCAGGCGGAGAACCTGGCCTGGACATACGACGAAGACGGGTATGATCCGGGATGGGGCGCGACCGTCTACACCGGTATCATGGGCACCAAGTATCTCGAAACACCGGATGGAATCGGTATGACTGGGTTCCGCACCGGGCAATGGGAATTGGTGTACAATATCAACGACGCCGCCAAGTTCGAATTGATCGATGTGGAACAATATGATACGTCGCAACCGCCGACGGATCAATATTATCTCCAGTGCACGCGGGGCATCAACCTGACCGCAGGGAAAACGGTACGGGTGGTATTCGCGATCGTGGCCGGTGAGGACGAAGCGGACTTCTACGAAAACGCCGCAATGGCGCAAACCCTGTATGACAATTACTTCGTGGGGCCGCAACCGCCGGCGGCACCGAGCCTGCAGGCCCAGGCCGGGGACGGCAAGGTGTACCTGCGCTGGAACGACACCGCCGAAGTCAGTGTCGATCCGTTGAGCGGTGAACAGGATTTTCGCGGATATAAGCTGTATCGCTCGACCAATGAAGGGTACACCTGGGGACGCGAAAATCGTGCCAATCGCAATGAGTGCCTGGGGATCGATTACTATCCGATTGCCGCCTATCAGGTGGAGGGGGCCGGCGATCCGGTGTCCCACTCGTTCATCGATTCCAACCTGACCAACGGGAAGGAGTACTGGTACTGTTTGGTGGCGTATGATGCGGGGGATACGACGGTTCCGATCGAACAACTACAGAACGGTTTCGGCAGTCCCGATGCCGATGTTCATGTGGTTTCGGTCATCCCGCGCAGTGATCCGGCCGGATTCTACGATGCCTATTCGACTTTGGAACATCAATTCACCGGAGCCGGGGAACCGTCCGACGGTATCGTGTATCCCATCCGCTTCGATGAAAATGAGGCGGAAGGGCCGAATTACGAAGTGGTTTTCACCGAAACCGATTACCAGACCTGCTGGCATTTGATTGACGTAACCAATAGCGACACGGTGCTGACGAATCAGACCAACCAATCCAACACCGATGATCCCGGAATGTATCCGATCGGTGACGGAATTCGGGTTGTGGTGCGCAACGGCGATCCCACGCCGCGATCGATTGGCCAGACAGCATTCGGTGTCACCGGCGATACCACCGTCAGCTTGTATGATTTCGTCGGAACGTTATATGATGCGTTTGGTCTCCCGGTTGGCGGTGATAAGCATTTTCGCAGTACCTATGAACTGCGGTTCACGGAAACCGGCTCGCAGGGGTATTCGATATTCGACTGTGTGACGCCGATTCCGTTACCGTTCGAAATTTGGAATACGACTTTCGATCAACAGGTGCATGCGGAAATCTACGACTGGGACGGTGACAATATCTGGAATCCGGAAGTCGGCGACTATATCTCCATTGTCAATTATCCATATGACGGTTCGCCGCATCCGGAAGCCTTCCCGTATAATCATGTCTGGTTTTTCGCGGTTGATCCGTTTTACACGGACTACAATACCGGTGACGTGTTCACGATCGAGGGGGCGCCGCTGAACGGCGCCGATGACGTGTTCGCGTTCACGGTCGACGGCGTCAGTTCGTCTGAGGCGCGCTCGGAACTGGATAAGATCAAGGTGGTGCCCGATCCGTATCTGGCTCACAGCGTACTGGAATCGGATCGGTACGAACGTCAGATCCAGTTTATCAATCTGCCGGACCGGTGCACGCTTCGGATTTACACGCTTGCCGGCGATCTGGTCAGAACCTTGAATCACCAGGGAGCCGGAACAGCGGATTGGGATCTGCGTTCCGAATCCGGACTGTCGATTGCATCCGGTGTCTATCTGTATCACGTTGAATCATCATATGGCAACCGCATCGGTCGGTTTGCCGTGATTAAGTAGGAGAAGGCGCCATGAAAACAACTATTATTGTGATAATGGCCGTGGTTCTGATCTGCGGAACGGTCACCGCCGGCGAATTCTCCAAGGTTGGAACCGCCGGTGCCCAGTTCCTCAAAATCGGAGTTGGGTCGCGGTATACCGCCATGGGTGATGCTTCGGTGGCATTTGCCGACGACATCTATTCCATGTATTGGAACCCGGCTGGTTTGGCGGGAGTGTATAACAACGAACTGGCGTTCAGTTATGTCAATTATGTCACCGATGTCGGTCTGAGTTATATCGCGTATGCCCGGACGTTCGAGGATCTCGGCGTATTCGGTATCTCCGGAACGATGCTCAGCATGGGTGATCAGGAAGTCACCACCATCGACGAGCAGAACGGCACCGGTCAGATGTATTCGGTGTCGTCGTATTCATTGCAGGTCAGCTACGCGCGATATTTGACCACGCAGTTTTCCTTCGGCGGAAGTTTCAAATATGTCCGCGAGGAAATCTACCGGGAAAGCGCGAACGGTTTTGCGTTCGATTTCGGCACCCTGCTGTATACCGGTCTGCGATCCCTTCGGATCGGCATGAGTATCACCAACATGGGAGCGGAGATGAAATTCGATGGTCCCGATCTGGCCGTGAATTATAAACCCGATGACGAAGCCGACAATGAGAACTATGATGGCGTGGCGAGTCGTCTGGAAGTCGAACCGTACGATTTGCCGTTGCTGTTCCGGATCGGTCTGGCCTACGATTTCGCCTTCGGGCCGGAATCGAACCTGTTGTTGGCTGTGGAAGCCCGGCATCCCAACGACAATGAGCAACAGGGCGCGCTTGGCGCGGAATACGGCTGGCAGGACAAGTATTTCCTCCGTGGCGGGTACAAACTCAACTACGAAGAGGAAACGCTCAGTTTCGGCGGCGGCTTCCGCACCCATATCGGGGAAAACACGCAAATGACGCTTGATTACGCCTGGCTTGATTTCGGGCGGTTCGAGTCGGTTCATAGATTTTCGGCAAGTGTCAGTTTCTGATGTTTACCGTTCGTATCAAAGCCCGCCCGGTGGCGGGCTTTTTTTAATGGACTGGATTTTTGCGGCATCGGCGCGTATATTAAGCCGTTACCGTTAATGAATCCAATAATGGGAATATGATTATGAAATACGTTTGTCATGCGATGCTGTCAAGTATGCTGTTGCTGGCTCTGTCATCGGGAGTCTCGGCCCAGAACGATTTGACCAAAGAAGCCCGTTCCACCGCGTTTTATTATCTTGATTTGCTGGCATTCAGGAATATTGAGTCGGCTGAGGGACTCTGGGTGCCGTCAGCCGTGGAACGCGCCAACCGTCTGGGAATTGAATACGAAAACATCATTTTCAAACCGGACTGCAATTCCCCGGCGGTATACTGTTATGATCAGCTGAAAGAGTATTTCGTCAACAGCCTGCGCACGCAATCGCCGCTGGATACCGATGCCTTTCTTAAAATCAAGTTTGATATCAAACCGCATGAAAAACGGTATGAGTATTTCTATTACATGCAATTGAGCGGCGAGTATTTCTGGTTCACGTTTGCCGAGGACTATTACGCCCGGGAATGGTCGACCCGGAAAACGAAATTCTTCCGGGTGCATGTTCATCCCCGAATGAGTGCTCATTATAATGACTTCGCCGCGAACGCTCTTGACCGGTTTGTGGAAACCGTCGCGGAACGCCTTACGATATCCAAAGACCGGCTGAAGATACTGGAAGAACAGAAGATCGATTATTTCCTGTGTGAAAGGCAGTACGACATTGACAACATGTGCAATACCAAAGCCGATAATTTTTACAATCAGGCCAGTGACGCCGTGTTCAGTGTCAATTTCCCCGATTTTCAAATCGTCGCCAGACCGCTGGTGAATTTCCATCTGCAAACACTGCCTTATGCCACGGTGCCGTTTCTGCGGGACGGTCTGGCGGTATATCTTGGCGGAAGCTGGCAGAGAAGTGCGCCAGTCCTGCTGGATTTCGGCGAGTATCTTCTGCATAATCGTGTTGTCGAAATCGACTCCCTGCTGGTTCCGTCCGATTCAGTACCGCCTTTTGATTTGACCTCTCCGGCAAGCGCGGTACTGGTGGATTATCTGGTGCAGAAACTGGGTTGGGAGACGTTTTTCGCCCAATATCGGGAGTTGTCCGGCTCCGTTACGGATGTCGACAAGCTATCGGCCCTGACCATCAAACGCTCTCTGGCCAAATATCTCAAGGATGAATGGCGGAATATTATTGCCGCTATCAATGCACACGCCGACAACAGGGACATGCATGGTGGAGCGATTTTCCCCGGTATTATCAAGACTAACAAGAAATTACTCAATGACAGCGGCCTGGTTGTTTCCCGTTCCGATGACTGGGTTCAGATCGAGTATACCGCACCGGCCGGTAGTAAACCGGATCTGGCGTTGTTCTTCGGCAAAAGCAAAGAGTTGTTCGATAAGAAATCATCACTGCGAGATGAGCAGTATGACCGGGATCCCAATCTGATCGGATATCGATTCAGTGTTCGCGTGGACAAGAATGAAATCGGCTTATACGATTACGCCACCAATCAACTGGTGGCCAAGTACGTATATGATTTCGACCCCGATGACAATTACTATGATAAGAAGAAAAACCATATAACGGCGTATTTCGATATAAGGCTACTCGACGGTATTCTTCCGCAGAAAGACGATTGTCTGATATTACGGGGGAATTAATCCCCGTCGGGTGGAGGAGGGGTTCCCGGTTCAAGCCGTTCGATACGTTCTTGTATCTGCGGGACCTCGGGAAGCAGTTCATCGAGTTCGATAAATTTCCGATACGCGGCGAGCGCCTGTTGCCGATGTCCGGTGCGTTCCGCCAATAGACCCCGATACATGAACGCATACGGCTCTTCCGGATTGATCTCCATGATAATGTCGATCATGCTGTCGGCCGCGACATATTCATGCTTGAGATAGTAATACCCGGTCAGATCCACCAGAAGGAGGAGGTTGTTCGGATCAAGGTTCAGGCCGCGTTGAATGGATGCCAGGCATTTGTCGCCGTGGCGAAGTTGACGATACAGCTCGGACAGGAAGTGGTATATCTCGGGATTATCGGGAGCCAATTGCGATGCGATCAACAGTTCCCGCTCGGCATCGCGGTACCGGTCGAAATGGAGTAACACGTTGCCGTATTGCATGCGGTATTGTGCGTTATACGGATGGCGTTCGATCAATCGCTCGGCGACTCCCAGTGCCTCGTGATAGCGGTCATGAACATACAGATCATTGATCATCTGCGATTTCAGATAGTCCGGGACTTTACCGCGAACCGATCGCTCGCGCTGGTCGGCGAGATCGTATTCCTCTTTTGTCAGATAATAATCCCGCATTGCCAGAAGCGCCGCTTCATATTTGAATTCGTTGTGCTCGAGATAGGCATCAAGGCGTTTGATGGTCAGCGACGGTGACAGGTGCACCACCAGGGTCGGAATAATCAGGATCAGCGCCGGTATTGCCAGACGGTCGCGCCAGTTGGAAAAATCCGTTCCGGTGGCATTATCGGATGAAAACCGGCAGGCACTCCAGAAAACCATGCCAGGTAACAGCCCGGCGAATAGCGGGAAATCGCGAATCATGCCGTTTTTAGGATCAAGAATAAACAGCAAAACCAACTGCCCGATTGCCAGAACGGCAAAAAATGTCGACACCCCGCGACGGTCATCGGATTTGTGCGGTGTTACAAGGACGAATAGGAATATCAGAAACAACGGTATCACCGTAACCAGCAGGTTCAGGATATCCGTCGCATGCGGCAGACTGAACAGGGAGTATCCCGGAAGGGGCTGTTTCCCTGAGAGAAACAGGAGTTTGTTTTCGAGAAAAATATCTCCGGCCGCAGTAATATAAACACTCATCAATCCGGCGATTAGTACAAGTCCCGACAATGCCAGCCCGAATGTTTTCAGCGAACCGGCGCGACGGTTTGCCGCGACAACAGCGGCAAAGACCACGGCGGGAATAATCGCCAGAAACAGAACATGAGTAATAACACCAATAATGGATAACACCAGCAGAAAAAGATACGATTTTACCGATGGGCCATTGTTCAGGAGTTTTGTCGATAACAGCACAATCAGCGCGATCAAACTCGGCAGGAGAATCGTGTTTTCGACCATGCCGAAGAAAAACAATATGATTCCGGAAAACAGGGTCATCAGGAAAAACCGTGTGCGTTGCCGGGGGGTATCATGCAGAACCGACGCGATCTTATATACCGCCCATATGAACAGGCCTCCGGATAGAATCGATACGGTTTGATATCCCAACGCCGCCGCGGTTACTTTACTCATTCCCAGTGTCTTCCAGATGATATAGAAAAGGTAGGGAAAAACCGTGCCGCCGAAATCATACCAATGGAACAGGGTTTTACTCTTCTGGGCAAAATTGGCAATACGGATATAGCCGTCACCGTACAGGTGTGCATCGAAACGAAAGCCGGCAAACACTGCCAATAGGACTATCAGAGCAATCCAGCGGTAGACACGATATGGTTTTTCCCAGAGAAGTCGGGAAACCGCCTCCGTTACCGGGCAATGTCCTCGTTTGATCAACAATTGCCCCAGTGCTATCGCGGCCAGAACCAGCCAGATGATATACAGCCCAGGTGGCAGTATGGGGGCTTGCATCATCCCCCAGTCATTGGCGAATAGCCTTGCCCCGAAGGCCGGAATGAGAAACGTTATCAGGATGATAACACCGAATAGAACCGTGATTATTAAAGAGTATTGCGAACCGGCGGTAGCTTTGTTTTTATCCATGGCATTACTGATCAATTTCCTGTCGTCCCTCCAGGGCACGTGCCAGGGTCATTCCGTCGGCATATTCCAAATCGCCGCCGACCGGCAGGCCCCTGGCGATTCTGGTTATTTTTACCCCCAGCGGCTTGAGGAGTTTCGACAAATACAATGCGGTCGCCTCTCCCTCGACATTGGGATTGGTGGCGACGATAATTTCCTTTATTGTCTCATCGACACGCGTCAGTAATTCCTTGATTTTAAGATCATCCGGGCCAATCCCGTCAAGCGGCGAAATTCGGCCACCCAGGACGTGGTACAATCCCCGATATCCCTCGGATTTTTCCAGTGCGGCCAGATCCATCGCCTCCTCGACGACACAGATAGTGTCGCGGCGACGCTCGGAGTCGCGGCAGACGGGACAAGGGTCATCCTCGGTGATATTGAAGCAAATCGAACAGAATCCGACCCGTTCTTTCAGGTCACGGATGGCGTCGGCGAGTTCGTAGGCCTCTTCCCGGGGGACTTTTAACAGGTGAAACGCCAGGCGCCCGGCGGTTTTACGGCCGATGCCGGGAAGCCGTGCCAGTTGGGCGATCAGGCGGTGAATGGAATCGGACGAATTCAGCATGGAATCAGAAGGGGAGGTTCATTCCCGGGATATTCAATCCGCCGGTCAATTCCGACATCTGCTCGGCCTGCAGTTCCTGGGCTTTCTGGCGGGCCTGATTGACCGCCGCGACGATCAAATCCTGAAGCATTTCGACATCTTCCGGATCGACCACTTCGGGATCAATAGTGATTTCAAGCAGTTCCTGTTTGCCGTTTACGATGCATTTGACCATGCCGCCGCCGGCGGTTCCCTCGACTTCTTCTTTTTCCAGCCTGGTCTGCAGTTCTTCCATTTTGGCCTGCATCTGCTGGAATTGCTTCATGAGATTGCCCAATCCGCCTTTATTCATTGTGGTACTCCTTACCAATAATAAATGCTATTCTTCAACTTTACGTTTGCCGATGATTTCTCCATCGAAGCGATCGACGAGGTTTTTCATCCGCGGATCATCCTGCAAGAGCTTGTCGGCATCGACCGTTTCCGCGACCCCGTCGGGTTTTTCCGGTTTCGGGGCAGGTTTGACCGTATCCACTTCATATTTTATACGCAACGGTGTTTTGAAATACTCGCGAAGGTCGGTCTGGATTTGTGACACGTAATCCGGTTTTTCCAGCACCTGTTTGGAGGTCCCGCCGGCATTGTGGAAAACGGCGGTGATCGTATTGTCCTTCACTTCGCGAATCTCCGCCATCGACAGCAGAGCCGCAAGCATGCGATTGTGTGTTTTTACCTGATCGGTAAATTTCGGCCAGTTGGTCTGGACAATGGGCAGGTTGACGGCACGGACCGTTGATGCGACAGCCGCCGGCATCTCATCGACAGCCGGTCTCGGTTCCGGTTTGGGTTCCGGCTGTTTCGGCGTTTCGAAGATATCTTTTTGGGTCGGCGCCCCAAACAGGTCGGTTCCCATGTCATCGTCGGACGTATCCTCGGCACCGGAAAGATGCGCCAGGATTTCCTCGAAACTAACGGTCCCTTCCATGCTGGCCAGTCTCAGTGTCGTAACCTCAAACAGCAATCGGGAATCAAGTCCGCTCTTGATATCCAGCGTCATATCGGTAATAATTTTGATCATGCGCAGTAAGTCGCCGGTGGAGAAGAAATCTTTCTGTTTGGCCAGGTCCTCAATTTCGGACTCCGACAACTCGAGAATATTTTCGGGTTCGACGGTGTTTTTCAGAATCAGAAGATTACGCAGATGTTCTGCCAGGCCGGAGCAGAATTCCGAAATATCGGCTCCGGATTCGACAAACTGCCGGACTTTCTCAAGCCCTGCCGCCGGATCATTGGCCGCGATGGCTTCGACATATTCGATAAAGAAGCGTCGATCGATAAGTCCCAGCGCATCGGCGACCTCGGCGGCGGTAATACGATCCCCGGCGAAGGCCGACAGCTGATCCAACAGCGACATCCCGTCGCGCACCGATCCGTCGGCTTTGCGCGCCAGCATAAAGAGCGCGTCATCATCGATGATGATATCTTCGCCCTCAGCGACTTTTTTCAGATGTTCACTCAGGATGTTCTTGCCGACCCGATGGAAATCATAGCGCTGGGTGCGCGACCTGATCGTTTCCGGGACTTTATGCGGCTCGGTGGTGGCGAAAATAAAGACGACGTGGGGAGGAGGTTCTTCGAGCGTTTTCAGCAGGGCATCGAACGCCGACCCGGACAATCGATGAACTTCGTCGATTATATAGATGCGCTTCTTGCCGGAAGTCGGCAGGTAGCGGACATTTTCGCGAAGAGCGCGGATATCATCGACCCCGGTATTCGATGCGGCGTCGATTTCCAGCACGTCCAGCGATGATCCGGCCATGATTTCGGTGCAGGATTGGCATTTGTCGCACGGTGTCGCGGTGGGGCCGTCGACACAGTTGAGCGCCTTGGCCAGAATGCGCGCCACAGTGGTCTTGCCGGTTCCGCGCGGTCCTGTAAACAGATAGCCGGATGAGATTCGTTCCGAATTCAGGGCATTAGTCAGGGTGCGCGTGACATGCTCCTGCGCCACGACATCCGCGAATTGCTGCGGTCGATACTTTCTGGCTAACACCTGATATGACATGAGAGTATGTTTTATGGTGCGCACCCACCGTTGACCCGCCTGCTTTCGGCTTCCGGAACAGCCAGCTCCAATCAGGCAACCCCGCAACACATACCAACAAACACCTACCGTTGCTACCTTCCGGTCCTGGCGGGGTTCAGTGGGCCGGTATTGTACAGGACCCAACCATCAACGCCGCTTATCCCTTCCACACGGAAACAGACCAAGCCGCAGGTGGGAATTCGATCCCGGTATAGCGGATTCCGGGTTACAGGGCACCGCTAGCTCCCCATCTAGCACACCAGTCCTTTTCTTTACAAGAATAAATGGAGCAGAGCGGGCTCGAACCGCCGACCCCCACGTTGCGAACGTGGTGCTCTCCCAATTGAGCTACTGCCCCATTGCTGTCAATTTCGGGATGGTATGCCTGTCAAACCACCCATATGTTGTAACCGCACAAATAAAAGGAAAATCCGGGCAAAATCAAGGACTTTTCGTGATTCCCGAAGAACTTTGTCATAAAACAGATTTTAGTTGAAACTTTGCACGGGTTATGGATATTATAATAACAATCAACGTGACATATCAAACCGTCAAGGAGGAAACTATTCATGTTGGGTACGTATTGGAGAAAACGTTTGGTTGGATCATTCACACTGGTCGGCGGAGTGATGGCATTGATGCTGTTTATGGCCTTTTTATCCGGATGCAGTTCGGACAAGAAATCCGACGAGGCCGAAGTAACCGATGAGCAGACGGCGCTTCCCGAAGACGGGGAAGGTTTCCTGCTCGATACGTCGGCGGTAGCCGATGAAAAGCCGGTAGTGGCGGAAAAGCAGGAAGTTGCGGAAAAGCCGAAGCCAAAACCAAAGCCGGAACCGAAGCCGGAACCGAAACCTGTGCCCAAGCCTGAGCCTAAACCGGAATATATCGAGACGGTTCTATTGGCTGAAAACAGCGCGCTTGAAGTGGAAATGCTGACTGCCAAACTGTCGACCGAGACCAATAAGGCCGGAGATTCATTCCGCGCTATGGTCCTTGGCCCGGCGGAAAAGGGCCAGCCGTCGCCGTTCCCGGAGGGGACCATGGTCGAGGGAGAGATCGCCGCGCTTGACGACGGCAAGGCCGATGGAGCGAAAGCCGCCATCGTGCTGAAATTCACCAAATTCCTTTTGCCCGGCGAAGAGGCCATTCCGATCGAGGGGTATGTCATTACCGATTCCGGTGATGGCGTGATTCAGGCGGGTGGCAAGACCGGGACGGTCGCCAAGAGCGCCGGAATCGGTGCGGTCGCGGGCGGTGTCCTGGGCGCGATTACCGGAAAGAAAAAGACCGAGGATGCGGCCAAGGGCGCCGGAATCGGTGCGGTCGCGGGCGGTGTGCTGGGAGCGGTTCTGCACAAAGACCGGGTGGAGATAAAATCCGGCAACAAGATGGATATCGTGCTGGTAACGGCGGTGGTGCAGAAGAAGCTGAAACAATAATCTGTTGAATAGACACAGATATACAACACAATCAAGGCGGTATCAATGATGCCGCCTTTTTGTAAATTGACAGGTATCCTCGATTCGGCTATATTCCTATTCCAAGTGTATAAAAAACGATGAAAGCGTTGAATATAACGAAAGGAACATGATGAAGTACGTCTTTATGACATTTCTGGCAGTAATGATAATGACTACGATGGCATGCGGCGGTGATGATCAGTCCTCATCGAAAAAGGCCGACAACAGTGACGCCAAACCGTCGGTGAAGCCCTCAGACCAAAAAGCAGAGCCGGAAGCGTATGTCAAACGGCAGGCGGATAATCCGGAAATCGCGATCGAGACGAGTTTCGGGACGATGAAGTTCGAGTTGTTCCGCGACGTCGCCCCTGGCCATGTCGACAGCATGCTGGCCCGCGCCCGCGAGGGATTTTATGACAGTCTTAAGATTTTCCGGGTTATTGCCGGATTTATGGCGCAAACCGGCGATCCGATGAATGTCGGGATGGGCAATGCGGGATATAATCT
Organism: Candidatus Zixiibacteriota bacterium; assembly: GCA_016933695.1. Classification (GTDB taxonomy): domain Bacteria; phylum Zixibacteria; class MSB-5A5; order GN15; family PGXB01; genus JAFGAL01. The sequence goes on along the minus strand of JAFGAL010000021.1, from coordinate 116,585 downwards.
CACGGCGGAGTTCTCCGATTTGCCGCATAAGCGCGGAACGCTTTCGATGGCGCGGAGTCAACAACCGAACAGCGCATCCTGTCAGTTCTTTATCTGTTTTAACCGCGTGTCGCATCTTGACGGTAAATACACCGTATTCGGCCAGATGATGGAAGGCGAGGACGTGCTGGCCAGGCTGGAGGCTGTCAAAGTTACGAAGAATCCCAAGACCGGCGAGAACGCCCTTCCGGCTGAAGATGTCTATATGAAAAAGATGACGATTCTCAAGGATAATAAGCCGGAAAAGTCGAAGTAGCGAGATATAAAGGAATAAGTAAAACGGGAACCCTCTGAGAGGGTTGCCGTTTTATTTACTGATGAAGAAACGACTGGTCATACTGGGGGCTACCGGCTCAATCGGACGCTCGGCGCTCGACGTTGTTTCGTGCAATAAGGAACATATTGAAGTTCTGGGGCTTACGGCTAACACTCAAACTGATGCTTTGGGCGATGCCGTTCGCGAATTCAAACCGAAATACGCGGCGATTACCAATCCGGACGCTTTTAAGACATTTACCGGGGCGAAAGATATCTCCGGCGTGGAGTTTATGCCGCCCGAGACCGGTGTGGAGCAATTGGCCGCACATCCCGATGCGGATATCGTCCTCAATGCCATCGTCGGGGCGGCGGGATTGAAAGCATCGCTGGCGGCGGTCAAAGCGGGTAAGCGCCTGGCGCTGGCGAATAAAGAGTCGATGGTGATCGGCGGTGATTTGATCAATCGGGCCGCGTCGGAAAGCGGAGCCGAGGTTATACCGGTCGATTCCGAGCATTCGGCAATCTGGCAGGCGTTGATCCCGGGACGAAAAAGCGAGGTCCGCAGGATTTTGCTGACCGGTTCGGGCGGGCCATTTCGCCAGACGCCCCGTGAAGATTTTGATACCATTACCAAAGCACAGGCATTGAATCATCCTACCTGGAACATGGGGGCCAAGATAACGATCGATTCGGCAACGATGATGAACAAGGCGCTGGAAGTGATCGAAGCGGTTAATCTGTTTCGGGTGACAGCGGACAAGATCGAGGTTGTTATTCATCCCCAGTCGATTATTCATTCGCTGGTGGAATTTGTCGATAATTCGATAATCGCGCAATTATCGCATCCCGATATGCGGCTTCCGATATCCTATGCGCTTTTTTATCCGGAGCGTCGACCGGCGGAAAACGGCCATTTCAGCCTGTCGGAGGTCGGATCGTTGACGTTTCAGAAACCGGATTTTGATAAATTCGTATTATTACATATGGCATTTGAAGTGGTGAAGACGGGTGGAACGGCGGCGGCGGTGTTTAATGCGGCCAATGAAATCGCGGTGGCCGCGTTTTTACAGGATGTTGTCAAATTCAGCCGAATTCCCGATATTGTTATACATACGCTTGACCGACATACGGTCATAAGTGATCCGTCGCTGGAGCAGATTCTTGAGGCGGATCGATGGGCGCGCGAAACAGCCGGAAAGATGTTGGGATAATATGATACTTACCATACTTGCAACGATTTTTGTTCTCGGAGTTCTGGTGTTCTTCCACGAACTGGGACATTTCCTGGTCGCGAAATGGGTCGGGATTAAGGTTCATCGTTTTTCACTGGGATTCCCGCCGACACTGATCTCGAAGAAATTCGGGGAGACCGAATATGCCATCGGTGTGATTCCTCTCGGCGGGTATGTCAAGATGGCCGGAGAGAACCCGGCCGAGGATACCACCGGAGAACCGTGGGAATTCATGTCCAAGACCGTGTTCCAGCGTTTCCTGGTGATTTTCGCCGGGCCGTTCATGAACTTTGTTCTGGCGGTTCTGGTATTGGCGGGACTGTATTTCTTCCGGGGACAGGAAGTCAAGGTTTTCGTAAATAGCCTGACGGAGAACGGACCGGCTGAACAGGCCGGAATTCTTCCGGGTGATCAGATTCTTGCCATTAACGGGGTGGAGGTCTCGACGTTTGCCCAGATGGCCATGATAATCGAGCAAAAACCGAATGCTCCGGTGGAGGTGCGCTGGCTTCACGAAGGAACAACATACACTGATACGCTGATCACGTATGCCGAATATGCCCGTATGCCGTCCGGTGACAGTGTCCTGGCGGGGAAAATCGGTGTCGGGGGACGTCGCGGGTATGAGACGCTGGGGCTGTTTGCGTCGATCGGCACCGGATTCAACCAGGCGGTGGTCTATGTGAAACTGGTGGGATCATTTGTCTGGGGGCTGTTGACCCGTGCGGTCGATGCGCGTGAGATTGGCGGCCCGATCATCATCAGTAAGCTCGCGGGTGCCACGGCGCGCGACGGGTTCGATGTCCTGATGGAGTTTCTGGCGTTGCTGTCGGTCAATTTGGCGGTCCTGAACGTGTTGCCGATACCGGTGTTTGACGGCGGGCATCTGATGTTTTTACTGGCCGAGAAAATCAAGGGTTCACCGATTTCGCTGAAAACCCGTATTCTGGCCCAACAGATCGGCATCGCCTTTATTCTTCTGCTGGTGATTTTTGTAACCTTTAACGATATCAGCCGTTGGAATATGTTTAGATAATCGAAACGATGAAGGCGGTCATCGGATGAATAATAAAAAGACAACAAAACATCACCATTCGACTCAGCCGGGAATGGCCGACGTGATCTGGGAAAATATCAAGGTGTTTCTTACGGCGGTCGTACTGGCGTTGATTATCAAGACTTCGGTGGTGGAAGCGTACAAAGTCCCGACCGGTTCGATGGAAGACACGATTCTGATCGGTGACTTTCTGATCGCGAATAAATTCGTGTACGGGGCCAAAATTCCGCTCACCGGCTGGCGTCTGCCGGCCATCAGCGATCCGAAACCGGGGGACGTGGTCGTGTTTACCTATCCCGGCGACCGGGTGACGAGTTATGTCAAGCGACTGGTGGCGGTTGAGGGACAGAAAATCGAGATAAAGAACAAAATTCTCTATGTCGACGGCATGATCGTCCCTGATGCCCCTGAAGCCAAGCATACCGATTCGAGAGTCTATCCGCGCGGCAATAACGCGATGGGAAGTCGGGACAACTGGGGGCCGTACACGGTGCCGAAAGACTGCTATTTCATGATGGGCGACAACCGGGACCTGTCGTATGACTCCCGTTTCTGGGGATCGGTCCATAAGGATTTGATTCTGGGCAAGGCCATGATTATTCACTGGTCATGGTCGGAAGACAATAATTCCCCAGAGGTCACCGCAACCGATCCGCTTACGGTGCCGCGTTCGTTTGTGTATAACACGTTGCACTTTTTCGATCGGGTCAGATGGGGGCGGTTGTTAACCGTATTTAATTAGAAATCCTATCGCGGGGATAGATCCCGATGCGGAGATAGCCTGATAAGCTCTTGCAATTGACGGTGTTTGGGCTTATTATGGACACGACTTATGAGCAAGCAACAACAACGGAAAAAGCCCAAGCCGGTTCCGCGGGAACGTCAAGGTGACATCTTTGACGCGATCTGGGATAATGTCAAATCACTTCTCATCGCGGTTGTGCTTGCCATGATTATCAAAACGTCGATCGTCGAGGCGTATAAAATCCCGTCGGCCTCGATGGAGGACACTTTGTTGATCGGCGACTTTTTAATTGCCAACAAGTTTATCTACGGCGCCCGGCTTCCACTGGTGGGCTGGCGTTTGCCCGCCCTGCGTGACCCCGAACCGGGAGATGTGATTATTTTCAAGTACCCCGGCGACCGGGCGACCAATTATATCAAACGATGTGTGGCCGTCGAAGGACAAACGGTGGAAATTCGCAATAAGGTTTTATATATTGACGGCAAGGTGTTTGAAAATCCTCCATATTCCAAATTTACCGAAACGGATATCAAATCCGGTCGAGACAATTTCGGTCCGTATCATGTGCCGAGAGGCAGTTATTTCATGATGGGAGACAATCGGGACAATTCCTATGATTCCCGGTTTTGGGGGCCGGTATCTCGCGATTTGATACTCGGCGAGGCGTTGTTTGTGCACTGGTCCTGGGAGCCGGATATGAATTCCCCGAAAGCGACGGTATCCGACCCGCTTTCGGTCCCTCGTCTGTTTGTTTACAACACCTATCATTTTTTCGAGCGAGTCCGCTGGAGTCGTCTGTTTAACATCATTCATTGATAGTCCGTGTATTCTTCAACATTCTTACGTCAGTGATAATTCCTTGATCTGTTGCGGGAATCTTTCTATTTTGCGTGAAGATGTATTTCTGAAGGCGCATTGAAATGAACAAAACAGCATCAGTTGGCGGATTGCGAGGCAGTCATATCGATACTTCCCTGTTGGTTGTGATTGTTGCTTTACTGGTGCTTCGATTTATCCAGCTGGAGATCGATCCGCCGTATTTCTTCGCCCGTTTTTCCCAGGCACATCTGACCGATCCGTATCATCTGACTTTTGCCGCCCGCAATGCCGTGCTGTTCGGTGACTGGCATCCCTTTGACTATCATCGCTGGGACGTATTTGCGTACTCACTGGTTTCCGGAGTGTCGTGGGTGTTGTTTTCGCTGTTTGGAGTGTCGCGTGTCACCGCCAATCTGGCCGGTGTCCTGCTCGGTGTCGGCGGGATGTTGTTTTTTGTTCTCGGATTGAGGGGATATCGTAATCGTAGGGAAGTCATCATAACGGCATTGGTTTTGCTTCTCAGCAGTATGCTTTTCTTTTACGGGCGTTTACCGTTTCTGGAAACCGGGCTGATTTTTCTCAGCGGCATGACGTTTTTCATTTTCATGCGTTATCATCATCGATGGTGGGGGCGGATCCTGTCCGGGTTTTTAATTGTGATCGCCGCACTGGCCGGCAAGCTGTTCGGATTGATCCTGCTGGCCCCGGTGCTGATTACGTTGTGGTATGAATACCGTCGTCGGGCGATAAAGCCGATGCTTTTTGCAGTTGGCGGTGCCGTTTTCGGGATGGTGCTGTATGCCCTGCTGTTTTACGGCGGGGATGTCTCGGTGATGATTGCCTATTACACCGAACAGACGACAGGGATGTACGGTGTACCGCGGGGACTGGTATCGCCGCTGGGCTTTATCGTGCAGTTGCTGACGTTCGGATCGGATAATGGTCTTTTGACTTTTTCACCGTTTCTGACGATGCTCACCATTCTGGGATTGGGGACATTGCCGTTCGTGATACCATCGCATGCCGACAATGACCGCAGTCATCTCCCGATGTTGTTTTGCGCGTTCTGGCTTGTTGCCGGGGTGCTGGGATTGATGCCGTTCAATTACCGTCCGCTTCGGTATGCTTTGTTTCTGTTTTTGCCGGCGTCGGTGCTATGTGCGTACCTGATTACTCTGGTGTCGGAAAAGAAGATCATCCTGAAAAACTCCATGCCGGATCTCGCCACGGCACTGGTTTTTATTCTGGCCTGGTATGTGGTTACCAATGTTTCACATCTGTTTCTGGGGGAGTCGGACGGGACGATCAACGGAATCGTGGTGATCATCATTACCGCCGCTATCGCGCTGGTGATCGCCGTGATCGTGCATTGGCGATTGAAAAAAAGAGAACGATCATATAAACGACTGATTCCGGCGGGAATCGTGCTGGTGCTGGTGTTTGGAATGGTGGTTCGTCAGGGATGGCTGTTGTATGAGGGATTGGCCCTGCCGGGGACCTATCTGCGCGACTTCAATCGCGAAATAAGCGAGATGGTAAGCCCCGACGCCGTTTTAACCGGTCCGTATACGCCCGCGCTGACCATCGACAATAAGCTGAAGGGGATTATTTACGTGTTCGGTCTGGCCAATCGTGAGAAGGACTTGTTCGATCGGTTTCCGATTTCACACGTGGTAACCGATCGCAGCAATTATGATTTGGGTGTTAAAGATTTTCCGGCCTTGCAGGCCGCACTCAGTTTGAGGCGAATGCGATTGCGTGAAGGATCGGTGGAAATACTGCGCATGCCAGGGGCGCAAGTCCCGATGACCGATTATGAACGTGCCGCGGCGGCTTATGGTGAGAAGCAGTTTGACTCGGCGTTGTTTTTCAGTCAACGGTTTGCGGATAGATACCCTGATAATCTTTGCGGTCGGTTCGGATTGACAACGGCATATTATATCAAGGGCGACATAGGAGAATTTCTGGGCAATCTCGAAAAAATCGCATCGGATTTTCCCGATAATTTCCGCGCGCATATGTTCTGCAAGGAATTTTACGAAGTGGCCCTTCGCGCGACCAAAGATTCCAAATATGACCGGCTGGTCAAGTATCACTATGCACGCGCCCGCGAGATAAATCCCGCTTTGCCGTAAGATCGGCTAGTTCTTTTTTCCCGAATAATACCAGTGCCAGGGTTCCCAGTGCATGACCGTGCTGTCACTACGGGGGTAGGTTTCGACAAAGCCGAAGTCGCGGGCATGTGTTTTCAGCCATTGATAGGTACGGCTGTGGTAAAAGGGGCTGTCCGGTATGGCCAAATCCAGCGCCCGACCGGTATGATGTTCGGAATATCCCGGCGGAGCGACGATTTTCAGCACTTCGGTGTACACCGCACCGCTGTCGAGTCGTCGCTTGATAAGGGAACGCTGATACGCCGGAGAGCGGTATCCCGATTTGACCGTGAAAAAAACACTATCCCGTTCCGCGCGTTTTGCCATCTCAATCAGTGCCGACCGGGTATCCGATTGCACATATATGCGGCCGGAGTCCAGACACAATTCCGCCGGAAGCCGGACCAATTTTGTCGGATCGGCGAAATCCGAAGAATCGATTTTCCAGCCGCACCACCACTCGGGAATGGGATACGCGTTCGAATCGATAAACAGTGTGTCATGGCACTCGTCGGCCACAACCGACACGGTCATGAGAAACAGGACGGTGAAAATCAGGCGCGGGTGAATCATCCGGCGTAACGCAAATTGCTGTTAGTCGAGGTCAGAATCGGTTTGTCGCTGTTATACACGGCCGCGACAACTTCCGCGATAAACAGGGTATGATTACCGGCCGAGACGGTGTCGGTCACTCTGCAGTCGAGATAGCCGACTACGCCGCCGAGAATGGGTGAACCGGTTCCGGGGGCATCGGTGACCTTTGCCGATTCCAGTTTGCGATACCCGGATTCGGCCGGACCGTAATATACCTTGGCAAAATCGGCCTGACCTTCATCAATGAGGTTAACCGCAAAGGCCCCGGCCTGTTTGATGAGACGGGCGGACTGGTGCTTGTTGTTAATTGCCAGCGCCACCATCGGAGGCTCCGAGCCGATCTGAGTCAGCCAGCTGGCGGTAAACGCATTACCGTCGGTTCCTTTGCCCATCGTGACGATATATATGCCGTATTCGAGTTTTTTCAGAACTTTATTAATGTCCTTACTCATACTGTTTCCCTCTTCTGTTTACTTTGTTATAGAATAACATTGTCGTTCTCCTTATGCAACTGCAATCCGTTGCGGATCCAGCTGTGTGGTCTGTATAACCGCGAGCAACCCGCCGATGTTCCGGTAATCCTGGACCGTATTGTCCCGCAAATAGTTGTAGAAAAGCCTTTCTGAAAAATATATGTTGAATTTCATGCCGGGATGTCGATATTGTATGCAAGGGGACCAATAACCACAAAGAAAGTCTGGACATGATTACCACCATTTGCGGCAATTATCCCAAGATTGACCATCTGAAATCACGGGTCAATCTTCGGACTGCGATCAATCGGCTGGAAAGTGGCAAGATTGATCATGAAGAATACGAATCGATATTGCGCCAAACCTTTGAGCGGACAATAAATGATCAGTTGGAAGCCGGTATCGACATTATCACCGATGGTCAGATTACCTGGCAGGATTTGTTCTCGCCATATTGTGAGGCATTGGACAACCTGGCCGCCGGCGGCCTGCGGCGGTATTTTGACAATAACGTGTATTACCGGCGCCCGCAGGTAACCGGAGAAATCAGACGGATTCACCCGATTGTAGCCGAAAGCCCGGTCTATAGCGAAATGAAACCGGCAACGGCAATGACGAAGGCCGTACTGTGCGGCCCGGTGACGTTTGCATTGCATGCCGATGATTTTCATTACGGCAGTATCGACAGCCTGGCGACGGCGGTAGCCGAGGTCATTCGCGAAGAAATCGTGGAATTACAGCAACTCGGCGTATCGTACGTGCAACTCGATGAGCCGGGACTGCCGGAGCGCCCCGAATATGTCGATCTTCTGGCGAGACTTGTTCCGGGCATGCTGAACGGAACCGATATTCGTCTGGGGTTGGCGTTTTATTTTAGCTCGCTCAAGACTATCGCATCGCGTTTGGGTGAGTTTCCCGTCGATTTCCTGGCACTTGATCTGGTCAGCCATCCGGATGATATGGAAAGCCTGCCGACACTGGATAAATATGAACTGCATGCCGGACTGATCGATGCGCGCAATATCATGCTTGAGGATACCGATGACGTGGCGTCACGGCTGACATTGTTGCGGCAACAGGTGATGCCGAAGCGGATTGTGCTGACGACGTCATGCGGCCTGGAATTTCTTCCGCGCGATTACGCCTTGGATAAGATGCGGCATTTGGTACAGCTTGCCGCCGAACCACAGGTGGGTACCGATGAAGAATAATACACACGCCCCGCTTTTAACGACCACGGTCGGATCGTTCCCCAAGCCGGCGTATTTGCTCAAGGCGCGACAGCAATATGCGAGTGGCACTATCGATTATACTGCCTTGCATGAACTGGAAAAGAAGGCCACGGCCGAAGTCATTGCTCTGCAGGAGGAGATCGGTCTTGATATCCTGGTACACGGAGAAATGGAACGCGGCGATATGGCGACGTATTTCGCCGAGCATCTGGAGGGATTCGAGATCTCATCGCCGGTCCGCTCGTACGGCAATCGGTATTATCGCAAACCGATCGTGAAGGGCAAGATTACGCGTCCGAAGCCGATAACGGTGGCACTGTTTTCGTATACGCAGTCGCTGACGGAAAAACCGGTCAAGGGGATGCTTACCGGTCCGTACACCATGTGCGACTGGTCGTTCAACAAGTACTATCGAAACCGGCGTGATCTGGTGATGGCCTTGGCGGAAGTGATTGGCGCGGAAGCGCGCGATTTGCAGGATGCCGGAGCCAGGTACATACAGATCGACGAGCCGGCCATTTCGACCCGCCCGGCCGAACTCGATCTGGCGATCGAGGCCATGGCGGTAGTGACGGCGGGCTTGACCGCGAAAACAATCAGCCACATTTGTTATGGTGATTTCGCGCCGATTTACCCGCGCCTGTTGGATTTGCCGGTCGACCAATTCGACCTGGAATTCGCCAATTCCGATTTCTCGAATATCGACGTGTTTTCATCGCCGCCGTTCACCAAGGAAATCGCGGTCGGGGTGATCGATATTCACAGCCACAACCTCGAAACGAAAGAGCAGGTAAAACAGCGGATTTACAGGGCGCTCAAAGCATTTCCTCCGGACAAAGTGTATATCGATCCGGACTGCGGTCTGAAAACCCGCACCTGGGAAGAGACCAGAGACAAACTGACAGTGATGATGGCCGCGGTGCGGGAGGTGCGCCGTGAATTACGCGGAGTGACTCATGAAGCATCCGTTTCGGGATGATATCGTCCGACGGGTTCTGATGTGCGACGGCGCCATGGGAACGCGTCTGCACGAACGAGGCATCAGTTACGAATCGTCGCTGGATGGTCTTTGCCTGACGCATCCGGACGTGGTCAAGGCGATTCATCAGGAATATATCGACGCCGGCGCCGATGTTATCGAAACCAATACGTTCGGGGCCAATCGCTATCGCCTGCATGCCCACGGGCTTGCCGATCAGGTGCCGGAGATCAACCGAACCGCGGTACAGCTGGCGCGCCATGCCCGCGATGAGATGGGGCGGGAGGTGTATGTCGCCGGGGCAATCGGCCCCACCGGTCAGCGTCTGTATCCGCTTGGCAAAGCCAGTGCCGATGATCTGAAAGCGGTTTTTACTGAACAGGTTGAGGGTTTACTTGCGGGTGGGGTCGACCTGTTTATTCTTGAAACCTTCTATAATATCAATGAAATTTGTCTGGCGGTCGAGGCGGTTCGCGAATCGAGCGATCTGCCGATTGTTGCGCAGATGACTTTTACTTCGGAGGGCGTGACCCCGGCCGGCTATACGCCGGAGGAATGCGCGCGGCGTCTGTCGGAATACAATATCGACCTGCTCGGCGCCAATTGTTCGGTCGGGCCGCAGTTATTGATTCCGGTCTTGGAACACATGCGCACCGAGACCGATCTGCCGCTTTCGGTTCAGCCGAACGCCAGTTTGCCCAAATATGTCGAGGGACGTTACATTTACCATGTTTCGCCGGATTATTTTGCGGAAACCTCGGAGCAGTTTCTGCCGCTGAACGTTCGGCTTATCGGCGGATGTTGCGGTACCACGCCGGAGCATATCAAAGCTTTGGCGGTCATGGTCAAAAAAAAAAGAAGCCTGATCGAGACTGACGTCACCGCGTTGTTCTTGCCCGATGAGGTCGGCGTACGCGAACGGTATCACCGGACAAAGGCCGATCGATCGGCCTTTGTCCAGGCTCTGGACGAACGATTCGTGGTTTCGGTCGAGATCGATCCTCCGCGCGGATCAAACCCCGAAAACATACTCAAAGCCGCCGGCATGCTGGAAGAGTTGGGTGTCGATGCCGTCAATATTGCCGACTCGCCAATGGCGCGGGTTCGGATGGGTGCACTGGCGGCGGCGGCGTTGATCGTGCAATGCACGAATCTCGAAGTTATCTTGCACATGACCTGTCGTGACCGTAACCTGATGGGGCTTCAGTCCGACCTGCTGGGCGCCCATGCGCTGGGGATCAGGAATATTCTGGCCCTGACCGGCGATCCGGTGCAAAGCGGCAATTATCCCAATATCACATCGGTGTACGATGTCGATTCCATCGGCCTGTTACAGGTGATCAATGCGCTCAATCGCGGGGAGGACACCGCTGGGAACTCAATCGGCAGTCCCACCGTGCTGACCGCCGGGGTGGCGGTCAATCCCGCCAGTGACAATATCGCGAGGGAAATCGACCGGTTTCATCGCAAGGAGGCGTTTCATCCGGCGTTTGCCATGACCCAGCCGATATATGATAAGGCGGCGCTGGAGCATTTTCTGGATACGGTGGGGAATACGGACGTGAAAGTAATCGCCGGGATACTGCCGCTTCTCAGTTACCGTCATGCCAATTTCATGCATCACGAAGTCCCGGGAATAATCGTGCCGGAAGACGTTCGTGAAAAACTGAAAGCCGCCGGTGAAAATGCCGCCGATGTCAGTATCGAGTTGACGGTTGCATTGCTTGAGCAAATCAGGCCGATGGTGGCCGGGGTATATTTTATGCCGTCGTTCGGGCGGTATACCATTATCGCTGAAATTATCCGCCAGTCCGGTCTTGCCGCCGGAATCTCTGCGCCGGTTAAAACACCCGCCGGTTCGATTTCCTGAAAATATGATTGCGTCCGCGGGCGAAATCCGCTATTATGCACCCACTTTGGAAACGGGGTTCTACTGCACGATGACGGATACGGATACCAAAATAACATTGCCAAAACTGGACTGGAAAACCGCGACCTGTGAGGTGTGCGGGAAACCGTTTCAGTATTTCGGCCGGGTACGTCCGCATACCTGCAAGGACGGCGACTGCCGGTATAAATACCAGCATCGTATCGATCCGGACCGCTGGGCCAGCTATCAGCCCACTCTTTTCGATTCCAAGAAGTAGTTTATCATCTCGAACAAGCGCGATTTCAATCTGCCCGACTATAACAGGATGATTATTGACTGCTCTGTTTCGCGCGGTTATTCCCCGCGCAGGGCATTGACCGGATCGATACGGGCCGCTCGCGAGGCCGGGTAGTAACCGGCAATCAGACTGACTGCCAGTGCAAACCCCAGCGCGGTGGCGATCAGCCAGAGCGGCAGGGCAAACAACTCCATCGGGGGGATTCCCTCGCGTTCCATGATGGTGCGGGCGATAATCGATGCAACTCGGGAGATCATCCACCCGCCGATGATACCGATTATGGCGCCGATTATGCCGATCAGACCGGATTCGACCAAAAAGAGAATGCGGATATCGCGTTCCCCGGCGCCCAGCGATTTTAGGACACCGATTTCGCGGGTACGCTCGACAATGGACATCACCATCGTATTGACGATTCCCAGTGCGGCGGTAACCAGCGCGATCATGCCGACCACGGCCAGTCCGAGGTCGAAATAGATGAAAAAGCGCCTGATTTCCTTGAGTTGTTCGGCGAAACTGAACGTCCTGAAGCCGAGGGCCTCAATTGTATCACGAATCGGTTCGTAGGCGTGATGCGGATCAAGTTCCAGTGTCAGTTTGGGAAATGTGCGGCTGGAATCGGAGGGTGCTTCGAAAATACTCCCGTCGTACATCGCTCCCAGCATATTGACCGGATCACCGCTGTAGCCTGCTGATGCGAAATTTCTTCCGGTGGCAATGGGGATAATGATCGGTTTCAGCCGCAACGGGCCGCCGAATCGTCCCCGAAGCACGCCGCTCACCACCAGGGTATCGCTGACGGTTTTCCGGGCGTTCATCAGTCCATCCATGAAACCCGTCATGGCGACTTTCAACTCGGCGTGCACCAGGTGCATCAGATAGTCACGGTTTCTCAGCGAGTCCATGCGGATATTGGCCGCCCGATCGTGGATGTTTTCCAGCATAGTCTGGGGGACCCGTGCAATGGCACTGTCTAGACTGGCAACGTCGATTGACACGATCAGCGTGTCACCGATCAGTGAATCGGCGGACTCGATTGCCAGGTCGTGTAACAGCGCTTCCGTTGCCAGTATGTATTTTGCGCTATCGTTGCCGAATGTCTCGCCGGCGGCAAGATCGGAAAAGGCTTTGGTTTGCAGGGCGGTTACCGACAGGGCCTGGGCTTTGGTGGTGATCGACGTGTCGGCGGTAGTGATGGTGACGTTGAATTCGTTGAAGGGATAGACCAACCGCACGCCCGGCAAGGCCGTAATGCTGTCGACCATTTCCTGATTGATGACGATATTCGCGGTATCGACTTTTTGTTGATCGCGCGGTGGATACACCATCATGGTGTTCACCAGTCCGAGGTTTTCGTATTGTTCGGTGATGTTCTGTTGCAGGCCGACCCCGTACGACATAATGGCGATAAATGCGGCAATGGCGATAACGACACCTGCTACGGTCAGAGTGGCGCGCAGTTTCATGCGCCAGAGATTGCCGGTGGAGACGCTGATATAATCTCGAAAGGTCATGACGATGCCTTTCGCGGTTGCGGCGGTTCGTTTTCGGATTGCAGGCGGCCATAGTGCATATTGACAATGCGGCTGGTGCATTGCCGCGCCAGCTCCAGATCGTGGGTGACCATGACAACCGTCAATCCGCGCCGGTGCAAATCGGTCAACAATTCGGCGATTTGACCGGTGTTGTCATGATCGAGATTACCGGTCGGTTCATCGGCGAACAGGATTTCCGGTTCTTTCACGAGGGCGCGGGCGATGGCGACCCGCTGTTGTTCGCCGCCCGAAAGATCGGCCGGGCGATGGTGCATGCGGTCGCCCAGTCCCAGACGCGTCAGCGTTTTTTCCGCCAGACAGCGGCGTTCTCGGTGCGGCGTGTCGTTGAAATACAACGCCATTTCGACATTTTTCAGAGCGGTGTGATGCTGGATCAGGTTGAACGACTGGAAAATCATCCCGACCTTATGCGCGCGATACGATGCCAGTTCCTGCCGGGAAAGCGCTCTCAGGGGCGTGTTTTCGTAGCGGATTTCTCCGGCGGTGGGGGTGTCAAGCCCGGCCAGAAGATTCAGCAGGGTTGATTTGCCCGACCCGGACGCCCCGACAATGCCGAGAAATTCACCCGGGGCAATGGTCAGGTCAACCTCGTCGACCGCTTTGACCGTCTGTGGTCCCCGATGATAATACCGGCACAGCCCGATTGCCTGAAGCCGTCCATCACTCATTGCCTTCCCCTCGCATAATAGCATATATTAGAACAGAATTGTGTTTAAGACAAACAACATTGCCCGTACCTACGGCGTTCCGCGCAATTTGTTGCCGGATAACACCGGGTGATGATAGTGGCGTTAATCGATTCGTCATCCTATATGAGGGGAACCATGAAAGTATATTTGATGCAACATGCCCTGGCGGTCGATCTGGAAGACGGTTCAGATCGTGTGGTTTCGCAAGCGGGGGAGGCCGAAACCGTCAAGATTGCGAAGTTTGCGGGGGCGCATGTTGATTTTGCCGTGGATCGTATCTATCACAGCGGAAAAACCCGCGCCCGTCGGACCGCCGAGTTATTTGCACGGGAAGTCGGAGTATCCGCCGCGATTGAGATCGCGGACGGGTTGGCGCCGATGGATGATCCGGCAATCTGGGCGAAGCGATTATCTGAAATGCGGAGTGACGTGATGCTGGTCGGGCATCTTCCGCATATCAGCCGCCTGACGGCAGTGCTGGCCACCGGAAGTGATGTGACGGAAATTGTCAAAGTCAGAAACTCGGGATTGATCTGTCTTGAAAAAAAAGATGCCGGATGGCGGCTGGACTGGATGATTGTCCCTGATTGTCTGCGGTAAACCGATTATCCTAGTCGGCAGTATTGCCGTCTTTGTTTTTTCGATGCGAGTCGACCGCCCTGATGTTTCTGATAATGCCGCTCAATCGCGAACGGGTAAGCATCGTGCGGGAAAATCGCTCAGCGAATTCCTGCTCGGTCAGGTGCATGACCTCGCCCGATTCGATCAGGCGGATTGCATCGGTGCGCCGAAAGGCCGGCTCGCGTCCGGGTTTGCTGAAGCGATTGAACGGGCAAACACCCAGGCACCGATCACATCCGAAGACGTCACTTCCCATAGCCGATGCGATATCATCGGGAATCCGATCCTGCCGGGACTCGATTGTCCAGTAGCTGATACAGCGAACGGCATCGAGTCGGTATGGCTCGGGCAAGGCCCCGGTCGGACAGATGTCAAGACAGCGTCGACAGTTTCCGCAATGGTCGGGATGCGGCCGGTCATAGCGGTCGACCGCGTGGTCGATTATCAGACTGCCGATCACCAGCCAGTTGCCGAATTCGCGGGACACCAGATTGGTGTGTTTGCCCTGCCACCCCAGCCCGGCCTGATTCGCCCAGTACTTGTCCATAAAGGGTGCGGTGTCGACACAAATCCGCCCGGCGAGATCGGGTATGTGCTGTCGCAGACGGGTACGCAGGCGCTTGAGCAGGCGTCGCAGGACCCGGTGATAATCCTCGCCCAAAGCATAACGGGCGACCCGATACGGAGTAGTCGGCGATTTTACGGATTCCGAGTCCTGACAATAATTGACACCCACCACAATGATTGACTGCGCTCCGGGAAGCAGGCGACCGGGGTTGAAACGCTGATCCTGGTATTTTTCCAGGTAGGTCATCTCACCGGCGCCACCAGCGGCCAGCCAGGCGAGAAATGTCTCGCGGTTGCGCACCGGGTCGGCGGTCGCGATGCCTGCCGCGTCGGCGCCGAGTTCACGGGCCGATGTTTTTATGAAATCGGCGGAGAGTATCCGTTTGTCGTCATTCTTGGTCATGGTTTTGCATATCGCCACATTTGTGGAAACATAGCATATTTATGGCAATTCGGCAATGGCGGCGGAAACGGACAGATACGATGCTTTTTCTGCGATTTCTACTGTCAAAGTTTGTCACAAAAAAACGGGAGACCGTTGCCGGTCTCCTATAGTCTGGCGGTGAATCTCCCTGTCGCCCAGTTGGGTTTGGACGCGTGCTCCTACGACGCGGGCACATTTCCCTTCGTGCCGCTATCTATAATATCGCCGCAAATCGCGATTTGTGCAAGAAAAAACCGCCCGAATTGTCGATTCGGGCGGTCTCAGATAGCCAGGCGGTCAGGTTATTTCAATAACAGCATCTTTTTCTGTTCGATATGCCGATCACCGGTCACGCGATAGAAATAGACACCGCTGGCGGCGGATTTACCATCGGTCGTGCGGCCGTCCCATGTGACCGTGTGATAACCGGCCTGAAGCGGCTGGTTGATCAACGTGGCGACTTTGCGTCCGAGAATATTGTATATCTCCAGACTGACATGCGACGGATTCGGCAGGGCAATGCGAATAATCGTGGTCGGATTGAATGGATTCGGATAATTCTGATACAGCGTGAAATGTGTCGGGATCGTCGCGCCGTGATCACTTGCCAGATACTGTTGATCGCCGACAATGATCTGCGCCGAGGTAACCTGATCAGGGAGAGCTACCGGCGAATCCGGTTCCAATCGTATTTTCGAGCCGTTGTTCATGATCAGCCAGGCCTGCCAATCGCCCGGCAGTTCTTCCAGATGATCCACTTGAAGAACACGGTTTGGCGCGGAGGAAAACGTCACATCCCAGATTGCGCCGTCATCAATCCGTGAACGATAATCGGTGCAGAATAAACCATCCTCATCCGGCAAAACGAACGCCAGATGCGGTGCCCCGGGCGCCGGAGGCGGTTCGGCATAATCGTACTTGTCGCGGCCCGATTCGGCCTCGGGTTTGACTCCCAGTGAATTCAGACGATCGACGTATTGGCCCGCTGTCATGGTTACATCGAGATGCCAGTTGTCGATACTGAACATTTCTGATACCGTGTCGGCTGATTTGCCCACCATGACATATTCCTCGTTGGGGAACAGCAGTTTGATTCCGGCCTTGTTGACATAGAGATAGATTCCCTCCCAGGCCGGAATGGCCGCGACATCGATATACCCGGTACCTTCATAATAGTAGGGATAATCATTAATGGCATCGAGCGGGTGACCTTCCTGCACCACGTCGTTATCCTCAACCAGGATGGCATCCCAGCCGACCGCAAACGGGAGGGGATTGGCCAGCATATTCCAGCCGACGGCCAATTCCTCGGTCCGATAGTATGCCATGTCATTATAGGCGAGATTCGGTTGCATGGAATATCCCGCCGCACCGTAGCGCTTGCCGCTTCGTGCAATCAGCCAGTAGCCGCGTTCGGGATACACCTGATCGAGATCGGGATAAAACTGCAAATCATCGGTTCCGCCGTCATCGTAGCGCGCCATGCGCCAGTAGTGAGAGTTGGTGTCGCCGAGATCATCGCCGAAAACGGTCAGGGCCGTCCGGGACCCGGTAATATCGATTGGCACGCCGATAATGCGGTATTGCGCATCCGGCATGGCGACCGGCCGCTGGCCGGTGGCGTTGGTCATCTGGGTAACGAACAGGTAGGGATCGATGGCGTTGCCGATGTGTCGCGTAATGCCGGTACCGGCATCGGTGATCGCCATGTAATAATCCAGGCCGCGGGCGGTCAGCATGTTGGTGTTTAGCGCGACTGACAATTCATTGGCACCGGGCGAACTCAGGGCGACTTCCGTGTAATCATGACGGCCGCACAGTTTGTAGAAAAACGATCCGCTGACAGCGCCGGTCTGGTTGCCATAAACCATGGTCAGAGTTTGATTCTGCACGGTGATCGTATCATGCCGGGTATAGTTGTATTCGATGAAAAAAGTGTTGCTGGATGATATCGTCGCAATAAAACCGCCGTTCATCTGGTAGTTGGTCGATGAACTGACGGCCATCGGGCCACAGCCGGCCGATCCGGTCATGAGAGCATTGGTCGAGCCACTGCTCCCGCCGCCGCCGGCATAGGCACCGCTGGTCATTATGTAATTGGCGCCTTGACCATTGGCATACGACGTTATCAACAACAGGCAGATGATGATCGCCGAAATGGCTTTATATTTCATACTTGGCCTCCTTGTAAGGAAAAATCAGAATCGGTTCGGGTTATCTGATTTCTTCCTCTGCCTGTTGCGGTTCCATCCGCTTGATTTCTTCGTATTTTATATACTTCTCTTCGCCGTGTCCGAGGGCTTCGGGGTGCATATATAATCCCTGCTCACTGGCGGGCTTGTCATATTCCACGACCGTCGGATTGGCTTTGGCGTAATCATCCGCGCGGATGCCGGTAACCTGCCAGGAGACCTTCACCTCCGGTTTGTCGGTTCGGATTGTGAATTTGTTATTGGAGATTTCCTCGGCGATAATGGCCTGGGAAAAATCCCCAATTACGGTCAATTGATAGCGGAAGTCTTTGTTTAACGCCTCGAAATAATCCGGTAACTCGACAATCGCTTCACCGTTACCGTCGGTAATAACATTGCCGTTGTACACGTTCATCATGTCGGGTGACTGGACAGAACTGTGTGCCAGGTATTTATTTTCGGGATCGAGCGGATGATCGATGACTATGCTGCTTTTTCCAGAAGTATAACCTCCCGTGGCATGCACGTTGCCGGAAAAATACCCGGCCCAGTTGGTTGTGGCCGAACCGCCATAGGCGAAAATCCCATATGACGTTGCTCCATCGTAGGCGTATCCGTATAGACCATAGCTTGACCCCGTGGATAATGACGTGTTATTGCACTGAGCATAGCCATAGACTCCAACGCGTGAACTGCCGTCAGACGTTACCGTGCCATAAAAGCCATAAACGCTTCCTCCATTTCCCTGTGTCGTGCCGGTAGCCGCGGAATATATGCCATACAACCCCCCATTGTTAGCATTTCTAATGTTTGAATAGACGCCATAGCGAGGATTCGCTGTATTAAATTGGCGCTGGGCATGAACCAGATAGCCGGCGTTGGGTGCAGTGGTGTTACCGATTTCTATCCCCGTATTGTTTACGCGCAAAGTACTGTCACCGAAATAGACATAACCGTCAAACGTTTTGCCGCCGGTGATGGTTTGTGTGGATGACAGGTTGACCGCGGTCCCACTGATTTTATCAACGGTGATTCCTGCGGAATTGTTGATATCGGCGTTCACAATCGCACCATCCGCGATCTTGCCGGTGGTAACCGAATTATCCGCGATATACTTGGCGTTTTCCGCTGAGATAGCGTAGGGAACTGATGTCAGCACCTGGCGCGGCGACATTTCCGCATCGTCGCCGACCGTAATGCCGAGATAGCGCTTGGTTCCCTGCAGGTGGCTGGAGATATCAAGCGGACCGAGTTCCACCGTGAATACCCCGTTTTCATCGGGAGTCAGGCTGGTGTCCTTGGTAAACAGGGCACTGACGCCGTCGATGGTCGGGTAGATCTTGAACGTAATCTCCGTAGCAGTCGTGATCGGACTGCCGTTGGCCTGGGTCAACCGACCCTGGTATAAAATGGTACTCGGCGCGCCATCGGCAAACGCCGGCGTTGCAAGCATGCCGCCTACCAGCATGATCAGCAAAATGACCTGTATCGTTTTTTTCATGGTACTGCTCCTTTAGTGTTCTGTCGGACCCGGATTGCGGGCCGGGCATTGATTGTTGCGCCGTCTCAATCCGGCGTCGTCGGAAAATACGGTAGCGTGTCGACGGTTCCGCCGTCGTCACCGCCACCGGCCAGAACCACCACTCCCAGGGCAACCACGCCGACTCCGGCGCCGATCGCCCACCACTTGGTGTACCACGGCTTTTTCTTTTCGGCAGTCGTGGGAATGAACGCCGGGGCCACGGTATCGGCGGAATCGGGCGACGGTTCGATCGCCTGCTCGAGCGATTCCTGATCGACCTGGTCCTTGGCGGCCTCCATCAAATCCAGAAATTCGCTGGACTTGATATCCAGTTCACCGCGCCACTCACGATAGGATTTGAATGCCTTGACGAACTCCTCCATGACCCGGTCGCGTTTCTCATCATTGTCCTTGAGCATGGCGTAGTACACCGAAGCGAGAAGTACGTGGGCGTTGGCCTTGTCTTCGATGTCAACCGTCTCCTTCGCCAGCAGAACATTCAACTCCTCTTCCGCACAGCGGTAGTTGAGCATTTTAAAGCTCATGCGGGCATGGTCGATCGAGGGTTTATCGGGATCAAAATCGCATCCCGACGTTTGAGCCGGGCTGATGCCGAAAAGCAGTATCGACTGGATAAATACCGTCAACACCACCAGGGCAAGAGTCCGGAACAGAAGCGATCCACTTCTCATGCAACCTCCCTGTGTTTGATTTATGTAGGTAATCCTGTACTTATCGTTCCGACCAGAAAACAATCAACGGAATCGTATGCAATCCCTTCTCGGCGAACACCCCGAAATCCATCGTTCCTGAATTTCCGGTTACCACCAGATGCGGGCCGCCGCCGAAGGGGAAGGTGACCAGCGAGTCGACCATGGCGGCCAGGTTGTCGGCGCCGGGTTTCGGATTCAGGGCGACATCGATTTGCCACTCGCCCGCCAAACGTTTGAGCTGAATGTCGGAGAGATCGTCGAACTCACGGGCGCGGCCGTTGAGCGCAAACGAAAGCGTCAGCAATTCGGTTGCCGGCAGTGGTACCAATTTCAGATCGACCAGCGGCGTTTGGGCGAATTCACGATTGAGATCGAACGAGATGACGGCGGTGTCGTCGGTTACGGTGAATTCATCGCGATAAACCGGATAATCGCGGTGGACTATCGCCACGGTATGGCTACCGGGTTTGATTCGGGTATACCGTTCCGGTGTGACTGCCGTATTGTCAATTCGCAATTCCGCACCATCGCCGGGAATAACGCTGACTTTCAGTGCCACCTCGGTCGGTTTTGGCGGTGATTGCGGTTTTTCCTCTTTCGGTGTTTCGGGCGGCTTTTGTGTTATGTCCGGTTTGACACCCGCGGCATCCGGTTGTTTTCTCGTTACCGTTTTCGATGTATCTTTGGTTTGCGGTTTCGTATCCGCCGCAGTCGTCCGGTCTTTGGTTTTATTTTCCATGGGTGCGACGTCTTTCGGCTTCGTGACAGGGATTGTCGCAGAATCCTTCGGTTGATCAGCATCGGCGGTTCGCATGGTGTCGACCGGGGCTGGTTGCGTGACTGTCGCAACCGGAGTGGTTTTTTTACCAAACAATTCGGCGATGGTATCTCGTTTGAGATAGCCGGCAATACCGACGGCGATCACGATCAAAGCGATAACTGGAATCAGCACTTTTCGGCCGGTTTTTTTACCGCCATATACCTGTTTTAGTCCGGCGAACGTCTCCGCCATATCCTCGACCGATTTAAATCGCGCCGAGGGATCGGGGTGGGTGGCCTTGCGAAGGATCTGAAGCAGATCGGGCGACAGGTTTTCAGTTGCGATACCGCCCCATTCGCGGAAATTGGGATTGGCCGGATTCCGATAGGGCATGTTGTTGGTCGCGAAATTGAACAGGGTGACCCCGAGTTCGTAGACATCACTGAGAAACGGATCATATTGCAGGTCTCCGGATTGTCGTTCCGGAGCGGCGAACTGCGGCGTCAGCGCCTGATACGCGGTCCTGGTGGCGGCTTCGCCGACCTCTTTGGCAATACCGAAGTCGATCAGGTAGACATGATTATTGTTATCGATCAGGATATTCCCCGGTTTGATATCCCGATGAGCGACCCGCTGTTTGTGGGCGAATGCCAGCGCGGAAGTGAGATCGCGGGCAACCCGCAGATATAATTCTTCAGGCAGAGGACCGGACTCGCGCAGTATTTTGGCGCCGTCTTTGCCTTCGATATACGGGATGACCAGCGCGCCCTCATCGGGCAAAAAGTCAATCACCCGGCAGATATTGGGATGATCCAGAAGGCAGAGGATTTTGGCCTCTTTGGCGAATTTGTCGCGTGACTGCACGCGTTTAAAAAATTTCATGACCAGGCGTTGTTCGGGAAGATTGACATTAAAGCCCTCGTATACTTCGCCGAAACCACCGCCGCCGATATGTCGATTGACCTTGTATTTGCCGCCGATTGTCCATCCCATGATGCCGAGGGGATCGCGTCCGCGATCATCGGGCCGGGTTTCTCCGCTGAATCCGTCGTTTTGATCTGCAGTCATAGTCAGTCCCTGAAATGATGCGTTGCAAGCCCAATGGGGATCGATAATGGCCGCAATCGCGAGGAAACGAATTTGAATTCAATCGAAGTTGAGATAAACGTCCCGCAACAGCCGCACGGCCGAAAATACGTGACCGCACCTACGACCAATTATGTCACCCGTGGAAGTTAGTATATCGGAGCGGCATTCCTTTGTCAATATGGAAATTTTCAGGCACAGATTGCTGTCAACAGGTGATTTCTATCAAAAAAAAACGGCAGGACAGTCGTCCTGCCGTTTTCGATGATTCAATGCTCATTCCAGAATCAGAATCCGCTCGTCGATCAGGACCGTTGGGCTGTAGGGGTAATCCTGCGCCCAGACTTCGACAATATACTCACCCGGTGCGATCCCTTCGACGGTGGCATCCAGTTCGAAATAACACAGGCAGTAAACGGCTTCTTCGGAGATATTCCGTTCATAGAAACGAAGCACATTGCCTTCCTGCTCGAACTGAATGATCATTTCGGCGACACAGTTGTAAAAGGCGTCGTGGTGTTTGAGTGTCAATTCTCCGTCGGCATACGAGTACTCGATTAGTCCCGTGGGATCCTCGAAACAATCGCTCTGTTCATATCCTGTCAGGCCGTACTCGCCGTCGACAACGATCGTATCCCAGGCAATTTCTGTTCCGTAGACGTCGACCAGTGTCACGGTATACTCGCCGTCGGGCAAATCATACAACACCGATTTGAGATTGAAATAACAAATGCAGTCGGCCGGCATGCCGGTATCCGCTTCGGTCGCGCGGATATGAAAATCGGCGACCTTGTACTCAACAAGATAGGCCAGCCCGCAATTATAATAGGCATTGCGATGAAAGGTATGCAGGTCGTTGCCGACCACCTCGAAAAACACCGTGTCGGTCGGATCATCCTTGGCGTATTCCAAACAGCCGGACTGGGTTTCCTCGTGGGTGAAGGCCTCTTCACCGGTGACTTCCGCGGTATCGATGCCCACCGTGTCGCCTTCCAGTCCGATCAGGGTAACAACATAGGATCCCGCGTATTCGGTGTGAAACACCGATTCCAGGTTAAAATAGCAGTAGCAGTCACATTCCGGAATGCTGTCGAACTGGTAGACCGTGATGTGATTCATATCAATGGAATTGCCGGTCCAATAGCCGAGACAGCAGTCATAGTAAGCATTATCATGGTGGATGTGAAGGTCGTATCCTGCGACCGAGACATACATGGTGTCGTCGCCGTAATCTTTCTCCGGCAGGCATCCCGTTTGGTAATCATCATGAGGCACGACACAATGAAGACCGGGGTTTGGATAAACGTACAGCTTGTCGATATACCTGAGAATATCAAGTAAATTGACCTCTCCATCGCCGTTCACATCGGCCATCATCATAACGGGTGGTTCGGGACCCTCGTTGTACACATAGTCGATAAGTGCCAGAACATCAAGCAGGTTAACGGAAAAGTCCGCATTGACATCACCGCATTTGTACGGCATCTGGGCCTGAATGGGATTGAATCCCGCCAGGATAAAGACGATTACCAGTAGAATCAGGGCTCGTTTCATAGCTTCCCCTCCTTACTTACGTTTTGCCGGAGGCGTCATACAGTGAGCCCAACCTTGACATGACGCCGTGATTCCGGCAGAGTTTTGTGCTTCTCGAAATCCGTCTGTCAGTGAAATGCCATCGATGCCAATCCGAGTAATGACGATATCCTTGTCTATCATAATCTACGGGGAGAACACAATTCTGTCAAGCTATTATTCTTTCGCCGGGAATGGCGACGGCACCATTCCCGACGGAAATTATTTCCTTTTACGGGCAAAGCGGCGCCGGACCTGCCGGAGTGCCGTAGAGAAAATCAATCAAGTATAATATATCCAGCAGGTTAACCGCGCCGTCGGCGTTGGCGTCGCCGGCCTCCATCACCGGATAGGGGGCGGGGCCGGTGCCGTACAGATAGTCGACCAGATAGAGAATATCCAGCAGATTGACCAGATCATCGTCGTTGGGATCGCCGCAGGTATACTCACAGGCGTCGCCGACACCGTTGGAATCGGCGTCCTCCTGTCCGGGATTATATGTCCACGGGCAGTTGTCGTCGATATCGAGTATCGTATCGTCGTCGTCATCATCGTCGCAGGCGTCACCGTCGCCGTCGCCGTCGTAATCCGCCTGTCCGGCATTGGCGATCGTCGGGCAGTTATCGCAAACATCGCCGACATTGTCACCATCGCCGTCGGCCTGCGTGTCGTTGTAATCGTTCGGGCAGTTGTCGACATCGCCGCAGAATCCATCGCCATCGATATCATTGTCGGGATCGTTCGGACACACGTCGCACATGTCGCCGATTCCGTCCGCATCGGCATCCTCCTGACCTTCGTTGGCGTCTGCGGGGCAGTTATCGCAGACGTCGCCGATGCCGTCATTGTCGGTATCGTTCTGAGACACATTGGCATCATTGGGGCAATTATCGCAGGCATCGGTGACCGTGTCACCGTCGGAATCAAGCGGTGCCGGATAGGCCAGCGCCAACTCGACATTGCCGCCGGACGCGTCGACTTCGTATATGGCAATATCGCCGCCCTTGGCAATGTCACCGGTACGGTATTCAGCCGGGACAGTCTCCGTCGGCTGGGAAATCTGTTGCGGATCGGTCCAGCTCAGACCGCCGTCGCAGGTGAATGATGCATACAGGATATTATCCTGAACGAATGAACAGACGAACTGATTACCGTCGATATGCGCCAGCCGGGGATGATTCTCGGCTTCGGCGGTGGCGGCAATCACGACCGGATTGTCATCGAGATCGATCGGATCGGTGTCGATCGCGTGCCAGCAGAGGATATCGTAATCAGATGGTGATGCGTCGCTGTTTACCGCCGCGACGATCAGGATATGGTCGTCATACGCGGCCACATCGGGTTGCGTGATATGAATGGTCGGATCGATGAAGGCCTCGATCATGGTATGGGAACTGTCGTCCCAGTCGGCGAAATTGTCCTGCCGGACGATCAACTGCCATTGGTTGTCATCGTCGTTGTACCAATCGTAAACCGCATACGTCAGCGACGATACATGGTCGATGGCGGCGGCGGTGTTGTTGCACCCCGCAAGTTCGGGATGATACTTGATGAATGTATACCCGGCGGCGTCGATCTGGAAAAAGATCATGGGGATATCGTCATAGATATAATCCGGAGGATAGTACCGGCTGATCACCAGCGATATGAATCCCCAGTTCCAGGATTGGGCGCTGTTGTCGGAGGCGATATCGTTCATTTTCATGTTACGGAAGCCGTATTCGGTCCAGTTGGAGTAGCTTCCGTTCCAGGTGGTTTCGTCGGTGGGATCGGGAAATCGCATCAAAACGATGGTTCCGCCTCCGCCCCAGGTATTCGGGGGGACCAGGGTGCCGTACATGCGTGATTCGGTACCGTGGTAATCGACCGATGGATAGGCGGCATTGTATATATCAAAATAACAGCAGGAACTCCAGTTGGCGCCATTATCGATAGAACTGGTCCAGTAGACGACGCTGTTGGTGTAATCGGTGGAGTGATATTCGTACGCTCGCAACAGCGTGTCATTGCCGGCAGAGGCGATTGCCGGGTGCAGGTACTGCTCCACCGCCCTGGCATTTTCGACTATCGGCAGGGGCTTTTGTTCGAGATTCGACAGGGGAGAAGGAGCAATGAGTTGTTGCGGTTGCTGCTGATGAACGAGAGATCGACAATGCACCGCATCGTACGTTTTATTTGCCGGAATCGATTCTGCCATAACAATAGATGTCAAAAACAGAAGCGGTAATACCAATATGCACAGCCACGTGCCTTGATGAGATCGAATCGATAACATATCCCTTCCTTTCGCTATATCAAGTAAATTATTCGCATACAAAAACCCCGGTTTATAAAGAAGTGTCGATACTTTGCGGCGTCGGAGTTGTCTTTTAAAGATGCCATTAACGGTATTTCCCGCCGGTATAGTATTAAATAACCGCGGAACCGCGAATCTGTCAACCGAAAACGGAGAAGAAAAACATCGTGTTTATTGTCATTATTTTCGATTTACGGTAAAAAAATGATTGACAGTGCCGAAATTGAGAGTATATTTTTGAAACTATTAAAAATTAGTGTCGTAGACTAAATAAATGAGCTATCTCTCATAACGATAACCCGACGGAGGAAACTTGATGATTCCGAATATTCTCAATATGTATAATTGTCTCTTCGGTATCACTGTATCCCGTGGCGGGGGAGGATTTGCTCGTTTGTGAAAAATATCACAAAGGTTACCCAAGCCCGCCGCAACTGATCAGGTTCGGCGGGCTTTTTTATTGCCCCTGAACCGCATGAACGGCAACAGAAAACGGCAATTGTGAAAGGTTAATAGTCATGACGGCAGAACTTTACGAAAACGAAACGACGACGGCAGAAAAGGACATTCGTTCACGCGATGCCTTTCGCGGACTGTTGCCGTTCCTGCGGGAACATAAATGGCGCATGTCAGGCTGTCTGTTCATATTGGTTATGGCCACGCTGTTATCACTCTGCTGGCCGATTCTGATGAAACGCGCGCTGGATGTCAATATCAAGAACAGCGATTTTTCGGGATTGCTCTGGACGGTTGCCGCAATTGCGGCGATCCAACTGGTGACCCTGCTGTTGCAATATGCCCAGCGGGTCTGGCTGGAAATCATCGGTCAGGATATTATGGTCATGTTGAAAAGGCGGCTGTTTGATCATATCCTGTCGCTTGATGTGTCGTTTTTCGACCGAAATCCGGTCGGGCGGCTGATGGCCCGGGTGGAATCCGATACCGAATCTCTGCGGATGTTGTTCACCAATACGGTGGTCCTGCTGGTCGGCGATATGATTCTCATCGTGGGCATTTATGCGGTGATGTTCTATTACAGCTGGCGACTGGCATTAATCCTGTTTTGCATCATACCGATTACGTTGATTCTGACGATTATCTTTGAGCGCAAAACGACGCCGCGGTTTCTTGAGGTCCGCAAGAAAATGGCGGAGGTAACCGCCAATCTGACGGAGTTTCTGCACGGGATGTCGATCGTGCAGATTTTTCATCGCGGCGCATATGCCCGAAGCCGGATAGAACACGCCAACCGCTTGAAATTCAATGAGGATGTCTATGTCAATATCGCGGTCTGCTTTTATTTCAACCTGGTGGCATTCTTCCAGTATGTGATGATCGGGTTGGTGCTCTTTTTCGGTGTGATGTGGATCGAGCGGGGTATTATCACGGTCGGTACGATCAGTATGTTCATCATTCTGATCTGGCGGTCGTTCGATCCGATCTGGCGCGCGTCGGAGCAGATGTCGAATATCCAGAAAGCGATTGCGGGGGCGAAGCGGATTTTTGCTCTGCTCGAAGAGAAATCGCGTCTGCCCGAACCGGTCAAACCGGTGACATGGACGAAGTTGACTCAGGCGATTCGTTTCGAGACGGTCTGGTTTTCCTATACCGATGACGACAATTACGCGCTGAAGGACGCGTCGTTCGAGGTGCCGATCGGCAAGCGAACGGCACTGGTCGGAATGACCGGCGGCGGCAAGAGCACGGTGATTTCCCTGCTGTTGCGGCTGTACGATCCGCAGAAAGGGCGCATCACGGTGGACGGGATCGACATCCGCAATATCAGCAAGGCCGATTTACGGCGGCGCTTTGCGCTGGTATTGCAGGATATCGTACTGTTTCCCGGCGATGTCAACTCGAATATTTCGCTGGAATCGTCCGAGATTGCAGCGGAGCGAATCGAACGGGCCGCCGAGACGGTGGCGGCGGATCGCTTCATCCGACGCCTGCCGCATCGGTACAAAACCGAAGTGTCGGAGAAGGGCGCGAATTTCAGTCGCGGCGAGCGGCAGTTGCTGTCGTTCGCGCGTGCGCTGGTGGTCAATCCCGACGTGTTGTTGCTGGACGAGGCCACCAGTTCAGTCGATCCGGAGACGGAGCGAACGATTCAGGCCTCGCTGACGAAGCTGATGGCGGGGCGGACGTCGATTATCATCGCACACCGGCTTTCGACGATTCTGGACGTGGACCAGATTCTGGTGATACGTCGCGGAGAAATTATAGAACGCGGAACACACACGGAATTGATATTGCAAAATGGATATTACTCCAAGTTGTTCCATTTACAATTCAAATATGCAAATGGAGTAACGGCAGATGTTGGATAAAATACGATGGTTCTGGAAATATTACCGGCGCTATCCCTATGTTTTGGCGGTGCTGGTTTTTCTGACGCCGGTGCAAGTCGCCTTTCATGTCAGCATTCCACGCCTGATTGAGTTCAGCGTGGATTATGTCAAAAGCGGCGAAGTGACCAATGCGGTCGCGATCTGGCTGGTTCAGCGCAGCGAGACGCTGGGGATATCGATCGGGCTGACATTTATGCTGACGCTGATTATTCTTGGCGCGTGCTCGGCGATGCTGTATGCCTTTGTGCAGAGTCATCGAGCGTGGATGAACCTGCGGCTGGAATGGCTGTTTCGTCAGGATGCGTTCGATGGTGTGACCACCAAGGGACCGAATTTCTTCAACCGGTTTCGCACGGGTGATTTGGTGACCCGTATGACCGACGACGTGGCGGAAAAACTGTCGTGGTTCGCCTGTTCCGGCATCTTCCGGTTATACGAAGCAGTGCTCCTGGTGCTATTCACCCTGACGATGATGTTCATGATCAACCCGACACTGACCTTGTGGTCGGCGGGACCGTTGCCGCTGTTGATTGTCATCTTTTTCAAAAGCGCCACGATCCTGGACCAGCGGTTTGATCACCTGCAGACGCGGATTTCTCGGTTCAATGATATCATGGAAGCATGTTTTTCGGGCGTGCGGGTGGTGATGGCATACGTGACGGAGAAAATCCAGAAGAAGAAATTCGACGACGCGGTGCACGACCGTCGCGATGCGGAAATCTCCGTAATTCGGGCGGATGTTATCGTGGAATCGCTGTATATGTACATCTGGCAATTCGGCATTATCATTGTCTTGATTGCCGGCGGATACATGGCCATTCACGGAACGTTTTCGCTGGGTAAGCTGGTGGCATTTGTCTATTACACCGCGATTCTGGTCTTTCCGATGTTTGACATCGGCCAGTTTCTGGTGAAATCTCGTCAGTCGGCGGTGTCAATTGATCGCCTGGTGGAACTGGAGAAGATGCCGCCGATGGTCCCCGGTGGGAACGGTGTCAAAATCGATGCCTCCTTGCAGGGACAACTCAGTTTCGAAAATGTCGAGTTTGCCTTTCCGGAATCGGAGCGGAAAATTATCGATCAGATCAGCCTTGAGATCACTCCGGGTCAGACCGTGGCGCTGGTGGGTCGCGTCGGATCGGGCAAGAGCTGGCTGGTCAATATGATTCCGCGCCTGGTCGATCCAACAGGGGGAGCGATCCGGCTGGATGGCCGCGATCTGCGCACATACTCATTGGAGGATTTGCGGAAATCGATCGGCTTTGTGCCGCAGGAACCGGTGCTGTTCAGTGATACGGTGCGCAATAATATCCTGTTCGGACGCGTGCATATTTCGGACGCGGTGATGGAATGGGCGGTCGAGGTCTCGCAGTTAAAAGAGGAGATTGCTTCTTTCCCGAAGGGGATCGAAACGCAGATCGGCACCAGGGGGGTGTCAATTTCCGGCGGTCAGAAACAGCGGTTGGCATTGGCCCGCGCCCTGGTCGGCAAGCCCCGGATTCTGATTCTGGACGACTGCACGTCAGCGCTGGATTCGCGCACCGAGGAGGCGCTCTGGGACAGGTTGCATCAGGTGATGCCGGATATGACGGCGATTCTGATTACGCATCGCCCGGACACCCTGCGCAGGGCTGATATGATTTACGTTCTCGAAGACGGAAAAGTCATCGAATCGGGCGGGCATCATGAGTTGACGGCGCTTGGAGGACAGTACGCCAAAATATACCGGCGATACGAACTCCAGGAGCAGGTCAGTAAATAGGAAACACAAAATCCTGCACCTACAAAAGGGACAGCCTCTTGGCTGTCCCTTTTGTTTTTATCGTAAATTATGGGCTGTTAGCCGGTACAATCCGGTTCCGGGCCCGGTGGTATGCCATACAAATAGTCAATAAGGTACAAAATATCGAGCAGGTTGACTGCGCCGTCATGGCCGTTGCAATCGGCCGCGTCCATCGACGCAGGAGGCGGGCCGGCCTGATAGAGGAAGCTGATAAGATGAATGATGTCGATAATATTTATGCTGCGATCGCCGTTGACATCGCCGCAGACGAAGTCGCAGGCATCACCGATACCGTTCTCATTGCCGTCTTCCTGACCCGGATTGTAGACGTCGAGACAGTTGTCGCAACTGTCGCCGACGCCGTCGGCATCGATATCCTCCTGTGACGGATTATCGATAAAATCGCAGTTGTCGCAGACGTCGCCGAAGGCGTCGGTATCCGAGTTTGCCTGTTCGGGATTAAAGGTGTCAGGGCAGTTATCGTCGCCACAGGTGTTGTTAGGATATCCCGGATCGCCATAGCCGTCATTGTCCGAGTCGGTGCATTCGTCGCAGACGTCGCCGATGCCGTCCTCGTCACCGTCATGTTGATCGGGATTATACACACTCGGGCAATTGTCAGTCGCGCAGGTATTAGGGGGATATCCGGGATCGCCGTAGCCGTCACCGTCAGAGTCTGTGCATTCATCACAGGCATCGCCGATGCCGTCCTCGTCGGCATCACCCTGCCCGGGATTGTACGTATAGGGGCAGTTGTCGTCGGTACAGGTATTGTCGGGATATCCCGGATTGCCGTAGCCGTCGTTGTCGGAATCGGTACAGTCATCGCAGATGTCGCCGATTTCGTCGCCGTCCCCGTCCTCCTGACCTGAGTTTTCATCATCCGGGCAGTTGTCGCAGGCATTGCCGACGCCGTCGCCGTCGGTATCCTCCTGGCCGGGATTATGTGTCGTCGGGCAGTTGTCGAGAGGACAGGTATTGGCCGGGAATCCGGGATTGCCGTACCCGTCACCGTCAGTGTCTGTGCATTCATCACAGGCATCGCCGATGCCGTCGCTGTCGGCGTCACCCTGACCGGGATTGTACACGTCGATGCAGTTGTCATCTCCACAGGTGTTGTTGGGGAATCCGGGATTGCCGTACCCGTCACCATCGGTATCGGTGCAGTTATCGCAGGCATCACCGATACCATCGGCATCAAAGTCTTCCTGCAGAGGATTGGCCAAATCCGGACAATTATCGACGGGGCAGGTATTGGCCGGGAATCCGGGATTGCCGTATCCGTCGCCGTCGGTGTCGGTGCATTCATCACAGGCGTCGCCGATACCGTCGCTGTCGGCGTCACCCTGACCGGGATTGTACACGTCGATGCAGTTATCATCGCCACAGGTGTTGCTGGGAAATCCGGGATCGCCGTACCCGTCGCCGTCGGTGTCGGTGCAGTTGTCGCAGGCGTCGCCGATACCGTCGGCGTCATAATCTTCCTGCAGGGGATTGGCCACGTAGGGGCAATTGTCGACGGGGCAGGTGCTGGCCGGGAAACCGGGATCGCCGAATCCGTCATCATCCGAGTCGGTACACTCGTCGCAGGCATCGCCGATACCGTCACCATCGGCATCATCCTGACCGGGATTGTAGGTATCGGGACAATTATCGGCCGGACAGGTATTCGCCGGGAAGCCGGGATTGCCGTACCCGTCTCCGTCCGTGTCTGTGCATTCATCGCAGGCGTCTCCCAAACCGTCGCCGTCGACATCGGACTGATCGGGATTATACACATACGGGCAATTGTCCAGTTCGCATTCATTTTCCGGATGACCGGGATCGCCGTACCCGTCATCGTCGGAATCGAAGCAGATTTTATAGGCATTGCTGATTAAAACCGAAATGTCGGTAGTACTAAAATTGCCGACCAGCAGTTCGTGATCGGTGTCACCGTCCAGATCGGCGGCACAAACGGAATTGGGCAGACTTCCCACTGCATAGGCATGGTTGGTGGCGAACACCCCAGAGCCGTTGTTGAACAATATCGTAACCGTGTTATCGTCGTAGTTGGTGACGGCGATGTCGATATCGTTGTCATCGTCATAATCCGCCGCCCAGATGGCATTGACCCCATCGAAGACGCGCACGGAGTAATCCACACGAGTTCCGAAGGTTCCGCTTCCGTTGTTGAAATACAGCGACACGATATCAAAATCGGAATTGGCAAAGGCAACGTCATTATCGCCGTCGCCGTCGAAGTCGGCGGCAAAAACCGAGGATGTCGAGCCGATTCCCGGATATGACTGAGGCGGCTGAAAGGTCCCGTCACCGTTATTGAACAGGATAACCATGCCGACACCGTTGGTTACCACCAGGTCGATATCGTTGTCCGTGTCAAAATTAGCGGCATACACGGCATAGGGCGCCCCACCGACAAAGTAATTCACCATGGTGGCCAGAGTGGCATCGCCGTTGTTCTTCAGCACGGAAATACTGTCGGAGTTGGCGCCGCTGGCTACGACGTCATTGTCGAGGTCTCCGTCCAGATCAGCGGCAAACACCGCGACCGGTGCGCCCGACCGTATCTTATAGTCACCGGTCGATACGAACGTGAAATCGCCGTCGTTTCGAAGGATGTTGACATGTCCGGTGCCGCCCTTGGCGAATACCAGGTCGACATCGCCGTCGCCATCGAAATTGGCGGCGAACACCGTTGTGGGAAAAGTCAGCATGCCGGTTGCAAACGAGACCGTGCTGTCAAACGCGACGTTTCCGTCGTTTCGATAGAAGAGAATTTTGTTGTTAAAAAAAGACGCCACCGCAAAATCGTTATAGGTATCGCCGTCAAAATCCGCAGGATATATCGATATCGGCAGATCGCTGACCGGGAAATTGACCGGTGGCTCGAATAGCTCTTCCTGTCCGTACAGTGGGCACACCCACAATACGATCAGCATACAAAAGAGAATTGTTTTTGGGGACATAGAACCTCCCGCGCTAAAGGTTAACAGACCATGCCCATCACTTCGCCTGTAATCCAGCGCAGTGCCGTCCCGCAGGTATCTTGATGTGAGATTCTATCAGTCGTCCGTGATTGGGTTGCCAGCCTTTTATGCCGAGACGACGCTTTGTGCTACTTATAATGTACGGTAAGTGTATAAATAGGTCAAGGAATAAATTGTATCGACTTTGGGTTGAAGCCTTGTTAACATATTACGGGATAATATGATAAGGAATTTACACCGAGTCGGGGGCAAATTGGCAGGAAAAGGCGGAAATCGCTTTTTTTCGATTTCCGCCTCTTTTTATTAAACCTTGTGTATGGCTTTTTTACGATTGTCCATAGAGATAATAGATTAAATCAAGCATATCCAGCAGGTCAAGCCTGCTGTCACGATTGAAATCTCCGGCAGCTGACACCGGTATCGGTGCCGGTCCGTTTTTATAAAGGTGATCGGCGATATAATAAATATCAACCATGTCGATCTTGTCATCGCCGTTGGCGTCCCCGGAAAGATGCCCGCGCATGGCAACCAGACCGTACATTCTTTCCGCGCATTTGCCGGGACAGGTGTAATCCATGGTATACACCTGCATGGAGCTGTCGAACAACAATCCGAAACTCAGAATGAATTCACGACGGGAGAGAATGATTTCCATGACTTCCGTGTCAAAGTCCGGGTGGGACGGCAATATCGACCATGAAACCGGCGTTACCGTATTGTTGAAACGGATGGTTGTCGGATCAATATCGTTGACCGTATAGGTATCCAGATTGCCCAGATAGACCGTGTCCATCAGGGGTACCACCGCCTGCGCGTCGACAATATACTGGAGCGATGGGATCATCACCGCCGAAGGGGTAATCCCGGTGAAACGGATGTCGTCAATATAGGCCAGCTGACGTGAACCGACACAGAATGCGCCGGGGGTCAGTTTGACAATGTCATTGCGAAAAATTTGCAGGACATCGTCTATCAAAATCTTGGTATTGCCGTTGCCGTAACGGATAATGGTCAGCTTGAACCACTCATCGGTGTCGAAATAGGCGGGAACCGCCGCCAGTGAAGTGATGACGCCATCCTGACAACAATCGTAATACAATCCCGGTATATCACTGTTGCGAGGGACAGCACGCACGAGATAATAATTGTCCTGATCTTCCAGCTGAAAATACATTCTGGCATCAGCCGCGTCTCCTGACACGTAAAACCAGGCTTCGTACAGTCCGTAAGCGGCTTCGAAATTGTCTTTCCGGACCGCCGTTGTCATCGGCCCGGAGTTCGATTCGGCCAGTGCGGCGTAGCCGTCACTGTGTGTCTGGAGTGTGGTAATGGACGCGTTGCCCAGGCTGTTGTCCATTTCAATAACCGTCCATCCGGCCATGTCGCCGTCGTCAAAATCATCCGTGAAGTCATATTCTCCGGCGACGACTCCCGAAGCGATGATCAGCGAGGTTGCCAGCAGTAGCGGAAACCACCGAAAAGGAAATCGTGAGGATTTCGGTTTTTTCCCGATGATCATACGTTCCTCCTTGCTTAACATCCTGAAATGTAATTGTATTTTCACTCTGCGATCCCACACGGACTCACAGCCCTGAGTAATGCACAAAGTAATTGGTCCCTGTGAGCGGACCGGTATGTTTGCAGAAGATCCAAACCAACGTGATGAACATGCAGGATCAACGGTAATATACCATGCAAATAAACGCCGTCAAGATAAAAGAAAGACCGGGGCAGGTGATATTGTAAAGACCGGAGACGATTTTTCCGTCTCCGGTCTTAAAATCTTACCAGTTCTGGCCGTAGACTTTTCGGATAATATCCAAAATATCCAGCAGGTTGACTTCACCGTCCCGGGTTATGTCGCCGACCTCGCGGTACGGAAGCGGATCGGGTCCCTGATGATAGACGGCACGAATCAGGTAGGTGATATCCAGCAGGTTCGTTTCACCGTCGTTGTTGACATCGCCGGACTTGTGACCGATCATGACGAATTCGCCCTCGAGAGCGATTGGCGTTTCATCCGCAAATGCCCCGGTTATCGTGAAAGCCTGAACGGTTGTGTCAAACTGCACACCGTAACCGATGACGAATTGGCGGGTCGGTATCCACACCTGAAGCACTTCGGTGAAGAAGCCCGGGAAGGAATCGAGAACAGCCCAGGCCTGCGGCGCAATGGTGCCGTTTATCAACAGTGAAGCCGGATCGATCTCCGCAACCGGCCGATGATCGATTTCGCCGATATACACCGTATCGGTTGCGGGATAGACGATTTGGGCATCAATAACCCGGTGCCAGTCCGGTTTGAGAATAACGACATTGGCATCCAGATCATACACCGTAATCACAACGGTAATCGAATCGTATAACGCGGGGTTGACCGCATCGGTTGCCTTAAACATCAGGGAATACACTCCCGCGTCGGTTTCATCGGTTTGCCATGAGAAATCGCCGCTCCCGTCGCCATTGTCATCGAACACGGCATCTTCGGGCAATGAGCCGATAACACCGAGAATCGGGACCGATCCATCGGGGTCAATAGCCGTCAGAGTGAATTCGACCATCTGAGTTTCCTGTGTCAGGACCGGATCGACCGAATCGAATTCCGGCGCCGGATTGACATCTACCACCGTCATGGTAAAACTCTTCTCATCGGCAAGATCGCCGTCGGAGACGGCTACGGTTAATTCATAGTCGCCGGTTTGCGTATAGTCCGGCATAAACCGGAAACGTCCGGTGCTGTCGTTGAGCGACATGATCGAGGCGTTGGCCAGGATCGGGGCATAGCTGAACGTTAACGGATCGCCGTCAACGGTTTGAGCCGGAAGATCAAGAACCAGAACCTCACCCTCATTGACGGTTTGGTCTTCAATCGGGGCGAGCACCGGTGGAAGGTTGACATTGATTACGGCCAACTGGATCGTCTGTGTCAAAGTCATCAATTCGGCATCTTCACTGTCGATGATTTCCCAGCAGACGTAATACGGTTCCGGAGGAATTCCGCCCTGTTTGTAATCGGGGGAGAACGTGAGCACACCCACGCCGTTAAGCGAGTCGACAAACACCATATTGTAGGCGAGCGGGCACTCGGATTCTCTCGGGACAATCAGGGGAATGGTCGAGTCGGGATCGGTGGCCTGTATGACAAATTGCAGAATTTCGCCTTCATTGACCGTCTGTTCCTGACCGGAGGGGATTATATACAGCGGCGCCAGGTTGCTGTCAAGCACGGTGATTTCCACGACAATGGAATCAAACAATTGCGGATCGACTCCATCATGAGCGTAAAAGACGATTTCATAATCGCCTTCGTCGAAATTATCCGTTAACCAGGAAAACAGACCGGTCCCGTCATCGTTGTCCGTGAAATTCGCATCTTCCGGCAGACTGGTTGCCGACAGGTCGGGAATGACATCATTGGGGTCGGTTGCGGTGACGGTGAATTCCACAAGTTGCATTTCCCTGGTTTCTATCGGGGTTAACGGGGCAAATTCCGGCGGCTGGTTTTCCGGGGGAAGTTCATCGACAATATCCCAGCAATACGGCCCGCCGAATCCAGGAATCTGCGGTGGTGCCCAAAGCCAGTCGTAAGTCGGATTGGCATGAGAGATCGAGTCGATACAAAACCGCCCGCTGTCGGGAATACTCAGCCCCATCTGGATATATAGCTTTTCCACGCCTTCCGACGGCCATCCTGGAAACGGGGGCATCAAGGGCAGGGCGATGGTGGTATAGTTGATTGTGTCAGGGAGAACCCCATCCCAGTTGTCCAGTCGAAATGCATTGGAGGCATTCCAGAAGACGCTGTCACCATACTGCGCGGGATTCTGGAATCCATTCATCAGGAGAATCGATCCGTCGGGGATCTGTGCAGTGTTGCCACCGATATTACGATGGGTGATGTTTTGCACGTTGCCATCGGGGCTGTACAGAGTAAAAGTCATGCTGAATCCGAGACAGGTGGCGCCGCTGTTTTGGGTGGCATAGAAATCCAGGGTGAAATCCTGTCCACGCTGGATATACCCCGGAGCCAGTTCAGATGATGATTCAACGCGTACGGGAACATTAATCTGGGCAAGTGTCGATCCGAAACCGACCAGGAAAAATATACTTGCCAGTATTGTTCGTCTAAAACTCATGATTCCTCCAGTATATTTGACTCATGTTTTTCTCGTGTGCCATTTAGGTAACATAAACCAATCCAAGCAGTTACCTAATAATCTGGGTAAGGTGAAGAGTAAGCAAGGCATGACTATAACAATATATCCCACAATGCGTTATTTGTCAAGTTTGTAATCCGGGGTAAGATTTTACATAAAAACGGGACAGTCAAATCGACTGTCCCGCGAGATATTGTTTTATGGCATTACTTTTAAGGGCAAAGCGGTGGCGGGCCCGGCGGATTACCATATATGTTGCTGATCATGTGCAGAATATCAAGCAGATTCACGTCGCCATCGGCATTGGCGTCGCCTGATTCCATGGGATCAGGAGCCGGCCCGGGAGGAGTCTGATAGATATAGATAATTAAATATAATACATCCAGCAGATTGAAATCCCCATCGCCATTGGCATCACCACAAACATAAGATGATGATGACACATTCAGAGTCACCGGAACAATCACAGGATTATTAGCCGGATTGGGATCATTGCCGGTGATGATAAGATCAGCTTCATATGTCCCGGAATCAAGTTGCGCAGTAGTGATTTTCAGATTAATGGTGTCGGCCTCGCCGGAATCGAGGCTTCCGGATAGCCGGTCAAGTTCCAGCCAGCGGTAGGGCCGGTAAAACTCCACAGCCAAACTGTCCTTGAGATATGGCGTCAGATACGCGACTTCAAGCCCATCGGTTCCGGCGGGGTTTTCGATCCCGACGGCACAGGAGGTGACGTCGAATTCCGGATCAACGGAAAGGTACTGGTACTGGATTGTCCCGTCCTCAGCGATTATTACCTGCGTGGTGACCACGTCGCCAGCCCCGGCACCGTATTCGGGAAACCCGCTAAACTGAACAATGCACTGCGAAGCTTCGGACAGGATATACACGTTCGCATCGGGATTGTTGCCGTTGGTTATATCAAGATCGTCCCAAAGCCAGGCCAGAATGGCATTCGGGGTGGCTGTTGACGGAAGAGACGTTTTAAACCGCGAATCCATACCGGATGCGGAAAAGCCGATGATGCCGTTGGAGCCGATGAACAGGCTGTTATAGCTACTGTCGTAGAAAGGAAAATCGAACTGCAGGTCGAACGGCCCGACATAGTTATCGTCATCCAGCCCGCTTACAATGGCACCCAGCGTTGAAATATCATACCAGGCGAATGTCGGCCCGCCGGATTGATCGGAATCAACCCAGTAGTAACCGGTTCCATCCGGTCCGCCGGCGTTCTTGTTTACTGGAATCCCGACCCGTGGATCGTCGAATCCTTTCTCGTCGATATAGTCATGGAATCCGTCGGGATAAGTATGCCGCGCCGGTTCCATCACCATGGATGCAGTTATTTTGTCGTGTTGCGGCAGGGCGGTAATACTGTAAATCAGCCCGCCGGGGCCGTTATTGGCGATTATGAGTTGATCGGTGGCCGAGTCGCCGGTATTCATGACAAAGTCAAACCGGTTCGGATCGACTGAGATCTCCGGCGCGAAATCCACCCGGATATCATCGATGAACCAGTCGTCACAATCCACACAGGAACCGAACGAGTAAAAGCGCAGTTGGAAATTGCCGTGCATGGCATCGGCCGGAAGTGCCAGAACAATGTTAGTGAACGCGGATTGAATCATGCCGGTGCCGGGATGGTTATTCAGGCTCAGCCATTCCCCGTAGGCATTGCGGTAGTCGACCCGAAGATAATCGCCGACGTCGGGAGTTTCGCCGCCGCCGCCGCCTTGTACGTAATAAGCCAGAATCGCCCCGGAATGCTCGGAAAGATCGATTAATTGTGTGACAACCGTATCATTGCCACCGTCGAGGTTCAATGAATAGGGCATCGACGGCGGGTTTAATCCGTCAGGCGAGATCGTTGCGCC
Source organism: Candidatus Zixiibacteriota bacterium (assembly GCA_016933695.1). Taxonomy (GTDB): domain Bacteria; phylum Zixibacteria; class MSB-5A5; order GN15; family PGXB01; genus JAFGAL01. Next base: position 77,686 of record JAFGAL010000021.1, on the reverse strand, counting down.
GACATTGCTGACCCATCGAACCGAACTCAGGGTGTCATCCGGAAATGGTTCGTACCACGGGAATCCTCCGGCGGAGCCGGCGGAAATCGGCACGATCGTGGCGATGGCATACACCAGGGCATTGCCTTGCGAGATCACCTTGACGATAGACGTGTCGCCTTCGTTCATGATGACCGTTTCGGGGATATGAACTTTTATCATGATGATTTCGGAGTCGACAGGGGGGATTACGCCGGTGGTGTTGATCTGTGTCATACCATCGGCGGTGAAGAAACCCACATCCCATATCGATCCGGAATCGACAAAAATATAACTGTCGTCATACAGACCCTGATTATGAATAGTCAAAAGGAATGACACGGTATCTCCTGACGATCCATAATTGGTCTGGAGTGACGGTGTGACCGCAACATCGTAATCGGGCGGCGGGCCGATGTAAATTTCATCGATATACCAATCATCGTAATTGCCGACCGTGGCGAGATTGTGAAAACGAAGTCGGAACGTGGAATGATACGCATCGGACGGCAAACTCAACCTTACCATCTCGAACCCCGACATGGATGATCCCGAACCGGCAAGCTGTTTTAAGACCGCCCAGTGTCCCATATCATTATAGTACTCGAGAAACAGGTCATCACCGTCATCGGGCGCCTCTCCCGCGATTCCCTGATTATACAGATATGTCAGGATGACATTGGTTTCGTACTCGAGATCAATGGCCTGAGTGAATACTGTGTCCGCACCGACCGGGTTACCATCGAAATTGAGGCTGAACGGAGCCGACAGATCGGCGTATGCTTCGGAAGTAACCGTTGCCCCGGCGTTGTACACCCAAATCGCACTATTGAGATCCGGATCGGCAAATGGCTCGGTAATCGGCACCTGCAACGGTTCACCCTCGGAAACGGTTACCAGCATGGCAGTGTCGGTCAGGGAGGGGATCGTCTGAGAGATCGCAATAATCCTGGCCGTATCAAGATCACCGAAGACGCTGGTCGGGATCACCACCCGGATTGAGAATGAAAGGCTCTGTCCCTGAGTTATGATTCCGGTGGTGGTAATCTCATCCATGCGCGAGGCATCCCAGATCGTGGTCGGCCAGATGTGGCCGGATGGCATGAGGGAATACGTGTCATCGAATATACCGATATTGTGCGCGGTCAAATCATACCAGGTCGTGTCATTGACCGCCGCCGATAATGAACTCGAACCCGGGATCAAGTCCACACCGTAATCAAGCACCATGAACGAATAGACATCGGTGGTGTCGGCGACTCCGGCGATATCGACGGCATACAGGTAATACTCGATTCCCGTTCCGGCCGGCTGGGCCGGAATAAAGGCATGATATTCATCCGGTGTGCCGGTGGATATCAGGGTCTCGGCTATCCAGTTGCCGGAGGTGCGCCAGTACAACAAAAGCGAGTCGGTGATCAATGTCGCATTGGTGGTAATGGTGCAGACAACTTCATAATCATTCAGCGTGTCGCTGGTGTTTCCCAGCGGATTGTGTATGATAATAGTCCCCGCATAGGGATCGAAACCGTCCAGCGCCAGAATTCCGGTATTGTCGGGATCGAGCCAGTCTTTGAGACGGGAATCCGACGTGCCGCCGCCCTCCCAGGACATCGCCACGCGACCGTACCAGTCGGAGGCGGTGGGATTATTGCAGGAGGCGTATCCGCCATGAAGCTGGCCGATAATTCGTTGGTGCTGGTCGAACAAGGGCGAGCCGGATGAACCCGGTTCGGTGGTTCCGTCCTCCCATTGGCCAATACGCCAGTGGGAAGTTCCTGTCGACGTCCCCAAGTACGGCGTGGCGGTGGCGGAATCATAGTCGAATGAAATCTTTTTAATGTCCCCGGATGGATGATGAATGCACACCGAGGATTCCGGTGCGATATCCACGGCGGACCATCCCGAAAAATACACCTGGTATGAATCCGGCGGTTGTTCATCCAGTTCCAGAAGGGCGAAATCCGAGGTATAATAGGTCGCCAGCAGGTCCGATCCCTGCACGGTGTAATAGTCCGGTCCATCGGCATTATCGCAGGTGGGACTTTCATAGTTGAACATGAATACCCAGCTTTCCTCACTCCCGAGGCAGTGATTGGCGGTCAAGAACAGCGGGGCCTGATCCTGACGGGCGTTGTTGACCAGTGCCCCGGTACAGATTCGTGATCCTCCCGACGTGATAATCATCGCGACCGATCGTTTCTGGTCCTGCCACGGTTCGCCCTCCGGGCAGTTGATGTTATTGTTGCAGGCGCCGGACTCACCGTATTCCATGATATCCTTGGCGACAGTGAAATCGAACAGGTTGCGATAGGCATGCACCACCCGTGAAATAGTGATATTGCCCAAACCGCGGATATCGGCAGGTTCATAGTATTCCAGAACAATTGTGTCACCCCTGACCGGTGCGGTTGCAAACTGACCATGTTCCTTGTTGTTGCGCCGGGTGAACGCCCCGATAACATGCGAGCCATCTTCATTATAGATAAACAGCCGGGCGTTCTCAGGAATATGGAAATCATCGAATAAGAGATTAATCGAATATGCTCCGGGCGATGAGATCTTCAGCCGCCACAAGCCTGATCCGTCGGGGAGTTCTTCCCAGGTTCCGGAGTTTTGCGGAGTGTAATTGACATCGAACGGCGCCCCGAATCGGTAGGGGATATCCTTTCCCATCTCCGAGGAATCCTCCGCGAGAAACGCCGCGACATCGACCGTCTCCATCACTGAAGCACTCAGATTTACTCGTGATGTCCGAAGCGTGTGTGAAAAGCTGTATGGTGTTCCCCCCTCACTAATTTGAGCCAAGGCCGAATTGCCGGCCAGGAGTATGACGATGGCGACAAGTCCGGTGATGGTGAAAAACCGCATAAAAACTCCGTGGCTTCCCGGTATATCAAGGTTTTAGGTGCGTCGGTCTGTTGATTATATCGGTAAATCCCCAAAAACCCTTGGTTTTATGTCCTATAATTACAATACGTTTGAGACGACCCAAAGCATAAAAGTGTCGGCATGTTTTCCGTGAAGATTCGGTTTTTGGTATGTGACAGAATGGCAGTGTCTTACGGACATGTTGGGTCCGGTCCCGGGGGATTGCCGTAGAGATATGAAATCAGATGTAAAATGTCCAGCAAATTGATATCGCCGTCGGCATTGACATCGGCCGATTCCGGATCCTCAGGTGTGGGGCCAGGCGGATTTCCGTAAATATGACTGATAAGAAAGAGAATATCCAGCAAGTCGACATTATTGTCACCGTTGACATCGCCGCATCTCGGTTCGGGAGCTTCGGCGATGGTTACTTTGGCCAGTGATGATGGCAAGCTCCATTGCTCATCGGCGTCTTTGGCGCGAACCCGATAATAGTATTCCCCAGGCGGTTTGTCAGAGATCGTGACGGCAGTATCGGTGAGGTCGGATGCCAGGACAATTGCCGTATCGAAACAGACAACCGGAGAGATATCATCGATATGAATTCCCCAATAGGCCAGGGCAACACTGTAATCGCGGAATGAAAACCGCATATAGATGCTATCCCCGACAAAGGCGGAAAGATCGAACAATGCTTCTTTCCAGAGATATTGATCGCCGGTGATTCCGTTCCCGCGATTATGACCGTAGAGATTCTCGTTGGTCGTGATATTGCCGGGAATGGGCGAGAAGCTTTCCCCGTCGGTTGAAATTTCGACATAGGCATAATCCCAATAGAGCGGCATGCCGTATTTGGTCCAGAATTTCAATGTGTCATGCGGCTGGACCACATAGGGGTATTGCGACTGTATATAACGATTGACCGTACTGTGTGCACCGGAAAAGAAACTAAAGTCTCCCGAATGGGCATTTATGGAAAGCGTGAAATGCGCGTCCTTGTTGATCCAGTGCGAAACGTCTTTGACGCTGTCGGTGATACGGTGCTGTCCCTGAAATTCCGTCAGTTCGAAACAGACGGCGGGATTAAGGGTATCGTCTGATGACCAGCTGATTGTTCCCGCCTCCCCGAACGAGATGGTATCGGGATGGGTGACCGCCGGCGGCAGAGGGCGGAGTGCGGATTGCATATTCCCTGCAATTGACGCCAGGTATACATTCCCTGCGAGGTTTTCACTCACCAGATCACTAATCCGTGACAACTCCGGCCAAAAACCGTCGTCATACCCGCCGACCTCGATCGTAAACGCATAGTTTTTGTTCTTCAGCGTTTGTTCCGCAAACCCCCAGTCGTCGCTGAATCCGTTAATGGGATACAGCGTCCAGGCGGGATTGGGATAGTATCCGTTGAGTGTTTCCAGATATTCTCCGACAGCGGCGAAAAGCCTGTTTTCCGGGGTATAGACCTCTTTTTTATAAGCGTACGGCCAGATGACAAGATTGCCGTAGGAATGGTAGTACACCGTTACGACAAAGGAGTGCGATGAAATAAAATCGCGCATGACCTGGGATTCCGGCTCGGAAAACGGTCCGCTACCGCGATAGTCTTCGTCCTCGCCGTCAGGTGATGATCCGATATCGTCATATCCCCACATATAACCGTAATTGCGGTTGATATCGACCCCGAATGTTCCGTCACCGTTATCGCGACGGTTCTTGCGCCACATCCCGCCCCCTTCAGGGGAGGTGTTTTCATTATAAACATAACCATCGGGATTGACGACCGGTATGAACCAGAGTTCGCGGTTGTCAACCATGGCGCTTATATTCGAATCGATCCCGTATTGGTCGGTGAGATGATCCATGTAATACAGCAAAACCTCCGGTGTGATCACTTCGCGGGCATGGATCGCGGCGGTGTAGAGGACCTCCGGTTCATCCTCGTCGAGTTCGGGATAGTCGGATATTTTATATGCCAGGATAGTACGCTCTTCGAGTGATTGCCCGATGACATGCGGCCCGGAAATGAGGTCGGCATGATCGGCTATGGCGCTGTCCAGATGGGATGCTATCTCCGCAAGCGTTTTATACCCGCCCATGGATTTTGCGGGGAGGCGGGACTGATAGAACGATACGATATCGTCATGGACAATATCAACCCGATATCCCAGATCGACAAGGGCAGTCAGTTGTTTTTCCGGGATGATAACCTCGACAATACCCGGTTCTTCGCGGGCTATTTCGGGGTGTAACTCCATCAGTCGGACATATTGCGCCACCGAAGTTACATGCACTCTGGCTTGAACGTTCGTCTGTTGTGCCGATGCGGCATCCAAGGTGACAACTGCAAGCATCAACAGGACGGCGGAGACGGCTCGTGAACGGGCCATGAGTCCTCCGGACTGCTATTCTGTTGTGCCGATACAGGGCCTGCTATATGAAATATAACCGGATATCGAAATCTGACAAGCTGCTTTTTATGGCCATGGACAAATCCGGGCGACAAAAAAAACGGGGACAGGTAATACCTGTCCCCGGGTAAGTTCGCATTTTCTCTTACGGACACAACGGGTCGGGACCCGGTGGAACTCCATAGAGGAAATCAATCAGATACAGCACGTCGAGCAAATTGATCGAAGTGTCGGCGTTGGCATCGCCCGCCTCCGGTGGAATCGGTACGGGGCCGGTCGGATTGCCGTACAGGAAATCAATCAGATAGAGAACGTCAAGCAGGTTGACCGTTTCGTCATCATTGGGATCACCGCAGACATATGCCGCATTGACACTGACTTTCGCAATATCAGAGAGTCGTCCCCATTGTGCGTCGGCATCCATTGGACGCACCCGGTAATAATAGTCGCCTTCGGTCCGTCCGGTGAGAATGTAGGTTGTGTCGGTAATGTCATCGGCAATGACGTCAACCGTTTCGAAGGTGGTAACCGGAGAGATATTGTCGATCAGCATACCGTAGCACGCCCAGGCGACATCGAAGTTTTCAATTGAAAATCTGACGTAAATTTCCTGTCCGGTAAAAGCGGAAAGGTCAAAGAAGCCATCCACCCATTCCTCCTCGGTATATCCGGTTATTCCCGGACCGCGCGAGTTTCCATAGGGATTATCCAGTGTCGTAATATTGCCCGGGATAGGGGCAAAAGTGATTCCGCCATCGGTTGACACGTCGACATAACCAAAATCAAAACCATCGTTCATACAATACCGGATTTTAAATTTGAGGGTATCATTGGGTTGTACCAAATACGGGTATTTGGACTGCATGAAACTCAGGTAACGGACCGGTTGACCCGACCAGAAACAGCCCAGGCCATTATAGCCGATATCATGGACATTCACAAATCCCTTGGTAACCCAGTTATACTCGTCATAACCGGTATCGATGACCGCGGACGGATTCTGCATTTCCAGCAGGGCGTACTGTACGGCGGGATTCAGCGTGTCCTCAACCGACCAGTCAACGGTAATGGGATTACTCTCGACCACTTCTTCCGGAGCGGTAATAGTCGGCTGGTTGGGTGCAAAAACCGAGTGCGGATCGGCGGCATATTCGGCGAATAGGAGGTTGGATTCGAGATTCTCCTCGACGAGTGAATCGATTCGTGACGGGTCCGGCCAGAAGCCGTCGGAATACCGTCGTCCGACTTCAATCACATAACTGATTTGGCCCAGTTCGCCATACTGCCAGTCATCACTTCCGCCGTTGGTGGTATACCCGATCAGTCCGGAACCGATACCGTAATGGTTAAAAGCCGCCAGCGTGTCGGCAATTGCGTAGAATAGCGGTTCATCGGCGGTTGGTTCGGTGGTCCAGCCCATCGGCCAGAGAATCACGCTGGCCGCAGAATGGTAATAGACGGTCAGCCCGAAATCATGGGCATAGGTGAAATCACGCATGACCTGAGTCTCCGGTTCGGAAAACGGCCCGGTGCCGCGATAGGTCTCATCCTCGCCGTCGGGCGATGATCCGATATCATCGTAGCCCCACATGTATCCAAAGTTGCGATTGAGATCAACCCCCCAGGTGCCGTCGCCGTTGTCACGACGGTTTTTTCGCCACATCCCTCCGCCGGAGGGATTGGTCAGTTCATTATAAACGAGACCATCGGGATTGACAACCGGCACGATCCAGATTTCGCGGTTATCGACAAGATCGGTAACCCGGGGATCGGTTCCGTAGTTTTCACATAGATAATCGACGAAATACTGCAGGACATGCGAACAGATTACCTCGCGGGCATGAATGGTTCCGGTGTACAATACTTCCGGTTCCTCCTCGTCCACATCCGGATTGTCGGAAATCTTTATCGCCCAGATATCGCGACCTTCCAGCGATTGGCCGATAGAGACCCGTTCGGAGACAATATTCGGATACAATAGGTGCTGGAACATCAGATCCGAAGAAATTTCACCATACGTTTTATACCCGCCCATGGACTTGTCAGGCAGTCGCGACTGGTAAAAGGCCACCAGATCCTGGTGAACAATTTCGGTTTTGAATCCGAGTGATTCGATTTCGGCGAGTTCCTCGGAATCGGTGACAATATCGATTGATCCCTTTTCCGCCCAGATAATGTCCAGGCCCAGTTTCCGGATCTCCGGGAATTGACTGACATCGTCAATAAAGACCTTTGCCTGAATATACTCGCGATCGGCGCCGTAGCCGACTCCTGCCATGAGCAGGATAAACAGACCGATTGCAATCGATACCTTTGCGCGTCCCATGCAAACCTCCCATGGTTTTTTTGCGTGAACTGGTTTTTTCTTTTCAAACAGAGTGTTTTCGCCGGCATGAGAGAGGATCAGGTGGTATGCTATTTCCCCGAAAGTAACACGCCAACGTGATACGTCCTTCTATACGAAACTATCAGGCGGTGGTTTCGATTAAAGAGACGAGAGAAGGTCAGATTCCTTACAGGAATCGAGTTATTCGATTCCTGTAAGGAAGAGATTTATCGGGTCGATTGATCAGGGACAGAGAGGTTCCGGGCCGGTCGGTGTACCGTAAAGGTAATCAATAAGATACAGCACATCCAGCAGGTTGATGTTGCCGTCGGCATTGGGATCGCCGGCTTCCGCCGGGATCGGCGCGGGGCCGATCGGCTCGCTGTAGAGGTGGTCAATCAAATACAGCACATCCAGCAGATTGACATTCTCATCGCCGTTGGGATCACCGCAAACATATTGTTGCCCCTCTGCGACAAATACTTCAACGACCGAAGAAAAGGCTCCCCATTGATTCTGAAGGTCTTTGGCGCGGACTTTATAATAATAGGTCCCAATCGGTTTATCGGTAAAGGCATAACTGGTGTCGGTTATGGTCGACGACACTACCGTGATCGATTCATACAGAGCCACCGGTGAGATATCATCGATATAAAAGCCTTCCTCTTCCACATATGAATCGGTAACGTATGATATGCGAATAAACACGTTTTCTCCGACATATGCCGCAAGGTCAAACAATCCCTCGACCCAGCCTCCGGACGCACCGGTTATGCCGTCGCCGCGATTGTTGCCGTGGAGATTGGTCGTATCCGTGATATTGCCCGGGAGCGTGACATAGGTTGCACCGTTGGTAGATATTTCCACATAAGCATAATCCCAGTCGGTTTCGATATCATACCAGGTCCAGAATCTCAAGGTGTCGTTTTCCTGTACAAGATAGGGCGTGGTCGTGGTGAAATAGTTGTCAAGATCACTGTCCAGCCCTGAATAGAAACTGGTCGGGGCGGTATGAAAACGCGCGGTTGTCGTCGTGAAACCGTTATTATTGAAATTGTCGAAATTGTCGGCGGAATCGGTTTTCACCTGGTATCCCTGCATTTCGGCTAACTCGAACATCACTGCGGGATTGAGGGTGTCATTATGACTCCAAACCACTTCATAAGCCGTATTGGGAACCGTGTCGGGAAGAATCAATGTCGGAGCCGACGGCGCGCGCAGGGAATAGACATCTCCGGCAATTCTGGCTAAAAACAGATTCGGCTGAAGGTTTTCCGAGATCAAGGCCTGAATCCTGCTCGTCGGAGGCCAGAAATTGTCCGAATAACTGCCCACTTCCATGGTGAAGGCGAAAGATTTGGCCTTTGCGGTTTGTTCACCGTAAAGCCAGTCATCACTGGCGCCGTTGGTCGGATATAACCCCGCGGCGGTGCCTGGAGCATACCCGTTGAAAGCGCTAATCGTGTCACCCATCTGGGAGAAAATATCCTCATCCGGGGTGAAGGTATTTACCGCATATCCCCAGGGCCAGAGACAGAGATTGGAATAGGAATGGTAATACAGACTGATAATGAAATCATGGGCAAGATGAAAATCGCGAAGAGCCTGAGTTTCCGGCTCGGAGAACGGGCCGGTGCCGCGATAGGTTTCATCATACGTATAAGGCGATGATCCCTCGTCATCCAACCCCCAGAGATATCCCCAGTTGCGGTTGAGGTCGACGCCGTAATATCCGTCGCCGTTGTTTCGCCGGTTCTTACGCCACATCCCGCCGCCGCCCGGATCGGTGACCTCGTTATGGTAATAGCCGTCCGGATTGCAAACGAGTATAAACCACAGTTCGCGGTTGTCAACGATCTCGGTCACTTCGGAGATGATGCCATAGTTATCCAGAAGATAATTAATAAAATAGAACAGCACTTCCGGAGTGATGACTTCCCGGGCGTGAATGGCCGCGGTGTATAACACTTCCGGTTCATCCTCATCGATTTTGGGATTGTCAGAAATCTTGAACGCCCAGATATCGCGTCCCTCAAGGGTTTGTCCGATGCTTACTTTCGGTGACATGATATTGGCATTGTCGAAAATCAGCGCATCGAGATAGGCATTGATTTCTGAAAGCGTTTTATAACCACCCATAGCCTTATCCGGGGCAAGGCGGGACTGCAGGTATTCGGTCAGATTTTCATGCACGATCTCGGTCTTAAATCCGAGGGTCTCCAGTTTGCGCATATCATCGGGGCCGGGGATGATTTCATAATAGTCTTCGGCGCGCCAGACAATGTCGAGGTTCATTTTAAGAAGTTGCCCCCATTGCTCTTTGGTTTCAAAATAGACCCGAACCTGCATCGGATCCGATTTTGCGGCGATATTGCCGCAAACAAACAAACATAAAAGGATTGATAAACATAGGCGTGTGCGACAGTTCATGTTACCTCCAAAGCGGTCGGTACTGGTTAGACAAGTAATCCGGCAATTTTATATAATATAGTGCCTTACCGTAAATTAACAAGCTTCTTTTTAATTGGGAAGGGCGACGATATCGACCGAGATTGAGGGATATGTAATATGAAAACCCCGGTGATGCGAGCACGAACATCACCGGGGATTGTTCTCTCAATCAAGCCGAGAGCCGGATTGAGGCCCCCCTCAATTACCGACCGCACGGGGCGGCCAATTTTGCCTACGAGGGCAATAGAGCCAAGGATTACTTAGCCGTTATCTCAACTGATACTATTGTCTCGTATGCATCCACTCTCGAGCTTCTCACATATTGTAGAAACAAATTGTGTGCCGAAACAGCGGCGTACAGAATAAAAAATAAGCAGATGAAAATCATAGGTTTATGAGGACAGCGACTGCTATCTGAGATTGTTTTATGGTGGATTTGACCGTATCGGGTCTTTGCTTTGTGGTAATGTTAACCTTCTGCGATCTCCAAATCTTTGATGAGTTTACTCAGATTCGATGCGTCTATGCCCAGTTCTTTGGCAACGGCGCTGATTTTGCCGTTGTTTCTGGCCAGCGCTTGTCGAATGACAAGACGTTTGAATTCTTTGATGCGTTCCTGAAGAGTCATTTCCGCCGTTTGTTTTCCGGCATAGTATTCCAGATACCGAGACACTTCGTCTCTGGAAATAAACGATGACGGTGTCATATCGGCAAGACCCTGCACGGCATCCTGAAGCTGACGGACATTACCCGGCCAGTCAAAGGCCATGAGCAGGTCCATGGCGGCAGGCTCAAAAACCTTAACGCCGCACCCGCGTCCCACGGCGTAACTGTCCAGGTAATTGGTAACCAGTTCGGGGATATCCTCGCGACGCCTGTTGAGAGGGGGAAGTGTGATACGAAAGCCGCGGATTCGGTAAAACAGGTCCTCCCGAAATTTGCCTTCCTTTACCATTGCAGAGATATCGCGATTGGTTGCGCAAATCAGACGGACATCGACTTTAATAATTTCCGGTTCACCGATGCGATACATTTCCCCGTATTCAATAACCCGAAGGATCTTGGCTTGAGTGGTGGTATCCAGATCGCCGATTTCGTCCAAAAAGATTGTGCCGCCATCGGCATATTCAAACAGTCCGATGCGATCCTCATAGGCCGTGGTGAACGCCCCGCGCTTATGACCAAACAGTTCGGATTCAACAAGGTCCGGAGATTTATGATTGCAGTTGAACGGTACCAGCCGTTTTTGATGTCTGTTACTGCGGAGATGAATGGCGCGGGCGACAAGCTCCTTGCCGGTTCCGGTTGGCCCAAGTATCAGGACTTTGTTGTCGGTTGGGGCCACCTGTTCAATTTGCCGATACACTTCCATCATCGCCGGAGATCGCCCGATCATTTTGAATTCATCTCTGGCAATCGCCACGATTTTATCGGAACCGTGTTTCAATCGATAGAAATTGACGCCGTTTCTGACCATCCGAAGCAGGCGTGCGGGATCCTCGTTTTTTACGATTTGGTCAAAAGGCTGATGGGCTATGTCTATTTCCGCCTCGGAGTAGTCCCCGGGATATCCGGTATGGAAAATAATCGGCAGATCGGCCTTGATTTCACGAATCCGGGCGGCTGTTTGCAGGCCGTCCATTCCTTCCATGCGGATATCAAGCACCACGCATTCGATATCAGGCTGTTCTTGTAACAGGTCAAGAGCCATGGTGCCTGACGATGCCTGACAAACTTCGTAATCATCCAGAAAGGTTTGATTTAATGCCTCCAGTACCAGAGGATCATCATCGATAACAAGAATTTTACCCGATATCGCCATTGCCCGACCAGATTGGATTTAACTGAAACTATGTGACTGGTAATAATATATGAAAGACCGTTCCTTTTTCCAAGGACGATTTTACGGAGATTTCACCGTCGTATAATTGTACGATCCTTTTAACAATTGTCAGCCCCAAACCGGTACCGTAACTGAGACGAGTACTGAAAAAGGCATCGAAAATTCGGTTCAGATGATCCTCGGCAATTCCCGGCCCGGTGTCGGAAATAAGAATCTCGACCCTGCCGCCGTTGTCATGGGCAATGACAGTCAATTGTTTGCGGGGAGAGTCGGTCATGGCCTGCAGGGCGTTTACCACCAGATTGTTAAGCATGCTGAACGCATGGGGGCGGAAACAGGCAATCGCTATGGTCGGGTCAATATCAAGGCTGACATCTGTTTTTTGTTCGGATATTTGCAGGCTGTTGGTTTCGAGGATTTCCTCGATCATCTCTTTAATGTTAACCGATTCGGTTTTCTTTTCAAGGTCAAGACGGGTATATACCCGAACCAGTTCCACCATTTTAAGCGCCCGGGCTACCGCCTTGTCGCTTAATTCCAGGAGAGTTCGGTTGCGATTGAGATCATTCGGTTCGGTCAAACCGAGTCGTTCGCGCAGTTTTGCCAATGATGAGCGGGCCGGGAACAGGGCGTTATGGATTTCATGCGCCACTCCCCCGGCGATGTCTTTGGATAGCCGGTATTTTTCCGCGGCGACCAGTTGTTCCTGGGTTTCATGCAGTTTGGTCAGGGCATCATTGAGACGGTCTCGTTGCTGGCTGATTATTTTGTTCTTCTTGCGGAATGTCGCCAGGATAAGATAGATAATCCCGATGATGACCGTCAGCGGAATGAAAGCGGCGAGGAACGCCAGAATCGGTCGACGGGAAAACATGGTATACCAGGGCGTTGACTCCAATGTCAGCAGGTAATTGGCCAATTGATTACTCAGCGTGATGAATATGACAATCTCCGGTTCCTTGTTCCGTTTCAATACCGTATAGGCGGCGCGATCAAACCCTCTTCTGGCGTTGTACTGAGCCAGCGGATTTAGGTCTTTGTCGGTAAGCAGAAGCCCGGTATTATGCAGATCGAACAGGTACTGGTTTTCTCCGGTTCCGAGGAAATCCCGACAATCCCAGATACCGAAACGAGAAGTACAACGGATTATGCGTTCCTTCTGAAGGTGCTGATCATAGACGCGCAGGGAATTGTCGGAAAGCTCGAATGTCATTTCAGGTACGCCGTCGGAATCCATATCATACAATTCAGCGTCATTGGCTTTGACTCTGCCGTCAAAACAGACCGAATCCAGAACGCTACCGTTTCGGTCGTACACCCTGAGAATGGTCTGAAGCGTATCGATTTCTCCCGAATAGAGCAGTGATTCCCCGCCATGCTGAAAACAGGCAACATCCGGATTGTCGTCGTCATCATAGTCGATAATCAACGGCACTGCTCCGGTAAACGATCCGCCGAGAACATGTTTCCATCGTTCCCGGCCTTTGGTGTCAAGCGCGATAAGATAGGCGTGCTGGTCATCCATATCGCCGGTGACCACCCGGTTGCCTTTTGAGGCCGTGCCGAAAACCAGAAGCGTATCGGGATTGTCGGTATAATACAATATCCTGAATGTTTGTTGCAGAGCGATATTGGCCAGAGGGTACTCCCAGAGGATGCGGTCGCTTTTCCAGTCGATGCAATGAAGCGCCCTCGGATGGAGGTCATAGTCCACGTCGCAATTGATAATAATTTCCTCGTCACCGTCGCCGTCCAGATCGGCGACAATGACGACGCCGCCGTGGCCGTCCCAGTTGCCGCTTCCGTCACGGTCGATACCGGTGGCGACAAAGCGACGGTAAATACTGCCGCTGTCCAGCCGGAAAATTTCCAGCCAGAGGCTGTCGTTCATGTTGTAGGTGGTCAGGACTTCCTGAACGCCGTCATGATTGATATCGCAAATATACGGCGGCGACAGCCCCGCCGTATTGATATTGATCTGATGCAGCGCCTGCTGGCGGTGAATGTCGGCGTAAAAAATGATCAGGCTCTGGACAACGGGAGGACGCCACATATTGCCGACAACCACTGCCCCCTGACGTCCATCTCCGTAAATGTCAATCGGGTAGACGGCCGTGGGATTGGAGTTGGTTACTTCATCTTCGATATTGAAACGGTATTCCAGGACCAGCGGGTCATCGACAATGGGAAGCATGTTGTTTGTGGCGGTTGCCGTTTCCCGCGTACAACCGCCCATAAACAGGGCAATAAGCGTGAGTATCAGCGATATGCGTATTCGATTCATTAATATCTGTCAGGTGATGATGTTTGCATAATATAGAACAGGACAATGTCGCTTGTCAAGGAAACAAGGATATTTCCACTATTATGCGGCCCGTTGGCATGATTACTGTCTTTTAATGCTATTGCAATTCCGGCAGAAGCTCTTTTACGGCCCGAACCAGTTGTGGATCACGGCCGTTGATGAAGTCATCCAGCGTGTTATCAACATATATATCCGGCCGACGCGGATACAGGTCGGTATCCTCCATGTCCAGCGTATATGCTCCCCATGACGGCCGTCGGATATTTGTTCCATCGATAAGCGCGTAGCTGGCTGTTCCGATCACTCCGCCGGCGGTGGGAGTCCCGATGATTTTCCCGAGGCCCAGCTGGCGGAATCCCTCCGCAAGTATTTCCGAATTCGATGCGGCATACTCATTAATCAGCAGGGTCATCGGTTTTTCCAATGCCTTGGAGCGCATTTTATTCTCCGACGTGACGGGGAACCCCCGGAAATTGCGCAAAACGTACGGAACGCGTTCCAGCATGCCAAGAAGATGCACCGCGATATTGCCGCCGCCGTTGTCGCGCACGTCGAGAATCAATCCCTCTTTGTCTTCTGCCACCGCGACCAGTTCCTCGATGAAGGTCTGCAGTTTATCCTGGGACATGGCCGGGACATGGATATAGGCCAGACGGCCGTTGGAAAGCGAATCAACCAGACGACGTCTTTCCCGCACCCAGTCTTTATACCATAGATCAAGTGCCCCGCTCCAGGAGATCGGTTTGACAAAGACCTCATTTGGTGCACCGTTCACCTGCTCGGCAATCCCCACTGACAGGCGATGATCGATCGTTCCGGCCAACAGACTGTTGATGTTGACGTTTCGCGACAACGTAACGCCGTCAATCGTTTTGATGTACTGCCCGGGTTTGATTCCCGCCCTGTCGGCAGGGGAGTCCGCATAGACTTCGACAATCTCATAGACACCCCGGCGATCCAGTTCATGATAGTTCAGTTCTATCCCCAGTTTGCCGGTATTGATTCGGGCATTGGGACGGGAGTAATTCACGTAGACATCCAGATGCGAAGCGCGAAGTTCACCCATCAGTTCAAGCAGAATATCCTCGAAATCGGCATCCGTTCTGACCTTGTCAAAAAGCGGCTGGTATTTGTTCTTGGCCAAGACCCAATCCGCGCCATGAAAAGCGGGATCGTAGAAGTAGGAATTCAGCAGTTGCCATGCTTCGATGTATTTCTGGAAATTATTGGCCTGAAGATCAATCTCCAGGGGTGCCGTGAAAACCAGAGCGGTGGTTTTGCCGTTTTCGATTCCGCACCGGTAGATTTTCCCTCCCTCCAGATAGAGAATATCCTTGCCGTCGGACGTTACGGTCAAATACTTTTTCTCTTTGCCGGAATGAGTGATCTGTTTCAGGTCGGGATCATCCTCAGTTTTTACCGACCAGATTTCCGGCTTGCCCAGAATGGACGCAACAAACAGGTACTGCTTGCCGTCGGGAGTCAGTACCGGATATGTGCTGGAGGCATCGAGTTTGAACGCCTGATTACGACGGGTTTCGATCCGGTCAAAGTCGATTTCAACCGTTTTTATCTCAGCTTTTTTGCTGTCGTCTTTTTTATCGTCTTTGGTTTCTTCTTCTTTTTCCATGAACAGGCTGTCAATGGCGGATTCGAAGAATTCCACCGGCCTGGGCATCAGATCAATCTGATAAGTTTTTTGCCATTCGCGTGTCCCGACACTGTAATACAGCACTTTGCCGTCATCGGAAAAGCGCGGGCGGTAATTCCATCCGTGGAATTTGGATACATTGAGCGCTTCTCCCTCGAGGCCGACAATGTAGATATCCGATTCGTACGTCGGTCCGGACATGGTGAATGTCAGCCAGCGCGAATCGCCCGACCAGTCGTATTCGATGGTCGGTTCCACACCCAGATCGGAAAACATGCCGTCAATCCAGACGGTTTCCTTATTGGTCTCCAGATCGTGCCGTACCAGTTGGTTCAAACCGCGCAGGAAGACCAGGTATTTCCCGTCCGGTGACGGAATCGGTTTGACGTCGTTGGCGACATGATCGGTCAGACGGGTTTCCTCGCCGGAGGTGACATCGACAGCGTAGATATCATAATTGCCGTTGCGATCCGATCCGTAATATACGGTTTTGGAATCGGCCCCCCAGGCGGGGTACAGTTCACGCGCGGTGGTAAAGGTGATGCGACGCCCCGCTTTCGGTTCCTCGGCGGGAATGAGATACAACTCGCCGTGTACCACCGTGACGATTTTCTTCCCATCGGGGGAAAGCGCGTAATACTCGACCCTGTCATTGAATAGTTTCTGTTCGGTGGGATTGACGATATCGTCGGATTCAATCTCGATCGGCACGCGAGTCAGGGTTTCCGTCTCGGGATTGAGTGTCCAGATCTCGAAATTCTGCTCGAAGACCAGTAGTGTTCCCTGCGGATTGGAGTTCAACCATTGTGCGCCGTCGTCGGTGAACGCGGTCATGACCACCGCCTCGCCGCCGTCGAGAGATGTTTTCCACACCTGCGCCCAGTCGCCGCGACAGGAGATGAAATACAGTTCGTTTTTCGATTCGTTCAATACCGGCCAGACATCGTGCCCCGCGAATTCCGTGAGTCGTCGTGACGTGAACGTCTCCGCATTGCGATCCAGAAGAAATATATCGGCGTTACGCGATCCCCGTAAATCACGCCGCCACCAGCGCGACATCCCCGATCCGGTATTATACAGCAGGTATCGGCCGTCGGATGTCATGCGACCGTTGTATTCCTGTTCATGGGGATAGCCGGTCAGTTTGATCGGCATGCCGCCGTTAACCGATACTTTGAAAATATCCCGCCAGCCGTCACGTCGCGATGTGAACAGAACGCTGTCGCCGCCCGCAAACCAGGACGTGCCGATATCGGTCGCGGAATTGACCGTCAATTGAGTCGGTTCACCACCTTTTGCGGGTATGATGAAAACGTCGTAATTGTCATACCGCCGTGACGTAAACATAATCTTCGATCCGTCGGGCGAAAACTGCGGACGGATATCCTCGGCCGGATGGACGGTCAGACGGACTGCTTTCCCGCCGATTGCCGGGACGGTCCAGATATCTCCAAGATAAGAAAACGCGATGGTGTTGCCGTCAGGAGACAACGCCGGATACCGGGCGTAACGAATCTCTTCTGAAATCCCGGTTGCGGCGAGTCCGATAATCAGTATCGCCATACAGAAGACCATGGTGGTAAAACGAGTCAAAACGAAACCTCCGTGCCTATCGGGTGAAAGTCGGGACTGCTGTTCCAATTTACGTTATAATTTCGCCGTGTCAACCCCGTCGGAGAGGTGACCGCAATGTCTTTTATGCAAGTATTACGACCAACGCACCGCCCACGCCGAGAATAATCCCGAAAATTCGCCATAAGTTCAGCGGTTCGCGCAAAAACAAAACCGCCAGAGTGAAAGTGAACACATTGCTGAGTTGGCTGAGCGCGGCGGCGATGGAGACCTGCGTATATTTCATCCCGCCCATCCATAAGATCAGCGTGATATAGGTTCCGATAAACGATCCGGTGACCGTGTATTTCCAGCTTCCGATGGAGTTAATTGAGCCGAGTATCGCACGACGTTTGGGATGCAAGAGCAAATATATAATCAGCGCGGCCATCCCTCCCAATAGACGGAGTTGGGTTGCCACCAGCAGAGGGGTTCGGTTTAAAATGGGTTTGATCATGACAATCCCGACCGCCATCGCGACCAGCGCCAGAATTCCGAAGACGACGCCCCAGACCAGATCGGATCGGGACAGGTGCCCCGCCCCCTTTCTGCTGGTGGCGGTCAGGACCGCCGAGACGATCATGGCGACCCCGATCAGTTGAAACAGGGTCAGCGATTCATCGATCCAGACCATGGACAGGGCAATGATGAACGGGCTGTACAGACAGTTGATAATCGCCGACATCCCCGCGCCGATACGATTCAGGCTCATGAAAAAGAGCGTATCGGAAATGCCGATCCCCAATACTCCGGAGATGAGAATCATGATGCAATCGCGACCGGGCACGTCGCTGAATGCCACACCGCCGGAAAGCCAGATTGTCGGGAAGAGCAGGGTGATGGCGAGGATGTTCTTGAACACGTTAAGCGCGATCGGATGCACCGTCTCGCCGCTTTTGCGAAACAGAATAACCGCGAACGCCCAGGTCAGCGCCGCTCCGACCGAGATGATTTCGCCGAGGTAGGGGAAGGGAGGATTCATTTATGACTTGTCTTTCGGGCAGTGGATATCATCACGCCTTCCGGCTTTATGGCCTGTTTCATATAGAGCGCAAGATACGATATTGTCGCCTTGTCGGCAACTGCAAACGCAATCTGGTTAAAACCTGTTTATTTGTTTTTTATGATGCCCGAGAAAAAGCGATACCTTATGATATAAAACAGGAACTTGGAAGGAGGCGCGGAAATGCGACCGGTTTGGAAAATCATACTGATGCTTTCATTGTTGCTTAATATCGCCATTGTATATGTTGCAATCAAGGCCCATGAGTATCGCAGTCATATCAATGAATTCCGCGACAAATATCTGGCGGTGATCGATGAATTCTCCGGGCGCGATGTCTACGCCGAGCAGAATGCCGCCTTGAAATCGGACACGGTCGTTGCCAATAGAGTCGTGTTTTTAGGCACGCAGGTGATTACAAACTGGGACGTCAAGACGGCTTTCCCCGAATATGAAGCGATCAATCGCGGAGTGCCGTACCAGCGGGCGGCGGGTTTTTTACTGCGGTTCAAACCCGACGTGCTTGATTTACAACCCCGCGCGGTGCTGATTGAAACCAGTTCATATAATCTCAGGCCGCATATGCCGTCCGATGACCTCAAGGATTTTCTGATCACCATGGTCGGTCTGGCCCGCTGTTTTCATGTCGAACCGATACTTGCCACCATGATTCCGCCGCGCGCCGACAGCGCGACAGTATTCGAACATGAGGAATATATCCTGCCGGATTCGATCACTGCCTTTAATGCCTGGATGCGCGCCTACTGTGATGAACATGACGTGAGCTATGTTGATTTCAATCAGGTATTGGCTGATAAAAATGGTTTTTTGCCGCAAGAGCTCTCCCTCGGAGCAATCGATCCGAATGAAACCGGGTATGAACGCCTGACTGCCGCGATTAAAACAGCATTGTCAAAGGTGTTATAATTGCCTAACGGAAAAAAACCTGCAGACCGGCACTTACTCCAAGGTTTGTATAATTATAGAAGTGACCAATAGAATCTCTTTCACCGATATGGTAAAATCCTGAAACGTCCAGTAGTATGGTTCGGTCATAGAGTGCAATGTCCGCCCCGGTCTGCGTTTTGATGTATTCAAAGCCGCCGCTCATAGCATCGATGGTTCTGCGAAAATAGCCGTACATCACATGGACTGATATGTCGTGAATGTATTTTCGGGCACTCACCTGGAAATCATATTCATGAATATCTTCATAATCATTATAGTAAGAAAGAGATGCGATAAATTCCCACCAGTACTCGGTCATGATATATTTTGCCCAGATGGGGAATTTGGTTTCAAAGTAATCGCTCTCGCCGCTTTCGAAGTAGTAATCCAGGTTGGCGCCCAGGAGTATTTCCGGAGTGGGGAGATACTCGATGAAGGGGCTTAGACGGATAAACTGCATGTCTTCGTCCCCGCGGGATCGATCATATGACAAGTCGTGGAACTGAATAGTAATTCCAGTGCGATTTTGTGGATTATAAAAACCAAAACTGCCGGACAGGATGACGGTTCGATTGCACCAGTCATCCGATTCGAGATCATCTCGGGTTTGACGCATATATCTCAGTCCGCCGCCGACAAATATGCGGTTGAAATAATAGAGGGTATTGATTCCAAGCACCTTGGCCTTAAATCCCAATTCCGAATGAAAAGGGAGGTCACCTTTGTCTATAAGGGTATAATCATCGTTGATAAATGCCCCGGCGATGTCGACGATATTATTGCGATAATTGTATGGTATAAACGCAAAGGGGACATTGGGGTGCTGATAGCGGGGTTTGAGATAGAACCGGTATGTCGCCACAGCGGCCAAAGTGTCTTCTGTTCTCTCCCAATCCGCTACCAATTGTAATTGCCCAAGATTAAATGTGGAGACGGCATTCATTTTGGCCCGGTTATATCCGATGGTCGTCGAAAATGCGAAGTCTATTTCATTATTGCCGGATACCATCCAATTCCCGCACTGATCACAATAGGGTTGGTAGGCGGGAATGGATGCCCCGCAAAAATCACAGATAGTATCGGTTTGAGCCTGAAGTGGTATGCCTATACATACAAAAATGATGCACGGAATCAGATATGATTTTTTTAAAGGAAACATGATACCTCCTGTATGGAGACTGTGGTTGAAAACCAGGATGTAATAAACATAGCATAACAGGTAGATATTGTCAATACCGCTGTCAAATAAGTTGATAAATTGATTGATAAAAGAGTGATTCCGATGAAACGTTTATGGCTTAATTTTGTTGTACCAGGCATAATATCTCGGAATGTGCCGGGACCAGGAGAAGACAATCCTTGCGTGTCGGTATTTCGATACATAGCTTTAAAGGATAATTAATTGTGTCAGTTGGCTATATTTACATGATAACCGTAAAGGCGGTGAGCATATGAATGACAATATTCTGGAACGGAAACTAAAAGATAGAATGGCCGAGGATCAGGACTGGATGGAATCGCTCGACGAAGTCCTCGATTCCGAAGGTCCCGATCGCGTGCGGGACATTATCGACCAATTGCAGGGACGCGCCCGCGAGAAGGGAGTTATATTCTCATCGGAGGGAAGCACTCCTTATATCAATACCATCCCGGCCGACAAACAACCGGCCTACCCGGGAAGCCGTGAGCTGGAACGTCGTATCAAGAGTATTATCCGCTGGAACGCAATGGCGATGGTGGTGCGGGCCAATCGTCTGGCCGACGGGATTGGCGGGCATATCTCGACCTTTGCGTCATCGGCAACACTGTATGAAGTCGGATTCAACCATTTCTTCCGCGGCCGTTCGGACAAACATGACGGGGATATCGTGTATTTCCAGGGGCATGCGGCACAGGGGATTTATGCGCGCGCCTTTCTGGAAGGACGAATTTCCGAAACCGCCCTGATGAATTTCCGACGAGAACTTAAGCCGGAAGGCGGGCTTTCGTCGTATCCGCATCCCTGGCTGATGCCGGAATTCTGGCAATTCCCGACCGTATCGATGGGGCTTGGGCCGATCATGGCGATCTATCAGGCGCGGTTCAATCGATACCTGATTGCGCGTGGTCTGAAACAAAACGACAACCAGAAGATCTGGGCGTTTCTGGGCGATGGCGAACTCGACGAGCCGGAATCACTCGGCGCAATCACCCTGGCGGCGCGGGAAAATCTCGACAATCTGATTTTTGTGGTTAACTGCAACTTGCAACGACTTGACGGACCGGTGCGCGGCAACGGCAAGATTATTCAGGAATTGGAATCGATTTTCAAAGGCGGTGGCTGGAACGTGATCAAAGTTATCTGGGGAAGCGACTGGGATCCACTGTTGGCGAAGGATACCGACGGCATACTGGTCAAACGCATGGGTGAGGTGCCCGACGGGCAGTATCAGAAATACACCGTCTCCGACGGAGAATACATCCGCAAGGATTTCTTCGGGACGCATCCGCAATTGCTGGAGATGGTGCGGAATTACTCAGCCGAAAAACTGCAAAAACTCCGTCGCGGCGGCCATGATCCGGAAAAAGTTTACGCGGCATATAAAGCGGCGGTGGAACACGTCGGTACGCCGACCGTGATTCTCGCCAAAACGATCAAGGGGTACGGTCTCGGCGAGGCGGGCGAGGGGCGCAATGTTACGCATCAGCAGAAAAAACTCAATGAACAGGAGATGCGGGAGTTCCGCAGTCGGTTCGGAATCCCGATTTCGGACAAGGAAATTGCCGAAGCGCCATTTTACCGACCTCCCGATGACAGCCCCGAAATGAAATATCTTCAGGAACGGCGTCATGAATTGGGCGGGTATCTGCCCCGAAGAATCGTCAACGTCAAGCCGCTTGATCCTCCCGCGAAAGATTTGTTCGATGAATATTTCGAAGGGACTGATCAGCGAGAGGTTTCGACCACGATGGTGGCGGTGCATATTTTGTCGAAACTGCTCAATGATCCATCGGTCGGCGGGAAAATCGTGCCGATCGTCCCCGATGAAGCGCGGACATTCGGGATGGAATCGCTGTTCCGCAAGATCGGTATTTACAACAGCCGCGGTCAGATTTACGAACCGGTCGATAAGGAAAGCCTGTTGTACTATAAAGAGGCCAGGGACGGGGTTATTCTCGAAGAAGGGATTACCGAAGCGGGGGCGATGTCGTCGTTTATCGCCGCGGGGACGTCGTACGCCACGCACAATCTCACTATGATTCCGTTTTTTATTTATTATTCCATGTTCGGTTTTCAGCGTATCGGCGATTTAATCTGGGCCGCGGGCGACATGCAGGCCAAAGGTTTCCTGATCGGCGGCACCAGCGGACGAACGACACTGGCCGGTGAGGGCCTTCAGCATCAGGACGGGCAGAGTCACCTGTACGCGTACGCCCTGCCGAATCTCAAGGCGTACGATCCGGCGTTTGCCTATGAACTGGCGGTGATTATCCGTCGCGGCATCCAGCGCATGTACGAAAATCAGGAAACCCTGTTGTACTATCTGACCGTTATGAACGAATTCTACCGCATGCCGAAAATGCCGGAAGGGATCGAGAAGAATATCCTGAACGGCATGTATCGTTTCCGGAAATCGGAAAACACGACCGCCAAAGCCCGGGCGCATCTGATGGCGGGCGGCGCAATCCTGAACGAAGCGATCAAAGCCGGGGGAATACTCGAAGACAAGTACGGTGTCGCGGCGGATATCTGGTCGGTGACAAGTTACAAGGAATTGTATACCGATGCGATGGATATCGAACGGCGCAACATGCTCAATCCCGACATGGCCCCGCGTCTGCCGTATGTGGCGCAGGAATTCGAAGGCGAAGGCGGGGTGTTCGTGGCGGCATCGGATTATCTCAAGGCTCTGCCCGCGTCAATCAGTAAGTGGATTCCGGGACGGTATGTCACATTGGGCACCGACGGTTTCGGTCGTTCGGACACCCGCGCGGCATTGCGCGATCATTTTGAAGTCGATGCGCGGCATATCGCGTTTGCGGCATTGCATGCACTGTCGCGAGAGGGTAAGATCAAAACCGATGTGGTCAAACAGGCGATGGATGATCTTGATATCGATCCCGAAAAGGCTAATCCGCTGTTTGCATAAGAGACGGCAGGAGTAATACAAACGGGTGCAGATTTATCACAGACCGGCACCCGTTTGCATTTGGCATTGACATCCCGCCGGGAATGTGACTTATTTCATCTATCTGTTTGCATTGTGCGTTCTGCCGACCTGGAAAATCAGAGTATATTTTTAACCTGTTACATAAAGGGTGGTGTGATGGAGAAGGTCCTGATGGTGTTCAGCCTGGTTCTGATGTTGGCCGGGTTTATCTTTGGCATGCGCGGGATGTGGCTTCGCAAGCCGAATCACCCAAGTGTTTCCGGCCTGGTTGGCTGGCGGATGAATGTGATGCCGTGGCGATACAAAGAATACTGGGAACCAGCGGGCTACAAATACTATTTTCTCGGTATTGTGCTATTTGATCTGGGCCTCATTATCAGTCTGGTCATAAACTGGATGAACCGGTAATCCAAGATGATACCGAACTCCGGCGGTTAATAAACATTTACGGCGGCAGGGATTACTGTCGCCGTTTTTTGTTGATCTTGAGTTTGTTTTCGGCACTATCTTATGACCATGGTCAATCTGAGGAAAAACTATCGCGAGGTATGGACATATGTTGAAAGTGATCAATCCCGCCACCAATGAGATCGTTAAGGAATACGATGAACATACGCCGGAAGAAGTCGCGGATATTATCGGCAAGGTGCAGGATGCATTTATTCGCTGGCGTCAAACCGATTTTACTCATCGCAAATCGTTGATGCACAAGGCGGCTGAGGTTTTGCGAAAAAACAAGAATCAATATGCCCGCACCATGACGATGGAGATGGGCAAGACCATTACCGAAGCCCGCGCGGAAGTGGAAAAATGCGCCTGGGTGTGTGATTACTATGCCGACCATGCCGAAGAATTTCTGGCCGATGACATAGTCGAAACCGACGCCAGCCGAAGCCTGGTGGCGTTCGAACCGATCGGTATCGTACTGGCGGTAATGCCGTGGAATTTCCCGTTCTGGCAGGTGTTCCGTTTTGCGGCTCCGGCGCTGATGGCGGGCAATGCCGGAGTGCTCAAGCATGCGTCGAATGTCCCGGGTTCGGCTCTGGCAATCGAAGCCGTTTTTCGCGAAGCCGGTTTTCCCGAAGAGATCTTCCGGACTCTACTGATTTCATCGCGGCAGGTGGAGGCGGTGATTGCCGACAGCAGGATCAGGGCTGTCACTCTTACCGGTAGCGAACCTGCCGGGATGTCGGTGGCGTCGATTGCCGGACGCGAGTTGAAAAAGACGGTTCTCGAACTGGGCGGTTCCGATCCGTATATCGTGCTCGATGATGCCGACCTGCCGGCCTGCGTGGCGACCTCCGTGACGGCGCGGATGATCAATACCGGACAAAGTTGTATCGCGGCGAAACGGTTTATCGTTGTCGAACCGATGGTCAAGCAGTTCGAGCAGCAACAGAAAGCAACAATGGAATCGCTGAAGGTCGGTGATCCTCTGCTGGATGATACCAAGGTCGGTCCGATGGCAAGGATGGATTTGCTGGATGAGTTGGATGAACAGGTGCACAAGTCGATTGCGATGGGCGCGCGTGTGCTGTGCGGCGGCAGGAAAGCCGACGGACCGGGAGCGTTTTATCTGCCGACGGTGCTGACCGAGGTGAAAAAGGGAATGCCGGTGTACGAACAGGAGACATTCGGGCCGGTGGCGGCTATTATTCCCGTGAAAGACACCGAAGAAGCGATCGCGGTCGCCAATGATTCTCTGTTCGGCCTTGGAGGAAGTGTCTGGTCGCGCGACGTGCAAAAAGCCGAAGCGGTGGCGCGTCGAATCGAAACGGGATCGGTGTTTGTCAACGGGATGACCAAATCCGATCCGCGTCTGCCGTTCGGCGGGATTAAAAAATCCGGCTATGGCCGGGAATTGTCGCATTACGGCATCCGGGAGTTTGTTAATATCAAGACGATCTGGATTGCGTAGTGCATTCAAAGCATACACGAATACAAACGGCCCGCATGATTGCGGGCCGTTTGTCTATTGGGCAGGTGTCGTTCTTTACGGAGTCTGGCATCCCGGCGGACAGCACAGGATTGGCTGACCGATCGGATCCTGATAGATATGCGCGATCAATGCCAGAACATCGAGTAGGTTAATGACCGGCGCGGTCACCGAAATACCGTCGCCATTGGCATCCATAAGTGCATCGCACCCGTTGGGATTGTGCGGTTCGCCAAACGGTTCCTGATACAGGACGCCAATAATCCACAAAACATCCAGCAGATTGATCGCCCCATCACTGTTGGCGTCACCGGGCAATCCCCATTCCAGACAGCAGTTTCCCTCGTTGAAATTTTGCCAGTAGCCGGAGTTGACGGCATATGCGGTGGTCGTTCCGGGACCGACCGCGGTTTGTCCGACAGTCCCTCCCAACTGGTAACTTGTTGAGGCCCCCTCGGTCCCGCCCCCCGAGACCACTTGCCATTCGATCGTTTCTGCGAAGACCGGCAGTGATGACATAACGATCAACACGGCGACGGTAAGAATTCCATTCTTCATACCATACCTCCTTCAGTACCCGTGTTGATTACTGTTGATTGGCGATGATACGAATCCGGACCTCATCCCAATCTCCCTCGCCACCTGCCGAGTCCAGATTCCCTCTTGTTATCTTAAGGCTGGTTTCATTCAGGCTGTGCCAGGTTACCCCGGTGTTAGTGGCTGTTCCGGCATTGCCGAAATTGGCCTGATGGATGCCGCTGGTATTCTTGCCATAGACGAAAACGACATAATTCCCGGGGTCGCCGCCGAGATTATGATCAAGCTGAATCGTCGTTCCCGGAGATACGGCCAGCCATCCGGAATCGAAATCAAAACCGACGGTCAGCGAATGCGCCTTTAGTTTTCCCTGTGAATTGATCTCTCCCTGTACGTTCATGTCACCGCCGACATCAAGCGCAAACGCCGGATCGGGAGTGTTGGTGCCGATTCCAACCGGGCCGGCGCTTAAGTACGACAAGCCGCCATGTGAAGGATTGAGTTCGATCGTAACGGTTTCATCCGGTGCCCGCTGACGCATGACGCCGCCGCCGAGGAATGTCACCGGGGTATAATCGTACGCCGGCAGGTAAATTTCAAAAGCGGGGTTCAGTAATTCGGTCGGCGAGGCCGTGTTATGATACAACTTGACCACCGGTGTATGGTCATCGGTGTACCCCGCAATCGAGAGCGGTTCGGTCGGGTCATCGGTTCCGATACCGACATTGCCGGCGTTGAAAAAGGTCGGGCGGGCGTCATCCGGGCTGATCTGGTTGGTGACCGGGCCGGCTTTACGGTTTTTGGGCGAGGACAGGTTGCTTTGTATTACTGTGCCACCGCCGTCGATGGTTAAGAAGGCATGATCATAGCCCTGATTGCGGACTTCCATGACGGGGTAGGCAATATCGGTCGGGAAAGTGGTTTGATGCAAAAGCTGAAGCATCGGCGTACTCGCATCGGTCACACCGGTAACGGTCAGTTTGAGACTCGGGGTGGAGGCCGACGACTCGCCGATCGTGACATTCCCGGTGGTGCCGAGGTTCTCATCGTCGAAGTCGATGGCGCCTCCGGTGGCGGTGATTTTATCATTGACACCGTCGAATGACAGCGAGTTTCCGACTCGCATGATGCCGCTGGCATGAAATGACCCGTCGACATCGAGCTTGGCTGAGGGGGTAAGAGTTCCGATCCCGATGCTGTCGGCGCCGTCAATCAAGCGCACGACATTGCCGTCGTCGGTCCATCCGCCGACACCGCCGGTTCCGGTGTTGTCATCAGCGGGAGTCCAGGTGGAGCCGTTCCATTTCAACACCTGGCCGTTGGCTGCGCCGTTGTCGCCGATATCATCGCCATGAATGGTCCCATCGACGATTTTGTCGCCGGTTACGGCATTATCGGCAATCGCCAGCGTATAGTCGGCGGTGTCGCTATATGCGGCCTGACAGGAAAAACCGACCGAGACCAGCCGGGTCCGCGGGGTGATTTCCGGATCGGTCCCGACGGTTATTCCGAGATACAATGACGTGTCGGCTGCAAACAGCGCCGGTGACAGGTTGACGTTTGATCCCAGTTGATAGACAAACAAACCGTTGGTGACAGTTACTGTCTGCGTTCCACTGCTCCAGGCCGGAAAACTCGG
The DNA here is from genome assembly GCA_016933695.1 of Candidatus Zixiibacteriota bacterium. Classification (GTDB taxonomy): domain Bacteria; phylum Zixibacteria; class MSB-5A5; order GN15; family PGXB01; genus JAFGAL01. The sequence continues at coordinate 49,988 of JAFGAL010000021.1, read as the reverse complement.
ACCGGTTGCGGTATAGTAAATGGCAAATGATATCTGATAGTTCCCGTCGGTTACCGGATTGCCGCCGGTATCGGTAAGCCGACCCTGATAGGTAATCCGTTGCGGAACTCCGGCCGCAAACAGGCTTGCCACGACCAGTAACATCATCACCGCGAGAATCGTGCTTCCGGTTGCATACCTCATGACATTCTCCTTTGTTTAAATGTCCTCCACATGGTTCCATTTTCTTGAAAAATCAGTTAAGCATATAATCTGTCAATAACTTAGGGGTAGTGAGGAGAGGCGTGGTTCATGCAGGCTTTTTAATTGTGAAAAACTTTGTACAAAGCACCCCGGAAGATGCTGAAAATCATGTAGTCAAATCGAAAGTCTTCCAGGGATACCTGCCTTACAGGTACAATATACGCGTTTTGGTGATTATGTCAAGAAATAAGCCCTGCTTTTATGCATAAAGCAGGGCTTATACTGTGCCAAAGGGGGTTGTTTAGTACAGCGCGTTACAGGCGGAAAGGAATCCCGCGCAGTTACAGGGAGTTTCCCCGCCGGTATACACATAGGATATCAGTGACAGGATATCCAGCAGATTCACACTGCAATCACAGTTGGTGTCTCCCGAGCAAACGGCATAAGGTATCGGAGACGGACCGTCCTGATACACCGTTCCGATGAGATACAGAATATCCAGCAGATTGACACCTTCCTGCCCATCGACCTCGCCCGGTTCGCAATCGCAAACGGTTGACCCATCGGATCGGAAAAACTCCAGAATGCGACTTCCCACCGTATCGCGCGTGTCGTAACTGGCATAGATATTGGCGATGTCCTCATATCCCCAGTTGAAAAACACGACTTTGTGTTCTCCGGAATATGCCACGGCGGATACGCCGCCTCCCTGATAAGTGAATATCGGAACACCCCCGTTTGCCGGAACGACGGTTGTGGCAACGGAATATTCCTGGTGAGCATAGCTGGTATAGCGGACACGAAGACCGTCTCCCACCGGAGAACCGGCCACGCCGAGATGGGTCAGGCTGAAAAAGGGATCGCCCAATTCGGCGTGCAGATAATCGGCGAGAAATGCGGAATCCTGAACATGCAGTTCCGTTGCCAACGCCTGTCCCGATAAAAACAACTTGCCGCCGTTGTCCAGATAGCCTTTGATCGCCTCTATATCGGCCGATTGCATCAGATCCGAGAAGGTGTCGCCGGTAAACCAGTACACGATATCATAATTTTCGAGAACCGATGCCGTCGGAGAGCCCTTTGCTGATTTATCCCAGACATGCGCCGGACTTCCTTTGCGGTAGAGGTCGCCGACATACAGCGTGTCGTATTGTTCGCCCCGGTCATCATCGACAATCAACAGCTCCGGTTCGCCGAGAATTATTTCGAAATCATAGGTCGTGACAAATGCTCCACCGTTGGATGCTATCGTGACAAAAAACGAGTCATACACCGGTTCCGTAATCTGGGGAACGGTGAAGACAAAGGGTTGGGTGCTGTTGTCGAAAACGGCATAATCGCCGGGAATAATCGCCTGATGGATGGATGATGGATCGAATGTTATGTCGGGATTGGTCGTACTCATGCTGATGATGGCATCGTCGGCATCATCCCAGGCGTTGGTCACATAAAAGGTGAACGCGACCGTCTCGCCGGGATTGAGAATATTATCCCCGCCGAAATCATCGAAGGAAGCCGAATCCAGTATGAATTTGGGACGCGAAAAATGCACGTCGAGATTGGCGGTCATGATTGAATCCGAATCGGATATGTTCCACACCGATACTTCGGTGGTCAGTCCGCCATAACTGCGACTGCCGGGAGATGACAGGTCATCGAAAGAGCGCACGTCGCTGGATCCGGGGAAAGGATCGCCGGCGTCACTTGATCCCGCACCGTACTCCAGATCGAATTTGCCGTCGGCCTGTTCGAGTGCGACATGATAGTGATCGGGATCGTAATTACCGAAGCGGCTGTCGTCGACATGATAAATGAGCAGGCCCTCACCGGCGAGAGCGATATCGGACCCGGTTTTCTGGCGGTTTTCGACAAGGAAGTATTCCGGCCCGTCGTATTCTCCCAGTGCCCAGAGTTTATATATCACCGGGTCGGTTTCCACCTGCGGTATGGCGACGTCGATGAGATTGTCGACCACTTCGATCGGCTGGACAAATCCGACATAGGTTTTGCTCCAGGCGTCGAAATGTGCGGGAGTACGCGAGCCGCCGTTGTATGATCCGCCCGCCATCAGCGACCAGCGCCCCAGCCCGTCGGATGTGGACGGTTCGCCGTCGATGTCGTACAAATCAGGCAAGCCGATAAAATGACCGTATTCATGAGCGAAAACGCCGATTGGTGAAATCGTACCCGCGATCGCCGATTCCTCCGGTTCCTGCGTATAGGCATCGATCCGGACTCCGTCGAGATATTGGGCATTACCCCCCAGCGACCATTTGTGGGAGTGAATCATGTTGAGATTTCCGGTTTCCTCATACCCCGGTCCGGCGTGGACCACGAAAAGCCCGTCAACATTGCCGTCCGGCACTCCCGCCGGGCCGAAAATGTCATACACGGAAAAATCCACACCGTCGGCATCGGCGGCCAGCACGGCATCGACCGTCAGCCTCTGGGCGTTTCGCGGATATGTCCCGAACCCGCGCTGACCATCGACATAATAGGCATACGTCTGCGGCATGCGATACCAACCGAACACGTCACCCCGTATAAAAAACCTGCCGTAGGAGTTTTCCAGATAGAATTCCGTCATCGATCCGGTCGGATTGATGCCATTGGTTGTAAACAGTACCGAATCGAACTGCGCGACAGAAGCCGACACCGCGCCGGCATTGTACGGATTATCGCTGAAATCCACCAGTAAGACCAGAACCCGAACTGTATCCACGGCGTCGGTTTTCGCCGAGGTCAGACTCGGCAACAGAAGCCTTTTTTCCGGCGCACAGATGCCTTTGGCATGGTCTTCGGCATGGCGCGCCAGGTATTCTTCCAGAAGGCCGTCCTTCTGTAATTTCTCTTTCAACTCGGGGGCAAGATCAACTGCTGCCGCAACGCCAACAATACCCACGAAGGCCGCTATTACAAGCAGTGTTGTTTTTTGCAATGCTCCGATTTGCATGTTTTCCTCTCCTTTCCAGTTGCCGTTTATGCTCTTAATAGGGGAGTAAACGGGTCTTATATTCCTTTTTTTATTAGAACCTCAATCGACTTGGTTTTGTTTCATGGCCATTGTGTATATGTCGGCCTTGACCGGATGGTCAAGACCTTTCCAAGTGCCCATCGCTCAGGTGGTTCGATCAAATCAACCTTGACTTTCCCGCCGGATATACTATATTCCCATTAATTGAATTACTTCTTTTACCGGCCCGATTTTGTCTTAACAAGGAGCGCGGTGGCTCGAACATTGATAGGTTTGTTTGCCGGACTGATACTGGTCTGTCAGATAGCGGTGGCCCAGGTGGAATTCTTCTCCGATCCGGTTTACTATTCATTAGGGACATTTCCTCGCAGTTTAGCAACCGGTGATCTCGACAATGACGGCGATGCGGATCTTGCCGCGGTCTGCGCCGAAGACGATGTCCTGATCATTCTGATGTGCCAGCCCGACTCCAGTTTTGTCATTACGGAAATGGAGATAACCGGCGCCTATCCCAATTCAATCAAGACCGGCCATCTGAACGGCGATCAGGCGCTTGATCTGGTGGTGGCAAACCTGTCGTCACGCAATGTCTCTATTTATTATAACAATGGATTCGGTTCATTCGCCAATGTCGTCCATCATGATATCGGTATCTATCCCCGGGCGGTCGTGATTGCCGATTTCAACGGAGAAAACGGCAACGATCTGGCCGTGATCAATCTGGAAACCGATGATGTGGTGATCATGCTCAATGACGGCACCGGCAGTTTTACGACCGGGGGGACTTATGTTGCCGGGGATCAGCCGATGGCTCTGGTTGGTGCGGATTTCGATGGTGACCTCGACTCTGATCTTGCGGTCGCCAATTATGCCGTGGACAGTGTCTGCGTGCTTTTCAACAACGGTGATGCCACGTTCTCATCACCGGTGGCCTATCTGGTCGGGGACGGGCCGTTTGCCCTGCATGCCGGATCTTTCAATGAAGATGACGCCGTTGATCTGGCCGTGGTCTATTATAACGCCGCCGCAGTAGCGGTGCTGATGAACAAAGGCGACGGGTCACTGGCGAAGGGCGTATCGTATAGCGTCGGCTCCCATCCGGCGATGGTATGCGGCGGCGATTTTAACGCCGACGGTCTGCTTGATCTGGTGACAGCCAACAGCGTTGGCGATAATGTGTCCTTATTGCAAAACCTGGGCGGAGGATTGTTTGCCGTCGCCGATCATTATTATGCCGGAGATTGCCCGGTCTCGATCTGTGTGGCGGATTTTAACCGGGATAACAATGTGGATCTGGCTGCCGTCAATTACTGGTCATCGAATTTAAGCGTTTTATATAATATTAGTTATGCCAATTTCCTCTGCGGCGATGTCAATCATGACACTGCCGTCAACCTGCTGGATATTCTGTATCTGATCAGCTATATCTACTCCGGCGGGCCGGATCCGGTTCCGATCAAGGCCGGTGATGTCAATAACGACGAAGCCAGTAATTTGCTGGATATTCTCCATTTGATCGCTTTCATCTACTCGGATGGTCCGGACCCCGAATGCTGATCGCCCCCCGTCCTCGTCCCCATCATAGTTTTACAAGTCACAGTACCGCAAGCGAATATGTCGATCTGGCGGTTGTGGTGCGGATGGCAATTGTGGACGGTCTTCGACTTATGGGCTTATCTTGTCCACGATATTGGAATATCGCCCCCGAATGACAACCAATCGACTCAGATTTCGCCCGGTTCAGTCGATACAATTACCATAACTGCTACAACTTGGTAAAGGGGCATCGGCATTGACATTATCGGGAAATCGGTTGATTGAACAAGGGCTGACAGCCCGATAATGCCGCGGTGAGCGGTGTTCGCTCCAGCGCACTGATGCTATTTGACACCGGTGAAATCTGTAAACACGTGGATGTTGAATATGCCGTCGACACTGCGATTACATACGTGCTTTAGATACCTGAGCCTACTGGCGATTCTGCCGGTTCTCCTGAGTGTATCCAGAATGGCCAGAAGCGAAGACAGCGCTTTTCATACTCGCGATCTGACGGAGTTGCGCATTGAAGATTTGATGAATACTGAGGTGACGTCGGTATCCAGGAAAACCGAACACCTTTCTGATGCTGCCGCGGCAGTGTTTGTTCTGCGCAATGAGGATTTGCAACGCCTCGGGGTGTTATCCATTCAGGAGGCACTGCGTTATGTTCCCGGTTTGATCGTGGCGCAGATAGACGCCAATAAGTGGTCGATTACCTCACGCGGTTTCGGCGGTCGTTTCGCCAATAAGATGCTGGTGCTGATTGATGGACTTTCGGTATACACACCGCTGTTTTCCGGAGTATTCTGGCAACAGCTCAACCCCGTGGTGGACAATATCGACCGGATCGAGGTTATCCGGGGACCGGGTGCGAGTTTGTGGGGGGCCAATGCCGTCAATGGTGTCATCAATATTGTGACCAAACATGCCCGCGATACCCGGGGATGGTATCTCAAAACCGGATACGGCTCCGAAGACCGGGGCTTTGTCAGTCTCCGGTATGGAGGCTGTCGCAATCAACGGCTGGATTACCAGGTTCATTTCCGAGGAATCAACCGGGATGATCTGGTGGATGGCAGCGGTCATGACAACTATGACAACTGGGATTATCTGGGCGGTGGATTTCGTCTGGATTGGCAACAGTCGTCCTCCACTGCCTTGACCCTGATTGGCGAAATCACCCATAGTAACGCCAGGCAGGTATTGAAAACGCTGTATCAAGGAATTGAGGCGGTCGCCCTGGAAGCCAAAACCGAATACGAACAGACGGATGGCATGATACTCGGGAAATGGTCACATGCGGCGTCACCGGAATCCGAACTGATGTCTCAAACCTATTATCATTTTTCGGAATTCATCGATCCCACAACAACCTTTCGCCTGCACATTCTTGACGCCGATATTCAGCACCGTTTCCGACTCCTGCCGCGTCACGAACTGGTGTGGGGAGGCAATGCCCGGCTGATTCTGTGCCGAAACGATGGGACATTCGCCGTTTCGCTTTCCGATATCGATCGGACGGACTATTTGTATGGCGCCTTTGTTCAGGATGAAATTGCTCTGGTCCCCGACCGGCTTTCTCTGACAGCCGGCTCCAAGTTCGAATATAACAGTTATACCGGGTTTGAGTATCAACCCAACGTCAGGCTGTGCTGGCATCCGCACGAACGCCATTCCCTGTGGGCGGCGGTGTCCCGGGCGGTCCGGACTCCGTCGATTTCGGAAGTGGGCATTCGATTCAACCAGATGGTTTTGCCGCCCAATCCGCTTGATCCCGACAGCCTGCCGATGTTACTTATCATGAAAGGTAATGCTGATTATCAATCGGAAATTCTGATTGCCTACGAATGCGGCTACCGGGTGCAACCGACTTCATCGTTTTCTCTCGATCTGGCGCTGTTTTTCAATGACTATGATCGCCTGCGCGATTTTGTTATGGGCGAGATGTTTGTGGAGGTGGAACCCGGGCCGACTCACCTGGTCCTCCCGTTTCAGGCGGAGAATCCGGTTGCCGGTGAGACCTATGGCGGGGAACTTGCCGCAACCCTGGACGTCGCACCCTGGTGGCGAGTCCGATCAACATATTCCCATATCAAAATCAATCTCTGGCTGAAACGGCCATCTGTTGTGTCGGATTATCAGACAATCGAGGGAGAAAGCCCGCAGAACCAGGTGTCTTTGCGTTCATCGGTCGATATCACCCCGTCACTGACCTGTGACCTGATGATGAGATATGTGGATGGCCTTGCCAAACTCGATATCGATGAATATACCAGTGTCAATGCCAGAATCGCCTGGCATGTGAACAGGCCGATAACCGTTTCCGTCGTCGGAAACAACTTGTTTGAGAAACAACACCAGGAGTACTCTCCTGATTATGTGGAAACCTTTTCGTCGGAAATTCAGCGATCGATTACCGGTGCAATCGAAATCCGGTTTTAATGATGCCGGGGAGTAAACGTTGTGAAGTATACCAGGATATCTGACCGGGTTGATGTTCCCGCGCCTCTGGCGGTCGTTCTGTGGTTTTTCTGTGCCTTTCTGGTGTCTTCCCTGGCGGCGGTTGCCCACGGTCATCAACCATCCGAGTTCGATGTCAAGGCCGCATATGTGTACAACTTCACCAAGTTCGTGGACTGGCCATCTGAAGTATTCCCCGATGATTCCGCACCGGTGCGTATCGGCGTGTTCGATGATATCGAATTCGTACGAATTCTGAAAGAAACGGTACAGGGAAAAACGGCATACGGCCGTCAACTGGAAGTTATTCCGGTGAATGATGACACGCAGTTGACGGATTTGCATATTCTGTGTTTTGCTCATGACATCCAGGATCGACAGGTTGCTTTACTGGATACCCTTCGGGACCGACCGCTGTTAACGATCGGGGAATGCGGTCGTTTTACCGCCAGGGGCGGGATGATCAACTTGTTCATGGAGGATAACAAGGTTCGGTTTGAAATCAATCCGGAAGCGACTCGCCGGGCCGGATTGACGATCAGTTCACACCTGCTGAAGCTGGCGCGAATCGTTCCCGAATCATCCTCCGCGGAGGGACGTTGACATGAAAGCCCTCCGCAACATGTCCATCAAGCACAAACTGATTGCCCTTATTCTGGTGGTAACCGGTATTGTTCTGCTGTTGACCAGTATCGCGTTCGTGTCATTTGACCGTATCAATTATAAACATGAAATCGTACGCTTTATCGATAACATTGCCGGTGTGATTGCGATTAACAGCTCCGCGGCAATTACGTTTAATAATCCCACGGACGCCCAGGAAATCCTGGCTTCGCTGGCCACCCTGCCGTTTATCATAACAACCACGGTGTATACCAACGACGGAAGTGTCCTTGCCAGTTATGTCAAAGACGATTCCCTGTCATCCTATCAGCCTCCGCCGATCGGTGACACGGGTTTGGTAATGCATAGAAACTCATTGACATACGCGCGATATATCGATTTTGACGGGGAAAACATCGGCATGGTACGGATTGAGGCGAGTCTTTACGGATTGCAAGACCGGTTGAATCGATATGTCGGCATTGTCGCGGTATTCGCCCTCACCGCGCTGGTGATCGCCTTCGGAATGGCGACCCGCCTGCAACGGGTCATCTCCGAACCGATTCTGCATCTGACGCGACTGGCGCGGACGGTCACGGAGAAGGAGGACTACACGGTTCGAGCCGAGAAGACGGGCAATGACGAGACCGGTTATTTAATCGACAGTTTCAATGACATGCTTGCCAACATACAATACCGCGATGACGCCCTGCAGAAGGCGCATGACAAACTGACGGAATGGACCCAGCAGCTTCAGGTGGAACTGGTCGAGCGGAAAAGAGTCGAAGACCGCATTACCAAATCGTTGCGGGAAAAGGAAGTCCTGCTCAAGGAAATTCATCATCGGGTGAAAAACAACCTCCAGGTGATTTCCAGTCTGCTGAATCTGCAGTCCCGGTGTATTCTGGATCCGAAAGCCCTGGAGATGTTTACGGAAAGCCAGCACCGGGTGCGATCCATGGCGTTGATTCATGAAAAACTGTATCAGTCACAGGATTTGTCCCTGATTGATTTCTCCGAATACACGCGGAATCTGACCACCTATCTGACCCGCAGTTATGCCGTTGATTCCGGACGCATCAATTTGCACGTGGACGTCAAGGACATCTACCTGGGTATCGACACCGCCGTACCGTGCGGACTGATTCTGAATGAGCTCGTTTCCAACAGCCTAAAACATGCCTTTGCGACCGGCGAGAAAGGGGAGATCGCCATTAAACTGCGTCACAAGGAAAACGGGACCATGCAATTGACGGTGAGTGACAACGGGCGGGGCATGCCGGAGAACCTGGATTTTCATAACACCGAATCATTGGGCATGCAACTGGTGACCACGCTCACCAGTCAGCTCAAGGGAACGATTGTGCTTGACCGGAGCGGCGGCACGACATTCCGATTGACGTTTGAAGTATAATATCATGTAATAAAGGGAGACAACGGCAATGACAGACATAAACGTAATGGTTGTCGAGGATGAAAGCATCATTGCCATGGATATCAAAGACACGCTGTTGCGGCTCGGCTATCAGGTGCCGGCCGTGGTGGCGACCGGCCGGCAGGCCGTGTTCAAAGCGGGGGAGTGCAAACCCGATTTGATTCTGATGGATATTCGACTGCGTGGCGATATGGATGGCGTAACGGCGGCGGAACAGATCAAAACCAAGTACGCCATTCCGATCGTGTTTTTAACGGCATATGCCGACAATGACACTTTGCAGCGAGCCAAGATCACCGAGCCATACGGGTACTTGATGAAACCGTTCGAGGAACGTGATCTGCATACGACGGTGGAGATGGCGCTGTACCGTCATCGCATGGAGTTGAGACTTCGCGACAGTGAACGATATCTGGAAGCGACATTAACCGGCATCGGTGAAGCGGTGATTGCCACCGATAACGGTGCGCACATTCGGTTTATCAATCCGGCGGCGGAGCGACTGATGGGGATCAAGGCCCTGGCCGGTCTCGGCAAAAAACTGGATGACTTGTTTTCCATTCACGATCGCAAAGAGGATTTGATCTGCGTGGATATCCTGGAACGGGTGCTTCGCGACGGTCGGGTGTATGCGACGTCCGATGAGACGATTGTCATTGACATGCAGGGCAGGGAAATCCCGATCGCCGGAACCGTGGCGCCGATTCAGGACGAGCACGGCGCCCGCAAGGGAGTTGTGGCGGCTTTTCGTGATATCACGAACCGTCAGCGGGCGCAACGACAGTTGCGTGACTCCGAAGAACGATTCCGGCGGCTGTTCGAATACGCCCCGGATGCCTATTTTCTGATAGACGCCGACGGGCGGTTTCTTGACGGCAATACGACGGCCGCGCAAATGGTCGGTTACGAAAAAGAGGAACTTATCGGCAAGACTATTTATGATACCAATCTGATTTCCGATGAAGAAAAACAGTTTGCCGGGGAAATGATACAGCAAAGCCTGACCAATGGAGCTTCAAGTCCTGCTGAATATACGCTGTTGCGACATGACGGCCGCAAAGTCAGCGTGGAAATCAGGGTGGTCCCGATTATGCTCGAGGGGAAGACGTTGATTATGGGGATCGCCCGGGATATTACCGAACGCAAATTTACCGAGGAGGCCTTGCGCGAAAGCGAGGAACGCCTGCGACAGGTGATCGACCTGGTGCCGCACATGATTTACGCCCGGGATCAAGAGGGCCGATTTATCCTTGCCAATCGAACCGTGGCGGAAATCTACGGGGTAACCCCGCAGGGAATTATCGGGAAGAGTTTGCATGGCATGTACCGCAACAAGATTGATGCCTCACAATATCTCAAGGATGATCGAGAAGTCATGGAATCCGGAAGCCCGGTCTTTATTCCGGAGGAACGGTTTATCCATCCGGACGGCACGGTGCATTATCTGCAAACCAGCAAGATTCCGATTCGGTTTGCCGGGCAATCGGGGCCGGCGGTGCTGGGTGTTTCCGTTGATATTACCGAACGCAGAAGCGCGGAAGCGGCATTGCGGAAATCCGAGGAAAAACTGCGGGCCATTATCACCAACACAATGGATGTCTTTTATTCTTACACGACCGAGGGAATCGTAACATATATCAGCCCGCAAGTTTCCTGTTTCGGGTATTCGCCCGGGGATGTTGTCGGACATCACACCAGTGAATTCATACATCCGGATGATCGCGAATTCTTCTATGACTGCCTGAACAGGATCTTCGAGACCGGCAACGAGTTTCCCATTGAATTCCGCTTCCTCGGAAAAGACGGAACTGTGCACTACGCCGAGGAGAGAGGTAAAATCATTCGGGAGCGCGGCAAGATCGCCAGGGTGACCGGAGTGTTGCGCGATGTGACCGAACGGCGCCGGACGGAAGAAACCATTCGCCGCAATGAGGAAAAATACCGTTCCATTTTCAACAATTTTCTCGATGTGTATTATGAAGCCGACATGATCGGCAACATAATAACTCTCTCACCTTCGGTCGAGACGATACTTGGGTTTAAAGTGGAAGATGCCATCGGTCGTCCGATTACCGACTTTTATTACGATCCGAAGACCCGCGGTCAACTCCTGAAAGTCCTGCAGGAACACGGTTACGCGAACGACTATGAGATCGTTCTCAAACACCGTGACGGATATCCTCTGCCGGTGTCGGTTAACACCAAAATCGTACACGACGCCGACGGCGAGGCGATCATGGTGCAGGGAGCGTTCCGTGATATCACCGAACGCAAACGCACCGAGAAACAACTGCGCAGTCACCTGGTGGCGATGGAAAACGTTTCCGAAGGGATGGCGCTTCACGACAAAGACGGATTGTTTACTTATCTCAACCAGGCTCATGCGGATATGTACGGGTACAATTCGCCGCTCGAACTTCTCGGCAAACGCTGGCATATGCTTTATGATGATATCGAACTCAGTCGTGTGCTGGGGGAGATCATGCCGGTTTTTCATAAAAATGGAAGCTGGACCGGAGAAACGCTCGGACGGCGCAAAGACGGCAGTTTATTTCCGCAGGAAATCTCGCTGGCGATTCTTGATGACGGCGGGATGATCTGTGTGGCGCGGGATATTTCCGAACGAAAACAGGTCGAGGAACAGCAGCGCAAACTGCAGGAGCAGTTGGAAAAGGCCGAGCGTATGAAGTCGCTGGGTGTGCTGGCCGGCGGTGTGGCGCATGACCTGAACAACATGCTCGGCCCGCTGGTGGGATATCCGGAACTCATTCTGCGCAAACTTCCGGATGACAGTCCGGTCCGCAAACAGGTCCAGCGCATCGGTAATGCCGCCAGAGACGCCGCTGACGTGATTCAGGATTTGCTGACTCTGGCGCGCCGCGGACGCTATGAAATGGCAGCGCTTGATATCAATGAGGTGGTGCGCGGCTATCTGGATTCGCCCAGTTTCATCGGCCTGATGGAGAAGCGTCCGGATGTTACCGTGGAGCAATACCTGCATGATGCCCACTATGCGATCCAGGGATCGATTCCGCATTTGTCGAAAGTCGTCATGAATCTGATCGTCAACGCGTTCGATGCCATGCCGGACGGCGGCACCCTGACGATTATCACGGAAGAGGTCAATCTTCAGAAGTGTCCGGTCGAATGTATTCAATTCGAACCGGGACCGCATTTGGCACTTCGGGTTCGCGATACCGGCATGGGAATCGCGCCCGAAGATTTGAATCGCATTTTCGAACCGTATTACTCCAAAAAGAAGATGGGAACCAGTGGAAGTGGTCTGGGATTATCGGTAGTCTATGGTATTGTCAAGGATCACAAGGGGATGTATGATATCAAGTCCGTGGTGGGAGAAGGAACCGAATTCATTTTGTATTTTCCGGTCAGTGGGAAACTGACAATGGATGAGACCAAACCGGATCATGACCTCAGCGGCCGCGAATCGATTTTAATTGTCGATGATGTCGCCGAACAGAGAGATATCGCCGTCGATTTGCTGTCATCGCTCGGATACCAGGTCAGCGCCGTTGCGAACGGTCACGAAGCGGTGGCGTTTGTGAAAGAACATCCGGTTGATCTACTGGTGCTGGATATGATAATGGAGCGGGATTTTGACGGACTGGACACGTATCGGGAAATCCTGTCGCATCGTGCGAGCCAGAAGGCGGTTATTATCAGTGGCTTTTCGATGACCGACCGGGTTCGGGAAATGCAGAAGCTCGGCGCCGGCGCGTATATCCGGAAGCCGTTTACACTCGACGATATCGGCAGTGCCGTGCGGAAGTCGCTAAAAACTCCGACATCTGTCAAAACGGTGTAAGCGAGAATCGTCACTACGCCTTATTATCGCCGAACGCCCGCATGGTTTTCGACGCACGGCATGTTTTTTATTTCATTTAAGGCTTGAGTTTTTCGACTCCGGTCTTATCATTTACTGCGCAGTTAATAATGGCAACATATCGCCGGGATGACAAATGTCATACCCGGAACCGGAGACGTATTGCACGAAAACGACACAATCGATTTTCAATCACTGATCCGCGAGAAAAAATGTTTCTGTGTGATTGATATCGGCAGTACCACGACCAAGGTGCTTTTATTCCGGAAGGAGGACGACTGGCGGTTTTATCGTGAGGAAAAACCGACCACGGTGGAAAAACCGTACGAGGATGTCACCATCGGGGTGGTCAATGCCCTGCGTGAACTTGAAAAACGCGTCGGCGTGACACTGCTCGACGGCGATACTCCGGCGGTGCCCTGTCTCTCGACATCGAGCGCCGGCGGGGGACTGGCGATCGTGGTCGCCGGATTGGTCGGCGAAGTGACCACACGAAGCGCGGAGCGGGTTGCCCTGGGGGCCGGGTGTATTATTCAGGGAATTCTGGCGCTCGATGATCGACGAACACCGTATAAAAAAGTCGAATTGCTGAAAACCCTTCGCCCCGACATGTTGCTTCTGGCGGGTGGTTTCGACGGCGGCGCGGTCAACGGCCCGGTCTTTTTGGCGGAATTGTTCCGGCAGGCCGGACTTCGGCCCAAACTCACCCGTCAGGACAGGCTTCCCGTCATATATGCGGGCAATGAAGGCGCGTCCGACTATGTCAAAGAAGTCCTGGAGAATGAATTCGTCCTGTATGAAGTTCCCAATATTCGACCATCCAGCAAAAAGGAAAATCTCGAACCGGCGCGAAATGCCATCCATGAAGTGTTTATGGAGCATGTCATGTCACGGGCGCCGGGTTATGACACGTACCGCGAATGGGTCAGCGCCACGCTTCTGCCGACACCGGCGGCGGTCGGGAAAATCCTGGCCCTGGCATCGAAAGACATGAACGCCCGCCTGCTGGCGGTCGATATCGGCGGGGCCACCACCGATGTCTTCACTGCCGACCGGGGACGGTTGTTTCGCACGGTCAGCGCCAATCTCGGGATGAGTTACAGCATCCTCAACGTCGTCGATCAGGCGGGTCTTGATACTATTCACCGCCTGATCGATTTCGACATCAGCCACGAGGAATTGCTGGATTGTATCGGCAATAAATATCTGCAACCGACCTCACTTCCGTTTGACCGCAAGGGCACCGTCATCGAATGCGCGGTGGCATCCGCGGCGATTCGCGAAGCGGTAAAGGATCATTTTCGGGTGCTGGAAGGCGTGGCTTTGAGTCGTACCGAGGAAGAGTTGGGCTGGAATATCCTGAAGCACAAGGGACGTGGGCGTTCCCCAAAAGGCCGGGCGTTCGATCTTGACGGGTACGATCTGGTGATCGGAAGCGGCGGGAGATTGTCGCACTCACCGCGGGAGATTGCGACCATGATCCTGCTCAATGCCCTGGAACCGACACATCGCATTGACCTTGCGGTCGATAGTGTGTTCATGTTTCCGCATTTGGGCGTGCTGAGCCAGGTTGATGAAAAACTGGCGCTGGATTTGTTTTATCGGCTGGGTTTGGTACGACTGGGGACAGTCATTGCGCCGGATAAAACCGCCCGGCCGGGGAAAAAGGTGATGACGGTTACGGGACACACCGATCGGGGAAGGGAACTGAAGGAGTCCCTTCAATACGGCGACGTCAGGACCGTACATCTTACGCCCGATGAATCGGCGGAACTGACCATAACAACCAGAAAACTGAAATGCAAATACAAGCATGCGGCGATTCCGGCGGGATCACATCTGATTCTGGATGCACGCGGTCGTCCGGCCGAGCATTCCGCCAATTACGGTTTCGCCGCCGATTATCTCCCGTCGGTAACGCGTCGGCACCTGGAATCCGAGCCGCGTGTCACCACCGGTGATATCATCGAGCCGCGCGAACTGGCGGTTCCGGGCGAAGTCCTGGTCACGCAGGATGAAAGGGTAACCTCCGATACGATTGTCGCCAGAAGTCATCGGTCATTCCTGCGTCCGTTCTTTTTGCATGTCACCGAGTCGCTGGGGATTCCTGCTGAGGATTTACGCCGGGTGTTTACCAAAAGCATCGGCGATACGATCACGGCCAAAGAAGTGATCGCGCAACGCACTACCCGATTGCTGGAAGTGAAACGGTATCGCTCGCCGGTCAATGGCGTCGTCGAAAGAATCCTGCCCAACGGTGTCGTACTGGTTCGGGAAAAAGAAGAGCACGTAATGGAATTGGGTAGTGTCGACGTGGCGCATATCCTCGATGTCGAACCGAAAAACATTACGGCATACATAAAATGCAAAGAGGGAGATGAAGTCGAGAAAAACCAGATTCTGGCGGGGCATCTGACATCACGGCAGGGGAAGGTTTGTCGTTCCCCGATGCGCGGAACGGTCAAGGATATCAATCTGGAGCATGGGATCATCGTCATCGAACCGCTTCTGGAAGAACTGTCGCTGACCGCCTGGTTGCCCGGACGTGTGACCCGGGTTACCGATCGCGGTTGTTTGATCGGGAATGCCGGGACGATAATCACAGGCGCCTGGGGAAGCGGGGGGCAGTTGTACGGTATATTGCACGATACGATTCCGGAACAAGGTGCAATCATGATGCTGAACACCATCACGAGAACCGATCTTGCTTCCTGCCGGGATGCCGGCGTAACTGGTATTATCGCCGGTTCGATGCACCTAAAGGATTTTCAGGAGATTCAACCCGACTGTGCGATTGTCCTGACCGAAGGTTTTGGCGCACGACCGATGAATTCGGATGTCATGAGTATTCTTGCCGCCTATCAGGAGAAAGCCGTTGCGCTTGATGCCTCCACCCAGCTTCGTGCCGGTGTGGTGCGTCCCCGTATCATTCTTCCCGAAAGACAATAAAAAAAGGGGCGGAAAAGGTCTCCCGCCCCGTAACCGTGCCGATGGCAACTTTTTATTTGTCGGCAAGCGGCGAGGGCACAATCGGCGGCTTCATGACCTTGGCCTCGCTTTTCTTCAGTTCCATTTCCTCGATCAACACCGCCGGGCAGACAAGCGACGCCGGCATTTCAAAATCATCACCGATCAGATAATTATAGACATATTGCTGGTCGCCCGTTTGCAGGATATCCCGTAGCATACGTACCGTTACATTACTGAATTCCAGATTGCGAACCGGGACTTCATGTCCGTCGGCATATACTTTGTATACTTCCAGCGGCGGTGTCAGGGCGCTTTCATTGCCGCCGGAGCCGCCATAGAAGTACACCTGTTGCCGTTGACGGGAGGCATTGAGATCATCCAGTTTGCGTATCACCAGCCCGTATTCGAGATCGACATCCTGGCATAATTCCAGCATGGTCTGTTTCAACTGGTCGAAGGTTGTTTTGTCGGATGATTCAAACACCATGTTCCCCGGTCTGGCGCCGAGTTGTTTGCTGACCGCTCCACGGGCGTGGCCGTTGGGAGTATTTACTTTCTTGGTCGGCGCCTCACCGATCAGCAAATTTACCAGTTTGCCCTGTTCGACCAGGTGCACTCGTTGCGGTCTGGTTCCGGCGTCGTCAACCTCGTAGAAGCCCATCAGCGGGGTATTGTCGAAAGCAGCCATGGTGGGATCATCGTACACATCGATAAACGCCGGAAGCACCCGCCGTTTGACCTTATTGCCGAACTCCGGGGTCGGGTAGCGTTCCGCCACCTGGTCGATTTCATACAGCGGCGACGGATTATTGGAAACGTTTTTAACGAACAACTGCCGGAAAAACTCCCCGGCGGCGTCTCCGGTCAGAATAACCGGGCCGGCGTATTCATCGATTGTCTCCGCTTCGATCATCGCCTTCATGCGGTCGGCGTTTCCCCTGACCCAGGTCGTCAGTTCGTTTTTATCCGGGATGTCGTCTTTCCGGTTGACAATCATGCGATCCGTGCCGAATACATCCTCGCCCTCGGCGGTTTTTCCCTGCATGGTAAGTTTGAACGTATACACCCGGTCACCGCGCATGGCTTTGGAATTGTTGGAATTGACGTAATACTGGTTGGCGACAGCCGCATTGCATTCCAGCTCGGATGCAATAACCATCGGATACTCACGAAACGCTTCTGTCGCCGCGCGGATCATATCTTCCAGCGTCTTGATATCAAAGTCGGCCGTCTCGGTATTGTCGATGAATTCATTCGGCGCCGGCATGATGAAATCATTCGGGCGGTTTTTCATGATACGCGTTTGCAGATAAGCCTTTTTGCGCGAAAGGTTCTTTAACGCGTTTTTATAGGCGCGATCGGTCAGCAGGTACATGCGATTGCGAAGGGCATCATAGTCGTTGTCGAGCGCGATGGTCTGAAAATCCGGTGGTGGATTGTAGTACCCCCCGACGAAGTTCGAGTTGTCCAGCGTGGTGTCGCCCACGCGAACGTCGACCGTGATATAGCGCGTTTGTTCCTGCGTGGATTCGGTCAGTTCGCCAAGTGCGCCGGCGATGGTCAGCTCATCGAAATCATCGACAGTATAGGCGATAAAATACGGGCGTTCCAGATCCGCCATGACCAGTTCGGACATGCTTCTGTCCAGTTCATCCTGCATGGCCTTGAAGATATTGGCGTCGGATCGTTCCGCCGATGCCGTAACTGCCAGGGCAAAAACAACCATCGCCGCGAGGGTGATATATGCCTTCGGTATGCATCGTCGTGTCATCGGTCAAGCCCTCCCATGATGGTTTTATCGCCGGATGGTTCATAGGGCGGCGGCAGAAGCGGCGGTTTTTCCTGTTCCTTCGATTTCTTTTCCACCTCCACCTGGCTGACCAGAATGCTTGGCGACATCGCCGAAACCGGCACCCAGCCGGACTCCGCACCGCAGGTACCGTTGAACACACCGTAATCGTCGCCGGTGGCGATAATCTTTTCAAAACTCGACAGCGGCGTGCCGACAATATCGACACCGCGAATCGCCTCCATCGGTCGTCCGTCGGCATAATACCGATACACCAGAAGCGGCAGGACCTTGAAAGACTGCGGGCCGCGGCGTCCGGTCTGCGTAAAACCTCCGGAAATATCGTAGAAGATTAAGCCGTATGGTTTATCCTGCTTGCGGCACTCATCGGCGAGAAGGACAAGCAGGGAATCGAAAGGATACTGCCGATCGGACTCGATCATCAGGTTGCCCTGGCGGGCGACCACCGATGCTCCCGGTTCTTTTCTGCCATGACCGTTGGAATTGGGAAAATTGTTGATTGGCGAACGGGACATCAGGAAATTCTTGAGAATGCCCTGTTCCACCACACTCACACGTTGTCCCGGGACACCTTCGTCATCATAGCGATAAAACCCGCGCAGGAATGTGCCGTCGAATTCTTCCAGAGTCGGGTCGTCGTAGACACTGATGAAATCCGGCAGGATTTGCTTGCCGACCATGCGTGCGAAGGTCTGGCCTTCGGATTCGGATTTTTGCCGGTGTCCCTCGATACGATGGCCGAAAATTTCATGGAAAAACACGCCAGATGCACGATTGACCAGTATGGCCGGGCCGGCATACGGCTCCGCCAGCGGCGCCGAAAGCAAAGCTTTCAGTTCATCGATCAGGCGGGTGATCGTCCGATCGACCTCTTCGCCGGTGGGAAGATCGTTGGGAGAGTCGGCATCGAATGTTTCCGTTCGGTTAATACTCATGCCGTCATCGCATATTCCCGAACAATACAACGACAGCCGGGCATAGGCCTGGCCGGTTTCGATTTTGGCCCCATCGGAGTCGACAAAATAGCGGTTGTCATTGGTCAGCGACAAGCGAACTCCCGACGTTTGCACTTCGGGGTGATCCTTGAACCGGGCGCTCCAGGCGGCCAGTTTGGATTTCCAGAATTCGACATCGACCGACTCATGCGCCGTCTTCCCGATGAATACCGCGGCTTTCTCGCGGGAAAAATCGGCCGAGGTATCTTCCTTTTCCACCAGGACCTGCTGGTTGGTTTTTACTTTGGTATACCGTTCCAGTGCGTTTTTATATGCTTCGTCGGTGTTTCTCCAGATGACGGTGCGGATAGCCAGCTCGTCATCGTCAAGCGGAATCCGCGCGCCTCCCGCTCCATTGAAGCTGGAGGGGTCGAATTCGCCGCGAATTTCATGAGTGTTGTCGAGCGTGAAGTCGCCGACGCGACAGTCGATATCCAGCGTTCGCTGGCGACTGTGATCGTTTCGCTCAAGTGCGCCGTACGAAGCCGCCAGGTTGTGTCTTTCAACATCGCAAACCTGATAGCTTAAATAATACAGAGGAACTTCATCGGCCGTGTGCAATGCCGTGAAGGAGCGGTCGAGTTCGGCTGTCATGGCGTTCAGAAGCGGCGATTGCCCGGCGGAGAAAGCCGGCAATGCGACCAGTAACGCCAGAAAAAACACCGCAACCGGTTTCGCTTTTGTCATGATGATTCCTTTCATGTATTATCAATACATTAACGTGTGTATGTTTTTCATCGGCATAAACATATTACGGTATCCACATCGGCGATCCGACACCGATTATCAGGAAAAACATACGTCATCAGGCCCGCGGAGTCAAGATCACGGAGCAGATGTATCGCCATTACCGACGGATTCCCGGATTTTTTTCCGTTTTCATTGGATTTTTGTTGTTTTAACGCTTTCTCAAAACAATTTTGCCGATGGAGGAGGCCTTTGCCGCCGGGTATGAACGTGAGTATGACAAATCAATATAAAGCTGTATACCAGCAATAATCAGGAGGTCTTATCATGCTGGATAAAATTACCAAGCTGTTGGGTGATGAAGCCGAAAGCCTGCTAAAACACAAATCGAAAACGATCCCCAAGGAGCAGTTGCATCTTCCGGGGCCGGATTTTGTCGATCGGGTGATGAGTATCAGCGACCGGCCGGTGGGGGTTATGCGGAGTATGCAGACCTTATTCGACCACGGACGTCTGGCGGGCACGGGCTATTTGTCGATTCTGCCGGTTGATCAGGGAATCGAGCATTCCGGTGGAGCCAGTTTCGCTCCCAACCCGATTTATTTCGACCCGGAAAACATCGTGAAACTGGCCATTGAAGGCGGTTGCAACGGCGTCGCCTCGACACTCGGCGTATTGGGATCGGTGGCGCGCAAGTACGCGCACAAAATCCCGTTTGTCGTGAAAATCAATCATAACGAGCTTTTAACGTATCCCAGCACGTATGATCAGATCATGTTTGCCTCGATCGATCAGTGTTTTGATATGGGAGCGGTAGCGGTCGGTGCGACGATTTATTTCGGTTCCGATACCTGCACGCATCAGATCCAGGAAATCTCCGACGCCTTTGAGTATGCCCACAGCAAGGGCATGATGACGATTTTATGGGCGTATTTGCGCAATCCGGCTTTCAAGGCCGACAAGGATTATCATGTCTCGGCGGATTTGACCGGCCAGGCCAATCATCTCGGCGTGACTATCGAAGCCGACATTATCAAACAAAAACAGCCGGAAAACAACGGCGGCTACAAGGCGCTGAAATTCGGCAAGACCAATGACAAGGTGTACAGCGATCTAACCACCGATCATCCCATCGATTTGACCCGCTATCAGGTGATCAATAACTACATGGGACGGGCCGGATTGATCAATTCCGGCGGGGCCTCCGGCAAGAATGATCTCGGTCAGGCGGTTCGCACGGCGGTTATCAACAAGCGCGCCGGCGGCATGGGGATGATCAGCGGACGGAAATCGTTCCAGAAACCGATGAAAGACGGTGTCAAACTGTTGAATGCCATTCAGGACGTGTATCTCTGTAAGGAGGTCACCATCGCCTGATTTACTCTCAGCAGTGACCATTTCGGGCCGATACAACCGGTTACGGTTAGTCGGCCTTTTTTTATTTCTGTTGGTATGACTGACTGCGGCTGAGTATCGATTCCTCTGCAGGATATTAAGTTCCCGCCGATAACTGAAGTAAGAGTATACATATATCCCACGATTGACGGTTGGAAATATGACAGAATACGACACGAAAGTACTGGTTAAGACGGAAATTCACGCAACAGAGCGTGAGCCCGCCTCGCCACCGAATGAAGCGGAGTTTCAACGGGTGTTGGATGCGCTTCGGGAAAGCGAATTGCGTCTGTATTATATCGTCGAGGGCAATGCCATCGCGACCTTCGTGATCGATGCGAATCATATCGTTACGCATTGGAACAAAGCCTGTGAGGAACTTACCGGATTCGCGGCCGCCGATATGGTCGGCACCGATCAGCATTGGCGGGCGTTTTATCGCATCGAAACGCCGTTGATTGCGGATCTGGTGGTGGATCGTCTCCCAGTGGATCGCTGGGGCGAGATCAGCAAAGGCGAGTATCGCAAGTCGGCCGAGCTGGGGGATGTGTACGAACAGGAAAGCTTCTTTTCTCATTTCGGGAAACGCGGGAAATGGCTTTTTTTCGCAGCCAAACCGCTGATAAACGGCCGGGGCGAAATAATCGGCGCGGTTGAAACCCTTCAGGATGTCACCGAGCGCAAACTGGCACTGCAGGAACTGCAAAGACATCGCGATCATCTCGAACAATTGGTGCATGAGCGGACCATTCAGCTGGAAATCGCCAATCATCATCTGCAGGCGGAACTGAACGAACGCCGTCAGGCCGAGGAACATCTGCGCACCGCGCACAGGGAACTGACCGCCCAGCAGGCATTACTTGGCAAAAAAAACATGGCCTTGAAAGAAATGTTCGAGCAGATCGAACAACAAAAGGTGGTCACCGACCAGCGAATCAAATCCAATGTTAATACTATCATCATGCCCCTGGTGCAAAATCTGAAACGAATCAGCGGTCAGACCGAACGTGAATATGTGCTTCTGCTGGAAAACGCGCTGACAGAAATTGTTTCGCCGTTTATCAGCAGGCTGGAAGGGCATTTCACTACATTGACTCCGCGAGAAATGGAAATCTGCAATATGATCAAAAGCGGCATGACCAGTAAGGATGTCGCCGCCGTTCTCGGGATCTCCGAAAAAACCATCGCGAAACAGCGCCGCATTATCAGAAAAAAACTGCGCCTGACCAATCGAAAGGTGAACCTGGCGGCGTCTTTGAGATCAATCTAAGCCCAATCACTACAACAATTTCTGTCGTCGATGTGGCGGTTACGATGTTGAAACCTGTGGGATTTTCACCATTTCCGGCGTATATTGCTTTTGATGAAATTGTCAAATAACCGGGGCAATGCGGTTGGGGATACGATGACCAGACGCGGGATTATATTCAACATCAAACGCTATGCCATTCATGACGGGCCGGGGATACGCACCACAGTATTTCTCAAGGGGTGTCCATTGGATTGCTGGTGGTGTCATAATCCCGAAGGGCGCAATACTGATCCGGAATGTTTTGGTCAGGATACCGGTCGAGATTGCCTGATCGGGCGGGAGGTTTCGGTCGAGGCCGTCTTCCATGAGGTTTGTCGCGATAGTGTTTTTTACGACCAGTCCGGCGGCGGTGTGACATTTTCCGGAGGAGAACCGATGATGCAAATCGGTTTTCTTGAAGATGTCCTCACGGCCTGTCGACGGGAGGGAATGCATACCGCGCTTGATACTTGCGGATATGCCCCAACTGAAGATTTCGCGCGAATAGCCGGTTTGGTTGATTTGTTCTTATATGATATAAAACTCATGGATAGCGATTTGCATCGGAAATACACCGGTGTGCCGAATCATCTTATTCTTGAAAATCTGCATTATCTGTCCGGCAATGGTAATCGCATTCTTGCCCGTCTGCCGCTGATACCGGAGGTAACCGATACGGATGAGAATATCGCGGCCGTGGCGGAATTCATGGCACAAAACAAGGCCTTACGGGAAATAAGTCTTCTGCCGTTCAATACTCTCGGACGGGATAAATTCCGGCGATTTCATTTGCCGGATCGAATGGGCACACCGCGCGAATTATCGCCTGAACGGATTGAACGCCTGACCGAGTCGTTTCACCAGCGGGGGATTGCGGTTGGAACAGGAGGATAGCCGACATGAATGAACGGATCAGGAAACTTCGGGAGCAAAGCCTGTCGGCGAAACCGTCGATTTCGCTTGAACGCGCCCGTTTGTTGACATCGTTTTACGCCGATGGTCAGGCCGACGGCACGTCCACTCCGGTGGCGCGCGCGATGGCGTTGTCGCATATCCTGTCGCACAAGGAAATCTGCATCAACGATGGGGAGTTGATCGTCGGCGAGCGCGGGCCGTCGCCGAAAGCAACGCCGACCTATCCGGAGATCTGTATTCATTCCGAGGAGGATTTTACCATCCTGAATTCCCGTGAGAAAATTACGTTTAATGTGGGTGAAGCGGATCGTCAGGTACAGCGTGATGAGTTCATTCCGTTCTGGACGGGACGTTCGATGCGGGAAAAAATCTTTGCGTCCATGTCCGATGTATGGATCGCGGCTTACCGGGCCGGGGTTTTTACCGAGTTTCAGGAGCAACGCGCCCCGGGACATACGGTTCTCGATGATAAAATTTATCATAAGGGATTTCTTGATTTTCAAGACGAGATCAAACGCTCTCTTGAACGGCTTGACCCGGCCACTGGCAGTGAAGCACAGGCAAAAAAGGAGCAGTTAACCGCGATGCATATCGCCGCCGACGCGTTGATACACTATGCCGAACGTCATGCCGGGCGTCTGGATCAACTGGCGGTAACGGAAGTCAATCTTGATCGTCGGGCGGAATTGGAGGCAATGGCGGCCAATTGCCGTCGGGTTCCGGCCCACGCGCCGAAATCATTCTGGCAGGCTTTGCAGTACTACTGGTTCGTGCATCTGGGAGTAATCACGGAACTCAACACCTGGGATTCATTCAATCCGGGTCGGCTGGATCAACATTTGTATCCGTTCTATCGTCGCGAAATCGCGGAGGGAACGCTTACCGATCAGCGCGCCCGCGAGTTGTTGCAATCGTTCTGGATCAAGTTCAACAATCAGCCCGCACCGCCAAAGGTGGGGGTGACCGCACAGGAAAGCAATACCTACACCGACTTTTGCCTGATCAATCTCGGCGGCGTGAAACCGAGTGGCGAGAATGCCGCCAATGAGTTGACCTATATGATTCTCGATGTAATCGAAGAAATGCGTCTGCTTCAACCGAGTTCGATGGTACAGATCAGCAAGAAAAGCCCCGACCGCCTGTTACATCACGCCTTGAAAATAATCAAGACCGGTTATGGACAGCCTTCGCTGTTCAATACCGACGCCATTATCCCGGAAATGCTTCGGCAGGGAAAAGACCTGATCGACGCCCGCAACGGCGGCGCCAGCGGTTGTGTGGAAACCGGAGCGTTCGGGAAAGAAAGCTATATCCTCACCGGGTATTTCAATCTCACGAAGGTGCTGGAAATAACCCTGCACAACGGAGTCGATCCGCAAACCGGAAAACAAATCGGGATAGCCACCGGCGATCCGTCGGAATTCACCTATTTCGATGAATTATTCGCGGCATTTCGATTACAATTGAAGCATTTTATCGATATCAAAATCGATGGCAATCGGATTATTGAAAGACTGTGGGCCAAGCATTTGCCCGCGCCATTTTTATCGCTTCTCATCGACGATTGTATTGCCAACGGCCGCGATTATAACGACGGCGGCGCGCGTTACAATACATCGTACATTCAGGGCGTCGGGCTTGGATCGGTAACCGATTGTTTGACCGCAATCAAATACCATGTCTTTGAACAACGGACTTTTGATATGAACGAATTACTGGCCGCACTGGATAGTGATTTTGCCGGATACGAGACGATGCAGAAACAGCTTCGGCATCAGACGCCCAAGTACGGCAATGACGATGATTACGCCGATGATATCATGCGGCGGGTGTTCGAGAGTTATTTCCTGCTGATCGACGGGCGTCCCAACACCAAAGGCGGGCATTTCCGCATCAATTTGCTTCCGACCACCTGTCATGTATATTTCGGCAGGGTGATCGGAGCCATGCCCGATGGCCGTCCGGCGGGGGAACCGCTGTCGGAAGGGATATCACCGGTGCAGGGTGCGGATCGTCGAGGACCGACCGCAGTATTAAAATCGGCGGCGAAAATCGATCACCTTCGCACCGGCGGAACACTGCTCAACCAGAAATTCACGCCGCAAATGCTGGAGTCCGATGAAAATCTGAAAAAACTGGGACATCTGATCCGCGCCTATTTTACCATGGACGGGCACCATATTCAGTTCAATGTCGTCAGCGCCGAAACCCTGCGCCAGGCCCAGGAACGGCCGGATGATTATCGCGACCTGATCGTGCGCGTGGCCGGCTACAGCGACTATTTTGTCGATCTCGGAGTTGATCTTCAAAACGAAATTATTCGCAGAACCGAGCAGGGGGTAGGCTGAGACCGGCGGTTTACGACGTATCATATTTGTCTGCAATGTCCAGCGACCGGTCGGCGGATTGAAGCGATCTTCATTCCTGCCGACAATTGAAGAATAAGCGAAAACCGGCGAAGTATACATGGCAAGATTCCTATATAGTATGATGGTACTGATGGTTTTGGGAATAATGGCCCCAATTCAGGTCTATGCCCAGGGATCGATCTATGGATCGGTAACCAACAGCGATGCCTCCGTCCCGGCCACCGGTGAAGTCATTTTCTTCGGCTTTTTAAACAATACTGATAGTGAAATTCGCACCGAGCAGTCATTCGGCGCCGGTTTTGATCTTGGCAACTGGTATGATGATTTCCAAAATTATCTGGATGAATCTCCCGGAATTCCGTACACTTATCGATTTTACAATATCGCCAACGGCGAAGGCGCCGAACTGAATGGCTCGGTTCCCGCCAATTCCTTCCACAAGGAGGATATCTCGCTTGAGGCTGTATCATGGTCGAATCGTCCGTCCGGTCTGGCCGGCCGGGCGGTTTCGGATTCGCGGAGTATTTTATACTGGGATACCGAATCTGACATTACCTGGCATGTCTATCGTCGTTATTCCACGGCGGTGGGATCATTTTTCCGAATCGATGATCCGTCGGGATCGCTTGCCAATCCCGGAGTCGCAACAGCCTATTTCAGTGATCTCGCGACCGATGGAAACAGTCTTTATGATTATTTGATTGTGCCTGAAAATGCCGGCGGTAGTCTGGGGCCGCATAGTGAAGTCGTGCCTGTTGATGCCGGCGAGATTCTCGCCCCGGAAATATCGTCTATCGAACCGAATATCGGGCCGGATTCAGGCGGGACAGCAGTCGTTATCACCGGAATCGGCTTTGACCCGGACGGCGTCTCCGCATATATCGGAGGAATCGAACTGACCGATGTCGCAGTGATCTCGCCTTTCGAATTGTCAGGTCTGACGCCGGCAGGTGATGTCGGAACAGCTGATGTGCAAGTGGTCAATCTTGCCTCGGGATTCTCCTCGAATAATCTGTACAATGCCTATACCTATACCGGCAATGTGCCGCCGGTTTTGCATCAGGTCGGCGACAAAGGCGCCTGGGTGAATGAAGCCGTGACATTCGATATCACCGCGACTGATCCCGATGGTGACATTGTCTCGCTTTTTGCGGGGAATCTTCCGCCCGGGGCGGATTTTGTCGACAACGGTTGGGATGACATTCGGGAAAAGTATGTTGGGGCATTCATCTGGACACCGGGGATTGAACATGTCGGGGCGTATGACAGTGTTCATTTTATCGCGTCAGATCAGCAAAACAGCACCGATGAATATATCACGATAACCGTCACCGACGGTAATTTTATCTGTGGGGATGCCAACAATGATACGGATGTCAATTTGCTCGATATTTTATATTTGATCAGGTATATCTATGTCGATCCGCGCGGCCCCGCGCCGGTTCCGATTCAGTCCGGCGATCTGAACGGCGGCGACGGTGAGGTTAATTTGCTGGATATTCTGTATCTGATCAGCCATATATATGGTCAGCCCCCCGGCCCCGCGCCGGTTTGCCCATAGGGATGGGATTGAAGCCGCCAATTGGCCATTAATCTTGTCTTGTAAAAAACGATGGTATCGATTATATTATATATAATGATTCCTTTCGACTGGTATATTCTGTCAAGTTGAATATATCCATTTGTCATATCTAACGGGAGTGGATGTGTCATGAAGAATCGAATAATGGGCTGTTACCTTCTGGCGCTTGTTTGTGTTGGCGCCATGTCAGCCATGGCGGTGGAGCGAGCCGGAGAAGCTATCAACTGGCAGGTTATCTCCAGCGGCGGCATTGTCAATGGCACCTCAACCCATTTCATGGTGAGCGGAACAATCGGACAGACCGCAGTCGGTTCGGGAAGCTCAACGTCCTACGCCGTTCGGCATGGGTTCTGGCAGAATTTCGGTCCCGGGAGCGGCAATTGCTGTCTGGACTGGGGAGTGGCCGGCGATGCCAACGATGATCTGGTAATCAACCTGCTTGATATCCTGCAAATAATACAGTTTGTGTATCAGGATCCGGTCGGCGATCCGCCGAACCCGCACGGTTGCAATGCCCTGCTGGATTCCAACGGCGATGGGCCTTCAGTCGATGTGCCGGTGATCAATCTGCTGGATATTCTGGCCATGATCGATCATGTCTATGTGGATCCGGTGGGAACTCCGGCCATGTGCTGTCCGCCGGGATGCCAGATTCCGTAGGCAAAGACGTTATCCGGTCGCGTTCAAGTCTTGAATTGCTTCTGCGCCAGCTCGCGATACAATGCCGAGTTTTGCAGCAGTTCCGCATGAGTGCCTTCATCGCGAATACATCCGCGATCGATCGTGATGATGCGATCGGCATGCTCGATCGTGCTCAACCGATGCGCGATAATAATCGCGGTTTTGTCCTCAAGGATTTTTGATAATGCTTCCTGAATCAGCCGCTCCGAATTGGAATCGAGCGCCGAAGTGGCTTCGTCAAGGATAATTACCGCCGGGTTTTTTAAAATCGCGCGCGCCAGACATATCCGCTGTTTCTCTCCGCCGGAAAGCGTTACCCCTCGCTCGCCGACTTCACTGTCGTATCGGTTCGGCAGGGTCTCGATAAAATCATGAATATTGGCAACCTTGGCCGCCGCGATAATATCCTCCCGGGACGCCTTCGGGTGAGAATAGGCGATATTGCCAAAGATCGATGTCTTGAACAACAGCGGTTCCTGATCCACCAACGCGATATGATCACGAAGCGACTGCAGAGACAATTGCCTGAGATCAATGCCGTCGAACAGAATTTCGCCATCAATTGGATCATAGAAGCGCATCAGTAAATTTATCAGGGTCGTTTTTCCCGAACCGGATGGTCCGACAATGGCGATTTTCTCCCGGGAACGGATGTGAAGATTTAATCCCTCGATACCAAATGAGCTATCGGGATAGGAAAAACACAGATTCCTTATGATGATTTCCCCCTGGGGATTTTCGACAGAAACCGGGTGGTCGGTTTCGCGTATCGTGGTCGGCAAATCGAAATATTCGAACACACGGTCCACTGACGCCATGGCGCGTTTAACCTCAATATGTACCGAGGCCAGCCCCTGAATGGGTGAGTAGAGATAAGTCAGAAGCATGTAGAAGGCGATCAGCGCACCCAGTTGCATGGCTCCCGACGCCACCAGATAAGTGCCCCAGGCCAGGACGATAACCGGGCCGAGCATATTCAGGAAATTGACACCGTAAGTCGCGATCGACGTGGTGACGCTGTTGCGGATGTACAACCCGGTCAATTTGTTAACGACTGCATCTACCTGTGCCTGTTCGTGGTTTTCCCGGCCAAATGCCTTGACGGTTTTAATCGAAAGAAAGGTTTCCTGAAGTCTCGCCGAAAGCGCCGCGATGGTTTCCTGAAGGGATCGGTTGATGGCGTTTAGTTTTAAACCGAAACGCTTGACCATGACAATGGTTAACGGCACCGGGATAATCGCCACCAGTGTCAGCACCCAGTCGATTCTGATGAGATAAATAAAAATCGCCGTCAACATGATAACATTGGTCAGAAAGACCAAGAGAGTGGTGATAAGCAAACCCTGAACGTTGTTGATATCCGAAAGAAAGCGCGACATCATTTCCCCGACCTGATGGCGCTGATAAAATCCGAGAGAGAGACGCTCCAGGTGCGCGAACAGGCGGGAGCGCATGGTGGCGATAATGTTCGCCCCGACCTGGGCCGCCAGGTAATCGCGAATGCAGGAAAACACGACCTGCCCCAGAAAAATACCCATCAGGAACAAACCGAAATAAACGATCGGTCTGAAATCCACACCGGCTTCGGCCTGACTGACCAGATTCGGGATCAGGGTGTCGATCATGTATTGCACCGCACCCGGCATGGCCAGCATCAAACCGGCCAAAATGATCATGACCAGCAAGGTGACCAGTTCGAGATGCCAGTACGGTTTAATGAATGTCCAGAGTCTTCTTGCTTTGTTCAAACCGGTAGTCATTCTGCCATTCCAAAAAGTATTTGTTTGCGGCGAAGCGGAACGCGCGAGGAGCAAGGGTGTCTTTCATCGGTTCCTCGCGAGCTTTCAGCAGTTTTTGCCACAGGCCGACATTGTCGCCGTCGAGATCAGCCGACGGTATGAATTGCATGGAGCTTTCGTACTGATCGGCATCCTCGCGCCACCAGTTCGGTTTGAGAAACTTACTGCCGTACGTTTGCGAATAGAAATCCCGGTCGCGATCCAGATCGCATCCGGGAAAATGCATGTATCCGTGACAGGTCCACATCAAATATGAGTTGCGCCGTTCCAACTGGCGATCGATAAAGGCAAATGTTTCTTCGAGGGTTCGCCGGGTTTCACCCGGATGGTTGAAGATCATATTCGCCCGGTGCAATATCTCATGTTCACTGCACAGGCGACTGATTGTTTCAAACCGGTTCAGATACTTGTCCGGGACACGGGTTTTTTTCATCAGTTTCAGTATCTCGGGCGAGGCGCTTTCCAGCCCGAATTGTATTTCCAGCTTTAATTGCGCCAGAAGTCCGATGTCTTCGGGATCAAGATATTCGGCGCGGGTCTCAAACACAATCCAGAAATCGGGACGGCTTGCGACCAGCTCTTCCAGAAATCGCCGCCGCCAGTCGCGCCGCATCCCGAAACAGGCGTCCGATATGGGGACGGCGTAGGCGTTGAAACGTCTGACCGCCTCATGTATTACCCGCACCGCTTCATCCGGCGGATACGCCGCCCAGCGACGGTCTTTCAGTGATTCCATGCAGAAAGAACATCTGAACGGACAGCCGCGCGACAGGTACAAGTAGATGTTGCTGACACCGTCCGGAAAACTGCTTTTCACGAACGAGTCGACCAAATCCCAGTTGTACGGAACGAAGTCATTCGGGCCGATCGACTCTCCGGGAAGAATGGTCGTTGTGGCGGGACGTCCGGATTTGTTGACATTTCGGGCAATTTCCCTGAGAGCCAGTTCCCCCTCGCCGCAGACAACATAGTCAATGACATGATCCGGCGTAACGAATTCCTCCGGTCGCGCCGAGGGATGATAGCCGCCGACGACTATCAGTTTGTCCGGATACAATTCACGGAAGATTTCAGCCGTGACCATGGTGGCCTGGTACGACAGACTGGTCCAGCAGGACAGAGCCAGAATATCACATGGGTGTTTTTCCAGATACTGCCTGACCTGCCGGCGGTATCGCTTGATCTGTATCACGGAATTGGGCCGACCGATGGTGATTTCGAAATCCGCATAGGTGACATCGAACTCCCGCGCCAGAAACGACGCCAACAGCAACTGCGAGGTTTTAATCTTAACGCGCTCCATCCATACCGGATAGTAAAAACAGGAGGGATACGCCAGCAGTATCGACGGTTCGCTGTTCATGGTCAGACAGCTTTGTTCTTTCCCACCGGTTGCGGTTGATCAAACTGGTTCAGAACCTGAATCAGACGCGGATCATCGTTGGCTTCGATTCCCTGTTCATGCTCGATACGGTAGATGCAATACGGGTTGTCGGCGCGTTTGCCGGTAGCTGAAACCGACGTCGTGGCGCATCCGCCCCGACACAGCGGTAGATACTTGCACTCGTGGCAGAAACCATCGGCCGTCTCGCGGGTAAACTGCCGGTTATAGGCAAAGGCATCGGGTCGATTCCAGATTTCAGTAAACGAGGTGTCCCGGATGTTGCCTTCGATGAACTGCGGTTGCATCGACAGACATCCCTTGATATTCCCGTTGGACTCGATTCCGACCGCTCGCGTTCCGGCGTAACAGCCGAGATACGGCATGCCGTCCAGAAGCTTGGTTCCCTTGCAGCCGAAATAGCCGATGTTTTCGCCGACATCGATGCGGATGTCAGGCATCTCCTTGAATTCAAGAATTTTGTCGATCATCCGGGGATAGTTGTCGAGCGTCATGATCAAATTTGAATGCTCCTGCATGCGACCGGTCGAGGTGGTCAGCTGGATGCGCCAGTATTTGCATCCACAGTCGATAAGAATCTGTCTGATCTCATCGAGTTCATCGAGATTGATATTGGACACCTGGGACACGGCACATGACCGCAGGTTTTTTCCCGCCATCAGTTTCAGGGCATTGGTTGCCTTCGCCCAGCTGTCCGGGCGCTGACGGATGTAATTGTGGGTCTTTTCGGTCCCGTCGAGACTGACACCGACATTGGTGAATCCGATGTTGACATAGTCTTCGACAATGTCCTCGGTGACCAGATAGCCGTTGGTGATCATGTACACCCGGGCGCCGTCGGCCACCACGCGTTTGGCCATCTCGCGCCAGTCCGGGCGAATCAGTGGTTCGCCGCCGGAAAGCATGATTTCTCTCGCACCCAGGCCGACCAGTTCGTCGATCAGCGCCAGGGCTTCATCGGTATTCAGTTCATCGGGGCGTTTTTTTCCTGCGGAGGTTCCACAGTGGAGACAGCGCATATTGCAGGCAAACGTTATCTCCCATATCACGGTTTTGGGATAAAACTTGAATTCACTCATGATACGTTACTCCTTTGCCGCCGCGGCGGCCTGTTGTTGCTGTTGCCGTGACGCGGCGATGATATCGAGCATGGAATGCAGATTATGTCTCCAGGTTTCGCAGAGCTCCTCACCGATCAGGTTGCGGTCGACCCGCTTGGCCGGACAGCCGCCCATGCAAATCGGCAAGATGGAACACTCGCGACACATGCTATCTTCAAAGGGATCGAATGCAAACAGTCGTCTGAAATTCGGATCCTCGTAATTGATGGGATTGCGAATATTGCCCATGATTTTGGACTTGTCGCCGACGTGGTTGAAACAGCGGTAGATGTCACCGTCGGGATCGACCAGAAACGCATTGACAATTTGCGCCATACAATAGACGCCGACCGGGGAGGGGAGACGCAGTATCCGGAAACCGTGTTGCAGAAGCTGTCGATAATACTGCACCTCGACTTCCGAAAATTCGTTGGCGTTGTAGCAATTTTCCGCAATGTTGGCGCAAACTTCACTGGCGGGTTCGAGCAGGCCGAAATAGATACCGACCCGCTGTTGCAAACCGGCCGCCTCCAGCTCGGCCAGCAATTCCGCGATCAATGCTTCGTTATACTGCTTGTCGATATTCACGCGGACCCCGATTGCCATTTTTTTCACCGCGTAGGTGATATTTTCGATAATACGGTCGAAACTGCCCCGACCGTTTTTCAAGGGGCGACGTTCATCGTGAACGCGCCTGGGGCCGTCAAGGGTTATCTGCACCATTGAGACTTTGGCGTCGACCAGACGATCAACGATATCCGGCGTCAGCAGATACCCGTTCGATATCATCGACGACGTGTAGGTAAATGCATGTTCTGCGGCCAGATCAAGCATGCTTTGGGTGATATCTTCTATGGCGGCCATGGCCAGCAGCGGCTCGCCGCCGTACCAATTGATATCAACATGACGCAATCCGGGCGCCCTTTTTTCGACAAATTCGATCAGGGCTTCGATGACCTCCGGCGGCATACTCCCGCGTTTGTTCTGCTCGAAACAGTAGGTGCAGGCCATGTTACAATTCATGGTGGGGGCGACAATCAGCCCCAGACTGCTGGATTCAAATCGGTTGAGTTGATGAGTGAATTTGATCGCGGCCAGTTCGTCATACTCGGTGGGGAAAGCGAACTTGCCGTATGCCAGCTGGTCCAGAAGCGCCTGTTCACTGGCGTTCAATTCACCGGTGTCCCGACCGCTCAGTTTTTCACCGATGGCAAGATACGTCCGGTAATTTTCCTCGGTCATCAAGGCCACCGCACCGGAGCGGGCATTATAGGCGATATGATACCCATTTTGCCAGGGCTGAAAACGATTATATCGTGAAAGTGTGTATTTCATGTCATACCGGTCCTGATACGTGATCGGTTTTAGCCGGGAAGAGCATATGCTCTTCCCGGTCCACTGATTCCTACATTAGCACCGGATCAATGCCGTAGCACGGTTTGATCCCGCAATAATCCTTGCACTTGGTGATGCACCAATTCAGGGTAGCATCCGATGGATCAACCAGATAGATCACTCGTACACCTCCTTAGGGTATTGGGTGTTAGGGAATTAGTGTTATCGAAATGCCAGGGTTATGTGGCATTTCTTTTTTATTAAGATTTTGTGTCAGATGCAGGTGTGCTCTTTCCCCATCAAAACAAAAACGTCCAACAAAGGTGCGAGATGAAAATGAAATGGATGTAGTCGTTATGTGGCCAAGCCAACAACGCTGTTTTGCCTCACCAATATACCTGAGCCAAAATAAGCGATCAGGCCGCGGCTGTCAAGCGATTTCAGAGGATTTGGTATGATTCCGTGTGATGGTGTTATAAAAACGAGAGTCGATGGCATCATCGACTCTCGCTATACATTTTACTAGCGGTACGGGGAATCGAACCCCGGTTTGAGGACTGAGAATCCCCCGTCCTAGGCCACTAGACGATACCGCCATTTTTAATCGGAACCAATATAATACGTGGATTGTGTTTGTCAAGTAAGACTTGTTTTCTCTCTTTCAAGAAATTATATTGACCCAAAATACCGATTGCGTGGGGAGGAAACATGCCTGCTTCCAAAATCAAGGAATTGAAAGTCAAGGATCTCATTGCGAATATTAATCTTAAGAAACTGAAAATCAAAACGTCCGACGATGCGAAACCCTGCTGTACTATTATCGGGCAGGATCGTGCCGTCAAGGCGATCAAGCTGGGTTTGAAGGTCAATAGCCGGGGATATAATATCTTCGTGACCGGCCTGACCGGTACCGGTCGTTCGACCACGATCAAGCAACTGATCGAGGAGTTGAACGCCAAAGAGCCGAAACTGATGGACGTGTGTTATGTCAATTGCTTCAAGGATCCTGATTATCCGGTGGCGCTGACCTTCAATGCCGGAATCGGTCGGCAGTTCAAGCGCGACATTGATTACATGATCAATACCCTGCGCAAATCGGTCCCGAAAGTCTTTATCAGTGAAGATTACAAGTCCCGCCGCAATCGCATCGCCGCCGATTTCGAGGGACGGCAGAAGAAAATTCTCGAGGAATTCGAACAGAAAATGACCGAAAGCGGTTTCGTCATGGTGCAGATGCAGGTCGGCATGAATGTTCGCAACGAATTGCAACCGCTGGTCGACGATGAACCGGTGCCGATGATTCGCCTGGAACGGCTGGTCAAGGAGGGCAAGTTTTCCCAGAATCGGTTCCATGAACTGGAGGGGAAACGGGAACGGCTGATGCGCGAGATGGGACAGGTGGAAGTCGAGTCGAAAAAACTGGCGCTCAAACTCGAAGAGGCCCTGACCAAGCTCGACTTCGATTTGATTGCGCCGCTGGTGATCGATAAAGTCGGCGTTTTAAAGAAAAAATACCCCGGTGAACGCGTCGCGGAGTACCTCGATCGGGCACAGGAAGCCCTGGTCAGCGATCTGGATCGGTTCAAAGAAGCCCGACCGCGCCGCGGAGAAGAAGAAGCACCGGCGTTTCGAAAGAAAGAACCGTTTGAGGAATTCGTGGTCAACCTGATTCTGGACAATGCCGATAACAAGCGAGTCCCGGTGGTGGTGGAAAACTCCCCGTCGTATCGCAACCTGTTCGGCACCATGGAACGCGTCGTCGACCGTTTCGGCTATTGGCGAACCGATTTTTCGCGGATCAAAGGCGGCTCATTACTGCAGGCTTCGGGCGGCTTTCTGATTATCAACGCGCTGGACCTGTTCACGGAGCCGGGAGTGTGGAAACCGCTGAAACGCACGTTGACCAGTGGATGTCTGGAAATCGCCGGGTATGATCCCTTTTATCATATGGCCGGATCGGGTTTAAAACCGGAACCGATTCCGATCAATGTCAAGGTCGTGCTGATCGGTGATCGCCGCTTGTACAGCATGCTCTGGAGTTATGAAGAGGATTTCCGCAAGATATTCAAGGTCAAGGCCGATTTCGATCATATAACCGATTTGTCCGCTTCCACGCTTCGGGAATATGTTTCGTTTGTCAAGAAAATCGCCGACAGCGACGAACTGCTTCCGTTCGATGTTTCGGGGCTGGAAGAGATCGCCTCATTCGGCAGTCGTCTGGCGGGAAGCAAGGACAAGATTTCGACCCGGTTTACTGTTATCGCCGACATGATTCGTGAAGCCGCCTTTTGCGCCAAAGATCGCAAGGCCAGGCTGGTCACCCGCGAGGACGTCCGTAGTGCGGTGCGCAATCGTCGCGAGCGCCTGAATCTGATTGAGGATAAGATTCAGGAGATGATCGACAAAGACATCCTTTTAATCCAGACCCGCGGCAAGGTGGTCGGACAGATTAACGGACTGTCGGTGTACGATCTCGGTGAATACCGGTTCGGTCGTCCCACCAAAATCACCGTGCGGACCTCGGTGGGAAGAGCCGGAGTGATCAATATCGAGCGCGAATCCGATTTGTCGGGGCCGATTCACAACAAGGGCGTTCTGGTCCTGGGCGGCTTTTTGCGCGGGAAATTCGCCAAAACCAAACCGCTGATCATGTCGGCATCGATCTGTTTCGAGCAGTCGTATTCCGGGGTCGACGGCGATTCGGCATCATCGACCGAAATCTATGCAATCCTGTCGGCGCTGTCGAAGATCCCGATTGATCAGGGACTGGCGGTTACCGGTTCGGTCAACCAGTACGGTGAGATTCAGCCCATCGGCGGGGTCAATGAAAAGGTCGAGGGATTTTATGATGTCTGCAAGGCGAAACGACTGACTGGCAAGCAGGGAGTTTTGGTACCGATACAGAACGTGAACGAACTGCAGTTGCGCGAGGATGTCGTGGAAGCCGTGGAGAAAGGAAAATTTCATATCTATCCGGTTGCCACGATTGAAGAGGGTATTGAAATCTTGATGGGCATGCCGGCCGGCAAGGAGTTGAAACGGGGCGGTTTTACCAAAGACAGTGTGTACGATGTCGTCGATCAGGCATTGGATGAACTGGCCCGGCAGTATAAGGCTTCGGCCCAGGATACGGAGAAGAACGGCGGCAAGAAAAACGCCGGCAAAGAGGAAAAAACCGAAGAAAAAAAAGGCTGACTGACGCCCGATACAGATGTCTCAGACGACCCGGGGTATCATCCCCTCGGTCGCCTTTTTTCCTTGACAGGAATGGCAATGGGCAATAGCTTTACTATATATTGATACTCCGCGGTCAGGTATCAATATCTGCAACTGATGGCCGTTCAATGGTATGTGTAGGTGATTAGGATTACTCAGTTAACGCTTTTCGATAACCCCCGTCTCATTCCACTCGTTTGGTAGTGTCGTTTGCGGTGAAGTCACATGGTGACAACGACATCCGCCGCCACGCCCGCATTATTAGACAGAGCGGTCAGAAGTAAGGAGGATTTGGGTGCAAGGTAGTAAATTGTACGTCGGCAATTTAACGTATTCGGTAACCAACGAGAAACTGGCGGAACTTTTTGCCGCGTATGGCGAAGTGAAGAACGCCAACATCATCGAAGGTCGGGGCTTTGGCTTTGTCGAAATGTCGACTCCCGACGAAGCGCAAAGCGCCAGAGACGCCTTAAACGGCACTGATTTTGAAGGCCGCACCTTGCGTATTGACGAGGCTCGTCCTCGACAAAACCGCGATCGTGACAATGACAGAAGAGGAGGGGGCGGTTTCAGACGATAACCTTGAGAACGACATAACTCCCGTCAGGGAGACACAAGACATAATAGCAAGGCCGAACGGAGAATCCGTTCGGCCTTGTGTTCTTTCGATTGCGTCGATCAGTCGTTTGTTACTCTGATAGGGACTGAATCTCGACGCGACGGTTTTTGCGACGTCCCTGAGGGGTGTCGTTGTCGGCGATAAAATACTGCGGGTCCTCGCCATAGCCGATCGATTCCATCCGCTCCATTGGAACGCCCTGTTCGGCCAGATAATCCCGCACCGCGTCGGCGCGCTTTTGTGACAATTCCAGATTGTAATCCTCGGCACCGCTGGCATCGGCGAATCCGCTGATCCTGATTTTCGTATCGGGATAGCCGAGCATCGAAAGCGCGATCGTATCCAGCACCGCCTTGGCCTCGGCCGTGAGTTCAAACGATCCCGATGAATACTTGACATTGTCACTCAAAGTAATGGTCTGGGTGATACGGGCCACGAACGGACAGCCATATTCGTCAACCGTCACGCCCGCGCCGGTTCCCAAACACTGGTCGACACTGTCGGCCACGCCGTCCTGGTCGCCGTCAATGGGACATCCCCGGACATCGACCGGAATGGCCGCCTGCGTGTCGGGGCATTGATCGAGCCCATCCGGCACACCGTCGGAATCCGAATCGACCGCCACGCCGTCCTTGTCGACTACCGCGCCTTTCGGCGTATCCAGTTGCCTGTCCAGATAATCCGGTACTCCGTCGCTGTCGCCGTCAAGCGGGCAACCGTGGATGTCGACCTTGACGCCGGCCGGAGTCTTTTCGCACCGGTCAATGCCATCCCAGACTCCATCTCCGTCGGTGTCAAGCGGACAGCCCATCATGTCCACCAGGGCGCCTTCGGGAGTGTTGGCGCAGGTGTCGATCCCGTCGAAAACCCCGTCGCCGTCGCTGTCAAGCGGACAACCGTTAAGATCCACAAGGGCCTTTGCCGGCGTTCCCGGACACTGGTCGAGTTCATCCTTAACGCCATCCTTATCGGTATCCGGCGCGCCGCCGAAATGGAATGTCAGACCGACCGATGGTTCGAAGTATGCGCGGAACGGCCGCTGTTTCATTTCGGTCCAGTCTCCCGGGCCATAGAAATCATTCTGGACGTCGGAGTTGATATTGAGCACCGCATAACTGAAAACGCCCTGCACATCAAACGTGAAGCGTTCGGAAATCCAGAAATTCAGGCCGCCGCCGATTTTTGCCGCCAGGTCGGTGGCATCAAACGATTTCTCTCCGTCACGGCTTTCAATCTCCCAGATATCGACGCCGACACCGCCAAGCACGTAGGGTTGCAGACGCCAGTCCGGTTTGAAATAATAATTCGCGGTGATGCTGACCGGTGTTCCGGTGAGCTCAGCATAGGCATTGTCGGTATTATTCATGGAAAAGGATTGATCCTCAGTCTCAAGCGTATCATCGTACGTATGGAAATAACTCAGTGAGAAATTGACCACGAGACTGGGCGACAGGCCGTAATTAAAATTAACGGTTCCGTTCCATCCCATCATGAACGGTTCCTTGGTTCGATTGAACAGGATGAAGTCGTCCCCTTCCAACATGGGCGCGAAAACCGGGCCGCGGATGCCGATCCCGGAACGTTCCGTCCATTCAACCGCCTGCGTCGAAGAAACTGCCAGCAGTAGTATCGCGGTTACCAACAGAGTTTTTACCTTCACGAAAGACCTCCTGATGCTATTTTTGTATTTCTGTATTCCTTACCGTATCAACCACACTCAATCCCCTAAGGAATTGTCCATATTGTATTTTATTCACAGACGCACGGCAAGCTGTAACGGCTAATCAAATACGAAAGCGGGAATTGTGCAAGGAAAAAGAGGATTTTCATCCAAAAATATGATTGCATCGCCCCCAAACAGGCTTGCTGTCACATTTGCGGACCAGACTGGTGAGAAAAAGAAAACGGCAGGGACTATCGCCTGCCGTTCTTGTACTTAACGTGTTCCGTTTGTTTAGAAATCCGCGCCGAGCGAGAAATAGTATTTCGGCTTGTGTGCCACCGTATTGTAATCGGTGTGCCATGCCAGATCGTATCGAAGCACGAATATCCCCAGGTTGGCCCGAATCCCGAAACCGAATGCCGATTTGATATCAAGCAGGCGCGGATTGTCGCCTTCTGCGGTTGCACCCTTGAAATCGTTGCCGTCCCAGGCCGCGCCGAAATCGGAGAAGATCGCGCCGGTGACATATCCGATCGTCAGCGGCAGGGGAAAATTCATTTTCAGGTAATCGATAAACGGGTAGCGGAATTCAAAATTCGACAGGAAAAATCTTGTTCCCGACAGTTCATAATACTCGAATCCCCGCATCGGGGTTATGACGTCGGCATAGTACAGATTTTCGACATCGTACACTTCTGCGTCGACCACGGTGTTCCCGATGAAATTGGTTGTCCCGCCGAGGAAATATCGTTTGGGATTGTTGCCCCATGACGCTCCGGCCGAGAGCCGATAGGCGAACGAGAACAGCCCTTTGATATGCCAGTAGCGACGATAGTCGAATTCGGCGGCATAGAACGAAATGGAATTATCGGAATTGAACAGGTCGTATGCGCCGGAAAGATCAAGCCGGGAACGACGGCCGTCCAGCGGACCCGTTACGCCCCAGATGATATTATCCTGCACCAGCGAGAACGTTCCGTACGTGACCTTTGACGACCGTCCTTCGCGGGGATCATCGTCATCATGATACTTCCTGTCGATGAATGTTTGCGACACGCTGGCCTCGGCCCGGAAATACTTGGAATAGGGATGTGAGGCATAAAACTGAATGCCGTAAAACCGGTCGCTGAACAGGTAGTCATCGGAATCGAGGTAATAATTCTTGGTATGGAAAATCCCCACCCCGAGATTGGTGCGCATGCGATTGTAAAAATAATACATCTGCAGGTTGGCCTGTTCGAAAGAATTGACCAGGTCGGTCAGCAGATAAATCTGGTGATCGCCGAGATAATCGGAAAATAAAAACGCCGATTGTCCCTGCAATCCGAAAAAGGTGTCGTACGAAAACCCGCCGGCAATTACGTCGGGCGTAAATTTGGCCTTGTAGTTATGGACGATATACTCACCGTTGGGCAGAGTGTTATTGTCGGCGATGGAATCGAAAACCGCCGCCTGTTCGGCAGTCCGGAAACTCCCGCCGATTCCGGAGGTACTGTCGGCGACATTTTCGAACAAGCTGTCCAGCGGGTCGGTCGATTCATTGGGGGATACAAACACGA
The DNA here is from genome assembly GCA_016933695.1 of Candidatus Zixiibacteriota bacterium. Classification (GTDB taxonomy): domain Bacteria; phylum Zixibacteria; class MSB-5A5; order GN15; family PGXB01; genus JAFGAL01. Next base: position 9,565 of record JAFGAL010000021.1, on the reverse strand, counting down.
ACTCGTCGTCTTCGATCCGAGTCGAATCGGAACGAGAGGCCGTTGATGATTCGGTGTCATCGATCGGAGCCGATACTGATGCGGTATCCGGCATAATCCCGAGTGAGTCCGTATCCGTGGCATGCCTGGCCAGAGCCGATTGATCGATACCATCGTCATCGTATTCAACATATTCCGGCAATTGCCCGTCCGGAGTCAGCGGTTGTCCGTACTCACCCTTGACATATCCGGTCGGTTCCAGCACGCCGTTGTTGCCTGCGGGCTGAATGTCTTTCATCAGGAAGACATCATACCCGCCTTTGTGAAATGAAGCAAAAGCGACTTGCATGCCGTCCGGGGACCATGACGGAGATTGTGCGCCGGTTAGCAGGTCGGTGATGGCGAACGTGGCGGAGGAATCAATATAGGTGATATATAAATTATCAATACCGTTACGATTCGATACAAAACAGACTTTTTTGCCGTCAGGGGAAACCGCCGGTTCATGGCACTGTCCCGATCCACATGGAACCGGAGTGATGATTCCGGTCGTGATGTCTGCCGCGAATATGGCGTAATTCCCGAAATCCTCGGGCATGTATATGGTCCGGTAATCGATGCCGTTATGTTTCTTGTCCAGATCGGCCAGGATAAGCGCATTGTCCGGGTGCGGCCGATCCGATGAAAACGCCAGGCGTTTGGAATCGGGGAACCATGACGGTTCGACGTCGTCGTACCGATCATCCATGACATGAAACGTCGAATCGCCTTCGATATCATAGATCACGATATCTCGTCGCGGTCCGTCCAGCGCCGAAAACGCCACCATGGTACCATCGGGCGACCAGGTCGGATGCAGGATACTGTGGTAACCGAAAAACTTGCGCAGGTAAATATCCTTATCCTTCAGGGTCAGGAAACAAAGGGCGTCCTCACCTTTCGATTTGGACACGAACACGATTTTTTCGCCGTCAGGCGAAAAGCCGATACTGGAATAATATGAATAGACGGTTTCGACATCACCGGAACGCTGGGCCTCGACCAGCTTTTCGATTTCTCTTCCATCGATAGCCGAAATCAGATAAATCTCGTTGTAATCGGATCGGTCGGTGAAAATCGCCAGACGATCTCCCTTGGGAGAGAAAACCGGTTTGGCGTTATAATTGGACGCGTCCTTCTCGTGCTCGGTCAGCGCCTTGGCGACTTCGTCCGGTTGTTTACGCTCGTTTATTTCCGGCCAGTAGCGCCGTTTCATTTCCAGCGAGAAATCCTCCCAGAATTCCTCCAGCGTGATTCCGATTGCCGATTTCATGGCTTTGTTCATGGTGAGGTGCACCTTGCCCTTGGCCAGCAATTCACCGATTTTATCGACGCCGTACGTGTCGGCGATGTAACGAACCATGGCGAAACCCTGATAGTATTCCATACCCCCGTAAATATAGTCAGGCGGCGCCAGGTAGCCGTTGATCGTGGCATCGCGGACAATCATATCGGCGTGATAATGCCAGCCGAAACGGGAACTGAATTCGGCGTACCCTTCCGCAAACCAGAGCGGCATATTGAACAGCCGCTGTCGCGACAGGATGGAGGTAAACAGGTTCCCGTACAGCATGTCAAATGTCACGGCATGGGTTAATTCGTGATGCAACACATGCCGAAAATCCTCCACCGATCCTTCCAGATACACCACAATCCGGTTCTTCGCCGTTTCAGTAAAGCCACCGACTCCTTCGCCGAGCAAAGACTGGACGATATTGGTCTGCTGAAAATCGTTGCGGGCGCTATATAAAAACACGGGGATACGTTCGTGGATACGGTAGCCGAGTTGTTCCGAAACAATCTCCAGAGCGTCTTCGAGAACATCGGCGGCATATTTCGCAACCGAATAGCGCTGGTTGTAAAAATAAATGTCAAAATGGCGGGTTTGAATGTATTGCCACTCAAACTTCTGATAGTGGACTTTGTTTTTTCCGAAATAGGTTTCCTGGGCAGTCGCCGTAAATGCGATTGCAAGGAAAACAAAGAGGATTATAATAGTGTTCTTATTCATGTTCTAAACCCGTCATCTTCAATTTATTTTATCTCGTTAGCATGCTTGCTATTGCGTCTCCCTCTTTATATCGGCTCCAAGCGCCGAAAGCTTTTCCTCAAGGCGATAATACCCGCGATCTATATGATATACGCGTAAAACCTCGCTTTCGCCCTTGGCGGCCAGGCAGGCCAGCACCAGACCGGCTCCCGCCCGTATATCGGAGGCCATAACCGAGGTTCCTTTCAGTTTATCCACCCCGTTAATAATAGCCTCGTCCGATGTCACGGTCACATCGGCCCCCAATCGACGTAATTCCATCGTATGGCTAAACCTATCTTCAAAAACAGTCTCTTTTATACTGCTTGTTCCCGAAGAAACGCAGGCCAGCGCCATAATACAGGCCTGCAGATCGGTGGGAAAGCCGGGGAAAGGATACGTAACCACTTTTACCGGTCCCAAGCGTTTGGGGCCCTTGACGATAACGCCGTTCGGCTGTTCCTGAAGCGCACAGCCCATTTCATAGAGTTTTCTTGACACCATCGTCAAATGCGACGGATTGATTCCTTCGATTTCGGCTTTGCCGCCCGTTATGGCGGCTCCGCACATATACGTGCCGGCCACCAGGCGATCCCCGGAAACCCGGTAATTGACCGGTTGAAGCGATTTCACCCCGGTAATATGGATGGTCGAGGTCCCGGCTCCGGAGATTTTCGCTCCGGCGGCATTGAGAAAACTGGCCACATCGACCACTTCGGGATCACAGGCGGCGTTGACGATTCTGGTTTCGCCTTCGGCCATCACCGCGGCGAACATGAGGTTTTCCGTCCCGGTGTGTGACGGCCGGTCGAAAATCACCGTCGCGCCTTTCAGTGGTTTGCCTTTTGCGATGATAAAACCGGCATCCTCGGACAGTTCCGCGCCCAGCGCCCGGAAACCCTTGATATGATAGTCTACCGGACGCGCGCCAAGCGAACAGCCTCCCGGAAGCGAAACCCGGGCTTCGCCGAGACGACTGAGAAGCGGCCCCATGACCAGAAACGACGCGCGCATTTTGCGCACAAGATCGTACGGTGCGGTATTGTCATGAATACCCGAGCAGTCGATTGTCATTGCCTTGGTATCCCGGTCATAAGATATTTTCCCGCCGAGATGCTCGATCAGCTGGATAATGGTAAAAATATCCATCAGGGGCGGGACGTTTTCAATAACCGTCTCACCCTCGGCTATTAAAATCGCCCCGGCAATAATCGGAAGCGCTGCATTTTTGGAGCCTTCAACCGTCAGGGAGCCGCTCAGTTTGCGACCGCCGGCAATTACAAATTTATCCATGTGCTATTCCTTTAGACACGCAAAGCCCGTTTTCGTTTAAGCATTCCAGTACTTTTTCTACAATAGCCGTTTGAAAGATCAAACACAACCGGAAAAAACCTCCTTCCCGAACACCGTGAGGGAGTGGTGTTTTGACAATGCGTGAATGAAAAGCAAGACGGGCCGTTCGCGAACGGCCCCTGCGGCTATGGCCGTCATTATGATCGAAGCGAAGTTGAAAATCCCGAGTTTCGAGGGGCAATTCCCCATCGTCCGAGATTGCCTCGTCGCTTGCGCTCCTCGCAATGACAGTAAAATACTACAAAACCCATGCGTCATAACGATGTCGCCATGCCATAAAATTCCCCTCGCGTGTTTAGCGTTGCGTTCAACGCTGTCACCGCGTTTATTCATTCTATGGATCTCGCAAAAATAAAAACCGACCTCAAAGAACGCGCGATCGCAATGGGCGCGGGCAAAGTCGGGGTTTGCCGTCTCGATGACCTTCGCGATTCGTTTCATTTCGAGATCAAACAATCCGCCAAACGGCTCAACACCGCGATCTCGGTCGGAGTGCCGCTGGCCGCGGGCGTGATGGAAACCCTGATCGACCGCCCCAACATGATCTACAAGGCGCATTACCAGCAGGTCAATCATATTCTCAACGATATCGCGTTCATGATCGCATCGGAGATCAACCGGCTGGGATTCGACGCCATCCCGATTCCGGCATCGCAGATATTGAAATGGCAACCGATGCGCGCTCATATGTCGCATCGTGAAATCGCTTGCAAAGCCGGGCTCGGATGGTGGGGACGCAACAACCTGCTGATAACCGAAGAATACGGCGCGCAAATCAGGCTGGTGACCGTTCTCACCGAATTGGAACTGGAACCGGACCATCCGACCGTGCAGGATTGCGGCGAGTGTTATGCCTGTATCGACGCCTGTCCGGCGGGTGCGATCGCCAGGGACAAGACCAATTTCAATCTTGATGCCTGCGCCGCGCAGGTGAATGAATTCGCGCATTTGAAACATATCGGACAGCACATCTGCGGCTTGTGCGTCAAAGCCTGTCCGGGAACACGGTAACGATCGGGGGAGATATGGGACGAATCAAAACACCGTTTCCGGGACGATTGATCGTCTCGGCGATTTACTCGTCGGTCGATGCCATGCATGATGCCATCCTCGAAATCGAAAAGAAATTCGGCCGGGTCGAGATCGAAACCGATGAAATGGAATTTCTGCACACCACCTATTACCGCGAGGAGATGGGCGATAATCTGCGCCGCAAGTTTTTCGCGTTCGAAAATCCGGTCGAACGCGGCCATCTGCCCGATATCAAAATCTGGACCAACAAACTCGAAGAGAAGTACGGTGAAAAAACGGGCAACTTCGTCTTCCGCCGTATCAATCTCGATCCCGGCATTCTGACTCTGGCCAATCTGACCCTGGCCACTACCAAGGATTATTCCCACCGGGTGTATTTGCGCGACGGTATTTTCGGCGAAATCACGTTGATTTTCCAGAAGAAACGATTCATCCCCCTTCCCTGGACCTATCCCGACTACGCCGAACCGGAAATTGTCGAATTTCTCACTCGTGTCCGCGACACCCTGCACTCGCAGGACGTGGACATTTGAAAACACAGTGTACCGCCATAACATATCCCGTCTGCAACCCGCATCGCGTTTTGTCGTAATAGTATATCAAATTGCAGATAAAATTCGTCGTTGATTCGCCCTGTTTTTCTGGCTACCTTGTAATATCCGAACACGGCTATCAACTGAAGAATAAAGTTTCCGAGGGAGGATAAATACTCATGCACAATTCTCTAAGATTCCCGTTGATTGCATCAGTGGCGGTTTTCGCGATCCTGATGGTATGTACGCCGATTGTCACCGAGGCGTCGCCCCCCCCGGTATGGGGAGAACTGCAACCGGGAGAACATGCCGTCGGTTTTAAAACCATCGAGCGGTACGATTACTCCCGGACATTCCGGTGCAAACATGACATCCACGGCAATCCCCGCGACGGTGAACGGGCGCGCCCGATCCAGATCTGTATCTGGTATCCGGCTATTGCGGACCAGGACGCACTTCCGATGGTGTATTCCGAATACGCCTTCCCCACTCCCGAAAACAACGACTTTTTCCCGTTGTTGTCGCGTATGCAGGAGACGGAAATATTCGGCGTGCTGTATCCGTTACTGCAAAACAGCTATATTTATGTTAACGATATTCTCAGTTTGCAATTTGCCGCGGTCCGCGATGCCTCACCGGCGACGGGACGGTTCCCGCTGATTGTCTATCACTCCGATATCGACGCCAGCTACTGCGACAATGCCATCCTCTGCGAATACCTGGCATCGCACGGTTTCGTGGTGGCAACCACGCATTCCATCGGGACGGCGTTACCGTACACCGAACACACCCAGCGCGACCTTGAAACAATCATGCGCGATCGTGAATTCGCCATGGCGCATTTGCGGGATTTGCCGTATGTCGATCCCGATCATGTCGGGCTGTTGGGAAACGCATCCGGTTCCCTGTCGTCGGTTCTGACCCGGATGCGCAACACCGATATCGATGCCGTTGCGATATTATCCGGGTGGGAGTATAACGACGATTATGTCACGCTGGCCGAGGAAAATAATTATTACGATCCCGCGTGTATGCGCATCCCACTTTTATCCATCGTTCCCGGCGAACTTGCGCCGTCGGATTCTGACGCGGTGCATGCCTTTCACTACGCGGCGCGTTATCTGGGTGTTATCCCCGGCGGGACAACCCGCGATGTATCCATTCACAACACGTTTCTGTCGACTCTGCCGGACACCGCCAATCCCGATCGCCCCGTTGGCAATCCGCGATATGAAGCGACCTGCAAAAGTGCCCTGCAGTTTTTCACCGCCTCGTTGTACGATGATCCGGCCGCGCTGAAGTCGTTGCAGGACAGATGTAACATGCCGCCGGATTCAGAGGCGCTGTTGACCATGCAGTGTCTTTACGCGGTCGATGCCCCGCCCACCGAGGCGGAATTCGTCAATGCCGTCAACGAAGAAGGCGGCGCGGTCGGGAGGGAGATGTACCGTAAGTACTGCCGTGATGATACTGCCGAGGTCTTTTTCCGTCGCGAAATCATCAACGCCATCGGGTATCAATTTCTGCGGGACGGCAACACGGTGAATGCTTCGGAAATGTTCCACCTGAGTACGGAAGCGTTCCCCACCGCCGCCGGAAGCTGGCTCGGGCTGGCCTATACGCATATGAACGATGAGGTGTACGATTCGGCGCTGGTCTGTCTCCGGAAATCGCTGGAGCTGATCCCCGCCGATACGGCGATCGCCGAAGAACGAAAACCGGGCCTGCAGGGATACATCCAGGGGATGATTGGAAGACTGCAACAACCGCCCGAAGATGATTTACATTAGATTGCGATAGGGGACAAAATCATGGAAAAGCACACAGATGTGACCCGACGCGGCTTTCTCACGACCGCCGCCACCGGGCTGGTCACCGCCGGACTGGCGGGGCTGGTTCCGGGTAAATTGCTGGCGGGCGATAAAACCAAAACCGCCGATACATCCAAGAAGAAAATTATCACGCGCAAACTCGGCAAAACGGATCTGACCCTGCCGATTGTCAGCATGGGTTCCATCAATGCCACGTTCCCCGGACTGATCGAGGCCGCCTACGAGGCGGGTATCCGGCATATCGACACCGCCGCGGGCTATCAGTTCGGCCGCAACGAGCAGATGATCGGTACCACGATCGAGCGAATGAAAGTGCGCGACAAATTCACGATAGGCACCAAGGTGTATTTGGGTGGACGCCGCGAGGCGGCCCCCGAGGAATTGAAATCTAAATTCCGCACGACATTCGAGGGCAGTCTGAAACGACTCAAGACCGAGTATGTCGATATACTGTACCTGCACGATGCCCAAAGCGCGGCCGATCCCCAGAATCCCGCGACGATGGAAATTCTGACTGAAATGAAAAAAGAAAAAAAGGCCCGCTATATCGGTATCGCCACGCATACCCAAATTCCGGAAATTATCGAGAATATGATCAAGGCCGGTATATACGATGTCCTGCTGGTTTCCATGAACCTGACCATGGACGAGGACGACGAGTGGCTCAGGCAGATTAAAAACGCCGCCGATGCCGGAATCGGTATTATTGCCATGAAAACCATGGCCGGTGGAAGTCGCTGGCCAAATGCCGACACACGCCGTCAGTACAGCACTGCCACGATCGCCAGGGCGTCGCTGAAATGGGTGATGCGTCATGAGCATGTGACAACGTGTATCCCCGGTTTCGCCACCTATCAGGAAATGGAAGAAGATGTCTCGGTCGCCTATGATCTGGATCTGACCGACGAGGAAAAGAATCTCCTGTCGGACAACAACATCACCTATGGTCTCGGTTTCTGCAAGCAGTGCCGCACCTGCCTGGCGAGTTGTCCCGATGAGGTCGATATCCCGAAACTGATGCGGACGCATATGTACGCCGCGCAGTACGGCAATCTCATGCACGCCCGCGCCACGCTGGATGAAATCCCGAAGCAGAACGGACTGGACAACTGCCTTTCCTGCGATACCTGTCAGGCGCAGTGCGCCAACAGCGTCGATATCGACCGCCGGATTCGCGAGTTGAAATCGATGTACGCATGAAACAAAGAGAAGACTTGCGCTAGATCATTTCGTCCAATCAATGGGGCCGTCGATAAAACGTCGATGCAGATTTCCCAGGACATATGACCAGGCCGTGTCAAAATAGTCATACAGCCGATCCCATTCCTCGCCAATACCCCATCCCAGGTGTGCCAGGCGAACGATTGTCTTTTCTGCGTCCGCTTTTTCAAACTGCAGAACAACCTGGGTTCGGACATCACGAAGTACCCCGAATGAGGGCGGAGCACTCCATTCGAATGACAACATTGTCTCCGGAAGATAACTCAGGATCCGGCAATCCTCCGATCCGCGCAAGCCATATGGCTCGGACATGATAAAATAGATTTCAAAGACTCCCCCGGGACGCAAATCCACATTGGCCCGAGGCGCAAAAAACGTAGTAATACCATCAGTCGTTGTCCACGCCTTCCAAACGTCTCCGATTTCTGCCTGAACCACGACTTCTTTTGTCAGGATTCGTTCTGCGATTGTGTCGACAAAGCGCTCTGGACGCTGGTAGTCTGCCAAAATTGACACCCGCATGGGATGCATTGTATACGTATGAACACCGTGCACAACTGATGGTTCATTCTCCATTATTTCGCGCGCTTCGGCCTCGGATTGCACTTGCAGAATGATAAGCCCAAACACCGGGTCAAAACACGGTCCGGCCATCAACACCTTTTTTCCGGCGGCCAGATGTTTTAAGTAAAGGTAATGTTCCTGCATGACCCGGGATTCATCGTTTGTCATATGCCCGGGCCATCCCTCACGCGTTCCGTGCAGCTGTACAAAATACTGTTCCAAATTTGTCATGGTACTATCTCCCGGCTGTCCCCACAATGGCAACGATACGATTAATACGATACTCGTCAGATAACAAGTGACATATCGCCATAATACTGCTTCAGCATTGTTAGGCCCCGTAGTGTAATCCATTTGCTGACCTCTTCCTTCTTTTCGCTGGTTGTAATAAATCGCCCGTTAACGGTTTTATCCAGATTCCCGCGCCCGTCCGGTTGACGTTTGGATACTGCCATATCCTCCACTTCCTGCATTCGTTCTTCCCGATATCCCAGATCGGTTAATATCAGGAGAATCGCCAATATGTCGGCATACCAGAGGTGTAAAACAAGTTAATGGCAACCATTAATATATACGTTCCCACAAGAGATCGACCATGTTTTTTTTTCTACCGAATGTTCACAGGAATCTTTCCTTTAATGTCTCGCGGGTTCTGGTCACAGCAATGTCATGAGTTTGACCCGACGGTTTTTCTTCATGCAAATACTCGCAGTCAGTAGCTTGAGGGTAATAATAGACTCCGATATCCGCGCTAGTGCCATCAGGGTCAGTGCCGTAGGGGCCGTTCGCGAACGGCCCGTCTTTCTTATCATACATGCATTGTCAAAACACCACTCCCTCACGGTGTTCGGGAGGGAGATTTTGACCTACAATTATTCATCCGAACGCGTTCTAATAGATGATAGATTGATCCTCGGATCGACTGACAATGGTTTGCAAGTCACACGCGGCGGGTCTGAGGACCCGCCGACCACACGCAGGGG
>JAFGAL010000020.1 GCA_016933695.1 Candidatus Zixiibacteriota bacterium | reverse complement strand
CCTAATCGTTCTCGTTTGCTCTGCATGAAGAAAATCTAGTAAATCCATGACCACTACGAAAGGACTTTATCAACAAGCCCTTTGGGTGGGTTTCTCTTTTTATATAATTCAATAACCGTCGTCCCACAGCAGAGCTGTGGGTTACCGGCTTTTAAAGATCAAAAGATGTCAGGAGGGCACGCCTCCTGATCTACTCGAACTGGATCTAAAAGCGGAGAGGCTGGGATTCGAACCCAGGGAACGCGTAAACGTTCAACTGCTTAGCAGGCAGCTGCCTTCAGCCACTCGGCCACCTCTCCGGTATTCGATTCGGCTGTGAAACGGCAATATAGCTGTTCTCGGCAAATTTTCAAGTAAATTTTGGCAGTCTCACGGACGATTCGAACCGCCCGACTTTGTGGAAAGATGCCGCCATGACAGCGAAAAGCGATGTCTGTTTTGAGGGGATTTGTGCGACAGGTATCTGCCTGGAATGCCACTTGGCAAAGGGGGCCACTCGACCGTATCTATTTGGAAGGCGGGGCGGGAAGGTTGTCTTTTTTCTGGACCACGAAACGCCAGTGCACCCGTTCGATAATCAGCGCGACCTCGTCGCCGCGGAACGGTTTGGTGATATACTCGTCGGCGCCCAGACTCAGCGCCTGTTTGACCGTGTACGCATCACCGTGCCCGGTCATGATCACCACCCCGACATGCGGGAGTTGTTTTTTGATAACCTGCAGGAGTTCCAGACCGGAGATTTCCGGCATGACAATATCTGACAGGACCAGGTCCACCGCGTAGGTTTTGAGATATTCCAGCGCCTCCCGTCCGGAGCCGACCCCGTGGACATGATACCCCTTTAGTTGCAGGATTTGCTCCAGAACGGAACGGACTCCCGCCTCATCATCGACAACCAATACACTGACGGAATTCTTCATGTTTTGCCGGTGGGATTCTCAGATGCTTTTCTCGAAGGTTATCATCAGTTCGTCGAGAAAATTCTCGAGCATGACCGGCTTGTACATCAGAGATGAAGCACCCTGCACCCCTGCTTCCTGTACCAGTCGATCGGTGGCGTTGCCGGTGATGACGATTACCGGAAGATGCGGCTCGACCTCTTTGATTCTGGTCACCGCTTCGACACCGGCCATCTCCGGCATAATCAAATCCATGGTGACCAGGTCGTACTTGGCGCCGCCCTTGATCTTGGCGACCGCGTCGCGGCCGTTCTCGGCGGTATCGACCTCGACCGAATCGGTCAACTCACAGAATTCCTTGAAAATGTCGCGGATTCGGGGTTCGTCGTCCACAATCAACACCCGAAATGCCTTGCCGCGTCGTTTCGCCAGCTCTTCGATTTTTTGAATGCTCATGTTTGTCATTCGCTTCCCGTTACAGTTCCCATGTTTCTCTTTGCAACATGCCGTTATTGATAGTTATCGACCTTGCCGCGTCTTTTCTTTATTTCCACGATGGCGTCATGGACCTTTCCGCTCAACTCCAGCAGTTCGTTCAGGGTCACCTCGATCCGGTCCAGTTTGTCCGGCGGTTTCGGCAGCGGCGCGATCAGCGCCTCGTCGTTCTGCAATGCCCGCAGGATATTGTTGATATCGCGGATAACATTGACCGACCCGTTGATCAGCCTGGTGAATTCCGGCTCCAGCGTCGTGAGTTCCCTGATCTCCTCTTTGCACCGGGCCAGATTGATCGCCAGATTCAGCGCCAGCAGTTTGACCTGATCGGCCAGATCCTGGGTTTGATCCAGCCAGTCCTGGTCGGGCGACGGTTGGGCGTTTTGTCGTTTTTCGTCAGGCATGCACCAACTCGTTGATTTTATCTTTCAGCGGTTTGAAATCCGAAGATTTCAGCACGTAGGCATCGGCCACCCAGGAATGGAAATCGGCCTTGTACACGGTGTACGCCGAATTCAAGATCACCGGAAGGTCGGGATGCGCGGCTTTCAATTGTTTCAGGATATTCAGTCCGCTGTCGTTTTCCAGTTCAATATCGAGCACGACCAGATCGAAGGTGTGGCTTTCGAGAGCGGCATACGCCTCCTCCCCGGTCGCCACCGCGGTGACCTCGTGGCCATCGCGGGAAAGCACCTCCTGGTACAGCTTTCTCACGTGCAGTTCATCGTCAACAACCAAGAGTTTACTCATTGTTACCCCCGTTATAATGCGGCAACTCCAGGTACAGTCTGGGGAGATTGTCCTGAGAGCCTTCGACACCGTAATTGCCTCCGTGATAACGTATGGTTTCCCCCGCGACCAGAATCGAGAGTTTCTGCGTTCCGGTCGGATTACCAAATATTTGTTTGAGCGCCTTGACCACCTTGGCGCGAGCGTCGTCCCGTCCCTCGAAACCGATCACCAGGCGAACCTGCCGCGCCTCGCGCATGGTATGCATCCCGATTGTGCACTCGCCGCTGAGTTCATCGACGGTCAGGTACATGAACTGGTATAAGGCATGGCGCAGTTGTTCCGGATTGCCCCAAACCAGCGGTGCATCCCCGGCCAGTTCCAACTGCGGCGGGCTTTGATCGCGGCGCAGACGGGACACCAACAGCTCGTGCGTCTTGGCGACCAGATCGTTGAACGACAATTCGCGGGTCTTGGCCCGGCTGGCCTTGGAGAAGTCCAGCACCTGATGCAGGACCGTTTCGGCGCGATGCGTTTCCGACAGGACGATGTTCAGGTATTCGGAATTGTCATCGGGTTGTCCGCTTGACAACAGCAGATTGACAAACCCGCCGATCACCGTCAGGGGATTGCGCAGTTCATGCGCAATGGCCGAGGTCAATTCGCCGATCACCGACATTTTTTCCACGCGGATCATCTGTTCCCGGGATTCCTCGAGACAGCGATTGATGTTTTCCAGCTCGCGGGCGCGTTCCACCTGTGCCTCATACAGCCGGAAGCGTTCGATCGCCACGGCGGTCTGATGGGCGAAGGTCTGCAGAAGGTCAACCACCGACGAGGTGATCCGTTTGCGGGTGATGCAGTTATCGGCGGCAATCAGTCCGAATTTTTTGCCTTTGCTGATAATCGGCGCCACCGCCAGACTGTCGGTGTTCAGCCGCCTCAGAATCTCGGCGGTTTCCGGCGAATACTGATCCTGCGCCGTCAGCAAAATGCCCCGCCCGCTGTTGATCGCGTCGCCGAAGACGGTATTGCCGTCAAGCGGAATACGCCAATCCGCAATCAGCGAGGAGAGCGAATAGTTGTTTTCATTTTCACGTTCACGATAGTCATTAAGCAGTTCGATCAGGGTGGCCTGTCGTCCGGCCAGACGGCTCCAGATGCGTCCCGCTTCCTCGGGACTGGCGGGACCGATGGCGATTTTGCCCTCGAGACAGGTTTCCTGTTCATCCACCAAAAATAGAAAGGCGCGGTTGAATCCCAACCCCTCGTTGGCCGTGGCGCCGGTCAGAATGATCTTGACGATATCATCGAGATCGGCGGTCGACGACAACACTTCCGAAACCTGCGAGATGATCGAAAGTTCGTAAATGGCCTCTTCGAGGGCGTCTTTCTTTTTCGCCGATTCGGTGACATCCTGGATGATGCCGAACACGCCGCCGATTTCGCCGTTTTCCCGGCGATGCGGGCAACAGTACACGTTCAGAATGGCGAAATGCCCCTGCCGGTTGGTGCAGTGCAGTTCCTCGCGGCGGAAGGTATGGCCGGAAAGAATCCGGTCGAACGCTTCCATCAGGCCGCAGTTGATTGTGGTTTCGATATGTTGAAGTGACTGGCCCAGCGCCTCGTCGATGGCATCGAAGCCGACCAGGCGGGCCGCTTCGTGGTTCAGGTATTCAATATACCCGTCATAATTCGTCACAAAAAAACCCAGGGGCAGTTCGTCGAAGTGACTGCGAAGGACGGTCATGCGATCGTCAATGGCGGGCATGCTCAATATATCAACCATGTTTCTGTCCTTTGACTGCCGATTTGTGGAGATTGATCATTTTGATTTTGCCGTCTCCGTTTATGTACGTCTCCGAAACCAGCTCGTCAATCTCCAGCAGACGGTGATTGATCTCCGCGATTCGGAGCGATTCCGCTTCGATTTTTTTCAGCCGGTCAACCGTATCCGGTGACAGCGTTTTGTTGACATGCATCAAATATTGAATATTGCCGATAATGACCGACAGCGGATTGTTGATCTCATGATTAATGGATACGGCGAGTTCGCGCACCGCCGCCAGACGTTCGTCGTTGATCAGGTTGTTCTGCGCCCGTTTCAGATCCGTCTGCGCCTTGATCAGCGCTTCGTTCTTTTTCTCCAGCCGCAGTTGATAGAACAGCCGTTCGATCGACAACGCCATCTGGTCGCCGACGACGCCGAGCAGTTTGACATCTTTTTCGCGGAACGGGCCGGCGCCGCGCAGAGCGAAAGTGATACAGCCGATCAGGCGCGCTTCCACCACCAGCGGCAATACCAGAAACGCCCAGACCCCATCGGTCTCGGGTTTTCCCGGTTCGCGCAGGTCGATCAGCGAAACCGGTTTGCGGTGCTCACCGACCCAGGTGGAAAAGTCGCATCCCTGATCACCGGTAATGAACCCGACCGGATCGATATGTTCGCCGATGCTGATGATAGTGTTGAGCTGACCGGTTTTTTTATTCAGGAGAAACAGGGTCGCCGAATCGAAGGTGATCACGTCGCGAATCAGTTTCAGCACGCGGGTGAAGGTCTCCTTGATCGGGGGATCGGCCCGAAACACCGCGGCCACGTCCGCCAGCAGGTTGACCTTGGTCCAGAACCGCGTCACCTGTTCATCCGTATGGTCGATATCAACCACCAAAGTACGTCCCTCGCGTTAATCGTCTGATTTCCATGCATAGTTCTCCCGCCGCACGTTCATCGAGGCGTCGCAGAAGCCGCATCCGGGCGTCGGCCGGAAGCAGTAGCGCGGGATGGTCCTCGTCGTCATCGATCAGCTGTACTTTTTCCGAAGCCTGCAATTCAAACTGCAGGGCCCGAATGTTAAGCAGGTTGTCCTCTTCGACATCGATAATGCGCAGGGTTCCGGTAATCACCGCGAACACGCGATAGCGAAAGACCAAAAACGGCACGACCGTCTTTTTGCGTTTTTCCAGGTCAATGCGATCGATGATCACCTCGACCAGGTACCGTCCGCCGTGGCGGCGGCCGTATGCGGTTAAATCCGCAAACGTCGCCTGCGGATCACCAGTCGGGCGCAGGCTGTCGGTCGTGTCCAGCCAGATCACCGGGATATTGGTAATGGTCGACAGGTCGATCCCGAGGATTTCCTCCAGATGCGAATCCGCCCAGTAACACGGCGGGGTCGTGACGGACATCATGATCCCCTCACCGGCGAAAAGCGTCGAGGCCAGGAGTACGACCGTCGCCATAGTCATGAACACGCGTTGGTTCATCGGTCTTTTCCTCGGTTCGTTGCATTGACGCGTTTATGGTACACGTATTTGGCGAGGACTTCGCGGAGACGAATGTCGAACGGCGCGATATCCGCGACGATCATGTCGAGTTCGGCGGAGCTGAGGCGGTCCTGAAGCTGGTCGTTACTCAAAAACTCCACGCCGATCAGCCAGTCTCCGTAGTCACCGTCACATCGTTTCACCAGTCCGATGACATTTTCGAGCATTTCGACATCCTGCAGTTTCATCTGAAGCACCAACAGGCTTCCCTCCTCGACCGGATCGACCGAGGAAATCAACACCCCGCCCGCCGACAGGTTGAGGATACTGCCGTCGTACACCGGACCGTCGCCCTGGGGCCAGAATCCGCCGGTGTTGTTTTTGACGACCGTGTATGTGATCGGTTCCGAAATCTCCAGCCGGATATACCGCCGTTGCTGATCATGCAGTAACTGGAACGGCGGCTTGACCGACATCACATTCTCACCGGCGTCGATATCCGAAATAACTTTGTTACGGGTATCATCCATGATTAACTCCTTTATCATCTCTTTATTTGTTGACCTGTATCAGGTATCGATCCAGTTCGTCACGGGAATCGGTGCAGAAGTCAAACAGTTTAACCGGCAAGTGCCGAATGATCGACTTGGGAACCTTGGCGAAACGATCCTCGCGCACGATAAACTCCACTCCCACCAGGCTCTGGTATTTTTCGGTGATGGTGACATGTCTGGTCCGTCCCACCATCAGCTTCGGCAATTCGACATCCTCCAACTGCAGGTGCAAAATCAGGTAATGATCGCTGACAACCTGCAGGGGAAGCGTGACCAGCATCCCACCGCCGGAGACATTGATCGTTTTGGTCTCCAGCCATTTCAGGCGGTTCAATCGAACCGCGCCAATGCTTTGCTCGTCGAACAGGGTTAACTGGACGTCGCTGACAACATCCACGCGCTCGAACTTGCGTCGTCCCTCGGGATAAATTTCTTGGCCGATCGGAATTTGCAGACGCCCCTCTCTGGGACACGCGAGCACCGACATGAATCTGGCCGGCTGTCCTTTCAACTGGAAATAGACTTCGAGCGGCTGATTGTGAATCAACTGGTCGATCAGGCCGCCCGATCCGGAGCGGTCGATAACCAGGCTGTTATCACGAATCGCCATCACCCTGGTGCTGAGGCTTTTTCCGGGAAACTGGTCGGTTCGCAACATGATCTCCCGTCCCACCAGCCCGGAGAAATCGATTTCGGCCCCCTTTACCACGACAATATCCTGCGCCATCACAATAATCCTTTTTGACGTTCTCTAATCTGCTCATCGAAGACAAATCGTACCAGCTTGTTCTGCATGCGGGCGTTGAACTGACCGATCTGGGTCGGAAGTTTTTTCAGATCGGCGGCGGAAAAGTATTCGTTCAGTGATTCCTTCGTGATAAACTCCACTCCCGCGAATTTTCTTTCTTCATGCTTGACCAGCCGTCGACACACCGCCGCCACCAGCCCGGGCAGTCCCACCTGACTGGCATGGTCAAGGCGCACCAGCATCAGGTTTTTTTCCTCGACGTCGTCATCGACCGACATCAACAGGCCGCCGGCCGACAGATTCAATGTCTCCGACATGTGCCAGGATAGCTGATCCATTCCGTTCGGGATAACTTTAAGCAGGGCGTATTTCAGTTTACCCCGGTAATTGACGCGGACGTACTGGCGACGCTGAACCCGTTCGATATTTCCCAGTTTGTACAATTGCATGGTCTGGTCGCCGTACTGACCGGACGGTTTCATGTATGCGGAGAACTGATACATGGCATCCGGCCGCCGGTATTGCACGTACACCTGCGAATTGGCGGCCAGCAGTTTTTTGCCGCCGACATACGTCGGCCGTGAAATGATAATGCCTTCGCGATTGAAATCCTCAACACGAGACAGGTAAACCCCCTCATCCTTTTCGTCCATTGAGACGATTTGAATCTTCTCCCAGGGATCCAAAGGTACTCGGTTTTTTCCGGTCGCGGTGTTCAACGCATGCTCTCCTATACCGTCGCGGCTTCCGTCATGTTCAACCGGCCCTGTTCAATCGCCAGTTCGAGAATCTTCCGCGCCAGCGCGGTGCGGCTCTGATCCCGGCGATGCTTGTAAATGAACTCCTGACCGGTTCTGATTGTATTGTTGAAATATTCCTTGGCCTGATCGTAGTCATTGATCCGTCGGGACAACTCGGCGATCAAATACGACGCCTGAATCTGCTGATTGCCGTGGCCGATATCGCGCCCCTCCTTGTAGGCCGCCACGTAGTACTTGACAGCCCAGGTCAGGGCTTCTTTTTCATCGAGCGGAATCCCGTCCCATTGAGACGACAACTGCGACAGGAAATGTCGGAACGACGGATGGTTCGCGAATCCCGGCGACGCGCCGTTGTCGGTCACGCCCAGCGACGTCTGCTGGTGTTCCCGGGCCACGTCCCGGAGCGATTCCAGCCGTTCGGCGATATCGTCATACAACTGCCGCAATCCTTCCAGTTCGACATCATACTTTTCCTTGATCGGGTACAACTGCGACTGCATATCCGCCGACTGATTGGCATCGTTGAGTTGAGCCGAGGTGGCGGCTTCCAGTTCGGTGGTGTGAAGGCGCAGGTTCTCCAGCGTCTCACGCACCGTCTCCAGTTGTTTCTGAATGCCGGAGACAAAATTCCTGACTGCGGCCGTGCCGGGATTGTCGCCGCGATTCATATCGCGAAAAATCCAGCCGATGCGCAGGTAGAACCGTCCCAGATCAAGGTCGATCCTGCGGTCGTTGAGCGACTCGTCGATAATCGCCAGCAGTAATTTCAAGATGGCGGTTTCGTTGGGATAGCGGTTGCTGTCGAGCACTTCACCAATGGTACGAATGATCGAGTCGGCCTCGGCCAGAAGATTCAAATGCTTTTGCTTGACCGATTTCAGTCGGTAGGTTTTGAAATAGGCGTCCTCTTTCCATTCCTTGAATCCCGCGGTGAATTCCCGAGTGTAAAAACAATGCGCGCAGGTGGCCGTGAAAAACAACAGGGGATTATACGCCTGATAGCGGGAGTTGCGCCAGATACGGTCGGTGGGGCAGAAATCGGTGTCCCGGTCCCGTTCGGTATACGCGCCCACCTTGATGGTTTCAAACTCATTGATGGTTTTGCAAATCGGGCACTCGATTTTAGTAAGGAAAAACGGTGATTCGGTGGTCATTATGCACTCCTCCCCGCACCTTCAAGATTCACCGTGCGTCTGGTCATGGCCAGTTCGGCATCCGTAATCGGAAGCTTCTGTTTCAGTTCGCGTTCCTCATGCTTCTGAGTCAGCAACTGTTTGGCCAGACGCAGGACGTCCTGACGGTCGCGGGCGGGGCGGCCCGCGGACCGGGAGGTACGGGTGCGGCTGTTGGTATTGGTATTCCAGGTCATATGTTTAAGGTCGATAAATTCCAGATGTTCGTCTTTCGGCGCGATGCGATCGGCAACGACCGGTGGCGCGGCCGGCTGCAACGCCGGCTTCGCTTCCGTGACGGTTTCGGTCCGGGCCCGGCGGAAAAACAGTGAATAGACGATACCGAGCATGCCTCCGGCCGCCAGAAAGCCGGCCAGGTTCAATCCGATATCCCGCAACATCTCGTTTGAAATTCCTATTTCCATGGTGTTGATCTCCTCTTACGCCTTCATGTCCAGATGCCCGCCTTCGGTCTCGTCGGCATCATCGCCGTCCGTGGCCTCGTCATTGAGCTTTTCGCGTTTTTCCTTTTTTCCGCCGTTCTGCCTCGGGTTCTCCCGACTGATGATTACCTGGTCGCTTTCGCTGGCTTCCCTGGTGCGTTCGCTATCCGATGCAGTCTTCCGCTTGACGGTCGAGATCGCCTGGCGCTGTTCCATTTCCGACGCGGCCTTTTGCTTTTGTTGCATCTTACTGACCAGTTCGGTTTTGGAAAGCACATCGGCGGCACTGTTTAACGAATCCACCATAACGCATCCTTTTTTTATCCCGTGAGAGCAAACCGCTCTTTAATCATGCAACGCAGTTTCAGGACGGCCTTGGTGTGTATCTGCGAAACGCGCGATTCCGAAATCGACATCACTTCGCCGATTTCCTTGAGGGTCAATTCCTCGAAATAGTACAGCGCAATCACCAGTTTTTCCTGCTCGGTGAGTTTCTCCATGGCCGTAACCAGAAACGAACGCAGTTCCAGTTTTTCCAGATCACCCAGCGCTGACGAGCGCGAGGTATCGCTGACGGTTTCGATTCGTGGCACCTGGTGGTTATCCTCCTCTTTGTACACGGTCTCATCGAGTGAAAGCAGGGAGCTGTTGCACACATCTCCCATCGCCAGCATCAACTCTTCGATGGTATATCCCAGCTTGTCGGCCAGTTCGGCGTTGCTGGGTTTGCGACCGTTGTCGTTTTCAAGCGATACCACCGCGCGCTCGATCTCCCGGGAGCGGGCCCGGGTCGACCGCGGAACCCAGTCAAGGGCTCGCAGTTCGTCAAGAATAGCACCTCGAATACGCGGCACCGCATAGGTTTCAAATTTCACGCCTCGATCCGGATCGAAATTGCTGAACGCCTCCACCAGGCCGATCACGCCGGTGTTGACCAGATCGGACATTTCGACAGATCGCGGAAAACCAATGGCCATGCGTCCCGCCACATTGCGAACCAGCGGAAGATATTTCTTCAGCAGTTTGGCTCGCAGATCGGGACAACCGGACCGTTGATAACGCAACCAGTCCAGCGTGGCATCAGACGGTTTCTTCGCCTGCTGGCGGATCTCCCGGGCTTTGTACACGGAGACGCGCTCAGTCTTGGCTTCCTTCGTCCCCCCCCGTTTCGAACGTTCTTTTTGCGTGCTAATCATAAGAATGCTATTCCCTTATATCGGCTAAAAAGGTTTCAGAATTTACCGGTTGACTGCTCGAAACCGCCGCCCCCGATCGGGAATCGGCCATTTCGCGGCGAACATAGTCGGCAAGCGCCGCCAGGCCGGTCATAACCGGCGCTTCGGCATTGATATCCGCCACCGCGGCCTGATGGGCCACCGCGTCGATGACGGTTGTATCTTCGGGCAGATATCCGGCATCGAACGGCACCTTGTGGAGAAATTTGCCGGCCAGAAAAATCAGTTTGCGCCGGATATACTCGGCGTCATTGCCGTTTTGCGCCCGATTGACCAGAATATGCGCGGCCGTATGACGATCCGCTTTGGCCAGGTATTTGAACAGGCCATAGCCGTCGGAGATCGCGGTCAGTTCCGGAACCACCACGATCAGGTTGATATCGGCCAAGCCGGTGACCTGCGAGATGATGTCGATATTCCCCGACGGCGTATCCAGCAGGATGGCATCGTACGATGATCCCGCGTTCGAAATCCGTTTCAAAATATCGTGCAGGGTGATAGCGGTCGTGTCGGTGTTGGTTTCATAAGCCGACGGTGTCGCGATCAGGTCAAGGTTTTTTGCCACCGGCGTCACGACTGCCGCCAAATCCATGTCGGCGGTCATGGTGGTAACGGGCGCACCAGCCGGGATTACATTGGCCAGGACATGAGCATTGCCGAAATGCCAGTCGCAATCGACCAGCAGAGTCGGGCTTCCCGTGTCAGCCAACTGTCGCGCCAGATTAAACGCGATAACCGATTTGCCGACCCCGCCCTTGCCGGAGACCACCGCCACCAGCAGAGGACGATGGAGTTGACCGGCAGTGCGTATTGTCATTCTATTCATTCTGCCCTCCCCTGCTGTTCAGCAGTCTGGCCGCGATGAGACCGGGATCGGGAATGTGCAAACGTCCCACGCCTCCCGGCGCATCGGTGATATAGGCCAGCGGGATATCGAGATATTTGGTCATGGCAGTAATACCGCCCCAGCGAGCGACTTCATCGAGATGACTGGCGAGCAGATGCGTGGGACGGATCGAATCGAACGTCGTCACCGCATCGATCAGGTCATTGGCACGGGTGGCAACCGAGAAGACCAGAAAGATCACGTCGGGATGCAAATGGTGCACCATCTGCGCGAAATCCGGTTCCGACGCCGACGGCGACAGTGGAATCGACGGGGTATCGACCAGCAAAACGGCGTCGTCATCGCGTCTTGAGCTGATCCGGCCAGCCGCTTCCAGCGGAATTTCGAGAATATCGGCATAGCCGCCGATTTCCTCGTAGGCGGAGATTTTTCTGTCATCGAGCGACGCCAACTTGACTTTCTTGCGCATGGTGACCGTTAGATCGGCCGCCAGTTTGGCCAGCGCCGAGGTTTTCCCCGAACCGCTGGAACCGACAAACGCCACGGTCAGACCGGGTCGAAAGTCGATATCGGAGGCGATCCCGGCGCGCAGGTCGTCGCCAACCACGCGACGGATCACATCGGCCGGAACGGCACCGGTGCTCAGTTGTCTTTCGGCATCCATCACATACTGCCGGGCGATATCGAGCGGCACATCGGCGTCCACCAGTTCCAGAAACGCCGGAAGCAATCCGGGATCGCAATCGTACGGCGTCACCGGCGAACGCTGGGCCTGCAACATGAAATTCAAGGTTTTATCGAGACGAGAGCCGAGATCGGCGGTCGTCCGGCGGGGAGCGGCTGACTGCGTCGTCACGACGGGAGGTTCGTCGTTGTCAGCCACAATTTCCGCCATACTGCGGGCGGCAACCGGCTTCCGGGCGGCCGCTTCGTCGATACAGGCGGTAACCTCGACCCGTTTTCCGGCCGGATTGCCCGGCTCCGTCCCGCTCAGGCGGGTACGCAGGATGACGGCGTCACTGCCCATTTCCTCCCTGATCAATTTCAGGGCGGCGGCGGCCGTCGCGGCGGTGAATGACTTAATGATCATTATCCAGCCTCACTACTCCGTGGGAGACAACTTCCACGTTATTGGTGATTTCGTTGTACGACAGGACGACCAACTGCGGATAGGCGGTTTCGGTGAGTCGTCTGACGGCCAGGCGGATGTTCGGCGAACACAGGCAGATCGGGTTCTGCCCGGCGGAGTTCATGCGTTCCACTTCGGTACCGATCGCCTTGAGGAGCCGTTCCGAATCGGCCGGCGAGGTCACCAGCATCAATCCCTGTTTGGTATTCTGCACGGCGTCGGTAAGCATCTGCTCCACCGCCGGGTCTATCGTAAACACGGTAATCTTGTTTTTCTGATCGCGGTACAAATCGGTGATCTGCCGTTTCAGCGCCATCCGCACGTATTCCGAGAGAATATCCGGCTCCTTGGTGGCCGAGTAGTAATCGGTAATGGTCTCCACGATCGTCGGCAGGTTGCGCACCGGAATACGTTCGGTCAGCAGGGTCTGCAACACTCGCTGTACCACCGACAGCGGGACCACTTCGGGGATGACGCTTTCCACGAGGGTGGGATAGTCCTCCTTGAGCGTCTCGATCAGATGTGCGACATCCTGCCGCGTCAGGAGATCGGCGCCGTTGGCGCGGATGATTTCGGTCAGATGCGTCGCCACCACGGCCGACGGTTCCACGATGGTATAGCCGCGACTCTCGGCGACGTCTTTCAGGTTCGGGATAATCCAGAGCGCACTCAAACCAAAGGCCGGTTCGGTGGTCCGGAATCCCTCGAGATCGTTGCGGTTGGTGCCGGGGTTGATCGCCAGCACATGATCCAGCATCAATTCGTACGAGGCAACGGTCATACCCTTGATCTTGACCCGGTACTGGTTCGGGCTGAGCTGGATATTATCGCGAATGCGAATCGGCGGGACGATGATGCCCATATCGAGCGCCATTTGACGGCGGATCGTGGCCACCCGGTCAAGCAGGTCGCCGCCCTGGTTGGTATCGACCAGCGGGATCAACCCGTAGCCGATTTCAACTTCCAGTAAATCGACCTTTAATAAATCTTCAGTACGTTCCGGCTCCGGTCCTTCGCCTTCCTCGGCTTTTGCGAGTTTTTCTTCGCGTTCTTTTTTCTTCAGGCTTTCATTGGCCAGATAGCCGACCACGCCGACCAGCGCACCCAGCATCAAGAACGGCACTGTCGGCATGCCGGGCACCATCCCGAACATAATCAGCATCCCCGCCGCAACCAGAATGGCCCGGGGCTGGCGGGTGAGTTGCGAAGTCAGATCCGAACCCATGTTGGAATCGGAAGCGGCCCGCGTGACGATAATACCGGCTGAGGTCGAGACGATCAGCGCGGGAATTTGCGTCACGAGACCGTCACCGATCGAAAGCAGGGTATACGTGCGCATCGCCTCGCTGACCGAATTGCCGTGCATCATGACACCGATGACAATACCGCCGACGATATTGATCATCGTGATCAGAATCCCGGCGATGGCATCGCCCCGCACGAATTTCGAGGCACCGTCCATGGCACCGTAGAAGTCGGCTTCTTTGGCGATATTATCGCGGCGAATTCGCGCGTCCTTTTCATCGATCAATCCGGCGTTGAGATCGGCGTCGATGGCCATCTGCTTGCCCGGCATGGCATCCAGCGTGAATCGCGCGGCGACTTCCGAGATGCGGCCGGCGCCCTTGGTGATCACGACGAACTGGATGATGACCAGGATGACGAAAATGATGAAGCCGACCACGTAATTGCCGCGCACGACGAAATTGCCGAAGGAGTTGATCACTTCACCGGCGTATCCGGTGCCGAGGATCAGACGCGTGGACGCGACATTGAGTGCCAGACGCATCAATGTCACGATCAGCAGCATGCCCGGAAACACCGAGAGATCGAGCGGACTTTTGACATACAACGTCGAAAGCAGAACCACCAGCGAGAAGGTGATATTGAACGCCAGCGCGAAATCCAGCATACCCGGCGGAAGCGGAATGACCAGCACCATGATGATGCCGACCACGCCGAACGCCAGTACGATATCGGAGCGCCGGTTCAGGCTGTTCAGGAAATTGGTCGAGCCGTCAGCCATCGGTTACACCTTCGCTTCCTGGAGCCGGTAGACGTACGCCAGCACTTCGGCGACGGCCCGGTACAATTTGGCGGGGACATAGGATCCGACGTCGCATAGTTCGAACAAGGCCCGCGCCAGCGGCTTGTTCTCGACAATCGGTACCCCCGCGTCTTTCGCGATTTCCTTGATGCGTTGCGCCACCAGGCGCTGCCCCTTGGCGATCACCATCGGGGCATCCATATAATCCGGTTTGTATTTCAACGCCACCGCGAGGTGAGTCGGGTTGGTGATCACCACGTCGGCGTCGGGAATTTCCTGCATCATGCGCTTGCGCGACATCTCCCGTTGCATGCGGCGGATGCGCATCTTGGTCTCCGGCGAACCGTCGGTGTCTTTGGATTCGTCGCGAATGTCCTGCTTGCTCATGCGAATATTTTTCTCATAGTCGTATTTCTGGAAGGCGTAGTCGAACAGAGCCAGAATCAGGATGACCGCGCCGATTTTCAGCGTCGTGGTCAACGCGATCTTGCCCATCGTCCCGGCGAACACCGGCACCGAATTGTCGGACAGCATGTAAAATGTATCGAGCTGCGAAACGACAACCTTGTAACCGACAAAGGCAATCAACGCCAGTTTGATCACATCGCGCACGAGGATGAACAGCGAACGCGTGGAAAACAGCCGCTTGATGCCGTTCGCGAAATTGAGCTTGTCCAGTTTCGGTTCGATCGGCTTGCCGGTAAAGAGAATGCCCACCTGCAGGACATTGACCCCATACGCCGTCAGCGCGAGGATGATCATAACCGGCCCCATCATGGCGAAGAAGGTCAGAATCTTGGACGAGAAGAACGCCACCAGCGAATCGGTGGTGACCTGCATATTCGGCGCCTCGGCGAAACTGAACACCATGAAGCGCTCCAGCTGATCGATCAACAACGGGCCGACAAAATACAGCGTCAGCGCGCCGAGACACAGCATCACCGCCGAGTTCAACTCCTGCGACCGGGCGACCCGTCCTTCTTCACGGGCTTTTTGCCGCCGTCGTGGAGTTGCTTTCTCCGTTCGTTCCTGGAATTGTTCTTCCGCCATATGTTCCTATCAGGTTGTGCCAATGCTGGCAAGCACCGTCAGGACTTCTCTGTCCAAATAGCCGATGGTTTGTCCGATGATGTACCGAAAGACCGGCAGGGCGGTCGCCATCACGAGCAGGCCCACGCCGATTTTCAGGGGAATTCCGACCAAAAAGATGTTCATTTGCGGGACGGTGCGCGCCACCACACCCAATGCCACTTCGGTGATAAACAGGGTGATAATGACCGGAGCGCCGATCTTGATCGCGGCGACAAACACGAACGCCGAGAACTTGATCAGCAGTTCGCCGGCACCGCCGTTGAAATTGAACACCCCGACCGGAATGAGTTTGTAGCTGTCGGCCAGAGCGGATATCACCGCATGATGCCCGTCAACCGCGATAAACAGCATCAGGGCCAGCAGGTAATAGATTTCGCTTACCAGCGAAAATTGGGAGCCGGAGTTGGGATCGAAAATGTTGGCCATAAACAGACCGACCTGATACCCGACCACGTTACCGGTAATGCGAACCGCATAGAAAACCAGCGAGAAAAACAAGCCGATGATAACGCCGATCAGAAGTTCCTTGGCCGCAAACAGGGCCAACTGCCAGACCGAATGCATCGGCGGAAGCGGCGCATGCGCCGCCACCGGCACCAGTAGAATCGCCAGCATAATCGCAAACCCGGCTTTGATTATGGTCGGGATGGAATTGTGGGCGAAAACGGGGGCCAACAGAAACAGGCCGCTGGTGCGCAAAATGACCAGAAGGAAGGTCTGAAGCTTCTCGGCGCTGAATGTTACAAACTCAAACAAATTCTTCCTGCCTACAGTACGGGTTATTCGTCAAGACTTTAAATCAAGTCGTGTGCCAACCCGAAACGCAGTGGAAAAATGTCTGTAAGTTGTTATGAATTGGGATGTTGCAATAATCGCACGAAAGCCGAAAATCGTTCAGAAATGAAACAATGAGAAAAGTTTGACCAGAGGCCCGGAAAGGTTTTCAAATGGCGGCGGTTCATAGCGTTGAGATGACTCCATAGAGACGGGACGTGAACGCCACCATCGTGTTGATGATCCACGGCAAAAAGACCAACAGCGCGATGGCCACTGCCGCAATTTTCGGAATAAAGGTCAGGGTCATTTCATGAATCTGCGTAATCGCCTGCAGGATGGAAATAATCAAACCGACCACCAGTCCGGCCAAGAGCATCGGAGCCGAAACCATCAACATCATCATGATGGCTTCGCGACCGAGGGATATAATCAGTTCCGTTGTCATGCGTCACAGCCTTCCTAATGAAACGATTCAACCAGTGATTTGACCAACAGATACCAGCCGTCGACCAGCACGAATAACAGGATTTTAAACGGAAGAGAAACGATCATCGGCGGTAACATCATCATCCCCATCGACATCAATACCGATGCCACGATCATGTCGATAATCAGAAACGGCACGAACACCAGAAACGCGATCTGGAAACCGGTGCGCAGTTCCGACAACACGAAACCCGGAATCAGAACGTGCAAGGGAATTTCATCGGGTGATTCCGGCCGTTCCATCCCGGAGATATTGACAAACAGCGCCAGGTCCTTCTCGCGGGTCTGCGACAGCATGAATTCCTTGAATGGGGCAATGCCTTTTTCGAAGGCCTCTTCCTTGCTGATTTGTTCGTCGAGATACGGTTTGAGCCCGTTGTTGTATGCCTGGTTCACCACCGGACTGACGATGAAAAAGGTCAGAATCAGCGCCAATGATAACAGCAGTTGATTGGGCGGCAACTGCTGAGTTCCCATTGCCTGACGCAAAAAACCGAGCACGACCACCAGCCGGATAAACGACGTGACCATCAGAATAATCGACGGAGCCAATGTCAGCACGGTCATCAGCAGAACGATCTGCAAGGTTACCGAGAGATCGCCGGGTGTTTCCACATCGCCGACTTCAACCGAGACTTTGGGGATGGTCTGGGCTTGCGCCACTGATGCCGTCAGCAAGACGGCCAGCGAGAGAATAAGCGTATAGACGAATTTCTTTTTCATATCCTATGAAACCGTTCAATCCTATTTGGTCCGACTCCATGTCGGACGGTACTGCTGTCAGGCGGTCTGCGGCTTTTCCCTTTTGCCGCGCACGTCATTGTGCCTGTTGCCGCCAACCATATTCCAGGTTTTCAGCTTGTCGCGCGCATCGCTGAGGACGTTTCTGAAACCGGCCGCCGGTTTCGCGTCGGCATGCGCCGCGATCGCTTTGGCGGTCTCTTCGGCGGACATCTCCGCCAGCGGTTGCACGCCATTGTCGCCGATACCGACCAGGACCGCGCGATCATGAAAGCGCACCAGCGAGATCGACCGCTTCTGCGCCACGTACACCGTTTCGAGCACCTCGATCATACTGCCGTTGCGATTACCGGCGAACTTCGGACCCATCATCCGGCGCAAGACGTACAGAAAACCGTAGATGGCCACGACAACCACCACCAGCGCCAGAATCAGTTTCACCAGCGACATCGTGATCGAATCTCCGTCGGCCATCCCGGTCACGCCTTCGGCCGCAGTCTCTCCCGCGTCCTGCGAGAAGAGGGTTTCGGCGGAACGTGAATCCGACGTCCGACCGGCCTTGACGTCACCGAACAGGGTCAGCATCAACGCGGATGAGACCACCAGGATGACGAACAGGGCAATCAGGGTGCGTTTTGTTTTTCGCTTCATTGCAGGTTCTTCACTCTTTCTTCCGGCGATACCAGTTGCGTGATACGCAGGCCGAAGTTTTCATCCACGACCACGACCTCACCGCGCGCAACGATTTTCTGGTTTACCAGCAGATCAACCGGCTCACCGACCAGTTTGTCGAGCTCGACCACCGATCCCGGCCCCAGCACGAGAATATCCGCGACATTCATCCGGGTGCGTCCGAGTTCGATGGAAACCGGCAGTTCGACATCCATCAACAGATCGATATTCGGGGTCGGTTTGTCAGTTTCCCCTACCGAGAGTTGCTGGAAATCGGCCTGACGCACCATCGGTTCGTCGACGACATCGTCACCTCCGGCGGCCAGTCCCTGCAGGGCGGCGTCGATGGAGGCCTGACTGAGCATATCCGATTTATCCTCGGATGGCGCTTCGTCGTCATCGTCGCCGGTCTCGCTCAGCATTTTGGCCATTTCTCTTTCCTCTTCCGACGCTTCGGCCATGTCACCGAGTTCATCGCCTTCGCCGGCCGCACCTTCCTGTTCTCCCCCATCCGGGGGTGACAATTGGGACGCCGCATCGGCTTCGGCGCTGTCGGCGGCTTCCGGGGCATCTACCTGGGCGGCGCCGATCTCGGCGTCGTTTTCCGGTTCTCCGTCCGGCGGAGCCATATCCGACGGCGGATTGCTATTGTTATTCCTGTCGTCCATGCACGTTTACTCCTTCTCAATAATCGGATAGATTTCCGTGATCTGACCGGCGCGCCGTTTGCCGAACAAACCGGGACGGCACATGTATTTTTTGCGTCCGCCCACCAGCATTTCCACGGGTGCGTCGATCTTGGTTTCGGTGGAAATCACGTCTCCGATTTTCAGATTGAGAAAATCCTTCATCTTCAATGTGGTCCGGGCCAAATTCAATGCGACCTCGACCGTAACTTTCTGCAGGTTCTCCTGGTTGTTGGCGCGGTTTTCCTCCTGGCTCTTGCGCTTGGTGGCGTCGATCCAGTTTTGCGCCGACAGTTTGCCCAGAACCGATTCCAGCGACACGTACGGGTAGCAGATGGTCAACAGCCCGGTGATGTTGAACAGTTTCAACTGCAGTGATACCACGATCACGGTTTCACTGGCGGGCACCACCTGTACGAATTGCGGATTGGTCTCGAACGATTTCTGTTCGATTGTCACCGGCACCATGTTTTTCCAGGAGTTTTCCAGATCGCCGAAAATCCGTCCCGCGATCTTGCCCATGATCGATCGCTCGATATTGGTCAGTTCGCGTTCGATTTCGAGGACCTTTTCACCGCCGCCGAACATGCGGTCGATAAAGGCGAACACCAAAGTCGGGCTGTAGTCGATCACGCACAGGCCTTCCAGCGGGGCCGCCGAGAAGGTGTAGGTGCTCGACGGTGACACCAGCGACATGATGTATTCCGAGTAGTTGATCTGATCGACGGAAATGAGATCAACGTCGACCATGGTTCGCAACATGGTCGAAAGCGTCGAACCGATATGTCCGGCGAAGTTGTCATGCATGTTTTCCAGCGTCCGCAACTGGTCTTTCGAGACCCGGTTGGGATGCTTGAAGTCATAGGTGATCACCGAGCGAACGTGCTCGGAACGTGCCGGTTCATCGGTTTGTTCCGGTTCACTCGACGTTACCGTACTTAACAAAGCATCAATTTCGTCCTGTGACAGTATCTTGGCCACGTCTCACTCTCCTGCTGTCGTTATTGCAGAATAAACTCCGTAAAATACACCGCCGCCAAATCATCGACTCTCAGCAATTGTTCGGTGCGTTTCTTGATCTGGTATCGGATGATTTCCTTCTGCTTGGGATCGGACAGTTGTTCGATGGTCTTGGCGCCCAGGATGGAAATCAACGCGTCACGAACCAGCGGTTCCCGTTCTTCCAGACGCTTGGCGGTCTCGGGGGAGAACGATTCGAATCCGATCGACGCCGAAAGGAATCTGGTTCCGGCGGTCCCGGCGGGATTGACGATGATATCATTGATCATGTACAATGCGGCCGGTTCCTGTTCATGCGCCGGTTCTTCCTGTTTCTCCTCGGCCACCGCTTCGCCGTCCGCCGATTTCATGAAATGCGTACCGACGAACACGCCGGCCACGATCATCACCACGGCGATCCCCAGATAAATGATCATCGACGGGAAACCACCCTTCTTTTTTGGGGTTCCTTCGCCGTCATCGACCATCATGGTTTCATCGGCATCAGGGGCCGTATTGTCGGGTGACATGTGCTATCCTCCTACGTAGTTTCGCCTTTGTCGGCCTCCCGCAGGTCAAGCCCGAGGGCTAACCTGCGGTAGGCGGCGGCACGTTTTATGATTTCGTCCGGGGTTTCCTTGACCATGATCTTCTTGCCGTTGGTCAGGCTGATGATCGTGTCGGGACTGGATTCGACAAACTCGATCAATTCCGCGTTCACGACAATCTCATCATTATTCAGTTTCGTCACTTTTATCATGTGACCACCATTCTATCTTATCTCTTGAGATTCACCAGCTCGTCGAGCATTTCATCGGAGGTGGTGATAACTCTCGCGTTGGCCTGAAAGCCGCGCTGAGACGTAATCATGCTGGTGAACTCTTCGGCGATATCCACCGAGGATGATTCCAGCGCACCCGATGAGATCTCACCGGAAATGGTTTCGCCGGCAATACCTTCGATCGCTTCTCCGGAGTTGGCCGACGTGGTATACAGCGAGTTACCCGCCTTCAGCAAACCGCTGTGGTTGTTGAAATCGGCCAGGACAATCTGCGCCAGCACGCGGCTGATACCATTGGTGAAAATACCGTTGATATTGCCGACCTTGTCGATTTCAATACTGTCGAGAATGCCGAGACCGTAACCGTTTTGTTGCAGAATCGATGCGGTATGCGACGAAGAAAATCCCGTCAGCCCGTCGAATCCGCCGATCGTACCGGCATCAATCGCCAGTTCCATGACTTCGGCACCGTTGTTGGGATCGAACACCAGTGCATCGCCGGTTCCCGTGAAATCGAACGACTGCAGAGAACCGTCGGAGTTGAACACCACCGTCCCGGTGTATCCGCTCTGGGCGATTTCATTCCCGGCGAAATTGGCTTCCCAGCGCCACTGGTTGGGTGTGGCCAGCTTGATGAAATTAATCGTTACGGTATGATCCCCGCCCTGCGAGTCATACACCGTAATCGACATGGCATGCGTGGTCTCCACGGTGTCAATCGTACAGGTCCCGGCGTTGATCGGACCGGCGGTGTTTTCCACCGACACGCCACCCTCGCCCAGACCGGTGATTTCATAGGCCAGGCCGTCTTCTTCATTGTACACGAATTGAAGCGGCTCCGCCGGGAACACGGTTCCCGCCGTGTCGGTGAAGACGTCGGAGCAGGCCAGCGTACTGGCCGTACCGGTATTGACCGCTTGCGTGGCACCGTCGGCAATGCCGAAGACCACGCCGACGATATTACCGGCGGTTGCAACACCCGCACCATCAACCGTAAGGGCCGAGGCCGAGGTCACGACATTATATGATCCCCCGGAACCTGCCTTGGTCCGGGACAGTTTGACATTACCCCCGTCGAGTTCGGCGCGAACGCCTTCGATCTGGTTGATGGCGTTGATCAGGTCGTTAATCGTGGAGTCGAGTGTCAACCCCACCACTTCCTGCGCCGGGCCGTTATCGACCGCCAGCGTGAACGGTATCGTGGTGATATCTGTCACGCCCATGCTAGCCAATGTTTCAGAGCCGTCCAGCAGGCGTCCCGGATTGCCGGTGCCGTCATCGGCCACGTTGGCGCCGGTGAACGTTGACTGGGTCGCCTGGGCGCCCGTAATCGTCAGGACGTGCGTCCCGCCGGCTCCGTCGACCGAGTACCCCTGCACCGCATCGATGCCGGTCAGTCCGGCATTGGTCAGTGAGGCGCGCGATTCGGTGGCGGTGACGTTGATATTATTGCCGAGATTGATTGTCGTGGTTTCGCGGGCGGGATCCTGCTGACCGAACGGCAGGGTGATGTTCCCGACCGTCGCCGACGCCGGGATATTGCCGTCGGCATCGGCCATCCGGCCCTGGACATACAGACCGCTTGACGGATCGACCAGCTGCGAGTTGGCATCAAAGCTGAACGATCCGGCCCGGCTGTAATACTTGCCTGAACCGTCGGACAGCACGAAGAATCCGGAACCCTGAATGGCCAAATCGGTAATCTGACCGGTAAGTTCCAGGCCGCCCTGCTCGAAGATGTTATCGACCGTGGCGACCGTCATACCGAGACCGATCTGCACGGGGTTGGTTCCGCCGGACACCGCCGAGGGACGTCCCGCGCCCTTGATCGTTTGCACCAGCGCTTCCTGGAAGGTGGTGCGACCGGCTTTGAAGCCGATCGTGTTGACGTTGGCAATGTTATTGCCGATCACGTTCATCTTGGTCTGATGATTCTTCAGACCGGAAACTCCTGCATAGAGTGAACCCATCATAACAGTTCTTCCTCCTTACCGAAACGGCAAGGCCTCCCCGTCTTCATACGGGGTCCAGCCTTGAGTGTGTTTGTGTGTATGTATTTCATTGTTATTATCACAGAATGATGGCGGAGTCGATCGACGTCACCACGCCTTCGCGCAGGTTGTCGCGACTGAGCGCCGTAATTATCGTCCGGTTATCAACCGATGCCACGTAGGCGGCATCATCGTCGAGAATCAGCGTTTCTTTCGAACCCTTGGCCGCCGCGCGATCGATGGCGTTCGACAGCCGGTTCAGCTTGTCGTCGGAGATTTCAATCCCGCGCGAAAACAGCCGGGCGCGGGCATGTTTGGAAAACTCGACGTTGTTGGTTTTCGCCAGTTCCCGCGAAAACGTGTCTTTGAACGTGTCACCGGTCTTGTCTGTTTTCGCCGGTGTCGCGTTTCGGCCCCGGCTGGCGATTTCCAGCAGATTGACCGGTCGGTTGAAATCGGTGATTTTCATATTATCCCTCGTCTTCCGCCCTCGGTTCCAGAATCGCCTCGACATTGGACAGGCCGATTTCCAGACCGTCGATTTGCAGGTAGGCCGAACCGTTGCGATACACGATACCGTCCACGCGCCCCTCGATGTATGTCGATGGCGACAAGCTATCGCCATCGGCATCCGTGGCCGTGATCGAGATGGTATACGTGCCGTTTTCCATGCGATTGTGATTTCCGTCGCGGCCGTCCCATTCAATCGAATGTTCGCCCGCGACCAGGTCCTCCATCGTCAGCGTGCGTACCACGCCACCGTCTTCGTTCAGGATTTTGATATGTACTTTGGCGGCGTACTGATCGACCGTGAAGTTGATCTGCGGCATGTTGTTGTCGTCCAGATAGACACTGCTGTATGTGGCCCGCACGTCCTTGCCAATCAGGTTGGTGGCCATGGTGTTGTTGATTGTCTGCAACTGCAGATAATCCCAGTTCAACCCGGCCTCCATACTGTCATTGAGATTTTGCAACTGCTCCAGCGATGAAAACTGCGCCAACTGCGCGATGTATTCGGTATCCGACATCGGCTCCAGCGGATCCTGGTTGGTCAACTGCGTGACCAATAATTGCAGGAAATCATCCTTGCCGAGGACACTGCTGTCGGATGTTCCATTGGTGCCGTACGAATATGCGGAGGATGAAACGGATGATACGTCAGACATACTTGCCTCCTACGCGACCCAGTTAACGCCGGTCGCATTGATATACAAACCGCCATCGGAACGTGACGATGCGACGGCATCGCCGACCGGAGCGGATATTGACAAACCAGAACCGCCGTTCGTGCGGCGGGTATTTTCGTTATGGTGACGGCGAGCCAGCGACGCGCTGCCGTCGCCGCCGACAAACACCTGAAACGCATCAAGGTTGATTCCCCTGTCGGTCAGTTGATCGTACAGCATCTGCAAATGGGATTCCACCACCGTCCGCGCCGCATGGTTTTCCACCACCAGCCGTCCGACGATAGAATCGCGGTATTCCGAAAGGGTTAACCGCACCTGACCGAGATGTTCCGGTTCCATGCGGATTGTGACGCTTTGACCGGAACGCACCGGACGTTGATCGATATCCGTCGGCATGACAAACCGCACCGGCGTGGTTTCGCTTTTCACCGGCATCGGATCGGTCTTGTCGACTGGTAGCGTGTTCAGGTTCGCCAGATGATCATTCGCGATATCGGAAGTCCGAACGGTCGTTGCATCGGACACTATCCCGGCTGATCGGCCATTTGTTTTTTCGACCGTCTCCAGGAAAGACGACTGGACTTCAGTATTGCTCATCATCCGTTCACCGGTTTCCGGTTGCGGCGCGGATTGATCGGATTGCACGCACGGCATTTCGGCCGACAGTTCATTGCCGGTTGCCGGCGCGGCTGACGGTGCACTGCCAGACGCAGTCATCGGCGAAAGCGGTTTCGCCGTATCGGATTGTATTGCCGTCGATTGCGATTGTCCTGCCGGGGCATGATGTTCGCGCGAGAC
Organism: Candidatus Zixiibacteriota bacterium; assembly: GCA_016933695.1. Taxonomy (GTDB): domain Bacteria; phylum Zixibacteria; class MSB-5A5; order GN15; family PGXB01; genus JAFGAL01. The sequence continues at coordinate 140,040 of JAFGAL010000020.1, read as the reverse complement.
ATGGCTGACTGCGGTTCGCACCTGTTTGACATGCAAAGCGGACACCAGGTGATTGAACATCGGCCCGGTGCCGTTGCGACCGGACACGGCGCGAGTATCTGATGCAATAGCAATCGCGTTCTCAACCACTTTGGCGTTCGCGATTTTGTTGTCTTCGGCAGTCGATGAGAGCGATTCGCTATTCGAAAACGGATCAGGCGCATCGAAACGCGACATCACGACATCGGATTCCATACGCGCGGCAGTCTCCAGCATATTCGAACCGGCTGGCGTGAGCGACGGCATGGCAACCGTTGTGCGGGATTGATCGATAGTACTAGCCATGAGATCGGCTTTGGCACTCGCCGCCATTCTGTCGGCGAGAGCCCCCAGACGGATCGCCTCCTGCCCGGAATCCGTTGCAGGCCAGACAGCCTGCAGATTCCGGGCAATCGGCGTTTTCTCCATGACCAAACCAATTTCAACCCGTTCCGATGTATCCGTATTATTCAATATGCTATTGTTATTGCTTGTCGTGAGGACAACGGCAGTATCGCTATTCGTTTTTGTGGCGCCGCCATTCTCTGTCAGCATCATTGCGAATTCATCCGGCAGTGTCGGCACAACCGGCATAGCGGTTTTTTCCGAAACGAGGTCAACCGGTACATCTGAAGTCCCGGTCGTTGATGCATCCCCTGACAGCGGCATCGCCTCCAACGCAGGAAGCACCATGCCTGCAAATGCCATCGGGGTGTTGTCGGCTACCATGTTACGATATTGCCTGCCGGTCTGATCGAGGGGCGTGTCGGCTTTCTGCAGTTTCGATTCGGCTGACGCCAAAAGGCCCCCAAAATCGCCCGTGGCGTGCCTTTCACCGGTTGCTTTCGGCGTGGATGCCGTCGGCGTGACCGATTCGGAAACTGCGGCTCCGAAGAACAACATGTTTTGCGCGGACAACATTTAATTATCCATTACCGTTATCATCTCGGTTGATATCTTGGCGGCCCGCTTCGGTTTCATCAGGGCCAGTATTTTCGCGGCATTGGCCGACTTCATGCGCGGTAAAATCGAAATGATGACATCGTCACTCAAATTGTCGAACAGCCGCGCGACCTCCTCGGGACGCATGCCGTCGTACAGCCGGGCCAGTTCGGTCACCCGCGCGGTTTCGGCCTGTTCTATTTTTATCAATGCCTGCGATACTTTCTTGTCGAGTTTGGCAAGTTCCCGGCCGCGGGTATCGAGAGAATCTTTCTTCCGGGCCAGATTCACCATTTCCTTTTGAATCCAGTTCAGGGTGTCGATTGAGTCCTGTGGTGTCATACCGTCGACTGCGGTGGCGCTATTCGTATCATCATCCAGTAAACCCAGTTCCTTCATAACGGCAGTGGTATCGATGTCTCCGAACAATTCCCGCATCCAGGAGGCATCCTGAATATCCTCAAAGTCGATATTATTGAGATCGATTTCCGATTCGGATTCGGCCTTGGTATGGTGAGATGTCGAATCGGTTATATCGGGATTGGCGGCCAGTGTGGAATCCGCGGCGGTTGTCGATTCCATCGGGGAATGCGGTCCGGTTAAAAACCAGGCCCCAGCCAGCGACAATAAAAACGCCGCCGCCGCAATCGCGATCGGCACCACAAGTTTTCCGGGAATCGGAAGTTTGAACCCTTTCGATTTGGTTCCGACTTCTTCTTCGTCCCCGAGATCTTTGATCTCTTCGGCGTCCTTGTTTTCTGTCTGTTTCTTTTCTTCAGCCATTTTAAAACATATAAATAGTATTTCTCCGGCATTCCTTTTTGCAATCCGCGTGCCAACAATGGCAGACACCACGTAATCCACTGTCCTGTCGGCAGATAGGTGCTCGACCAGATTGCCAACGGCAATAAAAAAGATGGATTGCGAGAAAAGTTTTCCGGCCGGACAGTCAATTGTTGCCGGATATACGGATTGTGAGGCGATTAAATCAGCTTGCCGACCAGATAGCTCGTTTCGGCGCCGGTGACCTGCATGGTCAAAATTTCCCGGCCGCCACCCGATCCGGATGGAAGCAAGACCTTAAGATAATTATCCGTTATTCCCCAGTATTGATTGGAGTCGTCGGCACGATGTTCGGAAATCACCCCGACCGTACTCCCCACCGCCTGTCGCAAGGCGCGGGCGTACTGTTTTTTCGAAATGTCGCGAAGGATTTTGTTGCGGTTTTTAATATCATCCGGGCGGACTTTGTTCGGAAACGATGACGCATCGGTGCCGGGACGATCGGAATACGAAAACACGTGCAGGTAATCCAGCAGACCGGACTCGGCCGCCGCCACCGAGTCGGCGAAATCCGCATCGGTTTCGCCGGGAAACCCGACAATGATATCCGCGCCGACTACCAGATATTCGATTCGCTCCCTGGCGCGACGAACCAGATCGAAATAGCGTTGACGATCATAGGGACGTCGCATGCGTCTCAAGATGCGATCCGATCCGGATTGCAGCGGGATATGCAGATGACGGCAGACCCGTTTGCCGCCGGCCTTCATAACAGCAATCAGGTCGTCATCGACCTCCTGCGGCTCGATCGAGGATAACCGCACGCGCGGTAAAGTCGTCTTTTCCAAAATGGCTTGCACCAAAGCCGCCGGCGAGTGAATATCATCATACGTATATTTGCCGATATGCACACCGGTCAGGACGACTTCGTGATACCCATGCGCCACCAGCATATTGATTTCGTTGATGATTTCATCGACGGGACGGTTGGTGAGTGGGCCGCGAACCGCAGGAATGATGCAATAGGCGCACCGCTGATTGCACCCGTCGCTGATTTTGATCCAGGCCCGGTTATGCTGATGAAATTCATCGATACCGGTTGGGGTCGGAATCATCGGTGCACCGTCGAATAAATACGGGTACCGTTCCCGGAGAATGACCAGCACGCGGTCTTTGTCCGGATTGGGAATGACCAGATCGACACCGTCCATACGCGCGATCATCTCCGGTTCCAGATCGACATAACAGCCGATCACCACCAACACTGCCGGCGTATCGCGACGGGCGGTGCGGGAGATGATATTGCGGCAGGTGGCGCCGGCGCGCCCGGTAACGGTGCAGGTATTGATGATATACAAATCGGCATCGTCATTGCTATCGACCCGTTTCAAACCCGACGCCGTCAACTGCGCCGCGATTTTCTCGGTCTCATACTGATTGAGCCGACATCCGACCGTTTCAAATGCAACCGTTTTCATATGGGTAGTATACGCACGAACCGGCCAAAAAGAAAGCGGCGGAAATCTCCGCCGCTTCTTTTATCTCCGTTATCGAAACGCTCTGAAGATTACATTCCTTCCGGTTTGTCCTCTTCGGTCGTTTCATCCGTATTGTCGATCGTATCGGAGGCAGTCTCAGCGGGCGTATCGGCCGCGACCTCGGACTGTGGAGCCGAAGCGGCTTCGTCGTTCGATTCGGTATCGGTCTGCAACACCTCACTGGTCTGAGAATCAATGGCATCGCCCAAACTGACGGTGCGCGTGGCATGTTTGGCCAGGAACTGATCCATCTCCTGCTTCTCGCGCTTCTTGTAGTACGCGCTGACCGACAGCACGATCTTGTGCGCCTGGCGATCGAACTCGATCACCTGCAGGGGAATCTGTTCACCCTCGGCGAAAACGCCGACCGGGTTTTCAAGGTCAGGCTTGCCAAGCTGAGCCGTCGGGACGAATCCCTCAACGTCGCCGTCCAGCGCCACCGAAACTCCCCGATCCATCACGCGGGTGATGGTGCCGAGGCATTCGGAACCGTTGTAAAACTTCTTGGACAGCTCCGGCCAGGGATCATCGCGCAACTGCTTATAGCCGAGCGAAATGCGACGATTGTCATGGTCGATACGCAGGATCTTGATTTCGATCCGATCGCCCTTCTTCATCAACTCCGACGGATGCTGGATACGTTTGGTCCATGACATATCGGAAATGTGAATCAGGCCGTCGATCCCCTCCTCCAGCTCGATAAACGCGCCGAAAGCGGTCAGATTGCGAACCTTGCCGGTGACAACCTTACCGACCGGGTATTTGTCCTCGATGGTTTCCCACGGATCGGGCTCCATCTGCTTGATCCCGAGCGAGATTTTCTCGTTCTCGCGATCCACTGACAACACCACCGCATCGATTTTGTCGTTGACGTTCATGATCTTCGAGGGATGCTTGATATGTTGTGTCCAGGACATCTCGGAAATATGAATCAGTCCTTCCACACCCTTCTCAAGCTCGACAAATGCCCCGTAGTCGGTAATCGAAACGACCCGTCCGGTCACTTTCTTGCCGATCGGATATTTCTCTTCGATATTCTCCCACGGATACGGGGTCAGCTGTTTCAATCCCAGCGAAATGCGCGAGGTTTTTTCGTCGTAGTCGAGGATTTTCACCGAGATCCGATCACCGAGCGACACCAGTTCCGACGGATGTTTGATCCGTCCCCAGGACATGTCGGTGATATGCAGAAGGCCATCCACCCCGTTCAGGTCGATAAAGACGCCGAAATCGGTGATGTTCTTGACGATACCTTCGCGTACCTGTTCGACGGCGATTTCCTTGAGCAGGGCGCTGCGCTTGGCTTCGCGTTCCTCCTCAAGCACCACGCGACGAGAGACCACGATATTGCGTCGGCTCTTGTTCAGCTTGATGATTTTCAGGTCCATCATCTGCCCGATCAGGGCGTCGAAATCAGGAACCTGGCGCAGGGAAATCTGGGAACCGGGCAGGAAGGCATCGACGCCCATGACGTCGACCACCACACCGCCCTTGATTCGCCGTACCAGCTTGCCTCCAACCAGCTCGCCGGAGTCATGCGATTCGCGGATTTTATCCCAGACCCGCACAAAATCGGCCTTTTGCTTGGACAGGATCAATTGGCCGTTTTGATCCTCGAATTCTTCCAGATACACCTCGATCTGGTCGCCGACCGAAATGTTGATCGGCATCGTGAATTCGCTGATGGGAATGATGCCCTCGGATTTGAATCCGACATCCACGATAACATCATCCCGGGTAACACCGAGAACCGTTCCGTTGACGATTTCGCCTTCCTTGATGTCCTTGATCGTACCTTCGTACATCTCCAGCAGGCGTTCGTACTCATCGGATGAATATTCCTTGCCGTCGATGTCGGTCAGCCGCATCGACGCCACGGTTTCGATTTCCTCCTGCGGAACAGACGGCGCTTCCGCCCGTTTGGCGGCTTTCTCTTTCAAACGCTTCTGGCGACCGGTGAGTATTTCCTGGGTCCTTTCCTGAGTGACTTTCGCCTCAGCTTGGACGTTGACCTCATCGGTTTTGACCAGTTTTACCTTTTTGGATTTGGTTTTTTTCGCCTTAGCGGCTTTGCGTTTGGTGAGTCTTGCCGGCTTATCACCTCCCGTCGTTTTGGAATTTTGGCTTGTGATTTTCTTGGCTTCTGCCATTGATTAAGATCCTCCTTCAACTATATTTATCCCACGGCGGCACGCCGCCAGGGCGGGATATTCACAATATGCTTTATGTATCGACGCGCCATCGGATAATTCCACCGCACATGCCTCAGGCTCTCCCCGCGATAAAATCATCTTTCAACGCGCGAATGCGCTCCATCACCGTTTCCGCCAGCGCCCGGTAGCCGTCCTTGTCCCGGGAAAATGTCTCCACCTGGCCGGCATCAATCGGATCACCGAAAACAACCGCCATCTTTTCCTTACCCCAGAAGCAGGCCCGCAGTTTATTCGTTCCGTGAATATACGCCGGCACGATCGGGACATCCGCATTACGCGCCAGCAGGCCGACTCCGGGATGCGGTTTCAGAAAATCATCGGTAAGGGAACGCGTTCCCTCCGGGAAAATCACCATACCACTATCGGAAGTCAATACCGACATGGCGTTTTCAATCGCTTTTTTATCGAATCCCCGACGGTTGACCGGAATGGCGTTCACCCGCCGCAGGATAGTGCCGAACAGACGGTTTGTAAACAATTCCCGTTTGGCAATAAAATGCATCGGTCGGCCGACCGCACTTCCCAAAAAAGGCGGATCAACCAGGGAAATATGATTTGATGCCAGAATAAACGAACCGGATCGGGGGATTTTGTTGTTGTTTACGATCTTCATTCTAAAAACGATTCGCGTTATCAGTGCCGACAGAGACCATCCAATTGCATACAGCGGCTTCATAAACTCGATACGCGCGCCTTTACCAGTTTGAGGATTCGTTCCACCTGTTCATCGATAGTTAGATTGGTCGTATCCAGTAGCATCGAATCGCGGGTACGGGTTAACGGAGAATGACTGCGATTGCTGTCAAACGCATCGCGGGCATTAATATCCTCCAATTGCTTTTCAAATGTCGTTTCCACGCCTTTGCGGGAATACTCGATCAGGCGGCGACGGGCCCGGGTTTCCGGCGAAGCGTCAAGGTACACCTTGATATCCGCTTCGGGGAACACCACCGACGTGGTATCGCGCCCTTCGGCGACCACGTTGCCGTTTTTGGCCAGCTGTTGCTGACGAAGCACCATTGCCTTGCGTACTCCCGGATGCGCCGAAACCGGCGACACCGCCCTGGTGACTTCGGGACTGCGAACGGCTTCGGTTACATCCTCGCCGTTCAGCACGACCCGATTGACATCACCGTCATTCTGAAACCGTATATCCACTTTCAGCGCGATTGCCTCCAATGCGCGAGCGTCGTCGGCCGACACATTATTCCGCAGGGCGAACAGCGTCACCGCGCGGTACATGGCTCCGGTATCAAGATAGAGGAAACCCAGTTTCGCCGCCAGCAGACGAGCCGTCGTCGATTTGCCGGAGCCTGCCGGACCGTCGATGGCGATTACTTTTCCCTCAAGCGCTGATAGCTTATATGGTTTCGGCATTAGCGTCGTATGATACGCAAAATCACCGAAAAATCAACCCCTTTTTATTGAGTTTCGGGCATTTAGGGCGATTTTTGGGGATTGGAGATTTCATGAAAAAGAGATAAGAAAAGAGACCAAAAGCGGCGACTATTCAAACCATTTCGCTTCGATCGTTTCGTAACGCCCGTCCTCCTGGACGGTTTGCAGGGCGCCATCGATCTTTTCCAGTAAAAGAGAATCATCCGGACGAACCGCAATGCCGTAATACTCCTCGGATAGCAGTTTTCCCACCGTTTTGGCATTGCCGCGCCGACGGATATACTCCGCTGTGGTAGGCTTATCATTAATAACCGCATCGAGTTGACCGTTTTCCATGTCGATAAAGGCGGCCCCGATATTGTCGAAAGAAAACACACTTACCCCCGGCAAAGACTTGGCAAATCGCTCGCCGGTCGTTCCCAACTGCACCCCGACTTTGCGGCCGCGCAGGTCATTGACCGACTGTATGACACTGTCGGCAATCGGCACCGCGATCATCTGTCCGGCATAATAATACGGGTCAGAAAACGACACCACGGCCTCCCGTTGCGGCGTAATCGACATGGCCGAGATAACACAATCATATTTATGGCTTTTCAGGCCGGAGATGATCCCGTCAAACGGCGTGACGATAAATTCCGGCGTCCAGCCGTTTTCATCGCAGATGGCAGAGATAATGTCAATATCGAATCCGACCGGCTGGCCGCTTTCGGTGTCGACAATTTCAAACGGCGGATAGGTGGCATCGGTGCCGATCCGCAACACCGCGCCCGGGCTCCAGTCGACCGGCTCGGTTTTCTCGGCGGCGCACCCGGCCAGCATTATCGCCAGGATGCCAAGGATGATATTCGTTCTCATAACGGAAGCAGTATAGACGGAATCGGCGCGCACGGCAAATAAAAAAACAGCATAAAAAACGGCCGGGGACCATGACGACCCCTGCCGGATGTCATTTTGTGCAATCAATAATAATCGATGTAAAAACGCCGCAGGTCGGAATCAGGCTCAAGGATTATTTTCACCGATGCGGTATCGAACCCGTCGGTTTGGAAATTGTCACCGTCGGCAATGAATCCCAACTCCTCCAGATAATTCTGATACGCATCCCCCATAACCCGAAGGCCGCACTGCTCCGGGACTTTCAGGCGCAATCCGGCTTCCTCTCCGGCTATTTTGATATTCACCTCGGGAAGGCGCGTTCCGCATTTGATAAATATATCACCGTCATCATTGGAAACGAACAATGATTTCAGTGGAAGATCGTCGACATGCAATGTGACATCGGCATCATCGCCGTAGCATTTCAATTCCAGCGGGACATCCTCGGCGAACGACACTGTCCAGTCACGGCCGTAACTCCGGTCGTTGATAACCACGAAACTTTGCATCCCGCCGGAACGACGTTCGATTTCCAGCTTGCCGACTTCTCCCTCTTTCGAGAATGCGATACTCGGACGACGGGAAAACCGGTCGAAACGCCCATAGATCAGATCGGATGATCCCTGCCGGACAAACAGATCGTTGCAATCATGATCGATTCTCGCGATAATCAATTTGATATTTGGATCGGCATCCTCACTCCAGCGATAGGCGGAGAAGAAATCCCCCTCGCCCTGATCCGCATGGGAATTAATTGCGACCAAAGCCATGGTCCCGACCAGAATAACCGACGACAGGTACGAAAGCACGTGCAGTCGGCTGTGGAGAAAAATCTTCTCCACACCGATTGCGATCAGCAGAATCGGCCACCAGCAGAATAAATCCCACCAGTAATCCCATGAAACTTCACCGGCATTGCTCAATAACAGCATAATACCGATAGCGATCAGCCAGACTCCCCAGCGAAAACGGGCCGGTGTCATGAAACACCCCCTTTCGATTGCATTGTCGAATCGGAATTCTCTTTGTGATTGCCGTATTTTATCAACAGAAACAGACCGATGACGATCAGCAGCACGGGCCAGAGATCGCCGAAATCGAACCACCAGTAGAGTTTATTGACCAGAAACACCAGTCCGACAATGATCAAAATCAACCCGGGAAGTGCTTTGCCGAGCGAGGACGGTTCTCCCCGTTCGGGCGGTTCGGTGTGCACGACGCCGTCGATAACCAGCGGACGTTCCGGCATGATAATCCAGGCGACAATGTATGCCAAAAGGCCGATACCGTCGGCAAACACCAGCAAGACCGCCGCCAGCCGGATAATGGTGGCATCGACATTCAAATAGTCGGCCAGTCCCGCGCATACCCCGCCGATTTTGCGATCATGGCGCGAGCGATATAGTTTTTTGTCCATTCGACCCTCCGGTTTCAAGGGTTCATCTATTCGTACATACGGCAACCGGTATGAAAGGTTACTACTTAAGAGACCGGATACGGTCGATGAAAGTTGCAATGATTTCGGATTTTGCCGAATCGACCTGATTTTGCAGGGTCTGCAGTTTGTTAACATACTCCCGGCGTTCCCGCTCGGATTTGGCCAGCAATCCCAGATGATAATATGCTTCCGCATAAGATAAAAGCACAGCCGATGACGAATCGGGCCATTCCGCCATGGTGCCTTTGGCCGCACTCAATCGTTCCCGAGCCGGCATAATATCACCGTGCAGTCGCATCAGGCTATCCAGACGATTTTGCCAGAGGGCGATTGAGGTGCTGTCGTCTCGTCCTCCCGGCAATGATTTCTCCGCCATCTCATGCATTGACTCGACAACCATATCCGGTTCATGCCGGGATTCATGTTCCGGTTGAATGAGATTATCATGTTTCGCACGCGCCGATATGGTATCGACATCGCCGCTGATCCCCTCGACGGAAATCGATTGAGCGATATCCGACTGTACCAGCGACGACGGTTTCTGTCGGACAACCTCGGCACGTCGCTCGGGCGACGGTGGTTCGGTCGGCTCTGGCGATAGCTGCGAGGCTTTCGTTTTTATTTCTGAGTCCACATCGGCAGAAGGTTTCGTGACCAGTGATTCATCGGGCATTTTTGCCTTCACATCGACAACATGTCCGATATTTTCCGGGGTCGGTTTTTTCACATCGGTCTCGGCAGTCGACGGCGTCTTGGCTTTCTGTTGTACCGACGGCATTTGAATTTCAGGAGCGACAGGTCTATCCTTATCCGAATCCGCCGACCATTCATTGGTCATCTCATTTTCAGCCGGGGCAGTTTCGTGGTCGGCAAGTTCCTGCGTTTGATTGCCCATTGGTGACCCTGCCTCCGCTTTGCCGTTGTCCGAGGTGGATTTATACACCGCCGCGGGAGCGGTCTTTTTGGATTCGAACATCCCCTTGATCCAGGGGATATTCTGTGACTCATTGATGGAAATAAACGCCACCAGGGCAATCGAGGCGGCTACTGCCAGCCATTTGTACAGTGCCGGCATCGGACCGGACGGCACTCGGGTTATTTTCTTTTCTTCAATCTGCTCGATCCGATCCAGTACGACGTCTTTCCGCGTTTCCCAGTACGCATCGGAGCTGTCCATCTCGAATTTGTCCACCTGATTGGCCAGCGCCCGCAGTTGCCGGTAATACTCGGCATATTCGCCCGACTCCGCGATCAGGCGTTCGACTTCGCGACGGTCGTCGTCGGTAAGCCGATCATCCAGATAGCGCGATATTAGGTGTCGGATTTCGTCATCTGTCATGGCATCAACCTATAACTGCTCCCTGAGCATTTCAACCAGTTTCTGTCGCGCCCGAAACAGGCGCGAGTCGACCGTGCCGACCGAAATCCCGAGTTTCTCCGCGATTTCCTCATAACTCATTTTCTCGACCATACGCATGACAAACACCGTCCGGTACGCCTCCGACAGCGATGCAATCGCGCTTGTCAGACGGCGGTCGTTTTCCCGGCTGACCAGTTCATCGAGCGGCCCCGGATTCTCGCCGGGGATATCGCTCAGGTCATGCTCGATTTCCGAAGCGGGGCGTTCGCGATCAGATTTCCTGATTTGATTCAGTGCCAGATTGCGCGCGATCGTGGACAGCCAGGGATAAAACGGTTTATCCTCCTCGAAACTGTCCAGCGCCAAATAGGCTTTCACCAACGCCTCCTGCACCGCGTCCTCCGTGGCGTCCTTTCTCCCCAGCAGTAAAAATACGAACCGGAAAAGTCGCTTTTGGTATTTCAGCACCAATTTCCCGTACGCCTTCTTGTCGCCGGTTTTGGCGGCGCGAATCAGCGCAAGGTCCTCGGCGCCCATATCCGGTTGGGATACCTCAGAAACCTGTTTTTCTTCCCCGATTTTTTTGTTCATGCGGTGATTTACGGTCGTTTTCGGCCAGAATGCCGATTATCAGTTTTTCCAGGATTACCCGTTCCGGTTTGATATTACTGCGCAAATCCAGATCGGCCTGCGCGGCCAACTCGATAATATGTTCCAACTGCTCATTGGTAAACAGGTTAACATGCTTGCGGTATTTCCAACTCATGTCCCGGTTGCCCATTCGCACCGGTTTGCCGTTCCTGGTTAAATACACGCCAATAAAATGTTCACCGATCCAGAACAACAGTGAGGATGCCCGTTCACCCTTACGCAGAAGAAAACCCAGAATCGCCAGAGCACGGTCGATTTCGCGGGCGGCGATAGTTTCGGCCAATTCGTATATTTCAAAGGCCTGATAATCCGAACTGACGAGCACGATTTCCTCGCGGGTGATCCGTCCCCCCTCGCCGACATAGTCGATCAGCTTGTTCACTTCGGCGATAAGCCCGCCCATATTGCCCCCCCCCATCCTGACCAGGATTTCCATCGCGTCGGGATCGATTTCGATATGCCGTTCCTGAAGCATGAACCGCACTTTGCGCTCGGACATGTTCCCGGTCAGCCGCCCGAATTCCACCGATGCGGTTTTTTCGGTCAGAAGCGTGTACATTTTGGTTTTTTTACGCGGGGTTTTGGTAACAGGACTGGTAAGAATCACCACCCGGTTCGGATCGGGCGGATCGAGCATGGTAATCACCTTTTCCGCATCGCCCGGAGTCAGCGACTGCACGTCACTGATCGTGAACACCTGCCGGTCCCCCATCATCGGGATAACCGACAGCTCGGTCAGAATATCCACGGTTTTGGTTTTCGATGCGGACAGGACAACATGATTGGAGGCCGGCGAGCGACTGCCGAGAAACATCTTGGTCAGGGTTTTCTCGGCTTCCTTGATACGGTATTCCTCGTCGCCGAAGAAATAATAGACGGGACGAAAGCGCCCCGCTTCAAGCTCTTTAATCAATTCCGAGGGTTTCACGTCCCCATAATACGGAGGACGGTACACCCCGTCAATCAAAAAGGTGGCGGGTGGCCGGATTGCTGTCCCGGGGAATCCAGTTCAGGCCGAATGACAGTTTGTCCTTGTAGTCGAGGGCCTTGCGAAGCAGTTCGGAGTATTCGTAAGCGCAGGCGGTTTCCATATTAAGCTGACTGATCAGGTCGAGATTGTCGCAGAACAATTCCAGATGATGCCCTTTGAACAGTTTCTGATTCGATTCCACGAATTCCAGAAGCGTCAACAAAGAGGCGTATTCGGTATGCAGTTTCGCACCGTTAAACGGGGCCTTAAACGTGATGCCGGCTTCCGGGATGGCAAAACAAACGAGTTTCTTGTCGGCCGGGCCGGTTTCCCGGTTGTATGATCCAAAATAGCAGTTCATGCCTTTGACAAATGCAAAGGCCATGCCCGGAGTTGGCAATCATCTTCAGCCGCATTCACCCGTTGTCAGACAACAGGTTACCACGACGCTCCGAAAAATCGTGCAATTTGCAATGAAAGAGGATTCACAGATTGGCGCTTTATCCTATCCTTTTCTTTGCAACTGCCGCCCCGGCAGAAAATCCATTACACAATCCGCGTTCGCGATTCGTTATGAGATCAGGGAATGAGAAGAGGAGAACGATCCAAAACACCCTTGCCAATACTAACGCCACAAGAATCACTCATCCCTACCAGCCGATGATATCGGGGATATATTTCTATCGCCTGCAGACGGACACGCAAATCGTGACCAGAAAGATGCTGTTGTTGAAATAAAAGTCGGTCGTACCAAAGGGAGGCTGAGCGACGGGTCGCAAGGCCCGTCGTTTTTTACAGGGATTCGTACATGCGTGAGGCGTAGCGGTCGGTCATGCCCGCGATGAAATCGGCAATGATGATCTCAAGCGGCGCGGTGCCGACCTGCAGTTTGTACTTACCGTGCAGTTTCGACGGATCCTGTTTATACGCCGTAAACAGCGTTTCGATTACCGACCGCGCGTGTTTCGCCATCCGTGTCAGATGGTCATGACGATACAGATTCTCCCGCAGAAATTGCTTCAGAGTGGTGAGCTGTTCACCGACCGGTTCGGAAAAGGCAACCGGTTTCACCGGGGCATGACGAACGTCGTCGAGTGAGTTGATATCATGCACGATGATATTTTTCAGGGTCGTTTCCACCAGGTCGCTGACCTGGCGATCGACCAGAATACGCACGATCGCATAGCGACGGTGCTTGTGGTCGAGATCGGGCGCCAGTTTTTCGGACCGTTCCCGGGCTTCCCGCCAGATCGGCACCTGATCGAGAGCATCCCAGTCGAGCAGACCCGATGACAGACCGTCATCGACATCGTGACTGTTATACGCGATAGCGTCGGCGATATCCACCAGCGCCGCCTCGAGGCTGGGGCGTTCATCGGACGGGAATTCCTCCGGGCTGATCGGCTCGGCGGAGGTTTCATGTTTGGCGATTCCCTCGCGCACCTCGTAGGTCAGATTGAGGCCGGGATGCGACGGGTACCGCCGCTCCAGAATATCCACCACTCGCAGGGACTGGCGGTTGTGATTGAATCCGCCATAGTCGGCCATCAATTCGTTGAGGACCTCCTCCCCGGAATGACCGAACGGCGTATGCCCCAGATCGTGCGCCAGCGCGATGGCCTCGGCGAGATCCTCGTTGAGTCCCAGCGCCCGTGCAATCGTGCGGCTGATCTGCGCCACTTCGATGGAATGGGTCAGTCGTGTGCGATAGTGATCCCCCTCATGATTGACAAACACCTGCGTCTTGTATTCCAGCCGACGGAACGCCGCTGAATGAATGACCCGATCCCGGTCGCGCTGGAACGAGGTGCGAATGGGATGTCGCGCCTGGCGGTATTTACGGCCACGCGATTCCGATGAAAAACAGGCGTACGGCGCCAGTATTTTCTGCTCGTACTGCTCGACTCGTTCTCGTGATGTCAACCTGTCCATTCGTTCCTCACTTGCCGCCGAACACACTCGCCCCCAGCGACACCGCGTGCGTGAATCCCAGCGCCGGATGATGCGACACCGCGTAGCGCACCCGCAGGCGGGAATAGGCGATTTCCACCCCGCCGCCGTAGGTCATGGGTCTGGTACTGACATGCCAGAATATGGCGTTATCGTGATACAACCGAAAATACTGCGCCACCGTGGCGCGCGGTCTGGCATGTTCCTCCATCAGCAGGCGTCCGCACAGGGAATACCGCGCGGGGCCTTCGAGTTCGAGATATATTCCCACCCGACGATAATCGGGCTCGGAGTTATCGGCGATTTTCGGGTGATTGAGATTGTCGGCACATATCCCGAAATGGTACCGTCCGTGATTCACACCGGCCGTAACTCCGATTGCCGCGGCACGAAAATCATCAACCCGGTTTCCGAACTCAACCGTTTTGCCGGAAATTATCAGACCGATAGTATAGTCCCGATAACTCGCGGCCAGTCCCGCCCTCAGCAGTTGCTCCAGATAATAATCGGATCTGCCTAACTGCGAGATTCCCACCGATGCGGTTACGGCACCGAAGCGATATCCCGCGCTTGCATATACCTCTTCCAGATCCGACAATTCGAACTTGCGACTGTACCCCGATTCGATCAGCAGACGATCCTTTTCAATCATCGCGAACGGGCAGACCAACAACTCCGATGCGGTCGGTGCGGAAATCAGCACCGCCCCGCCAAGACCGATGTCGCGGCCGCCGGTTATTCCGTAGCCGAGTACCGTCGCCGGCATTATTACAATCAGTATGCCAATCAGTGTTTTCATATCACGGCGCCACCACGATGGTCTGTTTGTAATCATCCGCCCCGAACACCTCGACATAGAGGATATAGATGCCGGCCGGAAGCCGTCGCCCGCTGTCGGCGGTGCCGTCCCATTCCAGTGTGTATTCGAACGGTGTTTGATCTTCATAAAACGTCTTGACCACTCTCCCCTCGCGGTCATAAATGCTCACCGTCATGGCCTCCCCCTCGGGGACTGCGAAGGCGATCGTGGTAGAGCCGTCACGCGACAAGGAAAACGGATTGGGCGTCACCGTCACCCGTATTTCCGGCGCCGACGGCGGCAGTAAGACATCGTTGGGCGCCCCGGGGGTCCCTCCGGGCGTCGATGACCATCCCCATTCAACATTACCGAACGCCCAGGTGTGATTGTCGCCGTATGTGTTCTCATAGCGCAGGCTGTCGGCGGTGAACGTATATTCATCAATAAGAATCACCGCGTCGGGTTCATTGTTGTTCA
The DNA here is from genome assembly GCA_016933695.1 of Candidatus Zixiibacteriota bacterium. Classification (GTDB taxonomy): domain Bacteria; phylum Zixibacteria; class MSB-5A5; order GN15; family PGXB01; genus JAFGAL01. The sequence goes on along the minus strand of JAFGAL010000020.1, from coordinate 124,624 downwards.
ACTGCCGCCAGCTTGGCGGTTCATGAAGGGCAAAGTCCAACGTGGCATAATAATCGCTCATGGCCGTGCTGTCCTGACACAACACCAAATAGTCGCCTGCATCGATAATCAGCGATCCCGCGCTGATCGGGACAAATCCGTCTTTGTCGCCGAGCATCCAGCCGTCAAGATCAACCGCTTCGGTGGAACGATTATATAGTTCCACCCATTCCGAACTCAGCGGAGAAACCGGATCGGGCAGAAACTCCGTCACTATCACCGGCGGGAAATCCTCCCCCGGCGCAACTGTTGTCTGTGCGTTGTTTTCCTCACGGTCATCATCGGGAAGCATCGCCAGTACCCGGGCATACACGCCATCGAGCAACTCGCCGACCAGGAAGTAAGATGTATCCGCCGCGGCCATCGACGTATACGGTACCGCCACGATCAGATCGGCGACATCCACTTCCCCGTCGTTGTCGGGATCGTAGTACAACGATACCATGCCGTCCGGCGCAACCTGCACTCCCTTGTTGACAATCATGTATATAAACAGCGCCATATGTCCCTCGTAAACCGATGCTTCCAGATTCTCCAGCGCCAGGTCGTGCTGACGCGGCGTGATGGAGTTGACCTCTCCCGGAGTGGCGCCACGCGGATCGACGGAGTTGTCGATAAAATTCGTCGTGAACGTATACCGTTCCCATGAAACGCCGTCCAGTCCCGAACGATCCCACCCGAATACCGAGGCCGTGCTGGTGGAGTAGTACAACACCACGGTGTCGGCGCCGTTGAGCAGATTCAGATCCGATTCCTCGAAGACCCGGATATCCTCGCCGGGATCGTTGGGATCCCAGACGTCGTTGTCGTTGCCCCAGGTCGATTCGAAATCGGGAGAACCGTCGGTGCTCACCAGTTCCGCACAGACAATGAAATACTCGTACGGCCCGATGCTCGCGGTCGGAAAGCCGTACGTGACGCCGTTGATGTTATAGCTGTAAAACGCCAGCGACCGGGGACTGCCGGAGGTATTATAAAATTCGATCCATTCCAGCGACTTGTCGCTTCCCGGCTCGTTGGCCATGACTTCGTTGATGATAATATCCGCCTCGGCCATAACCATCGGTACCAGTGCCAGTAGTCCTACCACTACCCCTAATTTCACCATCGTGCCTCCGCGTCAAGATAAAACGTCGACCGTTCGCCGGACGTGCTGTAGCGATAGGAATATTTCACTCCCACGTCCAGATACGGCGTAACCGGTAACGCTTCCCGTATATATGCATAAAAATAATCCACGCCGCCATGTTGAATATTCATTTTATCGAGATCGAGCCAGGTTTCCAGACTGCCGAGCGGATCTGTGTGCAGGCGGATGCGTGTGAAACAGGAAAGATACTCCCGGGACCGCCGATCCCGGCTGTACCCGAGATAGGACCGAATGGTATACCACTTGCCGGTTTGCCGCCCCTCCAGCCTCACTTCGTTATCGGTTATGATTTCCGGTTCGTCGGCGTCGCGTTCATACCGATAGTCCACGCGCAGGATAGTATTGTCGTTCAACGCGTATTCCAGTCCGATCAGACTGCTGACATACCAGGCGAAGCGATCCCGTCCGTACAACGAAAACGCCGCATCGTACGTGAACCGATCCGACACCCTGGTTTCCCCGCGAAGCAGGATCCCGCGCTGATCGTTGCGACGGTCGCGGAATTCGAAACCGAGACTGTCAATGGTGACGGTATGATACTGCGATCCCGAGCGTCCCCCGCCGGTGAAATTGAGATAATCATCACCGTACCGCCAGGCGGACAGGCGAAGACGCAATGGCGACTCGGCGTAACTTCCCTCGAACAGTACCGCCGGAACGACATTGTCGGCGTAACGCGGGATGGCGATTTCAACCGCGGCATCGGACACTATCGATGCATACCGAACGCACGCCCCCAGCTGATAGTACTTGTATGATTTATCGGTCTCGCGATTGTCCAATTCGCCACCCAATACGATCGCCTCGAGATTGAAACGCTCCAGCCGTTTGACATAATCCACCGCCGCCACGCGCAGGCGATGAATCTGATTCTGATCATAATGGATCATCCATTTGACGGCGTCCCGGCGCCCTTTCCCCTCGACATACAAACCGTTGAAACCGCCGTAAACCGGAAACAGCGCATCTTCCCCGGCGACGTCTTCGGATTTATCGAGAAATCGTCCCCGATACCCGACCGACACTCCCAGTCCGTACCGGGCGGTGTAATTGCCGATGATGATTTTCTTCAGCGGGCCGCGCCGCGCCCGATACACCAGTGATCGTTTGACAACCTCCGCACGGTCGTCGTCCTCCCGATTGAGTTTTCCCTCGACCGACCACTGCTCGGAAAGGGTTGATTTCACATAGTAATAGCTTCTATCGGCCTCGTCTTCATCCATAATTTTGGTCTGTTTGGTGCGGACACACCCGTGCGGCGGCCCGGCAATGCGTTTGGCTGGTGCCGTGTCCAGCATGGCGGGTTCGGCCTGCTCGCGTTCCATCGGCGTGGCGTTCTCCTGCCAGAGGCGAAGGAAATACTCCACGTTGGGGATTTCATTCAACAGGTACAAATCGGTGCTGTCAACCCCGGTCTCGAGAATTTCCGCCAGGGTAAGATACGTATCATAATCGATGTCCCCCCGCAGGTACGCTTCATACACCTCCTCGACCGTCGGGTAGACTTTCGTGGACAGACTCTGCGCGGCTGGGTTTTGGCACAAACCAATCACCGCCAGGACACAGAGAATCGCGATGGTCAGACGAATTTTCAATTGAGATTGTATAGTTTCAGTTTACGATACAGCGTTCGTTCACCGATCCCGAGCCGCGCGGCGGCCTCCTTGCGATTGCCCCCGGTGGCCCGCAATGCGGCGGCGATCAATTCCCGCTCCATATCTTTGATGGAGGCGTCGGATTTCGATTCCCGGTCGCGCAGGTCCGGTTCCGCCTCGAAATCGTGCCCGGCCGGAAGATTGGACAGGATCAACTCCCGGAGCATTTTGATTTCACTGCCCAATTGCAATAAGGCGTGATAGATCAACTCATGCCCGGCTTCTTCCGAGGTATGCCCGGTTACCACCGGCAGTTGTTTCTGCTTCATTCCCTGCTCGGCCAGGTACCGTTCGACATCGGCCGATGAGATTTCGCGGTCCTGAGACATCGCCCCCATGCGCGTCACGAAATTGCGCAGTTGGCGCACGTTCCCGGGCCAGTCATAACGCGTCAGTAAATCGATTGCCCCCTCCGAAAATCCCGCAACGCCTTCTTTTCTCGCGAAAGTGCACAAAAGCGGAAGCACATCGCCGGGACGTTCGAACAACGGCGACAGGACGATCTTGACCACGCCCAGACGATAATACAGATCATCGCGAAACACCCCGTCCCGAATCGCTTCGTCCAGATCGCGGTTGGTCGCGGCAATCACGCGCACGTCGACCCGCACCGGATGATCGCTTCCCACCGGGTAATAGATGCCGTCCTCGAGAACGCGCAACAGCTTCACCTGCATGTCCGGTTTGGTTTCGCCGATTTCATCAAGAAAAATCGTTCCGCCGTCGGCCTGCCGGAACAATCCCTCCCGCCGGCCGACCGATCCGGTAAACGCGCCCTTCTCGTGCCCGAACAATTCCGATTCCAGTACCCCCTCGGCCAGCGCCCCGCAGTTGACCGCGACCAGGGGTTTCTCGGCACGCCGGGAATGTTTATGAATAGCCCGCGATACAAGTTCCTTGCCGCTTCCCGACGGACCGACGATCAACGCCGATATATCGGTCGGCGCGATTCGCTCGATTGTTTCCGCCACCAGTTTCATTTTTTCCGAGCGGCCGACCATGTTAAATTTATCGAGCAGAGATTTCAAGTACAGAATACGCGTGACCTTTTTCGAAACTTCCTCATGACCGCCGTCGACAATGATAACCCCGTCGAACAAATCCTCATTATCTCGTCTATTGCGGCCTGTGGTTACCAGCCACACGTCGGCCAGCGGCGCGCGCATCCGCACCCGGCGGATAACCGCGCGGGTGATGCCGGGAAAGAAATCATCGACCAGAATCAGATCGACATGACGTTCTTTCAGGATGGTACTGACCAGCGACCACTCGGTCACCGTTTCTCCCAAGGGGGCCAGCACCGTGGCGAAATCGTACTGCCGTGACGAATCCGCCGGCCTGGCCACGACCAGGACATTGCGTTTCATCGTTTTCTCCGACTGCCGCGTTTTTTATCGCGCGATTTGCGACGGCCTTCCGGCTTGGCTTTCATTTCGTCGACCAGAAACAGATCGATTTCACTGCGCACCGGATCGACCGACAGAACGCCCACCGAAACCGGATCGCCGAGCCGGAACACCCGCCCGGTGCGACGGCCGACCAGACGGTAATTGCTTTCATCGAAGTGATAATAGTCATCATCGAGACTGGACAGACGCACCATCCCCTCGACACCGGTATCATGCAGGCGGACAAAAAAACCGAAACTGAGAACGCCGGAAATGACGCCTTCGTAGCGGTCGCCGACCCGACGCGCCATGAACTGCACCTGTTTGATCTTGATCGCGTCACGCTCGGCGGCCTCGGCGGTGCGCTCCGAATCGGAACAGTGATACCCGACATTACTGAGAATGCCGTCAAGCCGCTTGTCCAGATTCGCCGGATAGCGTCCCTTCGCCAGTATCTTCAACAAACGATGCACCATTAAATCGGGATACCGGCGGATGGGTGAGGTGAAATGCGTGTAATGCGTAAACGCCAGGCCGAAATGCCCGATATCCCGGGGCTGATACACCGCTTTTTTCATTGATCGCAACATCAACTCGTTAAGCAGTTCCTCCTCCGGCCGGCCTTTGATCTTGTCCAAAAAGCGCGAGAACTGAAGCGGCTTCATATTCGGCGACACCGGGAACTTGTATCCCAGACGGCCGACCAGAAGCGAAAACGCCTCGAGTTTTTCCATGTCCGGCCGGTCATGCACCCGGTACAGGAATTTGTGTCCTTTTCGAAAGACGTCCAGCGCCACGGCGCGATTGGCCGCCAGCATGAATTCCTCAACCAGTCGATGCGATTCCAGACGCACCCGACTGCCCAGCTCGATCACCTCGCCGGCCTTGTTCAGCACCACCTTGGCCTCCGGCAGATCGAAATCCAGCGACCCTTCCTGCATCCGGCATTTCAGTAAAACCTGTGCCAGTTCACGGGCCACGGTGAGATTGGCGGCCACTCGTTTCAGATGCGGAGTGATCTCGCCGGTATTGAAATACTCCTGTACATCCTCATAGGTCAGGCGCGCCCGCGATTTGATTACCGCTTCGACAATTTCCCAGTCGAGCATTTTGCCGTTCCTGGCAAAATTCATCAGCACGGCATACGCCAGACGACGGCGATTCGGCTTAAGCGAACAGAGATCGTTCGATAACTGCTCCGGAAGCATCGGGATGACTTTGCCGGGAAGATATACCGAGTTGCCGCGATTGAACGCCTCGCGGTCGAGCGCGGTATCGTCTCGAACGAAATGCGACACATCGGCGATAAACACGCCCAGACGATACCCCTTGTCGGTTTTCGACACGGTCACGGCGTCATCGAAATCCCTGGCATCGAAAGGATCGATCGTGTATATGACTTCTTTCGAGAAATCACGGCGACGACTCATCTCTTTGTCATTGAACCATACCCCGACTTTTTCCGCCTCGGCCATCACCTCCGACGGAAATTCATCCGGCAGATTATACGTTTTGATAACCGTCAGTAAATCGACCCCCGGTTTGCCGGGTACGCCCAGACGCTCGACCACCTCGCCTTCGGGATTGCGATACGGTTCATCCCATTCGGTGATTCGCACGACCACCCGTTCGCCGTCCTGAGCGTTTTTCGATAATGCCTTGGGGATGTAAATGTCGCGGTGGATGCGTTTCTTGTCCGGCTCCACGAAATGGAAATGCTTTCCGTGATGAAAAATCCCCACGATATTCTTCTGTGATCGCTCTAATACTTTGATCACTTTCCCGCTGAGCTGATTCTCCACCGTTCCGCCGACCCGGACCATTACCTTGTCGCCATCGAGTGCGGTCGAAAGATTCGGCGCCGGGACTACAATTGATTCTCCTGATTCGGAAATCAGGGTGCCGATCCCGGTTTTGGAAATTGAAATTTCACCGACGACCAGATTCAATTCCGATGGGACGCCGATTCGTCCGCGGCGAAGGTTGACCAGCTTGCCCTCGTCCAGTAACTGCTTCACCAGCCGCCGAAAGGACGGGTAGTCCTTGCTGGAAATCCGCAGTTCCGAAGCCAGCTCTTTGATTTTAAGCGGGCGCTTGGCTTTGTAGGACAAATAATCGATTATAAAATGTGTTTCAATTGACATACTACGATGTTAATGCGATGAGAGCAAAATGTCAAGGCCTGCCATAATGACAGGCCCGAAATTGTAAGAAATGTAAAAAGGCAGACAATATTCGTCTGCCTTTTTTTGTTGGTATCGCACTGGGGGAATGCTATTTACCAACCACGCCGACCCGCGCCACGGGGAGCATCGGGCGGATCATCCTGACGTTGGCCATCGCCACGAAATCCCTGCCCGTTCATCGGCCGGCGTTCTTTCATTAACACGGTAAGTTTCTCTGTCTGTTCAGCCGTCAGCACATCTTTGACCTTCTGACGATGCTGATAGCGAATTTTCTGCATTTCGGTCCGCAACTCACCGACCTCGTCCATCGCGGCGAGAACGGCGCCTTCGGACGCATCGGTCATGCGCAGGTGTTGCAGATTGAATTCGGCCTTGTCCAGACCGGCTTTCATTTCGATTCGCTGAAGGCCGAACTGCTGATGCAGATTAATCAATTGGCCTTTCTGTTTCTGATCGAGACCGATTTCATCGGCCATCGCCAGAAGCATGCCGATTCTCATTCCACCGTCTCCGAAACCGCCGCCCCTGGGACCAGTGTCGCCCCGCTGGCACATACCGTCACCCGGACCGTTCCTCTGCCCCCGCTGACCGGGATTGGCAACGGCAACAGAGGCAACGATCAGAATCGTCACGGCGGTAAAGAATAGACTGCGTCTCATGGTAACTACCTCCTCATTTGTTGTCAAAAATCGTCAGTCCCCGGTGACTTCGATCCTCTCCGGCCACCCCTGAATCCGCGGATACGTTCGATCAATTCCCGGTCAAAGCGCAACTCAAAAGCCACCATCCGCCCCAGTTGCACCGGGGTTAAAATCTCGGCGGCCTCTTTGTGGAATGCCTCCACGCTTTGTTCCCTGCGGACGCGCAACCGGTCGATACTCCTGACCCGCTCGCCGATTTTGATCTCATCGGGCGGTTCGGCTTTCAACATTTCGGTCAGCGTGTCGACTTCCGCGTCGACCGCTTCACGAAGCTCGTTGCCGTCTTTCCGGAATTGACTAAAAGCCGCAATGAACGCCGGGGATTGTTCCTCGGTCAGATCGAGAACGTCCAGCAACTTCAGCAGTCGCAGGTTTTCCAGATCCTTCATCTGCGGCATCGGCATCCCGTCCGGGGGCGATGCATCGGGTGGTCCCGGCTGTGCCTGAAGCGTATCGCTCATCCAGCACATGGCCAGCAACACCATCACCATTACAACTGATTTCCGTTTCATAATATATCTCCAACCTGCAGATTGTTCTTGAGATACTCGTACTCCTCGGTCGTCAAATCGCCGACCACCTCGTCGATCGTCCCCGTGCCGTTATGCCACAGGTAGGCGTTGACCACATTGTCGAAATACTCCGCTCCGAGGATTTCGGTGCTGACCGAATCCATTTCTTCATAATAGACCCGGGTCAGGTAATTCACGTCGGCGGAGTAATAGTCGACCGGCCCCAGACTCATCATGGAAATACCCACCAGAAGCAGAATCGCCGCCAGTGAGATGCCGTAGCGAATGCCAAAACGATTCCAGCCGTGGGCCTGCTGTTCCAGTCGGTCGATGCTGTCGTTCAAATCAGCCATCAGGCGGGAGGACGCAGTAGCGGTCAACGGCGCGGTTTCCATGTCGCGCAGGACCCCTTCCAGCTTCAGCAGATCGTCCGGCACCTCGCCAACCGATTCGGCATCATCGGCGAGTCGACCGAACTTGTGCAACAGCTCCCGGTTTTCCTCTTCCCGTTTCATGACTTATTTAAACTCCCTGAGGCGGTCGCGAAGTTTTTCCACCGCCCGTTGATAATTGGTTTTCACCGTCGATTCACTTTTCCCGAGAATGGTGGCAATTTCGGCAAAGGGCAATTCCTCGTGAAAGCGCAGATGGAACACCATCTTCTGCTTGGGCGGAAGTTCCGCCTGAGCCTTCGCCAATGCTTTCTGCAGTTGCGTATTCTCGAGCCGGTCTTTCATGACATACGCGGGTTCCGCCTGAGGAACCCGACCGAACGATAAAAACGATACAATTTTGCCCCGCCGGATATGATTGAGCGCTTTGTTGGTCGCAATCCGATACAGCCAGCTGGAAAACCCGGCTTCTCCGCGAAAATCCGCGAGTCGTTTGTATGCCGTCAGGAAGGTCTCCTGAAGCAGATCCAGCGCGGTTTCGCGATCGGCGGTCATTTTGTAAAGCAGGGCAAACATCTTGTCTTTATTCTCTCTAACCAGTGCGTCAAATGCTTTTCGGTCGCCGGCCTGGGCCTGGGCAACCAGTGTCTTTTCGTCCAGTTCCATATTTCCCCAGTGCTATTCCTTTGACACACCGTCCCCCAAAAAGACGAAAAAAAAAAGGGCAGATATGGTATCATGCCCTGTGTTTCTTTTCGGCCGCCACGCGGTTAATCCGGCCGGCTCTTGACCAGCACTTTCGAATATAACTGCAAGTTTTCCAACACTTTACCTGTTCCGCGAACGACACAGGTCAGCGGGTCCTCGGCAACATTAACCGGCAAATTCGTTTCCTGGCGCAATCGACGATCCAGCCCGCGCAATAACGCCCCGCCGCCGGTGAGTATTATCCCCCGATCGAGAATATCGGATGCCAGCTCCGGAGGGGTTTTTTCCAGCGATTGACGAACCGCCTCGACAATCCGGTCGATCGGCTCCACCAAGGCCTCCCGGACCTGAACCGATGACAGCTTGAGATTTTTCGGCACACCGGCCACCAGATCACGCCCCTTGATTTCCATCGACAACTCTTTTTCCAGCGGAAACGCCGACCCGATCCGAATTTTAATCTCTTCCGCGGTCAACTCCCCGATCAGCAGATTGTAATTCTTTTTCAGATACATGACGATCGCTTCGTTGAGTTCATCACCGGCGATACGAATCGAAATATTGTTGACAATACCGTGCAAGGCGATAACGGCGATTTCCGAGGTGCCGCCGCCGATATCGATCACCATCACCCCCGACGGCTGATCCACCGGCAGGCCGACCCCGATCGCGGCCGCCATCGGTTCCTGCAGAAGATACACTTCGCGGGCGCCGGCGTTTTCGGCCGAATCGCGCACCGCACGTTTTTCAACTTCGGTGATGCCTGACGGGACCGAGATAACAATCCGCGGTTTCATCAGGTACCTATGACGGATTACCCGTCGGATAAAATCCGCCAGCAGTTTTTCGGAGATTTCAAAATCGGCGATGACGCCGTCCTTGAGCGGTCTGATCGCGGCGATTTCACCGGGCGTCCGGCCCAGCATTTCCTTGGCGGCGGAACCGACCGCGAGCACTTTTCCGGTGGCACGTTCGATCGCAACCACCGACGGTTCGTTCAGGACAATTCCCTGCCCCCGGACAAAGACCAGGGTATTGGCCGTGCCGAGATCTATACCGATGTCATTCGAAATAAAGTCAAAGAGTCCCAAGCTGTTCCTTTACCTGCCGTTCCTGATGTTATCGGCCTTTTTTTACGTGTCGACAATTTGGACGCAAGATTACACCCCCGCGATATAAAAAGCAACAAAAAAGTTGCAAAGCTAAATCCATGTTGATGGCACCGGCAAAATGGCACCTGGAATGACTTCTCGCTTCCACAGCCGTCCGGCAATTCCGCGAAAATGTCCAAAGCGGTCATATTTCGGCTTGACAGTACCGGCGATTCCGGCTATTTTATATTTACAGAGCGGTGATACTATTATCACAATCACAACTGACAGCCGACAGATGTTCTTAAACGATGGCTTGGTGTATCCGTAACCCGATTCATCGGTGATTTTACCAGTCCCTCGTGCAACAATCACTTCGGCCTAATCAGCACAACACAAATAAAGCACAGCCTCTGGGAGGGGCTATTTGTAAGGCGGACCTGAACGGTTGCTAACCGTATGCAAAATGGGGGGGTCCTGCAAGCCCCTGGGACGGCGAGAGTCATTCCTCAGGTCGAGCTTCTCGACTCGGGGAACTGCGAGCATATGAAGAGCCGAAGAAACAGGCCCTGCCACCGGTTCGCATTCTCCGCATACCGCCGGGTCATTCGGACAGTAAGTATCCGGAATGACCCGGCCTTTTTTTATCCGCTGTCTTTTATTGCTTAACGAAAATGGTGAGCTGAAACACGGCCCCGCCGTTTGGCCGCGAAAAAGCGAAAGATCAGATACCCAAAAGCGAATCCGCCGACGTGCGCCAGCCAGGCCACACCACCACCGCCGGAGGCAAAACCGGACATCAGCAGTTGATACACGAACCAGAATCCCAGAATAATCGACGCGGGGACATGAATCAATCGGATGAAATAAAACAAAAACAGCAGCGTCAGTATCCGCGCCCGGGGGAAGAGAACAATGTACGCACCCATGACTCCCGCAATGGCCCCCGACGCCCCCACCAGCGGGATCTGTGAATTGGGACTGAACACGATAAACAAAAAAGCTGCCGCCAGCCCGGAGAGAACATAAAACAGCAGGAACTTGACCGGCCCGAGGAAGTCCTCGATATTGTTGCCGAAAATCCAGAGATACAGCATATTGCCCGCCAGGTGCATGAAACCGCCATGCAGAAACATACTGCTGAATGGTGACAATAACACCGGCGAGGATATCTCCGGGGTCAATTCCGTCAGGTGCACCAATTCATACGGGATCAATCCGAATTGATATACAAACGCCTGATATCCCTGCGGGGAAAGCGGCAACATGTACAGGTAAATCAGCGCATTGAGAACGATCAATCCGATGGTCACATACGGCTTGTGAACGGTCGGATTTTCATCTTTCAGCGGAATAAACATGCCGGTCCGTTGCGATATTATTTTTTATTCGTGTCGACCACAAACTCGGAGGTCACGGTCCGGCTGTTGCCGGCGCGATCCGAGACTATAAATGTAATCTCATGACGGCCGTCGGTGAGTTTGACCGGCGCGACCGTCTTCAGTACTTCGGTTTCCGGGTCGTATTCCGGAATCGCCCATTCGCCGTCAATATATACCGCCACATCGTCGTCATCTTCAATGCCGGAAAGCTTATCGCTGACCATGCAGTGGATTTCGGGATAGACCGATGCGATCGACCGGTTCCTTCCCGGCGAAATATTTTTCACGCGCGGCGCCTCGGTGTCCCGTAAAACCGCATAGGTCCCCATCAGGCTTGTCCGGGCCGATAGCCGTCCCTGTTCCCGCGTCGTTTCCAGCGGCGACCATTCGTTGTCGTCATTCAACCGGTACACCGCCACCTGAGTATCATTGGCGGTGAAATCGCCCCGGAACGACACGATCACGTCCCCCGCCAGCGGCAGGGTTTCCGGTCCCAGGACATACACGCCGCCGATGCGGTCGGCCTTGCGCGGGAAGCGTCGATTGTCGCGATATGCCTCGATCAGAATCGGCGCATAGGTACATCCGGCGTCGGCCGTAACCGTGAATATCTTATCCACTGAGTACCGCAGGGGTTTCAGTCCCACGCCGACCGCAAGTAAATTCACATCCCGGCTCGCGATCGGCGTCACGCTGTGTTCGGTGTATACATAGCATCGGATGATACGCGTCGCGATATGATCGGCACGGTAAAATGCCGCATACGTACGCGGCGACACCGCCGTCACCGGAACATGACACGTGTACCCGTCTTCATACACCAGCTCCAGTCGCGGTATTGGCGCCAGACGGTCACGGGTGGTGACGGTAAATCGCACACCGCGCCCTTCCAGGCGATAGTCGATGTCGTACGACATATCCCTCGGCGACGCCATCGACAGATACAAATCATCCTTGTACCATCCCGATACTCCCGCGACACTGATCCGCAGTTTCTGCCAGTCGCGGCGGCCCGGCGGCACATGCACCACGTAATTGTTCCGCCCGCGCGCCTCGATCGACGAGGGATCGAAATGTTTCCATCCGCCGGCGCCGTTATATCCGGAGACAATCACTCGCTTGATATCGATATATTCCAGATCGGGGCAGGCGGTCAGATACAGCGTGGAATCCCCCGCCCAGCGCGGCGTGAAAAAGGTCCCGGATGGCGCGAACATGAACCGGAACTCGAGATCGGAGCGATTCCCGGCGGCATCGTAGGTCTCGACCCGCGCGGTATGCATCCCGTAGCTGTAACGGGTCGAACCGCTGAATCCCCCCCGGTCGGCATGATAGGACGTACTGCCGCTGAATTTCTTGCCGGGGCGATCGAACAGCACGTGCCAGTCATCCCAATCCTGCATCAGCATGTAATAATCGAAGAGCAGATCGACCATGCCCGTCTCGGCGTAATCGTACTGCTCGAACGTGTTTTCGTAATACAGGTAATCGTCGATAAACAAGCGCACCCGGTACAGGTTCAGACTCGGTCCGTTGTGCCGGATTTGATCGAAGGCCTTGACCGCGAAACCGACATCCCCCTGCACCAGATACACCGAGTCGACCACATAGCGATTGCGGTCGCGGTCGAACCGCACCGGGATCACCTGGCGGCGTTTGCCGTTGGGAAAAACCGAGGTGCTGTCACGGTACACCATTTGCATTTCCCGAATCACCGGCGGGAAGTTGTCGTTGAGCGCAAAACCGTTCGTAAGCGGATTCAGCGGTTTGTTGTCAGAAGTTCGTTTTTCGAAGTGTATATGCGGACCACCGTAACCGGTCTGCCCGGAATAGGCGATCACCTCTCCCGCCGTCACCGGAAGCGAGTCCGGCGGGAAATAGAGATCGAGATAATATCGTTTGGCCGCATACTGATGCGCGTGAACCAGTCGCTCCAGAGAGTTGTCGAGCCGCGACAGGTGGCCGAACACGTACATATGTCCATCATGGTCTTTCAGGTACAGGGCTTTGCCGTAGCCGCCGTAGGAATACCTGATCCGCCAGACATACCCGTCGGCCGGGGCCAAAACTTCGCGGCCCTCCCTGCCGCCGGTACGAATATCGACCCCGCCGTGGAAATGTCCCGGCCGGAATTCGCAAAACGACGAGGATAAATCGATCTCGCCGTCTACCGGCCAGCGCGGGGAATCCGCGTATGCGCCTGAAACACAAATAATTATCAGGATAAAGAAAGCTCTTGTCCGGGTCGATAGTATAGTCATAACAGGTTAAACAAGTTATTATGATGGAAGTTCAAAGTCAAAGGTTTTTCCGGTCGAATGACGTTAATAAGTCGCTTGCGTATTTGGGTTTTTAGCGTATATTATCGGCCTGTATTTTGATTACGACAATTAAGGAGTTTGGCAGATGTTTGAGTTTTTAAGAAAACTGATTTTCCCGATTATTATCATCGTCCTGATTTTCTTTACCGGTATGATTGTTCTTGAGTGGGGTGCCGATTTCACGCGTTCCCGCAGTACGAGCAATGTCATCGGCGTTATCAACGGAGAAGAGATCCCCTGGCAAACCTTCGAACGCGTCTACAACCGATTGATCCGCGAGGAACAGGATAAACTGGATTATGATCTGCCGACCAGCCGCCTGGCCGAACTTCGTGATCAGGCCTGGCAGGAAATGCTGGTGGATTACCTGATGAACCAGCAGATTAAAAAATACGACATCACTGTCACCAGTGAGGAATTGTTCGGATTCCTGCGCGCGTATCCGCCGCAGATGTTGCAAACGGCACAGCAGTTCCAGACCGACGGCAAATTCGATCCGCAGAAATATGCGGCGGCGATGATCAATCCGGACAACGCGCCGTTCTGGGCATCGGTGGAACAATACGTGCTCCCCGATATCCAGCGATTCAAATTGCAACAGGAAATCATCAGCACCATTCGCATCACGCCGGCTGAAGTTCAGCAGGCCTTTATGGAAGACCGCGAGGAGGTTAAAATCGGATACCTGTACGTTCCCAAAGGCGATTTGACCGGGAAACAGCCGGAGCCGACCGATGAAGATGCGAAGGCGTTCTATGATGAAAACCTCGAATCCTATGCCATCGACGAACAGGCCGTCATCCGAATGGCGAATTTCGAATTGAAGCCGTCACAGACCGACTGGGATCGTGAATACGCCCTGGCCAGGGAAGTGTATGACAGCGCCGTGGCCGGAGTCGATTTCGGCGAACTGGCGCAGGTCTGGTCGATGGATGGTTCCGCGGCCAATGGCGGCGATCTTGACTGGTTCGAGCGCGGCCGTATGGTGGCCCCATTCGACAGCGCCGTCTGGTCGATGGAAATCGATCAGATCAGCCCGCCGGTCAAGACCCAGTTCGGCTGGCATATTATCAAACTGCTCGGCATTAAAACCGAAAAGAAGCCCGCGGCAAACGCCACCAATGCTAAAGATGAAGAAGTCGAAATGCGGCATGCCGCACATATTCTGCTGAGAGTCGAGGCGTCGCAGGAGACGATCGATCAGATCGAACGTGAAGCCCGGGATTTCGCCGAGATCGCCAAAGAAAAGGGATTCGATGAAGCCGCCGAGGAATACGGCATCACGCCGATTGAATCCCGGCCGTTCACGCGCGACGGGTATATCCAGTCCATCGGTATCAATCCAAAGGTGTCGGATTTCGCGCTGGACAATCCGGTCGGAACGATTTCCGACATGTTTACCGGAAAGGATAGCTATTTCGTCTTCAAAATCACCGAACACATTCCCGCCGGATACAAACCGTTCGAGGAAATGAAAAACGCAATCATGGCGCGTCTGCGCAGTGACCGGGTCATGGAGGCCGCCCGCGATACCGCCCAGGTGATCCACAAGGCGCTCGAAGGGGGCATGTCGCTCTCCCAGGCCAGTCGCGATTTCGGATTCCCCTATGCGGTGAAAGACAAAATCAACCGGAATTCGGTCATCCCGAATATCGGCAAGGAACCGCTGGTAATGGCCACCGTGTTCGCTCTTCAGCAGGTGGATCAGCTTTCCCAGCCCACCGATTTTCGCAACGGCGTGGTCATTTTCAAACTGGTGGAAAAGGCATCGCCTACCCTGGATGAATTCGAACAGGTGCGCGATTCACTCGAAACCGCGGTGTTGTATAAAAAACAGAATGACGTGTTCCAGCGCTGGTTTGAAAGTCTCATGCAAAGCGCCAAGGTGGAGAATTATATCGACGAGTTTTATCGCGGTTCATACTGATCGCATGAGAGATATGAAAAATCAAGGGACGCGCAAGCGTCCCTTTTTTTGTCCTTAGATCAGGGGGGAAGTGTCGCTGACGGTACACCGTCGTCGCTTCTTGCGGAAATCACGAATTTCATCGATATCCAGCACCAGCGAAAGCATCGTGCGTTCGGACTCCTGGTGAATCGGCACCCGCCCCAGTATCCCCCACGGCGCGGCAATCAGGGTCCGTCCCTGAAGCGGCTTTTCAAACAGCGTTCCGACCGCACAGGTCTTGACCACGAACGCCCCGGCGGAATCGGCGCCTCTCACGTAAATGTCATTGTCCCGTTTGTGCTTCTCGGTTTTGGACTCCGCCGGACGATGCGGCGAGGTGGTCGGGATAAAAATGATGTCAATGTTTTCGCGCGCCATCACATCGAATAAACCCGGATTCAATGCGTCGGCGCAAATCATAATGCCGATTTTAACGCCGTCCACGGTCGCAGTGAACACCCGGTCGCCGGGAAGAATCCCCTTGCTGATTTCGCCGCTGACCGGATTCAGCTTGCGGTATCGTCCCACCACCGCCCCGCGCTGAAACACGTAGGCACTGTTATAGAGCGCGTCGCGGTCGGCTTCGACCACCGAACCGCCGATCAGGCAGGTGTCCATCTCCATGGACAGGTATTCGAGATATTTCAGGTTTTCACGGATATCCAATGCGGCCCGGCTGAAATCGGGCAGGTCTTTATGGATCAGACAGTATTCCGGCAGGCAGACGAAATCCGGCCGTCGTCTGAAAATATGCAGTTTTCCTTCGAGTGAAAGCCGCTCTCCCAGTTGTGATTGCACGGCGATAACAAGGACCAGCATGCTTCAAACCCCTCTATCGATCGCGTATGGCGGCGCGGCCCTAAGAATATTCTACGCAGGGTCCGTACATTATGTTACTACAATATAAGCGGTAAAGTCCAAAATCATATCAGTTTTTTACTAAAACACGGCAACGTTTTCAAATTGTGCGAATTGAGTTATTTCATCAATAGAAACGGGCCGCATGATCCATACGGCCCGGTATAATAGATTCGTACTGCCCTATCAGCAGTTCGTATAATTCGGGCCGCCGCCACCCTCCGGGACCACCCACGTGATGATCTGATACGGATCGGCGATATCGCAGGTCTTGCAGTGGACACAGTTCGACGGGGTCAACTGCAGTTTTTTCTTCCCCGGTCGCGATTCGTCCTCGACCATTTCATACACCTGCGCCGGGCAGAAATACTGGCAGGGATTGCCGTATTCCTCGGTACATTTGTTGTTGCAGATATCATAATCGGCAATGACCAGGTGCGGCGGTTGTTCCTCCTCGTGTTTCGTTCCGGAACGATACACGTCCGTTAATTTGTCGAAGGTGTACTCATTGTCGAATTTCATATCGCGCCTGACCGCATTCTGTCCGCGTGAGGACAGGTACTGGTTGAATTGCAGCATGCGGCTGTGATCGGGATGGGTTTGCCGCCGGTCGCCGAACGTATACCCGCCGGTGACCAACTGCAGTCCGGCGCTGATCATGCCGGCCAGAATACCGTCGTCGAATCCGGAATGGAAATTGCGCACTTTGTACAACTCGCGTTTGGCTTCGGATGACTCGAACCGCGACGCGAACCATTTCAGGGTTTCAGATGAAAAATCCTCCTTTTTCATCGCATCGAACACGGTTTCGGCCGCCAGCATCCCGGATTCCATCGCGAGATGAATTCCTTTCAGGCGCATGGAATTGAGGAATCCCGCCGAATCGCCGATCAATAATAATCCGTCATGGTACAGCTTCGGCATGGCGTAATAGCCGCCCTCGGGGATGGTTTTGGCGCCGTAGTGCAACATCGTTCCGCCTTCGAAAATCTTTTTGATCAACGGATGGCATTTGAACTGCTGGAACCGGTAGTGAGGATCATTGGTGGGATTGGGGCTGTTCAGGCCGACACAATAGCCGACCGCTGCCAGCTTGCCGCCCATGTCGTAGA
Source organism: Candidatus Zixiibacteriota bacterium (assembly GCA_016933695.1). Taxonomy (GTDB): domain Bacteria; phylum Zixibacteria; class MSB-5A5; order GN15; family PGXB01; genus JAFGAL01. Next base: position 107,181 of record JAFGAL010000020.1, on the reverse strand, counting down.
CGAACCCCCCACCGTATTCCTCCATGGGAAGCGGCCAGCCAAACGTATGGATGATCTCTCCGTCGCCGAGCCGTCCCTCGGGGATTTCCCAGACCTCCTTGACCCCCGTCAGATACTGCTGGGGCATCCGGTTTTTATTCAACTCGAGTTTTTCGATTGCCTGTTTGGTCAGCGAACCGTGCACGCCCTCGGCCAGAATCGTCACCTTGGCCTTCAACAGCGAGCCCGGCTCGAAATTGTCGCGGGGATGGCCTTCCTTGTCCAATCCCATGTCGACCGTCCGCACTCCCGTGACCGCGCCATCCTCGATCAGCAGTTCATAACCGCCGGTTCCGGGGAAAATATTGACGCCTGCCGCTTCGACCTGTTCGCCGAGCCACGCGGTGATTTTATTGAGTGAGATGATAAAATTGCCGTGATTTTGAAACGGACCCGGTGCAAACGGAAATTTGATCCTGCCGTCTTCGGTCAGGAAGTACATCGAATCCTTCCCGGCCTTTTTCTCAAACGGCATCCCTTTCTCGAGATAGTCCGGGATGAGTTTTGCGATGGTCCGCGGGTCAAGAATAGCCCCCGACAGCGAATGCGCACCGGGATAGGTGCCCTTCTCAATCACGACGATTTCCGGCGGCGCAAAGTCACCACCGGCGTTTTTGCACAATTGGGCCAAATGATAGGCGAATGACAATCCGCCCGGTCCTGCCCCCACGATCAAGACGTCGACTTCAAGGATTTCGCGTTCGATATTCATTGTCCTCCCCTGCTCCTGCGATTCTTGTCCTATCGGTGCAATATAAGCAAGAGCATGGGGCAAAGGCAATGATTTTAGGCCGACTTACTGGATCTACCCCTTTTTTCCGAATCGCCGTTATGGCGCATCGGGATGGAATCCATGAATTCGTCCGCCGGATCGGCACCGTTCGACTTGATCTGCAACATCTCCTTGATCTTGTCGATATTACAGCCGACCGTCATCAGGCGTCCGGCCACGACAATGGGCTTCCTCAGCAAATCATTGTCTTCAGCCATCAGCTTGAAAATATCTTCCCGAGACAGATTGTTGTCTTCCAATCCGGACTTCTTAAAAACCTTGGCATCGGCATTGATAAAATGTCGCAGATTCAGATGACGAATCAATCCGGAGATTTCATGGTACGTCAGAGGCTGTTTCTTGAGGTCGCGGATGTTCAGGTTGACATCCACCTCCCTCAGAAAACTCAAAATCTCCTCACAATCACGATCGTTGGGGATGGTATATAACTCTACACTCTTGAGCATGTGCTCCTCCAATGTGAACGACAAAAAATGTGCTCTTTTTTCCTGTTTTCCCGCCGTGGCGGGTTTTGCCGTCCGAAGAACCGATTACAGGGGGTTATGCTATAGTATCGGCTATCCCTGCAATTTTCTTACCGATAGGTAATGCTGCTTTTCACACCTACACATGAGCCATTCTCGGCTCAAATCTGTTTTGTGCCATATGCCCCCTATGTGTTTGATGTTCGTAAATGTCTGTCATGCCAACACCACTTCATCCCGCTTCCAACCTTTACGATCTGATGAAGATATGTCTCCCCCGACGATGTGTAGAGAACGAGAATGAAATTGAATGTTTCGATGTTGTCATAATTTTTAACACATTCCTGTCTGAGATGTTCCCAGAGTCTATAAATATAAAACAAATTCCCTCCTTTGCAATAAAAAAATTGCAAATAAACCCGCTATTTATGCGGTTTTGTATCATCCACAGGACTTCCGCCATGACAGCAAATGTCAGGCAAACACACGGATTCCGTCTCCCCGTATTGTCCGACTGTACGCCGATATTATGGTGAAATGCCCCCGACAGGATATGATGGTTGGTACAAATCAGGATTGCGGGCTGTCCATGGCCAGACGATTGTCGCGACGTCGCCCCGACGGATACACCACCTCGATCTCGCGATCGGCCATATCGCGCAGACGGTCGATGGCGCCCGCGATCAGGAAATCCGGTGTCGATGCCCCGGCGGAAATGCCGACTGTAGCGATCGGTTTTGTCCCGGTAAACCAGTCGACCAGGATATCATCGGCGGAATTGATTAAATACGACTCAGAGCAGATCGTGCGGGAAATCCTGACCAGCCGATTGGAGTTGGCCGACGATGGCGAGCCGACCACCAGGATCAGGTCCACGTTCGGGGCGAGTTTCACAATCGCCTCCTGACGCTGATTGGTGGCATTGCAGATGGTGTTGAACACCTCGATCTGCGGGAAACGGCGGCGGGCCTCTTGTTCCACGGCCGCAAAATCCGCCGAGCGGGCGGTGGTCTGCGATGTCAACGCCAGTTTGCCTTCATAATCGGGGTACGCGTTCAGGGCTTCAAGCGACGCGATCACCTCCACGCGTTCCGGCGCCCAGCCGACAATGCCCACGGTTTCATCATGATCGGGATCACCGAAGTGTAAAACCCGATACCCCTCTTCGGCCAGCTTCTTGACGATCTTATGAATGCGTATCACCAGCGGGCAGGTGGCATTCACGATCTTCAACCCCTTCCGTTCGGCCTTGCGCAGAACCTCCGGCGACACGCCGTGCGCCGGAATAATCACGGTTCCGTCCGAAATGGCATCGATCGACCGCGCCTGTTCGACGCCTTTTCTCTTGAAATTTTCGACGACCGCGTCGTTGTGCACGATCTCCTTGAGGATGGTGCAGGTGTCCGCCAGCGCGGCGGTTTCCCGCGCGATGGAAATGGCGTTTTTCACCCCCATGCAAAATCCGTAATGGTCGGCAACGATGATTTTTTTCAGGCCGGAAATTTTCATGGTCCTCCACGGGTGACGGTATGTTTACGATGCCGACCGATAAGCCGATGAGTCACTTCTGCCGTGCGTTGCCACCAGAACTTTCTCGAGAAAATAACGCGTCAACATCGGATCGTCATGCAACTCGGTATGAAAGGTACTGATCAGACAATCCCTCTGTTCCAGCAGAACCGGATGCCCCTCGTATTCGGCCAGCACACACACGTCCGGGCCGGGATCGGAGACAATCGGCGCCCGGATAAACGACGCCGGCAGGATCACCTGATTCTTGCCGAGACGGGCGTTGACAGAGGCGAAAAACGAATGCACCTGACGACCGTAGGCGTTGCGGCTGACGGCCACGTCGATAATGCCGAACGGCGTAATCCGGTCGTCGTCGACTTCCCGCGCCAGCAGGATCGATCCCGCGCAGGTCCCCCATACGGGATGCTGTTTGAGAAAGCCGGTCAGGATGTCACGCATGGCAAACCGGTCGATCAGTTTGTGGATGGTGGTCGATTCACCGCCGGGAATAATCAAGGCATCCAGTCCGTCGAGATCGGCGCCGCGACGGACTTCCCGCGTGGCGGCATGCAGGAGATGCACATGGTGCAAATGACGTTCGAAATCCCCCTGGAGCGCCAGCACTCCGATATGCAGAGCGGTAAACATGGCGATAGTGCGTATTCCGCCGAATCAGCGCACGTGCAAGAGTTTGTCTTCGGGAATCTCCGCGGCGGAAATCCCTTTCATGGCCTCGCCCAGTCCACGACTGCACTCGGCGACCGCTTTGGCATCGGCGTACTGCGTCACCGCGGTGACAATGGCACGGGCGCGTTTTTCCGGTTGGGATGATTTGAAAATACCACTCCCAACAAAAACGGCTTCGGCGCCGAGTTTCATCACCAATGCGGCATCGGCCGGAGTCGCGACCCCGCCGGCGGCGAAATTGGGGACCGGGAGCTTGCCGGTTTTCGCCACCATCCTAACCACGGTCAAGGGCGACCGCTCTTCCTTGGCGACCCGATACAAGTCCTCCTCGGACATCACCGTCAGCTTTTTCATTTCACGGTTGATTTCACGCAGGTGCTTGACCGCCTCGGACACGTCGCCGGTGCCGGCTTCGCCCTTGGTGCGAATCATCGCGGCTCCCTCGGCAACCCGCCGCAGGGCTTCGCCCAGATTGCGGCATCCGCAAACAAACGGAACCGTGAACGTCCACTTGTTGATATGATTTTCATAGTCGGCGGGAGTCAGCACTTCCGATTCGTCGATAAAGTCGACTTCCAGCGCCTGCAGAATTTCCGCTTCGGCAAAATGCCCGATACGGCACTTCGCCATTACCGGTATCGAAACCGCTTTTTTTATCCCCTCGATAATGTCGGGATCGGCCATCCGGGCCACCCCGCCGTCGGCGCGAATATCGGCCGGAACCCGTTCCAGCGCCATGACCGCCGCCGCACCGGCCTGTTCGGCAATTTTTGCCTGCTCGGGATTGATGACATCCATGATCACCCCGCCCTTGAGCATTTCCGCCAGGCCGACTCGTATCTTATACTCTTTATCCTCGAAATTCATCGCTCCGGTCTCCCGTAATCGCTTTTATCTTTGCAACCGCCCCGGTCGGGCGTTCGTCGTTCTCAGCGGGTATATAACATATTTCCATCAGGAAAATCAACCCCGCGAGTCATATTTCCTCCGCAATATTATACGTTCGGCCGGGTTGTAACAGCCCGGCCGAACTGAGATTTTTCAGGCATGATGCCTGAGATGCTGTGGAAGTAACCGGTGTTTCCTTCCGGAAACCACCCCGCTCCATGTGCTTATTTCTTGTAGACCGCCTTGTACTTTCCGAAATTGGCGCGCGACAGCATCTTCTTGAAATGCTCCTCTTCTTTCACCCAGAAATCGCGCATCTTGCAATCCGGATAATGATCACACTCGCAACTGTCCTGCGTGCACAAATTGAGCGCAATCGGTCCCTCCATGGCTTCGATAACGTCCAAAAATGAAATGTCACGCGCCGGCCGCGACAGCCGATATCCACCGGTGACGCCCTGGTAGGAAACCAGAATACCGGCCCAGGTGAGATCTTTCAATATCTTGGCCAAAAATTCCCGGGGTATTTTCTGGGCCTTGGCGACGGTTCCGATGGAAGCCAGTTTTCCCTTGGGCATTCCGGCGAAGTGCATTACGGCTCGAAGAGCATAATCGGCTTTTCGTGATAATTGCATGTCATGTTCCCTTCTTCATTGACCAATTAACTCTATATATATACATATCAAACGTCCTAATATGGATAAATGTTGCACCTTTTTCAAGTGTTTTTTTTGCATGGCGCGGAATTTTGTTTTGCCCCCGGAGAAAAGTGCTTGACAGACCCGCCCTAACCGTATATTCCTATGCATCAAAACGAGATGACCACGTTTGTGTCGTTCGTGACGACATAACAAACGATCGGAAATGCGGAGAACCATGCCGAAAATACTATTCGTGAACAGTGACACGGAAGTCGAAGTCGCCGAAGGAACGACCATCCTGGAGGCGGCGCTGGACAACGGGATCGATATCGACAACGACTGCGGTGCCAACGGTGTATGCGGAACCTGTCACGTGTATATCGACTGCGGAATCGACCGGGTTTCCCCCAAGGAAGGTGACGAGGCGGACCTGCTGGAGACTGTGGACAAGCTGACCGATCGGTCGCGACTGGCCTGTCAGACTCGCGTATTGGGTGATATTACGGTGACAATTCCAAAATAACCGCCGGGGGTATCGTACTAACCGCGTTCGGTTCGTACCACGACCGGTGTATCAATCGGTCGTGTTCACCGTCAACAGGATATTGCGTTTTTTCAACTGCGTGATGAAGAATGCCGAATCGACCGCCAGTTCCTGCGGAATCACGCCCCGAGCCTCGATTTTTCCGGCGCAGGCCATCCAGGCGATAATCGCAACCGGAAACGCCGTCGTCCGCATCATCGCGGTCAAACCGCTACGGCTGTCCTGACGATCGACAATTTCATAGGACAATGTCCGCGCCTTATCATCCTTGATTCCTTCAAACGTCACCCGCACCAGTACCATGTCGGGATCGGTGAAGGACAGGTTTTTCTCAAGCACTTTTTTGAACACCTCGCGCGGTTCCACCCGGACATCGCCGACCCTGATTTCACTGCGTGATCCCAGGCCGATTTCCAGCATCGGCTTGAACACCTGGCAATGACCGGGATACCGAATAGTCTTGTAATCCAGAAAATCCACAACTCCCGCGTAGGTGTCAGGAAGGGTCGAGGTTCCCCCGGAGGTGTAAAACGCCTCCAGCGTGCCGATCCCGTCGAATTCCATCGTTTCGATACCGGTCATCGGATTGACCGTTTTCTTTTTACCCTCTTCGAGAATCACCACCGGCTCCCAGTACTCGTTGATCAATCCCTCCGACGAGAACACCATCTGGTAATTCAGCGGGGGACGAGGATTCTGCGGGAGCCCGCCGACCCGGATTTTCAGCGACGTCACTTTATCGAATTCCTTCAGACCGGCCGCCGCCAGTATCGAGACCATACCGGGCGCCAGTCCGCAGTCGGGAATAACCAGCACGTCCGCCGCTTTGGCCTCGTCGGACATCTCCAATTGCGCCTTGACCACGTCGTTATTGCCGCCCAGATCGAAGAAATGTGTGTGTGCCCGAATCGCCGCCCGGGTCAGACCGGGATTATACCGATATGTCACCGCCGAAACACAGGCGTCATACTCCGTAAGCAGATTCGCCACGGCATCTTCATCGCCCGCGTCGATTTTACCTGCAACAGTAAGATCATTGCCGTACCGTCGCGCGATCTCCTCGGCGAGATCGACATCGAAATCGTACAATCCAACCTTTTCCATGCCTTCCGCCCGGCTGAGATCGTACATGACCGCTCGCCCCATCAAACCGGAACCGATAATCGCTATCTTCATCTTTGCCCTCGTCTTACTTTGCTTCTTTACGCCATCCGGGTTTTATATAACGGCCCGGCAGTCATGGTGCAATAAGAATTTTTTGGAGGAATGTCACTTTTAGATGAGTTGAAACCGCTTGCGAATCAGCCATTCCAGCCCCAGCACCAGGATAAACACCGACAACAGCCAGAACTTGTTCCAGATCACGATCTCTGTCCGGATGGTTACCCGAATCGGTTGTGTATCCAGATATTGCGCCAGCTCGCTGACATGATCTGACGCGTAAAACCGGCCACCGCTTAACTGCGAAACCGTGGTCAGGGCGGCAAAATCGGGCCGCCGCCGGAAATCCTCGATATAGTAGTTTTCCACGACAATCTGTCCCTCGGTCGTTTTCAGGGTCTTCCCGTCCTTTTCAACCACTCCCGTATAGAGATAGCGCCCCGGCGCGACCACGTCGAAATTCAGCGCATATCGTCCTTCGCCCTGTTCGGTCCACTGCACCAGGCTGGTGTCGGTGGTTCCCTCCGCCACCAGCGCCACGTATCCGGTGGCCTGCGCGATCGGACGGAATCCCAGGTCGTACACGAACGCCGTGAATCCCACCTGTTCACCCCGGGTATACACCGTCTTATCCGGGACAACACGTATCGGGTCATAATCCTCTTTTAGCGACAGCCAGTTGACAATGCCGTCGAACAAACGCGGGTACTCGTCGACCTCCTCGCCGAAACCGTACCCGTAAAACGCCCAGTGCCAGAACGGCGCGACTGTCGACGCCAGCACTTTGCCCGCGCCGTAGCGACGGTACCCCAGCACCGGCAGATGTTGCAGATCGCGACGTAAATCGGCGGTCACCAGCACGTCGGAATTGGGCGTCACCGAATCGGCGGGAATCAGCATCTCGAAATGCGGCATTTCTTTCCAGCGCTCGCGAATTTCCTGGCGGGTGTCGGCAATGCGTACCGCCGGATGAAACAGAAAATTCTCGGCGGGAAGACCGCTGAACGTGAATCGGATCGGTTCGGCACGATGTCCCCGTGACACGAACGGCAGAAAACGATCCAGCCACCGCTCGAACGGTGCTTTCAGATAGTTATCACCGAGCATGACACACAAACCGCCGCCGCGTTCGGCCAGGAACGACTCGAACAGGTCGGAGCGTGCTCTCAGCGACGGGATCGTGACATCGTAAAGCATCACCAGATCGTACTGGTTGAGTTCCTCCTGCCGCGACGGAAACCGCCCCATGATATAGGTGCCGTCGTTTTTAAACACCACCGGGGTGACATCGACATTTTCCGCCCGCTCCAGAAAACGATTGAGAAACGCAAATTCCCAGTCCAGCCGGTCGGCCACCAGCAGGACATTCAGCCTGCTTTTCAACACCACCATCGAAAACGAACGACCGTTATTGTCGGTCGACACCTCGTCGGCCAGCGGCGGCACCGTCACCCGAAACGTCTGCCGTCCCGGGCGTTCGGGGATGAATTGTATTGTGGTATCCTTCTGCAAACCTCCCGGCGGAAGACGCAGTGATGACGTCGCCAGGGTCTTTTCGCCCGCCTGCACCTGAATAGGGGCATGGTCGTTGTCCATCCCGGACCATTCCAGATGCACCGTGATTTCGGTCGGTTTCCCGGCAAACGCCACCTGATTGTAGTCCACACCGGTCACCGCCAGATCGCGCTCCATGCCCTGCGATCCGAACCCGACCGTGTACACCGGCGTTTTCAGTGTTACCGCCACGTCCTGTGGCGCCACTCCGGAATTGGAAACACCATCAGACAACACCAGCCAGTACTCCGCCGGTTCCGCCAGTTCATCGCGCGCGGTTTGCCTGAGGGCTTCGCCCAATGCGGTTTGATGCGGATCGGCCACGTCGGGGCCGGGATTGACCCCCGCCGCGAAATACCGCGTGGTCACATCGAAATTGCGCAAAAGCGCCGACATTTCAGAAGACTGCAATAAAGAATCAACCCGCTTGAACCGACTCATGCCGTTTTCCTCAACGTCCATACTGCCGGAATGATCGATCAGCAGGGTCAGACGCGGGGGTCGTTCGTATTCGCGCTGATAGGAAACCACCGGCTCCAACAGCGCCAGAAACACGGCCGCAATCGCAACCAGGCGTAAAGCGGTCAGAAGCAGGCGCACTTTCACTGACAGCGGCGGATTGGTCCGACGATATAGATATACCGCCAATGCGGCAAACACAATCAGAAAAAGCACGGTCAGGACGGGATGACCGGTAAGAAAATCCAGAGAAAATTTAGTAATATCAAACATGCCGGATCCGATGAACGTCGCGGCAGCTAAGGGTGCGGACGCGTGCGATCGTGCATAATTACGCGGCTCGGGAGGTCGTAAAGTCAACCATGCGTTGCAGGGACTGGAAATACACCGAGTCGTTTAACTGTTTTACCCTGTTGAGTCCCTCTTTGGCGATTTCGGCGGCGCGACGGTAGGTGTAATCGATACCGCCGGCCCTGGTGATATGTTTCAGAACCTTGTTAAATCCGCCCTTGTCGGCGCCGTTTTCCAGAATACTGACGATTTCCCGGCTGGTGCTTTTGTCGCTGGTATGCAGAGTATAGATCAGCGGTAATGTCACCTTGCCGGTGAGAACGTCGTTGCCCGGCTCCTTGCCGGTCACCCGAACATCGCCGATATAATCCAGCAAATCGTCGGCGATCTGAAACGCCATGCCGATTTTCTCCCCGAAATCGGCAAACCGCCGCCGCTCCCGCTGATCCTTCCGAAATAGAATCGGTCCTGCCTCACAGGCAACGGCGAACAGCGATGCGGTCTTGTCGGCAATAATTTTCAGGTATTCCTCTTCGGACAGGTCGTAATTCGCGGTTTCTTCGATCTGCCGCAGTTCACCGACCGAAACTCGCTCGGTGGCGGCGGAAATCGCGCTGATCAATTCCAGGGACTCGGTTTCCACCATCAGCCGGAACGCCTTCGCAAAGAGATAATCCCCCATCAACACCGAAATCAGATTGGTCCATTTGAAATTCACGGTCTCATCGCCGCGCCGCAGTTCGGAATTGTCGACCACGTCGTCATGCAACAGTGTGGCGGTATGAATCAATTCAATCGCCAGCGAAGCGCTGACCGTATGATCGTTGTAGTATTCCCCCGCGCGGGATGTCAGAAACAGAAACGCGGGACGAATGCGTTTGCCCCGGCTTTTCAGCAAATGCTGAGCGATCGAGGTAATCAGCGGCGAATCGCCTTTCAGGGAATCCGTCAGCCGCTTGTCAAACAGCGTCAGATCGGCCTGAATCGGCTTGGTCAGTTCCTGTAAAAGCTTCTTATCCATCTCTAGCACATACTACGAAAGAAACCGGCCGTTGGCATAACCGGTAGCTCCGGATCGATGTATAGTATAGCCTAATCGTACGGTAATGTCAAACGCTTAAACGCGCTATTCCCACTCAATGGTCGCCGGGGGTTTCGATGAAATATCATACGTCACCCGATTCACGCCTTTCACCTCGTTGATGATCCGGTTGGACACCAGCGCCAGCACATCATGGGGTATTTCCGCCCAGTCGGCGGTCATGGCATCGGTCGAGGTTACCGCGCGCAGGGCAATGACGTTTTCATAGGTGCGTTCGTCACCCATCACGCCGACCGATTTCACCGGAAGCAGAACCGCGAAGGCCTGCCAGATTTTGTCATACTGGTCATGGCGGCGCAATTCTTCGATAAAAATGGCGTCGGCTTCGCGAAGCACGTCCAGCCGCTCCCTGGTCACCTCGCCGATCACCCGCACCGCCAGGCCCGGCCCCGGAAACGGGTGCCGCCCGACAAAGCGATGATCCAATCCCAGCAGCTCGCCCAGCTCGCGCACCTCATCCTTGAACAATTCCCGCAACGGCTCGACCAGTTTCAATTCCATGCGGTTTTTCAACCCACCGACATTATGATGCGATTTGATTGTCGCCGACGGTCCTTTGAACGACACCGATTCGATTACGTCGGGGTACAAGGTCCCCTGCGCCAGGAATTCGATTCCGCCGATTTTGCGTGCTTCCTCTTCGAAAATATCGATAAACAGATTGCCGATAATCTTGCGCTTGCGCTCGGGATCCTCGACTCCCTGCAACCGTTCCAGAAACCGCTCGGAGGCGTCGATCGGGCGCAGATTCAGCCCCAGCGACGACAGCATCGCGGTCACATCGGCAAATTCATTCTTGCGCAGGACGCCGTTGTCGACAAAGATGGCATACAGGTTCTCGCCAATCGCCCGTTTTAACAAGAGACCACAGACCGTGGAATCCACCCCGCCGGAGATCGCCAGAACGACTTTTTTATCGTTGAGCTTTTCGCGCAGATCGCGAATGGTGATATCGATAAACGATTCGGTGGTCCAGCTCCCGGCACAGCCGCAGATATTGAAAAGGAAATTGCGCAGGATTTTGGTGCCCTCGACGGTATGGTGCACTTCCGGGTGAAATTGCAGACCGTACATCTTCTTGTTCTGCGACGCGATCGCGGCAATGGGAAGCGATGCCGTGGACGCAATTGTCACAAACGATTCCGGTAGACGCGAAATCGAATCGCCGTGACTCATCCAAACCCGGCTTTCCTTGGCGATGCCGTGCAATATCGACCTGTCGGCGTTGACGATCATGAGCGAACGCCCGTACTCGCGATTCTCCGATCGCACCAGTTCGCCGTTGAGCGCATCGGCCATCAACTGCATCCCGTAACAAATGCCGAGCACCGGTTTGTCGGTATTGAAAAACGAACGATCCAGACGCGGAGAATCCGGCTCTTTCAGCGATGCCGGTCCGCCGGATAAAATATATCCCTTAATGCGATTGCTGTCGTACGACGATAAATCGGCGGTGCAGGGGACGATTTCACAATAGACGTTCTGCTCGCGAACCCGCCGGGCGATCAACTGGGTGTACTGCGACCCGAAGTCGATAATCAGAATCAGTTCATCGACGTTTGCCATGTTTACTCCTTGCCGCTTTGTATCCGGGAGGTTTCAGGATCGTGTCCCTTTTCCATTTGTCATCGTTCAATTCGGGATAGTCGGTGATATAGTGCAATCCCCGTGACTCCTTGCGTCGCGATGCCGACCGGATCACCAGTTCCGCGACCTGGGCGATATTGCGCAGTTCGACAATGGCATATGATGCCGGCTGGCAGAGATAGTACGAATTGATCGCCTTGAGAATCACTTTGACGCGTTCATGCGCCATCTGCAACCGGTCGCTGGAACGAACAATCCCCAGATAGTCCGACATCAGCCGACGAATCTCCCGCCGGTCGTGCGAAATCACGATACGATCCGACATGCGCGGTATCGACGAGTGCAACCACTCTTCCGCGGGCGGCACTTCGGGGAATTTCTGACTCTCGCGGAATTCGATCGCCGCATCCGCCGCGAAATCAGCCATCACCACCGCTTCGAGAAGCGAGTTCGACGCCAGCCGATTGGCGCCGTGCATACCGGTGCAGGCCACTTCACCGCAGACATACAATCCCTCGATATCGGTCCGGCCGTGCAGGTCGGCCATCACGCCGCCGCAGGAATAATGCGCCGATGGTACCACCGGGATCGGCTTTCTGGTGATATCCAGGCCCCGCCGGAGACATTCCTTGTAAATATTCGGGAAACGCTTTTTGATAAACGCGGGCGTTCGGTGACTGATATCGAGAAAGACATAGTCCTCACCGGTGGCTTTCAGTTCGGTATCGATTGCGCGGGCGACCACGTCGCGCGGCGCCAGGTCTTTTTGGGGATGATATTTTTTCATGAATTTCACCCCGGCGGAATTCATGAGAACGCCGCCCTCGCCGCGAACCGCTTCGGAGATCAGAAACGCCTTTTGTTTCGGGCTGTACAGCGCGGTCGGATGAAATTGAATGAATTCCAAATTCGCCACCCGCGCCCCCGCCCGATACGCCATCGCGACACCGTCGCCGGTGGCGATATTCGGATTGGTGGTATGGTAATACACCTGTCCGATTCCGCCGGTCGCCAGCATGGTCACCGGCGCATAAAAACTGCTGAATTCTTTCTTTTTTTCCGAGAACGCATACGCGCCGCCGCATCGCTTTGCGCCGCGATGGAGATACGTGATCAGATCGAGCGCGATCGTGTCGCGATACATGTCGAGATTCTTTTTCCGGCGACAGGCCGCCAGCAGGGCACGTTCGATTTCCCGTCCGGTCAGATCGGCCGCATGCACCACCCGGTTGGTGGAATGCCCGCCCTCGCGGCCGAGATCATACTCCCCCCGACTGACGGTGAATTTCACACCGATATCGACCAGCTTCCTGATCGTTGCCGGTCCGTATTTGACGATTTGTTCGACCACCCGGGGATGACACAATCCCGCCCCCACCCGTAGGGTATCGGCGACGTGCAGGTCGAAACTGTCGGTACCCGACATAACACTGGCAATGCCGCCCTGGGCGTAGTTGGTGTTGGATTCGGTTTCCCGTTTCTTGGTTATCACCGCGACCGTGCGATCCGGCAGTAACTCGGCGATTTTCTGCGCAAAAAACAGACCGGCGATTCCGGAACCGATAATGATAAAATCGTATTTGCGTTCCATTTATCTCTCGATTTTCCCGCGCACCAGTTCAAAAAAATCAACCCGCCCCGACTCGAATTTCAGGGTCAGGTCAACATAATACATTTCCGCCCCAAAATCAAAACCTCTGAGCTTGACATAATCCTTGTGCGTCGTCAGCAGGTAATCGGGGTGAACCTGTTCCACGTCCTCTCGAATTTTGCCCAGATCGGCATCGGTATACGCACAGTGGTCGGGAAACAGCCGCACCCGCAGGGGCTGGCCCAGCCGCGCCGTGAGCGTTTCCGCGAACGCCGCACCGTCGCCGATTCCGGCCAGGATATAATACCGTTTTTCTTTGATATCGGTCAGCGGCTTGATCAATTGCTGTGAGATGATATTTTCATTGAGCCGCCTGATTTCACTCACCTGCAGATCGGGATATGCCGCTTCCAGCCACTCCTGCACCACGGAGCGACCGTACCCGGCGGATTTGCGGTTCAGGATCACGCAGTCGGCGCGTGCAATTGCTTTGATCGGTTCACGCAAACGTCCCAGCGGAAACAACGCTTCACTGCGCAGATCGCGCTCGGCATCGAGCAGGAGGATATTGACGTCACGATACAACCGACGGTGTTGATAGCCGTCGTCGACAATGATCACGTCCGGCTGACGGTCGCGCAGTTTGAGGGCCATCTCGCTTTTCGATTTGCCGACCGCGAACAAAACACGCGGCAGACGTTCCGCCATCATCATGACCTCATCGCCGACCTCGGCAACCGATCGCTGCCGAATCGCATGACCGACCGCGATAATGTTTTCTGCGGATGTCCGGCCGTACCCCGATGAAACAATCGCGACAATCTTTTTCCGCTCGGCCAGAAATTCCGCCAGCATGATCACGACCGGGGTTTTGCCGGTTCCCCCGACCGTCAGATTCCCCACGGAAATAACGGGACATGACGCTTTGACAATCCCGCGACACAGTAGTCCGCGCAAAAACAGCCCCAGCCGGTACCCCAGCGAAATCAGCCAGAGTCCCGCCACCGGCAACCAGTTTTTTGGCCGGCGCCTGTTATCGATTATGTTCAGCCAGCATTGCTCCATCGGTACCTATGGCAGTAAGAATTATCCGTGCCGTTCGGGCCGCCGCGGACGTCGTGGCGTCGTCCTCGCCCTTGTGTTTGAATGCCACCGCACCGGCGAAAAAGTCGCGAAGGACATCGAACAGGGCCGTCTCATCCACAACCATCGTCCCGTACCCATGAGCGATGATATAATCCGAACTGTCGCGCACATTGGCGACACTCGGCCCGTACACCACCGGCACGCCTTTCCAAACCGGTTCAAGAATATTGTGGCCGCCGATATCGGTCAGGGTCCCACCGACAAAGGCGATTTCCGCAATACCGTACAAATCGTTCAATATCCCCATCACATCCACCAGCACCACCGCGATATCGTCGCGTTTCGTTTTATCTTCCGAATAGCGAACGCCATTCAGCCCGCGTTCCTGAATCGCTTTGGCGATTGCATCCAGCTTGTCGAGATGACGCGGAACCATCAGCAACCGGATATCATCACATTGCTGATGTAATTGCTGAAAAACAGCAAGAATCTTCTCATGTTCACCGTTACGGGTCGATCCGGCAACCAGCAGGCGGCAATTTTCCGAGAATGGAAGTCTGGCACGGATTGCGGCTTTTTGTTCCGGGGTCAGACGTTGCACCGGCGCATCGAATTTCAAACTGCCGAATACTTCCACGCGTTCGCCCGGAGCGCCGATATGTTCATAGCGAGTTCGATCGATATCGGATTGCACCATCAGCCGCGTATACTGTCCCAGAACCCGGCGTAAACCGGATCGGAATGCATAATAGCGCCGGCTTGATTTTTCCGAGAGACGGCCGTTGGCCAGAAATATCGGAATCGCGTGCTGGCCGAGCGCCATGACCAGGTTCGGCCAGATTTCGGTCTCGATAAACACCGCCGCGCGCGGAGTGATTGTATGCAGGAAACGCTTTATCGGCGCGTGGTAATCCAGCGGCAAAAAACCGACCGCATGCGGCCCGCCCATAATCTCACAGGCACGGGCATAGCCGGTCTCGGTCATCACCGTCACAAAAAGTTCTATATCGGGATTTTGTTTTCGCAACCGCTCCGCCAGAATCCCCATCACCTGCACTTCCCCCATCGATGAGGCATGTAGCCACACCGGACGAGAGATGTCTTCCGGTTCGCGATCCATCCCGTACAGGTCAAAATAGCCGAGACGATTATGCCATTTGCGGGAATCCAACAGACGGGTCCAGAACAGCACCGGCAAAGACAGATAGTACACCAGAAACGTAAACACACGATACAGCGTCAGCATACACCCAACTCCCGGATCGCATCGGCGGCGCGCCCGGCGGCTCCCGGACCGCCCAGCCGATCGACCACGGCATGGAGCCTGCCGACAACATCGGCGGACAGCATTTCATCCGTGAGATAGCGAATGGCCTGTTCGGCGATGCGTTCCGATGTCGCGTCACGCTGAATCAACTCCGGCACAATACTCTCCCCGGCGGCAATATTGATCAAACCGATATGATCGATTTTCACCAGCCGCCTGGCGATAAGATATGTCAATAAACCCGTTTTATACAGGATAATCATCGGACGTCCGATAATGCCCGTTTCCAGCGTGGCGGTGCCGGACGAAGTCAGCACCAGCCGGCTTTGCGCCACCAGTTTCCGCGTTTTGCCGAATACGACATCGATAGTGATATTCGCGTCTTTTAGATAGGGCGTGTAGTCGATATTGCCTTTCACCCCGGCCACGACAAACCGGTATTTCCCGGTCGTGGCAATTTTCTTTACGGTCTCAAGCAGGGTCGGTAACATTCTCTGTACTTCCTGCGGGCGCGACCCCGGCATGAGGACGATTAAATCGGATTTTGCATCGTACGGCGCCTTAATATGAGCCGGTTCCATATCATCGAGCAGGTAATGCCCGACAAAGCGGTTCGGCACGTCAGCGGAGTCATACAGCTTCGTTTCAAAAGGAAGAATCAACAGCATCAGATCGACCAGACGTTTGATCTGCTCGATACGCTTCCCGCCCCAGGCCCAGATTTGCGGCGAGATATAATACACGATCGGGATACCCAGCCGCTTGATCCGCTCGGCCAGACGGAGGTTAAATCCGGGGTAGTCGATGAGAATAATAACCCCGGGACGTTCACGTTCGATCATCGCGACCGTGTCGTGTAAAAGCTTTTTGAAAAAAGTAAATTTGCGGGCGACTTCCCAGAATCCCAGCACCGCCAGTTCGCTCCCGTCAATCACCTGCGTCTGCCCGGAAGCGCCCATGCGGTCGCCCCCGAGGCCGATAAATGTCAGCTGCGGATTTCGTTCCGCCAGTTCATGTATCAGATGTGATCCGGCGATGTCACCCGAGGGGTCGCCGGCGGAAATGAACACGGGGATGCGTTCGGTCATCTCACCCCATATTTCCGTTGATTCCGATTCGTTCGATCTCACTTGCCACCCGCAGGGCCTCGGTGGCCTCTTCGGCAGTTACCGCCACCGGTCCGCCCTCCTGCACCGCCTTTACGAACGCGCGTAATTCATTGGCCAGCGCGTCGTCATCGCGCGATCCTTCCTTGGAATACACGATCTCATGGCCTGATTTGCCGAGCGGGATGCGCATGCCGATTTCATCGGTGTTCGTACCGTCGGCGAGACGGTACACATCGGCACGTTTTTCAGCCAGATCGAGCGAGAAATATCCGGATTTCTGGAAAATCCGCAGTTTACGCATCGGGCGAAGCGAGATGCGGCTGGCGGTCAAATTGGCCACCGCGCCGTCGGCGAACGTCAACCGCGCATTGGCGATATCATCGGTCCCGGATATGACCGACACCGCCGACGCTTCAATGCGCGTCACCGGGGAACCGATCAGATGCAAAGCCAGATCGATGTCATGAATCATCAGATCGAAAATAACCGCCACGTCGGTGCCGCGGGGATCGAAGGCGGCCAGCCGATGCGCCTCGATGAAACGCGGCGAAATACGATGCTTTTTCAGGGCCTGTACCGCCGGATTGAACCGCTCGATATGTCCCACCGTCAGCAGGACATGATGTTCTTTGGCCAGTGCAGTAAGTTTCCGCGCCTCGTCAACCGTCGCGGTGATCGGTTTCTCGACCAGGCAATGAATGCCGTTGGCCAGCAGTTGCGATGCCACTTCATAATGCCGGCTGGTGGGAACCACCACGGAAACGGCGTCGACCTGCCCGAACAGGTCGGTTAGTTGCTCGAATGCCACCACGCCGTACTCTGCGCCGACCCGGATCGCCTTTTCCCGATCGGTATCGTACACCCCCACCAGTTCGGCGTCTTTGATATTGTCGTACCATCGGGCATGATGACGCCCCAAATGCCCCACCCCGATCACTGCGGTTCTAACGTTATCCATGATGTATCCGATTATCCTCTTGTCAGGCTCGTGCTATCCCGCCGCCGGATTATTTCACCAAACCGCGATTGGATTTTTCGATAAAATCCAGAATCAGCCGAACCTCGTCAATCGGTTCAATCTCGGCGCTGATCCTGGCTACGGCCTGCGTGGTGTTCAGATTTGAGAAAAACAACAGCTTAAAGGTCTTTTCCAGAATTCGAAGGGTTTCCGGAGGGAATCCCCGCCGTCTCAGACCAATCGAGTTCAATCCCGCCACTTTCAGCGGATATCCGCCGGCCAGCGCGAACGGACACACGTCCTGTTGAACACGGAATCCGCCGCCGATCATGGCATGCGCACCGATTTTGACGAATTGATGCACCGGTACCACGCCGCCGATAATCACCCAGTCTCCGATCTCGACGTGCCCGGCGAGATTGACCGAGTTGGCCATGATGACATGGTCGCCCAGCACACAATCGTGCGCGACATGCGCATATGCCATGATAAAGCAGTTTTTGCCGATCGTCGTCTCACCGTGCTCGGCGGTTCCCCGGTTGAGCATGGCATATTCGCGAATCGTCGTTCCCTCGCCGATCACCAGCCGGGTTTTTTCGCCCTCGAATTTCAAATCCTGAGGAACCGTGCCGAGAACAACCCCGTGAAACAGCGTGACTTTCGGTTTCAATTCGGTGTAGCGGGCGATCAGGCAGTTGCCTCCGATGGAGACATTATCGCCGATACTGGTTTCCGCTTCAATGATGCTGTGCGGGCCGACAGTAACATTGTCACCGAGCTGTGCCCCGGGATCGACAATGGCGGTGGGATGTATATTATTCACGGTCGATGACCTTTGCCATAAGCTCCGCCTCGGTGACCAGCGTATCGCCGATAAAGGTCTTCCC
Source organism: Candidatus Zixiibacteriota bacterium (assembly GCA_016933695.1). Classification (GTDB taxonomy): domain Bacteria; phylum Zixibacteria; class MSB-5A5; order GN15; family PGXB01; genus JAFGAL01. The sequence goes on along the minus strand of JAFGAL010000020.1, from coordinate 88,561 downwards.
TTTCATGCGACAAATGCCGCGGCGGAATGTGATCATTTCCACTTCAAATCGCAACGTATCGCCCGGTGTGACCGGACGGCGGAATTTGACATTGTCCATGGACAGGAAATACACCAGTTTGGTTTCCGGATTGGGAATGGCATTCAGCAGTAAGACCCCCCCCGCCTGCGCCATCGCTTCAATAATCAGCACGCCCGGCATGATCGGATGCCCCGGAAAATGTCCCTGGAAAAACGGCTCGTTGATGGTCACATTCTTTATGGCCACCACCTGCTTGTCCGGCTCCAGATCAAGGACTTTGTCGATCAGCAGGAACGGATACCGGTGCGGCATGATATTCATAATGCCGTTGATATCCAAAAACGCCGCCGATCCCGGCTTTTGATACTTGCTGATCAGCTTTTTCTTTTCATACAGGGCACGGATTTTTTTCACCAGCGCGACATTGGCCTTGTGGCCGGAACGCGCCGCCAGAATATGCCCTTTGATCGGGACCCCGATTAAAAACAGGTCGCCGATCAAATCGAGTGCCTTGTGCCGAACCGGTTCGTTATAAAACCGAAGCGGGATATCGTTGATAATGCCGGTCTCCCCGACAAACACTTTCTCATCGAGATCAAGCGCCTTGCGAATGCGGTCCACCTCGACCTGCCCCTTGTCGGAATCGTAGATGACCACGGCGTTACTCAGGCCGCCGCCTTTGATCAATCCCTGGCTTTTCAGCATCTCCACTTCCGAAAGGAAACAGAACGTGCGCGCCGGGGCAAATTCCTCGACAAATTCCGTATCAAGATCGATCAGCGTGGTATACTGCGTCCCCAGCGCCGGATTGCGATAATCAATCATGAACGTGATGCGGAAGGTATCCGACGGAGTGACGACGATATCCACCGAACGATCCGGCTCGGAATAGGAGAGCGTCGTATCGATTTCAAGATACTTGCGATCGGCATTCTGGGTTTCTATTCCCGCCTCAAGCAGTCTCTCCACATACGGCATCGCCGAACCGTCGCCGATCGGCGGCTCGTTGGAGTCCAGCTCGATGGTCAGGTTGTCGATTTGCAGTCCCGCCACGGCGGCCAGCACGTGTTCCACCGTATAGACCTTGGCATCGCCGTTGGCCAGGGTGGTGCCGCGCGAGATATCGACCACGTGGTCGATATCGGCGATAACCGACGGATTGTCCGGCAAATCGACGCGAACGAACCGCACTCCGCTGTCGATGGGAGCCGGCTTGAACGTCATCCGCGAGGAATTGCCGGTGTGAAGCCCCACGCCTTCAATAGCGATCGGCTGTTTGATCGTTCGTTGTTTTTCAAACATAATTATATTTCCTGTGGCGATGAGTATACTAAGATTCCGGTGGCTTATCAAGACAAAAATAGGGCCGCGAACCGGTTATACATCTTTTAAGTCGCGAATCTTCCTGAACTTACGAAACAATTCCAGATACTCTTTCAGCATCCGCTCTTCCGCGACCGAAATTCCCTCCATCATTGGAATGCCGATTCTCAGCACCGCCCGGACCATATCCGCGACCGTACGATCATAGCGTTCTGCCAGTTTCCTGAGTTGAGACTTCAGTTCATACGAAACAAACACATTCAAACAGTGTTCCCCGCGCAGTTTGGTGGGATTATCGCCTGCCATGTTCGCCCTCCTTGTTCATGTGATACTTTTCATGTCCGATCAGCACTTGTGGAGAGGTGATCTTCAGTCCATACTCGTTGCAAAGGGTCTTCAGCACCCCGCGCCAGGTCACTTCAGGTGGTTTGGCTTGAATCAGGCGGTTGATTTCGTCGCAATGCGGCGACTGACAGATCGGACAATCGTCGCCGATTGCGACGTCCAGCCCGTATTCTTTCCTGACAAAATCCGCCAGGACGATTTTCAGCCGTTTGAGAATGCGTCGATGCAGCCGGTCGATCCGCCCCACCGTCAAACCCATCTCAATAGCGATTTTCCGGTTGGCTTCGCCGTTGTAATAATACCGATAGACAAATTCCCGCTCGCGGGGAGTCAGGGTGCTGACTGCGCGTCTGACAGACCGAATCAGTTGATTGCTGACTTCCGGGGCGCGCGGAATACGATAGCGATGTTTCAATGCCGGCCCGGTGCCGACATCGAAAATCCAGTTGTAATATACCACTCGTGCCGAAGACATGTCGTTTTTCCTTTTTTACGGAAAAGAAAACACGGCCGGCAACCGGCCGCCACGACATACGAATCGCGAGTTTTTCTGTGATGTTCATCAGGTGATAATCACCAATATCACATAAGCCCGGCGCTGAGATGACTACAACTTTTTCCTTTGCAATTCGTATCTAATCCATACATTATGGATGTGAGAGCGTAAGGAATGATATGAACCAATGTGAACACGAAACAAACCGCCGCCGCTCCGGAAATGTAATCTGGGGAGTGGTTCTGATCGGGCTGGGAATTCTCTTTCTTTTGATGAATCTGGATATTCTGCCCGATATGGAAGACATGTGGCCCGCCATTTTAATCATTGTCGGGCTGGCTCTTGCCGTCGGGGCCTTTGTTAAGAAAGACAAACCAGCCGTAAGCAGGCCGCACGGAGACTATCCTGGACAGCAGTGAGTTCGACAGAATCCCGGTTGAGTATCAAGAAACACTCTCGCCGTTCGATGAAACCGGGTTGATTCCCGTCTCGTACCGCCGAAGCAAGCTTTCCTATGTGACATTGATTTTTCTGCTGATTATCTGGCCGGCGGTTTCCCTGATCATGATCGGAGATCCCTCCGAGGCGCTGACACTGGTGTCGATCTCGCCGATTCTCATGATGTACGCGCCGACCATTGTCATGCAATGGATCCTGTTCGGCCTGATTTATCTGACAACCTATCGTGAACAAACCGGCCTGCGCGGGATCGGATTCAAACGTCCGCGACTGATCGACCTGTTTTATGCCGTCGCCTTCCTGCTGGTGGCCAACCTGCTGTTGACCTTTTTCGCGCTGTTTTTGGCGTGGATCGGTCTTCCGGTCGCCGAAGAATTGACCCTGGTACTTCCCACCACCGGGCTGGAACGGTTTTTCTGGGTGTTGTTGTCCATCACGGCGGGCATCGTGGAGGAAACCGTTTTTCGGGGATATCTGATCACCCGCCTGCGCATGTTCGGACACACCACATCATGGATATTGCCGGTGATTATCGCATCGATATCATTCGGAACCGGCCACAGTTATCAGGGCGTGGGGGGATTTATTCTCCTGTCGGTGTACGGCGCGATGTTTTCCGTCTTATTCATCATGACCAAAAGCCTCTGGCCGGTTATTATCGCACACTTCTTTCAGGATTTTTCGGCAATGTTCTTCCCGTATCAGCAGTAATTGCCCGAAGCGAAATTAGCCGTACAGTAAACCGATAAGATCCAGAATATCCAGCAGATTGATCGAACCGTCGGCGTTGTAATCGCCCTGGTACAACAGCGGTTCCGGCCCGTCATCATACAGGAAATCGATTAAGAAGAGAATGTCCAGCAAATTGACCGCCATATCGTTGTTGGCGTCTCCCCTGATCACATCGCCGAGAATAACCGCCCCCGAAATAACCACCGGTTTATATTCGACATAATCGGCGTCATAGAGCAGGCTTTTGGTAGACAGGGTGGTCGTGTCAAGGGTATTAATTCCAGTGCCGCCGACGTGCTGGAAATACAGGTTGACAATCCGCCCCGTACCCGGCCCCAGCGGCGGTTGCGGAGAACTCAGCGTCGGCGAAAAGGTCAGCACCAGCTGATTGCCGTAGGGATTCAGATTGACCAGATCGACATTTTCGAAATAATCGGTTCGGCAGGAGTCGGTGTCGAAATCGACGTATTTCAAGAACCCGTCGCCGCCGTGATACACCGGCAGGACCAGGTGGTGCATGGGATGGCAGTTGGTCAGATAAACCGGGACCTTGATCGTGTCCTGCCCCGCCGCCACCACCGTGGGAAACCGCAGGGTATCGGCAAAGGTGATGATCATCCGCCGCCGGATACGATTATGCGGTCCGTCGGGAAGCGTGTTTTCGAGATACACGTCGAATGCCCCGCCGCCGTTGTACGTATGAATCGGGTCTTGAAGTGGCGATGCCCCGCCGTCGCCGAACGACCAGTTCCAGTCCGATGCCCCGGCCGAGCTGTCGGTAAACTGCACCGTCAACGGCGCCTGCCCCACCATGGTATCGGCATAAAATTCCACATACGGCCGATTGGTGTTGCCGAACACCAGGTTGTACGTATCCCAGTTGACACATCCCAGATCGTTCTTGAAAGAGTACTGATAGCACATCACGACGCTGTCAAGCGGAGCCACTCCGAGTGACACCCATCCGGCCACCGGATCAAAGCAATAATCCTCATCACCCAGCAGGGAACCGTCCACCAGCACGGAATCGATCGCATACAGCGGATGATGCGACGTGTAATACAGCCTCTTGCCTCCCACCGCATACACGGTGTCGGCACGGAATTCCACCCCGTCACCATCCACGTCACCCCAGGCCAGCTCCTCGACAACCACCGACGGATCACCCCGCCAGATCGGGCTGGTCGTGAACGTCGTTCCGGTGTTTTCATAGATACGCGGTCGATCCCACCATCGTCCGGCGGCCAGGTCGTCATCGCCGTCGTTGTCGTAATCGTACAAACATATCGCCGAACCGTATCCCTCGGTATCGGACTGCCAGCCGTGCACGGGATTTATCACGCCCGCACCGTCATTGAAATACACGCAGTAGTACCCGGTTCCGCCGGTCTGGTAATTATAGGCAACAAGCAAATCCAGCCAGCCGTCATCGTTGACATCGCCGAAAAAGACAGTATTGGCCAGATCAAACGCCGTTGTCGCATACGACGGTGTCGTTTCGATACTTCCCCCGTAATTGTAATGAATCACCACCTGTCCGTCGCCATGCCCGAATGCCAGGTCGAGATACCCGTTGTTGTCGACATCGCCCCAGGCGACATCGAGCGAGGCGGTTCCGGCTACGCTTTGCCATCCCGGTGTCGACTGCAATACCCCATCGATATTGTAATAGATCAGATTGTTTTGCAGGATACCGTTATACGGCTCACCGGTGGCAAAGGCCAGATCGAGATCGCCGTCGCCGTCGGCATCGCCAAACGCGCAGGAGAACGTATAGATGCTGTCGCCGGTTGTCCAGTCCGGGGTGGTGCTGAGAAAGCCGCCGTTGTTCAGGTACACATGCGACCGGTTACCGGTGGAAAACCCGCCGGAACCGATATAATCGGCCACGGCGAAATCCGGGTAGCCGTCGTCATTGACATCCCCCACACTGCAATGCCCGGAATACTCGGCGTTGGCCGACTGCCAGGAGGATGTTGTTTCGAGATTGCCGGAGTGTGAATAGTACACCCGGTTGGGGGCCATGACGATATCATTGCCGTTGGAAACGAACAGGTCGAGAAACCCGTCGCGGTTGCAATCACGCCAGGCCATACCGGTGGAATATTGACTTTGTTCGGTGGACATCCAGAACGGCGATGGATCAAGCGGAACCTGCCCGACCGCGAAACCGCCGAGCGCAAGCATGATAATCCCTGCGCAGAAATACGCCCTCCCTCTCATCTCGGCCTCCTTCCGATGTGCGGCGCCCCCTCGCTCCGTTGTTTATTTCAGCATAATCATCTTCCGGCTGTACGTCTTCTCCCCGGTCTGCATCCGGTATAAGTACATTCCGCTGGGAAGATCAGTGCCGGAACCGTCGCGGCCGTTCCATTCCACCCGGTGCACACCGGCGGCATAGACCTGATCGGTGATCGTGGTCACGCGACGTCCCAGAATATCATACACGGCGATGACAACCCGATCCCGCGCCGGAAGCGAAAACTCGATGGTTGTCGACGGATTAAACGGATTCGGATAATTCTGACTTAACAGATAATCATCGGGCAACAGGTCCGGAATGTCGTCGTCCGCATCGGTGGTCGAGTACTGCAACTGGCTGAGATAGATGTTGAATCCGTCCTGACTCGGATCGGACCAGATAAACCAGCCGTTGCGATTCATACCGGCCACACCGGGAGAATACATGGCCTCGGGAGCGACCGCCACCAGAGCTTGATTATTGCCGATCTTGCCGAAATTCGCGGCGATCAGCTGATAGTACACCGCGCGAACGCCATTGCGCGAATCGACCCAACTCATCAGCGCCACGCCTTCATTGTCGACGGCAATGGCGGGCTGAGCGGGATACATCGCGGATTGATCCACAATGGAAAACGCGCCCTTCACGATGGCACCGGACGGGCTGTAGACTACCAGATTTAGATAATTCTGTGTCCCGGTTTCCTGCGAGAGAAGGTAGATATTACCGGCGGGATTGACCGCCGACGCCAGATCGGTCATGGTATAGCCGGGAATGTTCACCCCGAATTCGAACCGATTCTGGAACAGACCCGCTTTACTGTATCGTGCCACCTGTGCCTTGGTCGCGCCGGACATGGCATCGGCCAGCCAGGTCACCGTAAAATAGTCGTTGTCGTCGACATGTACCGACGGTGCCCTGTTGGCACGATTCGTTCCGGATATCGAAATCTGATACACGTCATCCATCGGCATGCCGTTGGCATGGAATTGCCGTCCGAAAATATGCCAGTTACCGTCATGATATCCGGCCCACACCACCATGGCGATACCGTCGGATGCCAGCGCCACATCGGGCATGCTCTTGGGCAGAACGTTCATGCTGTCGGATACGGCGAAATTCACCCCCACCGGTGTCCGGTCACCGCCGTAATACTGCGCAAATATCCGCGGCCCGGTCACGCCGCCGATGGCCCGGTTGTCATTCCAGACCACCATGATTTTATTCGTCAGCGCGGCAACCGCCGGTTCCAGCTGGAGCGATCCGGTCTCGTCGTCATTGACCGGAATATTGCCGCCGTTCAGATTGCCGCTGATTTCCGCCAGCTGAAGGAAAATATCGCCGTCATCGAATCGTCGGTCGGTAAACACCGCCGCACCGTTACCGGCATCGAGCAGGGCGATATCCGGTTCCGTGGAATGCGCGCCCTCGGTATCGTCGTTGATCAGCATATCGGTTGCATACAGCGATGATCCGCTCGAACCAAGATATTGCAAATAGATATCCTGCTGGTCGTCGCGTAAATCGGTCCACGCCGTCAGCAGGCGATTATCGGAACGAATCGCCAGCGCCGATCCCCAGCGGGAACCGTCGTCAACGTCGTTGAGACGAACCGGCACTCCCGAAAGCGCGAATCCGGCCGTGAAATTCTGCAGGAAAATCAGATCAAGGCTGTTGACCGTCGCCCAGACCAGCTTGAGATCACCGGAGGAATTGACCGCCATGCTCAGGTCCCAATCCTGCGAAATATTGTTATCGGGGGAAACCTTGACATTGTCACCGACCAGACCGGTTCCGGGAACGATGCGTTGCATGAACACATCCCGAACCCCGTCGCGCCGGTCAATCCACGCCACCGCATACCCGTCGCGAGGCGAGTAGGCGACTTTCGGAAAATACTGCGCGCTGTCGTCCACGGCGGCTTCGACCAATCCGATATTGTCGCCGCCGAGTGACCCGTCACTGTGCACCATTTGCATGAAAATATCGGCGTTGCCGTGACGATAATCCTCCCAAACCACCATCATCGCTCCGGAGGTATCAATCGCGACCGACGGCACCCAATGCCGCACCGCACCGCCATCGGTATTGACCGTAACCGTATTCAGAAGCGGGGTTCCGGTCGGACTGTACAGGCACAAACCGATATCATTGCCGCCGTCGTAATCCTCCCAGACCACCACCAGCGTGCCGCCGGCATAGGCATCGATCGCATACGGCCCGGCGACACTTGTCGATGATGTTCCGTTGGCGACAAAGGGAGACACGATTTCATTGAGACTGGCGTCGTAACGCGCCGCGTAAATTTTACCGGACGGCACGTCCCGCCAGGCCAGATAAAACCCGCCGCTTCCATCAGCGACCACTTCCGGTTCGATCACGTCATAGCCGTCGTCACGGCCGACCATCAGCACGTTGTCGCCACTGGTCCATCCCTGGTTGGTATACAACTGCGCATAAATCTTGAATGCGCCGCCACGGTTGTCCTGCCACACGACTACGCTCTTGTCACCGCCAAGAACCGCAATCCTGGCGTAATCCTGATCGAAGGTCGCCGGAGAAACCGTTTCGGAAATCGTCAATACGCCCGCATCGGCCTGCTTTTTCAGGCTGGTAAAACGCACGACATCAGTGGCCGTGTTCGCCGTCGGCTGAACGAGTCGCCTCTGATGCTTGAGAAATCTTTCCTGATCGAAGTCGTCGGAGCCGAATGCCGACAATGATACGCATAAAATTAAAATACCAAGGATTAGACCGGAATGCCTCATTATCTGCCTCATGGTAATGTTCTCTCGCATACTATTTCTACCCATCCCCTGTTCCCGCAAACGGTATGCCACGGCTTGATATAATCGCCCGGGAATTAGCCATCGCCGCATTCTCTGCTGCGCTTGCGTTAACCGGTTTAATAGCTTCAGCTTATCAATCCGTTACCGATTTTGCGAAAAACCCTTTATCCTCATGAGTCCGGTTTTGCGATACTCAAAAACATATGTGAGGCAAATGTTTTCATAATTCATGAAACCAACAGTCAACTGGCAGTAAGGTCGTGAAGGCGGTAGGGCTACACTCTCAACCCGTTCCATCTTATAATATAGCCGCAAACGTCACAATGTCAAGCATGGAAACGAAATATCAAACCGGTAAAACGGCGAGCTCGGGCCCGTATTTGCGGTCTGTAGCGGTCAGGGATTAATAGCGGCTGGTAATGGTCGTGTCTTCCAGCTCTTCCAGCCGGGATTTGATCTCAGCTTCGATATCGCCGATCGTGGTGCGGTCGGTGATGGCCTGCGGGTCGAATGATGACACCCGCTTGAGTTCCTCGAGAATAAACGAAATGCTTTCGACCGCCTTGGTAATAATGGCGGTGGATGATTTGCAAACGCCTTTCTCATCGACGATGCGCCCCTTGGAAATCGCCAGATCGATCAGTTGCGCGCGGCCATCGATCGCCGTTGCGGCATTGTTGATCAGGTGGCTGAATGTAACCGCGATTTGTTGCAGAGCTTCCAGCGCTCCCTGCATGGCCTGATCATGGGCAATCTGCTGTTGCATCTTGCGATTTTCCCGAAGCAGGTTCTCAACCATTTCATACTGACGGAACAGCAGTTGATTGGCTTCGCGGAGCAGTTCCTCGATATTGCCGATTTCGATTTCCAGAAATCCGGATTCCTTGACCACTTCGCTGATCAGTTCCGCCTCGATCCGTCCCAGAGCGGCATTGCTCAATCCGAGATTGGACGCGACAATATCCTTGATCTCCAGTGTCTTGGCTTCCGGCGGCGGCATGGTATAGGCGCGAAATTTGGACAGCTGATTGGCCAGATTGACAATCTGTGGAAGCGTCATCTCGGGCGACTTCTCCCCGTGGGAAAACACCATGTGGTGGTGTTTGGCGGTTTCTCCGATATGCTTGGGAAGACCCCATTGATCCAGAATAAACTGCCCGGTGCGGGCATGATCGGTCCCCCAGTTTCTCTGTTCGACTTCCATCAGGCTTTCGCCCGATTCCACCAGTTTCCAGATCCGTTTGTACTCGTCAGGGAATGACGATTCCAGAATCAGCATCCCGATATCATGCAACAACCCTGCCACGAACGCTTCCTCGGCCGGTTCGAAACCGATCTCATCGGCAATCAGCTTGGCCGCGGTCGCCACTTCCAGCGAGTGCCGCCAGAAGCGTTTGCGATCCACCGCCCCTTTGAGACTGCCGACCATCTCGTACACCGATGCCGACAATGCAATCGCCGTCACCGAACGCATCCCGAGCGTCACCACCGCCTGGTTAATGGTCGTGACTTCGCGGACGCGACCGTAATACGGCGAATTGACAATGCGCAACAGCTTGGCGGTCAGCGCCGGGTCTTTCAGGATAACCCGCGACAGGTCGGACGCCGAGGCGTTGGGATCGGCGGATACTTTCACCACCTCCACCAAAACCTGCGGCAGAGATGCGATCTCGCCGTGATCGTTGAGGATCTTGTGATATACTTCCTGGCCCATATCTACATGTATTATCGACGAGTGGGCGGGATTTATTAGACGGGAGACTCAGGAGAACCCTGTTTTTTCCGCAGGCGACGCAAACGCCGCTCCAGATCGGTTTCGAACGACAAAATCGAGGGACAAATCGGCTCCGCCGCCATCGTATGGGCCAGCGCCGAGGCGATATCTCGCCGACGGTGTTCGAAATACTTGGCCAGCTCGATCCGGGCGAAAAAGGTCTCGGACGCGGTCGTCGCGGTGATTTTCCGCCAAATCAGCACGGCCCGATCGATCTGACCCGTGCGCTTATAGGCCAGTGCCAGATGCATCAGGACATCGAAACGCCGTTCATCCCACAGTGCGGGTTCGCATTGCTCCAACAGCCGCGGGATCGCCCCGTGTTCGCGACGCTTTTCCATTACCCGCACCAGCGACAACATGTCATCGGCCTCCCGCATCTCGACCGAGGGATTCTCCATCAGCACCGAAAGGTGATGCAGGAGGAAATACAACGACACGATATCGTAGAGATTATGTTCCACCACCTTGTTGAGCAGTTCGGTATCCGACGTCGCCAGCCAGTTGAAATACACCGGCGGCACCAGTTCCCCGGGCAAATCATCGACCCGGTGAAACCCCAGCACCTCCCGCTCGATATTGCCGAGCGAGCAACTCCCGATACGCCGTCGAAACAGCCGCCGGGTGGAATGCAGTAAATCGACATGATCGGCGAAGGTCAGGTTGCGCTCGACCCGGTTGATAATCATCCGATCCCGCAGAATCGGCATATCGAACGTCTTGCCGTTGTAACTGACAATGATGGTCTTTTCGTCGATTTCGGATCGAAGCGTTTCCAGCATGGCGGCTTCATCGGGATAATCCGGAAGAAAATACTGCCGCACCTGAAATCCCTCGGGCGTCACCGAGCCGAATCCGATCAGAAACGCCACCGTCCCCGAACCGCCCAAACCGGTAGTCTCCATGTCGAAAAACAGCAGGTTGCCCGGATCGTACACCGTCTCGGCCATTTCCGACATGAAATGCCCGGAACGATACGGCACGGTTCGGTCCAGATCGCCCAGAGCGATTTCACCATGACGATAGACCGGGTCGAAATCGGTCACGATTTTGACAAATGTCCCCTCATCCCTGGCGCAGATTTCCCCCCTGAGACATTCGGCCGCAATGTGATATCGGTCGCGGTACTCGTCGTCGGCCCCGCTCTCGGGACCGACGATATGGCCGGAAAGACGATTCAGTTTATCGCGAAGCATATTTGTTCAGGACCTGCTCGATGTAGAACAGCACGGTCGGATCGGTCTCGGTTTGTTTCAGGATTTCCACTTCGCCGCACACCTGGGAGGAATTGCTCAGGCCGATCGCCTCCACAGCCAGTGCGCGACGGATCGGGGTGAGCGAAAACAACTGCCGGGCGACAATCTCCGCGGCACGGTCGCCGCCGATGTGGCCCAGGGTCGTGCACCCCAGATCGCCGACCAGTTCGTTGTCCGAATCAAGTGAATCGGCAATGGCGCTGGCGGCATCATCACCGAATTTCACCAGCGCTTCGGACGCGGTCATCCGCGCCCCATAGAACGCATCTCCCAGCACGTGCACCAGCAGCGGGATAGCCTCCCGGTTCAGCAGTTGTCCGGTCGCCACCGCCGCGGATTTGCGCACGGTTTCGACCGTGTCGGACAGGCCGCTTTCGACAACGGCGTTGGCGTGCGAATCGCCGATTTTCCCCAGCGCCCCGATTACGGAGGACCGAACCCGCCAGTCGTCATGGTCGGCGGTTCGTATCAATCCCTCCACGGCCGAGGAATCCCTGATCTGCCCCAGGGCCTGGCACACCCGGCTGAGTTCCTCCGGATCGTCCCGCTTCAATGCCTCGATCAGATCCGGCACGGCGTCCTTTCCGATTTTTTCGAGAATCGTGGTGATCGTATGCAGTTCGCGGGCGCTTTTGGATGAAAGCTTTTCGATCAGGCGAGGCACCGCCGACGCACCCATCGCCGCCAACGAATCGATCGCCGGTTGCACCATGTCCCGATACCGCAACTCGCCCGATGACGCGATCACGAACAGCGAATCGACCTTGTCCTCGACCTTTCCGGCTGAGATGGAACCGGCAACCACCATCAGCAGAACAATCGTCGCCACGATGCGAAACAACATGTTATGCATGACCATTACTCCTTCTCCATCGCGGTTGCCTCAGGCGGGATAAATTCCCAATCCATACCTCCGCCCCATTTCGACGGAATCTGCCAGTAGGCGTTATCGGTGCCGTTGCCGACATAGTGATCGGTTCCGCTCAAATCGAGAAACAGCCCGATCGAGCCGAAATCGCGACGGGGATTGCCGTACCCCTGCGTATTGTGGGTGTCGATCACGTAGTAGTAGTCGTCGCCGTAATCGTTGATAAGAATCCCGAAGCCATTGGCCTGGCCGCCCCCCTGCGATAATCCGACCGCGTGGTAAATGTCGTCGCCGTAGCGATCCACCATCATGCCGCATCCGTAATCATGGCCGCATCCCTGCATCAACCCCTTGCCGCGATAAAAATCATCGCCGTGATGATCGAACAGAATCCCCAGCGACATGTGTATCCCCGCGCCCTGCGCGTACTGGTACGAGACGTACTGATCATGACCGCTGGAATCGTACAGCACGCCCAGCGACCACCAGTAGCTCGATCCCTGGCCGTAGATGTCGGTGACATACATGTCGTTGCCTTTAAAATCGACAATCGCGCCGATACCGCCCGAGGTGTACGGACGGATACCGTAGCCGAAACCCTGCGACAGCGAAACGAAATGCGGATTGCCGCCCGACAGCCCCAGCATCTCGGTATAGCTGTTTCCGGCGATGTAATTATCCGATCCGGTCATGTCCACGATCAGGCCGAATCCCTCCACCAGACCGCATCCCTGCGACAGAAACGACGCGGTGTACACGTCCGAACCACCCTGATCGATCAGCACGCCGAGACCGAACGTCCCCGCCCCCTGACTGTGGGTGTCGCCATGATACCTGTCGTTGCCGCCGGCGTCATACAACAAACCGATCCCGAAATACCCGGAGCCGCAGGAAAAACTGCCGCCGTCGTAGACGTCGTCGCCGCCCATATCATACAGCAGGCTGACCGCATTGCATCCGGAACCGATCGTAAACTGGGTTTTACCGCAATAGATGTCATCGCCGGACAGGTCGATGATAATCGTGCCGTGCGGATGATCGGGATCGTACGACAGGTCATACCGGTCATCGCCGCCGAAATCGATGATGAACGCATAATCGCCGACATACCGGTCATTGCCGACCCCGCCGATCGCCCACCCGTCTTTTCTCCCGAGATATGAGGTCAACCCGACCCGCGACGGCACAATGGCCGTATCGGTCAGCATGTCATGCACATTGACCTCGCCGCCGGCGATGTCATCCATCAGCCGTGTAATTTCACCAAAGATGGCGACCGACGCATCCAGTCCGGCCTGAAGGAGATAATCCTTGTGAATACGGTCGCCGAATTCCACGAAATGCTCGACATACTTCTCCTCGACTTTCTGAATGGAATCGAGGACATCCACCGGTTTGGTCTCATCGGCGGTATCCTCCAGGATCAACTCCCGGAACTCGGCAAGAACAAATCTTCGCTCTTTGGCGTTCAGATCGGCCAGCGACCGCTGTGCGGCCGGGGCCATCACCTGGTCGAGATAATAGTCCGCCCGCGACAGCAAACGGTTGAATTCCAGCGAATTGTAAAACAGGTTCGCGCCGAGCTGAAATTCGCTTTCATCGGTATCGACAACGAAGTGCCGTTCCCCCTGGTTGGTCTTTTTCAGGTTGGCGAACGCGAACTCCATAATCGGCGCAATCTCGCCGCCCCGGCAGTGATCGCGCAGGCGCTCGGTGAATCCGATCATCCCATACGGCTCGCGCATCAACCGCGAAACGGCTTCCAGACGGAAACTGTCAATCTTGCTGTAATCATCACGAAAGGTCAGATCCGACGGCCGCAGGTTTTGCAGGGCCATCAGATGTTCGACGGCCTGCTGTTCATGGACGGAATCAGGCGTCGTTTGCGCCGACGCGGTCAGCGCCCCGGCGACAAGGCAAAGTAAAGCAGATAAGGATTTCATGACGGCAATTAAACCCCGCACACGATTCGGGTCAATGACTTTTCTTGAGAAAAGGCGAATTTATCGCTTCTTGGTCAGCACCCAGATCCAGCCGGGAAACAACGGATACAGCAGGCGTAAAATCCGGCCGGGAAGGCAGGCGACGATACTGCCCGACCGCACCGGGTCGTCGGCATGGAAATACTCGGGACGCTCGAAAATCAACCGCGTATAGTCGTGACGCCAGAAATCGGCGGTCAGACGCCGCAGTTTTCTCAGTGACAGGAGTCGTATAGTACAGCCGCTGTCATTTCCGGCCAGTCGGATATACCAATTGGCCAGCCAGCGCGGCATCCAGGAAAGAAACGGCACCGAGCAGTCGTGTTCCGCCAGCACGCCGCCGCTGGCCGCGTCGAAATAACACAATCCCGAATACTTCAGCACCCGGTAGATTTCCGACAGCAGGCCCTCCTGATTGCCGACATACTCGTAAATCCGACTGCAGATCACCACATCGACACTGCCATCGTCAAGTCCGATCCGGTTGCCGTCGGTACAGAGAAACTCGACATTGTCCTGCGCTGTCAATTCCCGGGCCGCCTTCAAACCGATCAGATCGGGATCGACGGCGATGACCCTGCGGAAATGCCGCGCGAAATGCCCGGTCATAAGCCCGCTTGACGCGTCGAGGTCGAGACAGGTCATTTCTTCGGGCAGACGGACCGAAAAATGCCGGCAGACCGCAATGATCTTGTCGGCCTGTTTGCGGCAGGTCACTTCATCGTACAACACCGGGGATCGTTCGGAAAAGGCCCCCATACTTCGATTCATCCTGGTGCGTTGCGCAACAGCCATTCTGTTCACCCGATCGGCGCGGCCTTACTCATCCGCAATTCCTTCCTGATGATCGTTCACCTTGCGGGCGATGGCCTGCCCCAGTTTAAGCGCGTACGGATCGTACGGATCGATCTCCAGCGCCTCACTGATAAATTTCAGCGCCTCACGATAGCGTCCGGCACGATCCAGATTGGACGCGAGACGAATCCGCATGTCGACATTGTCGCGGTCGATGGTCAGCGCGGTAGTGAACAATTGCCAGGCATGGTCGTGATTGCCCATCCGGTCGCAGTACACCCCGGCATTGAACAGCCACCGTCCGAGAAAATCGATCGTTTTCGGCTCCGAGGAGTTCTCCGGAAGCATCAAGTCCGCCAGATACAGGTGCCGTTTGTACAGATCGTTCGGGACACCGGTCAGGTTGCCCTGATCCATGTACTTGAATACGATTCCGCGCGGCAGCATCTTCGAGAACGGTATTCCCGGCACTCCCACCTGCAGGTAGATGTCATTGGCGCGACAGTTGAGACGACAGATCGCCTCGGTCAGTTTCGCGGGATCGCCCGGTTCATTGCCGGCGAATTCCGGAGGATAGGTCAACTCGGGATAATTCACCGATACCTGACGACGGTAATCGGGGTTGGCCATCGTCTCGGCCGCGATCACCTTGATTCCCGATGCCGTGGAATCGGCATAGGCGTAGTACCAAATCGGCAACAGCAGGTCATCATCGGTCACGATCAACAGCGAACCATCGGGAACGGCCTTGCCGATTTCCTGGCAGATCAGATTGGGACCGTCGATTCGCGACAGGTTGGCGCGGACATAGTTGCTCTCGCCGGAAACGTAAATGAACACCGCCAGAAACGCCGTCATGTACAAGGCGGCATGATTGGCGAGTATTTTCCGCCGCATGATATACAATACACCGGTGACACTGATAAGCAGAACCAGCCCGAACAGCGGCGCCAAATGCGAAACCACGTCGTAATTCTTGATACTGAAATCCGCAGCCCAGAGCACCAGCGCGAAATTCGCGAGCAAAGCCAGCAATACAAACGGGAAAAAGCGTCGTGATATCTTGAAAAATCCCCAGAATCCCGCCAGCGTCAATACGATCAGCGGCCAGCCGATCTGTCCGGCGGCAAACTGTCCTACCTTGCGCAGGCGAATCAGATAATCCTGTATGGTCGCGCTGTCGACAAAACCGGGAAAAACCGCCGAACGCGTCAGCGCCGTCCAGAACGATTCCATCGATTCGGGATTTCCCCAGTTGATCGCCGGATCAAGACCCGAGCGCACCGGTAAGTACATATATACCGAAAACGACGCGATAAACAGCAGTCCGAACACCAGCGCCGCACTCCATTTGAATCCGACCATGACAATCTGGCGGATCATCAGGTACAAAAAGGCCGGGAAGAACGCCAGCGCCAACAGCGGATGATTGGCAAACGACAGTGCATACACCCAGATACCCAGGAAAAACGATTTGGACTGCTTCACGTCGGTGCCGTTGAAACACAGCACCATCGCGAGAAAACTCATAAACAGGTGCAGGGAGTACACCTCCGCCCGCACCGCCGCAAGCCAGACCGGAAGCGAGATCGCATACAGCAGGGTTACCATCACCGCCGGCAGAAGCACCATTGCGGGGGCCTGCGAGGCCTCCTCGATATCGAACAACCGATCATCGCGTTTCAAATCCGGGCGACGCAACAGCAGTTTGCGGTCCTGCATCACCTTGCGATAATCCCCCATCTGGAACGCGGGCACTTCGACAAAACGCCGCACCAGAAGGAAAAAGAGCATCACCGACAGCGCGGCGAAAAAGGCCGACATCAAATTGGCGCTGAACGCCGGTTCCAACCCCGGGATCAGTCCGAACAGGCGTCCCAGCAGGGTATACAGCGGATAGGACGGAGAATGCGGAATACCCAGGATGAAATTGCCCGCGGCCAATGACGCCGAATCACCCCAGAATACCGATGTTGCCATGGTTTTAATGTACAATCCGAAGGTTATTCCGAAGATGGCAACCGGTAAAATGCTTCGCGAATGCCGCTGAAACCAGCTTTCACGCCAGACGGAACTGCCACTATCATGCTTTACCATAATCTTCTCTTCCTGCTGGGCGCATCTGCGCCGTTAAAAAAAGAGGCGTATTCCCTCCCGAGCGGTCGTGACCGCATACACCTTTATATTTTCGGCTGATTTGAGAAAAATCTGATATAAAAATCGCGGACAATGCATTTTGCAAGACCCTTAAGCGCAAGACCGACAAGAGATTCAGAAAATAAATACATGAACAATCTAATCAACGGCAAGAAGCCTAACCCATACTACGTAGCTCAAACCCTTCTGAGGGTTTGAGAAGAATCCGCAAAAAAAAACCGGCCACCTGATAGGTGGCCGGCAATCTTTGCGATCGGTAAGTCAGTCTTAACTCACCGAGTCGTCAGAGGTGCAAACCAGCTGACCTGCCTCATTAATGGTCCAGGTATCAACCGTTGCGTCATCATCGAGAATGGCACAGGTCGCAGTGACCAGCAGGTTGGTCGCCGTCGCCGTGGTGATGGTATAGGAGTAAATGGCGGTCGGCATGATTTCAATACCGATGGTCTGGAACGCATTCGGAGCGGCGGCATCGGCCACGGTGCCCTGGCCCCAGTAGGTATTGTTCTGCTGACGATAGGTGCGCTGCATGGTATAAATCTGCTTCAGAAGCTGTTTGGCTTCCGACTGCTTGGACTTGGTGGTCGCGGTCATGAAACGCGGAATGGCCAGAGCGGCCAGGATACCGATGATAACGACCACGATCATCAACTCGATAAGGGTGAAACCCTTCTGGCGATTGTGAAACTTGCTGAACATGAAACCTCCTACAGGTTTTATTAATTGGTGCCTCTCGTGCTCCAACGTGTTATTTGTTTCGTCCATCATAATGGCAAACGGGATGCCGGAATGCGATACGAGATGAAATTCCCACGCCGCAAAATCGTAAATGAAAGCCTGACAAGCGATAATGACATCCCAAACGATATTGTATGTGGTTTTGTCCCAATAGGTTTGGTGAGACACCCATAATGGGGCCTACGGTGTTTTGCCATAAGTGTGGCAAATTGCAAAAGCCGAGATATGGGGAAAAACCCATACCGGTGCATTCTGATAGGGATAACGTGTTGTACGATACGTACAATAAAAAAGGGTGCGCCGGGCGCACCCTTAAACTCGTGTTGTCCGTATCAAATCTGTGAGTCATCGGAGACACAAACCAGATTGCCGGTATTGTCGATGGTCCAGATATCCTGCGCCGGATCATCATCCAGAATATCCGACGTGGCGGTGGCAACGAACGAATTGGCGTTACCGACAATGGTATAGGTGTAGTTGGCGGGTGTCATGATTTCCACCCAGATATCCTTAAACGCCTGCGGCGTGGCGGCGCTGGCCGGTCCCGCCGGAATGAAATAGGTGTTGCCCTGCTGGCGATAGGTCCGCTGATTGACATAAATCTGCTTGAGAATCAGCTTGGCCTCGGACTGTTTGTTCTTGGTGGATACGGCCATAAAGCGAGGAATAGCCATTGCCGCCAGCAGGCCGATAATCACGACCACTATCATTAACTCGATGAGTGTAAAACCTTTTTCCGCGTTTCGCTTGTTCACGGTTCACCTCTCTTATGGCAAAATCGTTTTTTCAGGCCCGGTCATACGGCAATAGTCATGCAAATCACATTCCCGCCGGACAAAAACCGTTCGGCAAATTCGATCTGCTCGAAAACGGGGCATATATTTTGTTTATGTTCAATAATAGTCAGACTGATTTTGACAGGCGCATACCCGTCAGGACTCATCCTCATTATCGATCAGTTGATATCGTTTCAGCTTGCGATACAAAGTCGAGCTGTCAATTCCCAGGAGTTTCGCCGCCCTGGCTTTCTGGCCATTGGTCTGGTTCATGATGAAATAGATATAGGCCTTCTCGATCGACTCCAATGTGGGCGTTTCCGGTTTGTCTTTGGAGACGATTGTCTCGGTCCGGGCTTCGACCACCCGCGCCGGAAAATCATCCGTTTCAATCGTATCCCGTTTGGTCAGCAGAACCGCCCGTTCGATGCAGTTTTCCAGCTCACGGACATTGCCCGGCCAGTCGTACTGGTTCAGCGCCCGCATCGCATCCACGCTGGGCATTTTCGGTTCGACGCCGCTTCGCTCACAGTACTTCCGGATAAAATAGTCAACCAACAGCGGGATATCATCGACCCGTTCCCGCAGGGGCGGAATTTGAATCGGGATAACATTTAACCGATAGAACAAATCCGAGCGAAACCGTCCGCTCTTGACATCCTCTTCGAGATTGGCGTTGGTCGCGGCGATCAGCCGGACATTGACCTCGATCGGTTTGATGCCGCCGACCGGCGTGATCTGCTTGTCCTCGAGAACCCGCAACAGCTTGACCTGAATCGCCGGTGAGGTGTTGCCGATTTCATCGAGGAAAAACGTCCCGCCGTCGGCAACCTTGAATAGACCGTCTTTGTCCTTAATGGCCCCGGTGAACGCGCCTTTCTTGTAACCGAACAGCTCCGATTCCAGCAGGGTTTCCGGAAGCGCCGCGCAGTTGATGGTCACGAACGGTCCCGAGGCCCGCTCGGAGGCGGCATGAATCGCCTTGGCGATCAGATCCTTGCCGGTACCCGATTCGCCTCGAATCAGCACCGTGGAATCGGTCGAGGAAACCCGTCGCGCGAGTTCCTTGAGTATCACCACACCCTGGGAACGCCCGATGAAATCATCGAACGAGAACTCCTGGCGCAATTGTTTTTTCAGAAATTCGTTTTCCGTGCGGAGCTTGCGGCGGCTGACCGATTTTTCGATCACCAGCTTGATCTCATCGACCTTGAACGGCTTGGTGATATAATCGAGTGCGCCCCGTTTCATGGCGTCGATGGCGGAGTCCACCGATGCGAACGCCGTCATCACGATAAATTCCTGTTGCGGATGATTCTTTTTGACTTTTTCGAGAAGTTCCAGGCCGGACATCTCCGGCATCATCAAATCGGCTATGACCAGATCATAGGTTTCCGCACTGGTCTTCGAAAGGGCTTCCGGGCCGGATCCGGCCTTGTCGACATCATACCCCTCTTTCGAGAGCATGATTTCCATGAAGTCGCACATGGACTGCTCATCATCGACCACCAAAATTCTCGCCGCCATTCTCACTCTCCCATTCACCGTAACCAGGCAAACATGTCAATACAATACTGTTCTTTTCGGCACCCCGCGAACCGCGCTAAACCCTTGCAAATCGCAATGTTCAGATATTACACAGTGAGGCAATTTCCAATTGTGTTGACAGCGTATTACTGGTAAAGATATATTGAATCACGCAAGGAGGGTTTATGCTCAAAGATTTCGATCTGGCACTCAGCAAGTACATTCGCCCGGGGTCGTTTCCTCTGGCCATCCGCATGGTCAAGGCGGGCGAGGAGCTGTCCGAGCGCACCAAACGTCCCAAACGCGACATGGATATCCAGGTTGCGATTTGTCAGACGTTTTCCCTGGCGCGACGGTACGGCTGGCAGATTGCCGTCGGCGAAGAGGATGTCAATTGTCCGCTGGCGCTGACCGCATTCGGGTTTCGCACGGAGACCGAAACCTTTGCCTGCGGGGAGATGTGCGCCGGGATGTTCACCGAAACCAAAAGCGCCGGCGCGCGTACCGAGGTCGCGGTGCCGAAGTTTTCCTTTCAGCAGTACCGGTACATTCTCGCGGCTCCGATCGCCCGGGCCGATTTTCAGCCCAATGTGTACCTGGTCTACGGCAATTCCGCCCAGATCATGCGGCTCATGGCCGCCGTGCTGTACATGAAGGGCGGGTATCTCACCAGCAAGTTTTCCGCGCGGCTCGATTGCGCCGATATCTGTATCGAGACCATGAAAACCGGGCAGGCCCAGATCATTCTTCCCTGCTACGGGGATCGCGTGTTCGGGCAGACACAGGACGATGAAATGGCGATCGCGATCCCGGTTGGAATCGAACCGGATGTCATGGTCGGGCTGGAGGGAACTCATCGCGGCGGAATCCGCTACCCGGTCCCGTCATACCTGCGCTATACGCCGCAGTACCCCGCGCATTATTACAAATTGTTCGATGCCTGGAAAAAAGAGGAAAAGTAACTCCATGACCGACACTCTGTCGCACCGCGAACGAATCGAAGCCATCATCGCCGGAGAAACCCCCGACCGCTTCGCGGCCTCGATCTGGCGGCATTTTTATCACAAAGAGTCCACCGCCGAAGGACTGGCCGAGGCGATGCTGGCGTTCCAAAAACGATTCGACTGGGATTTCATGAAAATCAATCCCCGTGCCAGTTATCATGTCGAGGACTGGGGCAACCGGCTGGAATGGTCGACCGATGAATACACCAAACATGTCAAAACCGAATTCGCGGTTAAAACCATCGCGGACTGGGACAAGATCACGCCCCTGCCGCCGACCGCCCCGGTACTGGCCGCACACCTGCAAGCGATCCGCCTTATCAAAAAGGCCTCCGATCCCGATCTCCCGCTGTTCATGACCGTGTTCAATCCGCTCGGTATTGCGCGCTATCTGGCGGGGACCAAAGACAAACTGCTGGGACACCTCCAACACGATCCGGCACGAGTGCAACGGGCGCTGGAGAATATCACCGTGACATTCGAACGGTACGCCGCCGAGATTCGCAATGCCGGCGCCGACGGGTTATTCTATGCCACTCTGGAATGGGCCTCATCCGATATTATCCCGTACAAGCAGTACCACGACCTTTGCCGTCCGCTGGATATTCGTATTATCAAAGCCGCGGGCGATGACGCCCTGAACATCCTCCATGTCTGTGCGAGCAATAATTATCTCAAAGAGCTGTCCGATTATCCGGTGGCGCTGATCAACTGGGAATCGCATGACCCGACCAATATCAATCTCGACAACAGTTTCAATTTCCTGCGCGACAAAACCGCCGTGGGGGGGCTTGATGACCGCGGCTGGCTGTGGCATGCGCGGCCCGATGAGATCGCGCACGAACTGACACGGATCAAAGACCGCATGGCGGGAAAGCGGTTTATTTTCGGCCCCGGATGCGCCATCGCCCCGGAGATTCCCTACGAAAACCTGCAGGTAGTGAGAGAAAGCCTGGAATTGTAAATCTTTTTACTTGTACGTCTTGCGAACTTGAGGTCACATATTGTGACCTCAAGCGGTGGGCGATCAGATAAATCTTCAGATATAAAAATCTAAAACACCAATTCCTCCTCTGTCAATCACATACCTCCCTCCCCCCATCTTTTATCTTGCATTGCATCCTCTCATCCCCTACCCTTGCAGAGAGTAATCAATCCACCCATCATACGGGAGAACACACATGTTTCTCGGAGCAATCTTGGTCCTTGCGGGGGTGTTGCTTCTGCTCACCAGAAGCCATATCCTGCCGGGGGATTTCTGGGACTACGGCCTGCCGATCCTTCTGATGGCACTCGGCATCAATATTGTCTTCAGCCGCCGGAAAAAGAAATCGAATGGCTAACCGCGCCGAACCGACCGTATTCTTTCGGCCAGCCCGAAGCGGGTTGGCCAAATTCTGCGGGGAGCTTGAAGCGAAAGTGATGGAAACCGTCTGGGCCAACGGCGCCATGACTGTCAAACGCGCGCTGTATTTTCTCAACAAGGATCACCGCTACGCTTACACCACCATCATGACCGTCATGAACCGCCTCGTTGAAAAAGCCTTTCTCACTCGCACCAAACAGGGACATTCTTTTTTATATGCCCCGACCATGAATAAAAACGAATTTCTGGACTATGCCATCGGGGCGATTATCACCAGCCTGAACGAGGACTACCGGACCGAAACCGCGTCTCATATAGGCGGTTCCACTCACAAGAAACGCAAGAAGTAAGGCTTTTTTCGTCCACTAAACATATCAGCCGCATTTCAGAAACGCCGGTTTTCTCCCGATATATGAAATATGGGACTACGCCTGTTGTTTATATCATTTCTGGCGATGGTATCGTCCGGCCCGCTGGCGTTGGAGGAATATCAATCCGCCGGTTCGGGGATACATTTTGAGTATCCCACCGGCTGGGATATTGTCGCCGATACCGGCGGCGAGGTTATCATCTCATCCGACAAAGACCGCACCGCCGTGATCGTGTTCACCCGCTATTTTCTTGAACAGGCCACTCAGATCGGCAACGACAATGAACTTCGCGAGGCGCTGGCGGGATTGTATACCCTGATGGAAGTGCCGTTCGACGATGAAAGCGAGATCGAATTCGTTCGGGGCGAAAACATGATCTCGTTTGCCGCCGACTACACCCGCCGTAATCCCGACACCGGCATCGAAGAAGCGCGCCACATCAAAGGCTTTCTGGTGCGAACTGCGGATGACGGACAGGTGCTGTATTTCACTCAGGCGCGACTTCCGATCAATGCTTCCAAACGCCTGCAAAACAAAGCTAAAGCGGTCCTGACCACGTTCCGCATCACCGAACCGATCGACGAAAATGTCTACCCCGCGCAAAGAGAAGGGGTCGCGATGTATGTCCTGCTGGTGATGGCGCTGACCGCGTTTTTCTACGCCCGCAACCGCCGTATCCAGCGATCCAAAAATCCGCTGGGGCGGGATTCGGCGTATTTCTGGCGATGTCCGCTCTGTCGCAGGGTAAACCACGTCGACCACGACACCTGCCGACGATGCGGCACGAGTCGCCCGAACGTGCAAAGCCCCGCCTGATTTTTAACGGCTTATTCGGTCTCTTCCTCGAGTTCCACCAGCACACCCGACGTCGACTTGGGATGCACGAATGCGATCTTGCACCCCGAAGCCCCGATACGCGGTGTCTCATCGATCAGCCGGTATCCTTTGGCTTTTAAGTCTTCGAGTGTTTGCTCGATATTGTCGACATGGAACGCCAGGTGATGCAGACCCTGCCCCTTCTTGTCCAGAAATCCCTTGATCGGGCTGGATTCGTCAGTGGGCATGAGCAGTTCGATGGCGCCACCCCCTTCGAACGGAAACATCGCCACTTTCACTTTCTGGTCGGCAACTTCTTTTATGGCCGCCGGTTTCGCGTCCGCCAGGACGGAAAAGACCTTGACGGCATCGTCAAGATTCGGTACCGCGATACCGATATGAGAGAGTTTCATTGCAGATACTTCCCGTACTTATTCGGTTTCCTCATCGGGCACTTCATAATCCCGATAGATCTCCCGAAATTCCCATTCCTCTTTCGTGTTCGACATCGATGGCTTGTGCCAGCGGGTTCCCGAACGGTATATCGTGGGCGCGTACGGCATGCGTGTTTCCCCACCCAGATCGGATTCATAAATGATCTTGATATACACTCTCGCGGAATCCTCGAACAATCGAACACTGTCGATGTCAATCCCCTTCAACGTATCATACACATATTCAAATACCTGGGCGAACCCGTAATAGTCATCGAGCGTCCAGTTGTTATGGTAATAATCGAACTCCTGCTCGTACATGACCGTTTTGTCGCCCTCGCGAATGCGTTTAAAAAATTCCATCAGGTTGTCCCGAATTTCTTTTTCCGCCTCGACGGGATCATAGGATAACCCCGACAGATCACCCAACGGCTTGGTGGTTTGATTCTCTGTCGAACAACCGATCAATATAACGGCCAGGATGGCCACGAAAAATAGTCTACAAAAGCGCATTGTCCTATTCCAACTCCATCAGTTTGTCGTTTTTTTCCACGGCCTGTCCGGCGTCGACGAATATCTCCTTGACCGTCCCGGGAAATGGCGCGCGGATCATGTTTTCCATCTTCATCGCTTCTATGATAATCAACGTTTTTCCTTTTTCAACCTTTTCTCCGGGTTTCACCTCGGAGGTCAGCACCAGCCCCGGCATCGGCGCCCGAATCACTTTCTCCTCCGGCCCGTCGACCGCCAGCCCGGCGCGCTTGCGCAGTTCGGCCAGATCATACGGTTCAACCCGGACGTCCATGTGTTTCCCTTCGAGAAACACGTCCAGCTTATTGCCGTCGCGGGCAATATCGACCTCGGATGATGCCGCGTCAATATTCAACAGGAATTTTTTCTCCGAAAGACGACGCACCGCGACGTGTCGTTTCTCGCCCTTGTGCTCGAGCACGTACCCCTCGACATCGCGGGAAATCGTGACATCGAACTCACGGTCGTCGACCGTGACAATATATCGGTCTCGTGTATGCGGCATACTCATCTCCCCCCGTTCAAACGCCTGACACCCCGGGCGCGATGATACGCTTTCCATCCGGAATCATCCTGCGGTGTGCGTGCCATGGTGGTGGTGACTTTATGGCGGCTGAGATGTTCATAGAGAATCGCGGCAATCGCGGCGCGTTCCTCCACGGTGGCGTCGCGGCAGACGAAATCCCGCTTCGGAAATTCGCGGTCGATAAAATCAGTGGCGTAATCGCCGAGAATGAATCCCCGCGACCGCATCACCGCGCAGGCGAAATCCAGCGTGGTGTGTACCCCGGAAATACGGTATTCCATCACCGCCCGCAGGGTGCGTTCCATGGCTTCTTCGCGGGTTCGTCCCCAGATCACCAGCTTGGCGATGATCGGGTCATAATAGATGGGAATTTCCGAACCGGACAGAACCCCCGAATCGATCCTGATTCCAGGACCGGCCGGTTCGCGGTATTCGGTGATCGTGCCGGTCGACGGCATGAAATCCTGATGCGGGTCCTCGGCATAGATACGACACTCGATGGCATGGCCGTACGGGCGAACGTCTTCCTGCCGGAATGACAATTCCTGTCCCTCAGCGATTCGGAACTGCTCGCGGACGATGTCGATGCCGGTCACCATCTCGGTTACCGGATGCTCCACCTGCAGACGCGTGTTGACTTCGAGGAAATAAAAACTGCGGTCCTGATCGACCAGAAACTCCACTGTCCCGGCGCCGATATAGCCGGACTCTTTGACAATGTCCACCGCCGCCTTGCCCATACGGGATCGAAGCTCCTCGGTCATGATCGGCGACGGGGATTCTTCGATAACTTTCTGATGGCGGCGTTGCACCGAGCATTCCCGCTCACCGAGATGGATGGCATTGCCGTGCATGTCCGCCAAAATTTGTATTTCCACGTGACGCGGTCGTTCCAGATAGCGCTCGAAATACACTCGACCGTCGCCGAATGCCGATCCCGCCTCGCGCACCGCCGATGCAATCGATTCCTCCAGCGGATCATCGGCGCGCACCACCCGCATCCCCTTGCCGCCGCCGCCGGCCGCCGCCTTGACCAGTATCGGGAATCCTATTTCCTGTGCGTTTTGTTTAACCTGACTCATATCGGTAATATCAAAGTCGGTTCCGGGTACTACCGGCAAACCCGCCTTGATCGCGGTGCGACGGGCTTCCAGTTTGTCGCCCAACAGCGCAATCGTTTCTGATTTGGGGCCGATAAAAATAATCCCGCTGTCTTCGCACAACTTCGCGAACGCGGCGTTCTCGGCCAGAAAACCGTAGCCGGGATGAATCGCCTGTGCGCCGGAAATTTTCGCGACTTCGATGATCCGCCGCTGATTGAGATAGCTGTCGCGTGACGGCGCCGGCCCGACCCAGTACGCCTCGTCGGCCAGACGGACATGGTACGCGGTGTCGTCGCATCCCGAATAGATCGCGACCGATGTAATTTTCGCATCGCGACAGGCGCGAATGACACGGATCGCAATCTCGCCCCGATTCGCAACCAGAATTTTGGTGATTGGTGTGGTCATAATATCATGCAGTACTATAACGGTATATTGCCATGTTTCTTGGCAGGGTTGGTGTCTTTTTTAGTTTCCAGCATCTGGAACGCGCGGATCAGACGCGGGCGTGTGGTTTTCGGTTCGATGATGTCGTCGATATACCCCCGCGACGCCGCAATGAACGGATTGGCGAATTTCTCGCGGTACTCCTCGGTCTTCTGCTCCACCGCTGTTTCGGGATTCTCCGCCGTGCTGATCTCTTTCTTGAAAATAATCTCCACCGCGCCCTTCGGTCCCATCACCGCGATTTCCGCGGTCGGCCAGGCATAGTTCATGTCGCCCCGGACATGCTTGGAATTCATAACGTCGTACGCCCCGCCGTACGCCTTGCGCGTGATCACCGTCACTTTCGGCACGGTCGCCTCGCAGTACGCATACAGCAGTTTCGCACCCTGCATGATAATCCCGCCGTGCTCCTGATCGGTGCCGGGCAGAAACCCCGGGACATCCTCGAACGTCAGAATCGGAATATTGAACGCGTCGCAGAATCGGATAAACCGCGCGCCCTTGCGCGAGGATTTGATATCCAGGCATCCCGCCAGCACCGCCGGCTGATTGGCGATAATCCCGATCGACCGTCCGCCGAGACGCGCGAACCCGACAATGATATTGGTCGCGAAATCGGCGTGCACTTCCAGAAACTCGCCGTCATCGACAATTTTCGCGATGACTTCTTTCATGTCGTACGATTTGTTCGGATTTTCCGGCACGATCGTATTCAGGGCGTCGTCCTCGCGGTCGAACGGATCATCGGTCGGCATGAACGGCGGATCCTCGAGATTGTTCTGCGGCATATACCCCAGCAATTTGCGCAAAACCGTCAGCGCGTCGGCTTCGTTGTTGCAGGCGAAATGCGCCACCCCGGACTTGGTGGCATGCGTCACCGCGCCGCCGAGTTCCTCGGAGGTCACGACTTCATGCGTGACGGTCTTGACCACGTTCGGCCCGGTGACAAACATGTACGACGTGTTCTTCACCATGATCGTGAAATCGGTAATGGCCGGGCTGTACACCGCGCCGCCCGCACAGGGGCCGAGAATGATCGAAATTTGCGGCACCACTCCCGATGCCAGCGTATTCAGCAGGAAAATGTCGGCATAGCCGCCGAGCGAAACCACCCCCTCCTGGATCCGCGCGCCGCCGGAATCGTTCAGACCGATCACCGGTGCACCGACTTTCATCGCCATATTCATGATCTTGCAGATTTTCTCGGCATGCGCATGCGAAAGCGATCCGCCGAATACCGTGAAATCCTGCGAAAACACGAACACCTTGCGCCCCTCGATCATGCCGCATCCCGCCACGACCCCGTCGCCGAGAATTTTCTTGTCGGCCAAGCCGAAATCGGATGAGCGGTGCGTGACAAACATATCGAATTCCTCGAAAGAATTCTTGTCCAGCAGCAAATCGATTCGTTCGCGCGCAGTCAGTTTGCCTTTTTCATGCTGGGCGTCAATACGATCCTTGCCGCCCCCCAGAAGCGCCTCGTGACGCATCCGGTCAAGCTGTTTTAATTTTTCATCAAGTGACATGAAACCACCTTGAGACGGTGCTATTCGATTTTATTCACGACGACCTTGCCGTCCTGTTCGACAAGGCGCCCGATTTTTATCTCTGTATCATGATCGAAGGCTATCGCCAGGTTGTCCGCCAGAAGGCGTTTGACCAAATCGCGCTTGACGGTCATGGTATCAAGCGGGAACAGGTCAACCGACGCCACGTACGGCACCCGGACATGATATGACGAGGGCACGATATCGGCATAGTACACCGCACCGTCATCCCCCGAGTATGCCTCGATCGCCTGATGTCCCGGCGTATGCCCCCCGGTGCGGACCGCCCTGATGCCGGGCAGAATCTCGACGTCGCCGTCGATCAATGCCAACTGCCCCGATTTTTCGAGCGGCATCAATCGTTCGGGGATATACACCGCCGACGTGCGCTCGTTGGGATGCATGGCATCCTCCCATTCGATACTCTGCACGATATACCGGGCGCGCGGAAAACGCGGAACGATGTTGCCGTCCGAATTCTTCACCGCTCCGCCGGCATGATCGGTGTGCAAATGCGTCAGAAACACCACGTCGATTTCGTCTACGCTCAGGCCAAGTTCGGCCAGTCCGCATTCGATATTGGTCTCGCCCGAAACGGCATAGATTTTTTCCTCCTGCAAACTCAGACAGTCGCCGAACCCGGTATCGCAAAGAATAGTATTTTCCCCCGTGCGGATCACGAACAGGTTGGTCTCCATCGGAACCAGGTTATTTTCATCGGGAGGAATCAACCGCCCCCAGATTTTCCGTGGAACCACCCCGAACATCGTCCCCCCGTCGAGCCGGAAACGGCGCTCGACGAGGGGATGTATTTCACAAGAACCGAATTTCATCGATTATCGCAGATAGTTGCCGGCGATGACCAACCGCTGGACTTCGGATGTACCTTCGTAGATTTCCGTGACGCGCTGGTCGCGGTACAGTTTCTCGATCATGGAGAATTCGCCGATATAGCCGTACCCGGAGTGAATCTGCATGGCGCGGTCGACACAGAAATTGGCGACTTCGGTCGAGAACAGCTTGGCCTGTGCGGCTTCAAGCGAGAATTTCTCGCCCTTATCCTGCAACTGTGCGGCTTTGTACGTCATCAGACGGGCCGCTTCCAGACGCGTCGCCATATCGGCGATCATCCACTGAATCGCCTGCAGTTTGGCAATCGGCGCGCCGAACGCGATCCGTTTCTTGGAATACGCGACCGACTCATCCAGCGCCCGCTGGGCCATACCCACACCCTGCGCCGCGACGCCGATCCGGGCGCCGTCGAGAGTCTGCATGGCATAGCGGAATCCCTTGCCGGTTTCACCGAGCTGATTGGTCACCGGGGCGCGGAAATCCTTCAGTTCGATCCGGCCGGTGGTGGCGGCGCGCATACCCATCTTGTGCTGAAGCGTGAATCCCTTGAATCCGGGATTGTCGGTTTCGATAATGATCGCGGAGACCTTCGGACGACCCTCGCCGACTTCACCGATCCGGCAGAACAACACCGCGATATTGCAGGCGTCGCCGTGCATGATGAAAATCTTCTCGCCGTTGATCACGAACTCGTCGCCCTCGATCATCGCCACCGTCTGCTGGTTGGCGGCATCGGAGCCGGCCTCGCGCTCGGTCAGCGCAAAAGCGGGGATAATTTCGCCGGTGGCGCATTTCGGGACGTATTTTTTCTTCTGCTCTTCGGTGCCGAAGGCGTAAATCGGGAACGTCGCCAGTTCCGGAACCGCTGCCAGCAGGGCGGTCGGCGCATCGTAGTACGACAACTCCTCGATCAGCGTGATATACTCGATATTGGAATACCCGCCACCGCCGTACTCCTTGGGCATGGCGAAACCAATCAACCCGGCGGCGCCGAGCTTGCGGTAATAGTCTTTCGGGAAGGCTTCCGGTTTGCGATCCAGTTCCTGGAATACCGGGATGATTTCCTTTTCGGCAAATTCCTTGACGCGATCCCGGACCGCCTGTTGCCGTTCGTCAACGTTATATCTCATTTCTCCTCCAGAGATTTGCTTCGATTGTTTCGCCCATCCGGACCGAAACGACCTTACATGATATCCTCGTGTTTTTTCCGTTTGCCGACCGCCTCAAGGACGAACGCAATCGTTTCGTCGGTGGTGGCGCCGGGAGTAAACAGCCGGTCAATCCCCTGCTTCTCCAGCGCGGCGAT
The DNA here is from genome assembly GCA_016933695.1 of Candidatus Zixiibacteriota bacterium. Classification (GTDB taxonomy): domain Bacteria; phylum Zixibacteria; class MSB-5A5; order GN15; family PGXB01; genus JAFGAL01. The sequence continues at coordinate 57,978 of JAFGAL010000020.1, read as the reverse complement.
ATCCTCGTCGGGGATAATGCCGCCGCCGAACAGCACGATATTGTCGGCCTTGCGCTCCGCCAGCAGTTTCTTGATCGCCGGGAACAGTGTCATGTGCGCCCCCGAAAGAATCGACACGCCCACCGCGTCGACATCCTCCTGGATGGCGGCGTTGACAATCATTTCCGGCGTCTGCCGCAGACCGGTATAGATGACCTCGAACCCGGCATCGCGAAACGCCGCCGCGATGACTTTGATTCCGCGGTCGTGTCCGTCCAGTCCCGGCTTGGCCAGCAGTACTCGTATTTTGTCAGGCATAATGTCCTATCGTTATCTTTATAAGTGCAATCCGCTTGTTTCGCAATCAACAGACTATCAAATAAACGGCGGTTCGACATACTCGCCGAAGACCGGACGCAACGCGTCGCATATCTCGCCCTCGGTGGCATACACCCGCACACAGTCCAGCATCGCCTTGAGCGTGTTGCCGTTGCCTTTGGCTACGGTCACCAGCTCGTCGAGCGTGCGTTTCACCTTGTCATGATCGCGGTCGGCGCGAATCTTTTTGACAAAGGCGCACTGATCTTTTTCCACCTGTTCGTCGATTTTCAAAATCGGGATATCGATCTTTTCCTTGCCCATCACATACTCGTTGATCCCGACAATGATCCGCTCTTTTTTCTCGATCTCTTTCTGGTAGCGATACGCCGCATTGGCGATCTCGCGCTGGAAATACCCGTCCTCGATACATTTCAGCACTCCGCCGCGGTCCTCGATCTCCTGCAGGTACGCTTCCGCGTCGGCTTCCATCTTGTCGGTCATCGCCTCCACGAAATACGATCCCGCCAGCGGGTCGATGGTGTTGGTGATACCGGTTTCATGCGCGATAATCTGCTGGGTGCGAAGCGCGATCAGAACCGCTTTTTCCGACGGGAGCGCCAGCGTTTCATCCATGGAGTTGGTGTGCAGAGACTGTGTGCCGCCCATCACCGCCGAGAGTCCCTCGAACGCGGTGCGCATGATATTGTTTTCCGGCTGTTGCGCGGTCAGCGAACAGCCCGCGGTCTGCGTATGAAACCGCAACAACCACGACCGTTCCTGTTTGGCTTTGTATTTTTCTTTCATGCGCCGCGCGAATATCCGTCGCGCCGCACGATACTTGGCGATTTCCTCGAAAAAGTCCTGATGCGCATTGAAAAAGAACGACAGGCGCGGGGCGAACTGGTCGACATCCTGCCCGTCTTTGATTGCCGATTCGATATACGTGAATCCGTCGGCCAGCGTAAACGCCAGCTCCTGCGCGGCGGTCGACCCCGCCTCGCGGATATGATACCCGGAAATGGAGATCGTATTCCACTGCGGCACATGATCGGTACAAAACGCCATCAGGTCGGTGATCAGACGAATCGACGGTTCCGGCGGATAAATCCATTCCTTCTGCGCGATATATTCCTTGAGAATGTCGTTCTGCAATGTCCCGCGAAGTTTCGTAAACGACACGCCCTGTTTTTCCGCGACCGCCAGATACATCGCCAATAACACCGACGCCGGAGCGTTGATCGTCATCGACGTCGACACCTCTCCCAGATTGATCCCGTCGAAAATAATTTCTATGTCCGCCAGGGAATCGACCGCCACCCCGCATTTGCCGACCTCGCCGAGCGAACGGGCATGGTCGGAATCATAGCCCATCAACGTTGGCAGATCGAATGCCACCGAAAGCCCGGTTTGGCCGTTTTTCAGCAGGTAATGATAGCGCGCATTGGTTTGTTTCGGAGTGCCCATGCCGGAGAACTGCCGCATTGTCCACAGCCGCCCACGGTACATGGTGTGGTGCACACCGCGCGTGTAGGGGTATTCGCCCGGGAAACCGATTCCGGCATCGTAATCGATTCCGGAGATATCCTGCGGCGTATACAACTCATTGATTTCTTCACCGGAAACGGTGATAAAGCGGGGCCGGGTTTTTTGGGCGCGATATTTTTCCGCGTCCGCATCCCAGCGCGTCTTTCTATCCGATAACTTGTCCAAAAATCCCTTCTCGAACATGGAATTCTCCTCTTTGGATTAAGACACAATAATAACACCTTCGGCCCGAAAAATCAAGGCCCGCGAATGTGTATACGATTTTGGCAGTTGATACGTCCACGAGCATGAAAATCGCGAAAATGCGGCCTGTCTGATTCGGGCGTCACATCCCGAATGGCCGACTGAGATCGACATTTGCGTTGATTTCAATTCGCATTTCGCATATACTCAGAGGCAATATGGATCGAGAGAACATTTCATGACAGCAAAACAAAAAGAATATCTTCCGGTTCTTCTGCTGTCACTGGTTTTCGTGGTGCTGATTTTCCTTTTGCATCACAAATGGTGTTTCTCGATGTTGTCGCAGACCGATGATATCTGGAATAAACGGCTGGATATCCGCATGACCAGCTACCCTTTCTCGACACGATATTTCACCAATTATGCCACCCTGTATATTCATCGGCTGACCTCGCTTTCGATTCTCAATTCCTTTCAGGTCGTGCAGTTTACGCTGCTGTTTCTGCTCGGTCCGGCTCTTTATCGATTTTTAAAATCGATCCGCTTCAGCCAGGCTTCGGCGTTGCTGGGACTGGTGGTGTTTTATTGGTCATACCCGATCGCGTCCGCCTTCGTTCAGCCGGTTTTTACCTGGGATGAATTCTGGACGTATCTGTTTGTCCTGTTGTCATTTACATACATGTTTCAGGGCAATCTGTTGATTGCCGTTCTCTTGTTTATTCCGACTCTGTATTCCCGCGAAACGGCTGTTTTCTATTATCCTATCCTGCTGGCGGGCGGCTGGCGGTACTGCCGCAACACCCGGAACATTTTCAAAGCGATATATCTGCTTTTACCGCTGCTTGCCTATCTGCCGTTTTATATCATCATCCACGGCACGCATCATTCCGGCATGGCAAAGGACCCCTTTCTGGTGTTTTCGTACAATTTCGAGAGTTTCCTGCGCGGCAGTGATTCGATCTTCTCTTTTCTGGTCTCATTCGGCTTTCTCTGGGTTGCCGCTCCGGTCGGGGCATGGCGGGAGACCTTTGAGAAGAACAACCCATTCAAACGCTTTCTCACCCATGCAATGCTGTATCTCGCGCCGGTGACGATTGCGCTGGTTTTTTGCCGCGGATTCGCCCGCGAGACGCGGATGTTTTTCCCGCCGATTGTCGTCATACTGCCGCTGGCGCTTTTTTATCTGCGGGGAGTATCACAGGACATTCGTGCAATCTCGACTCGATTCCGTACAATCCTGCTGTTTATTTCTTTTCTGCTTCTTATATGGCTGGGAATCGAATCCGCCAATTGGCTGTTCCCGAAATTCGATTACCGTGGTTGTGCCAAAGCCGCGCGGCTATGGCTTGGTGTTCATTTCGGATTGATACTGTGCATGGCGGAATTGTCTCTGATTCGAAAGATGCGGACGTACCGGGCATCCCGTTCGCGATGACAAAGACTATTCTGACTGTGTCAGTTTGAGCAGTTCATCACCAACCGTATACGGGTCGGTTTCCCCCTGATAAATTCTGGTTACGATGTGATCAAGATCGGCCTTGACGTTGAGTTTTTCCTCCATGGCGGCCTTTAACTGCGTTGCCAGAATGGCGAAGATTTTTTTTCTGATCTGTTCGCGGCGGTGACGTTCAAATAATCCGCTTTCCCGGCTGTATGCCACGTGCGCGAGAATCTGTTCCAGAAGAGTGTCGATGTTCTTGTCATGAATCGCCTCGGTCGGCACCACCGGCCATTTCCATGGGGAATGCTCCGCTTTGATCTCCAGCATATTCTGCAAAGCCGCGATAATGTTTCTCGCGCCGGGACGGTCGGCCTTGTTGACCGCGAAAATATCCGCGATTTCCATCAAACCGGCTTTCAGCGCCTGCACCGCATCGCCCGACTCCGGCACCAGCACCACCACGACCGTATCACAGGTGTCGATAATATCCAGTTCCACCTGCCCCACCCCGACCGTCTCGATCAACACGTAATCGAATCCGAACGCGTCGAGGGCCACCGCGACATTGTTGGTGGCGGCGGCCAGTCCGCCGCTCGAACCGCGCGTGGCCATGGAGCGCATATACACCGAGCCGTCGGTCGGCAGTTCATTCATGCGGATACGGTCGCCCAGCAGCGCACCGCCGGTAAACGGCGAGCTGGGATCGACGGCGATAATGCCGACCCGTTTGCCGTCGGCGACCAACCGCCGTGCCACGGCGTTGACCAGTGACGATTTCCCGGCCCCGGGTGGCCCGGTAAACCCGAACCGCAGGGCGTTTCCCGACAGGGGGTACAACCGCGCCAGAAGGCGTTTGTAGCCGTCCTCGCGGTTTTCAATAAAACTGATAAGGCGAGCCAGTGCGGACTGGTCACCGTGCAAGAATTTATCCAGAACCGTCATGACACCGGCTCATGCTCCGAGATTGCCGGCGGCAAGTTTCATGTCCTTGAGGCGAAGCTGTATACGGGTGACATCGTTCCAGTGGTTGTATTCCACCACGTAGACGAGATCGACCAGATTACCCCGCCCGGAAAGATGCCGGACCCAGTCGCCGAACCCGAAACCGATCACGTCGAACACCGCGTCGCCCTTGCGCACTTTCATCTTGAGATGATTTTTCCCGACACAATAGGGCTGTCCGAGAATTTCGCAGTTGCGGGTCAAAAAGACCGGACGCATGTTCTGGGGCCCGAACGGCGCGAACGTCTCGATCGTATCCAGCAGGGCATGGGTGATTTCCGACAATTCGATCTCGGCGTCGATATAGAGTTTGGCCACCAGGTCCTCGGTGGTCAATAATCGCTCCGACACCGCTTTCAACCGATCCCGGAAGGCGTCGATTTTTTCCGGCACGATTGTCAGCCCGGCGGCGTACTTGTGTCCGCCGTAGCGCAACAGCAAATCTTCGCATTCCTTGAGCGCATCGCAAAGATGAAATCCCGGAATGGAACGCGCCGATCCCTTGCCCTCGCCGCCATCGATGGCGATCATTACGGTCGGCAGATGGAAACGCTCCACCAGCCGGCTGGCGACGATTCCGATCACCCCCTGATGCCAACCCTCGGAGGCCAGCACGATGGCGCGGTCGTTTTCGACATCGACATGCTGACGAATTTGCTCGAGCGCTTCGTTGAGGGTCTTTTCATCGATGTCCTTGCGACGCTGGTTTTCCTTGTCGAGCTTGCGTGCGATATCGGCGGCCACGCGTTCATCCTTGGTGGTCAACAGCCGGATCGCCATTTCGGCATCGCCGAGTCGGCCGACCGCATTGATGCGCGGAGCCAGGATAAACACCACCTGACCGGTGCCGATTTCCTTGCCCATCAATCCCGACACGAAGGCCAGCGATTTCAATCCCGGCTTGGTGGTGCGGGCGATCTGCTTGATACCGAACTTGGTCAGGATGCGGTTCTCGCCGATCAGCGGGACGATATCCGCCGACGTGCCCAGCGCGACCAGATCGAGATGTTCCTCCAGCTCGCGCTCATCCTGTTGTAAACGTTGATACAACGCCTGGGCCAGTTTGAACGCCACACCGACTCCCGAAAGCTCCCCGCATTGATAATTGCACTCTTTCTGCTTGGGGTTGACCAGAGCAATCGGTTTGGGAAGGATCTCTCCCGGCTCATGATGATCGGTCAGGATACAATCGATCCCGAGAGAACGGGCATATTCCACTTCCGATACGGCCGTGACCCCGGTATCCACGGAAATGATCAGCGACACGTTCTGCGCGGTCGCTTCCTTGATCCCGTCAACCGACAGTCCATATCCTTCCACCAGACGGTTCGGCAAATAGTACACCACCTGCGCACCCAGTTTATTGAGGACGAGATATATCAGCGAGGTCGCGGTAATACCGTCGACATCATAGTCACCGTAGACCATGATTTTTTCATTTTCCCGGAGGGCGTTGAGGATGCGTTCGACCGCTTCCTCCATGCCGTACATGGTGAAAGGATCGAACAGATCGGTCAACTTGGGATTGAGAAACTGCCGAATCAGTTCCGGATCATCGATTTGTCGGTTAAACAAAATCCTGACAATGGCGGGATCAAGATTAACCTGCGAACTGACCTTCTGGACCAAATCCGGGTCCGGTTCCGGGGCCACCACCCATTTTAATGGAACGGACTTCGTGGAAATTGTCATGTCGGCTTCCTTTTTCAGAAGCCAGAAAGAGGAATATAAGCCGAGTTCTGTCCCGCCATCAGCGGTCACGGTCATTTATCTTGACCGGGCAGTTACCTGCCGGTTCCATGCGGTCTACCCGGGAATCGAACGGGACGAGCCGGTCCCTCTTCCCCTATTTGACCTTGCTCCGGGTGGGGTTTACCCCCGCACCTGTTACCAGGCACGGGCGGGGTCTCTTACACCTCGTTTTCACCATTGCCGCCGCCGGCCATACGGCCGTCGGTTTGGCTGTTTGTTTTCTGCGGCACTTTCCGTCGGATTACTCCGCCCCGGCGTTACCGGGCACCCCGGCTCTGAGAGCTCGGACTTTCCTCACTTTACGTACTCATACTAAAGCGCGACCGTGTTTCCTCTTCCTGTGCACTTGTTGCATTCTATAGTTAACTACGTTTTTCATCTTCAGCGCATCCGCTGATAATTGGGCGCCTCTTTCGAGATCGTCACCGAATGCGGATGCGATTCCATCACGCCCGCCTGAGAGATACGGATAAAACGGGCCTGACGGCGCAACTGCTCGAGATTGGCGGCGCCGCAGATTCCCATCCCGGACCGCAAACCTCCTATCAACTGGTATATGGTATCGGCAAGTTGCCCCTTATAGGGCACCCGTCCCTCGATACCCTCGGGAACGAATTTCGACGCCGATTCCTCATGTTCCTGGAAATACCGATCGCGGCTTCCGGCTTTCATGGCCTCGATCGAACCCATCCCGCGATACACCTTGAACGTTCGTCCCTCGTACAACACCGTCTCGCCGGGCGACTCCCTGGTCCCCGCGAACAGCGATCCGAGCATAACCGCATGCGCTCCGATGGCGAGCGCCTTGGTAATATCGCCGGAATAGCGAATTCCACCGTCGGCGATAACCGGGATGTTATGCTTTTGTGCAACCGCCACGCATTCCATGACCGCGGTCACCTGCGGCACCCCGCATCCGGTGACCACCCGTGTCGTGCAGATCGATCCCGGGCCGATACCGACCTTGACCGTGTCTACTCCGGCGTCGATCAGCGCCTGCGTCCCTTCCGCCGTGGCAACATTGCCGCCCATAATCGGAACCTTCGGGTATTTTTTCTTCAACCGTTCGATCGTTTGCAAAACGCCGACCGAATGACCGTGCGAGGAATCCACGCACAGAATATCCACCGCCGCGGCAACCAGTCTTTCGGCGCGCCTGTCCAGATCGCCGGCAACACCAACCGCCGCGCCGACCCGCAAGCGTCCCCCGGCGTCCTTGCAGGCAAGGGGATACTGAATCTTTTTCATGATATCCTTGACCGTAATCATACCCCGCAAACGCCGCTGGTCGTCGACAATTAAAAGCTTTTCGATACGGTTTTTATGTAATAACTCCTGCGCCTGTTCCAGACTGGTACCTTCCGGCGCAGTGATCAAATTATTCTTGGTCATAACCTCGCCGATCAGCAGGTTGTGCTCCTTGTGGAACCGCAGATCGCGATTGGTCAGAATCCCGACCAGTTTCCCGTCCTCGGTAATCGGAATCCCGGAAATGCGGAAGCGGTTCATGACCTGCAACGCTTCACTGATCGGGCGATCCGGCGGCAGGGTGATCGGATCGGCGATCATGCCGGATTCGGACCGTTTCACCTTATCGACCTCGCCGGCCTGGACTTCCGGGGAAAGATTCTTATGGATGATACCGATGCCGCCCTCACGGGCCAGCGCCACCGCCAGCTTGCATTCGGTGACCGTATCCATGGCCGCCGACACGATCGGAATATTCAGGGAGATATCGGCGGTGATTCGGGTGCTGATATCGACAGCGCGCGGAAGGACTTCCGACCGCGCCGGCATCAGCAAAACGTCATCAAACGTCAACCCGTCCTTGTCAAAAAACTGTGCCATAGTGTTATTCGCTCACGCCATCCTGCCAGATTAAAATCCGGCCGCAATTGTCGCAGGTGATCAGCTGGTTGTGCCGCTTGATTTCCTGAATCACGTGCGGGGAAAGCGCCTTGTAACAACCGCCGCAAGCCCGCTTGCGAACCGGCACCACCGCCGCCCCACCGCGGTTTTTGCGCACCCGGTCGTAGGTCGACATGATCTGCCGGGGAATGCGCACCTTAATATTGGTGCGCTCATCCTCTTTCATTCTCACCTTGGTGCCGACCGAATCCATTTTTTCCTGCAAAATGGCCAGTTGTTTTTCGTTCTGCTTCCTGGTTTCCTCACTTTTTTTCTCGATGTCGTCGATTTCGCTTTCCAGTTTTTCAATTCGCTCGATCACTTCGAGGAGACTGGTCTCGTTCTCGTTGATGGCTTCCTTGACCGTGTCGATCTGCGACACCAGGGCATCGTACTCCTTGTTGGTTTTGATCGCCATCATCTGATTCTGCAGTTTCTTGAGTGCCTCCTGTTTTTCCTGAACCACCAGTTCCAGATTTTTCTGCGTCACTTTGGAGTCACTCAATGCCTGTCTGGCATCGGTGAATTGCCTGTCACTCTCATCGATTTCCCGACGCAGATTTTCCATCATGTCGGGAATATATTCTTTGGACCGCTCCAGCTCACCGAGATCGTAATCTATAACCTGTAATTGCAAAAGCATCTCAAGATCGTCTTGCATTTGTTCTCCTCGTCTAGTCATTACCCGCAATAAAAAACGCAGTCCCAACCCGTGGTGAGACTGCGTGTATTTGTATCCGAGTCATACCCTGATAACCCGGATTACCGTTTCCCATTTTACTGAACCGATATGTCAAGCACGTATGCAACATACCTGCCTTACTTATTTGGGCAATACTGGACTCGAACCAGTGACCTCTCGGATGTGAACCGAACGCTCTAACCAACTGAGCTAATTGCCCAATGCACTCTAGCTTTCAAACATCATCTCTGGGCCCACCAGGACTCGAACCTGGGACCCGCTGATTATGAGTCAGCTGCTCTAACCAACTGAGCTATGGGCCCTAAGTCGTAATCAAGAATAATAATATGCCCATACCCAATCGTCAAGCCCTTTATTTCTAAACAATCCGGCCTTTCCGGAGTTTCAAAAATAAAAGAAAGTCGTTTTCCCGGCCCCAATCGCCCCTAGATGTGAAATTCGATAATATCGCCGTCCGAAAGCACAAAACTGCTCTTAACGCGTTGGCCCTCAAATTTCCCCTGACCCCATATTTTGGCATATTGCAGGCGGCGGGAGAAATCCTTGTGAAGCGTCAGCGCCGCCGCCTCCACCGTACCGCCGATCGGGAGAATGATCGGATCATTAAAATCGGGATCTTTGCCGACCGGCTTGGTATATACCCGGATAATCCCCAGAGCCGCAAACATCGTTCTTTTCATGTTGAACATCACCTTGTCGTCGAGAATCGAGGTCGGCATCACGGTAAAATCGGGATACAATGCCCGCAAATGCTCCAGCCCCTCCTGTCCCCCCTCATCCAGGAATTTGTGCGCCGCCAATATGGTTTTTTTGTTGATGATCAGTGGATCATCGGCCGTTTCGGGAAGGCGCGGGACAAGATGAATTCTCTTTTCTTTAAGCCGCGCCCGAACCGTCTCCAGACGCCCCGCGAAACCGGGGGTTGACACGTCGCTGACCAGCACCACCAAATCCGCCTGACGCACCAGGTTGGGCATATAATTCTCGAACACCTCCGTTGATATCGGCGGCGTGTCGATCAATTGTATCTGAATCGTTTCGTACTCCATCATCCCGGTCAACGGCTCCCGGGTGGTATAGGGATAATCCCCGATCAGTGGTTCGGCGTTGGTCAGCGTGTCCAGCAGGGATGACTTTCCCGAATTGGGCGGCCCGATCAGGATGACCTGTGCGGCTCCTTCACGATCGATATGGTCGAAGGGGCTGATCGTGCGGGCGCCGTGTTTTTTCTGCCCGCCCTCGATTTCCTTGCGAAGTTTGGCGATCTTGGCCTTGAGATCGGCCTGAAGCTTGTCGGTTCCCTTGTGCTTGGGCATCAGGGCCAACAACTCTTTGGCCAGCCTCAGTTTTTCGTGCGGGTCACGCTCCTGTTTGTACTCCCGCTCCAGTTCGTAATAGTGTGGAGGCAGATTTGCCGGCATATCGTATAATCTCCCGATACAATGTAATCAAAAAAAGGCGTCATATCAAGAAGTACCATCGGGAACACCGCCGGACCAGACCGGCTCCCGCAAACCCGCATCTGTGACAATATCTGTCAAAAAAACGAAAAAGAGGCGAACATGCCCTGATTTCGATTGACGAAAAGGATGCCCGCCCGTATCTTGCAAACGAGCACACGCCGTCATTGATCGACTTCATCACGACATTATTTCACCTGACCGACACACGAGGAATGCATGAGACAGGGATGCGCTCTTTTCCTCATTGGGGCACGTTCACCCCCGCGGCGAGAGACCGCAACGACGATAACTTCTAACACCACATTAAGACAAAAGGGATTTTATCATGAATCGAAAAAAATCTATAGGTATTTTCCTTGCCCTGAGTATGGCAGGTTTTCTCCTTCGCGGTCTCGCTTTTGCCAGCCCCATGGACTATCCGGGGTATAATGGTCTGCATTTCGAACTGAGTCCTCCCACCATATTCGTGCTTGACACTCATGGCGGCGACAGCGCGGAAACCGCTTTCGTCGATTTCTCCCTGCAATTCGAATATATGGACACGACCTCCGCTCCGGACGGAGACCTGGACCGTATCGAATGCAAATTCTACTACGATGCCTCCAAACTCGTATTCGAAACAGCGGAACTGGACAGCGCCAACTGGCGCTGGGGATTCAGCTGGTCGAATTCCGTGTTTAACGGAGACACCAATACCCTGTCTCTGCAATTCTGGAACGGTGATGGGGTTCCGGCGCCGGAGACATTGACGCGTTTTGCCGTTGTCAAATTCACCGCGCTCGAGCAATGGGAAAACACCGTCAATGATCTGGAATTCAACCAGGTTTCGGATGACAACAATGTCGAGGTGGACGGCAATGTGTACACCCCCGCCGGCGACGGATGCTGGGGCGATGGATCGGTCACGATCGCGGATTACCAGGCGACCTTTTACCTTCACGACACCACCCTGTACGGTGCGCTGGAAACGGTATTCGAATACCCCATCTCCGCCACGACCAATTTCTATACCTGTCATATTAATCACCAACTCGTCTATGACACCACGAAACTGGAATTTCTCGGCCTGGCCGATAATTACGACGATGTCTTTCCGGGGGGATGCGTGGGGAGCGGGTGCCCCGATTCCGGCGCATATCCCATCAACGTGCTTCTGCAACTGGGAACGGATAACTACCCGGAATTCGATCCGGTTCCCATTCTGGATACCGAAACCGTCATTTACAGCCTGCGCTTTAAAGTGAAGGGTAACTGGGAGGGACAGGCAACGCCGATTGCGTTCGTAACCGATAGTTGCCTCATCAGGCCGTACCATGAATATATCATCCCCTTTTACGACGAGGTAATTGTCCAGAATCAGGTCGCTTATGACTACTATGGCATTATCACCCTGGCCGATTACACCGCCGAATACTACGCCGAATTGACGGAAAACAATATCTGCCTCGGCGGCGACATGAAGGTCAAGTATGAGATCAAGATGAAAAACAACTTCCCGGCGGGATACGCCCCGTGGGACGCCAGCCCGGATACCGGCGCGATCGTCATGAATCTCCTGCTTGACGAGGATCTTGATTATGAACAGAACACCGAACTGACCGATGATTTGGAATTCTGGGCCGATGATCACACCAACGGCGATCACCGGTTGTCATTGTATCAGGTCCCCGGGTCGGGCGGTGATGACTATGTTCCGGCGGCATCCGAGTTCGAGGATATTATCGAAGTCCGGCTTGAATACCTGGGTGATTTGCCGGATAATTACAACAATCGCTTTATCACGTTTGAATTCACCAACACCAATCCGTACAGCGTCTACGGCGATACGGCGGTCGTGACCGACACCTCGACTCACCATGCCACGGCCAAATACCCGGTCTCCCTGAGCTGGGATGCCGACCCGCTGGAGGTGCCGATGGGTCTGTTTTACGGCGGCGGCGGATATTCCAAGTACGATATCGACGTGACCGGGCATATCTATGTCAAACACAATGTCGATCTGTCGGAATTCTCGCTGGATGTCAAAATCGGACCGAACTATCATATCTCCAGTATCGTTCCCGCAGAAAACATCACCGCCTCCGTGATACCGCACGGCCGACGCCTGACCAGCGATTCGGGATTCATCTGGGACGCCACGGACAACGGGTATTGCCATATCGCCACGGTATACTATGATATGGGATATTGTATTGAAGGGCATTGGTACAGCAATGCCGTCACGTTTTCCAATTACTACATGAAAAACGCCGGCGGCAATGCAATTCATGTGGTGACGAATCCCGGAACCGTCCGCGGCTACTGCGACGGCGGCTATGATCCGGTTGATCCCATCCAGAATCCGATCTCGAAGGAGTACGACGGGATTCCGACAGCCTATGCCCTGCACACCAATTATCCCAATCCGTTCAACCCCGCAACCACCATCGCCTACGATGTGCCGGCATCCGGACGGGTGCGAATCGATATTCATAACATTCTCGGACAACACGTCGCCACGCTGGTCGACCAGACCATGGCGCCGGGATCGTACGAGATTGTCTGGGACGGCAAAACCGATGAGGGCCGCTCGGTGTCATCGGGCATTTACCTGTACATTATGCGCGCCGACAATTTCACCCAGACGCGCAAAATGACCCTCCTCAAATAGACTCGCCCCGTCATGTGCCCGGGCCGCCTTCACCACGAAGGCGGCCCGTTATATGCGACTCACGTATCCGGGTCATTTCAGCAAAAGCAGGCGTCGCACCACGCTGTCATTATCGGTGCGGAATCGGCAGAAATATATCCCCGTCGGCACATCATGCCCGACATCATCGACCGCGTTCCAATACACGACATGCTCGCCCGGCGATGCCGGCCCGTCGTACAGCACCGCCAGACATTGCCCCAGCAGATTGTAGATACTCAACTCACACCGTTGTCGGCGTTCCGAAACGAACGTGATTTTCGTGGCGGTGTTGAACGGATTCGGCGCATTGTGCAACCGGACCTTTTCCGCCTTTTCATCATCGACATGGTCGTTCACGCCGGATGGAAAATCATAGATTAACCGCACATACGGTGAAGTCCCTTTCAATCCCCCGGGGGTGAACCAGCAACTCGCGCCGGGCGGGGCCAGGTTCTCCTCGTGATATCTGAACAGCATCCCGCCATTCGCCACATCATCCCATTTTTCACGCAGTAACTCGGTTACGTCCCAGACAATCCATCCGCAATGCGTCCCCGCAATAACGGCGGAAACGTGCATGGTCGTGTCATAATCGCCGCCGGGACTGCTCCAGGGATATCGCCAGGTGGCGACAGTGACATCGTATGCCGTCGTCAGGGCATATCCGTCTATTTCACACGACGCACTTGCTCCGGTTACGTTCCGGATAACATACATGCCGACTTCAGCGGTATCCAGCACTCCTCCGACCGGAGGAGTAAACGACGCAAGATTAAGCCGCATAACCACCCGGCTGTTGTGCGCCAGGTATGACCGCATTCCCAGTTCCGTCATTCCCGTGAAAGACGAATCGGGTAATGCTTCGCTGATGGTCACCGCCGATTCATCGACCGGAATGAAGTAAACTTCGCCGGAGCGAGCACCGGGTACAGCCGCCATGCAAATACATAGTGCCAGCAGGCCGGCAATACTGATCTTTGCCATTGTGTATTCCGTCGGATTACAGATTTATGAATTACTGACAAGCAGAATGATGCGATATGATATGACTTTCCGGAGAATTGTCAAGTCCCGAAACGGTTTTATCCGACAAACCGTTTCGCCAGTTCGTGAATAACCTCGCAGACATAGTCCGCCTCGCGAAGCGTCAGGTCGGGATATAACGGCAGGCTGATCGCCCGTCCGGCCTCCCGTTCGCAGATCGGCAGATGATATCGCCCAACCGGCAGAATCTTTTTTACATGCGTAAACGTGTGAATCGGGATAAAATGCACACCGCATCCGACCCCCCGGTTTTCCAGTTCGACAATCAGACGATCCCGGGAGATTCCCCAGCGCTCCGGTATCGGGCGGATTACATACAAATGCCAGGCATGATTGCTTCCGTCCGGGCAAAACGGCAGATCCAGCAGGCCGCCGAGATCGGCCAGCTTCCGGTTGTACCGGTTTGCCAGCCCGGCGCGTTTGGCCTGACGTTTCTCAAACCCGCGCAACTGCCCCAAACCCAGCGCCGCGGAAACATCGGAAAGATTATACTTGTACCCGAGACGAACCACGTCGTATTTCCAGCTTCCTCCGGCATACCGTTTCCACCCGGATGAGGTCATCCCGTGAAGCGCGAGCAGGCGAATCTCATCGGCCAGCCGCTTTCGCCCGGTTAACACCATCCCCCCCTCACCGGTGGTGAGATTCTTGGTGGAGTAAAACGAAAACACCGTGGCATCGGCCAATGTCCCGACTGCCTGTCCCCGATAATCCGCCCCCAGCGAATGCGCCGCGTCGGCAATCAGTGCCAGATGATATTTCCGTGCAATAGCACGAAGGCGGCGATAATCGCAGGGACATCCGGCGATATCGACCGCGACAATGGCTTTGGTTTTACGGGTGATTTTGGATTCAATCAGTGCGGGATCAATATTGAGCGTGGCGGCATCGATATCCACCAGCACCGGCTCCGCGCCGGTATAGAGAATCGCTTCTATGGTCGCAATCATGGTATAAGGCGTGGTGATGACCTGATCGCCTACAGTAATTCCCAATGCTTCCAGCGCCAGATGCAAACCGGCGGTCCCCGATGACACCGCCACCGCATGGCGCGCCCCGGTCAGAGCACAAATGCCTTTTTCCAATGCACTGACCTTCGGCCCCGATGTAATCCACCCCGATGCCAGCGCGTCAGCAACTTCTTTTTTCTCCTGCGCACTCAGGCGCAGTCTGAAAAACGGGACTTTCATACGCGTCCCCCCGATTTGATCAAACGTCGATATAATGCCACCATCTGCTCGACACTCTTATCCCAGGAAAATTCGTTTTCCACCAAATCCCGGCCGTTTTCGCCCATTTTCCTACGCAATACCACATCCTCGGCCAATCGGCGAATCGCCTCAGCCAGCGCATGAGAATCCTCCGGCGGCACCAGAATTCCCGTCTCGCCGTCTTTGACCACTTCGGGAATCCCACCCACCTTGCTGGCAACCACCGGCAATCCGCACGCTCCGGCTTCCACCGCCGCCACCCCGAACGACTCGGAGCGCGACGGCATCACCATAATATCATAATCCATCAATCGCTTCAAGACCAAATCGGGTTCAACCCATCCCTGAAACGACACCATCGAATCCATCCCGTATGCGGTTACCTGACGTTTCAGCGCACCCGTTTCACTACCATAGCCGAACATATCCAGCCGAACCGGAACATTCGCATCTTTCAGTTCTTTTAGCGCATCAATCAACACGTCCGGCCCGTAAATCGAACGCAACAGCTTCATATATACCAGCCGCACCGGTTTGATCTCGGTATGGTCCTTGCACTTCTCCGGGATGGGAGTCCCGAACGGAATAACCTCGAAACGATGGCGCGTATCCGGATACAACGCGATCATGGCATCGCGCAAAAAACGGCTGGACGTTGAAAAATAATCATATTTTTTAACAACCGAGCCGACATGCCAGCGATACCAGCGATTATTGCGAGCGGTAATCAATATATCCGATCCCATCGCCGTCAGCAGTTTCGGGCACATCCCGCGCACCGCGCCCCACAAACCGAAACCGGTGGCCTGGAACGCATGAATCAGCGACGGTTGCAGTTGCCGAAGTTTGATCCGCACACGATTGGTATACGCCAGAAAATTACGCGTCCCGCCGGGAGTTTTACCGTAGATGATCGTTTCAACCCCCTCGATAGGCTGTCCGCCGCAGGAGATCACGACCACGTCGAAGCCGGTGTCACGGATCGACCGCGCCCAGCGAAGGGTGTGAATCGAATGCGCGTAGCTGAGAATGACAACCCGGTCAGCCATCAGGATTTCTCACTGCCTGGTTTATACAAATGGCGATACTGGCGCGACAACATCGCCAGACAAAAAGCCAGAACGAATCCCTCCTGCCCCCAGGTCCAGACCCGCATGTAAAAAATCGTGATGCAAAAAATAAAGGCATAGATAAAACAGGACATGGACAACTGCATGTCCGCGCTGTCGGTGGTCTTGCGAATGATACGCCGTCCGGTGACAAATACCGCCCCTGCCAGCCAGAACAATGCTGAGATTCCCAAAATGCCGGTCTCGGCCAGATACTGCAGACTGACATTGTGAAACGACAACTGCGCCACGCGGATACGAACCGGGTCGAATTTCAGATGCGGCAGAAGAGAATCGAGCAGATGATAGTTGCCGATTCCGATACCGGTCACCGGGCTGATCATAAACGCCTCGATCGCCGATTTCCACAGCGAGAACCGGGTCAAAATCGTCCCGGTCGCCTTCTCCGCGAAAATCTGCTCCACCCGTGTGCCCAACTGCGTATACAAACCGGTGCCGAGAATAATCACCAGCATCAACGGCACAGCTATCATAACCAGTTTTGTAACATAACGCCGCACCCGTTGATGTCGCAGTTTCCTGGCGTACACGTACGAAACCGCCAGCAAGACCGGACAGGCCGCGGTAATCGTAATCAATGGCCCGCGCGACATGGTCGCCATCGCAGCCAGTATTCCCAGCAGGAAAAACAGCGTGAATTTGACCCGTTCCCGCCGTGATTGCGCCCAGATCGCATACGCCAGCGTCAGCGGCACCATCGTCAGGGAAAACATCTCGAAACCGACACTGCTGACTCCGAATACACGGAAGCGTCCGCCACCAATCAGGAACAGCACGGTATGCCCCAGCGAAACCAGGGCATGCAGGTTTATAAACAACCGCACCATGCGGTCAAGACTGAATTGACCGGAAAACGTATACAGCGCCCGATAGGCGATATAAATTAGAATAATCCGGCCGATCGGAACAATCGACAGCCGGGGCGAATATGCAAAGATGCCTGAGATAACCGTCGCCAGCACCAACGCCAACAGGGCAAAATCAAACCGGGTGCGGTCGAAATACGGCTGATACCGAAACACCCACGAGATAAACACCGCCGCGATAAACAGCACCGCGCATACGTCACCCGGGTGAATGGCAAACAGCGCCATCCGCATCGGCATGTAAATATAATTCGCGATCATGAACAGGTAAAAGCTCTGACGCGGCATGGATACGGCCACCAGTGCGACCGGAATCGCCAGATATACCGCAATAAACGACATCCGCTCCATTTGCAACAACAGCAGAACCGGCACTAGCGCCAACAACACCAGCGCCAGGGACATGTACATGTACCTTTTCCAGGATTGTGCGGACATCATTTCCGGCATGCCGTAATTCATGAACACTCCATCCGATCGAATCTGTTACACGGAAGAAACGGTCCTGGGTGAAAATGTCAACAGGATTTCCGACTTTTGCCCGCCGCGCAAGATTCAGCTTGACATTCCGTCCGGTTGTCCTCTGATTGCAACCGACATGAAACGGCATAGCGACAAACTGGCCAATCTGCTGGAATATATCGGGATCACCTCCAAAAGCTATTATCATACGCTGGCGAAAATAGCCTATCATCCCGACAACGCCATGCCGTACTATCTGGATCAGACCCGGCGCGCCGATTATCCGGGGCCGTATGATGATAACGGTCTTCCACTCTATGTCGGCAAAGGCAAAACGACTCATTTACCGGTGCATATTGCCTTCTGGGCCCTGGGACATTTACAGGCGTACCTGAACAGCAATGACATCTCGCATCGCAAATGTTTTCTTGCCGCCGCCGACTGGCTGGTGTCGTCGCAGAACGATCACGGCATCTGGCCAACCCCCTTTCCGATGAAACGCTTTGGACTCGATTCGGGTTTTCCCTCGGCCATGTCACAGGGACTGGCGATCTCCTGCCTTATCAGGGCTTTTAGTATGACCGAAGATCGTCGTTTTTGGGATTCTGCAGAAAACGCGTTGAAGCCGTTTCACGTGGAAATCCGCGGGGGCGGCGTGGCCAGCTACGATGATGGACGAACCTGGTTCGAGGAATACCCCGCCTATCCGTTCAAGCATGTCTTCAACGGTTTTATCTATGCCCTGTGGGGATTATATGATCTGGTGCGCTTTGCCGATCACGCCGAGGCCCGGACATTGTATGACAGCGGCGTGCAGACCCTTAAAGTATGGCTACCGCGATTCGACCTCGGGTACTGGTCGCGCTATCATATCCCCGACTGTCCGAAAAATCCCGCGACGATCCATTATCACCGTCTCCATATCGACCAGTTGGAGATCATGCACCGCCTGACTGACGAAAATATTTTCCGTGAATACCGCGACCGCTGGAATGGCTATTTGCAGAGAAGGTTCAACACCCTGCGGACGCTCCCCGCTAAAATCCGCTGGCAGTTGTATACCGATTGATTTCAGCCCCTTTTGGCTTTGAACAGCCTGATTCCCGAAATGCCGAACACCTGATCGAGAACAGCCAGCCCCCCGAAACCGACCACCCCGGCCAGAAACATCAGACCGAATCCGTCAATACCAAGCACTGACACTCCAAACCATTGCACGACGATAAAAAGTAATACCGTTACCGCCGCCCCGATTATTGCCTTGCCGAGCAGATGAAAATCATCGGCGGTATATTTCAGGCCGATTCTGACAATCAAAAACAGTTCCAGAAGAAGAAACGACACCACGAACATCACGACCGTCCCACCCCCGACCGCCATCGCCCAGTTGTCGCCGATCAGATAAAACCCGATCAGGACTTTGATTCCCATCGTCAGCGGACGAACGACAAACAGCATTTTCCATGATTTCAACGCGTAGTACACCCGCGACTGGATATAAAAGACCGCGATAAAAAACATCCCGGCCGCAAAATACGCGAGTATCTCCGACGTCATCACTCGGGACTGCGCCACGAACGCTCCCCGCTCAAACAGAATGCCGATAATCTCCTGACGGAAAAGCAAAAAGAACGCGGTCACCGGCGCCAGCATCAATACGCCCATCGCCAGTGCCTTATGATACAACACCGCCAGCCCGGCCTTGTTGTGACCGGCCGCGCGCTCCGAGAACGTCGGGAAAACCGCGGTCGCCAGCGAATACATGAACACCCGTACCGGCACCAGATTGATAATATTGGCGTAATGCGCCGCCGAAACGTACCCCGGATCGAGATACACGCCGCAGAGAAAACGATCGAACGGATCGTTCAAAAGACCGATCGCCTCGATCAGGATAATCGTCCCGAGATACTGCAAATAGCCACTGCGATTAAAACCATCCGCCTTGCCGTCTCCATGCTCCGCGCGGCGATACATAACAACGGTCGGGATCATCACCAGCAGGGTCTGCACCAAAACACCGGCCAGCCACGCGATGACATATGCCGCCGATGCCAGCGACGGAAACAGCATGAACAGAATGACTATCGTGCAAAGATTAAACCCCAGAATCGCAATCGCCGGGAAGAGAAAATGATGGCGAAGATGCAACAGCGCGCGAAACATGGCTTCATAAGCCCGAAGCGGTATGATCAGGCAGAAAATCCGGCCGAACAGGATCACCTTATCGGCGGCGGCGTTGTCCAGCCCCTCCGCCAGCAATCCGCGAAACAGCGGCAGGACGAGAAAAACAATCGCAGAAATGCCCAAAATCAGGATGTTGTTGATACCGACAAACGGCGAGCGCAACACGCCCTTGCGTCCGGCATATCCCTGCAGGCTGGGAATCCCCGCCGCGGGAATCGCCTGAAAGAACAACCCGCCCACCATCAGGGGAATCGCCAGCGCCAGAAGGATGATGTCGTATTCCTGGCTGGTCCCGAAAAAGTTAGCGATAATCGCCTCGCGGACAACACCGAGCAGTTGCGATGACACTGTTACCACCGCAATCAAAATGGAGGCCTGTTTGATACCCTGTCTGGTGAAAAATCCGCCCACGGACTACCCTCTCAGATCTTGGAACGGTAGATTAGGTGAAACCAATGGTAACGGCCGGGATGTGATACTGTCGTGTCTCGCTTTGCACATGGTATAAGAGGGCGGCCTGTTACAAGACCGACCGCCCGTAAAATGATTCGCACCGCATCTTATGCGGAGACGGCTTTGACCACCGCAATCACTTCGTCCTGCTCCGCCTCGGTCAGTTCGGGGAACACCGGAATCGAGACCACGCTTGTCGAGGCGCGTTCGCTGGCCGGGAAATCGCCCGCCTGGTATCCCATATCGGCATAGCATTTCAACTGATGGAACGGAATCGGGTAATAGATATCATAGCCGATATTTTTCTCTTTCAAGGCCGCCATCAATTCCTCGCGGTTTTCAACCGCGATGGTGTATTGATTATAAATATGATAGGCGTAATCCTTCGCAACCGGAATCCTGATGTTCGTCGCGGCGAAGGCCGCATCATACTTGGCGGCGTGAACGCGACGCGCCTCGCTCCATCCGGCCAGATAATCCAGCTTGACACACAGTGCCGCGGCCTGGATCGTAGCGAGACGGGAATTGTACCCCACCACGTCGGGATCGTACTTGCGTGTCCAGCCGTGCACCCGCAACATCTTCATCATGTCGCGATACTCCTCACGACTCACGATCACCATCCCGCCGTCGCCGATGCCGCCGAGATTTTTGGACGGATAAAACGAAAAACAGCCGAGATCGCCGATGGCGCCGGCTTTTTTATCCTTGTATCCCGCGCCGATCGCCTGCGCGGCGTCTTCGATCACGGCCAGCCCGTGCTTTTTCGCTACTGCCAGAATCGGATTCATATCGGCGGTTTGCCCGAACAGGTGCACCGGCATAATCGCCCTGGTTTTCGGCGTGATCGCCGCTTCGATGATATTCGGATCGAGATTGTACGTATCCGCCTCGATATCGACAAACACCGGTTTGGCGCCCAGGCGTGACACCACTGTAGTCGTCGAAATGAACGAATAATCCGGCACGATCACCTCATCGCCCGCGCCGACCCCCACCGTCCGCAGGGCCAACAAAAGCGCATCGGTTCCCGATGCCACACCGATTCCGTATCTCGCGCCGGACAGCACCGCGATCTTGCCTTCCAGCTCGGCCACTTCCGGGCCCAGGATGAACAACCCGTGGTCCAGCACCTTCATGACCGCCGCATCCATCCGATTCTTTATCGTTGCATACTGCCGTTTTAAATCCAAAAGAGGAACTGCCATACGCTCTCTCCTTTACTCTTCCCAGCCCTGATTCTCCAGAAGCTGTTCCTCGGGAACATCACGAAACACCTTGGCCGGCATCCCCACGATGATTTTCTTCGGGGGACAGTCGGTCGTCATCACGGCCCCGGCACCGACCATGCCGTCAGCTCCCACCGTCTTGCCGGGCAGGATCGTGGCATTGACACCGATCCGCCCTCCCTTCTTGACCGTTACCCCCTTGAAATGTTTGAACCGCTCCTCGGTGCGGCCGACGAAGTTGTCGTTCGACGTGGCCACGCACGGTGCCACGAACACCCGGTCTTCAAGCTCCGAATAGGCGGTGATATACACGTTCGTCTCGAGCTTGCAATACCGGCCGATCGTGCAGAAATTTTCAATCGCCACGCCGCGCCCGACAATGGTGAAATCACCGACCGTGACATTTTCGCGCACGGTCGACAGGTCGGCGATCAGCACCTTGCGCCCGACAGCGCATCCCCGATACACCACGACACTGGTGCCGATAATGCAATCCGAACCGATCACCGTCGGCGGCAGTTCCTGATCTTTGGTTACCGCCGAATTGGCCGCCTTCATGGGCATTTTGCCGATCACGGCGTTGTCGTCGATACGGACGTTTTCACCGATCGTCACGCCGTCGTGAATGACAACGTTATTGCCGATAACACAGCCGTTTCCGATCACGACTCCGTCGCCGAACACACAAAAATGACCGTGACGGGTACCGTCGCCGAGTCGGGCCGTCCGATGAATTATGGAATCTGACATGGTATCCTCTATTTTCCGTTATCTGATCCCCACGGGTTCTGTCACGCGGTAACAATGCCGGCGGCAGTTTCCGGGGGCAAAGCATACATCTTATACACCGGTAGATCTATGAATTCTTGGTTGATTTTCCAATTCCGGGCACCCAGCCGAAAAACGTTCCGAAAAACCTCCGGGCGCGATTGTAGTCCTGGGGCGACGTTGTTTGCAACTGCTCCAGGTAGTGAAAGAATAAGGCCAGTAACAACGCGACCAAAAGCGATATCGCAAAGGTCGCCAGCACGATCAGTGATTTGCGGGGACTGAACGGGTTGACAGGCGGGACGGCCGGATCGAGCACCGAAATCGTCGGAGTGGTCATCTTTTCCTGCAGTCTGGCCTGTTCGAACTGCTCGGCCAGCATCTGATACAGCGTTTCGGAAACCTTCACCCGTGCCGCCAGCTCCGCGTATCTGATCCGCAGGCCCGGAACATTGGCCACCGGAAGATTCAAATACGAACTGTCCTGACCGCCGAACTCCAGCCGATTGATCTGCTCGCGGATTTCGTTAATCCGCCGCTTGAGACTGATCACGTCAGGATGTGTCGCCGAAAGCGTGTGTTCCTTGACATTCAAATCGATTTCATTCTGGGCCAGGGAGACCTTCAAACTGACCGCCGATTCCATCGCCAACTGCGTCTGACGGTCCAGATCGACCGCCTTGTGCTCGCGCTGAAACTCCTCCAGTTCGCGACGGGCGGAATCGAGATCGGCGCCGACATCGGAAAGCCGCTTCTCGATAAACTCCCGCATGGTCTGCGCGCGCGAGACCGACAACTCGCGATTCAACAGGTCGAATTGCTCGGCGTACGAATTGGCTACCCGGGCGGCAAAAACCGGATCCTTGTCCTGGTAAAAAATCTCAAGCAAACCCTCATCGGTGGTTCGGAATTCGGCCCGCTTTTTCAATAGCTCCAGCATACGCGGCACCGATTCGGTTGCAAAATGCATCGACATATTATTGGCATCAATTACCCGTTCACTCATGGTGCGGCTTCTCAGAATCCGGGCATAGATATCCGTGGGCGTGGCGGTGATCGGCTGTTCCAGACCCGATGTCAGCGATAACACCGCGTTCAGATTGCTGACCGGGCCGATTCCCGTATTATCACTCTTCGGCGGGATTAACAAGGTCGATGCCCGATACCAGCGCGGCAGGGCGAATGACACCACCACGCTGATTATGGTCGCCACCATCACCAGACCGATAATAAATTTCGCCCGCAGGGCGATAACGTCCAGAATTTTCCAAAGATTGAATTCGTGTTCATCCATGTGCTTTTAGTCCGTCGCGTTGTCAACCGCCAAATAGACCAGACTCAAACCACCCAGCACCAGCGAAATATCCCGTATCTTCTCCCAGAAACTGCCGGCATTTCTTTTTTCCGGGATAATCACAACGTCGCCGTCATACACCAGCGCACGACAATCACTGGTGATGGTCTGTCCGCCCGCCTTGCGAATAATTTGGATACTGTTTTGGTCGGCCTTTGGGGCGTACCCCCCCGCCATCCGCGCCAGTGTTCCGGCGGATATCGGCCTGTCAAACGGCACCGCTCCGGGGCGACGGACCTGTCCGAAAATACTCACCGAACCCGTCGTCTGCGGCACCACAATCGAATCACCCGCAACCAGCGTCACCGATTCCAGCCGGCCTGAGGCGACCACCTCGGGATTAAGCGACAGCGGGATGCGTTCACCGGCCAGCGTGATATGATTACGACTTGCCGGATCAACCAGATTCTGCATCGCCGCCGGGTCTTCGTATCCGGGGCGGCGGTAAATCGTCAGGGCATACATATCGGCTGTCCCGGTAATCCCTCCCGCCATGGCCAATGCCGACACCAAATCGTTTCTGGCATGAAACGGGTAGCGTCCGGGCATTGCGACCTGTCCGGTGACGGCGATATAGTCCGGGATAAATCCCTGGGTGCGCTGTTGCACGATAATTTTATCTCCGGCCCGGATTGCGAACTCACGATGATCAAGCGCAACCGCCATCGGGGTACTCCCTCCGGGCGTAGTGCGATACACCAGTACCGAATCCCCCTCGAGTCCGTTCAGTCCCAACGCCAGATCGATCAATGTTCCGAGATCGTCATCTTCGCGGTATTCATAGCCGCCCGGAACAGTCACCGCTCCGGCAATTTGTATGAATGCCGAGGAATCTTTCAACAGCGGAACCTTGATAACACTGCCGGCATAACACAGCGGGTTGGCATCACGGCTACCAAGCCGCTCGAATTGTAAAAGGTCGACATGAATCGACGTATTGCCGTTGCAACACAAGGAAATATTGCGCTGCGAGGCCCCGGCAACCAATCCACCCGCCTTACGGATGAATTCCGACACCTGTTGTGAAACATATCCGTCATACAAACCCGGATTGCGCACCGCTCCGATCACCAGTATCTGGGTGGAACGAATACCATCCAGACTGATGGAAAAATCGGCATCGGGATAATACCCGCGAACCAATTCGTGCAAAGCGGCTTTGGCTCTGGTCAGGGTCAGATCGGCGATTTCCAGACGTCCCATCGCGGCGATCAGCACCGCCCCCTCCGGTGTCACCTCGACATTAATCGTGGGCGTGACGCCGTCCCAGAAGTCGATTCGGAATTTATCGCCGGGCTGGATCAGATATTGATCAGGTTCCACCACCGCACCGAATCCTGTCTCCTGCGCCATCGGGGCATGGATTGGAAACATCAGCCCCACCCACCAGCCGGCACACAACAGCGCATAAACAAACCCCCGCGATGCCACCGGTCCTGATAAAACAGTCAATAACTTCCATGACGGAGTATGCATGTACGATTCTCCATGTTTATTAACGCTACTCTATACGAAAAAGGCCCCCAAAAGTCAAGGCTGTATTGCCATATCGCAAGGTATTATCAACCATTGACTTTCGTCTGTCCGGGCATATATTGCGATATGCGATTATCCGTTCTCATGCCGCTGTATAACGAAGAAAAAACCGCCCGCGAAATCATCGAGCGTATTCTTAATCTGGAAATCGATCTCCAGTTGATTATCATTAACAACGGTTCCACTGATGCCACCGGACGGATTATCGAGCGATTTCGTTCACATCCCGACGTCGTCATCGTCCATCAAAAACGCAATATCGGCAAAGGTCATGCCATCATCACCGGCCTGCCGTCAGCACAGGGAGTCTATACGGTCATACAGGACGGCGATCTGGAATACGACCCGAATGATCTGATCCGCATGCTTGACAAGGCGGAACAGGTCAAGGCCCATGCCGTATTCGGCTCCCGAATCCGTAATCCTGAATCCGGCATTTCCTACACCCGCTATCTCTGGGGAGGAAAACTGTTGACCCTGATTGCCAATTTGCTGTTTCGGGTCAGGATCACCGATGAGTCGACCTGTTATAAAATGATCCGCACCGAGCTCTTAAAGGCCATGCATCTGGAAAGCGAGCGGTTTGAATTCTGCCCGGAAGTGGTCGCCAAACTGGGACGCAATAAGATCGAAATACATGAAATCCCGATCGACTACCATCCGAGGAAATTCCAGGAAGGGAAAAAGATTCGCTGGTACGACGGCCTGCAGGCCATCTGGACCCTACTCAAATATCGCTTTGCAACGGTTCCCAAGCTGAGGACGGCGCCAGAGCAACAGACACACGGCAAGGGTCAGCAGACTGATCACTAATCCGAGATAGAAATACGGCGTCCGGTATTTCAGGACCACCTCATGGTCCTGTGCGGTAAAGCGCATCGCCACTAAAGCATTGCGTTCAAACAGCCGCCGCCCGTCCTCGGCATACCATCCTTCGTCGTACCCGATGCCGAACACAATCGTCCCCGGGCGGTCGGATCGGATCGCGTACTCGACCCGATTCGGCGTATACCGGCGATACAGAACCTGGGCTCTTCCCTCCACCACATATTCCATCAGCACGTCACTGGTCGGCGTAACCATTCCGCGACTTTCCTTGTACCCTGAAAGCCAGGGCGTCACGAGCGAGCCGCGATTACGCCGGAATTGATTGTAAATGTCGTCCTTGCGACCGATTTCCTGCCGAAATTCATCCTGGAATACCACCGGCTCCGGCTTCTTGTATCCGATCGTGCGCAGGCTGGGCAAATTGATAAACAGGTTCACCACGATAACCGCCGCCACCAGGACCACGGCAAGATACCGTGCCTGAGTGAATGTTGTCTTTAACCGATTCAGGCAAAAATCAAGGCCGAATCCGGCCATGATCGCAAACGCGAGGACCACAAACTGAAACGCTCGCGCCGGTGATCGTACCGATGAAAATCCCGGAAGATGCACAATCAGGTTCCAGAGCGACACCGGTGAAAAATGTCCCAGACCGAAAATGAAAAAAAACAGCCCGAGAATCAGCCAGAGGCGGCTTCGACGCAGGCAACACACCGCGCCGACCACCGCCAGAATCAGCACCGCCGGCGAAAGATACGCGCCGTACTCATGCCAACCCCAGTACTGCCCCGAACCGGCAGTGCGGAATATCCACTGGTCAAATGAAAACAGCCCGGTAAACGCCAGGGACAGCGGCACCTGATCGGTCGGCATTCCCTCCCAGCGGTTTTGCGACAGATAGGAATACATCGGGAAGAATTTCACCCCTGCCAGAAGCACGCCCAGTACCGTCGCCACCAGGAATCGCCGGACATGGCGCAGATGGCCCTGTTCAATGGAAAGCAATACCATCAGCATACCACAGAAAAACAGGGTATACAACAACGGCACTGCCGCCCCGTTGCCGAGAATTATCAACGCAAGCGCCCCTGCGGCGCCGAGAATATACTTCCAGTCGCCCTCGGCCTTCAGAAGAAACAGAATCACCCACGGCAAAAAACAAAAATGCGTAAACGGGATATGCCCGATACTGAAATGCAGGGCAAAATAGGAACTGCCGTAATACGTGAACGAAACCAGATACGACGCCAAATTCCCCAGACCGATCTTGCGCGCCAGAAGATAGGTCCCGTAAAAACCGAGGAAATAGGCGAGCAGGATCTGCACTTTCAAACCCGCCACCGGACCGAACAGCATTATCAAGAGGAAGAACGGCGATGCAATCCCAACCTCGGGATGCGCAAACAGGATATTGCCTCCGCCCAGATACGGATTCCAGAATGGAAATTGTCCGAAATACGTGATCGTTTTCGCCGGGACGGCGGCCATCGTGCAAAACAGCTCCCAGTCGCCCACGCCGATATATTCCCACTTGCGGAAAAACGGCAGGCAGAAAGCCAACGATACGAGCAAAAAGATCCCCGGGGGATAATACTTCGATTTCGTATGATTGGAACGGGACGTCATGACGGCAATATAGCGACGCTCACGATGAAATCAAAAGGCAAAATCCCCCGATGGGAATGCCCCCGCATCACCCAATAAAAAGGGCCGGATGAGATCCGGCCCGTAAACTCACCTTCGGCTCAGGCTATGACTTGATATGCTTGGAGACCAGCTTGGTCATCTCAAACATATTGACCTTGGCCTTGCCGCCGAACACCGCCTTCAGTTTGTCATCGGCGTTGATCATGCGACGGTTGGTCTGGTCCTGAAGATTGTTCTTCTTGATATAGTCCCAGAGCTTTTTGGTAATCTGCGCACGCGGCATTGCCTTGTCGCCCACGATCGCACCGAGAGTGCTGTCGGGATTGACCGGCTTCATCAACGCCGGGCTGGCTTTGCGTGCCGTTTTCTTCTTGGCCGGCTTCTTCGCCGCGACTTTCTTTTTCGGGGCGGCTTTCTTCTTCGGAGCCGCCTTCTTCTTCGGGGCGGCTTTCTTCTTCGGAGCCGCTTTCTTCTTCGGGGCGGCTTTCTTCTTCGGGGCCGCTTTCTTCTTCGGGGCGGCTTTCTTCTTCGGGGCCGCTTTCTTCTTGGTCGCGGTGGTCTTCTTGGCCGCAGGTTTCTTGGCGGCGGGTTTCTTCGGTGCCGCCTTCTTCGTCGTCTTCTTGGCCGTCTTCTTAACTGGCATCAGTGCCTCCTTAGTACCACAGTGGTTAAAGGTATTTTAGCTTTACACTTGTTACCGTTTTGAAAATACAGTACCGAATCATGCCCTTTCTTGCGTAATGAAACGCCAAACAACAAACAATTAAACGATATTTATATTTTATAATGCAATATAAATCTTGCACCATAAAAAACTTTTTTCAACGCGTCTCATCCGGGGGCGACGGGGCGGAGTCCCCTCTCAGGCACTCAGCGCCTTCCGCTTCGACTGCATTCCCAGCTCGGCGATTTGCACCGCTTCGTCGACGTCGACATACGTCGTGTTGAGAATCAGGTCATAGGCGCCCGGGTCGTCGATGTTCATATGGAAATTACTCTCGACGAATTCCGCCCGGCTCCTGTCGAATTGACGGATTTCCTGCTCCGCCTGCTCGTGGGTCAACTGCTGATAGCGCACCAGATTTTCGATTCGCACCGGACGGGCCGCCACCACGCGCAGGTGAAATCCCTGATCGCGCGACAGCATGAAATTGGCGGCGCGACCGACCACCACCACCCCGCCATGCGCCGACACCGACATGATCACCCGATACAACTGCTTGAAATAATCCGAGGAGTCGATATACATGCCCTTGAATAACCCCTCGAACCAGAGTTCCATCCGTGACCGCACCTTGTTGTCAAGCGACTCGATCACCCGCCGACGGTATCCCGACGACTTGCAGATTTCGTCGATGATCTCGCGATACAGCAATTGGTATCCCAGTTTCTCGGCGAGGCGTTCGGCGATATATGCGCCCCGACTTCCCCGTTGTCGACTCACCGTGACAATGGGCTTGATTTCCGGCGCAATACCATTTTGGATTTCCTCTTCGCGGTGACGACGTTCCATTTCCCAGCGATTAAGCTGGCGATTGATCAGCTCTTCGATTGAACGCATGTGAATCCTCCCGACACATAAAAATACGAGAGAGACGGACATCTTGTCAATGAATTATATACCTGTCGGCCGTTTTTTCGACCGCACATCCCGCTCTCGCTGATCCCCCGGTCGGTCCCGATTTCTTGAAAAAATCGCTTTCTTTTTTCGCGTTGCCGTATATATTCCCCTCTGTTATGAAAGAGCTTGAAATCGACATCGACGACAAATCGTTCTTTGAATCCCGGGGCTTCAAATGCGGCCTGGAGATTCACCAGCAAATCGACACCGAACGCAAACTGTTTTGTCATTGTCCGGTGGGGCTGACCAATCGTCGCCATGACGCCGAAATCCTGCGGCACATGCGTCCGACCCTCTCGGAGCTGGGCGAATACGACGGCACCGCGCTGATGGAGTTCAAGACCAAAAAAGAGGTCATTTACCGGCTCTATCGCGATCGCACCTGCACCTATGAGATGGACGATACACCCCCGTTCCTGGTCAACCAGGACGCCGTCGACCTGGCCATGCGGGTCGCCCTGCATTTCAACTGCCGGATCGTCGATGAACTGCACGTCGTCCGCAAGCAGTATCTCGACGGCTCGATCCCCACCGGTTTCCAGCGAACGATGATTATTGGTATCGACGGATGGGTCCCATACAAGGGACGGAAAATTCGGATCTCGCAGTTGAATCTCGAAGAGGATTCCTGCCGCGAGGTTTCCGATATCGGGCACCAGATCATCTTCGCCACCGACCGGCTCTCGATTCCACTGATCGAAGTGATCACCGATGCCGATATGAAAAATCCCGACGAGGCCGCCGAGGTCTGCCGCTTGCTTGGCAATTCGATGAAAGCCGCCGGATTCGTCCGCCGCGGAATCGGCACCGTCCGTCAGGATGTCAACGTCTCTGTCACCGGCGGCGATCGGGTCGAGATCAAGGGCGTCTATAAGGTCGGCAATATCAAAAGACTCACCGCCACCGAAGCGGTTCGGCAGATCGGTCTGCTGGACTTAAAAAAGATGTTTACCGGGCGGTTCACCTCGCCTGAAGCTGTTTCTTACAAAGAGGAAAACATCACCTCCCTGTTCAGCGGAACCGCCAACACCATCGGATGTCGCCTGGAAAGCGACCAGCCGCTGAAAGTGGTCGCCCTCTATGCGCCGAATCTGCGCGACATGATCAACACGCCATTGCAACCGGGACGGGATTTCGGATTCGAACTGTCCGGCCGGGTGCGTGTGATCGCCTGTATTGACACCAAACCGAACCTGTTTTTCCTCTCACAAAAAGAGCGATACGACATCCCCGATTCCCTTTGGGATACGATTACCAGGTCCCTGCCGTGCGAAACCAACGATGATATCATCCTGGTTTGCGGGCCGTCGGCCGATGTCGCGACCGCGATCAATGAAATAAAAATCCGCATCGGCGAACTTGCCGACGGCGTCATCAACGAAACCCGTCAGGATATCAAGGACGGTTCCACCGATTTCGAACGCATTCTTCCCGGTCCCGACCGCATGTATCCCGATACCGACCATCCTCCCGTGAAGATCACCGAAGAGCGTGTCACCAAAAATCGCGACAGCATCCAGGAACAACTCTGGGTCAAGCAGGAACGCTGGCGCAAACTGGGACTTCACGAGGAACAGGTCGCGGCGCTCTCACTGTCGAAATTTCTCGACCTGTTCGAACGACTGGCCGCCGATCGCGCCGTCAATCCCAAAAAGGCGGCGCATTACTGCGCCGATGTCATGGTCGGTCTGCGACGGAAAAACGTCCATCTGGAATACGCCGATGCCAAGAAATTATATACGCTCTTACATCGGGCGTTGGTCGAGGACTGGCCGTACGCGCATATTAAAGCCGCATTGATCGCATTGAGCCAATCCGGCGGCACTCCCGACGATCACTATGGCACATCCGATTTCGATACGCTCTGGAAAAAGGCCGAAAACGGTTTCGCGACGGCAAAGACCAACGGATCACCCGACAAGTTCCGGCGATACATCACCGGGCAAATCCTGCGGGAATACCCGGATCGCACCGCCGACGTGCTTGAGAAAATCACGGCGCGCCTGTCCGAATAATCTCTCGCCTTCTATATTTCTCTGAATAACTTCGCGAACGTTTCAGCCGTCGCTTTCGATGAAAACGCCGTCAATGCCTTCTGGTACCCCGCCTCTTCAAGACGATTGCGCAGGGTGTGATCGGTGAGAAGCTTTTCTATTGCCGCCGCCAGCGCCTCGGCATTATCGACCGGGACCAGCAGTCCGGTCCGGTCATGATCGATAATATCCCGAATCCCCCCCGAATCGGTGCCGATTACCGCAGTATGACACAGCATCGCCTCGGTCAGCCCCAGCCCGAATCCCTCGTCGATGGAATTGAGTACCATCACCGAGGCGCGGTTGTACACCTCGCGCAGAGCTTCCTGCGCCACCGGCTTTTTGATCACCACCCGTCCAGCCAATCCCTTCTCATCGATCAGTCGTTCCAGCTTGAATTTCTCCGGACCGGTTCCGTAAATCTCAAGGCGGATCATCGGTATGGCCTTCGAAACCAGCTTAACCGCTTCGATTAAACACTCCAGACGCTTTTGCACTGTCAGCCGCGACGTCGCCACGATCAGGTTGGGATCTTTGGCGATACTGTCGTCGGGATAAAACACCGCTTCGTCGTTGGGAAGCGGCAGAATCCGGATTCTCTCGCCAAGCGAAGGTGCCTTGGCCGCAACGATATCCCGGAGAAAGCGCGAAACGACCGTCCACGCTTCCGCCCGGCGAATAATCGATTTAAAATAGGCCAGCACCAGCGGAACCCCGGTCAACAGACGAACATCGGTGCCATGCGAACTGAACACCAGTTTGATTCGATCGCCGAATTTCCGTTTCAGTCGTTTCGCAATCATGCCGTTGGGGATCACCCAGTGCGTCGATACGATGGAAATGTTTTCCGCTTCGATCAGCTTCGATGCCAGCCTGGTGGCTTTCCGGATAAAACGCAACAATCGGAAAATCCTGAAGGGATTACGAAATAACTGCCGGTGCATATCCCCGCGATACGCGAACGTCTCGTTCTCGTCGGACGCATAGCGGAACCGGTGGATTTTGACCCCGTCGATTATTTCGGTCTCCGGAATCGACGCGTCATGCGGCGCCACCACCACCACCTCGATCCCCTGCTCACCGAGTTTGCGGGCGAGCAGGTGTAAAAAGACCCCGGCGAAATCCCCGCCGAAACGGATATAGTTGTGCGTGACAAACAGGATTTTCAGCGGTGTTTCATTATGGGTGTTTGCATTCGGCATATAAGCTGATAATCCCGTTTTCTCCGGTTCGCGTGAACATAATCGTCTGCCGTTTGTTACAATGTTAATATGTTACGCTAAAAAGCAAAGATAAAAATACGGGAGTGCATGATGCAAAACTTCGTCTTTTACAACCCGACCAAAATTATCTTCGGCCCCGGCGAAATCGCCCGGGTCGGCAAGGAAGCGAAACAACTCGGCGACACCGCCCTGATCGTCACCGGCAAACGGTCGTCATCCGCCCACGGAATCGTCAACCGCATCACCGACTACCTGGAAAAAGAGGGTGTCCAGGCGATCGTGTACGATAAAATCGAACCGAATCCGCGCACGACCACGATCGACGCGGCCGGCGAACTGGCCCGTCAGAACAAGTGTGATTTCATCCTTGGTGTCGGCGGCGGTTCCCCCATGGATGCCGCCAAGGCGGTCGCGGTCGCGGCGGCCACCGGCGAACCGATCTGGGATTATGTCGCGCATGGTCAGCCCATGCCGAAACCGGTTCGCAAGGCATTACATCTTGCGGAAATCCCGACCCTCGCGGCAACCGGCTCGGAATTCAACAGCGGAGCGGTGATCAGCAACTGGGAGTCGCACGAAAAAGCCGTTCTGGGCAGTCCCCTGCTCTTTCCCAAATTCTCCATTGTCGACCCGGAGTTGACCGTCACCGTCCCCAAAGACTACACCATCGACGGCGGGATCGATATTATCAGCCACGTTATCGAAGGATTTTTCACCGGTGCCGACAATACCCCGGTGCAGGATCGCTTTTCGCTTTCGATCATGCGCACCGTCATGGATTACCTCCCGAAAGCGATCGCGAATCCCGGCGATATCGAAGCTCGCTCGCAGTTGTCATGGAGTTCGGCGGTGGCCCTGTCGGGGATGATCAACAACGGTCGCGGCGGGGCTTTCCCCCTGCATGCCATGGAACACGCCCTCTCGGCGCACTATGACATCTCGCACGGACGCGGCCTGGCGCTTTTGCTTCCGCGCCTGATGGAATACACTTACGAAGCGCGACCGGCGAAATTCGCCATGATGGCAACCGAGTTGTTCGGTGAAATCGCCGACGGGAAATCCGAACTCGATCTGGCCCGCGCCGCGATCGACGGCATGAACGATTTCTTAAAATCGGTGGACCGTTTCCTGCGCATGCCTGATGTGGGCATTTCCAGCGATATCCACTTCGCGCAAATGGCCGAGGATACGATCCGGATTTATTCCCGAAACAAAGAATTTCTGGACAATCCCAGACCGCTCTACAAAAAAGACATTGTCAGGATTTTCGATAACTGCATGTAAACCGATAACGATCCGGCCGTCGGTCAGTGAAAAATATCGATCAACGGCAGGCGGCCGGACGGATCAAACTTCTCTTTGATTTTCAGCGAATACTGCGCCGATACGTTGTCGCCGGGATCGGTGAATGTCGAGACGAACCGCGCGTACTCCAGCCCGTGCATTTTCAGGCCGCGGTAATCATCGGCAATGCTGATCGGAAGCACCCGCAAGCAGGCGTTGACGATCAGCCCCAACTGGCCCCATGAGGGCGAGAATATTTTCACGATATCAAGCCCCGACACCGATTTGAAACAGGCCGATCCGGACTGAATAACCGAGCCATCCGGCATCACGATTTCCGCCTTGATAAAATACCGGCTGATCGGCAGATCATGCCCCTTGTAATCAGCGGTCAACCCCGAGGCAATCGCACCGCCGACCGAACCCACATACGGCAAATCGGCATGTGGTAAAAACAGGCCGTGCTTTTTCAAATGCCGGTTCAATTCCTGCAAAGGATACCCCGCACCGACCACGACATAAAAGTCCTCCGGAACCAGATGCACCAGTTGATTCAGGCGGTCGGTCCGGACAATCAGCATATCCCGGAACTTGTCGCCGTCGGGATCGATCGTGTTGCCGAATCCGGAAATAAACAGCTTGTAATCGTACTCATCGGCCAGTGCGAACACCGCGGCGGCATCGTCGATCGATTCGGGATGAAAGGTCGGCAGGGCTTTCTGGAATGTCAATCGTCCCTCGGGGAACCGCTCGACAATCCGGTCTGTAAAACGGGCGGTCTCTGACATGGCATTATCTTATTGAAAAATCCGCCTGAAGTCAATACATTAGAATAACCAGTATAACACAACGGAATATCAATGCGTAAATCCGCCGGTAAAACATTCGATCTCACCCCGCTTCTCATCCTGTTTTTCGCACTGACCGTGCTGTTACGACTGATTCCCCTTCTCATGCCGGAAATCAGATTATGGGGAATGAATCATCTGCTGTTTCTTCCCGACATTTGGGTTATGCTTTTTACTCTGGTCTGGATAGCTGCCGTCGCGATGTCATTCGGTAAATGGGGAAAGACAATCGGTGTGACATTGGCGGACAGATTCAATACACTGTTTTACGAAAAAACCCGCAGACTAATCCTGCGCGCGGCGGTCACCGTTATCCTGACTCTGCTTATTATCGTATTCGCCTCCCCGATGCACTTTCTGGGAGACGGCTATGATTTACTCAAGACTCTCGGTTCCGAAATGCGATCGATTATCAAACCGAGTGAGATGGGCGCCAGTTATGTCATCCTGGGCCTGCAATCGATTCTCGGCGGCGTTAGTAAGGAAAACGCCCTGACTGCGTTTCAAATCGTATCCGTCACATCCGGAGCAATCAGTGTTTGGCTGTTTTTTCTTCTGGCCGGTGTTGTCACGGAACATCCAATCAAACGGGTGTTGATCTTCACCTCTGCGGTCGGTTCCGGCGCGCTGTTGCTGTTTTTCGGCTATGTGGAAACGTATCCCCTGCTCTGGCCGACAACATTGGGATACCTGTATTTCGGTCTGCGATTTATAAAAACCGGACACGGACCGGCGTGGCCCCTGCCGTTTTTACTGGCCGGCATGCTTATCCATGTCCAGAGTACGGTTCTTCTGCCATCGTATTTCTATATGATTCTCAGTCGCGAACGGGGCCTTGCCATCTATCGAAAGCATGCGCGGCTGATCTGGTCAGGGGTGATCACTGTCGCATTGGTGGTCCTGACACTGATTCTCTACAAGTATTATACTGACTTGTTCGTCAAAGATGCCTTTCTGCCGCTGATTACCGGCAAACCGATCGACCCGGGCTACGCCATAATCAGCGCCGTGCATTTTCTCGATATCTGTAATGAACTGGTGCTCATTTCACCGTTGATCCTGCCGTTCGGTCTGATGGCGTTGTTCAGTCTTCGGCAGTATGCAAAAAACAACCAGGCCGTCTTCCTTGCGATAGCCGCCGCCGGATATCTGCTGTTTCTGTTGGTTGTCGACCCCAAGCTGGCCATGCCCCGCGACTGGGACCTGTTCGCGATGTCGGGATTTACATTGACACTAACCTGCCTGACATTGATTTCTGAACACCAACTGGACCGCATCGGACGCTTTGTCGGCCCGTTTGTTATTTTCCTGGTGACAGCGCCGATTCCTTTTCTGATCACCAACCTTGGGACACAATCCTCGATTCAGTACGCCGAATACATCATGAACACCGACGTTCCCCGCTCCATGTCAACCCTCGTGGTTTTGCATGATTATTACGAGCAGATCGAAGATCATGCCGATTTTGACCGACTGACCCAACTCTATCGGACGCGCTATACCAACAAGATCAATATCGACCGGGCTTTCCGGGCCGCCAAAGGCAGCGACCTCCAGGGTGCCAAATTGCTGTTGTCCATGATTGAACCGGATGAGTACAATGTCAATTATCATAAACTGATCGGCTATCTGGCTATCAAAGAGGGCAGAGCGGACAGCGCCATAAAATCCATTGACCGCGCCTTACAGCTGAAACCCTATATTTACGATCTGCACAAAACACGCGCCCTGGCGTTTCTTCAAAAAAACATCTATGACAGCGCCCTGGTGAGTCTCCGGCGCGCCTATACGCTGAAGGCCGACGATATCGATTTGATACAGGCAATGTCATCGGTGTATTTCAATTGCAAGGAGTATGATTCAATGGGCGTATATGCCTTTAAATGCTATGCCATGGATACATCCAATTATCATGCCGGGTATCTGTTAAGTGAGTATTATTACATTCGTCAGCAACCCGACAGTATGCACTATTATGTCAACATATACCGTGCCAATTGCAGTGCCGATCCGTATCATGAAGACCGCCTGCACGCGTTCGATTCACTCCTGAAGGAACTGCCGCAATGACCGATACCTCCAAATCATGTGCGTCAGCCGCCATTATGCTTGCCGGTCTGTTTATTTTGCGGTTCATCCCGCTGATGTATCCCGACGGGCGGTTCTGGGGATTCAATCACCTGCTTTTTCTTCCGTTGGGATGGACCATCGCGTATACCGTTCTGACAATCGGCGCCCTGGCACTTCTGTATCTGCCGTCAGGTACCCGCGCCGGGATTTTTCTGACCACCCGTTTTAACGACATCATGTATGAGCACCCCCGTCGGTATATCTATCGCGGCGTGACTGTTATCGCGGCGGGCATCCTGTTCGCGGTTTTTTCCGCCCCGACACATTTCCTCGGTGACGGCTATGCGCTTCTGGCCAACCTGGCGTCATCAGCCGGAACATATTATCTCTGGACCGAAACGGTTATTATCACTGTCATTCAAATAATCCAGTCGATCATCGGTGCCCCGAGCGAACCCAACGCCCTGCTGGCGTTTCGGATCGTGGCGGTTATCGCCGGGATGGTGACAATGGTATTCTTTTATCTGATTACGGGAACCGTCAGCGACTCGCCGACCATACGCCTGCTGGTGTTTTTCTCATCGATCGGTTCCGGCGTGGTCCTGCTGTTTTTCGGTTACGTGGAAAATTACCCGCTGCTCTGGGCGGTATACGCCGGATTCGTGTATTTCGGCATTCGCAGTGTTCGAAACGGCAAAAGCTTTCTTCCGGTTTTGGTTTTTCTCCTGCTGAGTATTGCCGTGCATCTCCAGGCCGCCATGTTTATCCCGGCCTTCATTTATGTGCTGTTTTCCGGCGACAAGGGTCGCGCGGCATATCAGCGCTTGAAATATCTCTGGTGGTTCCTGGCGGCGATTGCCATCATCGCCGGGGCAATCGCGCTTTTCCGCTTGTATGCCTCGAATCTCTATTTCGAGAATATCTTCCTCCCTCTGTTTGCCGGCAAACCCGCCTCGCCCGAATACAGCCTGATCAGTGTGCCGCATATCGCGGATATGCTCAACGAGCTGGTATTGTTATCACCGCTGTTGCCGCTGTTGGTTATTTTGGCGGGCTTTCGGGTCTTCCGATCGGCAAAATCGCGGCTGATCGTCTTTCTCGGTCTCAATGCGGTCGCCGGAATTGTCTTCTTGCTGGCGATCGACCCGCAATTGGCCATGCCGCGCGACTGGGACCTGTTCTCGCTGTGCGCCTATGGTCTGACCCTGGCGCTGATCCTTACGCTTGACAACAAAAGACCGCGCCTTCCCGAACGACTGATTCTGCCAATGGTCTTTTTCCTGATATCCGCCCCTCTGCCCTATCTGGCAGTTAATCTGAATACCGAAAACTCCGTCGAATACGCCAAACACATTGTCGATACCGACCGCATGCGCTCGCGCGGCACCATGCTTCTTGTCAAAAAATTCCACGTGGATCGCGGTGACACATTCCAGGCCGATTCGCTCAACACACTCTACGGGCAGTACTATCCGCATGTCTGGCAGTACAGTGACGTTTTTTCCCATATTAAGCAGGGGCGACGCGATCTGGCCCTGCAACAGGCCAACCGGATCATGCCGGACCGTTTTTCCAAGGATTATCACAACATGTGGGCCTGTGTCTATTTCATCCACAACGATCTCGAAAAAGCCCTGGTGTCCGCCAAAAAATCCGTACAGGTGCAAAGTTATTTCGATGACTCCTGGCTGTATCTCGGGATGATTTACGGCCGCCTGCAACGCTATGACAGCGCCCTGGACGCGCTCGGTACCGGCTTCCGACTCAACCGCCAAAATCCGCGGATTCTTCAGGAACTGGCGGGCATTTATCTTGTGAAAGAACAAACGGACTCAAGCATATATTTCGCAAAACTGCTTCTCGATCTTCAACCCAACTATGCACCCGCTCTTCTGACACTGGCGCGGGCATACGTCAAAATAGGCGATCTTGGCGAGGCCGAACGATACGCCGCGCAGTATGAGCAGTTCGGCACAAACGAACCGTTCTATGAACAACGGCTGGTCGAACTCCGGCAATCCATGAAGACACTGGAATCCAACCGATGAAAGCTCATCCCATGAACGATACCACGGCAGTATCCCAAAGTCCCCTGCGACATATCGCAAAGTGGCTTCTGATTCCGGCGACGATATATGCCGTCTACCGGGTATTCACACTTGCCTGGGTTTGCGATGATGCCTTTCTCTCGTTTCGGTGCGCGCTGAATCTGGTCAACGGCCACGGACTGGTGTACAACATCGGCGAACGAGTCGAGGTATACACCAATTTCCTCTGGACTATCCTTATGGCCGCGGGCATGGTGGTGCATCGCGATCCGGTCATTTTGTCGCAGATAGTGAGTATCGCGTCATACATCGCGGCTGTCGCGATTTTCGGTTATCTGTCTTATATCCTCGCCCGACAGGAACATCACAATCACGCGGGGTTTTTTCCGCTTACGGCGCTGGCGCTTCTGGTGCATCATGACATGCACGTTTTCGCCACCTCGGGTCTGGAAACCGCCTGGGCCATGGCGCTGGTGGCCGCCGGATTCGCGATTATCCTTGTCGGCACGACCGCGCGAAGTCGGTTCTGGGCCGGGTTGATTCTCACGCTGGCGGTGATGTCGCGTCCCGACACGGCGGTGCTTTTCGTCATAACCATCCCGTATCTGTTTGTTACCGATTCCCCCCGGCTGAAAAACCTCCTGTGGTATCTTCTGCCGGCGGTGGTGCTGTATCTCCCCTACTGGCTCTGGCGATATTCGTACTATGGATTTCCCTTTCCCAATTCGTACTACGCCAAATCGGCTTACCTGCCATATTATTCGCAGGGGCTGGTATATCTCTGGATGTATCTGAAAACCTATTATGCCCTCTTTCTGGTGATCCCGCTGGCACTCATCGCGGTGATCATGTTCGTCCGATATAAAAACACCGACCACTTCGCTGCGATCCTGCCGCTTCGCGGCCTGCTTCTGGGGCTTCTGTGGGCGATTCCGTTCGTGTTCTATGTGGTCCGCGTGGGGGGAGATTTCATGTTCGCGCGCTTTCTCATCCCGGTCACGCCGATTGTGTTCTTCTGTCTGGAATGTGCTCTCGCGGCGATCAATCTCAAACCAACAGTGCGGATCGCCGCGGCCTTGTTGATCGTCGTCTCCGTTCTTCTGCGATGGAATCAGTTTGGCGAGATGGTAATGATTCACGGCGTCGCCGATGAACGCACGGCATATCCCGAGAGAAAACTGGAACAGGCCAGGGACGAAGCCGCGAAACTGAAAACATATCTCGATGGACGCGACGTGCGCGTGGCCTTCTCGGGGACCAAGGCCATGCTGGCGTACTATGCCGGACTGCCCTGGGCGCTGGAATGCAACACCGGTCTGACCGATACCGTCATCGCCCATCGCCCCGTCGAAAAACGCGGCCGCCCCGGCCATGAAAAACGGGTGCAGTACGAGGACATGATCGAACGAAAGGTCAATTTTATTATCGGCGGGACAATCGCGAGAAATCCCAGCCCCGATCAGCTGGAGGTCATCTCCTTTGACGGCGCGCCGGCGCATATTGTCACCTATCAAAACCGGGTGATGGATCCGCTCCGGCAATATTCCGAAGTTCGGTTCGTAGTCTTACCGGAATTTCTGGACTGGTATATCCCGCAGATCAACCGCATTCCAATACATCGTCTCCGTGAAGATTATGACTTTCTGAAACAATACTATTTCGACCACAATGACGATTCTTTGCGTCAGGCCCCGTTTATCGAACGACTCAATCCATAAAAAACGGCCTCTGCCGAAATTGACAGAGGCCGGGATAATAATCCGAGGCGGGATGTTTTAATACATGCCGCCCATACCCGGGGCACCACCCGGCATCATCGGGGCTTTTTCCTCTTCGGGCTTGTCGGCAATGACCGCCTGCGTGGTC
Organism: Candidatus Zixiibacteriota bacterium; assembly: GCA_016933695.1. GTDB lineage: Bacteria > Zixibacteria > MSB-5A5 > GN15 > PGXB01 > JAFGAL01. The sequence goes on along the minus strand of JAFGAL010000020.1, from coordinate 17,302 downwards.
AACAGCAGGCCGCCGATCGACGCGGCATTCTCAAGCGCGGTGCGGGTGACCTTGGTGGGATCGATCACACCGGCCTGAATCAGGTCTTCGTACTTGTCGGTCTCGGCATTGTAACCGAACGCACCGCTTTCCTTCTTGACCTTGTCGACCACGATCGAGCCTTCAACACCGGCGTTGTTGGCGATCTGGCGAATCGGTTCTTCAAGCGCGCGACGAACAATATTCACACCGACCATCTCATCGGCGTTCATCTGGATACCGTCAAGAGAAGAGATGGCGCGAAGCAGGGCCACGCCGCCACCCGGCACAATGCCTTCCTCGACCGCCGCACGCGTGGCATGCAGAGCGTCTTCAACGCGAGCCTTCTTCTCTTTCATCTCGCTCTCGGTGGCGGCACCGACATTGATCACAGCCACACCGCCGGCCAGCTTGGCCAGACGTTCCTGCAGTTTCTCGCGATCGTAATCCGAAGTGGTGTCCTCGATCTGCTTGCGGATCTGGCTGATACGAGCCTTGATCTGCTGGGTGTCACCGGCGCCTTCCACGATCGTGGAGTTGTCCTTGTCGATGACGACTTTCTTGGCACTGCCAAGGTCGGAAATCACGGCGTTCTCGAGCTTAAACCCAACTTCCTCGGAGATAACCTTGCCGCCGGTCAAAACGGCGATATCTTCCAGCATGGCCTTTCTGCGATCGCCGAATCCAGGAGCCTTCACCGCGGCAACCTTGATCGTTCCGCGCAGTTTGTTGACCACCAGTGTCGCCAGCGCTTCGCCTTCGATATCCTCGGCGATAATCAGCATCGGCTTGCCCATCTGCGCAACCTTTTCCAGAATCGGAAGCAGGTCTTTCATGGTGGAAATCTTCTTGTCATGAATCAGAATCAGCGGCTCTTCCAACAGCGCTTCCATGTTATCGGGATCAGTCACAAAATACGGCGACACATAACCGCGATCGAACTGCATGCCTTCAACCACCTCCAGCGTCGTTTCGGTCGTCTTGGACTCTTCCACCGTAATCACGCCGTCCTTGCCGACTTTCTCCATCGCCTCGGCGATACGCTCGCCGATGCTCTTGTCGTTGTTGGAGGAAATCGTGCCGACCTGGCTGATCTCGGTCTTGCCCGAAATCGGCTTGGAGAGCGCTTTGATGCTCGCCACGGCTTTGGTCACGGCATTGTCGATACCGCGCTTGAGCGCCATCGGGTTGATTCCGGCCGTCACAGCTTTGACACCCTCGCGATAAATCGACTGCGCCAGCACCGTCGCGGTGGTGGTGCCGTCACCGGCGTCATCGGAAGTTTTGGACGCGACCTCTTTCACCATCTGCGCGCCCATGTTCTCGAAATGATCTTCCAGTTCGATTTCCTTGGCCACCGAAACGCCGTCCTTGGTGACGGTCGGGGAACCGAATTTTTTGTCCATAATCACATTGCGGCCTTTGGGACCCAAAGTCACCTTCACCGCATCGGCCAGCTTGTCAACACCGGCTTTCAGTTTCTCACGAGCTTTCGCATCATATTCTATGATTTTCGGCATTTCTATACTCCCATTGTAAATTAGTTCGCAACCACGGCCAGAATATCGGCCTCACGCATAATTAAAAACTCTTTGCCGTCAACGGTAACCTCGGTTCCGGAATACTTGCCATACAGAATACGGTCGCCCTTCTTGACTTCCATCGGAATCTGTTTGCCGTCTTCGGTCATGCGGCCCGGACCGACTTCCATGATTTCGCCCTCCTGGGGCTTTTCTTTGACGGTATCGGGGATAACAATGCCGCCGGGGGTTTTGTTTTCCGGGAACTCAAGCGGCTTCACCAGCACGCGATCTGCCAACGGTTTCACGTTCATGTTCCATCCTCCTCATATAGGTTTTTATTAAATTATCTTTTAAAACTTCTCCATATCCTGTTAGCACTCAAATAGGGTGAGTGCTAACAGGACGTGAATATATATATAAACCCGAAATTGTCAAGGGGTTTCAAAAAAAAATATAAATTAAGAGAAAAATGGGGAGGTGTGATCTAACTTATTGCCGTTCTTGATATTCGGCAATAAGACGAAGCCCCTCAAGAGTCAGCGGTTTATAGGAGGATTCAATAAAATCCGAAAGTGGCGCAAACATCTCCGCCCATCCGCCGGTTGCGATTACCCGCGTGTCGGAATTCAACTCCTGGCGGATCATCGTAATCAGCGTATCGACCTGCCCGGCAATTCCATAATAGATGCCGGATTTGATTGCATCACCGGTGTTGCGGCCGATAATCCGCGATGGTTTTTCCGGCGTGATTTCAGGCAATTGCCCGGTGTTTTGGGCCAGGCTCTTTCCCGCCAGTTCCGGCCCGGCGATAATAATCCCACCCCAGAAAATCCCGTCGCCGGTGACCACATCGAACGTGATCGCCGTCCCGTAATCGACCACAATAATCGGACCGCCGAGTTTGGCAAAAGCCGCAACGGCATTGGCGATACGGTCCGCCCCGAGCGTCACGGGATCATCATAGGCCAGCTTGATCGGCAGAGACATCGCCCCGGTCACAACCAAGGGCATGGTTCCGAAACGACGGTCCGCCACATTGGTATACGATTCCGTCAGCCTGGGAACCACCGAGCCGATCACCACCCGGTCGATATCCCCGGGCCTGACCGACAGACCTTCAAGTTCCGTCCGAACCTGCCGGTCGCACTCATCCAGGCCGGGCCGTTGGCGTGAGCTGAACCGGAAAGTCCCGATCAGCCGGGGTCCGTCGAAAACGCCGAACGTGGCGGCCGTATTGCCGATATCTATCGCCAGAAGCATGGGAGGAATATATCCAACGGGCAGGACTTTGTCAATCACCCGCACCACTGTGCAACTATTGCACAAACCGGGAAAGAATATCGATCTGTCTGCCGATACTAATGATATTATCGAGTCAATAAAAGCCGGAGGATATCATGAGACAGATCACCCTTGCCCTATTGTGTATCATACTGTTGGTGATTACCGGATGCTCAAAGAAGGAAACTTCACTTACCGTGCCGGCCGAGCAATGGGATCAGGCAAATCATCCCGGTAATCAACAGGTGAACGAAACCGCATCGAACCAGCATCTGCAGCAAGCGAAAGTCGCGTATTCAAAAGACAAATACAAACAGGCCATCCAGCATTGCGAAAAGGCAATCATGTTCAACCGCCAGAACTGGGAAGCCTATTACTATATCGGTCTGAGCATGCAAAAGCGCCGGGAATATGCCGACGCCATTGACATGCTGCAAAACGGACTGAACCACAGCCCCCAGAACAATTTTGTCAAATCGGAACTGCATTACGCTATCGGCTATAGCTGGGAAAAGCTGGGCAAACTTGATAATGCCAAGACAGCCTACACGACCGCACTCGCGTTCAATCCCGAAAACCATTCGGCGCAACAGGCGAAAAATCGTATTAAAATCGAAAAGACCCTGAAAAACTGGGGAAAACAAAAGAATATTGATTACGAAGGGTAAGCGGTTGTCAACATGATCAACCGGTCGACTCAGGTCGGCCGGTTTTTTTATTGCGATGGTGGAGGAATTCGACAAATTATCGTATACTATCTGACACATGAAAGACAAACCCACCATAACTTTTCGCCTCGGCGATGATTTCTATGACAAACTCGACGCCTTCACCGATCGGTTCCTGAAAGACGGACTGGAGCTTTTCGCAAAAGAATTCGCCAGTATCGATGCTTTCCGCCAACGGGCATTGGATGATCCCGATGATCGCGCCGATGCCTCATTCCGGCGCAATCCGATAGAGATGTACCTGCTCGAAGCGGTGTATTACCGCGTCATGGAACAGGTCAACCGCGAGGCGTTCAATCGCGCCAAAGACACGGTGCTGATTCTGCCCGACTGCATGTCGTTGATGATGGACAGGTGCAAACGCGAACGCACCCCCCACGGCAAAATCTGCATGAGATGCGTGCCCAACTGCCAGATCAACAAAATCATGCAAATCGCCGACCGGTATCATCTCGAGGGGTACTTTTCGAAACGAGCACTGACCGAACAACTCGCGAACATAAAAAAAGACAAACCGTCGCTGGCGGTAATCGGCATTTCGTGCATCCTGACCCTGGCGTCGGGGATGCGCTCGGCCAAAGAAGCCGGCGTCCCGTCACGAGGAGTCTTTCTGAATTTCACCGGATGCGAGCACTGGGCCGACCATCCCTTCCCGACCGAAACCGCGGTCGACCGCGTGCAAGCGATCCTGGAGGAAAAATATGGCTTACCCGATTCGACATCTTAAACCCGATGCATACGACAAACTGGTCCGGCTCTGGAATATCTGCGGCCTGACTCATCGCCCCAAAGGGCGCGATTCCCGCGAGGCCATAACCGAGCAGTTCGGGTCGGCCAATATGTGCTTTCTGGGCATGTTCGACAACGACCGCTTGATCGGCTCGATTATCGGCTCCCACGACGGGCGCAAGGGATGGATCAATCGCCTGGCCGTCGATCCCGACTATCGCGGACACGGACTGGCCGCGCAGTTGATCGCATCGGCCGAACAGTATCTCAACGATCAGGGGATAACCGTCATTGCGGCGCTGGTGGAGGATGAAAACACCCCCTCCATGGCGGCGCTGGCCAAGGCCGGATACGAGGCCTGGGAGGGTATCGTGTATTTTTCCAAGCGCCCCTCCTGGGATGACTGATCGTCTTTTCCCTTGCCATCGCGAACAAACATCGCTTTCTTACATCTATATTATCAAACGTCGCCAATGCGGAACAATAAACGAATTGTATGAAACAAACTGAGCACATCACCACCATCAACGTCGGCGTCAGTCTCTGCCTTCTGGGCGAGAACGTCCGCTACGACGGCGGGCACAAACGCGATCCCTTTGTCGCCGACCTGCTCGGGGAATTCTTTCAGTTTGTCCCGGTGTGCCCCGAAGTCGAACTCGGGATGGGTGTCCCGCGCGAAGCGGTGCAACTGGCAGGCGACACCGACCGCCCCCGCATGATCGGACGGCAAACCCGCCGTGACTGGACCGTCCGCATGGAGCGCTTCAGCCGCATTCGCGCCGGACAACTGGCGCAACACAATCTCGCGGGGTACATCTTCAAGGCCAAATCCCCCAGTTGCGGTATCCAGCGCGTCAAGGTATTTAAAAAGCCCGGCCACCCGGCTGACTATAAAGGCGTGGGGCTGTTCGCCCGCGAAATCCAGCATCAATACCCCCTGCTTCCGGTCGAGGACGAGGGACGTCTGCACGATATCCGTATCCGCGAAAACTTCATCACGCGGGTGTTTGCCTATCATCGCTTCCGGAATGTCTTTGACGGCACATACCACCGCCGCGATGCGGTCGCGTTCCACACCGCGCAAAAATACCTGATCCTCGCGCACAGTGCCAAACATTACACCGAACTGGGACAACTGGTCGCGAATATCAAGCGGTACTCGCCGGGAGAATTCCGCGACCGCTACTGCGCATTGTTTATGGAAGCGCTGGCTTTCAAAACCACGGTCAAAAAAAATGTCAACGTCCTGCATCACATGGTCGGGTTTTTCAAGAAACATCTCGATTCCGGCGATAAACGGTACTTCCTGAGCGTGATCGACGACTACCACCGCGAACTGGTACCGTTGATTGTCCCGATCACATTGATAAAGCAGTACGTCAGTAAATTCAACATCGACTATCTGGCCGATCAGGTCTATCTCACCCCGCACCCGAAAGAGTTGATGTTGCGAAACCACGTATAAAAGCGAGACGAGCCATGCAGTTTATCGTCATAGCATATGATTATACCGACGAGAAAGCATACGACCGCCGCATGGCGGTGCGCGAATCGCATCTGCAACAGGCCGAGGAATTCTTTAAAAGCGGCAAATGGCTGTATGCGGTCGGTATCATGGACGATCATGACAAACTGATCGGTTCGATGATTGTCTGCGATTTCAACTCCCGCGAGGAAATGCAACGGCAATGGCTGTACGACGAACCGTATGTCACCGGCAAAGTCTGGGAGAAAATCACCATCCACCGCGCTCTGATCCCCCCGCATTTGCTAGACTGAACCGAAGCAGGATGTAGGTCGGCGGTTCCGAATGACGCGACGGCGTCATGAGAAACCCGACATGAAAACGCCCATGACAATCGAAGTCGATTTTTTCGCTCGGAAGACTTCAATCAAAACCCAACCTGCTAACTATTGACACTTCACATCGATATCGATCTTTTCATCCGATTCGATAACCGTCTGTCTATATGTCTTGTCGATGTCATTAGTCTTTATTGTGACCAGAATTGAATCTGGTCCAATAACATCAGTATTGCTTTTCCTATCAAGCGTAACGCTAATAAAAGTTGGATCAAGGTTATACCATGCGCCGGTGGTTGCATCAACAATGACGCCAATTAATCCAGTAAACAGCACATCTAATATTACTATTCCAACATCAGCCTTTCTTGTGATTAAGACTTGCTTAGATTCATAACCGTTCCTTGAAAATGTAAGCAAATAGCTATTTTTCCTTTCCAGTCTTAAAATAGTTGGCGTTTTATGGTCACCAGATTCGGGTTGTGTCGTAACTTTGGTATTATAAGGATTTGCATCGACCTTAACCGCCTCTAAAGAGCCATTGAATAATGTACCACACCCAGTTAAAGCAACTAAAAGAATTAGGGTACCTATTAATAGAAAGTGAGTTATTATCTTACGCATATTTTCTCCCTTTTTGGCATAATTGATGAAAATGTAATCAAATCAAAATGTTCTATTCCCCTTAAGTAATCAGACAGTTAGATATATCAATCTACGAATATTGCAATAGGATGTCAAGGTTGAGGTCGAAACTCCCATCGAAACTCCTGCCGAAGGACCTGGGTTTTCGAAGGGCGGATTCGACATCTTCTTCTTTTATATAATCCCCCCGCATGTGGCTGGCGGATCCTCAGACCCGCCGCGAACAAAAACGGCGGCCATCACGGCCGCCGTCGACATCATCACAATAAAATTGTATACTAAATTATCTGCTCGACATATTTTTTGAAGGTTTCATAATCGCGCGCACCGGTGATTCGTCCGACTTCCTTGCCGGTCCGGTCGATAAAAATACTGACCGGTATCCCGGTCCCGACCCGGAACGACTGCACCGCCTGACCGTTCGCGATCAACATCACCCAGCCCAATTCCATTTGCTCGGCGAATTTCTTCACATTGCCCGGATTATCATTGACCGCCATCCCCAGAATCTCCAGTCCCTGGCCTTTGTACTCATCATAAATCCGCTTCAGATCGGGAATCTCCCGACGGCACGGCGGACACCAGGTCCCCCAGAAATTGATAATAAGCGGGTGCTGACCTTTGAACTCCTCGAACCGCCGCACCTTGCCGTCGATATCATACACGGCAAACGTCGCGCCGGCGGCGGTTGCGGCCTGTTGGGCGGACGGTCCGGAGTCACCCGTCCTGGTCTGGTCATTGTCCGACGAGGAACAGCCGATGATCATGGCAATCAGGACACACAGTGATAATAATAGCAGGCGTTTCATGAATGCATAACCTCCGTGGTGGAATCAGGGCTTCTCTTTCTGGCTTTTATAGCCGCCCTTTTTTACGTAGTCGGAAAAAGACATCGCGTCGTACAAATCGTCTTTGACAAACGACAGCAAGTCAAGCATCTGGTCGCTGGATTTATATCCCGGTGCGGGGCCGATTTTGTCACCGCCCGATTTCAAGAACCAGTACGTGGGATAGCCGGTCACCCGGTACTCGGCGCGAGCCAGGTTTTTCTCCGAAATCTTATACCCGTTGACATCAAGTTCCCTCGGCGAATCCCCGTCGACTTTGATCGAAACAAAATGCCGGTTCAGATATCTAATCACTTCCGGATCGACAAACGTCGTCTGGTTCATTTTCTTGCAATACCCGCACCATTTGGTCGTGAAATTGACCATAACATGCTTGCCGGTTTCCTGTGCCAGCGCCATGCCCGTGTCATAACTCATCCAGGTAACGGCCGTGGTGTCGACCGGGACGTCTTTCGGATTCTGCTTTTTGTGATCGGTTTGATCCGCGAGCAGCAATGCGGGGAACAGAAGAAAAACAGACAATAACACTATTGAGACCATTTTCATGACTGGCATGCCTTTATCCTGGGGTTGTCGTTTAATTACGTATTATAACATATTCGGGAGAAATTGGTTCTCTTTTTTCGCCTAATTCGGCGGTTGCAGATACACCGCCGAATCCCCGAGAATCTCCTTCAGTCTCAACAATAATCGACTTTTTGGCTCCACGGCGAATTTCCGGGAACGAATCAGATATTCCTCGCCGTTCTTGCGGGCCGCGACAATCACCGGTGTGTTTCCCTCGTTCTTGGTCAGAGTACTCTGTATCGCGGCCAGTTTCTTTTCCGACGTATCCTCGTCGACCTTGATAACCAGTTGGCATTTAAAGCGTTCCGCAATCGAGTCCAGGGGGAATAAATCCGACACCACGATTTTCGGCGCCTCGTTTTCGCGGGTCGATACCCGCCCGCTCAGCATGATAATATTATCCTCCGCCAGAAACGCCTTGCCCTTCTCATAGCAGTCGGAAAACACGATCAATTCCACCGTCCCCTTGAAATCCTCCACCGTCGCGAACGCCATCTGATTGCCCCGTTTGTCGGTTTTGAGACTCAGCGCGGAGACGATCCCGCCCAAACGCACCTCACGGCCATCGCGCACGTCCTGCAACCGTTCCGTGTCGACCGTCCCGAACGCCTGCAATTCGGCGCGGAACCGATCCAGCGGATGTCCCGACACGTAAAACCCGAGCATGTCCTTTTCTCCGGCCAGGCGACGCGAGACCGACCAGTCCGGGATATCGGGATAAGTTGGTTCCACCCGTTCGACCTTGCCGCCCTCGCCGATAAACAGGTCATTGGCGTTGACCGATGCCGACACTTTCTGCCCGAATTCCAGCATCTCCTCCACGATCGCCGTCTTCTGCGCGCGATTCCCCGGAAGAGAATCGAACGCACCGGCGGTGATGAGCGATTCCACGGTGCGACGATTGAGCTGTTTGAGATTGACCCGGCTGACCAGATCGGCGAAACCGGTGAACTTTCCGCCCTCGTTGCGGGCCGCGATAATCGCTTCCACCGCATTGACGCCGACATTTTTCACGCCGAGCAGGCCGAACCGGATTTTTTCGTCACGGACACTGAATGCCATTTCCGATTCGTTGACGTCGGGCGGAAGCACCGTGATGTTCATCCGGCGGCATTCTTCCATCAGGACATAAATGCGATCCGAGGAATCGATTTCCGAGGTCATGTTGGCCGCCATGAATTCCAGCGGATAATGCGCCTTCAGAAAAGCGCACTGAAATGCAACGAACGCGTACCCGGTGGAATGCGCCTTGTTGAATCCGTACCGTGCGAAGGTTTCGATATGCTCGAACACGGTCGCGGCGATTTTGTCATCGATCTTGTTCCTGGCGCATCCCTCGAGAAAGGCCTTTTTCTGTTCGGCCATCAACTCGGCCTGCTTCTTGCCCATTGCCTTGCGCAGGATATCGGCCTTGCCCATCGTGTACCCAGCCAGACTGTTGGCGATATGCAACACCTGCTCCTGAAACACGATAACCCCGTACGTCTCCTCGAGAATTTTTTCCAGCTTGGGATGTTCGTACACGATTTTTTCGGAGCCGTATTTCCGCTTGATATACGTGTCAATCATTCCCGAATCGAGCGGCCCCGGACGATACAGCGCGTTCATCACGATCAAATCGGTAAACCGTTCCGGTTTGAGTTTGCGCATGTAATCGCGCATCCCGCTGGATTCAAACTGGAAAATGCCGATCGTGTCCCCGCGCGAAAACAGCTTGAACACTTTCTTATCCTTGAGATCGACATTGTCCAGATCGATTTGCACGCCGTGATTCTGCTCGATCATCGCCAGGCAGTCCTTGATCACGGTGAGCGTGCGCAGTCCGAGAAAATCCATTTTCAAAAGACCGATCTCCTCGACCATCTTCATGTCGAACTGCGTCGTGATTTCGTCCCGTGACCCCCGAAACAGCGGCACGTAATCGGTCAGCGCCGACGGCGCGATCACCACACCCGCGGCGTGGGTCGACGCGTGACGGGCCAGCCCCTCCAGCGTCTTGGACAAATCGATCAGCTTGTGCACCCGGCCGTCGGAATCGTACAACTCCTTGAGATCCTTGTTGAGCACCAGCGCCTTTTCCAGCGTCATGTCGGTGGCAAACGGCACCATCTTGGCAATCTTGTCGACCTCGGCATACGGCATTCCGAGTACACGGCCCACGTCGCGCACCACCGCCCGCGCGGCCATCCGCCCGAACGTGATAATCTGCGTGACATTGTCCTTGCCGTATTTTTTGACGACATAATCGATAATCTTTTCTCGGCCGCGGTCGGCGAAATCGATATCGATATCCGGCATCGAAATGCGTTCCGGATTCAAAAACCGCTCGAACAATAACGAGTAGCGAATCGGATCGATCTTGGTGATATCGATGCAGTACGATACCAGCGATCCCGCCGCCGAACCGCGCCCCGGACCGACCGGCACACCGACTTCGTTGGCATGCTGAATAAAGTCCCGAACGATCAGAAAGTACCCGGCGTACCCCATCTGCTTGATAATGCCAAGTTCATAATCCAGACGCTCGCGAATCTCCGAGGTGATTTTCGGATAGCGCTTCTCCATGCCCTGTTCCGCCAGCTTGCGCAGATAATCGTCAGCGTTTTCGTATTCCTCGGGAATGGGAAAATGGGGAAGGTACAGCTTGTCCATCTTGATTTCGAGATTGCACCGCTCGGCGATTTTCACCGTGTTCTCCAGCGCCTCCGGGAAATCGGCGAACAGCTCCCGCATCTCATCGGGCGACTTGAAATAAATCTGGTCGGTATTGTAGCGCATCCGGTCCTGATCGGAAACAAACTTTCCGGTCTGAATGCACAACAGGGCGTCATGCGCCTCGGCATCGGTCTGCTTGAGATAATGACAGTCATTGGTCGCCACCAGCGGAATCCCGGTCTCGCGATGAATCGTGTTGATCATCGGAATCAGCAGTTGTTCTTTTTCGAGACCGTGATTCTGCATCTCAAGGAAGAAATTGCCTTCGCCGAAAATTTCCTGCAACTCCCGCGCCGCCATCACCGCCCGATCCGGATCACCGCGCAGTAAATGCCAGTTGACCTCCCCTTTCAGGCAGGCCGACAGCGCGATAATCCCCTCGGCGTGTTCCCGCAGCAACTCCTTGTCGATTCGCGGGCGATGATAAAAACCTTCGAGATATCCCGCCGACGACAACTTGATCAGGTTTTTATATCCGGTCTGGTTGCGGGCCAACAGCACCAGGTGAAATCCGCCGTCCGGACTGGTGGTCGACGGACGTTTGTCGAACCGCGATCCCCCGGCCACATACGCTTCGGTACCGATAATCGGCTTGATTCCGGCCCGGGTCGCTTTTTTATAGAATTCGGCGGCACCGAACATGTTGCCATGATCGGTAATCGCCAGTGCCGGCATCTTATACTCTTTGGCCAACTCAATGGCCGCGTCGAGCTTACAGGCGCCGTCCAGAAGAGAATACTGGCTGTGGGTGTGCAAATGAACGAAGTTGGAAAATTTCATGGCTCCCATCAGTGGTTCTATTCCGTTAGTTCCGTTAGCGGCAAAAACTATGGTACAACAATTACGAAGCGCAATAAAGTAAAAAACGGTGCTTTCCCGATCGCCCCGGAAACTTTTTTATAAGACAAGAGATATCAATACATTACGATACGATTTTTTTACGAGATCGCGCCACTGATCCCGTCGTGGATAAACACGACACCGAGATACAACAAAAACAGCGCGCATACCGCCATCAGTATTTTATATCCCGTGCCGACGATCAGGCGGCGGCCTTTCCAGATCAGAAAACTGACAAAGGTATACCATACCAGATCGGATAATATATGGCCGACATAAAACACCGCCGGACCGACTGCGCCATGTTTCAACGACCGCACCAGAAACGCCGATCCGGTGGTAGCCCACCAGACAAACCAGTACGGATTCGAAAGCGACGTCAATACCCCGTCAAGCACCAGCCGTCCCGATTTTTTCGATTTTGTCTCCGCCGCACCAGGAGTAATTTTATTCTTTACCAGTTCATACAGCATCCCCAGCCCCATCAAAACCAGCATCGACCCGCCGACAATCCCGATCACACTGCTGACCGTGGTATTGTTCACCACCGTCGCCAGACCGACCGACAACAACACCACCACCGCGATCTCCGCGACCGCATGGCCGCCGGTCAGAATCGGACCGGTGCGCGCGCCCCTAAGCGGCGTTTGCGCCACGGTCACCGCTAACAGCGGCCCCGGCATCATCGCCCCGGAAAACCCGACAATAAACGATGTGATAAACAGCGAAAACAATTCCATATCATTCAATACCGTTTTGGTAATTTACGTGTTCCCACCCACAAGATAAATCTTTCCCCCGCCCGGCGCAATCGCACGAGGATAAAATAGCGGTAGGTCGTGGTTCCGAATGACGCGAGAGCGTCATGAGAAACCCGACACCAAGTTGACACTTCATGCTCAGCATGAAGACAAACTCGCTTATTGCTCCAGAATATCATACTCGGGATTGAATTCAACCCTGGTGATTCGTGTCCCCACCCCGGCGGAATAAACCAGACGGTTCTCGCCGGCTTTGATTAAAAACCATTTCTCGGCACGCGTCCCGTCCTCGCACATAAACCGCACCGGATACGGTGTTTCGAACTCCGGCCCGACTTCCTGCACGTCGATGATTATCTCCGCACTACCGTCATTTTGTTTCTGCCACGTGCTTTTTATTTTCGGCACCCGCCAGTCGTATAACCACTGCCCGAAAAACCGGTCGGTAACGTCACCGAGATAATCGCGCGCGACTTCGACAAAATCCGATGTGGTCGCCAGTTTATTGGCATGTTGATGCAAAAAATCTCTCAGCATGTTTTGAAACGCCCCGGGATCACGCTCGAGATAAGTCAGTTCCAGCCTCAGCATGTGCATCATATAGGCCGCTTTGTAATAATTAATTGCGACATGGTCCCCCGGCGACATTTCGCCGCCGAGCCTCGCCCCCAGCGCAATCGCCCCCGCCCGGAAACCGATTGATTTCTGCTCGTATAATTTGCCCCGCCGCATGATCTTTTTTTGCCAGTCGCGAAGAATTTCCCGGAACGTATCCGTATCGTCTCTCCCCTCACGGATAAACCAGGCCGCCGAATATTCCGCCAATCCCTCCGACAGCCACACATCCCGATACGAAAAGGGCCCAACCAGATGTCCCCACCATTGATGCGCCGCCTCGTGCGCCCGGAACTTGTCGTCAATCCCCTTCACCGCATGATCAAACGTGGCCTCCGCCAGATGAATCACTCCCGGCGATCCCTGACCGAATCCGGTCGCCATCGCATCCACCCGGACCGTATCGAACGGACACACCGAGATATGTTCCGAATAAAACGCCAGTGCCTCGGTAACGTCGGCGATCACGTTATTGATTCCTCTTCTGCCGAACAACGGCGATTTATCTTTCTTGAGTGAATATAAAATCACCGGGGTCGGTTTGGTGGCGATCGTGTCGATATTGAACACCCCATAGTTGAAACTGACATACGCCAGCGGCCGGAGCGAACGATACTCGCTCACCTGGCGGTCCTCGATAATCGTATCCGAAACGAGTCTGCCCACCGCCAAAAAATCAAACCCCGTATCGATCGTGTACCGAACCGTATAATCCGAAAGCTGCCTGCGCCCCGAGGTCGGGTACCAATCCAGCAGATAATCCTGCACCACCCCCAGATCGACATAATGACGGAACAGATTCCCCCGGTAATACACCGTCAGTGTGCACGTCTCCCCCGGCATGAAATACCGCGAAAGTTCGATTCCCAATTCGGTCCGGTTTTTATTTCGGACAAACGGCACACTGTCGGCGACAATATCCCCGCGCACCGAATCCACCTCGAACGCCTCGGGAAGCACCAGCCGCGCCACTTTCATGCTGTCCTGAAGCGCTTCCAACTGCATCGTGCAGACAAACGATGATTTATCCGTTGTCGAGATATCGACGTCGATAGCGTACGACTCGATATGATACTGCCCCGCATAGTCTCTCGGCCGTAGCGCGGTCGTGTCGCGCACCGACGACACCACTTGCGGGCGTTTGAAATTAGATGTGTACTTATATACGTTCACCTGCTCGATCGCATCGGGATCGTACACATACACCGTGTGCTGATACCGCTCCTTGCGAACATCGATCCAGAGAAAATCCTCTTTCCCCTCGGCAATCGCCGCGTACAGATTCAGCGGCAAATTGTATTTAAACTTACTGCCCGGAATGTCCCGGATGCCGTTGAACATCGTCTTGACCCGATACGACGGTGTCAGCGCCTGTCCGTCGTCACGGATCTCCGCGAACACCGGGGAGCGGCCCGGAAACGCGAAATAACATTCGTCGAAACGGACGGAAATCGAATCGGCACGATAAAACCGGTTGATCTGCTGGGCCTCGATCTCATCGACCGCCCAAAACACGAACTCTCCCTCCCCCTGAAAATACGCCGCCGTTGGCGAGGTGCTGTCGACATACCCGGTCAGATACAACAACCCTTTTTCCAGATGAATCATGCCGTAGGTCAATTCGAGATCATAATCGTTAACCGCAATCTCCCGCGCGGTGTCGATGGAATACTCCGCAAGCGCCGCAACCTGATCATGCATTCCCTGCCCATATACCGTCACGGCCAGGAAAAGAAACAAAAACAATCGTGCTATCATCACCTGCTCACTTATTTACATTTTTCCGAAAGGTAAAACAATTAAGGATCATATGCAAAAGAGATTTACATCGTAGGCCGAAATCCCCCTCCCAAACAACGTGAGGGAGGGCGTTTCGACACATGGGTTTATAATGTCATTACGAGGATTACATGTCCAGGGTGCCCTACCGCTTGCCGTGGGTAATCGAAACCGAATGCCATAACAACTCCCCTCCGTTTGTGATCGGCGGGTCCTCAGACCCGCCGCATGTCAGCATCTGTAAATCGCACAAGAGGTGCTTTGCACCCGGTCGATCAGAGGATCGACCGATCACACGCAACGGCATGCGTTATATATGGGTTGTGGTTACGAATGACACATGGTGCCCCGCCGCTTTAGGTATGTTGCAAAAGTCATTGCGAGGTGTTCGAGATGTATCGAGAACAACGCGGCAGTCTCAGGGTGCCCCGCTGCTTGCGGTGGGAATATCACAACTCAACAAAAAACCGGCGGACATTTTCACCCGCCGGCTGTATCGTTTTGCGGGGTCTTGCGCTCGACCCCGTCGAACGTGTGACCCCGCGACATCTTCCACTACCAATCGACTATTTCCCCTGAAAATCCGCCTTGCGCTTTTCGATAAACGCGCTCAAACCTTCCTTGCTGTCGGCCGTGCCGAAAATCGTCCCGAACGCGGTCTTCTCGAAATCGCATCCCGCCGACAGGTTGATATCCAACCCGCGATTGATACACTCTTTCGCGACCGATACTGCCACCGGCGCCTTGGCGACAATGTTTTTCGCCATCTCAAGCGCCTTGTCCATCAACTCTTCGGGCGGATACATTTCATCGACCAACCCGATCCGATACGCCTCCTGCGCATTGACCATATCGCCGGTGAACACCAACTGTTTGGCCTTCCCGCGCCCGACCAGCCGCGCCAGACGTTGCGTCCCGCCGTACCCCGGAATGAGTCCGAGATTCACTTCCGGCTGACCGAATTTCGCCTTCTCCGACGCCAGACGGATATCGCAGGCCATTGCCAGCTCGCACCCGCCGCCGAGCGCGAACCCGTTCACCGCCGCGATCACCGGGCGGGGGAAATTTTCGATCGTTTTCATCAGGTACAACCCGATCCGCGACGTGTGCACCGCACCTTTCACATCAAGCTTAGCCAGCTCGGTGATATCTGCGCCCGCGATAAACGCCTTACCCGCGCCGGTGATAATCACACACCCGATTGAATCATCCTCCCAGTGATTCTCGAAAAAGGTCTGCAGTTCCCTGATCGTCTCGGCATTGAGTGCATTGAGCGCTTTCTCGCGGTTGATCGTCACGATCGCGACTTTATCCTCGCGTTTGATTTCGATATTCTGAAATTCCATGTCCCGTTCTCCCTTGTATGATAATTATGCAGTGTAATCGTAAAAACCGCGACGGCTTTTCTTGCCGAGATACCCGGCGTTGACCATCCGGCGCAACAACGGCGGCGCGGCATAATGGCTGTCCTTGAACTCCTCGAACATGATATCCGCGATATACAGAATCGTGTCGAGTCCGATAAAATCGGTCAGCGTCAACGGCCCCATCGGATGACCGCACCCGAGCTTCATGGCGTCGTCGATATCCTCGCGACTGGCCAGACCGTGTTCGTATTGACGGATCGCATCGAGCAGATACGGCACTAACAGCACATTGGCGATAAACCCCGGCGTGTCTTTCGCCTTCACCGGCGACTTGCCTAAAGACTTTGCGAACTCGAACGCCGCATCGAACGCCGCATCCGATGTGTCAATCGTCCGCACCACCTCCACCAGTTTCATCACCGGCACCGGGTTGAAAAAGTGCAGACCCAGAAACTTGTCCGGACGTTTGGTCGCGGCCGCGAGATCGCTGATGGGAAGCGACGACGTATTCGACGCGAAAATCGTCTCCGGTTTGCAGATTCGCTCCAGCTCCGAGAAAATCTCTTTCTTGGCAACCATATCCTCGGTCACCGCCTCGATCACGATATCGCACTCGGCGAGATCCTTGAGATCGGTCGTCCCGGTGATATTCCCGAGCGTCTTTTCTTTGGCGGCCTGATCCAGTTTGCCTTTTTCGATCGCACGGTCGAGCAGTTTGGTGATAAACCCGATTCCCTTGGCGATCAGCTCGTCGGAAACCTCCATGGTCGTCACCGGAAATCCCGACTGCGCGGCCACCTGGGTGATTCCCCCACCCATCTGGCCGAATCCCACGACACCGATTTTTGTGAACATGCGTATATCTCCATACAGTGTGTTTATGTTCGATTCACTTTGGCAACAATCCAATACGGATGGCGATCCGTTCGCAAATATACAAAAATCCCCCCGCCACCGCAAGATGCCTTGATAGACATGGGACTGGGTGGCCCACCATCCGGGGCTTGTTGATAAAGCGCCGTTTTTTGAGTCATCACGAAGATGCCGATACTATGTCATTGATTATGGGGTAAGTCATGGAAT
>JAFGAL010000019.1 GCA_016933695.1 Candidatus Zixiibacteriota bacterium | reverse complement strand
CGCGCGATGCGACGGATCGATCAGCGCCAGCACCGTGGCCGGGAACAGTTTCGAACCGATCGGCCAGCGGGGATTGTTTTCGGCGCGATCCGGGAAGGGAAGGTCGCCGTCGAGAACGGACACAATATATTTCACGGCCTTTTTCAACGGCTTTTGCTGTCGATCCAGCCCCAGCGCCAGCGCGCGCATGACCCCGAGTTCGGTGGTGGGGATATTGCGTTTGATCTTGATATTCTGCGAGTGGAACCGTCCCCAGCTTCCGTCGGCTTCCTGTTCCTCGAGCAGTAGACGTACGTTGGCGCTTTTGGCAAGGTCGCGCCCGGCCGTTTGCAATTCCGGATCGTCCGGCGTTCTTTGTAGCAGGTCGCGCAGGGTACGAAACCGCACAACGGGATCAGGATTATCCGCCAGCAGACGCATGGCGGTCTGTTCGATTTTTTCCAGGGCGTGCATTGGTTTATCCAATCCGGAAATAATCCTTACCAAAGAATAAGGATTGTTTATATTCTTTGTCAAACAGAGAATTTCGGGGACACTCCCTTTGCTTTTCCTGCCTCGCTGATGTATACTTGGGAACAGCAAATTTCGTGTAAAACAGCTCTTTATACACACAGGTAGACAAATGGCAGGACAGAATTTAGTAGAAAAAATCGCCCAGAAATTCGCCGTCGGGCTGGAATCGGGACACACCGTCCACAGCGGCGATTATCTTTCGATTAAACCCGCGCATGTCATGACTCATGACAACACCGGTGCAGTGATGAAAAAGTTCCGCGCTATCGGCGCGACCAAACCCAACAATCCGCGTCAGCCGGTGTTCACGCTCGACCATGATATCCAGAACACAAGCGAGGAAAATCTCAGGAAATATGCCGGGATCGAGGCGTTCGCCAAAGAACTCGGGGTCGATTTCTATCCCGCCGGACGCGGGATCGGGCATCAGATTATGTGCGAAGAAGGCTACGCCTGGCCGGGCACAATGGTGGTTGCGTCGGATTCGCATTCCAATATGTACGGCGGACTGGGGTGTCTGGGCACACCGATCGTGCGCACCGATGCCGCCGCGATCTGGGCCACCGGGCGCACGTGGTGGCAGGTGCCGCCAGTCGCGAAAGTGGAACTTAGGGGCACACTTCGCCCGGGAGTCACCGGCAAGGATGTGATTGTCACGTTGTGCGGCTTTTTCAACCATGACGAAGTGCTCAACCATGCCGTGGAATTTGTCGGCGACGGGTTGGCGGCGCTGACGATCGATCAGAGGTTGACGATCGCCAACATGACTACCGAGTG
Organism: Candidatus Zixiibacteriota bacterium; assembly: GCA_016933695.1. Lineage (GTDB taxonomy): Bacteria > Zixibacteria > MSB-5A5 > GN15 > PGXB01 > JAFGAL01. The sequence continues at coordinate 121,562 of JAFGAL010000019.1, read as the reverse complement.
GGGCGCGCTGGCGGGAGTGTTCCCGATCGATCAGCGCACGATCGACTGGTTGCGTAAACGCGCCGAAACGGTCGCCAAACGCGGCGCGGCAGGAGTGCCGTCGGATGCCGACGGCAACGGCAAACATCCGCGTATGAATCTTGAACGTATCGAACAACTTCAACGCAGGACGATCACCGCCGACGAGGACGCCTCGTATGCCCGCGAGTTGTCGCTTGATCTGGATTCGGTACAGCCGCATGTATCAGGGCCGAACAATGTCAAAACCATGACCTCGGTGGCGGATATACGCGCCAGGAATGTCAAAATCCACAAGGCGTATCTGGTATCGTGTGTTAACAGCCGGGTGGAGGATCTGGCGCAGGCGGCGGAAGTGGTGAAAGGCAAACAGGTCGCCGCCGGTGTGGAGTTTTATATCGCGGCGGCGTCGAGCGAAGTGCAGGCCGAAAGCGAAAAGCGCGGCGACTGGCAAACCCTGCTTGATTCCGGTGCGATCGCGCTTCCTCCGGGATGCGGGCCGTGTATCGGTCTCGGTGCCGGGACACTCAATGACGGTGAGGTTGGGATTTCCGCGACCAATCGCAATTTCAAGGGACGGATGGGATCGCGTTCGGCCGAGGCGTATCTGGCATCGCCGGCGGTCGTGGCGGCCTCGGCCATTGCCGGGAAAATCGACATGCCGTACGATTTCGAAACCGCCCAACCGGTCGGTGAGACAAAGGCGACATCGAAGAAAAGCGCGGCGACTCCCGAGGTGACCATTCTTGACGGATTCCCCGGAAGCATCGAAGGTGAACTGATTTTCTGTCATCAGGACAATCTCAATACCGACGGTATTTACCCCGGGAAGTACACGTATATTGACGATTTCACGCCGGAACAACAGGCGGGAGTCGTGATGGAAAACTACGATCCGGCGTTCGGGAGGATGGTCAAGGAGGGCGATATCCTGGTCGGCGGATTCAATTTCGGGACGGGTTCCTCGCGCGAACAGGCCGCGACCGCACTGAAATATCGAGGACTTCGACTGGTGATTGCGGGATCGTTCTCTGAGACCTATAAGCGCAACGCGCTTAATAATGGCTTTCTGGTGATCGATGCGCCGGAGCTGGTCAAAGATTTGAAAGAGAAATTCGGAACGGACAAACTCACGATCCGGACCACGATCATCGCGAAACTTGATTTTCGGAAATCCGTGCTGTCGGCCGGCGGCAGGGATTACGTGATCAGCCCGGTGGGCACCGCCGCGCAGGAGCTGATCCTGACCGGGGGGCTGGAAAACTGGGTGAAAAAGAACGTATAATATATGTACTGATAAAGCGACGGTATGCTCCAAAAGGGGCATACCGTAAATATTGGTGACCACACCGACCAAACTGTTTAATAAGAATTTCTTCCTGCTCTGGCAGGGGCAATTTGTCAGCCAGCTGGGAAGCCAGGTGCATTACATCGCGATGATGTTCTGGCTGAAACATGTTTCCAGCTCGGCGGGACTGATGGGGCTTCTCATGATGCTGTCGATGATTCCGGGAGTCGTCCTCGGACCGATCGGCGGGACGATCGCCGACCGGTATTCCCGGCGACGAATCATCATTTTCAGTGATATCATTTGCGGCGTGGCGGTGCTGTCGCTGGCGGGATTGTTGTTGTATGATCCCGATAATGAGGCTATTGCCATTCCCTGGCTGTTTGCGGTGTCGATTATTATCGGTATTGTCGGCGGATTTTTCCGTCCGGCAATCTCGGCGGCAATCCCCGATCTGGTCCCGCGCGAAAAAATCGCCGCGGCCAATTCGCTCAATCAATCCTCGGTGCAAGTGTCATCATTCGTGGGACAGGGGTTCGGTGGTGTGCTGTTTCGTGTTTTCGGCGCTCCGCTGTTATTTCTGGTCAACGGCATAACGTATCTGTTCTCGGCATTCAGCGAATATTTCATTGAAATTCCACAGACAATTCCGGAACGCAGTACCGGCTGGAAAGCCATTATGCGGGACTTTATCGATGACACCAAAGTCGGTTTCCGGTATGTCTGGCACAATCGGGGCATGCGGGCGGTGTTTTTTACCGCGACATTTCTGAATTTTCTGGTTTCGCCGATTGCGGTGTTGTTTCCCTTTTATATCGAGGATCATCTCGGTGTCACACCCGACTGGTTCGGGTATTTACTGGCGGCGATGGGGGCCGGCTCGCTAATCGGTTATGCGGTCGCGGGGTCGCTGAAAATCTCCGGGCGGGTACGAAGCCGGATGTTGATTGTCTTTTTGAGTATCATGGGCGTGCAATTCGGTGCACTGGGATTATCCAATTCACCCGTGTTGTCGCTGGCCTTGACTCTGACAATGGGGATGCTTTCCGGGGTTGTAAACATTAGTATTATAACCGTATTGCAGTTGACCACGCCAAGTGAAATCCGGGGACGGGTATTCGGTCTGCTGGGAACAATTATCGGCGGGCTGATGCCGTTGGGAATGGGGCTGGCCGGAGTCGTGATGGAGATGCTTGACAATAATGTCGCGCTGATCTTTATTGTCTGTGGCGCGGTGATGGCGCTGATTAATATCGCAATGGCGTTTAACCGCCATTACCGGGTCTTTTTGGCATGTGATATAGAACAAACGAATAATACACATAAGGAAGAACACGACAATGGACAAGACAATCTCACGGCAGATCGCTGAGTTTGCGGTACATCTCAAGTACGACGACCTTCCCGGTGACGTCGTCCACGAAGCCAAACGGTATTTGTACGATTCAATCGGATGTGCGTACGGCGGATATCATACCAAAGACGTTAATATTTTGCGGGACATCTATCTCGGCATGGGCGGCAAGGAAGAGGCGACGCTGATCGGTTTTGGCGACAGGATCCCGGCGGTTAACGCCACGCTGGTCAATTCGCTGATGATCCGCGCGCTCGATTTCAACGATATTTACTGGAAAGAAGACCCGTCGCACCCTTCCGATCTGATTCCCGCCGCACTGTGCGTGGGCGAGATGGTCGGCGCATCGATGAAAGACGTGATTGTCGCAATCGTTCTCGCCTATGAATTCGAGCAGAGAATTTGCGAGTTCGCGGTTCCCGGCGTTCGCGAGCGGAAATGGCATCATGCCACCCTGACCCAGTTCGTCTCGCCGATTGTCGCGGGCAAACTGCTTGGTCTGACGGTCGACCAGATGGTGCATGCGATCGGTATCAACGGTTCGCATAATCATACGATCGGCTGTCCCACCGCCGGTCAGCTGACCATGATGAAAAACACGGTCGATCCGATGGCGGTGCAATCCGGGGTGTTCGCGGCGTTGATGGCGCAGAAGGGATACTCCGGAACCGAAGCGGTGTTTGAGGGGAAAGAGGGATTGATGGATGTGTTCGGGCCGGACTGGGATGTCAGCAAAATGACCGGCGGTCTGGGCGAAAGCTATCGTATTCTGCAATGCGGCATGAAAGCGTTCCCGACCGAAGCGCTGACGCATACGCATTTGTCGGCAACTCTGAATCTGGTGCGGGGAAACAATATCGCGCATACTCAAATCGCGGAAGTGACCATTACCACGATCGCCCGCGCCTGTGATATTTTATTCGATCCCCACAAGTATCGTCCCGAATCGCGCGAGACCGCCGACCACAGTTTGCCGTACTGCATTGCCTGTGTGTTGGTCGATCATCAGATTACGACGCAGTCGTTCTCCGAGGAGAAACTCGCCGACAAACGGATCTGGGACGTGATCGACAAGATCAAGGGCGAAGCGTCTCAGGAATTCGAGAAAATGTTTCCGGCCAAGCAACCGTCGAAAGTGGTAATCAAAACCACCGACGGCAAAGAATTCTCCGAATATCTCGACTATCCCAAGGGGGATCCGCGCGAACCGATGACCATGGATGATCTTGAAGCGAAATTCAACGGGCTTTCGATGGGGCTGTTGACCGATGAACGGCAGAAAGAGATCAAAGAGAAGACCTTCGCGTGCGAGACAATGTCGACCGCCGAATTCATGAAAACACTGGTTGTGTAAATTATCGTTTGGATGACGCCGGATGTTCTTGTCCGGCGTCGTATATTTACGGGGGATACGATGGACGAAAAACAACTCACCGTGCAGATGGAGCAAATCGACAATTATCAGTTCAAAGTCACGTTCGACGAGGGAGTCGAACTGCTGATGGACGAACCGGAACCACTCGGCGAGGATAAAGGCCCCAGCGCCTCAAAAGTGCTTTCCGCCGCAATCGGCAACTGTCTCAGTGCCAGTTTGCTGTTCTGCCTGCAAAAAGCGCGGATCGATGTGCGCGGCGTGAAAACCACCGTTACCACCACGATGACCCGCAACGAGCAGAAACGGATGCGTATCGGCGGAAGCAAAGTCACGATCAATATCGATCTCGATGCGTCCGAAGGCCCCAACCGGATGCAAAAATGTATCGAGTTATTCGAGGATTTCTGCGTGGTGACCGCCAGCGTGCGCAAGGGCATCGATGTCGCGGTCGAAGTGATCGATCAGAACGGCGAGATATTGTTCGATTCAACCACCAAATAAAAATTATGGTGCAATATGCAACCGATTACGTTCAAACCGATCGGGGTGATTCATAACACCGTCACCGATCTCAAAAACGCCCCGCGTTCAGAACACATGGCCGAGGGTGTCACCGCGACCGTCGAGATTTATCCTCAGTACACTCAGGGTTTGACCGACCTGGATGGATTTTCGCATATCATTCTGCTGGTGCATTTCCATCTGTCGGAGGGGTACGATCTGATGGCCACGCCGTTTCTCGGCAACACTCGTCGCGGTGTGTTCGCGACCCGTTCACCGCGTCGCCCCAACCCGCTGGGAATGTCGATCGTGAAACTGGTGAAAATCGTCGGGAATATTTTGCAGATCGAAAATACCGAGATGGTCGACGGGACGCCGGTGCTGGATATCAAGCCATATGTCCCGCCGCCGTATCGCCGGGAGATAGTCAAACTCGGCTGGCTGGAACAGCATATCGCCGGCCGGGATGATACATCGATTTAAGTCTATTGACAGGATCAATAGGCTTCTTATTATGTATAATAGATTAATGATATGTATTCATTGTTCTATTGGAAATAGACTGCCGATCGGATTGCTGTCAGTACTATTTATGGTATTGATTCCTTTGGTCGCAGGCGCTCAGCGTGAGACTCATTATAAGGGTGTCATTGGCTTTAAGGCGGGCCATGACATCATTTCGTTTCAGAATGGTGCCATCGGATTGGTTTTTGATACCGCTGAGTGCACGCAGTGTAAAGACTCCCTGCCTTCGTGGAGGTGTCTTGAGAGTTTAAAAGTTGACAGTGTCATTTATAGAAAACGTACCATCGCGCTTGAAGATTCGATCCTGACGGCGGATTATGAAACAAACTCGATCGGACTTCTGGATATCCTGCATGATATAAACTGTCGTTCACTTGTCCGGAGGATGCCTTGGTTTGATCCCTCGGATACGTTGGGCTGGGATCCTGTCAGGAAGGAAACGCGGATTCGCAAAGATCTGTCAATACATTTTAAAATAACATTTGGTGAAACCATTAATCTCGACTCTCTCAGCTCAAAGTTGAACGCCGTTCCGAATATCCTGAGTACGGGAAAAATCCCGATCTATTACGAAGGTTAAGACCTATTGGCCTGAAATCTTTAAGCAGTCAATCGATACTCCCAACAGGGCTTCGACATTCGATTGTCATTCCCCCCTCAGTTTCGCAAATACGTACATATCATGCCAGCGGTTGTTGTGACGGATGGATTTGCGGAGGATTCCCTCGCGTATGAAACCGTGCTTTTCCAAAAGGGCGGCCGAGGCGCGGTTGATATTCATTACGTGCGCATAAATTCTGTGAAGCTGTAACTGATTGAATCCGAAATCACAAACCAATCCCACCGCTTCGTACATGTACCCTTTGCGCCAGTGACGATGCGCCAGCCAGTATCCCAATTCGGCCTTGTGATGTACATGGTTGATTGTGCTGAGGCTTATTCCGCCGATGATTTCGTGCTCGAGGTTGTGTTCGATGCCAAAATGATAATCCGTATCGGCGCGAGCGGCCCGATGGGTCCAGTTCACCCAGGGCCGGGAATATTTACGCCGGTACGGATTCGGCACTGAAACCAGAAACCGCAAAACTTTCTGGTCTTTAAGGTGTTTGTAAAGCGATTCGCAATCTGAACGTTTCAGGCGCCGAACCGTAATTTGCTGTCCTTTGAGAATCGGCAGTTGCATGTCAAATAATACAAGCGCAAATATGGGCTGACAATATAATTGTGGCGGTCATGCGGCGGGTCAGCAAAATTGCGGCGTTTTAGGCAATTCATGTTCGATTTGAAGGATTCGGATGAGTCATGGTGAAATTTCCCGGCCGGTTTTGACCAAATCAGAATCGGTGTTATCCGGATTTATCTCTTTGCCGGACACATTATTGCATCAATTCATACTATTCTGATTGAAATACTAATGTTTAGATGTGAAAATTTGTCGCTTCTTTTGAAATATTCTTCTTGACAAGTCCGTATATGCGTATAACTTAGTAGTTTTAGATTGTTATATTGTTCACAAACTCGCCACAAGGAGCAGACGATGCCCGACGCGAGCAACTGGGATTGGGCAGTCGAGAAAAAGACTGTCGCTGACCTCAAGCAATTACGTGACAAATTCAAAGGCGTCCATGAATTTGTTGTCAGCCCCGACGGCGAGAAAATCGCCGCCCCGGTCGTCACCGAAGAAAACAGTTTTACCGCCGCAATCAACAGCGACACCTGGCCTGAAATGGTCGAGTTATTGTGGTATCTCCGCTTTTTGCCGGATGGCCGGCTGACGGCGCTGGTGCGTATCGACGATCAGTGGACGTTGATGGTCGACGGTGTGCCGTGGAACGAACGGTTCGAATATGCCTGGGATCCGCGTCCGTGCGCTAGCGGTTCCGCAATCGGTATGATGATCAAGCGCGATTTTAAGTACGGGATTGCAATTGATGACAAAGTATGGGAAGAGGGATTCGACGGCATTCGCGATTATGCCCTTAGTCCCGACGGCTCCCGTGCCGCCGCCACGGTGCAGGTTGCGCCGCTGGCCGAAGCCGATATTTTTGCTTTTTCCGAGGGAGTCTGGTCGATCGCGGTCGACGGCAAGGCCTGGGACAAGAAATATCTCAACACTTGGAAGCCGATATTCAGCGCCGACGGTTCCAAAGTTGCGGCGGAAATTCGTACCGATATCTGCGAATACTCGATATCGGTCGACGGCAACGACTGGAACGACAGGTTCGGTTGTGTCTGGGAACCGCTGTTTCGTCCGCAAAACGGCTCGGTAATCGCGCCGGTGCGCAAAGACGGCTTCTGGCGTCTGGCCGAAAACGGCAAGACGATCTGGGATGGTAAGTACAATCAACTCTGGCAGGTGAAATTCAGTCCCGACGGTTCGCGGATCGCGGTGATTGCATCGCCGGAGTACGGTCGCTGGACGATTGCGGTGGACAATGCCCCCTGGAAAAGAATCTGGGAGGATATGGTGCTGGAGCCGCATTTCTCACCCGACGGCAAACGGGTCGCCGCCATCGTGAAAGAAGTCAATCGCTGGACGATCGCGGTGGATGGAAATCCCTGGGGTGAGCAGTTCGACATGATCTGGGATCCGGTATTCAGCCCCTGCGGCAAGCACATTATCGCGAAAGCCGAACGGAACGGCAGGTTCATGATCGTGGCCGACGGTAAACCGGTCGGGCCGCAGTACGATGCGCTCTGGGATCCGATTTTCAGCGCCGATGGTACGAAGATTTTACTTAAATATATAGAGAACGATAAATATTGCCGGCAGGTGGTGTCCGCAAGCGACGTGCTCGGATAATGCGCCGCCGTCTGATCTCAAGGAGTGCGAGGGAAGCCCATGTATGATTTTGCCCGTGGCCCGCTGGTCTGGATCGCATTTGCGATCTTTTTCGGCGGAAGTGTCTACCGTATTATCAGCACCATCATGCTGGCCAAAAAAGACAAGGTGATCCTGCCGTACATGCGCACCAAATATGGTCTGCGTTCGATCGCACACTGGCTGATACCGTTCGGCAGTCGCAATATGCGGCTTCGCCCGTTTTTCACGATCATGTCGTTTCTGTTTCACGCCTGCCTGTTGCTGACCCCGATTTTCACACTCGGCCATATCGCCCTGTGGCAGGAGTCCTGGGGAGTCAGCTGGTGGCATCTGCCGGATACGCTTTCGACCCTGATGACGTTTATCGTCGTCGCCGGCGGCGTGGTGTTTGTCTTGCGACGTCTGTCCGATCCCACGGTACGCATGGTGACGTCGTTCGGGGATTTCGTGGTGGTGTTGATCGTGATCGCGCCGTTTGTCACCGGACTGCTGGCATATTATCAAGTGTTTGACTATAGAACGATTATAACGATACACATGTGGACCGGGGCCATCTGGCTGGCGTCGGTGCCGTTTACGAAAATCGCCCACATGTTGTTTTTCCCGCTGACCCGCGCCTATATGGGGTGCGAGTTCGGGTATGTTCGCAACGCCCGTGACTGGTAGCATTTGCGCGACCGGGCACTGTTGGAGGAAGGGTACGCATGAAGGATACTCCTGAGAGCCGGGTGATTGATCCCGGACTGGATGAAACCATAAAGAAGCTGACTCCCGAGCATATCGAACGCGTGGTTCAGCACGTGCTGACGAAGGAAAACGCGGCACGGCTCAAGGTGTATATCGACACCTGCGTCCACTGCGGATTATGCGCCGAGGCCTGCCATACCTATCTCTCGCGCGACTGCGATCCCGATTACTCCCCGGTTGGCAAAGTGAAAAACACGCTCTGGGAATTGATCAAGCGCAAGGGGAAAGTCGACGGGGAATTCGTCAAAATGATGTCCCGCGTCGCGTTCACCGAATGCGCCGTTTGCCGCCGGTGCAGTATGTACTGCCCGTTCGGAATCGATATCGCCTACCTGCTTATGATCGTGCGGCGCATCTGCTCTCTACTGGGTGTTGTCCCGCAGTACCTGCAGGATACCACCAACAGCCATGCGGTCACGTCCAACCAGATGTGGGTGCATCAGGACGAGTGGATCGATACGCTTCAATGGCAGGAAGAAGAGGCGATGTCCGAGGTGAAAGACGCCCGCATTCCGCTGGAAAAAGAGGGCGCCGAGGTGATGTACTCGGTTATCGCACCGGAACCTAAAATTCTGGCGCAGTTGCTCGGCAACATGGCGCAGATCATGAAAGTCGCCGGGATCGACTGGACCATGCCCGCCACCGATGGCTGGGATAACAGCAACATGGCGATGTACTCGGGTGATTTCGAGGTGATGGGACGGGTGGAGCGTCTGCACTGGGAAACCGCGGCGCGGCTCAAGGCCAAGAAAATCGTCATGGGCGAGTGCGGTCACGCGTTTCGCGGGGCGGTGTACGACGGTCCCCGCTGGCTGGGCTGGAAATTTCCGCCGATTCCGATGGTGCACGCAATCGAGTTTTATTATGACATTCTCAAGAGCGGCCGTATTAAAGTCAAAGAAAAATTCAAAGAACCGGTGACGGTGCAGGATCCGTGTAATACCGTCCGCGGACGCGGACTGGGCCCCAAACTGCGCTATGTGGTCAACGAGTTGTGCGAGAATTTTATCGACGTCAATCCGCGTTTCGAACACAACTACTGCTGCATGGCCGGCGGCGGGACGATCAACTGCGGGCCGCCCTGGAAACGGTCGCGCATGGTATCGAACCGGGTCAAGGCCGAGCAGTTCAAGGCGACCGGGGCGCATATCGTCATTACGCCCTGTCACAACTGCCACAGCGGCATTGAAGATGTTATTGGATTTTATAAACTCGGGATGCATGTCAAGTTTATCAGCGAAATAATGGTCGAGGTCATGGATGTCCCCGATGAGCTTAAACCGTAAACCGGCAACGATGAGGGCCATGGTGAGCATGATGAAACGGCAAAAGACAAATATAATACTCGGCATTATCGGTCTGATGGGATTGTCCGTCGTGCTTATGACAGGATGCGGGCAGACTGAAGCAGTGGAGCAGATGCCCCGGCCCGATCTCGTCACTATCGACGGAATGACCGTCTTCGGCCCGCTCGAGCGCCCGGCAGTGACATTCCCGCATGATCTGCATACGCAGGCGGTTCGGGATCAGGGAAAGGATTGCGGTCTCTGTCATCAAAACCGGGAAGACGGCACGCTGTATGATATGTTTATGCGGACCGAGAACATCGATGAAAAAACAGTGATGGATCTGTACCATGACAAATGCATCGCCTGCCATCAGGAAACCGCCGACGCCAAACGTCCATCGGGGCCGATCACGTGCGGCGATTGCCATCGCAGGGAGCCGATGTATCTTTCGACCCGCATGCCGTTCGGGATGGACAAATCCCTGCACTACCGTCACCTGAAAGCAACCGACAATAAATGCGAATTGTGCCATCATCAGTACGATGAAGCGGCCGACAGTCTGTTTTATGTAAAAGGCGCTGAAAGCTCCTGTCGGGACTGTCATACCGCGGAATCAAAAGACAATCAACCGTCGCTGCGGCTGGTGGTGCACCGTTCCTGTATCGGCTGTCACCGCAAAACGATCACGGTAGACGCCACCCGTGCTACCGGTCCGGAATCCTGCTCCGGTTGTCATGATGCCGCACGGCAGGCGCATATCGAAGTTGTGAAAGATCCGCCTCGGCTCGATCGCAATCAGCCGGTTTTCGTTTTGCTCTCCGCGCCGGTGGACGAACTGACCCTGAGTAAACTGCCAACGGTGCCATTCCCGCACGCCGAGCACGAACGCGTGATGGACAATTGCCGGGTGTGTCATCACCAGACGCTGAAAAAATGCAATGACTGTCATACTCTGGCGGGGACCGAGCAAAGCGGCGGCGTAACCCTGCAACAGGCCATGCACGGGATGTCGTCCGATCATAGTTGTGTCGGATGCCATGACCACGAAAAATTCACGATCCAGTGCGCCGGGTGTCACGGCCTGATGGAACAGGGGCGCCTGTCGGAACATGCCTGCACGATTTGTCATGCCGGGCCGGAGCCGATCCGGGTGGAGGCGATGCGGTCGCGGTATCGTTCGCTCGATGAGTTCAAGCCGGCGATATCGAAAACACGGCTGTCATATGATCGCGGTGATATTCCGGACACGGTGTATATCGACGTGCTGTCCGAAAAATACCAGGCGGCGGTGATGCCGCATCGCGAGATTATCGACGCCCTGATGAAGCATATCTCCGAAAGCGACGTGGCGATTCATTTCCACGGCCACGAGGACGTGGTCTGCCAGGGGTGTCACCATCACAGCCCGGTCGGTCAGAAGCCGCCGTTGTGCGAGAACTGCCATGGTGAACCGTTTAACGAAACCGACCTGTTCAAACCGGGATTGTTCGGTGCCTATCACCGGCAGTGCCTGGGATGCCATCAGCAAATGGAAATAACCAAACCTTCAGATTGTGTCGGATGTCACGCTGAAAAACCGGCAACGGGTTCATGAGATCCGGCCCGAATCGGTGAAGGAGTTGTAATAGATGAGTACATCGCGTAGAAAGTTTCTCCAGTGGATGGTCGCCGCCGGCGCCGGTTCGACCGTGGTGAAATCCGCCTCGGCGCATGAACATTTCAAGGGGTATCCCGACAGCTACGGCGTATTGCACGATACCACGCTGTGTATCGGGTGCCGTTCCTGTGAAAAAGCCTGCAACGAGGTGAACGATCTGCCCGCGCCGGATAAGCCGTTCGACGATACATCGGTGCTGGAGACAAAACGTCGCACCGACGCCAAATCTTATACCGTCGTGAACAAGTACGACGTCGGCGAATACGCCAAAGGACCGGTATTTCGCAAATTTCAGTGCAATCACTGTCTCGAACCAGCCTGCGCCTCGGCCTGTTTTGTCGGTGCGTTCACGAAAACCCCGGAGGGGGCGGTGTCGTACGACGCCTCGGTGTGTGTCGGCTGCCGGTATTGCATTATCGCCTGTCCGTTTGATGTCCCGACCTACGAGTACGACGAAGCCCTGACGCCGCGCGTGATGAAATGCACGCTGTGCGAACCGCGTCTGAAAGAAGGCAAACTGCCGGGATGTGTCGAGGCCTGCCCGATGGAGGCGCTGACCTTCGGCAAGCGCGAGGATTTGATCACGATCGCGCGGGAACGCATTCGCAAGTATCCCAATCGTTATATCGATCATATTTACGGCGAACATGAAATGGGCGGCACCAGCTGGATGTACATCACCGGTGCGCCGTTCGAGAAGCTGGACATGCGCACCGATCTCGGTGTGACTCCCGCTCCGGAACTGACTTCCGGCGCCCTGTCACTGGTGCCGATGGTGATCGGGGTGTGGCCGGTTTTGCTGGGCGGATTGTATGTCATCAGCAAGCGCAAGGAACGCATGGCGCATGACGAGAAAACCTCCGCCGTGAAAGAGGCCATCGATCAGACGCAGGCTGATGCCGATGCGAAATTAAAGGCGGCGATGGAAAAAGCCAGGAAAGAAAAAGAGACGGCGGTCGAAAAGGCAGTTACCAAGGCCCTGGCCGACGCTGAAAAAGAACGCGGCAAGGAGGACAAGTGATGACGACTGAAAACACGACTGCTCCTGTCGCAATCAAGCGACCACTGCTGACGCCGTTCAATGTCATTGCCGGGATTATTATCCTGATCGGTCTGCCGCTGACCTATCTTCGCTTTACCGGCGGACTCGGTGCGGTCAGTAATCTCGATAACAACAATCCCTGGGGATTCTGGATCGGGTTCGACCTGCTGACCGGTGTGGCGCTGGCCGCGGGCGGGTATGTGACCGCCGCCGCAGTTGAGCTGTTCGGCAAAAAGGAGTATCACTCAGCGGTGCGCCCCGCGATTTTAACCGGGTTTCTGGGTTACTCACTGGTGGTGTTCGCGCTGTTGTACGACGTCGGACGTCCCTGGCGTCTGCCGTATCCGTTTTTTGTCAGCCAGGGGGTGACCTCGATCATGTTCGAGGTCGGCGCCTGTGTGGCGCTGTATTTGACCGTCCTCTTTCTGGAGTTCTCACCGGCCGCGCTGGAATGGCTTGGGGCGAAAAAACTCCGCCGGGTTGTGGTTCGCCTGACAATCGGATTGACGATTCTCGGTGTGGTACTTTCGACACTGCACCAGTCATCGCTTGGCGCAATGTATCTGATTGCACCGTCAAAACTGCATCCGCTCTGGTACTCGCCGTACTTGCCGATCTTCTTCTTCGTGTCCAGTATTGCGGCGGGGCTTTCCATGGTGATCTTTGAGGGATCGCTGTCGTATCGCAATTTCAGTGATATCATGGATGAAGATCACAGGAAAAACCGCAACAGGGTGGTGCTGGGATTCGGCAAAGCGGCCTCGCTGGTGCTGGCCGGGTATTTCGCGATCAAGGTATTCGGAGTAGCGCTGGGCAATCACTGGCATTTACTGTCCACACCGTACGGTTTGTGGTTCTTGGTGGAAATGATTGGCTTTATCCTGCTCCCTTGTTTCGCGTATGCTATCGGGGTGCGCGATCGCAATGTCAAACTGATTCGCTGGACCGCGCTCTGGACGGTGCTGGGGATCGTTCTCAACCGGCTGAATATCACCCTATTCACGTTCAACTGGCAACTGCCGGCCGACCAGCGGTATTCGCCGCATTGGATGGAAATCGGTATTTCCGTTTTTGTCGTAACCATCGGGGTGGTCGTGTTCAAGTTTATTGTGACACATATGCCGATCTTTTATGAACATCCGGATTACAAGGAAGCCCATTAGGCGGGAGATAGCATTATGACAGAAAGTATTCACACGCTCCAGGAGTTCATGCTTCAAACCAAGGGGATTATCTATATTCTCGCCATCGGCTACCTGATCGGCTTTACCTGCTTCTGGAAATTTCTGCATCGCCGGGGAAACAAGGAAGACGTCCCGGCTGAATGAAGCACGAATTGCACTGCAAAGGACATTACGACAATACATGTAAAAAGCCCCGCTTTGCGGGGCTTTTTGTATCTGACATCGTGAACTGGTTCTGTTTATAGATTAATCAGTTGACTGATGCTTGACAGGCTGAAGCTGGAGTACTCCGAACCGGGAGCATATGTTCCGCCCTGGTACAATCCATCGGTTACCGTCCCGGTCGAACTGCCGTTTATAAACACATAATACGTTACGCCGAATTGCAGTAGCGGCGATGAGAACGCGAGGGAATTAAACACTTTGGACGGTGCGAACGTGAGGATCTCCTCGCCTGACGAAGTCTCGATATGCACCAGGCGTCCTGCCGCCTGCACCGATCGGAATCGCATCAGGACCGAGTATTGTGTGGATGATGATCCCGGCCCCTGATCCATGCCGGCGCTTCCCGCCGCGACCAGAAGGCCGCCGGTCAGTTTGAAACTGACGTCATAGTCGATCGCGCTGTTGTTATTTATCGTCGGCCCGTGGACAATCACGGTTCCGGCGGTCATGGTAATCGAGCCGTTGATGTCGATCCCGTCGCCGGCGGCCGTGATGGCGATATAGCCACCGTTGATATACAGGTGGCTGGTACTTGCGGTGGTCAATCCGCCATGTGGCGGTAACGATTCTCCGCCTCCGGCCGCGTTGATCCCGTCATCGCTGGCGATAATATGAATGTCACCATCGTTGATCGTCACATCAGAGTAGGAACTCTCGATGCCTTCATATGATTTTGTGATATTGAAGACGCCGTTGTTAATGACCAGGTTGGAATCGGCGTGGATAGCATCGTCGGCGGTTGCGATTTGAAAGGTTCCGCCGGCAATCAGTAATTCGCCGTTGGAATGGATGGCATCATCGGAGGAATTGATACTGAACGCGCCGCCGTCGATACGGATATTGGCACCGGCTTTAATGCCTTTGGTCGATGTTTCGTCATCACCGGGGACGGTGCTTCCGTCGCCGCAGAATAACGTGAATGCGCCATCGGTAATGACCACATCGGTTTCGGCGGTAATGGCATCGCCATCGGCATTGACAGTCAGCGCCCCGTTTTCGAGGGTGATATACCCCATCGTGGAATCATCGTCGTTGTCCGACTTCAACCCGTCACCGTCCGCGTTGATGGTGAGGATGCCGTTTGTTATGACAAGATAGTCTTTTCCCCGGATACCGTCATCGGCGGCACTGACTGTAATTGTCCCGCTGGTGATGATCAGACCGTCCTTGGAAGAAATGCCGTCATTGTATTTGCCGTCTATCGTCAAAGCGCCGGGGCCGTAGATGGTAAGGTCGTCTTTGCTGAACAGCGCCGCATTCGGTTCATCCTCATCCGGATCGTCATACACATAAGATAATCCGTCTTCAAGATAGTTGTCCGTGCCGTCGGTAAGGACAATTACTGTTTTTTCCGCACTCGCGATATACAAAGGGGAATTGTCGGAACAGGAAATATGGGCGTTATTGAGGATCAACCGGACGATTTCATCATCTTCGGTATCGACAATAATCTGCCCGTTATTCAGGGAGCCGCTGATGCGGTAGGTTCCAGAGGACGTGATCGTGGCCGTGCTCCCGTCGATTGTTACGCTGTCCGACGCCGATGAAATGTTATTGCCGATCAGTGTGATCGAGACCACGTCGGACTCATTCCAGACATAATCGGCCGGATCGTCATGGGTCTCGGCGTGATCGCCTTCGGTGATATCGTCGTCGCCGGTCCCGGTTTGCTCCTCGGGTTCAGTCGGATTACTGCATACTCCGAACATTGCCAGCGCCAAGGCACAACAGAGAAGCAGGATATATGTATTTTTACGCATAGGCCTCCACCGCAAAAAGTCCAGGTATTATATACATGAAACTCGTTTAATATCAATCCTTTTTCACTCTTAGACCCGTGTTCGCGTGCTTTTGTCTAAAATAAAAATTCTGTGAATTACGGAAAACCATACGGCATGCTGTGGTTTTGGATCTGTTTGTTGGTTCGCACATACCGGATACCTGATACAAAAGGCGCTACACAACCGGCGGCGTCATGGTCCTGATATCCGTGCCGTTATGATTTTCACTCAAACATGTATCCCTCCCGATGATGCAATACCCGGCATGGTACGTGAATGGTGAATTCACGTGTTGACGTTTTCGCCGGTTTTACGATTGAAAATGCTCCCATCAAACCGGCCGTCGATTTACCAGAGTCCTGCGACGCGTTCGCCGCCTGGTTTCAAATGATGAATTGTCTGAATGGGTCTGACTTCTAAAGATAGCTGGTTTCAGCTGTCGCCTAATAGTATTTCAAATACCTGTCACGGGGGTACTGCCTGATCGTCTGATCATATTTCATTTTCAAAGCCTGAACCGCCGGATCGTCGAGGCTGACTTCTCCCTGCGCGATTGCGTCGTCGATATGTTCTCCGCAATGGATTATGGCCCGAATTCTCAGATCCTCCACAGTCAGACCGAAATCCTCCATGAACCGGGGACAAATATGACCATAAACCGGACAGCTTCTGTTGTCGTTGTTTATAATCGGCATGCCCTCAATATCGCGGTCCGAATTCTGATCGTATTCGAATGGACATTTGCCGATTTTCCTGCAGGGAAAAATGACGCTTTCCTGCGGTTTGAAAAACCTGGTAAAAAGACTCATGACACCCTCTTTGTTTCAACTCGCATTGAATAGTCGATAATCCATATATATTAAACTATCGGACTGAAGCAATCAAAAACCAACAAGAATTAGAAATTCCCTTTTCAGATGGCGTATCTGGACTTACAAGCTTGGGATATGATTTCCATCTGCCGATACTGAGAAGGGTATTTGCGGATGGATTTAGGGGGGCAGAAATTCATTGACGCATTTGAAGTTAGCCGTATATTATATAATGAAGATACTGCAGAAAAACCAGAATCGTAAACACCTTGTCAGATCAGGGTACATGCCGTATTACCGTAAAACTCCAACCAGGGGAGAATTATGAAATCGCCTAAAATCACGGGGGTGGCGTATTCCGTTTTTGCCATATTGCTTATCGCATTGGCGATGATGTGGATTCCAAAGGATACCGAACCGGTTGCCGCGCAAAAACAGTTTGCCGACACAATCTATTCGAAACTTAAAAAGACCGGGGAGATTCAGAACAGCAAAATGCGTCCCAGCGACTATTTTTATCGCCAGCGCGCCTATCCGGTAAACAAAATCCCTGACGGCCAACCCATGAAGGCGTATGCCGAGGCCCAGGTGATGCGCGCGGCGGCGAAGAACGCCAAAGACGCCCCGACCTGGGAAGAGGCCGGGCCGACCAATATTCCCGGTCGGATTACCGACCTGGCGGTTCATCCGAGTGCTCCGCATATCATCTATGCGGCCAATGCCGCCGGCGGTGTGTTCAAATCGACTGATTTTGGAAGTAGCTGGATACCGATCTTTGACACGGTCCTGACTCCGTCAATCGGTGCGATTGCGATTCATCCGGAAAATCCGAATATCCTGTATGTCGGAACCGGCGAGGCCAACAGCGCCGGTGATTCCTATGTTGGCACCGGGATATACAAGACCACCGATGCCGGCGCGACCTGGAATCTGATTGGGCTTCCCAACAGTGCCCATATCGGTCGGATTGTGATCGACCCGCTTCGCCCCGAAACGGTATTTGTCGCGGCCTGCGGCACATTGTTCGGCACCAATTCCGAACGTGGTTTGTACATCTCCACCGATGGCGGTTCGACCTGGGAACAGAAGCTGTTCATTACCGATTCCACCGCCTGTGTCGATGTTGCGTTCCATCCCACCGCCGGAGTGATTTTTGCGGCCATGTGGGAACGCTGGCGGGCGCCGAATAATCGGCGGGTGGGCGGAATCACCAGCGGTCTGTATCGTTCCGATGATTTCGGCGAAACCTGGGTTTTACTCAATCAATTCCCCTACAATCTTCCCGACACCTCCGCTACCCTTGGGCGGATCGGTGTCTCGGTCGATCCGGAGTCACAGACGGTCTGGGCGATGTTATGCGACCATCCCGGCAATCTGGTCGGGGTATACCGCAGTGATAATCTTGGACTGAACTGGTACCGGGTGCAGGATGGTGCCCTGGGCAACCTGCTTGGCGGATTCGGCTGGTATTTCGGGCAGATCAGGGTTGTGCCCGGTTCTCCCGATACCTGTTTCGTGCTGGGTGTTGAGTTGTACCGAACTGTCGACGGCGGCTGGGGATGGACCGATGTTACCGGCGATACCCATGTCGATCATCATGCCATGTTCATCATGCCCGGTAATCCGAGCAGAATCTATGGCGGATGCGACGGCGGTTTGAATTACACAACGAACATGGGTAATGACTGGACCGTTTTCCATGCCATGCCCAACACGCAGTTTTATGCGATCACCATCGACTATCTCAATCCGCAACGCCTGTACGGCGGCACTCAGGATAATGGCTCGATGCGTACGGTTAACGGCGATCCCAACAACTGGGAGCGGGTTCTGGGCGGTGATGGATTTTACTGTCTGGTGGATTACACCAATTCGGATATATTCTATGTCGAGTATCAGTGGGGCCATCTGTATAAATACGATGACGGCTGGATGTGGGCGTTGTACGGCATTGATTACGACAACGAGCGGCATAATTGGTGTACCCCGATTGCCATGGATCCGATCAACCCGGAGATTTTGTACTACGGTTCCAATATTCTTTACCGGACAACCAACGGCGCAATATCCTGGACGCCTATCAGTGGCGATTTGACTGACGGCCCCGGGACCGGAACACTGACCTACGGTACGATTACCACGATCGATATCGCGCGCACCGATACCGACGTCATCTATGTCGGAACCGATGACGGCAATGTCTGGGTGACCCAAACCGGCGGTGCACCGTGGACCAATATCAAGGCCGGCCTGCCGAATCGGTGGGTAACCCGGGTTGCGGCTGATCCGACGGATGCTGCAGTCGCCTATGTGACATTGTCGGGATACACCCAAAGCGACGTTGCGACGCATGTCTACCGTACCGACAATTATGGCGCAAGCTGGACTTCGATCGGAGGCACGCTTCCCGATGCCCCCGCCAATGATATCATTGTCGATCCGCTGTTTCCGTCAACCTTGTATCTCGGAACCGATGTCGGTGTGTTTTACACTAACGACCTCGGCGGAACCTGGGACGTCCTCGGCAATTCCAATCCAAACATGGTTGTCCACGATTTGGCGTTTCATGAACCGACCCGGATGCTGGTGGCGGGAACGCACGGTCGGTCCATGTACAAGATCGAGGCTCCCTGTTATGATCCGAATGATGCCGACGGCGATGGTGTCGGCGATTTGTGTGACAATTGCCCGGGAGTGGAAAACCCCGATCAGCTCGATACCGACAATGACACATACGGTGATGCCTGTGATAATTGCCCCGATACGGCCAATATCGAGCAGACTGATGCCGATGCAGACGGCGTCGGCGATGTCTGTGACAACTGCCCGACCGTGTATAATCCCGGGCAGGAAGATCTCAATGAAAACGGCGTGGGTGATATCTGTGAATATATGTGCGGTGACGCCAACAATGATGATGCGGTCAATTTACTGGACATTCTGTTTGTCATCGCATATTTATACGGCACTCCGCAGGGACCGGCACCCGAGAACACCAATGCCGCCGACGTAAATGCCGATGGGGCTATTAATTTGCTGGATATTCTTGCGTTAATCGATTTTCTGTATGGAGAGGGAACGCCGTTAAGTTGCTTGTAACACAATCAATTCTATTGGAGGGAATCGACCATGAAATGCAGGCTATGTGTACTGGTTTTATTGTTACTGGCAGGGGCTTTGCCGTCATTGGCGGGAGATATCGGCAAATGCGTTATCTATGATGTCCCGCAGGCGGATCTGAAGCGTTGTTTCGGTGAGGAACCCGCGACCAAACTCACCGCCGATGAGCTTAAAGAGATGGCTGCTTACCGCTTCTCCGGTGATACATTAAGGATATTGGTTATTCTTCTGGACTGGACCGATCGCCCCGGGACGTATTCTCAGGCGACTTTCGACAGCATTTTCTTCTCTCATGGCGTCTATCCGGGTGGTTCGGTGGCCGATTATTTCGAGGAATCCTCGTATAATCAGGTGGCCGTCACCGGCGACGTTCTTGACTGGTACACGGAGGGTGCGTACGATCCGAATTTCTACTATCCCGACATGGAAGATATTCTATATGATCTTGATCCGGTGATCGATTACTCGCAGTATGACGGTGATAATGACGGCATTGCCGATGCCGTGATATTCCTTCGGTCCGGAAACGGTCAGGAGGACAGCGGCGATTTAAACGATGTGTGGTCATTCGCCATAGCGTATTATCCCGGTTACGGCCCGGGGCCGTTTGACGGCATAAAGGTTTCACACTATTGTACCTCGCCGGAAACCCGCCCGCTACGTAATCCGATCAATCCTCAGATGTTTCTCGGGGTGGATACGTTGAATCGAATCTCCGTGGCCTGCCACGAGTTAACTCACAATCTGGGCATGCCGGACATGTATGATTACGATGATAAACTCGATGTCAGCACGTATGACACTCCCAATGATAACAACGATCACCCGGTGGTCGACTGGTGTTTGATGGGATACGGCGGCTATGGTTTACTGTCAATCGGCCAGATTACCCCGCCGCATCATATCGGCTGGATGAAAACTCAGCTGGGATGGATCGAACCGATTCTTCTCGATCAGGGCGAATACTCCGATTTGGTTATTTACAATCTTGAGACCACGCCCGACAGCTCGCTCTATAAGATTCCGATCGATCTTGAAAACGGCGAATATTTCCTGTTGGAATACCGCAATCCGCAGGCCAGCGTGCTGTTTGACAAATTCGATTCCGATTTCAGCACCTACCTTTGGCCGTGGGTCGGTTTTGGCGCCGATTCACTTGATCGCGGCCTTCTGGTCACGCATATCCACGACTCACTGGGCGCCGATTGGTGGCGTATCAACAACGGCACGCCGGATTATCCGCATTACACGGTAGCTGTGGTCGATGCCGGTTATGATCCCGCCCGCGATGCGTATTTTAACCCCGAAGGCTTTGTCTCCGACTCCGCGCAGTGGTGGTACCCCTATGAAACCCGTAAAGCGGCGACCTTTTCCTGTGACGTCCCCGGTCAGGAAACACTTTCGCCGATCACCACGCCCAGCAGTGCCGGCTATTACGGCCCGACCGGAATTGCGATAACAGTCGATTCCATTGTCGGGGATCGGCTGTATGTCACTATCTCTACCGATCAGGACTTTGACGGCTTTAACAACGCGGAAGACAATTGTCCGGAAAACTATAATCCGGGTCAGGAAGATGGGGACTCCGACGGAATTGGCGACGTTTGTGACAATTGTCCGGGCTTGTATAATCCGGATCAGATCGATTCGGACGAAGACGGGTTCGGTGAGTTATGCGACAATTGCCCGGATGGATACAATCCCGGTCAGGCGGATAGCGATTCCGATGGCAAGGGAGATGTCTGCGACAACTGCCCTGATGATTACAATCCCGGCCAGGAGGATGAAGACTCCGACGGATTCGGTGAATTGTGCGACAATTGCCCCGACGATTACAATCCGGCTCAGGAAGACCCGGATAATGACGGATACGGTTCCGCTTGTGACAACTGCCCCCATAACTACAACCCGGGTCAGGAAGACGCCAATGAAAACGGGATCGGCGACGCGTGCGATTATATTTGCGGCGATGCCAACAGTGATGACGCGATCAACCTGTTGGATATTCTGTTCGAGATCGATTATCTCTACGGAACACCGACCGGTCCGGCTCCGGAATTTCCCAATGCGGCTGATGTCAATGCCGACAGCGCAATTAATCTGTTGGACATCCTGGCATTGATCGATAATCTCTATGGTGAAGGAACAGCGCTAAACTGCTTGTAGAATAAGCCTAATATATGATGAAGGCGGGATATCAGTGATACTCCGCCTTTTTATTTTATGACAGAAGTGTGGATAACCTGTGGATATTTTGTTGGGCGTATTATGTATGTCATTACGTGGCAGTATAATAAATGTAGATAAGCATGAAGTTACTCTTGACAATCATCGCATAGCAAGGATTCCATTCGGACTATTCTCGTCTTGTTCTTGATTAAATATCATCGCCGGACTTGACCTCTTATCATTGATATATTATTATATTATTGATGATTTATTCAGTCATCTCTGCCACTTGCCTATAGCGTAGAGCACGACAACCTCGGGTGAGTTATGCCTTTCATTCACCCGGAATACCAGTAATCTGTTATGAAAAAAGGGGAGGTGATAGCTATACAAACACTCCCATGGATGGCTTTTACTACATGAAAATTCTAACAAAGGGGAAAATCATGCATAAAACATGGATTGTATTATGTCTGATTGTGTTGTTCTGTTTTCTGATTGGAACCGCCAGTGCCACCACGCGCAATGTCCCGCGCACATACGCCACCATTCAGGCCGGCATCAATGCGGCGTCGACCGGTGACACCGTGCTGGTTGCCGACGGAACCTACCAGGGAAGCGGGAATCGTGATCTCAATGTCAACGGCAAAGCCATTGTGGTGAAATCGGTCAATGGATACGGCTCCACCACGATTGACTGCCAGGGAAGCAGTGTGAGCGAGCATCGCGCTTTCTACTTCAATCACAGCGAAACGTCGAGTTCGGTGATTGACGGGTTCACGATTGTCAATGGCTATGCGCCGTTTGGCGAGGCCAAAGCCCCCTGCAAAACCGGCGGCGGTATATCCTGTCTGTCATATACTTCGCCGACGATTAAAAACTGCCGGTTTGAAGACAATTATGCTGCCTGCGCCGGCGGCGCCATCAGTTGTTATCATGCTTCACCCACCATTCAGAATTGCATCTTTGATTATAACGAAGCTGATGTTGGCGGGGGGATATTGGCTGAGTCGTACTCCAATCCCAACATCATTGATTGTGAGTTCAACGGAAATGCCGGCGGAGCTATCAGGTGCTATATGTATTCCGACCCCGATATATCGGGGTGCACTTTTGACGGAAATTACGACAACTCTGGCGCGGGTGGCATTTCCTGCAGGTCATATTCCGATCCGACCATTTCGTACTGTGTCTTTACCGATAATTATGTCGATTGGGATGCGTATTCCGATGATGAGGCATCATGTCTTTGGTGTTTTTATGCCTCATCGCCGACTGTCAGCAATTGTACGTTCGCATACAATGGTTCGGCCCGGGCGGTGATTGTCAATCTCGATTCCAGCACCCCGACCTTTACCAACTGCCTGATCGCCGAAAACGACTCCAACGCCGTTTTTGTCGAGTATTCCAACTACGTGCCGACGTTCACCTGTTGCGATATCTGGGGGAATGCCGAAGGGTACTGGCCCTCATCTCCCCAGGATCTGGCGGATCAGAACGGTCAGGACGGCAATTTCAGTTACACGCCGATATTCTGCAATGGCGCGTATGTTAATGAGAGTTCCCGTTGTCTGCCGGAGCATCCGGATAATGAATGCGACACGCTGATCGGGGCGCTGGGGATGGCGGCTACCGGATGCGATTATGTCTGTGGTGATATCAATTCCAACGGGGAAGTGACCCTGGGTGATCTGTCGGTATTAATCGCCTATTTGCATCTTGGAGGCGATGCCCCCTACCCGATGAAGGCGGCGAATTGCTATGATGACGCCCAGGATCCGGAATGTGTGGTCGACTCTCTTGACCTGGATCGTATGGTCGATTATCTGTTTATCTCCTATGATCCGCTGGAGTGCGTCGGGTGTCCGGAAGATTGATTCTGTTTGATTAGAAAAGCGTGATACGTAAAGGCGCATGCGAACGCGGCGGTTTCCCGATTATCGCAATACATCGGGCGGCCGCCGCCGTGATTTTTCATACCGGAACATGACATCCCGACAAAACCCGCAATAAAGGCCGTTTTCGCTTGAACAAAGCCTCTTAAGCCAATATATTTACATTATCGTCTACGTTTACTTGAAACGGAACGATGACAGTTGCGTTTAAGATAAGATTGTTATTAATGTCTGCTTATCACCATTTGACTGCGGTTTGAGTTTTTGGGTAAAAAAGGGCCGGATGCATCGGCATCCCAAATTATTAATTGTCTAAACAGGGAGGAGTCCCATGAAACACAATGCAGTTGTCTTAGTATTCAGTTTGGCATTTTGGATTATTATGGGGCATAATGCCCCATTACGAGCTGGCGGCTACGAAATTGTCGACATTGTTGATCTTAGCAAAATCAGTAATGGACCTCTGAGTTGTCCGTTAAAATGGTCTCCTGATGGAAGCAAGCTGGCCGGATTAAGGGAAGGTAGTTTTGTTGTTGTTGATACTATGGGAAACGACAAGACCATCTGCGAACTTACAATGCCTGCGCGCAGATGGGAATGGTTATCTGATTATGAAATCCTGGTTTTTCAGGAGACCAGTAATCGTGACAGCATATATATCAAAATGACACGATATGATATCAAGGAAGGTACCCATGAGGACATTCAAGAACGCCTATTGCGCAAACCCTTTCCTTTTGGATTGGTCGATGGTTATTTTGAAGGCCCGCATCTTTCAATTCAAGGTAATGCCTACTATTTCCTTTATCAGGATGGAATAAAAGTGCCGGTTCTTCCTGAAAGCAAGTATAACAAGAAACGCCACTATGAAGATAATTATCTCTATCGAGTTCATGCCGATGGTTTGTTTTTAATCAGGTTTGATCTTAAAGATTCGCTTTATGCCTTCAGTAAATCTTATGTCGATACCATATCATCATACAAAATGGCCTATCGATTTAATAGAAGTCAAATTACTCGATTGTCTGATTCAGCGGTGATAACGATTGATACACTGCCGTTCTTTCTTGAGATGAAAGAAGGTACGGTTGGCTGTGGAGCATTATATCAGGCTATCAATCCCTCTTTACCTGAAGCGTTATTTGAACTTTCATGTGATAGCGGCATGTACGTTGTCTCACAGAACTTCTTCCTTCTTGATCTGTCAAATATGAAATCAATAAAGGTCAGCGATCTGATCGATCGAAAGCAATGTGATCATGCATTATATGATCCCTTTGGAAAAAATATCGCCGTGCGTTCAGGGAATGACCTTTTCTTGATAAAAAGAAAGAAATCGCCAGTCTCTTCTGAATAAATGATTATGTATTTATCGTTTTCTCCCAAACCGAGGAGATTGCCGCGTTGTTCCCGGTAAATTTCGAATTCCTCGCAATGATTATATTGTGCGGTACTATTGACTGTACTTACCCAATCACCCGCCGCAGGAAGCCGTCGGCGTCGTGAAGGCGTTTTTTCGCCTCATCGCGGCTAATCGCGAGGCGTTTCATCACGATCGCGGTTTTCACCGATCCGCCTGATTGTCGCAATAACTCATCGGCCGTCTCATAATCGATTTTCAAAAACTCCATCAGGATTTTGCGCGACCGCGCATGAAGTTTCTCCGAGCGGGCCATCAAATCGACCATCATATTGCCATACGTTCTGCCGGTCAATACCGCCGCCGTGGTGGTGATCATGTTCAGTGTCATCTTTTGCGCCGTGCCGGATTTCATCCGGGTCGATCCGGTAATCGCTTCCGGCCCCACCCGAAGGATAATCATCACGTCGGGTTGGGTCTTGATGCTATTGGCGTCGTTGCATACCACCAGTGCGGTTTTACATCCGGTCTTTTGGGCATAAGCGATTCCGGCCTGTGTGTACGGTGTTCGCACCGAAGCGGCGATACCGACCACGAAATCATTGGCGGTCAGTCCGATCCGTTTGAGATCCTCGATTGCCCAGTCGGTATGATCCTCCGCGCCCTCTTTGGAGAGAATCAGCGTGTCATACCCGCCGGAGATCAGTCCCACTGTACGCGACGGGTCGATCCCGAACGTCGGCGGGCATTCCGCCGCGTCGAGAACTCCCAGACGTCCCGAGGTGCCTGCGCCGATATAGATAATCCGCCCACCGCTTTTCCAGGTATTCGCGGCGATCTCGGCGGCTTTTGCGATTTCCGGAAGGGCCCGACTGACCACCTCCGCGACCTTGTGATCTTCGCGGTTGATTTTAGTGCAAATCTCAAGTGGGGAGAGGGTGTCGATATCGGTCGTGTCGGGATTCACCTGTTCAGTGCCGAGCGCGGTGAGCTCCTCTATCAGTTTTTGATGATTGCGGTCGTTCATGAATGCCAATGTAATGAAATTGCCGCATCCGACCAAGCAGAACTATTTGCCCAGCGTAACATGAATCGAATCATGTTCGCTGACCACGATCGACCCGATCATCCCGCTGAGTTGGACATGAGTCACGCTGTCGACAAAACCGCTTGCCGGAAGTGCGGTCGGAAGGTTATCATCGAACGCCGGTGAACCGGTATACGCATATGCATAAATATAATACCATCCGGTATCGAGCGTGGAATACAGCCGGAACGCATCGCGGGGGATGGTCGCCTGTCGCGCATAATCTACGGAAAAATCGGCATACCCGGCAGATTTATAGGCGGAGTCTTTCAATACCGCCGCGTAAATATATCCGTCCGCGCCCACGGCATTCGACCAGTAAAACTGCACCGGATTGCCGCCCGCATTGACTCTGTTGGAGGGAAGGATGACATTGGTGATTTCGAGATCAATCGGAAGGTCAAAACCGACCGTGTCGGACAAAATGGTTGAATCCGTGAACCGAAGAATATAATGGCCGTCGTCAAGTGAATCCGCTTCGTCATAAGAAAGCAGATACCGCTGGCCGTCAAATGCGAGCGTGTCGTTATCGAGAGTGATTTCGGCTGTGGTTACCACCGAATCCTGTTTTTCGAGATAGATGGCCAGAACGAGCGAATCGGTGTCGAGGTTTTTATTCACCGCACCCCAAAAAGAGTAAAACCGCTCCTGACCTTCTTTGACAATAGCCTCGTCGCATCCGGCAAGGAATAGCCCCGCCAGAAACAGGCCGAAAATGATGGTTGGAATTGCGTGTTTCATTCTATAACCTATGTCGGAATATAGGACCTTAAACTAAAGAACAAAAAGAAATTGCCCAAAACTGAGCCAATGCTTCCATATTTTGCATAATAATTTGTCGTGATCTGGATGTTTATGGTTTTGTAAGTGTATAATGTACAACAACATAAAAAGCCGAGAACAAGCGCCGTGGCAGATCATAATCACATCATAAATCTGAAAAAATAATCGAGAAAGGAATCAGGGCGGTCTTTGCGGTTGCTCCGCACATAATTGATTATTATATTACTTTCAAGCAAATATACCGAGCGGTAATCGACCGCTTCGTCATTCAGGTTGAAAACGCGGTTTTTTAACTGCCTTTTCATCCATAATGTATGGGGCCGTTGATATCGACTCGGGACAGGGATGATTGGAACAAGACCGATCGGGAATCTGTTATATATGATGTGTAACGGTTACCCGATGCGGTGTCAGGTACGATGGACTGCTGACAGTCGGGTAACATGAGCAAGAAAGAGACATTCGAAGCGGAAGCGATGATTCATGTCGATTCGCTGTACCGTACGGCCCTCCGAATGACGAAAAATGAAGGAGATGCCGAGGATTTGGTACAGGAAACGCTGATGAAAGCGTACCGCTTCTGGGACAAATTTGAAGAGGGTTCGAATTGCCGGGCATGGTTGTTTAAAATCATGACGAACATTTTTATCAACAACTACCGCGCCAAATCGCGGGCGCCGCAGGTTGTTGATTTACAGGATGTTGACGATGATTTTCTGTTCGGCCAGCTTTCGGCGCTTGGTCCCTCGGATAACCCGGAACAGCACTTTTTTGCGAAGGTTTTTGACGATGACGTAAAAGGCGCCATTGAAGAGCTTCCCGAAGACTTCCGACTGGTCGTGGTCCTTTCCTTCCTTGAGGGGTTCAGCTATCAGGAAATCGCCGATATTGCCGGATTACAGATAGGCACGGTCAAATCGCGACTGCATCGGGGGCGGAAACTGCTTCAAAAGGCGTTGTGGGATTACGCCGTGAAAAATGGATTCATTAAGGAAACTGCCAGATGACCTGCGAAGAAGCTTTGAGGCGTTTGTATGAGGTAATTGATAAAGAAGCCAGTGAAATCGACGTAAAAGAAGTGCAGGAACACCTCGCCCACTGCGAGAATTGCATGGCCCGTTATGAATTCGAGGCCATGTTTAAAACTTTCGTCTGTGACAAGGCTTCTTCGTCCCCCAAAGCGGACGATTTGAAAAAACGCATTCTTACCAGAATCGATGAAAGCGAAGACAAACCGAATCGGTTTTTTAACCGTCCCTTTCGGTACCAGGCGGTTATCATCGCGGCCGCGGCGGCGCTTATTCTGTGTATCGTGGCGGCGTTTTCGGTTGCCGGGTATTATCGCTATCACACATTTATTGAGCCGTTTGAAAACTGCCATATGGCCGGCGTGCAGGCGTATCGCACCAGCCAGGCCGATGATCCGGCGATCGATCCCCGTGATCCGGAAGTGCTGGCGTTTTTACAAAAGAGCATTCCCGTTACGGTCAACGATTCCATGCCCGGTTTTCTCATGATCGGCTCCTGCCTCGATAACATCCAGAATTGCCGGTTTGCGCATTTTCAGTATGCCCACGATCAGTCCCTGGTTTCGCTTTTTGTCGGTAACGATGACGGTATCAATCTTCCGGGTTTCGAACAGGTTACGATTGACGGAATTGATTTTTACCAGTACACCTGCAAGAGCTGCCAGATCATGTACTGGAAAGAAAACGGCATGATCATGGTCGCCGTCTCGGAAGATAAGACGCTGGAGTTGTCGGAAATCAGAACCGTCCTCTCGGCCATTTAAAAAACTGTTGCCATTTGCGGATTGAAACCAATATTACGGGGTGATGTATAAGCCTCGTATGAAATCATCGCATTACCTGTTGGCCTTGGCGGCCATTGTGGCAATCATATCAGCAGAAAAACCGGTTTATGCCTTCACCGAGGTCCGCGACTCGTCCGTACTGCGAATTGCCCATCATATCTGGAATAATGAATTCGACGACGCCATCAAGGGTGCGGAGCAATTAATTAAAGACCAACCCGGTAATCCACTCGGGTATTTTATCAAGGGGACCGTCTATCAAACCATCTCCGAAGAGTTTCGCAATGATATGTACAAGGATGAAATCGACGAGTTATTGACCGATGCCATCGAGCGGGCCGAAGAACTTCACGATACCGATCGCGACAACGCCAACTGGCGGTTTATTTCGGGAGCATCATACGGGTATCGCGCTTTGCAACGGGCATTTCACGGACGCTGGTTTGCGTCGTTCCGCGATGGGTTGCGGTGCAGTGCTCATCTGAACGACGCCATCGAGCTGGACAGCACGTTCTTTGACGCATATGTCGGTTTGGGAGCGTACAATTACTACAAGACCATTATGGCCGAGAATTTCCTCTGGTTGCCGTTTATTTCCGACCGCCGTGAAGAGGGAATTGCGCAGATTAAGAAGACCATCGATCACGGATTTCTGGCATCGTACAATGCGCGGGAATCTCTGCTTCGCATTTATTTCAATGAACAGAGATATGAAGATGCCGTGGCACTGGCGGACTCGCTGGAAGCGGGCAATCCGAATGACGCCTACTGCCTGCTTTATTATGCCCAGTCCCTGATGATGCTGGATCGAACCGACGAGGCCAATGACAAACTTCGCGCTCTGCGTCGGGTGTGGAAAAACTCGCCGTACTTCGATGATGCCGGCATTTTCGAGGTGGAACTGGTCGACGCGAAAATCTTCTATCGCCAGGGAGACCTGGCCGCCGCCCGGCGGATTACCGACAAGATTTTATCCCTGAAAGGACTGCGCGATGACAACGCCTACTTCGCCGAGACCTATGACAGCACCAAAGCCTTTGTTAAGCGCATGAAGTGAGATGATCTGTTCTGTTTTGGCATTTCTTCTGCTACTGACCCCGGCACAATCAACGCTGTTACCTCCTGAAAAACTCGAACATATCGACCGCGGTATGGATGCCATGCTCAACGGCCAGTGGGAACGGGCATATGGGATTTTCGAAGATCTGCATCGCCGCGACATCACCGATCCCGGCGGCTATCTGTTCCGCGCCTCGGTCTGGCAGGCGGAAATGATCGACCGGGAAGAGGATCTGTTTGGTTCGGACTACTTCGCATTGCTTGACAGCGTGGTTATCAGTGCCGAAAAGCGATTGATCTCCTGCACGACACGGGATTCCGCCCTGTGTTACCTGTTTATCGGGCATCAATTCGCCTATCGATCGATCTGGGAGGCGCGGTTCGGCTCGAAATTTGCCGCCCTCGGCGACGGATTTAAGGCCAAGGGGTGGTATCGCGACGGACTTCAGATCGATTCGACCCTGTATGATTTGTACCTTGGGCTGGGGACATATCATTACTGGAAGTCGGTCAAGTCCGGAATACTGCGCACGGTCGGTGTGTTTAAAAACGAGAAAGAACAGGGGATACGGGAAATCCGTCTGGCGGTTGATTCCAGCCTGTTTTCAAAAGACGTGGCCGCTTCCGAGTTGATCTGGGTCATGCTCAACGAAGAGGAATACGATCAGGCAATTGCGCTTTGCCGCGATTTGCTGAAGCGTTTTCCTGACGGTATTTCATTTCGCTGGCCGCTGGCCGAGGCGCATTTGAAAAGCGAGCGATATCACGAGGCGATCGATGAGTTTCAGGCCATTTTCGATAACATCCGGGAAAACCCCGGCAATTATTTCAATGTCATAGAGGCCGCTTTCTGGCTGTATCATGCTCTGGATAAAATCGGTGCCGACGCGCGGGCCAATTCGGTACTGGAATATATGCACAATATCCATGACAATATCCCGAAAAGTATTCGGCGTAAACAACGCGACCGCCTGTGGAGTCTTCGCCGTCGGGGAAAATAATCGCATAAGGAACCCGATCTCGATTCTTATGTTATGAGTTGTTGATATGAACACCAAAGACGGCATAACGATAAAACTGACCGCCGAAGTCTCCTGCGCGGGGTGAGCATCGAAACTCGGGCCAAAGTTTTTGGCTGATGTGCTGCGGGGACTTCCCCAAGAGACGAATCCCGATCTGCTGGTGGGATTCACTACCGCCGACGATGCCGGGGTATTCCGTATCAATGACAGGCAGGCGTTGGTGCAGACGGTGGATTTTTTTCCGCCGATTGTCGACGACCCTTACTATTTCGGACAAATTGCCGCCGCCAATGCGCTTTCGGATATTTATGCCATGGGCGGTCGGCCGCTGACCGCGCTTAACATTGTCGGTTTCCCGCCGAAAATGTCGCCGGATATTTTGAAACAAATCCTGCTCGGCGGTGCCGAGAAAATACACGAGTCCGGAGCGGCGGTCGTCGGCGGGCACTCGATCAAGGATAACGAACTGAAATACGGTGTCGCCTGTACGGGGATTATCGATATCGATAAGATTATAACCAATGCCGGCGCGCAGGTCGGCGACCGGCTGTTTCTCACCAAGCCGCTGGGAACCGGCATCATTACCACCGCGATCAAGCAGAAAAAGGCCGGACAGACGGATATCGACTTTGTCACGCGCCTGATGGCGACGTTGAATCGCGACGGTGCGGAGTTGATGGTTGCCCACGGGGCGCATGCCGCGACCGATATCACCGGCTTCGGCATTCTGGGGCATGCGTATGAAATAGCGGTTGCTTCAAAAGTGACGATCCGTATTGCGTTTGACCGTCTACCTTTGATTCCCAATGTGTTGACATTTGCCGAAGCGGGCGCGTTGACGGGCGGCGCCAATGCCAATCGCGAGTATTTGCAGGATGTGGTATATCTGCCGAAAGCTTTTGCCAAAGCCAGGGCAGATGTGCTCTTTGATGCGCAAACTTCCGGCGGTTTGCTGGTCGTGATCCCGGATGACAATGCCGAACCGATGATCGCTTCGGCCCGCGTGAAAAATATTGAGATTGCGGAAATCGGCAGGGTGGAGCCTCGTTCGGAATATGCTATTATCGTCGAATAGCATATAGTACTTATCTTAACGTCATTTTAGTACATCGTAAACTTCCTGTTTACAAATTTTCGGTTTATTCATGAAACCGAGATGAGGAAAAATCTGTTTAATAAGTAAGAGCTGAGCGGAATATGCGATGGTTTATTAATCGACCATCCATCCGAACAGAACTTCTTCGTCAACGCTCAAGTTTTTGTTGACATGGATTTCATAAAAGGAATATTTTAAGGCGATTGAGGGGAAGTATGGAAATAAATATAATCTATTCGAAACAAAAGGCCGATCACATACGTGCCGCGGGGTTTGTCAGGGAGGCCGTAAAAAACCTCGGCATTTCGGCCACGATTCATGAGTGGGAGACAAAGGTCAAGTCGCCGCAGGTTGTGGTTGACGGATTCGATCTGATCGGACCGCAAATGTCTGCCTCTCGCATGAAACTCTCATACGATGCCATTGTCAAAGCTTTGGAACAGACCGCCTGGTCAAGCATGTGACCGTTTAATCAAACGCCTATCGATTCTCCCGTCTTAAACTATATCTTACATGTCACGTCAATTAGCACTGTCCCGCAGGGGTCAGGGCATGGTCATCTGTACCGGACGGTACGCGTCCGGCGGTTATTATATGTCAATCACCCGACCGTGAACTCGTTGGCTGACGGGGAATTACCCCGTCCAAATGTTTTTGGCATACGGTTTGATGTCATTTACAAGAAAAGGCAGATTCAACACATACTGTAAGGAGTAAAAGAATGTATCGTATGTTTCTTATTCTTGCGCTGATGATGGGATTGGCCGGATTATTCGCCGGATGCTCAGGCAACAACTCCGCCTCATCCGATAACGGCGATTCAATTGCCGCGGAGTTCGGCGGCTATGCACCCACCGACGAAGCCCCGGCATTCGGCGATCCGGTGATTGCCGAGGAAATGACCGGCGACGTGGAATACGCTGATGCTGTTGCGGCGTCGCCGACGCTGGATTCCATTGTCAACAATGACGCGTATGGCGTGTATGCTCTGCGGGTGGTTTGGGGATCACTGGTATATGATCCCACCATTGCTGTCAAAACCAACTGGACCGGATCACTTAAGGTCGATGACGGAGCGATTGTGATTCGTAAAATAATTCGTTTCGAACCGGGACAGGATTATATTCTGGAGCGGGTTGACCGCAAGTTAGTGGAATGGGTGTCGTATACCACCGTGCATCATGATGGTCTTTTGGCCTATGTGTACGATCCGCCGGTTACTGATACCACGGCGGCGGAAATCGCGCCGAATACGATTACGTTCAGTACCGCGCCGTTTTCCATTACGCTGAATGTGGATGACCTGGCCGCGCTCGATACTATAGTTTATCTTGGTGATGATTCCACCAACGCAGTCGCGCTTCGCGGTTGCAAGATCGAACCGATGGCTTGCCCGCGCGGCTTTCTGGACGGGCGCTGGGGTGTCGATTCCACCGGTCAGGGCATTTTCTACGGCCGTTGGATGTCCAATAACGGCTTTCTTTTGGGACATCTCGAGGGAACCTGGGGACCGGAATTGATCGACAATATCATGGTGCCGATGTTCTATGGCAAGTATATCGATATCACCGGTCAGTTCCAGGGATTGATCAGGGGGATGTATATGCCGCATCCGAATTTCCACGCCCATGAAAATGCCTTCCGGCACGCCGCCGGCGAATTCCTTGGATATTTCTATGATGCCGATGGAAATACGCGGGGAGTTCTCAAAGGACGATACAAATTGCCGAGAGCCAATACCGACAACAAGATGGGGTATTTTGCCGGTCGCTGGAAAAGCTATTGCCCGCGATACACCATCGAAAATGACGGTCTGGACGACTGATCCGGGCAGTCTTTCTACACATACTTTACTCTATAGATCAGGCCGGGATTCACCCCCGGCCTTTGTTATGCCCGGTTTTAGTCCCCCGTTTTTAGATTGTATTTTCACCGGCCGTGTTATAAATAGGCAAATACACACAAAAGCCCGTGGGCGATGGTGGTTTTCCGAAGATGCAACCGGACGATGCAATGTAACGGGGGATACAGAATGACAAGTAAACTGGCGCTGGTGGTGGGAGCGCGACCGAATTTCATGAAAGCCGCGCCATTGATAAAAGAACTGCACAGATTTCCTGATCGGTTCACGCCGGCATTAATCCATACCGGACAGCATTACGATCACAAGCTGTCGAAGCTCTTTTTCGATGAACTCAACATGCCTCGTCCCGATGTCTATCTCGGGGTCGGATCGGGAACCCATGCCGAGCAGACCGCCAAAATCATGATAGCGCTGGAAAAAACGTTTCTGGATGATCGTCCCGATTTGGTAATTGTGTTCGGCGATGTTAATTCCACTCTTGCCGCCGCGGTAGTCACTTCCAAGCTGTGTCTCCGCCTGGCTCATGTCGAGGCCGGACTGCGTTCGTTCGACAATGCCATGCCGGAGGAGATCAACCGTATTGTCACCGATCGCCTGTCCGATTACCTGTTCGCGAGTGAAAAATCCGGGCTGGTCAATCTCAAACAGGAAGGAACCCCTGAAAGCAAAATCTTCTTTGTCGGCAATATCATGATCGATTCACTGGCCGGAAATCTGGAAAAGGCCCGTCAGTCCGACATCCTTGACCGGCTGGGGCTTCACTCACAGGGGTATGTCGCCATGACCATGCACCGTCCCGCCAATGTCGACAATCCCGAACTTCTCGGAAGTATTCTCGATACGGTGCGAACGATCTCCCGAAAAATCCCGGTGGTGTTTCCCTGTCACCCCCGAACCCGCAAAATGATTGAGGAAAACAACCTTGGGGATATCGACAACAGCGCTGATTTACGCATGCTCAACCCGCTGGGATATCTGGAGTTTCTGCACCTGCAGTCCGAGGCGAAATTCGTTTTGACCGATTCCGGGGGTATTCAGGAAGAAACCACTTACTTGCGGATTCCCTGTCTGACCGTGCGGGAGAATACCGAGCGCCCCTCGACTGTAGAGGTCGGCAGCAATATTATAACCGGAACCGATCCCGAAAAAATCCTCGAGGCCGCTGACAATGTCCTGGCCGGTAACAGCAAAATCGGGACTATTCCCGACCTCTGGGACGGGCACACCGCCGAACGTATTGTGGAAATACTTAAGAAATTGCCGCTGTAGGTTTTACTGCCAGATCTCGTCGACCAGCTGCAGGCCGATATCGGTCGTGAAATGATAGGGATCGGTAAAATCAGCACGGTTTTCCGTAATCGGATTGCCGTAATTGAAGTCGAAAGTTTTAACCAGCCGATGAATATCCTCTTTGAACCGGGCGTATTCTTCATCCAGCCCCAGTTCGGAATATCTGTTGATTAAATCCACGTGCTCGGGGAAAATGATCACGTTTACCGTAATCTTTTTTTGATTACAATATGAGACAATCTCGGAGAGTCGCTGATAGTAGTTGTCGGGATATAAATACCGCTCGAACTGGCTTTGAGCAGTGACCGCAATTTGATATTTCCAGAACTGCTCCGGGGTCATATCAGGGCGTTCGATATCATATTGGGTATCGAAAAGAGTCCGCGCCACCAGCATCGCCCCGGCTTTGATCATCACTTTATCGATGAAATACAACATCGGATTGGCGAAGGTTTCTTTTGCCTGACGAGTCAGGTTAACCGTGTGGTACCCGTTGAACATGGGGAAATTCAGCCCGATGTAGACATTTTGCAGTGAAGTGATACTGTCGGCGAACCAGAAGGTTTCGATTGCCTCGTCAAGTGATCCTCCGCCGTACGCGAAATTGAAATAATCCTGACCGGTCCGGGCCGATATGCTGTCGGCATCAAGCAACAACATCCGTGAATCGCCAAGAAGGATATTGCCGGTAGGTTGTTGTCGGTAGGCGTTCATTTTCCAGAGACGGTAGTTCAGGCGATATGAAGTCTCCGCTTTGTAGGTATCCGGGATTATGCTGCTGATACCGAAATAGTTAAACGGATCGATGAGTATCACCAAAACCCCGTATATCACGAACGGGATAGAAAAAATCGATATTTTTACCAGCAGTTTTTTCATAATTAAAATTGAAAATAAATAAACTGACTTGAATTGTTAAAGGCGCCTAAAAACAAAATCCCGATGACCAGCGCATAGTAGATCGACCAGCGCACCCAGATCGGTTTGGTCGCGAGGACGTCGCGGGCATCCTGCTGCCGCTGAATCAAATGCACCATTTCCATGACCATAATCATTGCCGCCGCGATAAACAGCTCGATCCGGGGCAGACCCAGATAATACCCGCCCAGCTTGAATTCAATTCCTGTGAACAGGTGTCCCACCAGATAGAATGCGTCTCCGATGTTGTTGGCGCGGAAAAAGATCCATGCCAGACAGACCAGATGAAACGTTATAAACATTTTAAACAACCGGGCCGGAAACGATTTTTGATCGACTTTTAGCTGGGCATAGATATGATCACGAATATTCTGAGTCCAGATCGACAACACCAGATACGCCCCGTGAATTCCGCCCCAGACCACAAAGGTCCAGTTGGCGCCGTGCCAGAGGCCGGATACCAGAAAAACAATCATCAGATTGGCATACCAGCGCGGTTTGGTGGTGCGATTGCCTCCCAGCGGGATATAGAGATAATCCCGGAACCACGATGACAGTGAGATATGCCATCGTTTCCAGAACTCGGAAATCGACTTGGAATAATAGGGGATGCGGAAATTCTGCATCAAATCGTATCCCATCACCTGTGCGGACCCGATGGCGATGTCGGAATATCCGGAAAAGTCGCAGTAAATTTGCACCGCGAATAAATACGTTGCAATCCAGATCGGGATTCCCTCATAGTTGTGAGGATTGTTGTACACCTGATTGACTACCACTGCGACACTGTCAGCGATCACCACTTTCTTGAAAAAGCCCCATAGCATGAGTTTGAGTCCGTTGGTTACGCGGCGGTAATCGAAAGTATGTTTTTCGAAAAATTGCGGCAGAAGGTGGGTCGAACGCTCGATCGGTCCGGCCACCAATTGCGGAAAGAACGCAACATACACGGCGAAAATGCCCAGATGCCGTTCCGGTTCGCGCTTGCCCAAGTACACGTCGATCGTGTAACTGAGGGTCTGAAACGTGTAAAACGAGATTCCGACCGGAAGCAGGACGTTCAAAGTCGGCATGTCAATCGACAGACTCAGTGACTGAATCGCCATCCGCGCCGAGTCGCTGCAAAAGTTGAAATACTTGAAGGCAAACAGCAGACCCAGGTTGGAAAACAGGCTGAGCAACAGATACAGCCGCCGCCTTGCACGGGCCGTTTGCCGGTGCATTTGGATCGCCGCGACATAGTCGATCAGAGTCGATGCGATAATTAACAGAACATATTCCGGTTTCCAGCACATGTAGAAGTAATAGCTGGACACTAAAAGCAGAATCCAGCGGAAGCGGTGGGGAATCGAAAAATAAAGGCCGACCACGATGGGAAAGAAAAGAAGAAAATGCAGTGAATTAAACAGCATCCTGTGCCCGTTGTTGATCGATGTATGCCCTCAGCCCCCAAAACGGCAGGAGGGTCTGTTCTGTCATCATGTTAACGCCATGCAACCACCCAAAAACAAAATAACATATTTCCGCTGTCAGGCGGTGTCAATATAAAGATTTTATTGGAGATTGTGTAACACGGCGGTTTTCGGTGTTTTTTTATTGCAAAACGTTGCTGTTACGTATATAGATGAGCATTAACATGAACAGAGCACATAACCGGTTTGTTGCGAGTTGGCGAACCGGGGATTGATTGTGTCCACGAATCTGCGCGGGGTCAGTACAAAGTGAAAGTTCCCATCGCCAAAACGTACTTCGATGAGCGGGATTTCGAGTTAATTCAGGAGCCGCTCAAATCCGGCTGGGTGGTGCAGGGAAGCTATGTGAAACGGCTGGAAGAGACTTTCGCGCGGTTTACCGGAGCGTCGTATGCGGTCGCGGTGACATCGGGGACATCGGCGCTTCACCTGGCGATGGTGGCGCTGGGAATCGGCCCCGGCGATGAGGTCATCGTTCCCGCTTTCACCTGGATCGCCACCGCCAACGCGGTCGAATATGTCGGCGCCAAACCGGTGTTTTGCGATATCGATCTGGTGACGTACAATATCGATCTTGCCCAGGTTGAGGACCGGATTACGCCGCGCACCAAGGCCATTGTTCCGGTGCACCTGTTCGGGTTGGCCTGTGACATGGACTGGCTCGGGAAAATCGCCGAGAAGCACGGACTCATGATCATGGAGGATGCCGCCTGCGGCCTCGGCGCGCGGTTTCGGGGCAAACATGTCGGGACATTCGGCGATCCGGGGTGTTTCAGTTTCCATCCCCGCAAAGCGATCACCACCGGGGAAGGGGGGATGCTGATCACGTCCGATCAGAAACGATATGAACTGCTTCAAGCGCTTCGCAATCATGGCGCATCGCTTTCGGATTTTGCGCGTCACAACGCCGAACGCGCCTTTTTACTTTCGGAATACAAGTATCTTGGCTATAATTATCGGATGACCGACTTCCAGGGAGCGCTGGGCGTGGCCCAGATGGAAAAAGTCGACTGGCTATTTGATAAAAGGCGGGAAAGAGCGGCCAAATATGATGAATTACTACGGGACGTGAGTTTCTTGCGATGCCCGTCCTGCCCGTCGGAAATGATTCACGGCTATCAGTCGTATGTGTGTCTGTTTGCACCGGAACCGGTTTCGCCGGATTCGCTGGCGGATTTGAACCGGCGACGCGACGATTTGATGGTGGCAATGGAGAAACAGGGGGTGTCCACCCGGCAAGGGACACATGCGGTTACATTGCAGGGATTCTATCAGAAAAAATACGGAATCCGCAATGAGGATTTTCCGAATGCCTGGATGGCGGATAAATTGACAATGGCACTGCCGTTGTACCCCCAGATCACCGATGAGGAACAACAGTATGTGGTCAACACGATCATCTCTGAATACAAGGGGTAAGGATGATTAAGGGCAAGAACATATTTATCACCGGCGGCGCCGGTTTTATCGCCAATACGCTGATCAGAAAACTGGCTGACGATAATCGTATTGTCGTTTATGACAATTTCCACCGCGACACGCTGACAAACAGCGGTTTTGCGGATCATCCCCATGTCGAGATCGTTCGCGGCGACGTTCTCGATTACTATCTGCTGAACCGGTCGATGAAAAATGCGGAAATCGTCGTCCATGCCGCCGGTATCGCCGGGATCGACACCGTGATCAAAGATCCCATCCGCACCATGCGGGTGAACATGATCGGCACCGCCAATGTTCTCGAGGCAGCCTATGTCAACGGCGTATCGGGGCGGGTGCTGGATTTTTCCACGTCCGAGGTGTTCGGATCGATGGCGTTCAAATCATCCGAACAGGACAACACGGTTGCCGGATCGGCAGGGGAAGCCCGCTGGGTGTATGCTGTCAGCAAACTGGCGGGAGAACATCTGGCCAAGGCCTATCACAGCCAGTTGCAACTGCCGACGGTCACGCTTCGACCTTTTAACGTCTACGGCCCCGGCCAAACCGGGGAGGGAGCGATTCAGGTTTTTATCAAACGTGCCCTGCGCAATGAAGACATTCATATTGACGGCGACGGGAACCAGATTCGGGCCTGGTGCTATGTCGATGATTTCGTGGATTGCATGATGTGCTGTATCGAGGATGACCGCGCCATCGGCGAGAGTTTTAATATCGGTAACGCCCGCGCCGTCATGACCGTGCTGGGACTGGCCCAGACCGTCTGCCGGGTGCTGGAATCCAAATCGAAAATCGTGCATGATCCGCCGCTGTCGGCGGATGTCGAACTGCGTATCCCCAGCGTGAAAAAGGCCGAGGAGATGCTCGGATTCAAGGCGAAAATCGACCTCGAAGAAGGCATCAAACAGACCGCCGAATGGGTGGATCGGGTGTTACTCTGTTCCGCATGATACACGCCGGAAAACATAGCGAACGGATGCAGAAAGATCTGCAGGAGTTCTGTGAGACGGTCGTCTACCGCCGGTTCTCACGCTGGCCGAATGTCGGCAATGCCGAAGTGACCGCCTTTTTGACACAGGAGTTGTCTCGATACCGGCAAAACAGCCGCCTGCTGGAGGTTACCGTCGACAACCGGCTGGTCGGGGCGCTGGCGTTTCGCGATCTGGACTGGGATACCCGTCATTACGGGTATTCCTGCATCAGTATCGATTACCTGCTGTATGATCATTCTCTCGGCGACGATGAAACACCGGCGATACTGAACCGGCTGATTGATGAATTTCTCGATTATTGCCGCGCCAACGATATCAGTTATGTGTCGTGTAGCGCGGACAGCGGCGATGCGCCGATTAATGCCGTTTTGCAGGAACGCGGTTTTCGGGGAATTCTGACCTGGATCGACGGTTTTTTCACGCATCACGAAAAATACGCCGATATCGGTCCGCAGGAACAATTCGGTCTGATTCGTCCGGAGGAAGTGGAGTTTTTCAAAAGAATCGCGGCAAAATCGTATTTCAAGGGCGGGCGGTTTTATCTTGACCGCAATTTCAACCGGAAACGTGTCGATCGGATGTACGCTTCACTGGTGGAGTCGTCCTATGACAATGGTGACATCATGCTGGTGTACCGGATCAACGACTGCCCCGCCGGCTTGTACATCTACAAAAAAATCACCGAGTATCCGGAGTTAAACGGCCTGCGCGTTGCGGCCGGGAGGTTTCTGGTAGTCGATCCCAACCTTCGACGCAAGAATATCGGTCATGACCTTTTCGTTCAAACGCTTTTATATTTCAGAGACAAATGCGATCTGATCACCACCGGACTCGAAGTGCACAATCTGCCGTCGATGAATCTGCATGTCCGTCTCGGGTTCGTGTTCAACCATGCGCACAATGTCTATCACTGGTGGGCCGGCAGGGGGAAGCGAAAAAGCGGATGAGTACGGATCAGCAAAAGATCGTGATCGTATCCTACGGCCTCGGCAATCTGGGATCGATCAAAAACATGCTCAAGAAGGTCGGATTTCCATCGGTAATTTCTGGAAATCCCGATGATATCGCCGCGGCCGACAAGGTCGTCCTGCCCGGGGTCGGCGCCTTCGACAATGGGATGAAACATATCGTTGAGACCGGTCTTTTGCCGGTGTTAAACCGCAAGGTTCTCGAAGAAAAGACGCCGCTGTTGGGCATATGTCTGGGGATGCAACTGCTGGCGAAAAAAAGCGATGAAGGCAAACGTGACGGATTGGGATGGATCGATGCCGAGGTGAGAAAATTCGATTTTGCCGATCAGCCGCACCTGAAAATTCCGCACATGGGGTGGAATTACGTGCGCAAGACCGGAGATTTGCCGCTGACCGAGAATCTTGACGGCAAGACGCGTTTTTATTTCGTGCATTCTTATCATGTCGTCTGTCGCAACACC
Organism: Candidatus Zixiibacteriota bacterium; assembly: GCA_016933695.1. GTDB lineage: Bacteria > Zixibacteria > MSB-5A5 > GN15 > PGXB01 > JAFGAL01. The sequence continues at coordinate 80,131 of JAFGAL010000019.1, read as the reverse complement.
GCTGATATCATTCTGACCTGCGACTACGGCGGCGAGTTCACCTGCGCGGTACAACATGACAATATCATGGGGGTACAATTCCATCCGGAAAAAAGCCACCGCTTCGGAATGCAGTTGTTGAAAAACTTTGCCGGGATGGAAGTGGTATGCTACAGGTAAGAGTCATCCCCTGTCTGTTGCTGCGCGATCAATCACTGGTGAAAACGGTGAAATTCAAGGACGCGTCATACATCGGCGATCCGGTCAATGCCATCAAGATTTATAATGAAAAGGAAGTCGACGAATTGATCTTTCTCGATATCACCGCCTCACGGGAGAGACGGCGCCCGCCGTTCGAGACCATCCGGGAAATCGCGGATGAGTGTTTCATGCCGCTGGCGTACGGCGGCGGGATCACCAGCGTCGAGGATATTCGCGAAATTTTCAATATCGGCGTGGAAAAAGTTTCCCTGAACGCCTCGGCCATGTATAATCCCGAGCTGATTCGTGATGCTGCTGAAATATTCGGTTCGCAAAGCGTGGTCGTGGCGATCGATGTGAAAAAGAACCTCTGGGGCAAGTACGAAGTGTACAACCATGTGACCGGAAAATCGGCGAAGTTCGATCCGGTTGAATATGCCCTGCGTATGGAAGCGCTTGGCGCCGGGGAGTTCTTGGTGACCTCGGTCGACCAGGAGGGCACCTGGGAAGGGTATGATACCCAGTTGTTGAAACGGATCACCTCGGCCGTGCATGTCCCGGTTATTGCCCATGGCGGTGCGGGGAATATCGATGATTTCGCCCGCGCGGTTGCGGTCGGCGGAGCATCGGCCGTTGCCACGGGGAGTATGGTGGTCTACCAGAAAAAAGACCTGGGCGTATTGATTAACTTCCCCCGGCGGGATGCCCTTGACGACGTGTTTGATGCCAGCGGAATACCGACGGAGTAGGATGTCATGACACAACTTTGCACGCGATGCGTATACGACGACACGATTCCCAAAATCACTTTCGACGATGAAGGCGTATGCAATTACTGCCGTCTGCATGAGCAGATGGATCGGGAATACCCGACCGGCCCGGAGGGACGTAACATTCTCGAGGAGATGGCGGCGAAAATGCGACGAGACGGCAGGAACAAGAAATACGACGTCGTGATCGGGGTCAGCGGGGGCTGTGACTCGTCGTACATGCTTCACCTCGCCCGCGAGCTGGGCCTGCGTCCGCTGGCGGCGCATTTCGACAACACCTGGAATTCCACCATCGCCGTCGAGAACATCAAAACCATGACCGAGAAGCTCGATGTCGACCTGTTCACGCATGTTGTCGACAACCGTGAGTACATCGGGCTGTTTCGCTCGTTTTTCCTGGCCTCGGTGCCCGAAATCGACACCCCGTCGGATATCTCGCTGGCGACCACGCATTATCTGGCCGCGGAAAAATACGGCATCAAGTACATCTGGGAGGGGCATTCCTTCCGCACCGAGGGCATTACGCCGCCGGGATGGGTGTACATGGATGCCAAATACGTGCAAACTATTTATCGCCAGTTCGCGGACGGCAAGATTAAAACCCTGCCGAATCTCTGGATGCACCGCTGGTTCAAGTGGATGATTGTCGACCGAATCAAGAAACTCCGGCCGTTGTACTATCTTGATTACGACAAGGAAAAGGTCAAGCAATTCCTCAGCGACACCTACGGCTGGCGGTGGTATGGCGGGCATCACATGGAAAACCGCACCGCCTATTTCACCAACAATTACTATCTGCCGAGGAAATTCGGGATCAACCTGCGCGTGTGCGAATACTCGGCGCTGATTCGTTCCGGCCAGATGGACCGCCTGACCGCATTGAAACAACTTGCGGAACCGCGCCCGATGGACCCGGATATTATCGATGAAATCAAAAAACGGCTGGGGTTCTCGAATCAGGAATTCGAGGATATCATGAACGGCCCGCGCAAAAGCTATCGTGATTACAAAACCTATAAACAGCGGTTCGAACGCATGCGGCCGTTTTTCTGGCTGATGTACAAACTCGATCTCGTCCCGAAAAGCTTTTACGTGAAATACACGGCCCGGGACGACAACTAGGGATGGACGTCATGGGGGACACATTCATATTTACCTTCGCGAAAATCAAAGCGCATTTCGAGGAGGCGATCCGGCAGAATTACCGTGTCATTACCTGTCGGGAGTATGTCGATTACAAGAAAAGCGGCGCCAAAGATAAAATCCTGGTCAATCGTGTTGATATCGACTTCTCCTGTTCCAAGGCCCGACGCCTGGCGGAGATGTTCAACGAGTTACATCTTAAAGCCAGCTTTTTCGTCCGACTGCACGCCCCTGAATACAACCCCTTTTCGTTCGAGAATTACCGGTGCCTGCGCGCCATTCGCGATGCCGGGCATGAGATCGGTTACCATTCCGAAATTATCGATGAGTCGGTCATCTGGAACGAGGACGCCGCGGTCGTCCTGAAACGTGACCTGGCGGTGCTGGAAACGATGCTCGACGTGCATGTCGACGGGGTCGCCAGCCACGGCGGCATGACGGGATTGAACAATCTCGATTTCTGGAAAACCCGTCGACCGGCGGAATTCGGTCTGCTCTACGAGGCGTACGACGAATATCCCGAATTCGACCTGTTCAATAATTCGTTTTACGTGTCCGATTCCAACTGGACCAGCTGGAAATGTTACGATCACGGCAGAGTGGTCGAGGGCGATCGTCGCGATCTGGCCGAGCATTGCCGCGAGAATCACCCGGTGATCTATTCATTGATTCACCCGGACACGTATTTCGACGAACACTTTTACGAATGACAGGCGGTGTCATGGCGTTCACGCTGGAGCAATTGGTGGAGCATATCGACGGTGTGTATACCGTCGTCGGCGATCCTGCCGGACGAACCTGTGCGGGAATCGCCCAGACGCTCGAGGCCGGTCCCGACCATCTGGTGTTTATCTGCCCAACGGTGCAAAATCCCGTTGATCTTGCACAACGCACGCGCGCGGGATTCGTGCTGTGTGACCCTTCCGTGGCCGTTTCCGATGAGATGACAGCCGCGCACTGCTATCTGATGGTCGATGATCCCAAACTGCAATTCGTGAAAATCGGCAACGCCCTGTTCGGCAGAAAACACAAATTCGGCATCCATGCCACCGCGTATGTCGCGCCGGAAGCGCAGGTGCACGAGAAATCCCATATCGGGCCGTTTACGTATGTCGGGAAATGTACTATCGGTGAGGGGTGTGTTATCGAGGGGCATTGCCATCTCTATGACGGAGTGCAAATCGGCAAAAATACGCTGATTCAGGCCGGGGCGGTGATCGGTGCGGACGGCTACGGCCATGTCAAGGGTCGTGACAACAGCTGGCATCGATTCCCGCATGTCGGGACGGTGATTATCGGGGACAATGTCGAAATCGGTGCCAATACCACTATTGATCGAGGTAATCTGCAGGACACGATCATCCACACCGGGGCGAAAATAAACAATTTGGTGCATGTCGCCCACAATGTCGTTCTCGGTTATCACAGCTTTGTCAGTGTCAGTGTAAATATCAACGGAAGCGCCGTTATCGGCGACGGTGCCTATATCGCCTCCGGGGCGAGTATCCGCGATCGGGTAACCGTCGGCCATAACGCGATCGTCGGCCTGGGCGCGGTGGTGACCAAAGATGTCCCCGACGGGGTCACGGTGGTCGGGGTCCCCGCCAAACCGCACGGATGACGACCGTACAGAATCATGGACGATACCTACATTCTCCAGTATGGCAGTATTTCGGGTTTGCCGTTTCAATACGCCCGGGCGGCGCGCCTGGCCGGTCTGAACAGTAAAAACGTTATTGCCGTCAATCGGGATTTCGGCGAACTCAATCGCGGTTTGCCGTTCGATGCCAGTATCGCGGAACCATCGGATTCCCGTCTGACGCGGATGTATAAAAAGGCGCGGTTTTTTTTCGGCGATGTTATCCCCAACACGTCGTTGGTGCACTATTACAGCGACTCGCTGTTCCGGCGCTATCTCGACTGCGGTATCCTGAGCGGTTTGCGCCGCCCGATGGTGATCAGTTTTGCCGGGACCGATGTCCGTCTCGAAAGTAGCGCGCGCCGTCTCAATCCGTACGTGTACATCCCTCCCTATTCGGCCGGAGAGGCCAAGATCAAGAAGAAACTCGAACTGATCGGTAAGTACATTAGCTTTGCCGCAACCGATTTCGAGCTGGGGGGGTATGTCGAACCGTATTTCGAAAAGGTTTTTTATCTTCCGCAACCGGTGAATCTCGAGCATTTCGCGTTTTCGCCGCCGGATCGAAACGTCAGGCGCCCGGTGGTTATTCATATTCCGACCAATCGCGAAGTGAAAGGAACGGCGGATATCGAAGCCGCGGTGGAGCGACTGAAAGCGGACGGTCTCGATTTCGAGTTCCGCCTGCTGGAATGCAATCTGACCCAGGAGCAGGTTAAGCGGAAAATCGCCGGGGCGGATATTGTCGCCAACGAAATCCGCACCGGATCGTTCGGCGTGTTTGCGCTGGAGGCGATGGCGTCGGGCAAGCCCAATATCTCATACCTCCGCGAGGATCTAAAGGAAAAATACCCGCCGGAACTGCCGATTGTCAGCGCCAATCCGGATACCATTTATCAGGTCCTGAAGGATTTGATCCGCGATGCCGATCGCCGTGTTGAAGTCGGAAAGGCGGGAAGGGCCTATGTCGAGAAGTACCACCCCCTCGCGACTGTCGGCGAGGAATTGAAACGCATCTATAGCGAATGCGGCTTGTCCGTTGCATGATACGATCACCGTCACGGTGAATATTTAATATTGTATCGTCCTGTTCCAGGTGATATCCTGTTCCCATGAAGCGCCTCGTGAAAAACATGTCCATCTACGGTATGGGAAGTATCGCCGCCCGCGCCATCCAGGTGATCCTGCTTCCCATCTACACGCGTTTTCTGTCTCCGGCCGATTACGGCAGTCTGGAACTGGTGTACATGGTGGCGGGAGTGCTGGCGATTCTGTACGGCCTTATGATCGGAAGCGGGTATCTTCGCACTTATTATGACAGCTCCGATCAAACGCATCGTGACCGTGTGCTTGGGTCGGCTTTCTGGTTTACGCTCTTCTGTGCGATTCCGGTCGGCGGCGCGGCATTGCTTTTTTCCGGCGATCTCGCCGATGCCGTTTTCACGTTCGAGGGGGGAAGTGCATTCATCACGCTGATTGCGGTTGCGACCGCCATCAAGGCGCATAATTACATATTCTACAACCTGCTGATTGTCCGCGAAAAGGCCGGAACCTATGTCGCGATCAATATCATCACCATGGTCGTCACGATCGGTATCACGATCTATTTTGTGGTCTTTATGCACTGGGCGGTACGGGGAATTCTTCTGGCACAGGTAATTGCCTACGGTCTGGAATTCGCCTTGCTGGCCTTTCTGTTAATGCGTCGGAGTCTCTTGATGTATTCCGCCGCCGCCGTGAAAGAGATGCTGGCGTTGTCGATTCCGCTGATTCCTCTGCAGTTTGCTTCGTTTGTCCTCACCATGGCCGACCGGTTGTTTTTGCAGGAGTACCGAACTCTCGATGAAGTGGGATTGTACTCACTGGCTTACAAATTCGCATCGATCATGCCCTTTCTGGTGATTGAGCCGTTCAAGGCTTTCGGCCCGCACTTGTTCAGTTTGATCGATCAGCCGGAGAAATGCAAGCGGACGCTGGCCGACTTCACCCGCTATTATATGGCAGGGGGGATGTTGTTTGCGCTGGTGATCGCGATATTTTCGCGCGAGGTTATCATGCTAATGTCGACGGTGGAATACTATGAAGCCCATCGCGTCGTCTTTTTATTATGCCTGTCGTATGTCTTTTATGGTTTGACCAGCCTCACCGGGTATGCCATCAACATCGTGAAAAAGAACTGGATTATCGGATTGTCCTGGGTGATCGGGGCCGCCCTCAATGTCGGCTTGAATTTCATCCTGATTCCGGCTTACGGCATGGTGGGAGCGGCGTCGGCCACCATTGCATCCTATCTGGTGGTTGCGCTGGGGCGGCTGATTATTATCCGGCGCGTGTATCCGGTACCATTTGCCTACGGTTCGTTTGTCGGGATAGTAATTGCCGGGACGGTTTGTTATCTTGTCTCGACCCTATTGCATTTCGACGCGATCCTCAGCATTGCCGCCAAGATTGTCCTTCTGGCGCTGTTTACGGCCGGCTTGGCATACGGATACCTGAACGCTGTCGAGCGCGACGAGGGACTGCGGTTGCTTCGTTCCCTGTGGGCGCGTTTCCACTCGAAAGCCTGATTCGATTTCCTGACATTTCATATCGAAAAGACTGCGATTATACGTACTGTTTTTGTTGATTTTCCAATGGTGTTTCGTTGCTTATACCGTGGCAAACGATGTTATCGACACGTGACATAATTATGATGCACATACTGTGGGCTGAACATACAACAACAGGCTAAACCGGGGATGGATTGAAAAGATGTTGCAGGCGGTCATAAAAAAAGGACGGGCGGTCGCGGAGGAAGTGCCCGCGCCGCTGGTATCCAAGGGCGCGGTGCTGATTAAAGTGGTTAGTAGCTGTATCTCCGCCGGGACCGAACTCGGCGGGATTCGGGCCAGCGGGCAGTCGCTGATACGTCGGGCACTCGACCAGCCGGAAAAAGTCAAAAAGGCCCTGCGCATGGTGCGGGAGGTTGGCCTGGTGAAAGCCTATGAAACAATCTCCGGCAAACTCGAAAGCGGAATCGCCACGGGGTACTCTCTGGCGGGAGTCGTGATCGGAGTCGGCGAGGGGGTATCCCGGTTCAAGGTCGGCGACACGGTTGCCGCCGCCGGTGCCGGAGTCGCCAATCACGCCGAATTCGTCGATGTCCCCGAAAATCTGGTTTTGCCCATCCCGCATGACATGTCTTTTCGCGACGCCGCCACGGTCGCGCTGGGAAGTATTGCCATGCATGGCGTTCGCCGCGCCGATTTGAACATGGGCGAATTCGGGGTGGTGTTCGGAACCGGCATTCTTGGTCTGCTGGCGATGCAAATGCTGAAACTCTCCGGCGTGCGCGTTGTGGCGGTCGATCTTGACCGCGATCGTCTGGAGATTGCCGCCGCGTTGGGTGCGGAACTGGCGGTCAATCCGCGCGAAACCGATGCGGTCGACGCCGTTCGCAATTTCACCGGCGGTTTCGGTGCCGATGCTGTTTTATTCACCGCCGCCACGGCCAACAGCGAACCTTTGGCGCAGTCGTTTCGGATGTGCAAGAAAAAAGGACGGGTGGTGCTGGTCGGAGTGGCCGGGATGCGGATCAATCGCGAAGATATCTATCCCGGCGAAATCGATTTCTTGATCTCGACCTCGTACGGGCCGGGGCGCTATGACGATCGCTATGAAGAAAAAGGATACGATTATCCGTACGCCTACGTTCGCTGGACCGAGAACCGTAATATGGCCGAGTACCTTCGGTTGGTCTCCAACGCGCAGATCAATCTGGAGCCGCTGTTCGGCAATGTGTATCCGATTGACCGCGTGGATGAGGCTTTTGCGGCCCTGCAGAACACCGAACAACGGCCGATTCTGGTCAGTCTTGACTACGGCGAGCCGAATCACGGCGATCTGGCCGGGCTGTCGGGGCACCGCCGCAAGATAACAATTGCCTCCAAGTCTGTCCCATCCGGGCTGATTCGGGTGGCGCTGGTCGGCGCCGGCGGTTTTGCCACCACCATGCACCTGCCGAATTTGCAGAAATTGTCGGATAAATACGCCCTGCGCGCGGTAATCGACCGTGACGGTCATGTCGCGCGACGCGCCGCACGGCAGTATGGCGCGGAGTTTACGTCGACCGATATTACTGACATCCTGAGCGACGATGGTATTGATCTGGTGATGATCTGCACCCGTCACGACAATCATGCCGAGTTGACGTTGAAAGCCCTGCGGGCGGGCAAACATGTGTTTGTCGAAAAACCGCTGGCAGTATCCGAAGAGCAGGTGGCGCAAATCAGGGAATTTTATGAGGCGTCGCCATCGGCGGAGCCGCCGCTGGTGATGGTGGGGTTTAATCGTCGTTTCAGCAAATATGCGACCGAAATCAAACGCCATACTTCCGGGCGAATCAATCCGCTTTTTGTGCGGTATCGCATGAACGCGGGATTTATTCCGCCGGAGCACTGGGTGCATGAAAACCGGGGACGGATTGTCGGCGAAGCGTGCCATATTATCGATTTAATGACTTTTCTCACCGAGTCCGAGATCGTTTCAGCCGGATATGAGTCGCTTCAACCTAAAAACGAACGGTTCAGCTCGTCCGACAATGTCGCGATCACACTGGCGTATCACGACGGATCGGTGTGCAGTATCGACTATTTCGCCGTGGGTAGCCCGGAGTTTCCAAAAGAGAACATGGAAGTGCATTTCGACGGGAAAACCATCGTGCTGGATGATTACCTGTCCCTGCGCGGTTACGGCGTGAAGATGAATGAAATCACCGATACTGTTAGCCGGAAGGGTCAGCGTGAGGAGCTGGAGTGCCTGTATAATGCGTTAACGAATAGGCAGCGGGAATGGCCGATTGCCCTGTGGGATTTACTGCAAACCACGGAAATAGCACTGGCAATCACCGCCGGAAGACAATAACCGCATACAACCACTGTCATGATACAAACCGACCGCCTGTCATGGCTTCGCAAAGCGTTTTCTTACCCGCCGCATGTTGCGGCCCGAAAGCTGATAGTTAAACTGCAGGCAAAAGGCACGGATCGCAAACGGCGCGCTCGCGATCTGGCGTCATGTCCGCGGTTGACCGAAACAATCACTCCCGCTATCGCTTCCCTTATGGATATTTCCCGTCTCGACTGCTCCGGGATCCGGAAGGAAACAGCGGATTATCTTATTAACATGTACCTCGATCACCGCTTCGACCTGCTGGGAAGCGGATGGGTGCAAAACAGCTATGGGAATCGAGCGGTTGGTGTGGAAGGGTACCGATACGATGATTCTCCCGAAATTGCGGAGTTCGACCGCGACGGCAACTGGCTAAAAGAAATCCTTGCGCCTGCGCATCTAGAGCGCAGTCAGGCCATCTGGCAGAAGATTCATGAGCCGTACGAACCGATCGACTGGCAAAAGGACTGTAAAAGCGGCTATCGCTGGGATGTTGCGTCGTGGTACAAAGATCAGTGGGTTGACCATCCCGGTGTGGATATCAAACTTCCGTGGGAGACGGCGCGACTGCACCACCTTCCGCAGATGGCGATTTTCGCCAAAGTATGCCCGCAACACCGTAGTGATATTCTTCGCGAGTGCCGGAATCAAATTCTTGATTTTATCGCCGCCAATCCGCCGCGTATGGGGGTCAACTGGACCTGCACCATGGACGTCGCTATCCGCGCTGTCAATATCCTGCTGGCGTACGATGTCGGCCGGCAATTGGATGATTCCGGCCGGTATTTCGATTATGCCTTGAATAAAATCATCGCGGATTCACTGTATGAACACGGTCGACATATCGTGCACAATCTGGAATGGTCGGAACAGCTGGCCAACAACCACTATCTGGCGGATTTGACCGGGCTGTTGAGTATTGCGCGATATCTCCCGCGAACGACCGAGACCGACTGCTGGCGGGCGTTTGTGGTGCAGGAGCTGATTCGTGAAATGGAGCGGCAGTTTTATCCCGATGGTGGCAATTTCGAATCATCGTCATCGTATCATCGCCTCAGCACCGAAATGATGACCTTTGCCACCGCACTCGTAATCGGCATGAACCGATATGACCGGAAGGCCCTGACCGAATACAATCCGCGGTTGTGGACAGTCGATCCGCCGCTGAAACCGCCGGATGAGCAGGAATATGATAGTATCAGTGATCATGTCTTTCCTGAGTGGTATCTCGAACGGCTGTTTCGCGCCGGACGGTTGACCATGTATCTGACCCGACCCTCCGGCGACGTCGCGCAGATCGGCGACAATGACAGCGGGCGGTTGTACCGACTGACACCGGTGGGCGATTTTCTCGATATGGCCAATGCCCTGAAAAAATATGAGAATCTCAAGGGATTGCAATTGCCGGAAAGCACCTACTGGGACACCGACGACTGTTGTCAGGTTCCGTTGTTGTCGGCGCTGGCGGGACTGTTTTCCGATCCCGATCTGGCGATGGTGGGAGATGAATTCCCGCTTGAACAAGGCCTGATCGCCGCGCTTGCCGGGGGAACGACTATTGACGATATGGCCCGTTCCGATGATAATCCGCCGGAATGCGAGACATATGATTATGATTCCCTGCCATATCGGGAGGAGACAACTTTTGCTTCGGATTGCCAGTCCCGATACGCGTTGACCGATGGATTGTCCCACCGGGCGTTTCCGGATTCCGGTATTTATATATTCTGGTCGCGACGCCTGCATCTGACTATTTGCGCCACACCGGTTGGGCAGAATGGTCTCGGCGGGCACAGCCACAATGATAAATTGTCGTTTTCGTTGCATTTGGACGGGAAATCACGTGTCGACGACCCGGGGACGTATCTCTATACCGCACTTCCCGAACGCCGCAATGAATTTCGTGGAATCCACGCCCATAATACCATTGTCGTGGATGAATGCGAGCAGAACCGCTGGCGTGAGGGACGGGATGGGCTGTTTGCCATGAACGATGAAACCGACTGCGACCTGCTTGAACTGACCGAAAAATCAATCACCCTGCGGGAGCGGTATCGGAATGTCATCCATGTCAGACGATTCGAGATTTCCCGGGATGCGATTGCCGTCATTGATTATTGCAATTATCCCTTTACGGTGAATTACGACGATTATGAGTTTTTCTCCGCCGGGTACGGCAAGCTGGAGCGGCGATTCTGATGAAAGTCCTCTATTTCTCCGATGCCGGTCCGCAATTGAGTGTGTTCGCGTCACAGGTTCTGGGAATGATCAATGCCTGGCGGAAAGTCGCCGATGTGGATCTGGTGTATCGGCAGAAGGGGGGGGGCGATGATACCGTTGACGGTCGTCCGCTTCGTCAGGTCGGTTCGTTCTCACGGCTATTGCTTCGCCGCGAAGTCGCGCTGAACAGGCTTTCCGATTTGATCCGCGATTATGATTTGATTCACTGTCGCGGCGCATTGACCACCTGGATGGCGCATCAGGCGCGCCGGCACATACAGAACAAAAAACCACGCGTGCTGTTCGATTGCCGGGGGCTTCTGGTCGAGGAGATGGGGATGTCACTCGGGCGGCTGTTTTGTGAACCGCTCAGCCCGGTCCGCTATTTTGAATATCGCGTCATAGAAAAGCACGCCGTGTTGCATTGCGACCTGTTTACCACGGTCAGCCGGGAGATGTCGGAACATTTTAAACAAAAATACGGCCGCGCGGCGGATCGGGTAATCCCCTGTATTGTCAATGATTCCGCCTTCATATTCGATCCCGAGCGCCGTGATGAAATCAGAAACCGTCTTCATCTCGGGCAGGAACGGGTGTTTCTGTATGTCGGGGGCGTCGATCCCTGGCAAAGACTGGATATTCTCGGCCGATGGTGGACGGGGCATACGAAACGGTATCAACAGGACATCCTGCTGATATTGACCGGCGACAAAAACGCTTTCCTTCGGGCGTTGCAGATGGAAAACGACAATGCCGCAACGCGCATTCGCTTTGATTTTGTCCCGCATCGTGACGTCCCCGCGTATATGTTCGCCGCCGATTTCGGCATTATGTTTCGCGATGAAACCATTGTCAATCGTGTTTCCTGTCCGGTAAAACTTGGAGAATACCTCGCAACCGGACTTGCGGTTCTTTCGAATCAGAGTTATCTTACTGCTCGCGACCCGGAGAATATTATGTTGGTCAATCCGGAACAAGGAATTCCCGAAGATACGAAAATCAAAACTCTCAGACGCAGGATGGCCGATTCCGAACGGATCGCGAAAATCTACAGCGGTGAAAAAGCCGTGCGAAATATACTCGATATGTTGTAAATTGGGTCATGACTGACAATCGGGGTGATATGCACGAAAACAATGCAATAGAGCACGAACAGGAAAAAAAAGGCGGCTTGAAATTCTCTTTAATCATGGCGACGCTCAATCGCTTCAATAAGCCGAAATTGTTTTTGCGGTCATTGTGCAACCAAACGTATAAAAACTTCGAATTGATCGTGGTCGATCAAAACCAGGGAAACAAACTGAAAGCCGCGTTGAAACCATTTTACGGCAGTGGATTTCAAATCCTCCATCTGCGGTCAAAACCGGGGTTGTCGCGGGCGCGCAATGTCGGTCTGGATTATGCAAGTGGAGACGTAGTGGCATTTCCGGACGACGACTGCTGTTATCCGGCAGTGTTATTGGAATGGGTTAATGACTGGTTGCAGAAGCATCCTGACTATGACGGCATATCCGGTCGTTCGGTCCTTCCCGCCAAAGGGGCTTTGGATCAGCTTTGTCCGGATCCGGGTGGCGGCTGTTTTGATTTGAATAAGAAGATATCCGGCAAGATCGACTCTGTGGGGAAATTTGATACCAAAGCGGGACAAATAACCAGGTACAATATTTGGAAACGAACTACGTCGATTAGTCTGTTTTTGCGACGGACGGAAATAACCGAATCTCTGCGTTTCGATTCCGATCTCGGCCTCGGATCCGATACCGGATACGGATGCGCCGAGGACATTGACTTTCCATTGAGAGCGATGTTGCGGGGGGCGCAATTGTACTATGATCCTCATCTGTGTGTTGTTCATCCGGATACACGAAAAGAATATGATGAGAAAGATATCCAGCAGGCCGAGCTTTTTGGTGCAGGCAAGGGGTATGTGCTACGAAAACATAAATACCCGCTTTGGTTTATCATAATACGTTTACTTGCCCCTTTGTATTATACGATGAGATATCTGATTCCTCAATACTCGCGCGCCCGTTTTCATCTCAGTGTCTTTCGCGGCAGAATCAGAGGGCTACGGGGATGAGACTCCCGCGTTTGTTATACGCGCTGGCGTTGCTGGTGATGCCGCTGACATACAGCACCAAATTCCTTATTGGCATGCCGGGTTTAATCTGGATCAATCCCACGGTCCTTCTCGGCTTAATCCTGTTTCTGCTACTCCTGCCGTCGGTTGAACCCAAAGTCTCGCTGTTGATCGCCATAAGTGCCCTGGTCAGCGGGTGTCTCGGATTTATTTTCATGCTCAACCTGAGCGGTGACCAGGGAGGCCTGTATACCGTATTCCGGGAGCCGATCCGTACCGCTTTGAATTTTGTCTGGTTCTGGGTTGTTCTGTATTTTATCCGTCGCGATTTGAACTTCATGTTAAGATGGCTGGCCATCGGTGTTGTCGTGCAATTGCTGATCGCCATTTACATCTGGTTGGGGGCCCTGACCATCCTTCCGCTTCCCGGAACGGTCGCGGAATTCGTACGGACCTACGCTCTTAGTCAGGTGGTCTGGTTTGGTGATATTCCGGTGGTGCGATTTGTCGGAACATTCACCGAATCGCCGCCATTCGGCCTGTACATGCTGTCCGCTCTGATCATTTTCACACTGGTAACCCGCAATCGGAAACGCTATTCCCGCTGGATTGCCGTTGGATGGATTGCCGCCCTGATCGGTGTGGTCGGTTCACTGGCGACCCAGGTGCTTCTGGGATTGGTGGTCTTTGTTGGGATATGCATGATTTTCCTGCTTCGGGGAAAACAAGCGATTGCCGCCCGTATCGTGGGAGTCGTGCTGTTGGTTCTTATCACCCCTTATCTTCTGGGGGTGATTGGCGGGAAGATTTCCGACGCCGCCGATTTACGCGCTGAGGTGGCATACGGCAAAAGCGGCGGCGAACGGCTGTTTCATACCTATTACGGAATCAAACTGCTGGGCGAGAATCCGGAATATATTCCGTTCGGTCTCGGGCCGGGACGCTATGGCCGTCATGTGGCGATGACCGGTGCGTTTCCTGATACCGTCACGCCGCAGGTGACACCGGTTGAATGGCTGGTGGAATACGGTGTGGTCGGGGCGGGACTTCTCATCTGGTGGCTGTGGCTGGTATGGAAAAAGAGTCGCCGGTTCGGAGTCCTTGGGATAGCGGCCTTTCTGGGACTATTGCTGGCCAATATGTTTCAGGCCAACTGGAAATGGGAAGGCTGGTTTCTGGCGCTGGCAGTGCTGTATGCGGCGAATGCCGATATAATGGCAACATCGGGGGGAGAGAGTCGGGATGCCGGAAATCGCCGTTGATGCACGCATGATACGGGCATCGGGAATCGGATCATATCTTCGTCATATCCTGCCCCTGCTGGTTTCGATCAAACCTGATTTCACCTGGCATATCCTCGGAGATACAAACGATCTGCAAAGTGAGTCCTGGGCGGAATCGGATAACATTCGCCTGATCGACTGCCGTTCGCGGGTATACAGCATCGCGGAACAGTACGCCCTTCCCGGTAAAATTCCCCGATGCGATTTGTTGTTCTCGCCGCATTATGTTGTTCCTCTGCCGTATCGCAGTCCCATGCTGGTGACGATTCATGACGTGTTTCATCTCGCGGAGGAAAATCAGGACAAGACCATGTTTCGATCGGCATATGCACGCCTGATGATGTCATCGGCATTGAACAAGGCCAAACGGGTCATGACCGATTCGCGATTCACCAAAGACGAGATGATAAAATACAATCTGCCGCATACCGAAAAAGTTCGCGTGGTATACCTCGGTGTCGATCTTCCGGAACACCGTGCGGACCATGTCGACGGACGGTATTTGCTGTATGTCGGCAATGTCAAGCCGCATAAGAATATTCGCCGAATGATCGATGCCTATAAGCGATTACATGAAAAAAGGAATATCCCGCTGAAAATAGTCGGTGAGGCGGATAAATTCATCACCGGCATCCCCGGCCTGCGGGAGGAAGTCACCGATTCCGCATGGGGGAAATGGATTGAATTTACCGGTTGGATCGAAGATGACGAACTGGTCAAATGCTATCGTGAAGCCGCGGCATTGATACTGCCGTCGTTGTATGAAGGATTCGGCCTGCCGCCGCTTGAGGCGATGACGCAGGGATGTCCGTGTCTGGTGTCTCGTGCCGGATCATTGCCGGAAATTTGCGGCGACGCGGCGCTTTACTGTAACCCTTATGATATCAGCGATATTGCCGATAAAATGCACAGGATTTTAGTTGATACCGAGTTGCGAAATAAGCTAATTACTCTCGGTTATCAACGGGCGCGAAGGTACGACTGGCGTTCTACGGTCGATGCCGTCCTGAGCATTATGGAGGAAATACTGGCTGATGCGGATTGCCTGCGTCCATGACTGGTTTGTCACGTACGGCGGCGCCGAGCGCGTGGTCGAACAGATTCTCAATATCTATCCTGCAGCCGACCTGTTTGCTCTGTATGATTTTATTCCCGGTCGCCAGCGCGATTTTATCCAGAATAAGCCGGTAAAAACTTCATTTTTACAGAAATTTCCTTTTGCACGCACCAAATACCGCAGTTATCTGCCGTTGATGCCGATTGCAATCGAGCAGTTCGATCTGTCGGCGTATGATCTGGTGATTACCACCACGCATGCCGTCGCCAAGGGCGTCATCACCGGACCGGACCAGGTGCATGTTGCCTATGTTAATTCGCCGATTCGCTATGCCTGGGATTTGACGCATCAGTATTTGCACGAAGCCGGTCTGACCCGGGGGCCGAGAAGCTGGCTGGCGCGGATGATATTGCATTATATCCGGATGTGGGATATCCGCACGTCGTTCGGTGTCGACGAATTTATCGGCAACTCCGGTTTCATCGCCCGGCGCATTAAAAAAGTCTATCGTCGTGATGCGGCGGTGATCTATCCGCCCGTCGATGTCGATGCATTTGGTGTCCGCACACAAAAAGAAGATTTCTATTTCACGGTTTCCCGGATGGTGCCGTATAAGAGAATCGATTTGATTGTCGAGGCGTTCTCGCGAATGCATGATAAGAAACTGGTTGTAATCGGCGATGGTCCCGAGTTCGGGAAAATCAGGCAAAAGGCCGGCAATAACGTCACTCTGCTTGGCTTTCGACCCAATGACGTAGTCCGTGATCATTTGGAACGAGCCAAAGCCTTTGTCTTTGCCGCCGAGGAGGATTTCGGCATTGTCCCGCTGGAAGCCCAGGCCTGCGGAACGCCGGTAATCGCCTATGGCCGAGGCGGTGCTTTGGAGACTGTCATTGACGGCAAAACCGGAATGTTTTTCGATTCGCAGGATGTCGACAGCATAATCGCGGCGGTCGAGGCGTTCGAGGAACGCCCGGATCGATTTAATCCTTACGATCTTCGCAGACAGGCAGAACGTTTTTCCAACGAGCGTTTTCGCGAGGAATTTAAAACCTTTGTCGATAAAGCGATCGAACGTCACGGCAAAACGCGGATCACCGGCAAATCTCAACGCCTAATGATACGCGGAAAGCAGGAAATCATAGGCGAAGTCTCATCGACCAATCACTGATTTATTCGCCACTTTTTTCATCCCAAACCGGAATATTTTTCCCGGATTAAATATCCTCTGGAAAACCGCCCTCCATGCGAGATGGTTATGTTGTTGTTGCGTAATAAGATAGATGGCCGTTATTGACTCGGCGAAGTCGGCACACGGATTGCAATACGAATGCCGGAAGGATAGAGGAGTATTGCGTGAAAAAGCGGATGATGTTGAAAAACAACTCCGACCGTATCGACATGGATGTCAATCACATCGACTATAACTGTGAGGCCATGCCGTCGCTGGTGGATTTGTTCGGTTCGTTTCTCAAACGAAAGCGACTGATTGGCGGTGTCACTCTGGCGGTGATGATTCTGGCGACGGTCGGAGTCTATCTGACCCCGAATCGATATATCTCGCGCGCCAGCATTCTTCCCAGCGGCAACGTGGACAAAATGGCGCAGTTGAAAAGCCTGGCCGGATTCGGCGCTACCGGCAACAGCGATGAAAATTCATCTGAACTGTTTCCGGTAATCCTTCGTTCGCGGCAGGTTGCCGAAGGAGTCCTTGGCAAATCCTATTCTTTCAAACATGACGGCAGACTGATGGAATTATCCTGCCGGAGTTTCCTTGGGCATACCAATCCGGACGTGCTGTATGATAGACTGCAGGCGATTACTTCGATTGCCGTCAGTCCCTCCACCGGTGTGATCGAACTTGAAGTGGAGACGATTTATCCCGGCCTGTCACAGGCGATTGCCCGGCAGTATATACATGAACTTGAGGATTTCAATCTCAATAAACGGCGCTCTGGAGCCGGAGAAAATGAACGGTATCTGGCCGACCAGCTGGAAATGACCCAACTCGAACTGGAACGTGCCGAGGACAGCCTGGAGTGTTTCCAGAATGCCAATCGCAACTGGGACGCCAGTTCCGATCCCGCCATGCTGAAAGCGCTTGGGCGGCTGAAACGCGATATTCAACTTAAGTCCGGCACGTATGTCTTTTTAAGTGAGCAATATGCCGCGGCGCGGTTCGATGCCCATAAGGATGTGCCGATCGTGCGGGTGCTCGATGAACCCTCATTGCCGTCGATGAAATCCGGTCCACGCCGCAAGACAACTATTCTGCTGTCTGGAGTGGGGGCATTCGCGGTGATGATACTTCTTCTGGCCGGCATCGAAATTATCCGGGTGCGAATACGCGAGAATGAAACGGACGCGTATCACATCCTTCGTCATGATATCAATCAGGCGTTTCCAAAATCCGTTTACATGGTGAGTCGAGTAAAGCGGATAATGGCGGAGAAATTCGCGTCGACGGATAAGTAGACTATTGTCCGCTGCTGTCTATTCCCAATTCCATTTCTAATGCCGGAATCAGCGAATCGAGATTATAAATGGGCGGTGTATACGGCCTGTTTTTCTTGTATATGGCCAAAGCCTCGCGCTTCTTGTCCATATCGTCCTGTGATGACAGCACGTTGGCGAGATTGATCAAGGTCGGGACATGATCGGGATTGAATTCCAGACTCTGGCGGAAATAATCCTCAGCGATATCAAGACGTTTCAGGTTGATATAGTTGACGGCAATATTGGCCAGCGCTTCACCGGATGGCCCGAACCGATCGATATATTTTAACAGAATGTCATTGGATTCCTTGAATTTTTGCAGATATGAGTACGAACCGGACAGATGGAGATAATATATCCGGTCATTCGGGTACTCCGCCATTAATAATTCATAGTAACGCGCCGCCTGACCGAAATCCTCATTGCGATAGTACAAATCCCCCAGTATTGGCCAGTACATCTTTTCATTGTCACCGGTCGCAATCAAAGCACTGATCGCATCGATGGCACACTGATAATCAAAAAACTGCGGGCATAATTGCACCAGTTCTTTATTGATCGCCCGGTCGTTCGGATTAAGAACCCGCGCCCGACGGAAATACACCAGCGCCGAATCGGGCATGAGTGTTTTTTTATATACACTTCCGAGACCGTAGAGAACATCGCGATCAGTGGGCGCCAGAAGGTATGCCTGCCGATATATGGTCAACGCCCCGCTGAAGTCATTGCGTTTTTCCGCCGCAACGGCATCGGCTTTCAACGATGACAGATCACCGGTCTTCTTGCCGCAGCTGAGTGAAAGGGCGGCCAGAAGCAATAAACACGCCCAATGCGGCCATGATGCTTTCCTCAATTGAATCATGAAGGGGAAAATAAGCAATTGTGCCTTGATTTTCAAGCGGGTTTAGGCCATTTTCTTCGTAATGATTACAATGCCGCGTTTATGTGTCACATTACTGTGGGTGTTCTTCGCCGGTCCGTTTGCTTTTTCAATTGATTTTTCGATCCCGCCGGGCAAAACTGCAATTTTGATCGAACCCATGATGTCGAATCGATCTGCTGATGATTTGCTCGACGGTCTGGAATGCCTTCGAAATCATATCGACTATTTGTTCTGGGAATACGGGCGGGATTTTGCGATTGTTGTCAAAGATTCCAATGATACTCATGACCTGTTTTGCGATCGTCTATATAATCAGGGATTTGCGTCGCTGTTGGTTATTTCGGCCGACTTTACCATCACCGAAAAAGATCCGACTTGCAAATCCGCGAAAATCCCAGATATCCCGCTTTATGCCAAAATCAAACTCAAGATGACAGTCTATAATTTGGCCGGCAACGATCGTCGGGGAAAAACGCTTTCCGCGTCGGCGCACAGCCGCCACGACTGGCTGGATGCAAGCAAAGCCAACGATAGTATTGCAACCGCTTGGGAGCCGCCGGATTTTGTTCTCAAACGACTGTTAACAAACATGCTTGGCGGAATGGAGCGATTTGACCGCAAAGGGTTTTATTCCAAAAACTCAGTTCCGGTTGTTTTGCTGTTTGATCAGGAACTGGGCGATTCGGCCGCATATGAGGATATTCTGGCGGCGGTGGCATACGCCTCGCGCTCTCTCTATCGGCAGTTCGGATTCACGTTGGAAGTGACTGACGAGCAATCACTTTCAGTGCCGGGAGCATCGTTTGCCGCCATGTCGCAATTGTTTTCATCCCTTCAGAAACGTCCCTATGAAAAAGATGGTGTCATGACCGTAGCGCTTTATAATCCTCTGGATGGCAATCGCTTTTATGAAGCCGGGCGTGTTATCCATATCGGCCTGTCGGATATAAAAAAACAAATGCTTCTGGTGGCAGTGCTGGATATGCCGAATCAGGAAACCCGGAATTGGAAAACAATGCTCAACGGCCAACTGCTGTTACATGAAGTGGGACATCTTCTCGGCGCCATTCATGTTTCGGATATTCATTCCATAATGAATTTCAATACCACCTGGATTTCCTCCGATACGTTTGATCCCTTCAATGCCGGTCTTGTTGCGGCCTTCCGCCGTGATCGTTCCCGTCTGGAAAGCGTGTCATCATATTTACGGGCACTGGCGGATGCCATGAGTCAATCCGGATATAAACTGGTGGATTTCCCTCCGGTATTTTTCAGTTTTGTCAATATCAATCGGCATGACGTTCTCGATGGTCTGGCGGATGCTAGTGATGTTTCCGGAACCATTATTAATGCCGTTATCGGCTACAGCTGGTATGTTGCCCGCGATTATCCGAAAGCGCGGGAGTTTTTCTATCGTTCGCTGGCCTGTGACAGTGAACAGGCCGCGGTTCATTATTACCTGTCGCAGGTAACAACGGACTACCTGGCGGAATATCATCGCAAGCAGGCGGTATCGCGGGGATTCTACCTGGCCGGTCGGGATAATCACGATAATTGATACAATAGGATCCTGATGGTTAGAGATAAAAAATTGCTCAAACCGACCGGTTCAATCGTCATTTTGATGGTGAGGCGTATTTTGTTGAAAGGAAAGGCAATTTGCGGTCAATTTTTGTTCAGAGGACTTGACAAATTGGAGGGGTTATAGTAGTTTTTCAAGATTCTATCACCCCTGACATGGCAGGGGCGAGGTAAGACTGAGGATAACCGGTTTGGGCGAAAGATCGCGAGATTTCTCAAACCGACACTAACGAAAACAAACGTGGATTGATTTCACATATATGGAGATGAGAATGGGTTTCATTAGGTATGCGGCCGTTTTGTCTTTATTGCTTCTGCTGTCAGTGCCGACCGTTTTCGGCGGAGGATTTGTTTATGACGGTCTCGGCGTAAAGGCGCGCGGTATGGGCGGGGCTTTCAGAGCCGTGGCCGATGACTGGTCTGCAGCGTATTACAATCCGGCTGGATACGGCTGGATACCGGATAATATGCTGGCCGGCAATATCGATTTTTTCCATAATCGATATTCCGTGACCCCCAATGTCCTCTGGGATAACAGATTCCCGTCGGGATATTACAACGATATCGAACACTATAACATGCATAGAATCGAAAATGTCCCTCAGGGCGGTATTCTGTTCCGTTTGCCGGTCCTCGAAGAAACCGTGTTCGGATTATCGATTATGCAGACGTTCGATCAAAACCTCGGCTGGGGCGACATCTTTGGATTCGATCGGACCGA
Organism: Candidatus Zixiibacteriota bacterium; assembly: GCA_016933695.1. GTDB lineage: Bacteria > Zixibacteria > MSB-5A5 > GN15 > PGXB01 > JAFGAL01. Next base: position 59,149 of record JAFGAL010000019.1, on the reverse strand, counting down.
AGCATACGGCGTCCGGACTCTTCCGGAATCGCAATTCGACAATAATCTCGACGTCGTGGCGTTTCAGTTGACCGCCGCCAGGACCTTTTCCGAGGACAAGTTGTCGATTGGAATCGGGTTGAGTGTTTTGCGGGCGGATTTGCGCATGGGAACGCTTTTGATGAGACGTAATCCTCTGCGTGATGATGCGGAGTATTCGCAGTATGTCGACCGTCCTTATGAGAATATTCTGGAATGGACGGAGAACGACGGGTATGGCATGGGGTTAGGTTATCGCGCCGGTGTGATGTACAAACCGGATGAGAAACTTACGCTTGGTCTGACCTACTCCGGAAGTACATCGATTGATATCGACGGCAACAATGCATCTATTTACTATATGCCGAATAATGCCACCCTGATCGATCAAAACGCCGCGACCTGGGTTCCCACCGATGAAGTGTACCATTTCTTTGCCGGCGAGGATCTCGATATCACGGCGGATTTCGAAACCACACTCGACCTTCCGTCGACAATCGGCGGTGGCATATCCTATCAGGCAACGGAGAGACTTCTGCTGGCGGTGGATGCCGAAATGGTGATGTGGTCGCAGTTTGAAGGATTCGAGTTCACCTACTCCAATTACTCCGGATTAATGAATTCCAGCTTCCATTATATAAATGATTCCCTGGTACAACAGGATTATTCCTACCCCGTTGACTGGGACAATACCTTCCGTGTTATGGTCGGCGCCACGTACCAGGCGAAATCGTATATGGAATTGCGGGCCGGATTCGGCTATGACCAGACTCCTTACGGCGAAAACACCGGCGATTTGCTGTTTTACGATCTGGGCGATAAGTATTATTTCAGCGGCGGAGTGGGATTCGATATCGGTTTCTGGCGGGTTGAGGTTGCCGGTGTGTACACGCATCAGCCGGATCTGACCGTCAGCGATCCCATGGATATCAACAACGACGGTATTACCGATAACTTCGTCGGCACTTATACCGCCGACAAATTCCAAACTCTGCTCGGCTTTTCATACCGGTTTTAGGAGGACCTGATAATGATGAAGAAATATCTGTTAGGCGGAATGGTCCTGTTGGCGGCGGTCGTGATTTACAGTTGCAGTGATCGAGGCTCGAATGTGGATCCGTTGACATACGACACCGGTCTTGTTCTTGATACGTACACCCAGCATGCCGTCAGTTACCTGGCGGATGCGCCGTTGGTGACAAACGCCACCATTAAATATCAAGTGTATCTTCCGGCCGGTTACAAGGATTACGGTCTCGGTGAGCCGATGCCGGTGTTATACCTGCTGACGCCGTTCCGCGGTCGTGTCCAGTATTATTTCAATCATGGTTTGACGGAACTGGCCGATCGCATGATCGGCACCGGTGAAATCCGCCCGATGGTGTTGTTTGTTATCAGCGGCTATAATGATTACGGCGGCTGTTTCTTCGGCAGTTCCCGTGTCGGCGGTGATTATGTCAATGCGCTGGGTAATATTGTCGATCCCGAAGATTGTCTGGCCGGACCGTTTGCGACTTTCCTTGATTATGCCAATTGTCTTATCAATACCATACCGGATTCGGTCGGGTACCGGGCGATTACCGGAATCGGTATGGGCGGTTACGGGGCGATGCGCATCGCGGTTGAATTCCCCGAGCATTTCTCCGCGGTTTCGGCCGTCTCTGCGCCTCTTGATTTCGACGGCGCCGACAATGCTTCCGGTTTCCTGCCGCTTTTTCAGGATTTTATGAACGATGTCGGGCGGGACAATTACTCGGCGATCCAGTTTGATTTTAATAATGTTTTGCAGTCCATGTTACTTGCGGCATCAGTGGCATACTCGCCGCATGATACCGGAATCGTGGATGACGGCTTTGTCATTACTGATGAAACAAGTTATTTTAATGATAATCTGTACGATGCAGCCTATCATCTGCCATTCTATCGCAACGGCCAGCAAACCGACACGCTCTATGATACGGTAACTGTCGATCCACTGGATGTCGATACCACAATCGTCGCCAATGGCGGCTGGGTGGCATGGCAGGAGAACAATATTCCGACTATTCTGGAGGCGAATCCCACCGCACTGGATGAAACCGCGGTTCTACTCGCCTATACCACCGATTCGGACGAATACACATTCAACGAACAAACCGGTGATTTCCACGACCTGTTGGTGAACACCTACGGCAAGGTGGAGGGAGTGGATCTGCAGACCATTACATTTGACGGTTATTCCGACTATATTGCTTCCGGCGATCGTTTTATTTTTGATCTGTTGCCCGAGATATTGAAATTCCACTCAGATAATTTCTATTTGAGTAAAGACTGATATAAAAGCGCGGATGTTATTCGGGCCGGAGAAGGTTATACCTTTCCGGCCTTTGTTTTACGTATAAGCAATATGACTGAAACCGCTTATGATTTGATTTCAATCGGGGCGCACCCCGACGATGTCGAGGTCGGCACCGGCGGTGTCCTGCTGGCTTTGAACGATGCCGGTTACCGGACCGGAATCGTGTATTTGACGGCTGGGGAGATGGGAACCGGGGGCACGCCGGAAATTCGCGCCGAGGAGGCCTTTCAGGCCGCACGGGTGCTTGGTTCCGATTTGCTTGAGACCTTTGATTGGGGCGACTGCCGGCTGTTCGATACCTTTGAGCGGCGAATCGAGCTGGCCGGACTGATCAGGCGTTATCGTCCCACAATTATTCTAACCCCGTACCCGCATGTCGGCCACGGCAAGCGTCAGTCGCATCCCGATCACGTTGCCGCCGGACAGATTACGATTAACGCGGCCAATTACGCCACTCTGAAGAAAATGCCGATCGACGGTGAACCGCATCGGGTCAAACAGGTGTTTCACTATTTTCTTCCGCCGGGACTGTCGCCCAATTTCGTCGTGGACATTACCGCGCAATATGAACGCTGGCTGGAGGCGCTTCGTTGTCATCGGTCGCAGTTTCTCAATCCCGAAAAATCACGGGATTATATGTGGTCATTGGAGTCAATGGCCCGTTCGTTCGGACAGCAGGCCGGTTGTCGCTACGGCCAGGGGTTTTACAATGTCGAGCCGATTCGGATCGTGGACCTGTTCGATTTGGTAAAGTGATAGACAAATAACACTCAGACAGTATACTTAATTACAATCGAAATATCCGGAAAATTCTCTGATTCATGGAGGCTGTTATGTTTAGCGCGATCTCTGATTTTGCCGCGACCTGGCGTCGGCATTTTGAGAAAATGCAAAAACTTTTCGAGACTCTGACCGATCAGTCACTGGCACAGGAAGTGACCCCGGGACACCGTACCCTAGGGCGGATGGCCTGGCATATTGTGACCACGATCCCCGAGATGGCCGGAAGAACCGGGTTACAGCTCGACGGTCCGGCTCATGACGTTCCGGTTCCGTCAACAGCCGCGGAAATTGCGAAAGGGTATGCCACGGTTGCCAAATCCCTGCTGGAGCAGGTAGAAAAAAGCTGGACTGACCAAACCCTGCAAGTGGAAGACGACATGTATGGCGAGCAGTGGAAACGAGGCATGAGTCTGACCGTAATCATCATCCATGAGGTTCATCACGGCGGGCAGATGACGGTATTGATGCGGCAGGCCGGTTTGCCGGTTCCGGGGCTTTACGGCCCGTCGTATGAAGAATGGGGAAAATACGGGGCCCCGCCGCCGGAAATTTAATTTTATATTGACAGTTTTTTTATGTTTAAATTTCATATAAAAGGTCGAAACTAAAATTAGTTTGTTCAGCGCTGGCACGGTTACAGCCGGTCGCTTTTTCCTGCACAGGCTGAATGGTGGTTCGTTTACAAATTGGTATTTATCTATTGAGTATGCAAGGAGGTTGTCGTGCGGTGCGCGTTTTGCGGTGTGACGTTTACGGGGACCCCGATCAATCAGGGCGGAGAAGTCTATTGCTCGATTGAATGTGCCGATATGGCGGCGGAATTGAGCGGAGAAGAAAGCGATTACTACGAGGAGGATGCGCTGGATTACGAGTCATATGAGGATGAATAGGGTCCCGATTGACATTCTCGGTTTAAAATTGATTCCCGATTATGATAATCGGGAATTTTTTTATTCGTCACGGGAAATCTTCATAATCTCATATTGCAAAATCCCCGCCGGGACTTTGATTTCAATTGTGTCTCCGACCTCCTTGCCCAACAAGGCCGCGCCAACCGGAGATTTCACTGAAATCATATCATTGTCCACGTCAGCTTCATCCGGCGGAACCAGCTGATATTCGATTTCATCGTCGCGCTTAAGATCCTTCACCAGGACTTTGGCAAAGATATATGCTTTGTCGGATGGAATCTTGTCGGTGTCGATCTCACGTGCCCGGCTGAGTTTGTCCTCCAGTTCCGCAATTTTCCGTTCAATATGGGTTTGCGCCTCTTTGGCGGCGTGATACTCGGCGTTTTCGGACAAATCGCCCAGTTCCATGGTCCGTTTGATCTCCGCGATGATCTCGGGACGATCAACAGTCTTCAGTTGTTTCAGTTCCTGCTCAAGCTTCAGCAGGCCTTTTTTCGACAGATATACAGGATCAGTATTCATCTTTTCTATATAATACATTATCCCGGATTTGAAAAATCCTTTTTCAATTTGCCATCATTCCAAGTAACAACAGCCTCATCGCCGGACTGCATGCGACCCCGATAACACAAGACATACGAAAAGATTTCCACCGTGTCAGTATTTTTTTCCCGACAGCGAGTATTTCTCCCGCTCGTCAAATTGCTCAAGTGGCTGATGCCCAGTGTCTTATGCGGTTTGTCCCGATTGGCATTCGACTTGCAATACCCAAAAGCGAGATTTGGGAATGATTGAAAACCATGGAAGGTGGAAATGATTAAGAAGCTTGTAATTCTTGTTTTTGTCCTGCTTTTGCTTGCGGTCAGCTGGTTTAAACCGGCCTTCTGCCAGACAATGTCGCAGGACAGCCTGTTGCGACAAATGACCCGGCAAGTCCGGCCGGTCTCGGGAAACATCAATAGCGATAACAACTATACCAGCCCGGAAATTTACGGCGAAATCCCATTGAGTGGGGTGCCCGACACCGCTGATAATGTCAATTATGAAAACCGAAATACTGTTTTTGCCCGGCATGATCGGGATACTAGTAAAACACTTGAGCCATTTGGCTATGACCTATTTCGCGCCCCGTCGGAATTGACGCCGCCATCGGAAGTGGCCGATGCCGCCGAGTATATTCTGGGGCCGGGAGACAATATTATTGTCTATCTCTGGGGGCGGGTGGAAAAGGAATATGACCTTACAGTTGACCGTCAAGGCAAAGTCTTTATTCCCAAAATCGGGGAAACCACCGCTTGGGGCATGACCCTTCGGGATTTTACCGACAAGGTGAAAAACAAGCTGGCGTCGGTATATACCGATTTCAACGTGTCAATTTCATTGGGGAAAATCCGTTCGATTCGGGTTTATCTGACCGGTGAAATCAAACGCCCCGGTGCGTATACGGTCAGCTCATTGACGACGCTGTTCAATGTGCTGTATTTGGCCGGAGGACCGAATCAGCGCGGCTCATTGCGTGATATTCGTCTTATCCGCAATAATAAAATTGAAAAACATGTTGATCTGTACAGCTTTCTGTTGAAGGGGAACACGGACAGCGATATCCGTCTGACATCCGGCGATGCGGTGTTCGTTCCGATCACCGGCCCGCGGGTGACCATCTCCGGTGAAGTAAAACGTCCGGCGATATACGAGCTGGCCGACTCCGAGACTGTCAGTCAACTGCTTGATCTGGCCGGCGGCCCGACCGCTGAGGCGCATCTCGACCGCATAATGCTGGATCGAATTTCTCCCGACGATGAACGTGTGGTCATTGATATCAATATGAATCCGATGACGGACTGCAATCCCGATGATATTGCACTGACCGACGGCGACCATATTACGGTGTTCTCGGTTTATGATATGCGCCGCAATGTCGTGGCTGTGGCCGGCATGGTCAAACATCCGGGGCAATGGGAGCGAACCGATTCGACCACCCTGCATGCTCTGCTTGACAAGGGGGAATTACTCCCGGAAAATGTTTATACTGAGCGCGCGAATCTGTTTCGGCGGTATCCCGACCGTCGGACTGAAATCATCCCGGTGAATTTGAATAAGGTTATTGCCGGGGAATTCGATATGCCCCTGCAGGACCTCGATTCCCTGCATGTATACAGCATCGATGAAATCCGCTGGGAACGATATGTCTTTATTGACGGTGAAGTGAAAAAGCCGGGCAGATATCACCTGTACGAAAACATGACCATTGACGATCTGATTTTTCTGGCAGGGAATCTGACCAAGGATGCCTATCAGGTTCAGCTTGAACTGGCCCGCGTTGAAGAATCCGGACAGGTAGCATCACGGTATATCGACCTGAGCCGCGAAGATATGCGTCAAACCCTCCTGCAGGAGGATGACCGTATCTATGTGCGTCGTACCCCCGATTGGTTTTTGCATCGTCAGATATCAATCGACGGGGCCGTGCGGTTTCCCGGACAGTATTCCCTTCGTTCCGGCAATGAAACGCTGTATCAGTTGATTAAGCGGGCCGGCGGCTTCACGGAAAAAGCCTTTCCCAAGGGTATTATCTTCAGGCGCCAGTCTATCGGGCAGGACTTGTTGCGACAAAATCTGCCGGGGATTATCTCCAACACGGAACCGTACCACGAAGATTCTCTCGGTGTGGTCAGCAAACAGGAATTGTTTACGTTCAATCCCGAAAACATGAACCGCATTATTGTGGACATTGAGAAAATTATAAAAACCGATGGTCGGGAAGGCGATATCCGGCTTCAGGCCAATGATGATATTTTTGTACCGGAGACCCCCAGTGGCATTTCCGTAATGGGGGCGGTTGCCGCCAACGGGACAATCAAGTTTGAGACCGGGCGCAAAGTGAAATATTTCATTCAACGCGCCGGTAATTTTACCAATCAGGCCGACAAATCCGCAACCCGGTTGATCAAAGCCGATGGACAGGTTTTCTCCGGAGGCGGGAACCTCGGCAAAAGAGTTGAAATCGGCGATGTGGTGTATGTCCCCAGTAAAGTCCGCAGGGACCGCGACTGGTTGAAAACCCTTTCGACCACGGTTTCAATACTTGGCGGTATTGCCACTTCGGTGTTTATTATCGACAGACTGTAAACCATGAACTGATAGATCCCATTCTCACCTTCCAAAAAAAGTCGCCCGGATAAAACTCCCTTCATCCGGGCGGCTTTTATGTTGAGGGAAACCACTGCTCTTCTGACTGGAAAAAAATTCACAAAAAACCTGTTTCTTTTGAAATTGACGGTTTCTTCGATGCTGTCGTGGTTGTGTAAGTGGATGTTAGTCAATGGATAAGTGTAAATGTTCAATTCCTGAACAAGTCGGCATCCGGCTTGCAATTGTATCCGGCAGAGATAAGGAGAAATGCAGGCAAAACCATGAAAATCGATTTGCATATCATAACCAGTCACACTCACAACTGCCGCAATGATATTGAGCGCATGATAACGCAGGCCGAAGAGGCGGGACTGGATGCGATTGCCATTACCGATATCGATACCATGTCGGCCTGCACCAGTGCGGCGAAAGCGTCTGATACCATGCTGATAATCCCCGGAATGACGGTCAATACCGACCGGGGGACGCATCTGATCGGGCTGTTTCTCACTGAAGAAATTACCGGGCGGGATATTTTCGAGGTTATCGACGAAATCCATGCCCAGGGCGGACTGGTGATGGTGCCGTATCCTTTTCGTCCCAATGTTGGTTTGCTGTTCAACCGTTTCAAGAATAATCGATATACCGGCGAAGACATGACTCGAATCCTGAGTCGGATCGATCTCATCGAAGCCTGTACCTATGGAGCATCCGAGGAGGAGCTTGCCGCAACCGATCAGTATTTGCAAAGCGTTCCGGATATTCCGCAGGTGGCGGGAAGTTTTCCCCGAATCGAAGACCATGTTGGCAGGGCCTATGTCGAGTTGGAAGATATCACTGCCGATTCGTTGGTGGAAGTTAAAAAGGCCCTTCTTACCGCTTCGCGAACCATGCGGTTCGAGGCGTACAGCCTCGATGAAACGATCACGGGCAAAACGACGACGATTAAAGGCAAGCGGCGGACTTTGCACTGGCGCGGTAAAACCCGTTTTGGTCGACCGCTGATGAAATCACTGAAAAACGTATGGCGGCACACCTTCGGAAGAATGCGGACCGCCGATCAGGAACGGAAGGATGTGACCTCTGCTCAATAAACGAACATGTTGTGCCGATGCTATAAATGGCCGGAATAACGGGATAAACCATGAATAATCTGGAATTACATGTCGGTGACAGGCGCGACTCCCGCACGGATCAGCGCGGACTGGATCGCCGGATAAAAATCAGAGGCCCGGAATCGGCATCCGGTCGCGAACCGAATGCCTGGCCGCCGACCACCAAAGCGCTGGAAACCATTCGCAATGCACTCCACAGTGAAATTCTCAGTGTTCCGGAAAACTGGCGCAACGACAATCTGCTGGAAGAGCTGAGTCGGTATGTGGGGCTTCCCGCATCCTGTATTCAGATGTACGCCGGAAGCGACCTGGCTCTGCAAACCATCGCCTGGGCATATCTCGAACCGGGTATGGAGGTGATCATCGACGGCCCGACTGCCAGCAATATGCGGATTCATACCGATAACTACGGGATTCGCGTGCTGATGCACTTCGGGACGTCACCGTTCGAAACCGATCCCTCTGGTTTGCTGAAAATGGTTACCGACAATACCAGAATCGTCTTTGTCGGCAATCCCAACTACCCGACCGGCACGGTGTATACTTTGGCCGATATTGAGTTTCTTGCCGAGAGAATGCCCGGTGTGCTGGTGGTTGTCGATGAAAGCCGGGCACTCGGCCACGGGTACAGTGTTGCCGAACTGATTCTCAAATATGAAAATGTACTGGTGGTTGGGTCATTCTCCAATGTCATGGGATTGACCGGCATGCCGTTCGGATACCTGTTAACCGCACCGTGCAATTTCTCCATGCTCAACCGCTTTCAAATCGGCAAACGGCCGCCGGCCATAACGCAGGCCGCCGCGCGGGCGGTTCTCGATGATCTGGAGCATGTCGAGCGACGGATCGAGCTGGTTCGGGATAACATGTCCCTGCTTGCAGTCAAGCTTCGCTCAATGGGGATTTCGGTGGTTACCACCGAATCGGATTTTATCCTCATTCAGACGGTCGATCCGGATCCGGTGCTGGAGGAGTTGGCGCGCGAGCGTATTACCGGGGTATGTCTTGGGCAATTCGAACAACTGGCGTCGTTTATCAGTCTGCCGGTGCGCGATGACCGGCACAGCCGGCGAATTATAACCGCGCTGGAGCGCGTGCCGCGGGGGAATTTCGCCATTTCCGCCCCGCCTCATCCCGTTGTTACTCTGCATCGAGGCGAAGAAAACCATGAGAAACGGTCGATCCGAATGCCGCGAAAAAAAGGAAAACACCGGCATCCGAATGATGGTGCTTCCGGTTCGGCGGGAATGGATTCCTGAGTGGAGATGACCGAAAAAGCACGGCTTATGGAAGAGTGTAATTCAAGGATGAATGAAATGCGATTCCGATCCGAACAGCCTGAAAAGCTCGAACTAAAGTATTTCGCGTCAACGTCGACAGTACCTACAAGCAGGGAATACAAAGGGGACATTCCCAGGGGCGACAAATCAGGGTCAATAAAACAACGGATTGAAGTCCGACCGGAAACGCAGGGAAGTATTGCGCGATGAAACGGATACTGTCAGGGATTGACCGGTACTGGGTGGAGGAGATTCTCTACCGCGCCGCACGTGCGGCGGTTCTGCTGGTTCTCCTGTTTTCGTTCAACTTCGGCTACGCACATTTGTCCCGGCCGTTATTTGCGACCTCGGCCGCATTGCTGGCCGTGGCGGTGCAACTGCTGGTGCTGATTCGCATTCCCTCTTCGGAAATGAAGCCGCTATCATATAGGCGCACCGATACCGGGAAATTCATCTCGCAGGAAATCCGCTTCGCCCTGATCTTCACCGCCCTGGTCTTTTTCACCGATTTGCAGGTGAATCACAGCCAATTGGGGTGGTTTATCTTGATCAACCTGATCGTGCAAAGCCTGCTGTATGTAGTATGGCGGGAGTACAATCTCGACATCCTCAAACCGCAGAATATGAAATCGCCGGTTGGTACGGAAAAGGCCGTCCTCATTATCGGGGCCGACAAACGCGGACAGAATGCCGCCGACGTCTTCCTGGCACATCCCGATTTCAATATCCGCGTAATCGGTTTTGTCGATTTCCACCGCAATGATCTCTGGCGGTATCGTGACATTCCCCTGATCGGTCACGTCCGCGATATCGAACGGATTATTCTCACGAGTCACGTGGATTTCGTGATCATGGCCGCCGAGCCGGATGATTACACCGAGGGTCAGCGGGTATTTACCATAATCGAAAGAATGGGAGTCAAGATTATCCTGCTCCCGCATGTATACATGCAGACCATATCGAAATGCCAGACTTCATCGCTTAACGGCACACCGGTACTGATGTATCACAGCGCGCCGCCGAGTCGGGCGGGAATGTTTGTCAAAGAGGGGTTGGATCGTATCGGCGGTCTGGTCGGGATGATCCTTTTCTCGCCGGTATTGATGCTGGCCGCGTTGGCGATCAAGCTCGAATCACGCGGTCCGGTATTTTACAGCCAGAAACGCGCCGGGGTGAACGGGCGACCGTTCAAAATGTTTAAACTTCGGACGATGGTGCAGGACGCCGAGAAACAAAAGGCCGAATTACAGCATCTCAACGAGATGTCCGGCCCGGTGTTCAAGATCAAGAACGACCCGCGTATTACCAGAGTCGGACGGATTTTGCGCAAGCTGTCGATCGATGAACTCCCGCAATTTTTTAATGTGTTTCGCGGTGACATGTCGCTGGTAGGGCCGCGCCCGCCGTTACCGAAAGAAGTCGAGCAGTTTAAGCCGTGGCAACATCGTAAACTCTCAGTCAAGCCCGGGTTGACCTGTATCTGGCAGGTAAGCGGCAGAAATCAGATTGATTTTGATGATTGGATGCGGCAGGACTTGCAGTATATTGACAACTGGTCACTGCAACAGGACATGAAACTGCTGATCAAAACGATCCCGGCGGTTATTAAAACCAGGGGAGCATCATAGACCTCGATATGGTGGCATGGGATTGCCGATGACATTCCGAAACAAATTTCATTTGTTATGTGTCGTGATCGCGATGCTGAATGGCACGGCGTTTTCCGCAAATCTGCTTTTACCGATCAATACCCCCGAGTTCCAATTCGCCTATGATCTGGCGCATCGCGATGAAATCGCCAAAGGTCCCGATCGGTTGGAATATGCGGTCGCACCGTATCGCCTGCTCGAACTTCCGGCGGCTGTTCCCGTAATACACCAGGCTCATAATCTTCACGGCGATCGTCTCCGGATGTTTTTATTGGCGACTGAAGATGTCACCTCGCGCAAGTATGCCCGTGCCGAGGGGTATGAATATCTTCGCGGCGGAGTGATGACCACGCTCTCACCGCACTGGTCGATGTATGTCAATTTTCTTTTCGATGAGAAACTGGCCGATGATCCGGACTACACCGGGAAAAAATGGCGCGGACTGGCCGGGGAGGTTGAAAATGCCTTTGTCGCCGGCACCTACGGCAATGTGGATATTATCTTCGGGCGGTTTGGCGTGGGATGGGGACCCGCGGCGCAGTCGCTGGTACTATCTTCCACAGCATGTACTATGGATGCGCTTTCGGTGCGGGTTCGCTGGAACCGATTCTATTTCACATATCAGGCGGGGAAACTCGACGGTTCGCAGATCCGTCGGGATTCTTCGACAGTAACGATCAATCGATGTTTCGCGGGGCATCGGTTGGATTTCCGCGCCGTGGATCAGCTGTATATCGGCCTGTTCGAAACAGTAATATTTGGTGGTGAGGGGCGTGCTTATGAACCGGCGTATCTCAATCCGATCAATTTCTATCATGCCTGGCAATTGAACGAGGATACCGATGACAACACGCTTCTCGGATTCGATTTGCGCTACTATATTGGCAATCGCCATAAGGCATATGCGCAGATGTTATTCGATGATTTTCAGGTCGACGATGAGGCACAGGGCGATCAAGAACCGAACGAAATCGGCATGTTGTGCGGAATCCAGTCGCTGGACTGGTTCGGCGATTATGATTTCAAGATTGAATATGTGCGAATTACCAATCGCACGTATAATCAGAGTAATCCGTACAATCGCTATCTCAATCGTGACAATCTCATCGGCCATCCGTTCGGATGCGACGGCGAGCGGGTGGATTTTACCTGCACCCGGTGGTTGGCGCCGACTCGTCGCGCCCGGCTGGAATTGTCGTATCAGCGCCGGGGCGAGGGGCGCGTCGACGACGTCTGGACCGAACCGTGGATGGATATCGAAGGGGAGTATAACGAACCGTTCCCGACCGGTACGGTCGAGACGACATACTCCGGGGCGCTGTCATTTTCGGGATTTGTCCGCAGTTTCGCCTATGTCGATCTTACCGCCGGTATTGAACGAATCGAAAATTACGGTCATATCCAAAATGACCACCGCACGGTACCGTTTGTCAACTCCCGATTGACGGTATTGCTGTCAACCATCTTGCGTCTGACCCGTTAGCGCCAATCCATTGTGCCGGGATTTTATTGCGATGCCGTCTGCACGGCAAGGTGGCTAAAAGCTTTTTCTGAACATCCGTTAATCCGCCGGAACCGGGACACAAATACTCGGTTTTAGGAAAATACGAGGGAATGCCCGTTCTTGGTAATCGGATTCGTGTTACCCCTGCACTCTTCATTGCGGCAGGAGGCGAGTCAGAATAAAAAAGAGAGGCTCAAGCAATGGATGCAAAACGTTCGACCGAAGAGAAGCATGTGTATACCAACAAATTGATTAATGAAAACTCCCCCTACCTACTCCAACATGCCCATAATCCGGTGAACTGGTATCCGTGGTGCGATGAGGCGCTGAAAAAGGCGCGCACCGAGGATAAACCGATTTTTCTTTCCATCGGTTATGCCGCCTGTCATTGGTGCCATGTGATGGAAAAAGAATCGTTTGAGAACCCGGCGGTTGCCGAGATTCTCAACGAGGCCTTTGTTTCGATCAAAGTCGACCGGGAACAACGACCCGATCTGGACCAGATTTATATGTCTGCGACGACCGCTATGACCGGCTCAGGCGGCTGGCCGATGACGGTGTTTCTAACGCCCGATCTCAAACCGTTTTATGCCGGGACTTATTTCCCTCCCGAAGAACGTTATGGCAGGCCGGGATTCGGTTCTTTAATTACCGAGATCGCCGATGCCTATCGAAACGATCGCACCAGTGTCGAGCAAATGGCGAGGCGGGTGGCGGGTGCGCTGGCAATCCGACACCGACCGGGCAACAATCGAACTTCACTTGACGGGTCACATCTTGATAACGCCCGGCGCGGCCTGATGAATACTTATGATCCGATTAATGGTGGTTTCGGCACTCAGCCCAAGTTTCCGCATGGGATTGAATTGGCTTTCTTAATGAAGCGCTTTGCCGCAACCGGCGATGACAGGCTGCTTCATGCGATCAATCGTTCATTGACCCGGATGGCGCGTGGGGGTATCTATGATCAACTCGGCGGCGGTTTCCATCGCTATTCGGTCGACGCCCGATGGCTGGTACCGCATTTTGAAAAGATGCTGTATGACAACGGTATCCTGGCCGCGGTCTACGCTGAGGCGTTCCAACTGACCAAAAACGAATTATATCGCAATACCGTCCGGGAAACGCTTGATTTTGTCCTGCGTGAAATGACCGATCAGTTCGGAGGATTCTTTTCGTCGCTTGATGCCGACAGCGAAGGCGAAGAGGGAAAGTTCTATGTCTGGCGCAAAGCTAAAATCAAACAGGCGCTTGGCGACGATGCCGGTGCATTCCTTCACTATTACAATGTCACCGATCAGGGAAATTTCGAAAACGGTACCAATATTCTTAATATCGATGCCGCTTCGGATCAATACCGGGAACACAGCGGAATGACTTCCGATGTGTTCGACGGCAAAATCGAACAACTCAAACATACGTTGTTTGCTATTCGCGCCGACCGAGCGCGGCCGACCACCGATGATAAAATCTTGACATCGTGGAACGGTTTGATGATCTCCGGTTTTGTGCGGGGATACCAGATTACCGGTGATGACCGGTATCGTCGGGCCGCAATCAATGCCGCGGACTTTATCCGAAAGTTCATGTATGATAACGATGCCTTGATTCACTCCTGGCGCGACGGCAAAATCTCGCGCGGAGAATTTCTCGAGGATTACGCGTATTTTATGCCGGCTCTGCTGGATTTGTATGAAATCACCGGCGATTATGATTGGATACGACTCGCAATAACACTTGCCGAGCGTGCCTGGGAAGTTTTTGCCGATGACAACGGCAACCTGTATCTCGCGCCCGACGGGCAGGCGGATCATTTTATCCGTCCGTCTGATGTGCACGACGGAGCGCTTCCCTCGCCCGGGTCGATTCTCATGCAGTCTTTGCTTCGACTGGCGGCGATTACCGGCCAGGATAAACATGCTCGACGAGCCGAACGGGCACTCACTGCGGTATCGGGTATGGTTGTGACCATGCCGACCGCGATGATCGCGGCGGTGACCGCGGTGGAAATGTTGCAGGGCGATCAAGTCGAGTTGGTAGTGGTTGGTGATGAGAATGATCGCAAGGCCTTTCTGGATGAAATCCACAGTCGCTATCTGCCGAATCGCGTGCTGGTGATTTCTTCGTCGGGCAACGAGCCGATCCCGCTTCTGGAGGGACGTCAAACCGACGGCCGAACGGTTGCCTATGTCTGCCGGAATCATACCTGCAATGCTCCGGCGGCGTCGCCCGAACAACTCCGCGGCCAGCTGGATAAAATCATGCAATTTAAAAAATAATATCATTACGGGCTGTTTTTTTGAATCTTTTGACAGTAACACTGATCTAAACCAGAAAGAGAATGAGGGTGTATGGTTACGGCAAAAATGAAATGGACAGGCGGGATACGGTTTGAAGGTGTTTCCGCTTTCGGGAATACCATTGTTACTGACGGTGTCAGTGGGGACGGCTATAAGCCGACCGAGCTGATGATGTTCGCGCTGGCAGGATGTACCGGAGTCGACGTGGTGAAAATCCTCGAAAAAAAGCGGCAGGATATCACCGGAGTCGAAATCGAGGTCAACGCGTCGCAACCTGACCAGTTTCCGAAACCGTTCAATAAAATAGACGTGAAATATACGTTCCGGGGAAGAAATCTTGATCCCGCCAAAGTCGAGCAGGCGATCAGCCTGTCCGAGGACAAGTATTGCTCGGTCAGTCAGACCATGAAAGGGGTCGCCCGGATAATATCGACCTATGAAATAATCGAGGAGATATAACATGGAAAACATGGGATTCGTGATTGAAACGTCGAAATCCATGGATGACGTGTCATCGGGGCTGGAAAAAGCAACCTCCGAACACGGCTTTACTATTCTGGCGGTACACGACGTGCATAAGACGTTAACCGAAAAGGGATTTGACAGCCAGCCGCTGAAAATCTATGAAGTGTGCAACGCCGAGTTTGCGCATCAGGCGCTTGCCAGTGATGTCAATGTTGCCATGTTCATGCCCTGTAAAATCGTGGTGCGCACAGGCGACAACGCCGGGACCAAGATGACCCTGGTGCGTCCGTCGATGATCTCCGCAATGATGCCGGAATCGGGGCTGGAGAAAATGGCGCAGGAGGTCGAGGAGCGACTGATCGGGATCATGGATGCGGTTAAGTAAAAAGCATCTTGCGAAACTGGCGGGAGGCCTTATATTGGGAGGACTGGCCGGTTTGGCGCTCAGTTATATATATGGTCAGGTGGGAGTTACCTGACCGATGATCTGTAACACCGGGCGTGCGGTCACGCTGGGTATGATGGCCGGGGCGGCCATCACGGTTTTAGATTGGTTGAGGTAAGCATGCCGCTGTATGAATATGCCTGCATGGACTGCGGGACCGAATTCGAGGAGCTGGTGTCGAGTGCGGACGCCAAAGTCGTCTGCGCCAAGTGCAAGTCGGAAAACGTCACGCGCAAGTTTTCGACGTTCGCTTCATCGGCGTTCTCCGGCAAGTCGTCGTGCGGGACCTGTAAACCGTCGAGCGGCTTCAGCTGAGCGTCCTGCAAATAAGCGGGCCGGTCCGGTCCGCGCGGCGCGTCGTGCAATGATGAAATTACGACTGACAGCGATACTCATACTCGCGATACTGGGTGTTATAGCGCTTTCCTGCGGCGATGACTACAAAACCCCCGAGGATATTAAAAATCAGGTGGCGTTTCTCGACGCCCGTTCGGCGCTGTCGGTGTTTCCGTTCGGCACCAAACCGATTTATATGTTTTTCAATGCCGAGTGGTGCCACTACTGCAACAGCATGAAAAAAGAGATGTTCACCCGTCCGGAAATAATCAAATACATGAACGAACATTTCACCTGTATCTCGGTCATGCCGGAAAGTCTCGGGACGTTCACATTCAACGGCGAAGAGGTCACGATCAACGAGTTCATGAAGGCGCTGAAATTCCAGGGGTATCCCACGCATTATTTCTTCGCGCCCGACGGGGAACTGAAAGGGGTCCGGGTGGGATATATTGAACTGCTTGATTTCAAACAATTATTGAAATATATCGGCGAGGGGTACGTGTACAAACAGAACTTCGCGACCTTCCTCCAGCTTCCCGAGTCCCGCCTCGACACGGTCTACGGGGAATTTTAGAAAAGATATCAGGAGGACACGCCTCCTGACTACCTTCTGCCCTCCCTCAGTTGAAGTAAGCCCTGTTTGTGATCGGTCGATCCGCAGATCGACCGCGCGCGAAGCGTGTCTGGTATATCTCAAGAATGATGACATGCGGCGGGTCTGAGGACCCGCCGACCACGGAGAAGAAGCCCACCCATAGGGTGGGCGCCCGAGTGGGGCACCATTCATGAAGAAATTGGGTTCGTTTGCGCGGTCGTGCAATCGATGCAATTTCGGGCATGTGTTTGTGGTGCTTTGCATTACCATATTTCCAAATGGGTTCGATTCCCCAATGTATTTATAACCCGATTGCCGCTTTTTCCCCAAAATAGCAAACGGCAGGATCGCACGGTCCGACGCGGCGGC
The DNA here is from genome assembly GCA_016933695.1 of Candidatus Zixiibacteriota bacterium. Lineage (GTDB taxonomy): Bacteria > Zixibacteria > MSB-5A5 > GN15 > PGXB01 > JAFGAL01. The sequence goes on along the minus strand of JAFGAL010000019.1, from coordinate 41,906 downwards.
CCCGGATCCTGCCTTACGATTTTTGCACGTTCTTTTAGTCATACTACCCTTCCTGTTACTCATTGCCTTGTCTATATAGGGATGCATTTTGAAATCACCATTGAATTGGTAGTGAAATTGGGGGGGAGAGCAAGAGAATCTCATTGCATTCGGTGAGGGATCGATTACAATCGAACACTCCCACAGCAGAGCTGTGGGTTACCAGCTTTGAATTGGTAGTGAAATTGGTGATGGGGAGATTAAGAGAATCTTATCGCAGGCGGTGAGGTCCCGATTACAATCGAACATTCCCACAGCAGAGCTGTGGGTTACCAGCTTTATGACGTTTTATTCCATGTCGGGTTTCTCATGACGCTGGCGCGCCATTCGGAACCGCGACCTGCTATCCCGTAGGGGCGGTTTGCGGACCGCCTTCTTCTCTTTTGGATAAAGAAAGATGGGCGCATCGCAATGCGCTCCTACGGTATGGACCGGCATTGTTGGTTATCGTAAATAATGTCATATCCAGGCCCCTGGACAGCGGGACGATTTTAGTTTCTTGTTGACAAGCAGGCACTTATACGGTTTTCGTTGGGCGTGGACGTTTTTTTCGAATAGCGAAACCGGTTGTCCGGTATATACGGTGAATGCACAACGAACCATCAAAACATTACTATCGATTACGTATGGTTCGACGGGGCACAACCCCGTTAATGAAAGGAGAGTAACATGCCTACGCTGTTCTGGATCTGGCTTGCGGCGGCATTCATATTTCTGATTATTGAAATCGCCACGCCGACGCTGGTGTTTGCCTGTTTCGTTATCGGTGGTATCGGCGCGGCGGTCACGTCATGTCTGACCCCGTCGTATCTGGTGCAGATCGGCGTGTTTGCCGGTATTTCGATAATCTTGGTACCCCTGACCCGCCCGCTGGCCAGAAAGATTACCAAGGAATCCCCGCAGAAAACCAATGTCGATGCGATGGTGGACCGTCCCGGGCTGGTGGTCAAGAAGATCGATCCCGCGCTCGATGTGGGTCAGGTGCGCGTCGACGGGCAGGTCTGGCAGGCCACATCCGATTCTGTCATCGATGAGGGAGTTAAAATTAAAGTATTGAAAATACTGGGCGCCAGACTGCACGTAACCAGACTCGAAGAATAAAAAGCATGTGATGTATCATACCGACAGGAAAGAGAGGTAACTCATGGAAGCTTATATATTCGTGGCGGTAGTGGTGGTATTCGCCTTCATCATCGGCGGGATGTCCATCCGCATCATCCGTCCCTATGAAAAGGGGCTGGTGGAACGTCTCGGCCGCTATCAGCGGACACTCGATTCCGGGTTGAATTTGATCATGCCGTTTTTCGATACGGTCATGAAAGTCGACATGCGTGAAATCGTGCTCGACGTTCCCCCGCAGATGGTAATCACCAAGGACAATGTCAATGTCGAGGTTGACTGTATCGTGTACTGTCAGATTACCGATCCGGTGCGGGCCAAGTACGAAATTTCGAACTATATCCTGGCATCGAGCAAGCTGGCCCAGACCAACCTGCGTAACGTGATCGGCGAGATGGAACTCGACCAGTCGCTGTCATCGCGCGACGTGATTAACGCCCAGCTTCGCGACGTGCTCGACACTGCCACTGACAAATGGGGGGTGAAAGTCAACCGGGTGGAAATCCAGCGGATCGACCCGCCGGTCGATATCACCGAGGCAATGAGTCGCCAGATGAAAGCCGAGCGCGACAAGCGCGCGGCGATTCTGGAGGCCGAAGGCCAAAGACAGGCGGCGATTACGGTGGCCGAGGGAAGCAAGCGCTCCGCGATTCTGGAAGCCGAAGGGCAGGCCGAAGCCGTGATCAAGAAGGCCGATGCCGAGAAATATCGCCAGATAGCGGTGGCCGAGGGACAGGCCAAAGCGATCCTGGATGTCTTCTCGGCTATTCACGAAGGCAAACCGAATGAAGAGCTGATCACGCTGAAATATCTGGAAATGCTTCCGAAATTGGCCGAGGGAGACGCCAACAAGCTCTTTTTGCCCTATGAAGCCAGCGGGATAATCAGTTCGCTGGCGGCAATGGTGGAAGGGATCAAGAGCGGTCCGGGCAAGGCCAGAGGCACCGCGCCGACGCCGCAGGCCTGATCGAATACTGATCACTGATTAGGCGCGAAGGTATTTTACACCTTCGCGCTTTTTTATTCTCGACAGGTTTGACAAGGTCGTAGTATTTGGTTAGATTTCGATAACGTTAAACCGAAAGAGAATATGGCCGAGCAAACCGAAATACGAAAACCCGCCGTGGCGGGGATGTTTTACCCCGGTGAACCGGGAGAGTTGGTCAAGCAATTAGCCCAGTATTACAGTGAAGCCAAAAAGAAGGCCCTTCCGGGGCACCCGGTCGGCATCATTGCGCCGCATGCGGGATACATGTACTCCGGGCGAACCGCCGCGGAGGCATACAAGCAACTCGAAGGCGAGCAGTACGACGTGGTGGTGGTGATTTCGCCGTCGCATACGGTGTTTTTTCAGGGGGTGTCGGTATACAATGGCTCGGCGTACGAAACCCCGCTGGGGACAATAGAAATCGAAGCGGAATTGTCGCGTAAGATCGCGCAGATTCACCCGGGGGTATTCCTTTCCAACAAGGGGCATACCGGCGGATCGGTGCGGGGCGAACACGCCCTTGAAGTGCAACTTCCGTTTTTGCAACAGGTGCTCGGGAAATTCAAGCTGGTGGCGCTGGTGATGGGTGATCAGGAGGAATCGACCGCGCGATCGTTGGGCGAAGTGCTGGCGTCGGCACTCAGCGGTAAAAGCTGCCTGATCGTGGCATCGACCGACCTTTCGCATTTCTATCCCGATAAAGAGGCGCGTCGTCTTGACGGCAATATCCGCAATGCGGTCGAGCAGTATAACCCCGACCGTTTGCGTTCCGTTCTCGGTTCCGGCAAGGGCGAGGCCTGCGGGGGCGGTCCGATGATTGCAATGATGATCGCCACCAAGCGCATGGGCGGCGAACAGGTCGTGATCACGCGCTACACCACGTCGGCCGAATCCTCCGGCGATTTCAACGAAGTGGTCGGCTACCTTTCGGCGGTGGTGGTGTCATCGAAAAAGCCGAAATCGGCCGATGTTACCATGGGGGCCATGCCCAAGAAGGCTTCGGATAGACTGGTAAAGGCGGAAAAGCAGTACCTGCTCGATCTGGCGAAACGTTCGATCGCGGCAGGATTGCAAAAGACCAAACTCGATGAGCCGGAACCGGAATCGCGCCTGTTAAAAGAGCATCGCGGGGCGTTTGTCACGATCAAGATCAACGGTTCACTGCGGGGATGTATCGGGATGATTCGCGCCGCCCTGCCACTGTATCAGGCGGTGGCGGATATGGCGCAGGCGGCGGCATTCGATGACCCGCGGTTCGCCGAGTTGTCCGACCGCGAGTTCGAAAAGCTTGAAATTGAAATATCCGTGTTGTCGCCACTCATGCGGGTGAAGGATTTTGAGGAGATCAAAGTCGGCCGCGATGGCCTGGTAATTCGCATGGACATGCACTCGGGGCTTCTTCTGCCGCAGGTGGCCTCCGAATATAACTGGGACCGCACGACGTTTCTGGAGCAGACCTGCCTGAAAGCCGGTCTACCGAAAAACAGTTACAAGGAAAAGAACGCCGAGGTATATCGTTTCACCGCCGACGTGTTCTAGTCCGCCGTTTTCTGTTGGCGGACGGCTTTCCTGTGACCGATATCCGCATATCGGGCTTGTCTTTTTTTCAATCCGTCCATACATTGCCTCAATGCCGAATGACACACAGACGGTTTTAATAACCGGCGCCAATGGGTTTGTCGGCAGTCGGCTGTGTCGACGGTTGATGGCCGATGGTTTCCGGGTGATTGCCGGAGTTCGGGAAGGGTGTAACACCGATCGCCTCAGGGGGATTGAACCGGAATATCGCTATGGCGATATCACCCGGCCGGAGACGCTTGCGGGCTTGATTGCCGGTGTCGATTATATCGTGCACAATGCCGGGGTGGTGAAAGTCAACCGTCCCGAAACGTTTTTCACGGTCAATCGCGACGGCACGGAGAACCTTCTGAAAGCCGCCTCCACATGCACGACGCTAAAAAAGCTGGTGTATATTTCGTCTCTGGCCGCCGCCGGGCCGTCGGAAAACGGCCGGCCGTTGACCGAGGACGACGAGCCGCATCCGATCACCGCCTATGGTCGTTCCAAACTGGCCGGTGAAGAGGTGGTGCAGAAGTACAAAGATGCGGTCAATTCGGTGATTGTACGCCCGCCGGGAATCTACGGCCCTGGTGATAAAGAGATGTACGCTTTCTTTCAAATCGTCAATAATCGTATTGCACCATATTTGGGACGACTGAGTCGCAAACTTCAACTGGTGTATGTCGATGATCTGGCGGATGGCGTTTCGAAGGCGCTTGGCGCCAACACGCAGTCCGGACGGGTCTATTTTATCGCCGAAGACAAGGGGTACTCATTCCGGGAACTGGTCGGACATTTGCGCGGTGCCGTTGATCGGTTTTGCCTGCCGCTGTATGTTCCCGGATTTATCTTGAAAATAATTGCCTGGCTTTCCGAGCATATAATGAGCATATTCGGCAAAACGCCGATGTTTACGGTCGAGAAGGCCAATGAAATCCTTGCGGACTGGGAAGTGGACGTTTCCCGGGCGCGGGAGGAACTGGGGTTTGAATCTCAGATACCGTTTCCGGAAGGAGCCAGGGAAACGGTATACTGGTATCGTGAAGAGGCCTGGTTGTGATTATCAGTTTTAAACTGCTGACCTACTGCCTGATCACGGGCGGAGTGTATATTATTTTTGTGGATCTGGTCTGGAACCGGCTGGAGAAACGTATCCCGATGTTCGACGGGTTTCCGCGTGACCTGCTGGAATCGAAAGGGGTTTCGTGGTATGTTTCGTCGTTTATGGTTGAATTCGTCTTTTTCGTGCTGATGCCGGCGGTATTGTATGGCTGGTTTTACACGGTAATTCCGTTTTACGGGATTCGCGGCGGCATTGCGACCGGATTGTATTTGTTTTTATTCGGGATGGTTCCACTGGCGATTTTGCTTCTGTTCCGGGTCCGTCTTCCCGGCGTCTATATCCTGTACCAGCTTACCGGCATGATGATTCGCCTGATCGGCGCCATGGCGATTATCGGCTATCTCTACGCGCTATAATTCAAGGGGAAAATGCATGAACACGGATACTGATTTTGCCTCGGTGAGGCGATTGTTCCCGATCACATCGGCCAAAAACTGCATAATATATCTTAATTCCGCCTCGACCGGCCCGCTGTGCAATCCGGTACGGGCGGCGTTGAATCGTTACAATGATCGCATGGAAACGGTTGATCCGAAAATCGACGGTGATGCCTTTGCGGCGCTGGAGCATATCCGACAGCTCGGTGCGAAACTGATCGGAGCGCGCCGGGAGGAAGTCGGTTTCGGTTTTCACACCGGATTCGGCCTCAATGTCGCCGCACTGGGTTTACCGCTCAAGCGGGGCGATGAGGTGCTGTTATCCGACGTGGAGTTCCCCTCGAATGTCTACCCGTGGGTGATTTTGCGGGAGCGGGGGATACACGTGACCTTTGTCAAATCAACCGACGGCTTTTTCGATATTGAGAATTTTCGCAAGGCGATAAACAGGAAGACCAGGGTTCTGTCGTTGTCGCATGTGCAGTTTTTTAACGGATATAAAAACGATATACGAACAATCGGCCGGATATGCCGGGAACACGGGATGTATTTCGTGGTCGACGGCATTCAGGGATGCGGAATCGAGCCGATCAATGTTCATTCCTGTCATATTGATATCTATTCGGCGGGAGCGCAGAAATGGCTGTTGTCACCACTGGGGACCGGTTTGTTTTATGTCCGCAAGGATTTGCAGGAACGAATGAACCGCCCGTTCGCCAGTTGGCTGGGGGTGGACTGGAAAATGAATTTTAGCGACCTGTTTCATTATGATCTGCCGTTTTTCGATTCGGCGCGGCAGTTCGAGCTGGGGACATACCCCTACGGCCACGTTTTTGCGATGGAAGCGGCGCTGGAGTTGATAACCTCATTGGGCGTGCGGAATATTCAACGGCATAATTATGAACTTCTGGATCGTTTGATTGACTTTTTGAAATCAACATCGTATTTTCGCATTACCTCGTCGCTGAAACCGGGACACCGTTCATCCATACTTGCCTTTACCTGTCCCGATGCGAAAACGGTGCATGCGGCGCTGGGAGCGGCGGGAATCGCGACGTCGTTTCGTGAAGGAGCGATTCGCGTTTCGGTTCACCTGTTTAACAATCGAGTTGATATCAATAAACTTGCCGGCATTCTCGCTCGATATAGTAAATAGAAATTACGTTTTTTGTTATCATCAACCGCGATTCATCAGTATACTTTGCATAATCCTTTGGGAAAGGAGAAGGAAATGGTAAAAATCCTCTGCGGCGCGAGTATGATCCTGCTGTTGACCTTTGCGGTCGGTTTGGCGCAGGAGACCTCACAACCGAAGTCCGAACTGACGGTCGAAACGGAACTGTGCACCGGAATTGAGGAACGGATGCCGGTCGGCATGGCCGATTCGTTCGCCGCCGATGTCGACAAAGTCTGGCTCTGGTGCCGGGTAACCGGCGCGACCGATACCACCGTGGTGAAACACGTGTATTATCGCGACGGGGTCGAGATGGCGACCGTGGAGCTTCCGGTGAAAAGCTCATCGTGGCGGACCTGGAGCTCCAAGACGATCCTGCCGTCATGGACCGGCAAGTGGGAAATCAAAATTCTGGATGCAAACGATAACGTGCTGGCGACGGTGCCGTTTACGGTCACTCCGGCGATGGCCAGCGACGACAGCGAACAATAATCGCGGGCGTGATTTTCAAGGCGGGTCTTTTGGAAGGCCCGCCTTTTTTTATCGAAGCCGGTGATTCCCAATAGCTTTCCATACTCGTTCCGTCGGCCTGCATAATACCATCATTAAATGTTATCCGTAGTATTGTAAAAAGCATTATATTGTAGCGTATAAAATACAATATGTTGAATAATGATATATATTGTAACTTATAGTATTAATTATTTCTTGACTTTTGCGATAATGTAAATATATTTTAAGTAGCTTATACGCTACATAAACTCTTTATTATTGAATTAATGATGCCAATACGCAACATAAATGACTGGCAAACAATGTCAGACCCGGCAATTGTCACTGAGATTGGCCAGTACGTGCGGCAAATGCGATTAAATCGAAATCTAACCCAGAAACAGCTGGCCAAAATGTCCGGCGTAAACAGAGTGACCATCAGCAAATTTGAGGGAGGCAGAGCCTCTACTCTGCTGACCTTAGTACAGATTCTGCGGGCGCTGGATAAGCTCAGTATACTGAATACGTTCTATGAAGAGGCCGAAATCAGCCCACTTCAATTGTTGAATCTAAAGAAGAAGCAGCGAAAACGGGCCACGGGATCACGGCGCTTTCGCGCACAGAAAAGCGAGGGGCGTTAGGTGGTTGATATTGCAGAGGTGAAAATCTGGGGTGACCGAGTCGGTGCTGTCTATTGGAATGAGTCTACCGAACGTGCCACGTTTGAGTTTGAGCCGAGGTTTCTCAACAAGGGTTTAGACCTATCGCCAATCACAATGCCCATTGCCAGGACAAGAGAAGAAAAGCGCCCATATACGTTTCGTGAATTGGATCCGCGCACATATATGGGACTGCCCGGATTGCTCTCAGATAGTCTGCCGGATACATTCGGAACTGCTCTGTTAGACCGGTGGTTGGCAGAGCAGGGTCGGACAATTGAAACAGTTAACCCTGTTGAACGGTTATGCTACACCGGGACGAGAGGGATGGGAGCCCTTGAGTATCATCCGCCCAAAAACGAGATCGGGAACAAAGGGAAACGGGTTGAAGTCGACAGGCTGGTTGAACTGGCGATTGCCGTTTTATCGGAACGCGCTGAATTGCGTGCCGATATGAATCACCTTGATAAGCAAGACATCCTTGAAATAATTAAAGTTGGCACATCAGCCGGCGGCGCCCGAGCCAAAGCGGTAATTGCCTATAACCGAAAGACAGGAGACATGCGATCCGGGCAAATTGACGACCTCATTGGGTATGAATATTGGATTATAAAACTCGATGGAGTGACCAATCAACAGCTTGGTGATCCTTTGGGGTATGGCAGAATAGAATATGCCTACTATTTAATGGCCAAAGATTGCGGCATAAGGATGACCGATTGTGAACTGAAACAAGAGGGAAGCCGGGCCCATTTCATGACGAAGCGGTTTGATCGCGATGCGAGTGGAAAACTTCACCTGTTGTCACTATGCGGACTGGCGCATTATGACTACAATAAGCCTCATGCCTATTCGTATGAACAGGCATTTAAGGTCATGAGAACGCTTGGCCTTACGTACCCGGATTCGGAAGAGCTATTTCGGAGAATGTGTTTCAATGTTGTTGCTCGCAATCAGGATGATCATACCAAGAACATCTCGTTTTTGATGAACAAGGATGGTGACTGGTCGTTGGCTCCCGCCTATGATCTGACATATGCCTACAAACCGGAGTCCGGTTGGACCAGGTCTCATCAGATGACGATCAACGGCAAATACGACGAGATATCACGAGCAGACCTAACCGGTGTTGCGAAAAGCATGAATATCAACAAACCCGGCCTTATAATTGATAAGATAGCCGATATCGTTGCCAACTGGTTAGATTATGCGAAACAGGCGGAAGTAAGCGATAAAAAGGCACAGGCAATCAAAAAGACCCATGTCTTATTATAACAGGCGTTTTTGACTTGTCGCCGGCACATACCGGGTTGTTATTCTTATGTCCCGCTTGTGAAACGCGTGCCATCGCCCGCCTTTGTCATTGGCTGTTTTCGGATGTCAGTGATTCCGGATGTGTGAGTAAGTACTTATAGATTGCTTCGGCCGCGATGCGATGGCCTTTGGCATTGAAATGAATCGGATCATCGGCGGCATTATCGAATAAATCATCGTAGCCATCGAAAATCCGCGCCAGATCGACCAGTGGAACACCGAGGTCATTTGCCAACAGGCGGGCCTGAGAGTTATATTTCTCATGAAAATCGTGCATCGGTGATTTCATCCCCGGCGGATAGTATGTGTTCAGTGCCGGAATCGGTGACGTCAGCAGGATAGGTATTACATTTTCCTTGCGGGCGGTCGAGCAGATCAATTTTCCGTTTTGATAGAATTCTCCAACCGCTGCACGATAAATGATCGGACCATCCTTGTGGAGAGTCTCTTCCAGCGGTTTTTCGGTCGCCCATAAGATGATTTTTCGTATCAGGCGATATGCTTTCAGACGTGAGAACGTATTTTGCAGATCAATGACAAATTGCGCCGGCATTTTCTGATTGCGATCGGAGATATTTTCCGATGCCGCCCATTGATCGTTCCAGCCGAACATCAGCATGACTATATCCGGATGTAATTTCAGGATGTCAGAGTAGAAAAACCTGCTTCCCTGGGTAGAGCTGTACCCGGGGATTCCGGCGTTTATCACTTCGATTTCGGGAAGGGTGCTGTCGGCGTTGACCAGCATCTCGAGTCGGTTGGCGTAGGTCTGGTCTTCTTTCATCCCCCACCCGAAAGTACAGGAATTGCCGAGTGCCACGATGCGGCATTTATCGGACCGGGGCGGGATTTCATCGCCGCGCAGACCAAATGAATTGATGCGGATGGTTTCACCTTCGAAAAAGCGGGAGGTTATTTCCTGTGAGGGGCGAAACCGCCAGAGCAGATCGCGATCTTTTTTAAAAACCTCGGGGTAGTCCAGAGCGCGGTTGACGATAAAAAAGCGATTTTCGAAAAACGTGTTGACGGGAATAATCGTCAGGACGATTTCGGAAAATAGAATAAAGGCTGGGATGGAAAGGACGAGAAAAAGGGCTTTCCAGCCGAAACGTCGTGTGGGGTGTTTTTCCGTCATGAGTTAGAAAAGCGAATAGATAAACGGCGCCAGGGCGGAGGACTCGGTACACACCACCAGAAGCGACAACAGGATAAGAAAGACCAGTATCGGTCCCAGCCACCAGCGTTTGGAGGTTTTCAGAAAGTACCAGAATTCGCCCAATATACCAAAGCGATCTTTTGCCGACTGCAAACGTCCCATGTCGCTAATATATGCCCCAATGTCGATTGTCCAATGAAAAAATTAATCCCGGCCGGTGGCGATGTGCAGATGCGCAAACGATGCCGGGTCGATTTTGTTTTTATCAAGCACGCAATTTTCGATTGCCATGATGTCGATTCCCGATGAAATAAATGTCGCGAAGGCATCCTGCGGTGTGCGGGCGATGGGATGCCCGCGCAGATTCAGCGAGGTGTTCAGGAGAACCGCCACGCCGGTTTGGTATTCGAATTTTTGCAGGATGTGATACAGAAGGCGATTGTCGGTCTGATTAACGGTTTGAATGCGCGATGTGCCATCGACATGCGTAATTGCCGGGACCGTGTCACGGCGGTTTTCCTGTACGGTGAAATTAAACAGCATGTACGGCGACGGACGGTCGGTGTCGAAATACTCCGAGGCTTTTTCTTCGAGGACGACCGGGGCGAACGGACGGAATGGTTCGCGGAATTTCACCGCTTTGTTGATACGGGTTTTCATGTCAATATCACGGGGGTCGGCCAGAATCGACCGGAAACCAAGCGCGCGCGGGCCGAATTCCATCGGGCCATGAAACAATCCGACAATTTTGCGTTGGGCCAGTTGTGCCGCAAGATATTCCGCGAGATCATCGAAAGCCATATTTTCATATGAAGCGCCGATATCGTTGAGGTACGATGACACATTGTCCCACGTGTAGGTCGGGCCGAGAGAGAAGTACGGCTGATTGTTCTTTTTGGCTGATCCGGTAAGTGAGTAATGCGCATACAACGCCGCGCCGACCGCTCCGCCGCTGTCGGATGATGCCGGCTGAATATAGATTTCATCGAACAGCCCCGCTTTCAGAAGTTTTCCTGTTGCTGAACAATTCAGAGCAACTCCGCCGGAGAGGCATAGCTTATTTTCATTGGTCAGCTTTTTGGTCTGTTCGGCCATGCGGAAAATTATTTTCTCGGCGACGTTCTGAATCGAGGCGGCGATATCCCGGTCGGAGTCGGTCAGCTCGCTTTCGGGATGCCGTCGCGGACGTCCGAATAATGCCTCGAATTTAGTCCCGGTCATGGTCAGGCCGTACTGGAACGTGAAATACTCCGGATTGAGATGAATGGAACCGTCATCGAAAATCCGCACGATCTCCCGTTCGATCAATTCAGCGTATTGGGGTTGTCCGTACGGCGCCAGCCCCATGACCTTGTACTCCGCCGAATTGACCTGAAATCCCAGAAAATACGTGAATGCCGAATATAAAAGCCCAACCGAGTGGGGGTAATTCATAACCTGAGTAAGACGGATTTGATTGTCCCGTCCGTGTCCGATCGATGCGGTTGCCCACTCGCCGACCCCGTCGACCGTAAGGATTGCGGCTTGTTTGAACGGCGAACTGAAATAGGTTCCGGCGGCATGGGACAGGTGGTGTTCGACAAAGAGGATATCCCCGTGAAAATGCAAATCCTTGTGGATGCGATGCGGAAGCCAGAGTTTTTCGCGAAGCCAGACCGGTATTGCCTTGCGAAATGCCTGATATGATCTTGGAACGGTGGCGAGATAGCCGTTGAGAATGCGGTCGAATTTGGTAAATGGCTTGTCGTAGAAAACGATGGCATCGAGATTGTCGGCCGCCACCCTGCCCTTTTCCAGACAGAAGCGGATGGCGTTACTGGGGAAATCGGCATCGTGCTTTTTGCCGGTGAAGCGTTCCTCCTGGGCGGCGGCAGTCAGAATTCCGTCGGAAACCAGCGCCGAGGCGGCATCGTGATAAAAGCATGAAATTCCCAGAATATGCATGGTTATTAACTCTGATGCCTCGCCCGTTCGGCATTAAACTCGCCGATATCGGCTTTGTGCCAGTTTGAATCGGTTTTGATTCGGGTCTGGAGCGGGTCATGACGAAACAGGCGTAATATGAGTCCGAATGGCATGAAGATGACATAGTAAAAGATAAAAAGGATAACCTCCAGTTGCACCCGCGCCAGTGCCAGAGCGAACCGTTTCCATCCGGCCCATATTTTTATAAAAAACCGTTTCATAAGTCTAAATGTATACGCATACTTGGACTGAGTCAAGTTCGACTATTTATTTGAAAGACAGGATATTAACCATAGACAACCCGGACACGGCACGGGATTGTGCCGTTTCCGGTCAGGGAGGTAACCGATGAGAGCAGGCAAATGTATCATTCTGGCGCTTGGTTGGCTGATTGGATTGATGGGGGTTGCCGACGCCTTACCGCCGGTCGAAGGACGGGTGTTCGGTATTTATCCGATCTCCAATGAAGTGTCGTTTTATAAGAATATCGATGATAACGGCGACAACCGGGGATGGACAATGCAAATCGTCTCGATTAACGGTTTCAAGGTGGCAACCAGTTTCAATTTTGAATTTACCGGCGATTTCAACTGGGATATGTCATCGGAGAATTATGATTATTACATCGAGTTATCATTGGTAAAACCGATCACATGGGGATTGTCGTTCAATATCCAGCGAATCGAGGCGACTTTTGAGGATCGCGGCATCAATCAGGTCGGTTTGCGTTTTTCCTTTTAAATACGTATGGTTTTCGTATTTTGCCCCTTGACATGGTTCAGGGCGCATTTATATTGTAAAATCCTTATTCATAATCCCTCCCACCTCTTGGCTATCCTCAGCCAAGGGGTTTTTTTATGGACCTTGCCGATTTTTTTAATCATTCCGCGTTCTGACGAGTATATTATATACACAGGACACAACTATGTACAAAACCGGTTTACTCGCCTTTTTGGTGATCGTTACAATATCAGCCCCGATTTTCGCCCAGCAGGGCATCAACGGGCTTGTTCCCCAGGGAACGCCGGTGTATATCCCCGGTGAAAAACCGCCGCATCCGTCGGCGGTGACTGCCGCGCGGCTTCACTACGGCGGCGGTGGCGACTGGTACTGGGGTAATTCGGCGATTCCGAATCTTCTGCGGTTTGTTGCCCAAAGCGGAGTGGTGCCGATTGACTCCCAGGAGCATGTCATACAGATCATGGATGACAACCTGTTTCGCTATCCTTTTTTGTTTGCCACCGGGCATGGGGTGATGAAGTTTTCCAACGAAGAGCGGGAACGTCTGCGCACCTACCTGGCGCATGGCGGGTTTTTATTTATCAATGATTCTTATGGCATGGAAAAGGGCGTCCGCAAGGAAATCTCCCGGCTGTTTCCGGAACGGGAGCTGGTGGAGTTGCCGTTCGATCACGATGTCTATCACTGTTACTACGATTTCCCGTCCGGTCCGCCGAAAATCCACGAGCATGACAATCTTCCCGCACGGGGATATGGAATAACGGTTGACGGCAGGTTGGTGTTGTATTACCTGCTGGAGTCCGATATAGGGGATGGGTGGGAGGATCCCCAGGTGCATAACGACCCGCCGGAAAAGCGGCAAGAGGCACTTGAAATGGGGATGAACCTTTTAGTGTATGCCCTGACCCATTAGTGCGATTGATTCGATTATGAGTACTACCGAAAAAATACTGGGCTTAAAGCGGCGTATCAGGCAAACCCTTGTGAAGGAACGGCTGATCTATTTTTCCGCCGGGTTTTTCGGGACATTGGCGGCGGTGATGGTGATGTCGATTTTGCTGTCGCTGGTGGCCGGGATTGTGATTCTTCCGGTATGGCTTAAAATCGGCCTGCTGGCGATATCCGGTTTGATAAGTCTCGGTTTGGCGATCAAACTGGCATTTGCGAAGCTGTTCGGCGGTTCGGATGAAAGCGCGGCGTTGAAACTGGAGAAGAAATTCCCCACACTCAAGGGTCGTCTGATCGCGGCGTTGCAGTTTTCGGCCATACCCGATGACGCACATACCGGTTATTCGCCCGATTTGCTGGCGGCAACGCTGGTGCAGGCCGAGGAACATTCGCGCGGGATGAATTTCAACGAAGTGTTAACCGTATACCCGCTCTGGCGGAGTCTGCGGACCCTGGGGATTCTGGTCGTATTGGCGGTTCTCCTGCTGGTGGTGTTTCCGGGTTTGTTCAGTCGTTCGTATCAGGTGTACTCCAATCCGACCGAAGTGATCGCGCCGCCTCTTGGTTATGAACTGGAATCGTACCCCGGGACCAAAACGGCGATTAAATATCGTGATGTCGATCTCGGCGGAGTCCTGAAAGGCGGGCAATTTCCGAAAGAGGCGGTGGTGTATTTCCGTTTTGCCGGCGGCGGCTGGCAGGACAGCAAAATCCTGCTAACCGACAAGGCGAAGTACCCGTCGACAATCGGCGATTCGCTGTTATTCTATACGACCATCAAACAGGTGCGCCGTTCGCTGGATTATTATGTCAAAGCCGGGCGTGTCACCACCCCGATTGCGCATATCGATGTGGTGGATCGTCCCCGTGTCACCGGTCTCAAGCTGTCGATGTTTTACCCCGAGTACACCGGGATGACGCCAACCGTGATCGATGAAAACGATGGGACCATCTCCGCGCTGTTCGGGACCCGGGTGACCATGAATATCGAAACCAATGTGCCGATTAAAACCGCCGAATTGGTGTTCGATGATTCCTCGATTACTCCGATGAGGGTTTCCGGTCAAACCGCCGAGTGCGCGTTGCGCGTGGAGGCCGACCGCAGGTATTATATCCATGTTGAGGATATGCAGGGCGAGAGCAATCCCGACCCGATCGCGTATTATATCACCGCGGTCCCCGATGAATTCCCGATTGTCGAGGTGGTGCGGCCGGGGGTGGATATCAATCTCAACGAAAGCATGGAAGTCCCGCTGTTTTTGCGGATTTCCGATGATTACGGGTTTTCCTCGCTGGTGATGAAATACTGGCATGTCGCTGACGGCGTGAGGGGCGACGAAAACGTCGCGGTCCTGCATTTCTCAGACAATATCAAAACCGAAGGGGAGATCAATTTCACGTGGGATGTCGAACCGCTGAATCTGATGCCGTCGGATTATTTGATTTACCAGTTCGAACTGGCGGATAATGATCGCATTTCGGGGCCGAAAGTTACCACTTCGCGGGCTTATATCGCGCGGCTGCCCTCACTCGATGAAATCATCGCGCAAACCGAACGGGAACAGGGTGAGATTATCAATGACGCCGAAGAGTACATAAAATCCCAGCGCGATCTTGCCGAACGGCTGAAAAACGTGGCGCGCAAAATCGAGGAGGAACGGCAAAGCGGCAACCAGCAACCGGCCTGGCAGCAGCAAAAGGAACTGGAGGATATTGCCGCCCGTGACGAGCAGATCGCCGAGCAGATTCGTGAAACCGCCCAGAAAATGGACGAGGCGATCAAGCGAATGGAAGAGGATCGTCTGGCGAGTACCGAACTTCTCGAAAAGCTCAACGAAGTGCAAAAACTGTTCGAGGAAATAGCCACGCCGGAGATGCGCGAAGCCCGGCTTGCTTTACTGGAAGCGCTCAAGAATATGGATCAGCAGGAGCTGGACAAGGCGATTCAGGATTACGAAATGAGTCAGCAGGAGTTGATGCAGAGGCTGGATCGCACGATTGCGCTGTTGAAGAAAATGCAGATCGAACAAAAAGTGAACGCCATGACGCAATTCGCACGGGAACTGGTGGAAAAACAGGACAAGATGAATGAAAGGACCGACCAGAGCGCATCCGAGCAGTTGCCGTCGCTGGCGTCCAATGAAGATAAACTCAAGGAAGAACTGGAGCAGTTAAAATCGCAGGCGCAACAGCTGAGAAAAATGCTGGACGAGACCTCGTATGTCAAAGCCCACGATGCGGACAAATTCTGCTCGGCAGTGGAGCAGAACAACGCCGGCGATAACATGCAGGAGATGTCCCAGAAACTGAGCGAACAGAACAAGGCCGATGCCATGGAACAGGGCAAACAGGCCAGTTCGAAACTGCTGTCGCTTCTGGACCAGATGCAACAGGGGCAATCCAAAATGTGTCAGGGGGGAGGCAGTGAAGCGGCGCAGCAGATGCGCAACGCCATCGACGATATCAATTATCTCTCCGCAGAGCAGGAGGATTTGATCCATAGCGCCAAAGACATGCGTTATCAGTCCGAGGTCCTTCGGGACCTTGCCGCCGAACAGCGCCTGCTTCGCGAGTCGGTCGCCGCAGTGTCGCAGAGAGTGGCCGCATTGGGCAAGGAGTCCCCGTTTGTCGCGGCGGAGTTGTATAATTTGATTAACAATGCGCTCAGCAATATCGACCTGTCCATCGATCAGTTCGCGGAACGTCGGCGCAACGACGGCGTGCAACATCAGATGGAGGCCCTGTCCAGTCTGAACCGCGCCTCGGTGCGGATGCTGGATGCGTTGCAGAAACAAAAAGACTGCAACAAGGGGGGGAGCAGTTGCAGTAAACCGTCGATGAAGATGAACTCGCTGTGTCAGAAGCAAAGCCAGCTTAATCAGCAGACGCAGTCGCAGTGCCAGAATCCCGGCAAAGAGGGTCAGGGGGCGCAGGATGCCATGAAGCGTCTGGCGGCGGAGCAGAACGCGATCGGCAAATCGCTGGGTCAGCTGGCCGAGGAATTCGGGGACAGCCGGGAAGTGCTGGGGCGGCTCGATGCGATTCGTGATGATATTGACAAGATTGTCGATGCCCTGTCAAGCGGCGAAATCGGCGAGGAAACCCAGCAGAGGCAGTTGCGGGTGTTGTCCCGCATGCTGGATGCGACCAAGTCGCTCCAGAGAAAAGACTATACCGAACAACGTCAGGCCGAGGTGGGCAAGGATGTATTGCGATCATCTCCGCCGGCGCTTTCGGGTGACCAGCTCGACGGGGGGCTGGATATCGAGGACCGCCTGCGGAAATTCCTCGACGAAAATTACCCCGAAGTGTACGAAGCTCATATCAAGGCGTATTTCAAAGCGTTGCTTGACAATATCGATTTGAATAAAACTCAACCCGCGTATGACTCGGAATAAGACCATACTCCTTTCGCTTTTTGTTGGATTATGTGCAGCCCTGTCGGCAATGGCGGTGGAGCAGGGAAGCACGATCACGCCGGCGCGCATCCCGGTGGAATCCGACAGCACCGAATCGGGGCAGTCCCGCAATGAAAATGTCGCCCTGGCGCGGCAGTTGGTGTCTCGCGGGGCGTATATCAGCGCGGCGGACCTGCTGGAAAACGAGTACGCCAATAAAAACCACTCCCTGGCGGTGATCAATTTGCTCCTGACCTGCTATATGGAACTAAAGGCGTACAATAAAGCCGAGGTTTTGCTGAAGCGGCAGATTCGCGATCTGCCCGACGTGTTCATGTACTATACCAAACTGCTGGAATTGTATCTCATGACCGGCGAGGATGCGGAGATCGGTCCCATGCTTGACACGATCAACGCGCATTTCCCGATACATGAGGACTACCTGAAAGTGCAGTTACGTCTGCTGATCGAATTCGGGCGAACCGATCAGGCCTTGTCGATTATCGAAAACGCGCGTCGCGAACTGAAGAAGGATAAATTGTTCAGCCTCGAAGCGGCATCGATTTTTGAAATCCAGCGGGATTACGGCCGGGCGGTTCGGGAATATTGCCGGCTTTCCGACGGCGATTCGCTCACGGTGTTGACCGCGGAACGGGGTCTGTCAGCTTTGATTCGGTATCCCGGTGCGGCTCCGGATGTTATTAGCGCACTCACAGATATCCTTGCCGGGGCGCCGAACAGTGTTTTTGCCAACAAGATGCTTCTGGAGGCGTACTCCCATAACCAGCAATATGCCGATGCCTTTGCAATTTGTGTCGCATTGGATTCCCTGACTGATGCGAAGGGAACGGAAGTGTTCAACTATATTCGGCGCTGTCGGGAGCGCAAACTCCATCAGCAGGTTATCGATGCCTCGGAGTATATCGAGTCACAGGATTTTGACAAAGGTTTGATTTCGCAGTACAAGTTTTTCTATGCCGAGGCGCTGGTCGGCACGGGACGCTACCAGGAGGCGCTGACGAATTTCAATGAGATCGAAAAGAATTATACTCATCTGCGGGATAAGGCCGAAGCTCTGCTCGGGATTGCGAATGTTTTTCGCTATTTCCTTCACGAACTGGATTCCGCCCGCTATTATTATACCGAGATCACCAGCCGTTTCAAACAGGGGGTACCGTATATCAGATCCATTCTCGAATTGGCGAATCTGCACGTTGCGGAAGGCGATCTGGCGCAGGCAAGACAATCCTATGAAACGCTTGCGGCCATGCAATTGAACCAGGATATCCTCGAGTATGTCAGCTACATGCTGGCCATGATTCATTTTTATGAAAAGGATTTCGCATCGGCGGAGCTGGGATTCCGGAAATTGATCGAAGATTATCCGCGGGGGTACTATGTCAATGATGCTCTGATGCACAGCCTGATTATCGGCGAAAACGCTCTTGGGGCGGCCTCCGCGCTGGAGGATTTCGCCGATGCCGAGTATTTCGAGGAACGTCTCATGCCGGATTCCGTGGAAAACCGCCTGATGCGGATTCGCGAGATGGATTACAGCGCCGTGTTCGGGCTGGCTTCGTATCGTCTGGCGGAGTTTTACGTGCAAAAGGGCGACACGTCGTCGGCGCTGACGTTGATCGCCGAGATGGAAGACAAATATACCGAGGACTATTACTTTCCCTATTGTTTGAAATTGAAAGGCGATATATACGCCGCGGATGAGAAGATGCGTAATGACGCCGTCACGGTATATACAGAACTGCTGGAGCGATATGGTATGTATCCCTTTATCGGGGAGGTTCGGGATTCACTTCAGCGTTTGGATGGGTATCACCCGCCTGGCCAATCTTAATAATCGGAGGGGTTGACCTCTTCCAGCGTTTCCATATTCTGCAGTTTCATTTCCAGGTTCGCGACCTTCTGTTCGGACATTTCCAGCTTTCGGGCTTTCATCTTGACTGTGGTTCGCACCAGCAGTCCCAGTGAAATCAACATGAACATGGCCGAATTGATTTGCCGGAAGATATTGCCGTAGTTGAAGATAGTGTCCAGAAACGCTGCAATACCCAGAAGAAACAACATGCCGCACCACACAAACATGAAGACCACCTTCTTTTTTAATCCTCGAACGCGATTTCGAGTATAAATTTAAGTTGTAGATTCACCAATTTCTCTTATATTAACCCGATGTTGCCTTTTCGACATAATAGTGACTATTATCTTATCGGACATGTAGATACTGAACTTTAGGAGGTCGTCTTGCAGACGAGCAAAACCGATTTTAAATCCGGCTTCGATAAAACCAATGCCTGTATTGCGGCGGCCGTTTTTCTGTTCACGTTTATCGTCTATCGTATGACCGTGGCGCCGACCCTTTCATTCTGGGATTGCGGTGAGTTCATCGCCTGTGCATATATCCTCGGTATCCCGCATCCTCCGGGATCACCGTTATTCATTCTGCTGGGACGGATCTTTTCGGTTATTCCCACGGCGGCCGATATTTGTCTGCGAATCAATTTGATTTCCGTGGTGTCATCGGCCGGAACCGCGATGTTCGGTTACCTGGCAGTGGTGCGCATGATTTCATTCTGGTATCGCGACAGTGTCCAGACCGGCTGGAAACGGGTTATTGCCTATATCGGCGGCATCGTGGGATCGTTGTTCATGGCGTTTGCCACGACCAACTGGGCGAACGCCGTGGAGGCCGAAGTGTACGGTTTGGCGATGATGCTGATGACGATTATTTTCTGGCTGATGCTGAAGTATTTCGATACCGTCGATGTCGCCCGTTCGCGCAAGATCATTATCGGGGCCTGTTATATCGGGATGCTCGGTGTCGGTTTGCACCTGACGACTTTTCTCATCATGCCGCTGGCGGCGGTCTTTTTTGTGTTGAAAAAGGATGCCCCTTCCAAAGCCTGGATTGCCATTTGTTCGTTTTTTGTGATCGAGTTACTGCTGATCATCATCTTTTCCAACGGTCGGGGCGGATTCCCTGCCTTTTTGGTGGTGACGGGATTGATGCTGGCGGTGACGGGATACCTGGTGTACCGTCATATCAACTGGGCGGTGTTGATCGCCATCGGGGCCTTTTCAATGATCATGGTCGAATTCCTCCCATTCGTGTACGGGTTGATTGTCGGCATCATCGCCATGATCATATTGGGCGCGGTGCAAAAGCATTCCGACTGGAAAACGGGATTGATCATTCTCATGCTGGCGATAATCGGGTATTCGATTCACGCCTTCGTGCCGATTCGTTCCTCGTTGAAGCCGCGGATCGACGAGAATTTTACGGCGCGTAATTTCAGCTCCATGGTCGATTTCCTCGACCGCAAGCAATACGGCAGGCAGTCGATGGTGGAGCGGATGTTCGAGCGGCGGGCGGAATGGGCGCATCAGTTTGGCCGTCATGCCCACATGGGATTCTGGAGTTATTTTGAAAAGCAGTACGGCATGTCCAGAGTTTTCGGCCTGTTGTTTGTGCTGGGGCTGTACGGGATCTGGTTCGCGGTCGGGAAGAAGGTTGAAATCGGGTTACCGTTTTTGATCTTGCTTCTGGTGGCATCCGTCGGCCTGGTGCTGTACATGAATTTCGCCGACGGGTACAATTACAACGCCCGCACCGGCGACGCCTATCTCGAGGTTCGCAACCGGGATTATTTCTTCACGCCGGCATTTATCTTTTTCGGACTGGCGATCGGATTGGGCGTCGCGGCCTTTATGGAAAGCGTCCGCGCCTGGACGGAAAAGGCCAAATCGGGATCATTGCAGAAGCCGATTATGCTGGTCTGTTCGCTTCTGGTTCTGCTTCCGGCGTTCCCGCTGGCCAATAACTATTTCGAAAACGACCGTTCCAATGATTATTATCCATACATCTACTCGTATAATATCCTGCAAAGCTGTCCGGAAAACGCGGTGCTGTTCACGTCGGGCGACAACGATACTTTCCCGCTCTGGTGCGTGCAGGAGGTGTACAATATGCGCAAGGACGTCCGGGTGGTGAATTTGTCGCTGTTTAACACCGACTGGTACATTTACCAGATGCGAGAGCAGTATGATGTCCCGATTGCCCTGACCGATGACCAGATATTCTGGGAGCCGTTCGAATTTCAGGGAACCGAAATCCAGCGCCCGAAAGACCCGTTTTATGATCGTGCCAGGAAACGCTGGGCGTATCTGGTGCCGATGCCGTTTGAAGGACGCGTGGTGAAACTGCAGGATATGATGGTCGATGAAGTGGTGCTGGAAAGCAAGCTGGAAATCCCGATTTGTTTCACGTCGGAGCCATATGGGGAATCGCCGTTGAAACTTCGTGAACTCGCGGTCGCCAAGGGGCTGGTGTACAATCTGGAAAAGGATCCACACGAACGCCTGATCGACGCCGATGAGGGGTACCGGCTGTATAAGGAAGTGTTCCGCTATGACGGTATGGCCGATCCCGATATCTACCGGGATGAGAACTGCACCGGGGTGCTGTTGACGATGGGGTTCAATGCCCTGCGTATCGCCGAGGAGTTCCGCCGCACCGGTCAGGTCGACAAGGCCAAGGATATGCTGTCATTTATCATCGAGAAGTACCCGGAATTTTTCCAGTCGTATTTGATGCTGAGCAATATCTATCGCGAAGAGGGCAACCGGGAAGCGTCCGACAGTCTGCTGAGAAGTCTGGAGACCACCCTGACGGAACTGTACGAGAAAAACCCCGACAACCAGTTCTATCTTCAGGATTTGGGCATGGCCAAGCATTATCTCGGCAAATCGGAAGAAGGCCTGCCGTATCTGTGGGAGGCGTTTCGGATGAATCCCAACAGCGGGTATGCCTATCGCAAGCTGATGCAGGTTCTGCTGGAACTGCAACGCGCCAGCGATATGATTCTGGCGTCGAAGATGCACGCCAATTACAAGATCAACCGTTCCGATCCGCTGGTGCAGCAAGTCCTCGGAGGCGGATATCAGGGAGACATCGCGCCACCCATTGCACCGTAACGATTACGACGGCCCGCCAAGGCGGGCCGTTTATTTTACGGGATTTGCAGATGTGACGTGAAGCGATAGCTGTTGTTGCGGCGGTATTTTCCGTTGGTGCGGTGCATCATCTTCTCGCAGATGAACTCCCGTCGGACAAAGCAGTAGTCATCGTGAAACCGCAGGATGATTTCGTTCACCTCCTTTTCGGTATACACCCGGTTGTTTTCGAAATTCTTCAGGATGTATTCGAGCAGGTAGCGGCGACGTTTGCGTTGCGCCGGCATGATCGCAATCCGTCCGTCTTTGGCAAACCGCGCGATTACTTTGTCCGCCTCGCCGGGCCGGTTCTGGTTGGAGTGCTTGTTCAGCCAGGCCCAGAAATCGTTTTCGGAAATCCGCCAGTCCTTGCCGATTTTATAGCCTGAGATTTCGCCTTTTTGCACTTTGCGGGCGATCACCTGGACATTCATCTTGAGCATGTCGGCGATTTCAGCGGTGGTGTAAAACACCGGGACGTTCTTTTCCAGTTCCTTTTCCATGTCATTCTACCTGTTTTTATCTTATTATCGGCAATTATAAGATATAATAACGTATAATAGCGTATTGTCAAGGATAATTTATTGATTTCCCTGAAATCTCATAACGCGCATTGACTTTTGGCGTTTGGGCGTTTAATTGCCCGCCATGGCCGCATATCTGATCTATATCATGCTCTGCCTGATCTGGGGATCGACCTGGCTGGCGATCAAAATCGGGCTGGAGGATTCCCCGCCGCTCTGGTCGGCGGGCCTGCGGTTTGTCATCGCGGCGATAATCCTGTTTATTATTAATAGCATCAAACGCGTGCCCTATCCGCGCGACTGGAAAACCATCCGGACGGTGGCGTTTCCGGGCATATTCATGTACAGCCTGAGTTATATGCTGGTGTACTGGGGGGAGACACATATCGGGTCGGCGATGATGGCGGTGTTGTATACGACGTTCCCGTTTTTCGTCGCGGCGTTTGCGGCGATTATGCTGAAAGACGAGCGGCTGTCGCCGCTCGCGTGGGGCGGGCTGGTGATCGGTTTCGGTGGTGTGATCGTGATCTTTTTCGATTCGCTGAATATCTCCCAGCTGGCGTTCGGGGGGACCGTGGCGGGAGTCGCCAGCTCGGCATCATCGGCCTTCGCGACGGTCTATATCCGCGCCAAACTGCGCGAAACGCCGATTCGCATGATGGCATCGCTTCAGATAACGCTCGGTGCTATTTTGATTATCATATTCGCGGCGCTGTTGGAACCGCCGACCGCGTTTCGGGTGACGACCAAATCCGTCTCGGCCCTGTTGTATCTGTCGGTATTCGGAACCGTTATCGCGTTTCTGGCATATTACTGGCTCCTGCGCCGGATGCACGCGGTGACCGTGTCGCTGATGACGTTTTTTATCCCGGTGATCGCGATCGCGCTGGGGTATGCGGTGCGTGCCGAAACATTCAGCTATTTGGCGGTGGTGGGGACGGTATTGATTCTGGCAGGGGTGGTGCTGGTCGTAAAAAAATGACGAACGAATATGCATAAGGCCAGTCAATAAACCGTCATCGGCTGTTGCATTTTGCCGCGTATGGCATATATTATCATACCGTTCGGTATTACGGCATATTGAAAAGAGCATATGAATCGTGTTTTTGCATTTTCATCGGCGCAGCTGAAAGTCCTGGTATTTCTGGTCTGTACGCTGATGGTGATTGCCACCGTGCATATTATTCGCGGCTTCGCTTCGGAGGACCCGACGGTGTCCCCGATGCTGGTCGCCACGGGAGAGATTGATCCGGGGTATACGCCGTTGTTCATGATCGATATCAACCTGTCGCCGGCGGATTCGATGGAGCTGGTTCCCGGTATCGGCCCGGCGCTGGCGTCGCGGATTGTCGCGTATCGCGACAGCGCGGGCTCGTTCCGGGAGGTGCCTGATATTGTCAAGGTGCCGGGTATCGGCAATAAGACTTATGAGAAAATCAAGCCGTATCTCAAGGTGACCCCGTGGTGGAACTGACCTCCCGTCGTATCGGCGGTGATATCACCGGGAACCGGATCCGGTTTGCGTCGCGGATGCGGTCATCCGGTATGAATGTAATTGACGCCGTGGGCGATTTCGCCATTAATGGCGACTCGCCGGAAATTCTGGCAAATGAAAGCGAATTGTATTTCGCCGTCCCGGAAGCCGATGCGGTCATCAAGCGGGTGGGGCTTCCGGCTGACCGCACTCTCGATTTACGTCAGGCGGCGCTGTTTGCATTAAGCGTGTCGCTGATCGATGATATCTCGAAGTATTACCTTGAAGCGTACGACCTGAACGGCAACGAGGAAAAACTGGCGGTGGCGTATAACCGTCACTGTGTCGATCAGCGTATTTCCGAATTGACCGAACGGGTCTGCAAACCGACCGGATTCAAGCTGAAATCGTTGTCGCTTGCCGATGGGTATCGTCAGTATTGCCGCTCGGTCGGCGGCGATCTGATTTGTCTTCTGGATTTATCCCCGGCGGTGTGTTCATATTGTTTTTTATATCATGACCGGCCGATCTCGCTGGGGGCGGTGACCTGTTCCAAAAGCAATACCGACACAATGTCGGTGATCGATATCACCGCGACGCTGAAATTCCAGCAGGCGGTGTTGTTCTCGTCGGGGAAATCGGCGCCGCTGTCGCGGATTTTAATCACCGGCCCGAGTGCCGATGGCACGCTGGTGGAAAAGATCGCCTCGATGATGAAAATCACGACGGAGTATCCCTCGATGAAACCGTCGGCGTTTGCGCCCGGGATGGCGGCGAAGGCCGAGTCGTACCTGGTCAGCCTGGGACTGACCGTGAGCGGGTGATGCGTATCACCGGCGGAACATTTCGCGGTCGGCAGTTGAAAACGACACCGGGGATGACCACCCGTCCCACCGCCGATAAAATCCGTCAGGCCGTTTTTAATATTCTGATGAACGATATCGCCGAGGCGCAGGTGCTTGATTTGTTCGCCGGATCCGGCGCGATGGGGATCGAGGCGATCTCGCATGGCGCACAGAGCGCGGTGTTTGTCGAAGCGGGCCGTGCCCAGGTGAATGTCATCAGGAAAAATCTCGATGCACTGGGACTAAAGGCCGAAGTCATCGCGGGGGATTATACGTCTGCCTGCCGCGCTCTCGAAGGGGCCGGACGGAGATTCGATCTTATCTTTGCCGATCCCCCGTATAAGGAGTATGTGCCGCTGGAGATCATCGACACGATTCTTCAATATAACTTGCTTGCGCCGGGTGGTTTGCTTATTATTGAGCACAAATCCGGACAGGAAACCGCCACCGAACGCCTGTGGCTGATCAAGCAGAGGCGGTTTGGACAAACCGAGGTGTCGTTTTATGGCGAAAAAAACCAACGGCCGGAATAAGCCGGCCATCTACCCCGGAACCTTCGATCCCATCACGAAGGGGCATATCTCGCTGGTGCAGAGAGCGGGAAGTCTCTTTGATCACCTGATTGTCGCGGTTTCCAAAAACGCCGGCAAGAATCCGATGTTCAGCTGGAAACAGCGGTATGAGATGGCGCGCGACAGCCTGGCCGGGATGCCGAAGGTGGAAGTGATTCAGTTCGACGGTCTGCTGGCGGAGCTGGCCAAGGACCTTAAGGCGAAAGTGATTATTCGCGGCTTGCGGGCGGTGTCGGATTTCGAATTTGAATTTCAAATGGCGCTGATGAATCGCAAAATGGCGCGTGAAGTGGAAACGGTGTTTTTGATGCCATCGCTGTCGTGGGTGTACCTGTCGTCGACTATTGTGAAAGACGTGGCCTTCAACGGCGGCGATATCAGCACGCTGGTGCCGTCTCCGGTACTGACCGCGATAGAAAAGAAGATCAGGCATGGCAAGAGGAAATAACGACGATTATGAGCGACAAGCAGGACAAGAATCAACAGCAGGCGGAACCGCAATTACCCCTCGATGAGATCATCAAGAATCGGCGCGAGAAAATTGCCGTTTTGCGCAGTGAGGGGATCAATCCCTACCCGTATCGCTACGAACGCAGTCATACGATTTCCGAAGTGCGCGACGGTTTCGAGGCATTGATGCAAAGCGAAACCGTAGTCCGTCTGGCGGGACGGATGATGCTTCAGCGCCTGATGGGGAAAGCCGCGTTCGCGGATATTCATGATCTCGGCGGACGGATGCAGATCTATGTCAAAATCAATAACGTCGGTGAGGAGCAGTTTGCGCTGTTCAACAAAATGGATCTCGGTGATATCATCGGGGTGGAGGGCACCCTGTTTGTCACGCGCACCGGCGAGAAGACGGTGCAGGTCCATAAGTTCGAACTGCTGTCCAAGTCTCTGCACCCGCTTCCCGACAAGCATGCCGGACTGGTCGACAAGGAGACGCGGTACCGTCGACGCTACGCCGACCTGATCGTCCACCCGGAAATCCGCCAGACCTTTATCCAGCGGAGTCGCATTATCCGGTCCATTCGCGAGTTTCTTTCGGAACGCGGGTTTATCGAGGTCGAAACACCGATTTTACAGCCGTTGTACGGCGGTGCGGCGGCGCGGCCGTTCGTGACGCATCATAATACACTGGACATCGACCTGTACTTGCGGATTGCCGACGAGTTGTATCTCAAGCGTCTGATCGTCGGCGGATTCGACAAGGTGTGGGAATACTGCAAGGATTTCCGCAACGAGGGAATGGATCGCCTGCACAACCCGGAATTTTCCATGATCGAGTTGTACTGGGCGTACGCCGACTACAACGACATCATGTCCCTGTTTCAGGATTTGCTTCGCAAGACTGTTTTCGATCTGCACGGTTCGTACAAGATTACCTATGAAGACCACGAAGTGGATTTCGAGCCGGCGTTTCGCCAGATGTCGATGGTAGATGCGGTGAAAGAAGCAACCGGGATCGATTTGATGCCGCTTTCATTCGAGGATGCCAGGGCGGAAGCCAAGACGAAGGGCGTGGAGGGCGACGGGTTGATCAACTGGGGCAAGGTGGTCGAGGCGATGTTCGAGCAGTTTGTTGAGCCGACCCTGGTTCAGCCGACCGTCATCAAGGACTTCCCGCTGGATATCTCGCCGCTGGCAAAAATCCACCGCGACAATCCCCGTCTGACCGAACGGTTTGAATTGTATATCGCCGGGCTTGAAACCGGCAACGCCTTTTCGGAATTGAATGATCCGGACGATCAGCGGGCGCGATTCGAGGCGCAGGTCGAGGCGGGACGCGCCGGAGACGCTGAAGCGCATCAACTCGACGAGGACTATGTGCGAGCGCTGTCCTACGGCATGCCGCCGACCGGCGGATTGGGGTTCGGTATCGACCGGCTGGTGATGCTGTTGACCAACAGCCATTCCATCCGCGATGTGATTCTCTTTCCGCAGATGCGCCCGGAGGAATAGGCTGGCGCCGATACCAGAAAGCATATGTATTACGAACGTTTCATAGCCGGCCGGTATCTGCGATCCGGCCGCTTTTTTACATCGGTTTCCACCTGGATTACCATGGTCGGGGTGACCCTGGGCGTGGGGGTGGTCTGTTTCGTGATGTCGATGCATAACGGCTTCGAGCGGGAACTTCGCTCGCGCCTGCTGGGAACGACCTCGCATGTGACCATTTTCCCGCGCGACAGCATGACTATTCCCAATTACCGCGATCTGATCGAGCGGGTGGAGGATGTCGATTATGTTGTGGCGGCGTCGCCGTTTATTTATTACAAGGCGGCGATATCGTCGGCATCGGTCGGCGACGGAATTGTGGTGCGCGGGATCGATCTTGACGCCGAAAGCCGAACCGCCAATATCTCCGATGATATCGTGGCCGGGAAGTACACCTTCGATTTTGTCCCGATGGACAGCACCGAGACGGCTGACGGGATGCTGATGGGGATCACCCTGGCGGATCGGCTGGGGGTGGGAATCGGCGATCCGGTTCTGCTGTATTCGATCAGTGGGGAAGACTTGCGCCGGACCTCGCGACCGCGCGTGGCGCGGTTTTACATCACCGGGATTTTCGAGAGCGGAATGTACGAATTCGACGCGCAATTGGCCTATGTTCCGCTGACGGCCGCGCAGAAGCTGTTCAATATGGATGATGAAGTCACCGCCGTGCATTTGAAACTAACCGATATTTATCTGGCTGAAGACGTCTCACCGATTATTCAGGGGCTGATCGGTTACGGTTACGACGTTGTGCCGTGGAATGTTTTGCATCGCAATTTATTCACGTGGATCGCGCTGGAGAAAAAAATCCTGTTTATCGGATTCATTCTGATCGTGCTGGTGGCGGCATTTTCCATTATTTCCACACTGGTGATGCTGGCGATGGAACGCCGTTCCGATATCGGTATTCTCAAGACAGTCGGATCGACCAGCGGCTCGATTCGTAAAATTTTCGTGTACAACGGAATGATTATCGGATCAATAGGTATTCTGGGGGGGTGGTTATTGGCGCTGCTTGCCGCGTGGATTCAAAATACCTATAATCTAATCTCGCTTCCATCGGAATTGTATTTCATCAATTATCTCCCGATTGACGTCCATTGGTCGGATTTTTTGCAGGCCGGACTGGTAACGATCGTGATCTGTTTCGCGACTGCGCTGTATCCCGCTCATCGGGCGGCGGGACAATCGGTTATCGACATCATCCGGCACTAAGGCCCCGATTTTGCGCCCATCCCTAAATTATTTGACGATAATGGCGAAAATACTTATATACTATGATTTACAGGGAAGTTAAAGGAGATTTGCGGAATTGGATTCGACCCGAACCGATACGTCTCTCATTGCCCGCGGTGTTTGCCGCAGTTTTACGACTGCGGAAGGAACACTTGAAGTGCTCAAAGGGGTCAATTTGACGGTATCACAGGGAGAAATGGTGGCCATTGTGGGTGAATCCGGCGTCGGGAAATCAACCTTGCTTCATATTTTGGGGGGACTGGATCGTCCGACTCAGGGCGATATCTCGTATCGCGGCAAACCGCTTCATACCATGAGTGAGAACGAGTTATCTCATTTTCGCAATCGCCATATCGGGTTTGTCTTTCAGCATCATTACCTGATGGACGATTTCACGGCGCTGGAAAACGTCATGATTCCGGCGCTGGTTGCCGGAAAGACCAAAAAAGAAGCCGCCGCTTTGGCGGAACAGCTTCTCCATGATGTTGGTTTAAAAGAGAGAATGAATCATGTCCCGCGACAGTTGTCCGGTGGAGAACAGCAACGCGTGGCGGTTGCCCGGGCGCTTGCCAACAGCCCGGACGTTGTAATGGCCGATGAGCCATCGGGCAACCTCGATATAAGGACGGGTGAAAAACTGCACGGATTACTGCGGGATTTGAATCAAAAGAGAAATATGACCATGATTATTGCGACGCACAATCTGGAATTGGCAACAAGTTGTGATAAAACGGTAAAACTTATAGACGGTCTCGCCTCCGAGGAGTTAAACGGGAAGGTGGTGAGTTAGATGCTTTGTCAGAAATGCAAGAAGAATCCGGCCACGATTAACCTGACGCAGATCGTGAACAATGAGAAAGTGGTTATGTCGATTTGCAGTGAGTGCGCGGCCAAAATGGGATTTCATTCGCCGCTGGAAAGCGTACCCTTTCCCCTGGCGGAGATACTCGCCGGGATGCTCCAGCAGGATTTATCCGGTGAGTCAGGCGAACCGATGCCCGATTTAACCTGTGATAACTGCGGATTGACCTTCGAGGGATTTTCCAAGCAGGGACGATTCGGGTGCGGGCAGTGTTACACCGCGTTCCGGTCGAAACTGGAACCGATCATGCGCCGACTTCACGGTTCCTCTCTTCACAGGGGGAAACCACCGGTGGCGGATCAGGACCAGGCGCATTCCGTTCAGGAAGAAGGGCGTCTGGAAAACGAGTTGAAAAAGGCCATTGAGGCTGAAGATTTCGAACGGGCCGCCGATTTACGGGATAAGCTCAAGGCCATGCGTGAGGGAAACTTTGCTTCAAAAGGTGAATATTGATGCTGACGTTTGAAGATATGGCCAATTCGCTGAGTGGCTGGCTTTCCGGTGAGGGTGAAGAAAGCATGGTGGTGCTGTCCACCCGGGTCCGGATGGCCCGCAATCTCCAAAACACAATCTATCCGGCCGCCGCCGAAGAGGGTGTGAAAAGCAGTGTGATCGGCTATTTCGAATCGGCGCAGGGAAGATCGAAAGAGCTTTCCGAGGGCAAGCTGATGAAGGCCTCGGAGTTGGGCGGTATTGACCGCGATTTCCTGGTGGAACGGCATCTGATGTCGCCGACCTTCATGCAGGATAATTCCTCGCGTGCGTTGTATGTACGCGGTGATGAAATGCTATCGGTGATGATCAATGAAGAGGATCATTTTCGCATTCAGGCGCTGGCGCCGGCATTGAATCTCGATCAGGCCCTGCAAATCGCCACCGAGTTCGAGAATGAACTCGGGCGATATCTGGAATTCGATTATGATTCCGATTTCGGTTTTTTAACCGCGTGTCCGACCAATGTTGGAACCGGAATGCGGGCGTCGGTGTTAATCCACCTGCCGGGATTGGTGATTACCAAAGATATCGACCGCGTGATCGCGAGAATCTCCAAGATGGGAGTGACGGTTCGCGGATTTTACGGTGAGGGAACCGACGTGCTGGGCAACCTGTTTCAGGTGTCGAACCAGACCACGCTGGGCATTACCGAACGTCAAATTCTCGAACTAATCGATCGTGTTACGCGTTCTATAATTAAAGAGGAAGCCGCGGCCCGCGAGCGGCTGATAAACGAGGCGCTGAAACAAACGGAGGATAAAATCTGGCGGGCATTCGGGATTTTGAAACATGCGCGAATGCTGACGTCCGACGAAGTTATGAATCTGCTTTCGGCGGTACGGTTGGGAGTAGCGATGAACATCATCGACTTCCTTGACATATCCGCGATTAACGAAATGCTCCTGTTGTCGCAACCGGCCCATTTGCAGAAGTATTACCGGAAAGAATTAAGCCCGGATGAAAGAGATTTTGTCAGGGCGGAACTGATTCGTAACAGGCTGGCCTAGCCGGCAATAACTGAGTAAATCTTTATTTTATAATAGGATGGTTTATCAACATGAATGAGATGTTTACGGAATTGGCTCGCAAAGCGATCGAGTATGCCCGTGATGAGGCCGCTCGACTTCGCCATGACTACATTGGGACCGAGCATCTCCTCCTGGGCCTGCTCAAACTTGGAGAGGGCCGCGCCACAGAGATTATTACCAATCTCGGCATTGAACCGCCCGATCTGAAAAAATCGATTGAGGAAGTGGTTCAGCCATCCGGGGGCACCATGACGGTGGGGCAATTGCCGCTGACGGCACGCGCCAAAAAGACATTGGAAGTCTCCGGTCAGGAGGCACGGGCGTTGAAGTCCAAGGATATCGACACCGAGCACATTCTGCTGGCTCTCCTGAAAGACGAAGAGGGAGTGGCCGCGCAGGTGCTGTCGATGTATGAGATCGATTATAAGGATATTTACGAAGAGCTGAAAAATGTCCAGAGCGGGAAACCGTCGTCGTTCAAAAAGAAACGCAAAAAATCAAAGACGCCGGCGCTGGATCATTACGGTCGCGATTTGACCGAACTGGCGCGACGCGGCAGACTCGACCCGATTATCGGCCGCGAGGACGAAATCGAACGGGTCAGCCAGATTCTTTCCCGCCGCAAGAAGAACAATCCGGTGCTGATTGGCGAACCGGGCGTGGGCAAGACTGCAATCGCGGAAGGGCTGGCGCAGAGAATCGTAGAGGGCAAAGTCCCGCAGACGCTGGAAAACAAGCGGCTGGTGACGCTCGACATGGCTTCGCTGGTGGCCGGCACTAAATACCGCGGGCAGTTCGAGGAACGGCTGAAAGCGGTCATGCAGGAGATTATCAATTCCAAGGACGTGATCATCTTTATCGACGAATTGCATACCATCGTCGGCGCCGGCGGCGCCGAGGGATCGCTCGACGCCAGTAATATTTTCAAACCGGCGCTGTCCCGCGGTGAATTGCAGTGTATCGGCGCCACGACGCTGAACGAGTATCGCAAGTATATCGAAAAGGACGGCGCGCTGGATCGTCGTTTCCAGACCGTGATGGTGGAACAGCCATCGCACGAAAACACGATTCATATCCTTCAGGGATTGCGTCAGAAATACGAAGAGCATCACAAACTGGTGATTTCCAACGAAGCCATTGAAGCGGCGGTGAAACTGTCGGATCGGTACATCAGCGGCAAGTTCCAGCCGGATAAGGCACTGGATGTCATCGACGAAGCCGGAAGCCGGGCGCATCTGTCGACGTTTGTCAAGCCGGACGAGTTCAACGAAATCGAAACCGAGATCGCCAATCTTCAGGAAGAGAAAGAAAAGGCGGTTAAAAACCAGGCGTTCGAAACAGCCGCTCAGCTTCGTGATGAGTTGAAGTTCAAGAAGGAAAAACTGGAAGAGATGAAAAAGGACTGGGAAGCGCAACGCGAGAAGGAAAAGATTGTCCTTCAGGCCGAGGATATTGCGCAGGTGGTCTCGAAGATTACCGGTATCCCGCTGTTTCGTCTCGAAGAGAAAGAATCCCGCCGCCTGATGCGGATGGAGGATGAACTGAGAAGAAGAATTGTCGGGCAGGGAGAGGCGATTACCACGATTGCCCGTGCGATTCGCCGCGCCCGCGCCGGACTGGGCGACCCCCGCCGTCCGATCGGTTCGTTCATGTTTCTCGGCCCCACCGGAGTCGGCAAAACCGAGCTGGCCCGGGTGCTTGCGGATTTCCTGTTTGAGGATGCCGATTCGCTGGTGCGAATCGACATGTCGGAATACATGGAAAAATTCGCGGTTTCCCGTCTGGTTGGTGCGCCTCCGGGATACGTGGGCTATGAAGAGGGTGGCCAGTTGACCGAAAAAGTCCGGCGTCGTCCGTACTCGGTGGTCCTGCTCGATGAGATCGAAAAGGCCCATCCGGACGTGTTCAATATCCTTTTGCAGTTGATGGATGACGGTTCGCTGACCGATTCGTTCGGACGGCGGGTCGATTTCCGCAATACCGTGATTATCATGACCTCGAACGTCGGAACGCGGCGGATCAAGGACGGCAAAACGGTCGGATTTGACGCCGAGAATATCGATGAGTCGTATGATGCGATGAAGCGAAAAGTAAACGAGGAGCTGAAAAAGCTGTTCAATCCGGAACTGCTGAACCGCATTGACGAAACGGTGATCTTCCACCCGCTGAGTATCGACCATATCAAGGAAATCGTCGATATTCTGGTGGCCGAAGTTGCCACTCGACTGGCTGAGAAGGGGATCAGTTTCAAACTCACCGATACTGCCCGGGACTTCCTGGCGCGGAATGGTTATGAGCCGATGCTCGGCGCGCGGCCGTTGAAACGGGCGATCCAGAAGTATCTGGAGGACCCGCTGGCCGAAGAATTGTTGCGCGGGCAATATGCCGGCGACTGCAATCTCACTATCGGTGCCGACGCGGAACGGTTGATTTTCACGTTTAACGATCGGCAGGCCGAGGACAAGCCTCAGGAAAGAATGTCAAATAAGGCTTGATTTTTTTCTGAAATAATAGTATACTGTTGCGGCCCGGACCTTCCGGGCCGTAACTTTGCGCAGGAAAATAATGGTTTTGTTTGGAGTATACAATGGCTCATAAAAAAGGTGTCGGATCGTCCCGCAACGGCCGTGACAGTCACGGACAGAGACTGGGCGTGAAGACATACGCCGGCGAAGCTGTCCATGCCGGGTCAATCATTGTCCGGCAACGTGGAACTAAATTCATCCCGGGGATGAACGTGGGAATCGGCAAGGATGATACGCTCTTTGCCAAGATTACCGGGGTGGTGAAGTTCACGCGTCAGGGACGCGATCGCAAAGTCGTTTCGGTCTGGGAATAATCCGGTCGAATCGGCGGTAGAACATATGTGGCTGTGGTGACAAGCACCGCGGCCTTTTTCTATGTACGTCATGCCAAAAATAACACCGTCACGCCGATGACGGCCAGGATGGCGCCGATTACGGCGCGGGGGCTGACTTTTTCTTTAAAGACCACAATGACCAGCGGTATAATTAAAATCGGTACGGTTGCCATGATAGCCATGGCGATTCCGGCCTGCGTGTATTTGACCGCCGTAAGCGACATCCACACTCCCAGAAACGGTCCGCAAAACGCCCCGCCGACAGCAAACAGCAAAGCCCTGCGGTCTTTGCATTTTTTCGTGAAATCCTTCAGATCGCCCCGAAATAGCCCGTAAAGCCATATGGCGGCGGCCGCGGAAATCATGCGAAGAAAAGTCGCGGGAAGCGGATCAAGGGTGTTTCCCATCCCGGCCTTGGCCAGAACCAGACCGATTGCCTGACAGGCCGCGGCACCGAGTGCCAGCATTATGCCAAGACGTTTTGCGGATGACGTCGTTGTTTGTTCGTTGCCGTTGATCCGCCGTTCGCGTGTTACCCAAATAACACCGGATAGGGTGATTGCAATGCCCAGTCCTCCCATAAGACCGATCTTTTCTCCCAGAACGGGCCAGGCGGTGAGCGCCGCAATGATCGGCGAAACCGCGAAAATCAGCAAAGTCAGGCGAGTTCCAATCAGCAGGAAGGAATGAAACAGGCAGGAGTCGGCCAGCGTTAAACCGACGATCCCGCTGGCGATAAGGTAATAATACGATGCAGGAGAAATGTTCGATGGCAAAAGGCCTCCGGTGGTGATCAGCAGGGTTGTGCCCAGAAACAGAACGGCGATCACCAAACGGAATTTGTTCAGCCAATAGGACCCGATGCGGCGGGCGGCCTGTGTAAAAAAGATCGAGGTAAACGACCAGAGTACGGCCGTTGTCAGCGCCGCGATTTCTCCCGTATACGACATTGCCCAATAAAGCATGGATCGTCCCGATTATCAAGAGATTCCATCGCGATTGTGCATAAATTCGCCAGACTGATGATAACTCCCCGAGTTGACTTTACTCGTTGGATTCGCTATTATCGCTGTAATAACGATTCAGGGGAGAACATCATGGGGAGCCTGTTTCTGGCCCTCGCAATACTAATGGCCGTTGTTCCGGCCAGCGACGATGCGCCGGAACCGGCGGTTGATTCCCTGTCGCGGTCGGTCGGCGACAGGGTTGTCGCGGTTTCCGGTATGACGGTGGATATCCAATCCGATGGTTTGTATCCGATGTCGGAAGAACGTCGCGACACACTCAGCACTTACGCCCGTTTCACAAACATCTGGCGTTTTTTCAGTTTTTTCCTGGAAGTCCTCGTCCTGCTGGCGTTCTTATACACCGGTTTCTCGGCTCGTTTGCGGACGCTGGCGGAACGGATCGCGCGTCCGCGCGCGGTACGGTATTTGTTGTATCTGCTGTTTTTCAGTGTGATCGTCTTTGCGGTGCATCTGCCGTTCGATTACTATCGCGAGTTAATGGTTGAACACCAGTACGGTTTTTCCAATGAAAGCGTCGGGGATTGGTTCCGTGACAGCATTTTGTATGAAGCGGTGTGGCTGGTATTTTTGTATATCGTCGTCCTTGTGTCGTACCATTTCATAAACAGGTATAAACGATGGTGGTTATGGCTTTCACTTGTGGCTTTGCCGTTCATGGTGTTTATCATTGTGATCTATCCGGTCGTGATTACGCCGATGTTTAACAGGTTCGAACCATTGCAGGACGAATATCTGGCGGGCGAGATGCGGGCGCTGGCGACGCGGGCGGGAATCGATAATCCCGATATTTTACAGGTGAATGCCTCGAAGCAATCCACCAAACTCAATGCCTATTTTACCGGCATGCTGAATACGCAGAGAATCGTACTGTATGATAATATCATCGCGAAGATGTCGACCGATGAGCTGAAATATGTCATGGGGCATGAGATCGGTCATTATGTCAAGCGGCATATTTGGCTGGGCCTATTCGGTGAAATTATTATTTTGCTGCTCGGCCTGTTCCTGTTTAATAAGTATGGCCCGGTGCTGGTGCGGCATCATGCCCGACGGTTCGGTTTTTCGCGGATCGGTGATATCGCGAGCCTGCCGTTGATCCTGGCGTTCGTAACGGTCTACTATTTCGTGATTCAACCGATCCCGAACGCGGTCAGCCGGTATTTCGAATACCAGGCCGATGAGTACGGCTACCGGCTTTCCGGCGTGGACGCGGCAACGGCCCGGACCGCGTTTGAAAAGCTTTCGGCGTACAATCTCAGCGACCCGTCGCCGTCGCCGTTCATCGAATTTTGGTTTTACGATCACCCGTCAACAGACAAACGTATCGAACATATCAGGTCTTTGCAGACAAATCCGACACCTGACACACAGACGTGATTTGACTGACATAGCATGAGGGAATGGAGAAGAAGTATGAGAGAAATCAGGACAGACGCAATCATTGAAGCGGTCCGCAGGATTACGATCGAAGCCTCGTACGATCTGGGGCAGGACGTGATCGATGCGGTCAAAGAAGCCAAGACGGTGGAGGAATCGCCGGTGGCGAAGGGGATTCTCGACCAGGTGCTGGCCAATGCCGAGATCGCCAAAAACGAGCAGGCCCCGATGTGTCAGGACACCGGCTACGCGGTGCTATTTGTCGATCTGGGACAGGACGTGCACGTTGTCGGCGGCGATTTCAATGACGCGCTCAACGAGGGAATCCGCCAGGGATACAAAGACGGTTTCCTGCGCAAGTCGGTGCTGGGCGATCCGATCGAACGCAAGAACACCGGCGACAATACCCCCGCGATCGTGCATGTCAATATCGTTCCCGGTGACAAGATGCATATCATTATGGCCCCGAAAGGCGGCGGCTCGGAAAATATGTCGGAAGTGAAAATGATGAAACCGTCCGACGGTATCGAAGGGGTCAAGGAATTCGTGATCGACCGGGTGCGCCGGTCCGGCGGCAATCCCTGTCCGCCGATCATTGTCGGCGTCGGGATCGGCGGCACATTCGAGAAAGTGGCGTTTCTGGCGAAAAAGTCCCTGCTTCGCGAAGTGGGCAACCGTCACCCGAACAAATTCTACGCCGATCTGGAGTTGGAACTGCTGGAAAAGATCAACAAGCTGGGGATCGGCCCGCAGGGGCTGGGCGGCACCACCACGGCGCTGGACGTGCATGTCGAGGTGCATCCCTGCCATATCGCCAGTCTGCCGGCGGCGGTGAATACGCAGTGCCATGCCGCGCGGCATAAAGAAGTGACGCTGTAAGGTGAACATTATATTATCCGGAGAATAGATATATGTCGGAACAGAAAAAAATAACGACGCCGCTCACCGACGAGATTGTCGAGGATCTGAAAATCGGCGACCAGGTGTTGATTTCGGGAACGATTTACACCGCGCGCGACGCGGCCCACAAACGGCTGGTAGACCTTCTGGACAAGGGCGAAAAACTGCCGTTCGATGTTACTGGGCAGATTATTTATTTCGTCGGTCCGACCCCGCCCAAACCGGGGCAGGTGATCGGCTCGGCCGGCCCGACCACATCGTACCGCATGAACGCCTACACCCCGCGCGTGATCGAAGCGGGACAGAAGGGGATGATCGGCAAGGGCGAGATGGGCGCGGAAGTCGTGGCGCAGATGAAAAAGCACAAGGCGGTGTATTTTTCCGCGGTCGGCGGTGCCGGTGCGCTGATTGCGAAATCGATCACGGCCGCCGAAGTGATCGCGTATGAAGATCTCGGCGCGGAAGCGATTCGCAAGCTGACCGTCAAGGATTTCCCCGCGATTGTCGCGCTGGACTGCCACGGCGGCAACCTGTATAAAGAGGGTATTGCCAAATACGGCAAGCCGTAAGACATAATATGTAAATCTGAGACGGGCGGAATATTTATTCCGCCCGTCTCATTTAAAGGGGAGAATGATTATGGCTGAGAAATTAATTGCGTTATCACGAGAATTAAATCCAGAATTTTATAGGATTATGGATAACTCAATAAAAATAATGGACGATTGGAATAGAATAAACGACAGCTTACATATGATAAGAATTCCAAAACTTCGTATGAATAAAACAAAGAAAAAGTTAAAACTGATTGCCAAATCGATTAATGAACTGCAAAAAAATTATATTAAGTGGAATAGTGAAGCAAGGGATTTCCACATAAATCCATTATTCAATATAGAAAATAATCTACCTCAAGAATTAGTATTTTTACATAATTGTAATATACTGAGAGACCAAATAAATAGACTGAATTTCGATATGAAAATGTTAGTCGAGAACTTTCTAGTTGCATGGAGACAAATGGAAGGCCAAAGGAACTTTAATATTGCAATTTCCTCTTTTACCTTTTCCATTATTTCCCTTGTATATACTATTTTGTTTGCATTTTAGTATTACTAATTTTAAATAGGTTACATGCAAACCGCACTGCACATCTATGCGCTGACGGCCGAGATGAAAAATCTGCTGGTCGGTGCGACATTCACCTCGACCGAGTTCTACAAGAAAGAACGCGAGGCCTACCTGTTTTTCAAGGCTGGCAAGGGGCATCAGGCGTTTGGATTCGCCTATCACCCGGTGGGATTCGGGGCGTTTATGATTCCGCGGGGCAAGATGCGGATCGAAACCAAAGAAAAGCCGTGGCCGTTTTTTCAGCCTTCATTGGGCGGTATAGTAACCGAAATCCGGCAATATGATCTGGATCGGATCGTGCGAATCGAAATCGAAAAAGATAAAGCGCGCTTTGCGATTGTTCTCGAAGCGCTCGGTCCCAACGGCAATATCTGGCTGGTCGGCGAGAATGATGTCATTCTCGCGACTCTTCGCAATAAGAAGTACGATTCCGGGCAATCATACGAACCTCCGCCGCCGATCGACAAATTGAATCCGCTGACCATAACTAATGATGATATCCTCAAGATATCGGCATCTGAAAGCGATGTGCGGCTTGATGCGTTTTTACGCAAGCATGTCCTGGGACTGGATGCCGCGCTGATCGATGAAATTATCGAACGCGCCGAACTCGATGAGGATATGGCGATGGATGGTCTGGATGAGATCGCCATCGATCGTCTGACAATCGCGATACGGGGTATTGCATTGCAGTTTGCGAACTACGACACGGCGTACGTGTATCGTTTGCATACCGGGCAGGTGGTGTACCCGTGTAAGCTGAAAAGTATCGACCGTGAGCCGGAAAAATACAAGGGTCTGTCGATTGGTGTGTTTGCCGCGATACGCGACAATCGTAATTTCAGAGAGGAAGTTTCGCAAAAACAGATGGTGCTCGATGCGGTGGCGCGGTATGTGAAAAAGCAGAAACGCAAGCTGGCGAAGATCGAATCCGATCTGGATAACGCGGACAATTTCGATTCGTATCGCAAGACGGCGGAGTTGATCAAGATCAATATCCCCAATCTGAAAAAAGGCATGGAAACGGCCAAACTCGATGACGTGTACGATGAAGATAAAACAATTACGGTCAAGCTCGATCCGGCGCTGACACCATCGGAGAACGCCGACGACTATTTCAAGAAATACCGCAAAGCCAAGGACGGTTTGGCGCTTTTAAAACGTCGGCAGGAAATAACCGCCAAAGAATTAGCCTCGGTTGAAACGATGCACGCCGAACTCACTGCCGATTTCGAATCGGCCTCGGAGCGGTACTCGTCGGAAATTGCGGAATTGTTGCCGTCGACGGTGACAAAGCGCGACACCGCGCCGCGACTCCCGTATCGGGCATATACACTCGAGAGCGGTGTGACGATTTATATCGGCCGCGACGGCGAGGATAACGACCGCACCACGTTCGCACACGCGAAACCGTACGAGTTGTGGTTTCATGCCTCGCAATGTCCCGGCTCGCACGTGGTTATGAAATTCCCGGACAAGAATTTCGAGCCGTCGAAAGCGGAGATTCTCGAAACCGCCGCGATCGCGGCGTATCACTCCAAGGCACGGAATTCCAAAACGGTTCCGGTGATTTACACTGAGCGCAAGTATGTCCGCAAACCGCGCAAGGCCAAACCGGGGTTGGTGACGGTCGAGCGCGAGAAGCTGGTGATGGTGGAACCGAAAAAGCCGGAGTGAGAAAGGGATTTCAATCATGCGGGACAATGACATGCACGATGCATCGTGGCATCATAAGCTTGACCGGGTACGGACCGAGCTGGCGAACGAACGCACCATCCTTGCGTATGTTCGCACGGCGCTGACATTTTTGGTGGCCGGATTGGCGTTCGTACGGTTCTTTAATCATCCCTATATCGAAATTGTCGGCTGGGTGTTTATGCCGATCGGCGTGGTGGTGCTGGTTGTCGGCCTGGTGCGGTTCGGTCGGACGGGGAAGAATATCAAGATAATAAAGTGATAATAAACCCACCGCAAGTGGTGGGGCTACCGGGTAAACACGCCATGCACGTGATCGGTCGATCCTCAGATCGACCGCGAATGTCTTTGGAGTCACAAGCGGCGGGTCTGAGGACCCGCCGACCACAGACGGGGGCATTATGTGAGAAGATGGTTATATAAATGTGGTGGATAAAATGAATGTTAGGTGGAGTCATTGCGAGGAGCGAAAGCGACGAAGCAATCTCCGTCGATCAATATATATAACATGTAATGAATGAGATTGCTTCGCTCTGCTCGCAATGACAATGTTGCGAGTTTTGCGAGGATAAAAATGTCGAACCCCTTTGGCTCGTTTTTCGGAATCTTCGACAGGATTTCGATCAATAGGGAATATGGAACTTCGATTAATTATTCCGCGTACAAGTCAGCAGAGA
Source organism: Candidatus Zixiibacteriota bacterium (assembly GCA_016933695.1). Taxonomy (GTDB): domain Bacteria; phylum Zixibacteria; class MSB-5A5; order GN15; family PGXB01; genus JAFGAL01. The sequence goes on along the minus strand of JAFGAL010000019.1, from coordinate 1,141 downwards.
TAAAATCAATCCGTAATAAAGGCGGATGGCATGAGTGCAAAAGAACACCCCGACAACCAAATGCGGCTGTATAAAGACCTGGCATGGACCTGGCCGCTGATTATCAGTCCCCCCGAAGAATATATCGAGGAGGGAGAGGACTTTATCGACAAGATATTTCAATACGCCCGGATACCGACGCAAACCGTACTCAATCTGGGTTGCGGTGGCGGACATATAGACTGGGTGCTGAAAAGGGAGTTCACGATCACCGGGATCGATATCAACGAACCGATTCTGGAACAGGCCCGCAAACTTAACCCGGACGTTACATACCAAGTCGGCGATATGCGCACGGTGCGACTGGACGATCGCTTCGATGCGGTCGTTTTGCACGATGCCATCGCATACATGCAAAGCCGTGAGGAACTTCGCGCGGCGCTGGCAACCGCGTATGAACATCTCAAACCGGGCGGGTTGATGATAACGTACTGCGAGGAGTGGCCGGGACATTTCGAACAAAACCGCTCGAAGATACGTACTGTGTCTCTGGATGACTTGGACGTGACCGTGCTGGAAAATTACTATGACCCCGATCCGTCCGATTGTTTGTATGATCTGACCTTCGTGTACTTATTTCGTCGCGACGGCAAGCTCGATATCCAAACCGACCGTCACGTACTGGGGATGTTTCCGCCGGATGTCTGGCGTGAGATAATCAAAGATGTCGGGTATGAATTGATCGAAGACAGATTCGTGCACTCGGAATTTCCCGAAGGTGAATATTACCCGATGTTTATCGGGATAAAATAGACAATGTCGTATTTTTCATTCATGGGATTTGGTAACCAACCACACTACGGTTTGTTGAAAAATCATTGCGAAGAGATCGAGATGTATCGGGAACGACGCGGCAATCTTTAAATGCACATAAGATATTGTCATAAGATCGCCGCGCTTCATCCGCCGTAGGGCAGATTCGCTCGCGATGACATATTTCCGGCTTTTTCAACAGGCCCCTCTGCTGTGGGTTGGCATGATCGTGAGAATATTCCACTGATATCCCCACCGCAAGGGGCCTGTTGAAAAAGTCATTGCGAGGAGTTCGAGATTCATCGAGAACGACGCGGCAATCTCTAACAGCATGAAACATAATGCAATG
>JAFGAL010000018.1 GCA_016933695.1 Candidatus Zixiibacteriota bacterium | reverse complement strand
ATCTCCGTAAAATTTCGTGTTTCCTATGACGTCTTTGGCCCGGTAATTTGCCTGGCCGTTGCGGTTATGTCGATTCCCACCGGACACCAGGTGATACAGCGGCCGCAACCGACACAGCCGAACGTACCGAATTGATCGACCCAGTAGGCCAGTTTGTGCATGACCCACTGACGGTAGCGCGACATGCCGCTGTTGCGGATACTTCCGCCGTGAATATACGAAAACTCGATATTGTGGCAACTGTCCCAGAGGCGCAGTCGTCCGGCGGAGGAACCGTCGAGGGCGGTGTCATCCTGCATGGTGGTGCAGAAGCAGGTCGGACACACCATCGTGCAGTTGCCGCAGGCGAGACATCGCGACGCGATGGTTTCCCAGTCGGGATTATCGAAGTTTTTTTCCAGGGCGGCTTTCAGTTCGACCGTGTCGAGTTTCGACTCCATGGACGCCGAGGCCTCGAATAATTTTTTCTGGGCGAGTTTAATCGCATCATCCCCGGCCTGTTTCAATTTCAGGGCGGTTACGATATCGGCTCCCGCCGGACTGCCGGTTTCAGTAACGAAATAATGCTCGTTGCCGTCTTTTACTTCCGTCAGTGCCAGGTCGTACCCCGCGTCGGCCTTGGGACCGGTTTTCATCGACGTGCAAAAACAATTACTGCCGGGAGTCGTGCAATTGACGGCGACAATGAACACGTCGTGCCGTCGATTCATATACCCCGTGTCCTTGATTTCACCTCCGGTGAACACCGTGTCCTGTATCGCCAGCGCTTTCAGTTCGCACGGACGCATTCCCAGGGCGGCAAACTTTTTGGGTTTGTTCTCGACCGGTTCAACCGTGAACGCGGTTTTCGTCCGCTGTACCGTCAACAGTTTTTGATATGCCGGATACAGGTATTTTTTCCACGATTCCAGGCCGACAACGTACGAGAAGCAGGTATCGTCATTGACATTTTCAAGGCGGTACATTCCCGGAGCGTGACGGTCACGATACCCGACGGGAAGATCTTCGGGATCGGCAAGCGAGTCAAGCACAACGGCTCGATCACGGACCGTCGGACCGATGATATCATATCCCTTTTTCTTCAGTAGTACAAATAAGTTTTTCAACTGGTCGGATTGTAACAGATGCGGGTCAATATAATCCACAATTCCTCTCCTTGTGACAAGATTCACAAGCTCATACCGAAAGCTAAATTACACTGTCACTATTGTCAAGGAAAATCGAATGGAAGGGCCGTGTTTTCACCAGGCGTGTGCTGGAAATGCGGCGTCGATTAACCATAAAACAAGGCCGGGATTGATCTCCCGGCCCTGGTTTGTGTCAGTCGGTCATTATCCCATGAAGGGATACTTGTAGTTCTTCGGAGGCGTGAAGGTCTCCTTGATCGTGCGGGGCGAGGTCCAGCGGATCATGTTCAGCAGGGAACCGGCTTTGTCATTGGTGCCGGAAGCCCGCCCGCCGCCGAACGGCTGTTGCCCGACCACTGCGCCGGTGGGCTTGTCGTTGATGTAGAAATTGCCGGCCGCGTTGCGCAGATTGCGGTCGGCTTTCTGCACGGCGGTGCGGTCGATGGCAAAGACCGCGCCGGTCAGGGCGTACGGCGACGTCCGGTCGCACAGCTCCAGTGTCTCTTCGTATTTGTCATCATCATATACATACACCGTCAATACCGGGCCGAAGATTTCCTCTTCGAGCAGTCTGAAATGCGGATTGGTGGTGACAACGACGGTCGGTTCGATAAAGAAGCCTTTGGCGTCGTCGAAATTGCCGCCGTGGATGATCTCGGCGTCGGAGGCGTCTTTGGCGAATTTGATGTATTCGACGATGGTGCTGTAGGCGCTACGATCGATGACGGCGTTGAAGAAGTTGCCAAAGTCGAGCACATCGCCCATTTTGATTTCCTTCAGATCGGCCAGCAGACGCTCTTTGATTTTCGGCCACAGGGATTTCGGGATATAGGTCCGTGAGGCCGCCGAGCATTTTTGCCCCTGGTATTCGAACGCTCCGCGAGTCAGCGCGGTGGCCACTTCATCGATATTCGCGGAATTGTGCACGAACACGAAGTCTTTGCCGCCGGTTTCGCCGACAATGCGCGGATAGGATTTATAATTGGCGATATTGCCGCCGACGGTTTTCCACATGGTCTGGAACACCCCGGTGCTTCCGGTGAAATGAATGCCCGCGAGGTGTTTGTTTTTCAGGACATACTCGCCGACATCGGCGCCGCGCGCGGTGACCATGTTGATCACGCCATCGGGCAGGCCGGCTTCCTTGAAAATCTTCATCAGGAAATGGGCGGTGTAGGTCACCGAGGACGCCGGTTTCCAGAGACAGGTGTTTCCCATGATGGCCGGCGCGGACGGCAGATTGCCGGCGATCGAAACGAAGTTGAACGGGGTGACGGCGAATACGAAGCCTTCCAGCGGCCGGTAGTCGACACGATCCCAGATGGTCGGGGCATTGCCGGGTTGCATGTTGTAAATCTGCTCGGTGTAATATACGTTGAACCGGAAGAAATCGGCCAGTTCGCATACGGCGTCGATTTCGGCCTGGAACACGTTCTTGCTGTGACCAAGCATGGTGGCGGCATTGATCAGGTAGCGGTAGGGTCCGGTCAGCAGTTCGGCGGCTTTGAGAAAGATCGCGGCACGTTCCTGCCAGGGGAATTCGGCCCAGGTCTTTTTGGCTTCCATCGCGGCGGCGATGGCGGCCTCGATTTCATTTTTGCCGCCTTGGTAGTATTGCCCCAGTACGAGTGCGTGGTCATGCGGCGCGGTGATCTTGATCGGATCGCCGGTGCGTACTTCTTTCCCGCCGATAATCATGGGGATATCGTGTGTTTCGTTTTTCAGTTGATTGAGCGCCTCGGTCAGTTTTTTTCGTTCCGGGGAGCCGGGGGCATATGCATAAACCGGTTCATTGACGGGAACCGGGACTTTATAATTACCCATTATCTCCTCCATAAAGCATAAGTTCTCGGAGTGTATCGGTTATCAGTAATCTTCGAGGTGATTCCATTCGGCGTCCTCAAGCCACTGCCTGGGGCGCTGGACAAACTGCAGAATGTGTTCAATCAATGTCCAGTGTTTGTGTTCCTCGTCGGCGATAATGTTCAATGTCTTTTTAATATCTTCATTGGTTTCCTTGGCGGCTTTCTCGCGATAGAAGTCCTCGGACTTTTTCTCGACCGCCTGCGCCTCTTTCCAGGTGTCGGTGATATCGGTGCCGAAACTGAAATTCCGACTGCCGGCACTTAATTCCTGAAACACGTTTTTCGCGTCATTGAGGATTGTGGTTCCGGTCGCGGCGAGTTGGGGCACACCGGAGAAATCACCGTCGCGAAACTTCTTGAAGATATTGTAATGTTTGACTTCGTCATCAGCCAGTTGATCCAGCACTTTTTTCAACACGGCGTTGCCGGCCTGACCGGCCATTTTGCGATAATAGGCCTCGCCGTCCTTTTCCATTTGCATGGCGAATTCGAACACGTTCATTGCATAACTCCTTTTTCTATTTTAATGCTCATTATCATCACACCGGGTAATCATTCAGGCCGTAATGTAATATTTATCCCGAAATCCGCAAGGCCCGAAATGTGTATTGTTTAACAGAAAATACGGCCATTTGGTTTGATAAATCGACGTATTCTTCGTATACTGGGGCTTTGACAAATCCGGCCCGGGCCGCCGGGGATGCCCGCGGCGGGCTGTTAGACGAGGTTTTTTCGGGAGAGCCAATTATGGGAACGCAGGATATTAAGCAAATTGACATGACCTGGGATCTTGAATCGATTTTTCCGGGCGGAAGCGAATCGAAGAAGTTTACGCAATATCGGGCCGCTATCAAGGTTGATCTTGAGGCGATAAAAGCCGAAATCGAGAGACTACCCAAACAGCTTGATGACACCAATTGCGGCGACTGGGCGGCGTTTATTGTCAAACTGCAAAAGCTGTTGAGTCGGATTCATCATGCGTCGGCATTCACCAGTTGTCTGGTCAGTCAGGATGTCAAGGACGTGAAAGCGCATCAGATCAGCGGTGAGATCGATGTCTTTATTTCGCAACTGAAGAATATCATGGTTTCACTGGAGGCGTTCGCCAAAGCGCAGACCGACGACCAATGGGAGAGACTTCTGGCCGACGAACGTCTGATTGAAGTGCAGTTCTCACTCAATGAAACGCGGCAAATCGCCCAGATGAAAATGAATCCGGAATACGAGGCGCTGGCGACCGAGCTGGCCGTGAACGGGTATCATGCCTGGAATCGTCTGTATGACAAGGTGTACGGCGATTTGCGGGTGGAATTCGACGAGTATGGAAAACTGCGGGAGCTGTCGATCGGCCAGTTGGCCATCAAGATGGCGGATGCCGACCGCACTATCCGGCGGCAGGCGCAGGTCAAGCTGGAAGAGGCCTGGGAACGGGTTGCCGAATGGATGGCGATGGTACTCAATTATCAGGCGGGATTCCGGCTGACGTTGTACGATCGCCGGAATTGGAAATCCGCGCTGGTGGAGCCGGTGATCAACGCCCGCATGAAAGAGGAGACACTCACGGCGATGTGGCGCGCGGTGGAGCGCGGGGTGCCGAAGCTGAGAGCATATATCGACGCCAAGAAAAGGCTTTTGGGGATCGACCAGTTCAAGTGGTATGACCAGTTCGCGCCGGTGGGACAGGTCGATCGCAAGATTTCATTTGCCGAGGCGGGTGATTTCATTATCGATTTGATGAAGGATATGGACGCCAACCAGGCGCAATTCGCCCGGATGGCGCTGGATAACCGCTGGGTAGAAGCCGAGGATCGTCCGGGCAAAGCCGGCGGGGGATATTGCACGACCCTGACCGAGGCGGGGCAGAGCCGGATTTTCATGACGTACGGCAACACGTTCGCCGAGGTCGCCACGCTGGCGCATGAACTGGGGCATGCCTATCATCATGATGTTCTGAAAGACAAACCGCCGTTCGCGCAGGATTACCCGATGAACCTGGCCGAGACGGCATCGATTTTCAACGAATTGCTGATTTTCGACGGCGCGCTGGGCAAAGCCAAAAGCAGGGATGAAAAGCTGATGATGCTGGATCAGAAACTGCAGAACGCCTTCACGCTATTTTGTAATCTTCATGCCCGGTTTATTTTCGATTCACAATTCTATGTGGAGCGCAAGAACGGTTTGGTTGCGAAGGCGCGGCTCGATGAGATCATGACCGAGGCGCAGAAGCAGGCATTCGGCGATATTCTCGAAGGAGACGACGCCTATCACCCACTGTTCTGGGTGTCCAAACTGCATTTCTTTTTGACCGGCCAGCCGTTCTATAATTTCCCGTATACATTCGGCTTTCTGTTCGCGACGGGTATTTATAATCGGGCGCGTCAGGAAGGGCCGTCATTCGCGCAGAAATACCGGGAGATTCTGGTCGATACGGGCCGCATGACATGCGAAGAAGTCGCGATGAAACATCTGGGTGTCGATTTGACGAAAAATGATTTCTGGAATGGCGCGGTGAACGCCGCGCTGGCCGATGTCGACGTATTTGTCAATATCGCCGGGTAATTCGAAACGAGTAGAGATATACAATGGGCGGGGAGTCTCCCCGCCTTTTTTATGGGGATATTGCGGCGCGGACCACGACAAAACCACCGTTGCCGTATCCCTCATGCGGGGTTTCCGGCCTTGTCATGGTTTTATAATCTCCGGCAAGAGTCTGCATGAATCCTATATCGGAAAAACCGGCGGTTATCAGGATTTCCCGAACCATCGGGGAAGAATATAAGGTGGCATGTGAATAGAAAGCGTTGTCGTCTTTTCGTGTTAAATAGTCCTGTCCCAGAGGGGTATCACGGTCTATGAATCCGATGATAATTGAACCGCCGGGTTGCAGAATACGGCGAGTTTCGCGCATGGCGGTGTTGATATCGTCGAAAAAGCAAATCGCAGTCACCATCACGGCCGTATTGAAACAATGATCATTGAAGGGGAGGTTTTCAGCTTTTGCAACTACCGTGTTGATTCCGCGACTTACCGCCAGGCGGGCCATTGCCTGGGCGGGTTCCACGCCATATGTTATTCCCAAAGCCTGGGCGAAACGTCCGGTGCCGAGTCCGATTTCCACGGCACATTTGCCACCGGGATACAGCGCCTTCAGTGCGGCCAGCTCTGATTGAAACACCGCCGGATGCCGGTCAAACCACTGGTCATAGTGGCTCGCGTGTTTATCGAAGGCATCAATGCCGGGCATGTGCACATTCTCCAATTTGTTTTAATATGCAAAACGACGGTTTTTATCGCAAGCGGCATTATTCTATATCAGGGCCAGACCGAGGCAGACGGCGTGAAGCGAGACGACCAGCACGATAAACACGGCACGCGCGGTGGTGGGGTATAGTCTGAAGAAACGATATTCCAGGGCGCGGTCAGTGCAGGAATGCAGGCAGTCGCCGCAGAGGGTGCAGGTGAGACCGGGGCGGCGGCGTTTGATATCGGACATGTTAAGCGCATCATAGCGGCAGGATAGCCGACAGATGCCGCAGTCGGTGCACCGGTCGTTGATGCAAAGGCGAAACGGTGATAGTTTGCCGAGAAGATTGGCCAGTAGACCGATCGGGCAGAAGGCCGTGCAATGGGTCATAACACCGATTTGGCGCGACCAGATCAGCATTATCGCCACACCGATCATACCAAAGGCCGCACCGAGGATAGTCGCAACGGTGATTGAAGCTCCCGCCAGACGCAATGCAATGGCGACCACGATGATAACTGTCAGGATAATAATGCGCGTGGTGTGGGTCCACGCGGGGAGACGTCGCGGTTTGCGGGTGCGGTCAGAGGCCAGGTTGTCCCAGGCGCCGATATAGCAGAGATGACTGCACCAGGCGGGGCCGACCAGAAGCACGGTCGCGCCAAACAGGATCGGCATGAAAAAACCGTCTCCGCGAAACAGCGGCCCGGCAAGAATCATGGCCGGGACGGGCAGGTGGAGTGTATCGGTCATAAGGAATCGATCAAGCCCCAGAAGTCCCAGTGCAAGCTGAGAGAAAAAGACAATCGTGAAGACGGTCCAGATACGTTTTCGCCAGCGGGCGGTTTGTGCCGGGTCGAGCATTTTCCCGGTGATCCATGCGGAGTAAACCGATAACAGCAGGATTTCAATCCAGCCAAAGCCGGGCAGAAAGCGTTCCATCAGAAGCATTGGCAGGCGGACTTTAAGTTGTACTATTGATAACAGGGTAAAAGTCAATATGAATGCCGAAGCGATGGCGGGGGACGATGGTTCGGCGCGGTACCGTTCACGAATGCTTTTCAATCGAAATAGCAACGCCGATGACGCGGTCAGGATGATAATCGCACCGCTGATAACGACAAACCGAATCCAGGGCTGGTCGCTGGCGCGACGGAAAGCGATGATCTCCAGCGCGGTGTCGATCCAGAGGATGGCACCGACAAGCAAGCCGATCTGCATGGTGGGTACAATCCAGCCGCGGCGGATAAATAAAAGCAACGGAAAAAGCCCGGATATCACGGTCAGGCCGGACTGCCCGGAACGCAGGAAATGTGCGCCCAGCAGGAGAAAAGCAAGTATGACCGGTAACAGGCGAAAGGCATTCACGCAGGCTATCCCCGAATCATGGTTAACAGCATTTTGAACCGACTCACGGCGTTGACCGCGTGCGGGACATTGGCCGGCATGATCACGGTTTCGCCCGCCTTGGCGATGATCGGCTTACCGCCGATGGTCAACTGAGTCTTGCCGTCGAGGATCTGCACGAAAGCATCGAACGGTGCGGAATGTTCACTGAGTTCCTGTCCGGTATCGAATGCGAACAGGGTGATAGTCCCGGCTTTGGTTTTTAATATTGTGCGGCTGACGACAGAACCGTCGGCATAATCGACCGCCTGTTCCAGCCGGTGCGCAACGGCGGGTAACAGTGCGCCGGTGGATATTGAGTCATTGGTCTTCATTGGATGCCTCGTATGATTGGTGATTGTTCCAGCGGAGTGCTTTCGAGAAGGTCTCCGCCGATACCGATTTTAGTCAGATAGAGGGGAATATTCGTATCGGCCTGTTTGAGGGCGGTTTGCACCAGACGCACCATCCCTAAGCAACAGGGGACTTCCATGTACGCCAGTTCGACCGATTTGATGGCATTGTCGCGAAATATCGTGATCAGTTTTTGCAAATACGTCTGATTGTCATCGAGTTTGGGACAGCCGATAATCAGGACCCGTCCGGCCAGAAGATTTTCATGGAAGCCGGCAAGGGCGAATGGGACACAGTCGGCGGCGATCAACAGCCGGGCGTTGCTGAAATAGGGCGCATTGGTCGGGACGAGATGCAATTGCACCGGCCAGTTACGCAATTGTGATGGCCGGCGGGATGATTCAAGAGCACGGTCAGATTCGGTTGGTTGTAAAGAGCGCGCCTGTTGGCCGGGACACCCGAATGACGCCGAATTGCACCGGAATGCGGGGGTAAACTGTTGCAGTTTGGGTTTGTTTTCCTGGCTGGCGAGATGGGCTTTGACCGCTTCAGGATCGAAGTTTTCGGCATCACGTTCATCGATGGTGATTGCGCCCTGCGGGCATTCGCCGAGGCAGGCTCCCAGCCCGTCGCAGTAGGTTTCGCTGACAAGTTTCGCCTTGCCGTCGATGATTTGAATCGCGCCTTCGGCGCAGGCCGGGACACATAGTCCGCACCCGTCGCATTTGTTTTCATCGATTCGGATCACTTTTCTCAGTGCCATCATTTCTCCGCGGAATAGGTTTCGTGTAATGTTACGGGAAAGATCGGATCGATGATGGAAAAACGCCTTGACTCAGATCAAAGGATCAGATTTTTTCGCCGTCGGCGATAGCGGAAAGACGGTTTTTGTCGCGGATGGCGATTTTATCGCGGTCGACCGTTATGATGTTGTTGTCCTGGAGCTTGCGAAGGTTGCGCGAAAGGGTTTCGCTGATAGTTCCCAGCCGGGTGGCCAGTTCGGTTTTGGACGTGTCGAGGGTAATTGTGTTTTTGCCGGTTTGTTCCGATTCGTTCAGGATAAACGAGGCGATTCGTCCGGGAACTTCCTTAAGCGAGAGCTCTTCGAGTTGCCGGTTGAAATCACGCAGGAAACTCGACAGCGAGGCGATAATTTTGAGCGCCAGTTCGGGGGATTTTTTTAACAGGCGAAGAAAATCGTCTTTGGGGAAAAAGGCCACCGTGGTGTCTTCCTGCGCAACGCAGTTGGCGGGAAATCGTTTTCCCCGGAAAATGGCGACTTCGGCGAATATCTGGCCCGGTTTGATATGATGCAGGGTGTATTCCTTGCCGTCGAGTGATGATTTATACAGCCGGACCCGTCCATTTAAAAGGACATAAAAACCGGTGGCGGTATCTCCCTGCAGGAAAAGAAGTTCACCCTTTACCACGGTGCGCAAAACGGCAATCGACGCGACCGCCTCGAGTTCGTCGACATCGAGATCGTGACACAAGTAACTGTCATGTAAGAGAGTTTCCTTGTCCATGCGGCAAATATACGGTATTTCACGGGTTGCGGGCAACGGCAAACTTGCGATCGAGGGAAAATAGTGATATAAAGCGTGTATCTATCCATATTTATATCGTATCATTTTATCCGATGAGATGATATAGAAGCATGATATAGAAGCGATGTTGTTTCCGGCTTTTTTAAAACGGTGATTTATCATGAATACTCACGACCATAGCGCCTGTTCCTGTTCCGACGGTTCCTGTCAGGGAAGTCCGTCGGGCCATGGTTTGCTACGTGGTCGGGAGTTCATGTGCGTCCTCAGCGGGGTGTTGCTTCTGGTCGGCTTTGTCATCCATGCGGTTGATGGCGGCTTCGTCGCGGCGCTGGCATCTGACGGTGTCCCAAGGCGGGCGACGGGAGTGTTATATCTGGCGGCGATCGTTGCCGGGTGGTGGTTTGTCGCGCCGAGTGCCCTGAGGTCGCTTCGTCAACTACGGGCGGATATCAATTTATTGATGACGATTGCCGTGATCGGGGCGGTTGCGATCGGGGAGTATTTCGAGGCGGCCACGGTGTCGTTTTTGTATGCGTTGTCGCTGTTGATGGAATCCTGGTCGGTTGGACGCGCCCGTCGGGCGATTGGAGCGTTGCTGGATTTAAAACCACTTTCGGCGCGGGTAGTGGATAGCGGCAATGTGGTCGAGACTCCGGTGGAACAGGTGGTGCCAAAGGCCAGAGTGCAGGTTCGCCCGGGGGAGAAAATCCCGCTCGACGGTATTGTCGTATCGGGAACGACTTCGGTGAACCAGTCGCCGATTACCGGGGAGGCAACGCCGGCGACGAAAACGATCGGCGACGAAGTCTACGCCGGGACGATCAACAACGAGGGGGCGTTTGAGTTTACGGTCACAAAATCCTCCCGTGATAGCGCATTGGCACGAATCATTCAGATGGTGGAGCAGGCGCAATCGCGCCGGGCCCCGGTGGAGCAGTGGATACAGACATTTGCCCGTTATTACACCCCCGCGATGCTGTCGGCGGCGATACTGGTGGCGGTGGTCCCACCGCTGGCGGCTGGCGCGGACTGGTCGCATTGGCTGTATTCGGCGCTGGTGATGCTGGTGATCTCCTGCCCGTGTGCATTATTGGTGTCGACTTCGGTGAGTATCATGGCGGCGCTGACCTCAGCGGCGCGCGCGGGCGTATTGATCAAGGGTGGTGTGTATCTTGAAATCCCGTCGAAATTGAAGGCGGTCGCGCTGGACAAGACCGGAACGTTAACCCGTGGACATCCTGAAGTTCAGCATGTCGATCCGCTTAATAATCACACCCCGGAGGAGCTTCTGGCGCGCGCGGCTTCGCTGGAACGTCTGAGTGAACATCCTCTGGCCCGGGCGGTGGTGCGTCGGGCCGAGGTCATGAACGTGGCCACGTTTCCGGTGACGGGTTTTCGAGTGGTGCAGGGAAGAGGAGCGGAAGCACTGCTGAACGGACGGCGGTTCTGGATCGGTTCGCATCGGTATACGCATGAACGCGCGGATGAACCGGAGGTGTTTCATCGCAAGGCGGTGCAGTACGAAGCGGCGGGGCAGTCGGTGATTGCGGTCGGCAATGACAATCATATTTGCGGGTTGATCAGTGTGGCGGATCAGGCGCGGCCGGAGGCGGCTATCGCGATAGCGGCATTGAAACAAGATGGTGTGGCGCACGTGGTGATGCTGACCGGCGACAATGAAGGGACCGCCCGCGCCGTGGCGGAGGCGGTCGGAGCGGATGCGTACCACGCGGAACTTCTTCCGGCGGATAAAGTCGCCGAAGTGGAACGACTGGTACAGGAGTACGGAGTAGTGGCGATGGTCGGCGACGGGGTCAACGATGCGCCCGCGCTGGCGGCGGCAACGGTGGGAATCGCGATGGGGGCGGCGGGAACGGATGCCGCGATCGAGACCGCCGATATTGCGCTGATGTCGGATGATTTAAGTCGTTTGCCATGGCTGGTGAAACATTCGCGGCGGACGCTACGCATGATCAAGACTAATGTCGTTTTCGCGCTGGGTGTGAAGACGGTGTTCATGATCCTCGCGTTTTTCGACCTGGCGACACTCTGGATGGCGATTTTCGCCGATATGGGAGTCACATTGCTGGTGGTGTTCAACAGCCTGCGGTTGTTACGAACGCGTTTGCCGTAACCGGTGTTTTTCCGTTCCTTCGATTTTATTCCATCACAGCATAAGAATCCTTGTAAGAATCATCCGTCATGACAAATAACCGGAGTGACGGGTTGCAAGCATTCCCACGGAATCAACCAGATATGTGGCGGTTGTGTCATTGCCATATCCGCCATTATTTGCCGTAAGGTGGTGAATACAGTGATTGTCGCATTGCATGAAAACGATGCCGTCGGCAACGCTGATTGGGTGGCCGCATTCCAAGAGGGACCGGCCACCCAATACATACTGTCAGAGTGACAGGAGTACCGTCTTACAGCACAATCCGGCATCATGTTTTCAATGGAGGAGGTCCATGAAAAGAATTATGTGTACTATTGCGGTGTTCAGCCTGCTGGTCCTGCCGTCGGTGTTCGGCGGTGACTTGACGGCGCGGGGGACGGCGACCGGATTGGTTTTGGATTGCCAGGATCAGACCGACACGCCGGTGTGTTTCAGTGACAACGGCGACGATCATCCCTGGGATATCGATACGCCGACCGATCCCGATTCGTTGTTTGCAATCCCCGATGAAACGATCTCACCGATAGAATATTCGGGAATGAGGGAGGCGTATGTCTCCGAGGGAGACGGATCGATCGAATCGTCGAGTATTAACCGCAGTTTGCTCGATATTATAATACTGCTGTTGCACCTGATCTTGCGTTAGGACATGGTCCCGTTGTCAGGGGCACAGCGGTTCCGGACCCTGGGGTGTGCCGTACAGGTAGTCTATTAAATACAAAATATCCAGTAAATTGATATTGCCGTCGGCATTGGCATCACCCGCCTCCGGAGGATCGGGAGGCGGACCCTGGGGTGTACCATAAACATGATCTATCAGAAAAAGGATATCAAGCAGGTTGATCGCTTCATCGTCGTTGGCATCGCCGCATTCGTAGCTGATTTCCTCGGTGATGATCAGGAACTGGTTGACGGGGACATCGGTCAGCACCTGATGCGGGGTATTGATCCATTCGATAATCAATGAGTCGATAATGGCCGCGTCGCCGAGTCCGAAATGTACATTAAGGCTATTCTGCCCGTTCTTGCCGGTCAGTGAAGAAATTTCGCGTATCTGCCAGGTGGGATTGCCGGAGATGGTCGCTTTGGCCCTGACTTTGACACCGATCGCGGAGGTGTTGGTGCGCTGACCGACACATTTAATATTTATCCAGTTATTGTCATTGCCCTTGTTGCGGTATAACAGGTTGGTTTCGTTCATGCCATACGAGTTGCCGATGTACAGGTCAAGGTCCCCATCGCGGTCATAATCCGCCCACGCGACCGATTCGGAACTGGCGGAGTCATGGGCAACGTAGCCGTACATGATGCGCGTGAAATTCCCGGTCCCGTCGTTCTCATAGAGGAAATTCTTTTCTTTGGTATCGTATTTTCCGTTGGCAACCACCAGGTCGAGATCGCCGTCGTTGTCATAATCTCCCCAGGCACTGCCGAAAGAGTCGCCGGTATCGCTGACCAGCGGGCCGGTGGTAACCCTTGTGAATGATCCGTCACCGTTGTTCAGATACAATTCGTTTTTTGCGGTTTCGGCCGGATAGGCGTTGGTCACGAAAACATCCAGGTCGCCATCGTTATCGATATCGCCCCAGCTTGACCCGAACGAATTGCCGCCGCTGGAAACCAGCGGATCGCCGGTCATGCGGGTGAAATTTCCGGCGCCGTCATTGATATACAGGAAATTATCGCCGGAGCTGTTGAATTTGATCGTGGCGATGAAGATGTCCAGATCACCGTCGTTGTCGTAGTCGGTGAGACTGACTCCGTTGGCGCCGACGATATCCTCAACGGGGGGACCGGATGTGATTTTCACGAATCCGGTGTCATCATTGATAAACAGCAAATGGCCGGAGCTTTCGTTATGGGTTCCGATGAATAAATCGAGATCGCCATCGTTGTCCAGATCACCCCAGGCCGGGCAAATTAAGAGGCCGGGATCATTGGTGATGACGTCGTAGCTGACGCGGGAGAACGAATCCCCGTCGTTATGGTACACGAAGTTGAAGTAGGGATCCCAGTTGACCACGATACCGTCGATGAGACCGTCATTGTCATAATCCCCCCAACTGGTGCCGCCGCCCCTGCTTTCGGGGTCATCGACGATGATATCATCGGTGATTTTCGTGAATGATCCGTCGCCGTTGTTGTGATACAGGTTGTTGCGAAATCCGCCGTCGGGGATATTGGATGCGAAGAGGTCGTCGAACCCGTCGTTGTCGTAGTCGATCCAGCTGATTCCCCAGGTCGCGCCGCCGTCGGTGACCGGCGACTGACCGGTGACTTTGGCGAACGGCGGTTCGGATAGGGTGATGAAGTCGACGGAGTCGGAGTAGTAATTCGGCACGACTAGAATGTCATGGTACACATCATAGTAAATGTCGGCGGGGCCGTTATGGTTGCAGGTCATTTGTACCGGCGGTTCGGAAAAATCGGGATCGAAACGAAAAACGGCATTATATAACCATGTCGAGACATAATAATTGCCGTCGTTGTCGGCCGTGATCCCGTCCATACCGTGCAGAACCGTATTGACCACGATCGAAGTGTCATAGTACTCCTGCGGAATCTCGATATTGATTTCATAATCGCCCGAAAGGCCGCCGATGCCACCGTCGACGATGATGTAGTACGTCTTGCCGGAGTCGATTTCGAGATTATATATCTCGCCACGGTATTCCGGCAGGCAACTGTCGGAATACTGGTTACAGGCGATCAGGTTGTCTTCGTATTCTTCAAATATAAACAGTTTCACCCAGTAATCCGAATCACAGGACCGCAGACTCATGGTATAATCCTGTGGCGGGGTGTAGGCATAGACGACATCGGGGGCGTAGGTGCGCGAACAGTCGCCTCCGAATGCCTCATAGTCGTTGGTATAGCCAACGGTGGAGCCGCTGAGGGTTGCCGGAAGTGTGGTGATAACCGTCGCGTTGGCCAGATCGTCTCCACCCTGGCCGATTGCGGCGGGAGTGCCGACGGTTTCATTCCAGATCCGCCGTTCGAGTGAATAAATCGGCGGATAGGCGCCGTTATTGACCATCAGGATGCGGTTGTGTTCTTTATCGAAATGGACGCCGTTGGGGTAAAATATCTTATCAATGATAAGTTTCGCGGAATAATCGCTCAGGTCGATCCGGAACACTTTGCCGAGAGTGTGATCGGTGACATAGAGGTATCCGCCGGTATCGGTGGTGATATCATTAAGAAAATCGCTTCCGGGAACGGGGATGATGGTGTCGAGGACGTCTGCGTTCAGGTCGAAAACCGCGACTCCCGATTGGCAGGAGACATAAAACTTATCATCCCGTATATGTATCCCGGCGGCCCGGGTGAATTCCGTATAGAAATAGGATGTGTCCAGCTGACTGGTGATCTGGACGATATCTCCGGTGCCGACGTTGGAGATCAGATAGCGGTTTTTAATAGTATCGAAAACGGCGCTTTCGGGTTGAAAAAAGTAGTATTGTGCAAACAGTGATGAAGAGCAGATAACCAGTAAGAGAGGACATAAGATAAAGACGGATTTTCGCATAATTCCTCCTGTCCCCGGGGAAAACGCCTTCCGATTTTCGCGGGACGTGACCGGGATAACATATTGTGTCGCATCGTATCGCATGGTTCTGGCATGTGTTTCGTCAGCTTGCTGTCGTCAGTTAGGTTGAGGCAAAGGCCGCATTCTTACAGGCTTGCGCCGGATTGGGAAGGTTGGATCGGAGTAAACAGAGAAGGGAATTCGGAGGCAAATACTACTGAGTCGGTCGGGGAAGGCCGATTTGATACCATCCGAATTCCCTTCCACGGGGTAATAAAAGAGATTACATATAGAGTTCTGTAATCACATTTCTCAGGTTTTCTTCTGGTCGACTCCTCCTGTTAATAGATTACCGATTTGCTCAATACTTAGCTCTTTCAACAGGTAGGTTGCCGATATGTCCGGAATCTTCCTCGCAAAGTTTGCGCTTCCGCACAAAATTACCCTTATCTCTCCATTGCCGAAAGTCCGCCGGAGTGGTTTATTCTCGGTGTTTCTTTTGGGTTGTATCTTTGAACATTACGTGTTATTTTAGCGTTTCAATCGGACGCTGTATGCTATCGGCGGATTGGCCGATAATAAAAGAATATCAAGATGCTGTCCGATAATGAACAAAACGGAACAAGAAAACGGCGAAAGAGACATGAGCAAGAACAAGGCACCGAAAACGGCGATCACACCGCGCCGGGATGAGGATTATCCGGAGTGGTATCAAAACGTAATCAAGGAAGCCGATATGGCGGAAATGTCCCATGTGCGGGGATGTATGGTCATCAAGCCATGGGGATACGGTATCTGGGAGAAATTTCAGTCCGCGCTGGACGGCAAAATCAAGGAAACGGGGCATGACAATGCCTACTTCCCGCTGTTTATCCCGCTGAGTTTTCTTGAGAAAGAGGCCAGTCATGTCGAGGGATTCGCCAAGGAATGCGCAGTTGTTACGCATCATCGCCTGGTGGAAAAAGACGGTTCTTTGGTCCCGACCGGTGAACTGGAGGAACCGCTGGTGGTGCGACCGACCTCGGAGACGATAATCGGCCGTTCGTTCGCCAAGTGGGTGCAATCGTATCGTGATCTTCCGTTGTTAATCAATCAGTGGGCCAACGTGGTGCGTTGGGAGATGCGCCCCAGGATTTTCCTGCGGACGACGGAGTTTCTCTGGCAGGAGGGGCATACGGCGCATTCCACTCGTGATGAGGCCATGACCGAAACGCTGACCATGCTGGAGGCGTACCGCTGGTTTGCCGAAGAGAAGCTGGCAATTCCGGTGATAGTCGGGGAGAAAACACCGGCGGAACGATTCCCCGGCGCGGAAAATACGTATTGTATCGAAGCGATAATGCAGGATTGCAAGGCGCTTCAGGCGGGGACATCGCACTATCTCGGCCAGAATTTCGCGAAGGCATTTGAGATTCGATTCCTCAATCAGGATGGCGTTCTGGAACATGCCTATACCACGTCGTGGGGGGTGTCGAGCCGCATGATCGGGGCGATGATAATGGTGCACGGTGATGATGACGGTTTGCGTTTGCCGCCGCGCATTGCACCGAGACAGGTGGTGATTATTCCGGTGCTGAACAAGCCCGAGCAGGAACAAGACGTGCTGGCGTATGCCGATGCGGTCGCGACCGATATCGCGAAGCAGACGTACGACGGCCAGCCGGTACGGGTGCTGGTCGACAAACGGGACATGCGCTCGGTGGAGAAAAAGTGGCAATGGGTGAAACGCGGCGTCCCGATTCGGATGGAGCTGGGACTTCGCGATTTCGAGGCCGGGACGGTGTTCATGCAACGTCGCGATCAGGCCGGCGAGAAGATGACGCCGGCACGCGATGAGGTCGCCGCGATGATTCCGGGACTGCTCGATGAGATTCAGGGAAATTACTTCGATCAGGCCAAAGCGTTTATGAAAGCGAACACGTATTATGATATAACCGATTTCAAGACGTTCACCGACTTTTTCACGCCGAAGAACGCCGAGAAACCGGAGATTCACGGCGGGTTCGCGGTGTGCAAATGGTGTGAGGATCCGGCTTGCGAGGCAAAGGCGGCCGAGATGAATGTCACGATTCGCTGTATTCCCAAAGACCAGCGCGGTGATGCGGGCGTCTGTGTTATTTGCGGCAAACCGGCCACAACCGATGCGGTGTTTGCCAAGGCGTATTGATGCGACGATCGTTTATAGCAATAAAAAGCGGCCCGGAGTTACCGGGTCGTTTTTGTATGTATTTGTCCGTATTGCTACTTGCTATTTGAAGCGGGCGTTTGATCCGTGTCGATTTCGGTGAGTTCCTCGGCTTCGGTAGTGGTGACGGCAAGAATGATTTTGCCGAGGGTGATACTATCGCCGGGAAACACTTTCGTCCGGTGTTTGATTTTCCGTCCGTTGACTTTGGTACCGTTACTGCTTTTCAAGTCGGTAATATATAGGCAGGTTTCATCGGGAAGTATGGAAATTCTGGCATGCTGTCGGGAAACGGTTTGGTCTTTGATCATGATATCGCAGTCTTCATTGCGTCCTATCAGATACCGTCCCGACGGCAGATTGGCGGTAAATTTATCTCTTCCGACATAACCAGACAGCTTGAACATGTTGGATCAAAATTCCTGTTTTGGATACCCGTTTTCCTCTCTTTTCGGCAGAATTAATAAAAACCTTTCCCGTCATGTTGTGATGTGGTTGTAAGTATATGATTTGCCGTTGATTACCGGGGGCCTGGCGCGGATCGAATGCGGTTAATTTTCATCAAGGTTTTACCGATATATAAAGAGACGTAAGAAAATAAAAGATAAGTCATACAATCAATGGTGGAGACCAAAATGCCTTTCGGTCACAAATGCAGGAATGGGGGCTTTACGCTGATTGAACTGGTGGTTATTATCATTATCCTGGGGATACTGGCCGCCGTAGCCATTCCAAAATTGTTTTCGGTGACGCAGGAAGCCGAACAGGCGGCTCTGGCGAACATGATTTCGAGTCTGGAATCAGCGATGTCCATGTATGCCGCCAAGCAGTATCTCGACGGGCAGTCGATTCAGGTGCACAATCCGTTCGATGATCTGTCGAATATTCCCAGTAATTACAACGGAATCAACGACCCGGTCAACCCGACCAACACGCCGGACGGGACCTGGTCCTGGCGCCCGACGGGGAACTGGATTATGTACAATCCGCGGGCGGAGATTACCGGCGGATGGCAATCCGGCGGGGAGCGCTTTATCATTTACCAGATTCAGCCGGTGGTCGACGGTACCGACACGGTCGGTTTGAAACTGACCACGACTTCATCGTATACGTACAGCTGGTAAGAGAATTATCCTGCTACGAACATGACGGGCGGCGAGTATGCCGCCTGTTTTTTTTTGTGTACATATTTCCTTCATCTTGGTGCCCCGCCCCTTGGGGCTTGTTGATAAAGTCCTTTCGTAGTGGTCATGGATTTACTAGATTTTCTTCATGCAGAGCAAACGAGAACGATTAGGTTT
>JAFGAL010000017.1 GCA_016933695.1 Candidatus Zixiibacteriota bacterium | reverse complement strand
TGACGTCTCTTCGAGCGACGATGCCTGTTCCGAAGCGCCTTCGGCCAGCGACTGTCCGGATGCCGCCACCTGCTCGGAGGCCGCACCGACCTGTTCGGCGCCGGCCGTCAATGCATCGATAATACGGTTAACCGGTTTGGTGATGCCTCGAACGATCACAAAGGCGAGAATCGCGCCGATTATGGCGCCGATGACCGCGAGAGTGATCATCAAGGTGATGGCACGGGCCATGACAGACTCCATTCGGGAATTCATGGCGGATTGATAGTCGTTGATGTTTTTCGTCATATCAACGGCATGCACCATCAAGTCACGGTAGGCATTGTCGCCTTCGATAATGGCATCATGATAACTGACACCGACTTTCTCATACTCGCCAATGAAACCATCCAGTTCCCGTGCCGCGGCTTCCAGCTTGACATTTCCTTTTACGCCGTCGCTGAATTCCTGCAGTCCCTGACGAAGCACCTGCTGTTGTTTCAGATACCCCTGCCACTGCTCTTCAGCATTGGTCGCCACCAGATAGACGGCATTCACGCGAAGCAGAAGAAACGGCTCCACGACATGCTGATCCAGCAGATTGGTGATATTCGCCCATTCACGCTCCTGACGGGTATCCCCGGCATTTTGCGCGGCCTTTCGGCCCGGCTCAATTACTTCGGACAGTGATTTGTTGACATTGACTGTAAGATTATTGCCGATTCTTCCCCAATCAGCAAACGCCTTGTCTTTGGCCCGACGGGCATCGGCCATCCGATCACAGCAGGTTTTGTATCCATCCACGCTCTTGGAGATGCTGTGGATAATGTCCTTATCCGATGAATTCAGCAAATCGTTTTTTAGCATCTCTTCGAGTTTGGTCTTTTGGGTACGATAGACTTCCTCGTATTTCTCCATGCTGTTTTTATCATTGTTGCCGGAGACGGCAAAGCCGCGATTGATAAAATCCTTCACATGGCCGCGGGCTTCCTGTAATTGCTCCTTGGCAATATTGGCGTCATTGGCGGCCTCAACATAGCTGTTGACCTGATTCAGACTGCTCCAGCCATAATAGCCCAGAATTATGGCTATCAGGATCAGGATGCCAAAACCGCCGCTGATCTTGGTTCCCAGTTTCATGTTTTTAAACATTGGCATATCCCCCTGTCAATTACTGATGAAATGATAGACTGTCATTGATTTCAATCTTATGCGGGTTTTGCTGCTATATCCCCCTTTCGATTCGGTATGCGGTCACGGATCCCAATAACCGTCGAATCGAATTTGCATTCTCGTTTACATCAGCTATATCGCTGTCTTCGGCGATATCTTAACGGGGTATCTTTCGGGATGATTCGGGTAAGAAAAGTACCCGAAAAGCTATTTATGAATCCGGCAGAGATTTAAGAAATGAGACAAGATTCACCCCCTGCTTGGTCAGCGCAAGTTTTTTGCGGATATGTGTCCTTTGCTTGTCGACCGTTTGCGATGAAATGCCCAAATTGACGGCAATGTCCTTGGATGACATCCCGTTTTTTATCATGTTGCAGATTTCAAGTTCGCGCGGGGTGAGTTTGGTGTGATTGGTTTCAAGATCTCTGATAAAGGGAGACGAAATGTCCTTCAGGGCGTCTTCCAATAATGTAATATATTGCACGTGATCAGAATTGGCTTTTTGATGCAGGGTTTGAATGATCGGCATGATCACGCGATTGATATTAGCCTGAATGCTTCGTTTGATCAGGCTTTTTTCATGTTCAATTTGACTGAGAATTTCTTTGAGAGCAATGTTTTTTCGGCGAAGCGTTAACTGCTCGGTCAGCAGACGGGCGTGCGTTTCCTCGAGAACCTGTGCCGCCTTTTTGCGCTCCGTGATATCCCGAAACGCCGCCACCCGTACCAGCCGCCCCATGTATTCATGTTCCTTGGCAATGATTTCAACATCAAGCATACTGCCGTTACGATGTATGACCACCGCTTCATAGGGACCATGATTTCGCGTGCGAATGTTGTGCTCCATGAGCGAGCGGGTGGATGATGATGCCAGCTCGGTAACCAAAGTACCGATCAGTTCATTACGGGCATAACCGATCATCCGCTCAAAAGTGGGATTCACATCGATGATTTTGCCGCCTTCATGAAAAACAATACCGTCGAAAGTCGCTTCGAACAAACTGCGCAGGCGATTTACGTCGTTCACCGACGGTGTCGATTCCGGATGAATCGCCGATGGTGTTGATTCGTCTCGACGAGTTACACGCAGAGTCTGTTTCGCCCCGGTTGTCATGATATTATTCCATTATTCTTCAATAAGTTACCCATACTCGGCATATCGGCATGTCGGGGAAAAGCATTACAAGACAACCTCTATTGTCAGAAATAACAAATAGGGAAAGCAAGCGCCTTCCCCTGGTTTTCATACAAGTGTTGCAGCACTTGCGGAATTTTACATCCCGAATTATTTATAACAGACAATACTGAGCCGGTTTTTTTTAGGCGACATTACCCCGACAATAGTACAACAAAAAATGCGCCATCAGGGATTCGAACCCCGGACCGACTGATTAAGAGTCAGCTGCTCTACCAACTGAGCTAATGGCGCATTTTCTATTTTCTGAGGGTGGAAGGGATCGAACCTT
The DNA here is from genome assembly GCA_016933695.1 of Candidatus Zixiibacteriota bacterium. Lineage (GTDB taxonomy): Bacteria > Zixibacteria > MSB-5A5 > GN15 > PGXB01 > JAFGAL01. Next base: position 24,690 of record JAFGAL010000017.1, on the reverse strand, counting down.
CGACCACCTGCTTAAAAGGCAGATGCTCTACCACTGAGCTACACCCCCGCCATATTCAGGCGAACCCTATAATATAAAACAGGTTCTGATTGTCAACCGGTTTTTCGCCTATTTATTGATATCCAGCAGTTCCACGTCGAAAATCAGCGTGGCACCGGGCGGAATCACCCCACCGGCTCCGCGATTGCCGTAGCCCAGCTCCGGCGGAATAATCAGCCGACGTTTGCCTCCGACTTTCATGGTCATCACGCCTTCGTCCCACCCCTTGATCACGCGACCCTTGCCGATATCAAACACGAACGGCTGATCGCGATCGACCGAACTGTCAAATTTCTTGCCGTTGACCAGCCAGCCGGTGTAATGCACTTTGACCTTATCGCCGGTTTTGGGCGATTCGCCTTCGCCGACTTTCAGGTCGATATACTGCAAACCGGTCTTGGTGGTGACCGTGTCAACTGCAGCCTTTTCAGCCTGTTTCGCGGTTTCCTGAGCCGGCTTTTTCACCGCATCGGTATCAGCCGGCTGTTTGGCTTCCGCGGTAATTTTCTGAGCCTCAGTGGCTTTCACGTCGTCCTTTTGATCGGTATCGCCGGCCATTGCGCCTAACGATAACAACAGGGCGAAAACAAGTGTCAATTTCAACATAATAACAACTCCTTACTGCTGGTATTGTCGTATTGTGTCAATTTATATAACACATTACGGGCAATTTGTCCAGATGCCGATAAAAAAGCGGTCAGTAAAAAATGCCGCACCCAGACGGGTGCGGCATTCTGGCGGTTGCCGGTTACAGCCGTATAATCACTGGTTTTGCAATTCCTTTTCGTATTCATCGACCAGCCCCGAAAAGATTTGGATCACGTTGGCAAAAGGCTCGGTGGTGGTCATGTCAATTCCGGCCTTTTTCAAGATGTTGACCGGGTAATCGGAAGTGCCGGTGCTGATGAATTTGAGATACGCCTCGCGTGCGCCCGGCTCGCCATCGAGAATCTTCTTCGACAGCACCTGCGAGGCGGCATAACTGGTGGCGTATTGATAAACGTAATACTGACGGTAAAAATGCGAAATGCGCAAGCACCCGATATCCTTGCCTTCCTCGACAAACATCTCGGGTCCGTAATATTTCTGGTATAAGTCTCGGTACATTTTGCGCATCGATTCGGTCGTAAGCGCTCCGCCGTTTTCGACCGTTTCGTGTATCATCAACTCGAACTCCGAAAACATCGCCTGTGAGTAAAACGTCCCGATAATCTGCTGGATATAGTTTTCCAGGATATACATCCGTTCGGCGTGATCGGCAGTGTTGTCCAGCAAGTGCCGGGCGAAGATCGATTCGTTGCAGGTCGATGCCACCTCGGCACAGAACAGCGAATGTCCGGAATAGGTTCCCGGTTCGTTCTTATTCGTGTAGTAGGAATGCAGGGCGTGTCCCATCTCATGCGCCAAGGTGTACACATGGGTCAGGCTCTTGTTCCAATTGAGCAGTACAATTGGATGGGCATCGTAAGAACACCAGCTATAACCGCCGCTTCCTTTCCCCTGTGTTTCGTACACGTCGATCCATCGGGAATTCATCCCCATATCGAGATTCTTAACATACTCCTTGCCCAACGGTTTCAGGGCCTGAAGAACCAACTCCTTGGCTTCCTCGAACGTGTATTCCTTGTCGACTCCCTCGACCAGCGGGAACCACATGTCATAGGCGAACAGCGTGTCATAGCCCAAATACTTCTTGCGCAGGGAGACATATTTATGCAACGGTTCAAGGTTATCCGTAACGGCTTTGATCAAGTTGTGAAACACACTGGTGGGGATATTATTGGCGTCAAGACTGGCATCGAGGCAGGTTTCATATCCGCGTGCCCGCGCCTGAAATACATCGGCATTAACCGATGCGGCCAGCGTGGCGCCCATTGTATTCAGGTATTTATCATAGGCGGCATTATAGGTGTCGCTGGCCTCCTTGCGAACCTTTCGGTTTTTCGAATCGGATAACTTGCTGTACCGCTCTTTGGTAAGCTCGATTTCATTGCCGTCCTCATCGTGAACCGTACCGTAGGTAATGTCGGCGTCGTCAAGCATGGTGAAAATATTTTGAGGACCCTGCACCACATCGCGCGATAGCGCCAGCACCCGTTCCACCTCCGGACTCATGATATGCGCCTTGCGCCGCACGATGTCCTCAAGATAAAACCGATACAGCTCAATCGGCCCGCCGGATGACAGGAACGACGTAATCGTCTCATCGGGAATGGCGGTGATTTCCGGTTCGATAAACGCCGCATACTGATAGAACTGACCGTAGACGGCCGATGAGCGCTGACTCATTTCCTGATATTTGCTGACCCGATTATCCTCGTCACGTTTCAGATTGGCGTAGACATACAACCGATGAATGTCCGCCTGAAGTGAGTCGCTGACGGTCAGACATTCGGCCAGAACATCCGCGGACGTTCCCAGCTTGCCTTCGTATTTCGCCAGTGACGGAAGCGCTTCGGCGAGGGTGGCAATTTCGGTCTCCCATGCCGAATCGGAAGGACTGAACGCGGTCAGGTCCCATTTGTACTTGTCGTCGATTTGATCGCGAGTCGGGATTTCCTGAAGCGGTTCGGCAAACGCGGATGATGCCAGCACGAAAACCAGCAATATTCCCAGCGTTGACAGAATTCCCCGGTGCACGTGTTGCATGCTCTTCATGAATTACTCCTGAGTTGGTTTTGGATTGTCTTTCGGATGTCGATTCGCATAGCCATATATATATGGAGATACGAAAAATCACAAGATCGGTTGTCAAAAGAAACCCCTTTTGAGATCGATTTTTGCGGTGTTTTTTGGGCTATCGAACGAAAAGAAACGCCCCGGCCGGAAAATCGCCGTTTTATTGCTGAAAGACGTTGACTTTCCGCCAGAATTGGCTAAAATAGCGTCGTTGCAGTTTTCTGCAATATAGTAACTATATGTATTGTTGCTAACATTAGGAGTCACCTATGAACCAGTATTTAGAATCTGTCTTTACGAATGTAAAGGCGAAAAACCCCGCAGAGCCGGAATTTCTGCAGGCTGTCCAGGAAGTCCTGGAATCCCTCGAACCGGTCCTGGACAAACACCCCGAATACATCGAGGCGAAAATTGTCGAACGGATTGTTGAGCCTGAACGAGTCATCATGTTCCGTGTGCCGTGGGTTGACGACAAAGGCGTGGTGCAGGTCAACCGCGGTTTCCGCGTGGAATTCAACAGCGCCATCGGCCCCTACAAAGGTGGCCTGCGCTTTCATCCCAGCGTAAATCTGGGCATCCTGAAATTCCTCGGGTTCGAACAGGTTTTTAAAAACAGCCTGACGACGTTGCCGATGGGCGGCGGCAAGGGCGGTTCCGATTTCGATCCCAAGGGCAAATCCGACCTTGAAGTCATGCGGTTCTGCCAGAGCTTCATGACCGAACTGTTCCGCCATATCGGTGCGAACACCGACGTTCCCGCCGGCGACATCGGTGTGGGCGGTCGTGAAATCGGTTTCCTATTCGGTCAGTACAAGCGCATTCGCGACACATTCGAAGGCGTGCTCACCGGTAAGGGTATCAACTGGGGCGGTTCGCTGATTCGTCCGGAAGCTACCGGCTACGGCACGGTGTATTTCGCCGAAGAAATGCTCAAAACGCGCGGCGACTCGTTTGCCGGCAAGCGCGTGGCGGTCTCCGGTTCCGGAAACGTGGCCCAGTACGCCACCGAAAAAGTCAACCAACTCGGCGGCAAAGTGGTGACTCTGTCCGATTCTTCCGGATACATTGTCGACGACGACGGCATTACCCCCGAAAAACTGGACTTCGTATTCGAACTCAAGAACATCCGCCGCGGTCGTATCAAAGAGTACGCCGAGAAGTACCCATCGGCAAAGTACCATGAAGGTATCGGCTTGTGGAGCGTTCCGGTCGAAATCGCATTGCCGTGCGCGACCCAGAACGAGTTGAACGGCGAAGATGCCGACACTCTGCTCAAAAATGGATGTTATGTGGTTGCCGAAGGCGCCAACATGCCGTCGACCCCCGATGCGGTCGAGAAATTCGTCAACGCCAAGATCTGCTACGGCCCCGGCAAGGCGGCCAATGCCGGCGGCGTGGCGGTTTCCGGACTGGAAATGTCCCAGAACAGCATGCGGCTGGCCTGGACCCGCGAGGAAGTCGACAATCGTCTGCACGACATCATGATTGCCATTCACACTGCCTGCCGGATGACCGCGGAAGAGTTTGGTCAGCCGACCAACTATGTGATGGGCGCCAACATTGCCGGTTTCCGCAAGGTTGCCGACTCAATGCTGGATCAGGGTGTGGTGTAATCCTCAGATTTATTTCTGATTGCTATAAAGGCAGGATCACGAAGTCCTGCCTTTTTTATTATTAAAAGGCGAATGGGATGACATTAAACAATGTATTTGTATAATAATAAACGCAAACGGCCAATAGGGAGAAGGACATGAGGCTATTTGTATCTGTGGCAACCCTGGTAATCACTCTGGGGCCTATAACCGTCAATACTCAGGCGGCAACGTTTTGCACTCAGGAATTTACCATTTACGGCAAGACTGCCGGCGATCATTCCATTTTGATGTATGAGATATATACAGGTGGTGAATGTGAGGATTGGACAATCCATTCATTATATCTCGGATTTGATTCCCCGAAATTAATAGGTGGAGGGACAGGAGCTACCGGCAAGGACTGGATACCAATACTTCTTAATGATCTTCCCCATGACACCCGAGTCGAATTGTCGGATAGCAATGGCGCGTTCTATATAAACGACACCACCTACTTCACACCGCCGCAATTAGATTCGACGTTTAAGCGGAAATTCATGCATATTATAAGAGAGGGCGGATCTGATGAAAGAGACTGGTATCGTGCATGTCAGTCCGGTTGCAGTGATTATCCGGAGTTTTACGGTGCAGATGCGGAACTGATTTATGTTTTTCGAGGGGGATTATATAAAAACTACACCATCAAAGAGGCCGTCCACTTCCCGGAATCTGGGTATTTGGTCATCATCATTGACCAACCATTAACGGCAACCGGCATGGATACCATGCACGGCATGTTGGTATACCGACTACATTCGAAAGAATAAGATATCTACCCCACCACTCTGCGGGCGGCAAGAGAATGTCCGACGGATGTCAGTCGCAGGTGGCCGTTGGTTTCAACGATCAGCTCACGATGTTTCGCCAGACGCACCACCCGTCGGGCGAATTCCGCATTCCAGCGAATATGCTCGGTTAAGTGATCGGCGCGGCACTCATTAACCGCTTCCGGTTGATTTTCATGCTGTGACAAATGAATCACCAGCATCGCCAGTGCGAATTCCCATTTCTGAAGAATCCGCCGCCGCACCGTCGCCAGCAGTCCCCGTCCCGGCGAAAAAACATACACCAGTACGAAAACCACACCGATCATACTCGCCATCGTCCCGGCAATCGAAACATCGGTCCAGTTCGCAATCCAGAATCCGGCGATCGCACCGACTATGCCGATTATCGCGCTCAGGATCAGCATCGATGAAAGCCGTTCCGTGAGTAAATACGCCGCCGCCGGTGGGCCGATCATCAGCGCCACCACCAGAATCGATCCGACCGCATCGAACGCTCCGACCGCGGTCACCGACACCAGCGTCATCAAACCATAATGCAATATCCACGGCATAAACCCCAGCGATGCCGCCAGTCCCGCATCGAATGTCGACAGTTTCAATTCCTTGAAAAACAGCAGAATGAATACAAGATTAATCACCAGAATCCCGCCCATGAGATACAGCGAACGCGGCCCGATATCGACCCCGAACACGACCAAGCGATTGAACGGGGCAAAAGCCAACTCGCCCAGCAGCACCGCATCGGTATCGAGATGAACGCTACCGGCGAATCGCGCAATCAGGATTACGCCGATACTGAACAGCACCGGAAAGACCAGGCCGATCGCAGCGTCTTCTTTCACCAGCCGGGTTTTATGCAGGATTTCCACGAGAAGCACAGTCAGCACACCGGTCAGAGTCGCCGCGACAATCAGAAACGGCGAGGTTAAATCTTCGGTCACCAGAAACGCCAGCACGATGCCGAGTAAAATGGCATGACTGATCGCATCACTCATCATGGCCGTTCGCCGTAAAATCAAAAAGACGCCTGGAAGGGCGCAGGCGGCTGCTACCACGGCGGCTATTAACTGGATTTCGATCTGCGCCGATGTCATGCTTTCTCCTCCGCTCGATCCGCCAGGGCCCTCGCCTTTTCCACGCCTGAAACCGTCAATGACCAGTTGTCGTCGCCGCTTTCGGCAACCAATTGCTGTTCCCGCAAATGACGCAGGGTTTGGAGAATATTGCCGCGCTTGACACTCATCACTTTCAGCGTACTCGACGGATGCGCATGATACGGGTCATGATGCTGGACGCCGAGTTCGTACAAGTCTAAAAGAATCGCATCAGTGATAAGCCGTTGGCGGTTCCGATAATTGCGTCCTGCCCGCATCACCAGACCGCGATTGGGCGCGAACAATATCGAAACTATCACAATCACACTGATGCACAACACAATGGTCGGCCCGGTCGGCAGTTTGGCGGTAAGCGAACTGATCACCGCCCCACTGACTCCCGCCATTACCCCGAACAACCCGGACAGCAGAACCATCCCCCCCAGCCGATCGGTCCACTGCCTGGCGGCCGATGCCGGTGCGACGATCATCGCACTCATCAGCACCACGCCTACCGTCTGCAGGCCGATCACCACCGCAATGACAAGAATCGTCGTCAGAATAATCGTGATGGTGCGGGTCGGGAATCCCAGACTGACCGCATATTCCGGATCGAAACTCAGCAGTTTGAATTCTTTCCAGAGAACCGCCAGAAGAACCAGCGACAGGCCGCCGAGAATCGCCATAATGACCACGTCCTGGACCATCAGTGCCGACGCCTGCCCGAAAAGGAATTTCTCAAGACCGGCCTGACGGGAGTTGGGCATCTTTTGAATCAGCGTTAACAGGACCAGCCCGAATCCGAAAAATACCGAGAGTATCATTCCCAGCGCTCCGTCGGCCTTGATCGGTGTATTACTAATGATATGCAGAACAAACAGCGTTCCGACCCACCCAGCGACCGCCGCGCCGATTATCAGCATCAACGGCGCTTTGGAGCCGGTCAGAAGAAATGCCAGCGCGATTCCCGGAAGCGCGGTATGCGAGACACTATCTCCCAGCAGGCTTTGCCGCCGCAATACCGCAAACACCCCCAGCGAACCGCTGACAATGCCCAAAATCGCCGAGCCGAGCGCCACGGTTCTCAGGGTGTAATCGAAAACCAGATTATGTAAAATCTGTGTGATTTCCACGTCGCATTCTTTCCGGTTATTTCATGTTGTTGCTGTTTACCGTGCCGGCCTGACTCTTGAATGCCACCAATCCGCCGTATGCCGAGCGCAGATTGTCCTCGGTGAACACCTCGGCGACCGGCCCCGATGCGATTCGTCTGACATTGAGCAGGGTAACCCAGTCAAAATACTCCGGAATCGTCTGCAGGTCATGGTGCACCACCACCACGGTTTTACCGGATGATCGCAGTTCCTGCAAAATTACAATTATCGCCCGTTCGGTTTTGGCGTCGACGCCCTGAAACGGTTCATCCATGAAATAGACCGATGCTTCCTGCACCAGCGCCCGCGCCAGAAAGACGCGCTGTTGCTGGCCGCCGGATAACTGGCTGATCTGCCTTCCCGCAAAATCGGCCATGCCGACTTTATTCAACGCCTCAAGCGCTTTTTGTCGCTCTTTCGATCCCGGTCGCCTGATCCATCCCAGTGCACCATACCGCCCCATCATGACCACATCCAGCACACTGGTCGGGAAATCCCAGTCGACACTTCCGCGTTGCGGCACATAACCGACTTCATGCCGTTGCTGGTCATATGGCCTGCCGAAGATCAATACCTGTCCCGCGGCCGGCTTGATCAGTCCCAGAATCGATTTGATCAACGTGGTCTTGCCTGCTCCGTTCGGCCCGATAATCGCCATCAGCACTCCCGTCGGCACCTGCATATCGATATCCCAGAGTACCGGTTTGTCGCGATACGCAACCGTCAGGTCAGCAACATCGACAGCGTAGAGTGATTCATTGTGACTCATAATACAATAATCCGTGTCGTTATTTCTTTTCACCGATCAGGGCATGGACGATCGTATGGATGTTGTGTTCGACCATACCGATATAGGTTCCCTCTGGCGTTCCCGGATCGCCCATGGCATCGGAAAACAATTCGCCGCCGATCGCCACCGCGAATCCCCTGGCCTCGACTGCGGCCTGAAGCGCCTCAACCGTGCGCCGGGGAACCGACGATTCCACGAAAATGGCCGGGATTTTCCTTTCGACAATAAACATCGCCAATTCCTGCACGTCCCGGGTGCCCGCCTCGGTGGCGGTGCTGATCCCCTGCAGGCCGCGCACTTCGAATCCGTACGCCCGCCCCATATAGTTAAACGCATCGTGCGCGGTGATAATCACACGGGAATTTTGAGGTACCGTCTGAACCTGTTCTCGAATGGAGGCATCCAGTTCCGCCAATCGGGCCAGATATGCCGCGGCGTTGACATGGTACACCCCGGCATGGACAGTGTCGCTCTCGGCAAGAATCTTTTCGATATGCCGGACCACGTCCATCCAGAGCGTGACATCGAACCAGACATGCGGATCGTGCATGCCTTCGAATTGCGGCGGGGACACCAGTCGTTCGGCGGGGATACCGTCGGCAACCGCCACGGTTCTGGTGGTTCTTGCCATTTTTTCGAACAGCTCCGCCATTGCGCCCTCGAGATGCAAACCGTTGTAGAAAATGATATCCGCCGATTGCATGCGGCCGACATCACCCGCGCTGGCCTTGTACAAATGCGGATCCACTCCCGGACCCATCAGGCCGTTGACTGACACTCGTTCGCCGCCAATGTTTTTAACGGCATCGGTGATCATCCCGGTCGTGGTTACCACGTTGATTTTTCGTTGAGAAAGATCATCGCCAGCCTTTTTGGCGTCGCCGTCGCATCCCATCAATATTAATACAACCGGCAACAGCATTGCGGCGGTGAGAAACAGCCCCAATCGATTATGTACGGTAAACCTCATCATGATACTCCTGCTATGGTTGTTTCCCCACCCGTGGGGATATATATACTTTATGCGCCGCTTTTTCACTGAGAATTCGTTTTTTGCCAGCTACGGTGATTGTCATCACTCCTCCGGCCGCTTCGACCGATATAATCCGCAGTCGTACGCCGGGACGAATTCCGTTTTGCGCCAAATAGCGAAGCAGTTCGGCGTTTTTGTCGTCAACTTCCGCAATAATGCCGTCCACCGCAACGGGAAATTCCGCCAGGGAGATATTTTTGCTTGGTGTTACCGCCCCATGTTTGTTCGGGATTGGGGCACCGTGGGGATCGTGCTTGGGGTTGCCCAGCAGTTGCGCCATACGCTCGACGACGTCATCGGACACCACGTGTTCCCACTTCTCCGCCTCCTGATGCACCCGATTCCATGGCAATCCCATGATTTCGACCAGAAACGATTCAATCAGCCGATGCCGCCGCAGAATTTTCAGCGCCTCGCGACGTCCCTTGGCGGTCAGTTTGATTGTCCGATACGGCTGATACACCAGAAGATTTATCCCGGCCATCTTTTTGATCATCCCGGTAACCGATGCCGGTCGTATTTTCAGCAGTTCCGACAGCTTCGAGGTGGAAACGTCACCGCTTTCCTCCTGTAAATAATACACGGCTTTTAAATAGTTCTCGACCGACGCCGTAATCATGTAATATCCTAATTAATATGTTAGTCTTACCTAAACATTTGATAAGATACCATTGTTCCCCCAAAAAGCAAGAAGTAAAACCAGACTGTTTCACAAAACCGTAACATGTGGCATAACATGAATATAGCGTAATGCCGACATGAAAATGAAGTCTTGTCCGACCGGGCAAATGGCTGTATCTTCCCCGGTATGGCACAAGGAGGTCTTATGCATCAGGAACACAAACACCTAATCGAAAAATATATTGACTATTACAACGACAAGAAGGTCGACGAGCATGTAATATCAGTACCGCCTGGTAACAGATAGTATCCGTCTTTTCCTCAATCAATTGACTTACCGGGCCAATAACGCTATATTGTGCCGTTTAACGCCGTGAAGGAGTCACCATGGCCACCAGAAACGAGATCGACCTGAAAAAATACGAATCAAACCTCGCCCGGTTCGATTCGTTGATGCAACATCGCATTCAAAATATCCTGATCGTCTCCAGTTTGTACGATTCCTATTTGCTGGAAGAGGACGGCCAGCTGGCGCAATTGGTGTTCAGCAAATACCTCGAATTCAATCTTTCGCTGGCGCCGCATATTCGGCGGGTGTCCACCGGACGTGAGGCGCTGGATGTCATGGCCCGGCATCGTTTCGATCTGGTGATTGTTTTCCGCTGTGTTACTGATATCAGCCTGCAGGATCTGGCGGAGGGTGTCAAGAAAATCAATACCGATGTTCCGGTGGTGCTTCTGGCCTTTCATGAACGCGAACTGGAAATGGCTGCGCGCACTTGCCCATCGGACGCTGTCGATAAAACCTTTTTCTGGAATGGTGACGTTAACATCATCCTGACCATTGTCAAGTACTTCGAGGACAAGAAAAACGTCGACCAGGACACTAGACTACTGGGCGTCCGGGTGATAATCCTCATCGAGGATTCGGTGCGGTTTTACTCTATGTATTTACCGATTATCTATGCCGAAATCATGCGCCAGACCCAGGCGCTGATGGCCGACGGGATCAATCAGGCGGATAAACTCCTGCGCATGCGGGCGCGCCCCAAGATTCTTATGGCCGATTCCTTTGAAGAAGGCTGGTGGCTTTTTGAGAAGTACAAAAAATACCTGCTGGGGATTATCTCGGACGTGCGGTATTCCCGGTTGGGACGGATCGACAACGAGGCGGGACTGGTACTGGCGAAACGCGCCAAGGAACAAGTTCCCGATCTGCCGATCCTTCTGCAATCATCGGATCTGAAACATAAAAACAAGATAGAAAACGACGGGGTGCAATTCTTACACAAGCAATCGACAACATTGCTGGCCGGCCTGCGGTCGTTTATCATGCGGAACTTCGGCTTCGGTGATTTCGTGTTTCGACTGCCGGACGGCACCGAAGTGGCCCGCGCCTCGGATTTTCGCGCCATGGAAAAAGCGCTGGAAAGCGCTCCGGATGACACCATTGTTTATCACGGCAGTCGCAATCATTTTTCCAACTGGCTGATGGCTCGCACCGAATTCGATCTGGCCGCGCAGATTCGCCCCCGCAAGGTTTCGGAATTCGAAACGGTTGAGGAGCTTCGCGTTTATCTGATCGACACGTTCCGACGATTCCGTCATGAACAACAGCGCGGTGCGGTAACCGATTTTCATCGATCGATCTTCGATACCGAAGCGGACTTCGTCCGTATCGGCGAGGGCTCGCTCGGCGGCAAGGGACGCGGCCTGGCGTTTATCAGCTCTTTGATGAGTCGGTACAAAGTCAGTGATTCGTTCGAAGGCGTCAATATTTCGGTGCCCGCCTCGACCATTATCGGCACTTCGGTTTTCGATCGGTTTATCGAGATGAATAACCTGCACCGCTATGCGGTCGGCAATCACACCGATATGGAAATCGCCAATGCCTTTGTCGCCGCCGAACTGCCGAAAGACACCAAGCAGGATCTCAAAGCCTATCTCAACGTGGTCGATTATCCGATCGCGGTGCGCTCGTCGTCGCTGTTGGAGGATTCTCATTATCAGCCGTTTGCGGGCATTTTTGTCACGCACATGCTCCCGAACTGCCATTCCAGTAAAAAGGTCCGGCTGGAACGTTTGGAAGAGGCGATCAAGTACACCTATGCCTCGATATATTTCAACAATTCGCAGACCTATATCGAAGCCACCGGAAACCGTATCGAAGAAGAAAAGATGGCGGTCATCATGCAAAAGGTCGTCGGGACCAACCGCGACGGGGCGTTTTATCCCGTCTTTTCCGGAGTGGCGCGGTCGTACAACTTCTATCCGGTCGGCGACATGAAACCCGATGAGGGCATTGCGTATTTGGCGCTGGGACTGGGTAAAACCATTGTCGACGGCGGACGCTGTGTGCATTTCTCTCCGGCCAATCCGCATATCATGCCTCAGTTCAGCACCGCCCGGGACTACCTGAACAATTCCCAGAAAGAGTTTTTCGCGATCGACATGAACCGTCCCGATATCTACCCCAATTTCAACGGAGAAACCGGCCTGATCCGCCTTCCGATCGACAAAACCGATTCGGATAAAGTCCTGACCCATATCGGCTCCACCTATTCCCATGACAATGATCGTATCTACGACGGTACCGCACGCGACGGGATCAAGCTGGTTACGTTTCGCCCGATTTTGAAATCGGAGAAATTTCCCGTGGTGGATATCATTCGCTTCCTGCTCCACCTTGGAAGCAGTGCGATGAACTGCCCGGTGGAAATTGAATTCGCGGCGGAAATTCCGCCCGATCCCGCGCAGAAAAAAGAATTCTCGTTTTTACAAATTCGCCCGATGAGTCGAGAGATGATTTACGAGGATGTGTCGGTTGACAACGTTCCGGACGAACGCGTATTCTGCCGATGCGACCAGGCCCTGAGCCACGGACAGATAAGCGATATTAAAGATATAATCTATGTCCGTCCCGATATCTTCGACCGTGCCAACATGCCTGAGATGGCGCGCGAAATCGGCAACTTCAACCGTCAACTCAATAAACAAAAACGCCCATACCTGCTGATCGGCCCCGGCAGATGGGGATCGGCCGACAAGTGGCTCGGGATTCCCGTGGTCTGGCGCGAGATTTCCTCGGCGCGTATTATTGTCGAGGCCGCCTACGGCGATTTTGTCGTCACGCCGTCTTATGGAACACATTTTTTCCAGAATATTATTGCCATGAACACCGGCTATCTGACCATCGGCAAACCGACTAAACACAATTTCATCGATTGGGACTGGCTGATTTCCCGGCCGGTCGCGGAAGAATCCCCTTATATCCGACGCATTACATTCGATAAACCGCTCGAAGCGCTGATCGACGGTCGTCACGGCAAAGCGGTCCTGATGAAACCGGCGGAATAATCACCGCGCGGGGTTTTCGTCTGAAATTTGCCGTCGCCGGTTATTTTTCTGCAACTCTTGCACAAATCCTCCTGTTAGAGTATGTTGGATTATCAATTATCAACAGAAGGAGGTTCCATGATTGTCGGAAAACTGACATTGACCGTATGCTTTCTCATGTGCGGTGTGCTTGCTTCGTTCGCGCAGGATGCGCCGAAAATCGAGGCCCTGCTACAGGAGATCGATCCCTGGGTCACGACTGACACCACTAAAATTCTGTCATATATCGACAGCTGTAATGCCGTGACCACCACGGCCATCGAATCATCCCGGTACTGGGAACCGGCGGTGCGGGATCTGTCTTTCCTGCTCGGGATCGATTTAATCACCTCTCCACAGATCGACAACACCGGCCGCATCTATTTCATGATGCGTCTGACGGGTGAAAGCTCGGCGCTGTTTTATATGGACGGCCCGATGCAGTGGCCGATTCAACTCTCGCCGAACAACTGGACCGAGGAGGGATTCACCATCAGCGGATATACCGTGCATCCATCGGGTAATTACCTTCTGGTGCGGGTGAACAAATTCGGAGACGAAATGCACGACGTGTGGTATTTCACACGCGACGGCAAATTCCGTCCCCTGCTGGAAAGCCGCATCATTCGGTACTCCGGTTTGATCTTCAACGAAGACAATCCTGACGAATTCTATCTCTACATCGATAATCGCAGTCAGATGCATATCGCCAGGTACACCATCTCATCCGGCAAGCTGGACACGCTGTACACAGAGCCGGGGGCGTTTTATCCCACCGATTATTATCAGGGTAAGATTCCTTTCGTGCGCTGGTTCTCGTTTTCCGAGGGACAGCTGGCCATGTACGACATCAACACCAAAAAAGTCACCGATCTTTCCGATACGGCCCTGTTCTGGGCGGCATCGTTTACCAAAGACGGCAAAGTCCTGGCGCTGACATCGGATGATTCCAAAGAAGACGAATTCATGAAATTCTGTCTGTACGATCCGGCCAAACCGAAAACATACACGGTGGCCTATGACCCCGGGCTGGAAACCGATGAGATGGCGTTCAATCGCAAAACCGGCGATTTGATTGCGATTCTCAACAAGGACGGATATTCTCTGCTCGGCGGGGTGAATCTGAACGGTAACAAACTGGTGCTTCCGCAAACGGATATCGGCATAATTTCATCTGCCACCGGGAATGATCTCGGCGATCTGGTGTTCGAGTATTCTTCGCCGAGTGTCCCCCCGACTGCATTCAAAGGTAAAATCGGGGAAACGGCTGTCACCCAGATCGGCAAAGTATCGACCTTCGGATTTGACTTTTCCGATATGAAGGTTGAAGTTATTCGGTACAAATCTGCCGACGGCATGGAAATCCCGGCACTGCTGTACATTCCGCCCACCGCCCAAAAAGACGGCAACACCCCGGCCATTATCGAGTATCACGGCGGGCCTCCGGGACAGAGCCGTCCGTATTTCCAGCGCAATATGGCGTTCGCATTCAGCCGGGGTTTCATATTTATGCGTCCCAACGTGCGCGGATCCACCGGGTACGGCCCCGCGTATGAACAGGCCGACAATCTCGAAGGCCGATTCACGGCGCTTAAAGACGCCGAGGCGGCGATCGATTACCTGATCGACGAGGGATGGTCCAAACCCGAAAAGATCGCCATCTGGGGCGCGTCGTATGGCGGGTATACGGTCAACTGGCTGGGTACGCAATGTCCCGACAAATTCGCGGTGATTGTCTCCGAAGTCGGCGTGTCCGATGTCGACCACACCAATCGTCATTCGTCACAGGTTTTCGCCAAGGGCTGGGAAAAAGAATACGGCCCGGTCGGAAGTGACCTCACCCGGAAACTGTCCCCGATATTCTATGCCGAAAACCTGAAAGCTCCGATTCTGGTGACCGGCGGGTACAACGATCCGCGCGTTCCGCCGTCGGATCCACGACGTTTTGCCTACGTGTTGTCCAAACTCGGCAAACCGGTGTACTATTATGAGGAAACCGAACAGGGGCACGGCAGTTCATTTAAAGCACAACTCATTCACGATTTGGCCAGCAATTATGTCTTCACTATGATGCATGTCATGGATTAAAACGTAAATATATCAAAAAAGGCGATGCCGCAAGGTATCGCCTTTTTATTTGTACTACAAACGGTTTGCTATTTCAGCAAATGATCGCAAAGAGACTTCAGTGCGGAATCGTTGTTCCCGATCATTTCCTCGGCGATGAGTCTCAGGGTGCGGATATTGGACGACTCTACATTGTCCATCGGCTCATTGACGGAATCCAGATGCGCCTGAAAACGAAAATACCGGGTGCCGTCGTCCTGCGGCGGCAGCAATTGTTTCATCTGATAATCGACCGCGGCATTGATCCCATTCAAAACGATATCCAAAAGCGGTTCGGTCCATTGCATCACACCCCAGTGACGGACGTCATCATAGATAATGCGGCCTGGCGCCGCGCCGGTTCCCAGCGACGCCACCAGGAAACTATTGTGCGCAGGGTATTTATTCTTCGCCTCGACAAAGCCGACCAGGGCGGGATTACTGGCAAAAACCAATCCATCGATCAATGCCCGATACTGACCCGAATCTTCTGTTTCGAGTTTGTGCGGTTCGAAAAAAGTCGGAGCTGCCGATGTTGATCGCGCAGCATGGCGCATGAGGAAATCATGCCGGGTATCGCGACCGGCTTTTATGCTTTTAAATAAAAATGGCTCCTGCCGTTCGATATCATAGCTGGTAACGATTACATCGGTCAGGGCATCCTTGAGGCGGGTTTCGCCGAAGACGTCTTCCAATACCGTTTCAATTCCCTCACATGTATACTTGACGCCTTTGATATTGCCGACCGCTTCGATCGTATGCCAAATAGACCGCGAAAATATCCGCTCGCCCTTTTCTGCATACAACGCGACCAAATCCTGCGCCTGGTAACGCGGTGCGCCGGTCTCGTCAGGAACCGTCAGCGCCAGGGCGATAATGCCACCGGTCGAGGTGCCCGCGATCAAATCAAACAACTCGGAGACATGTTTTCCGGTACGGTGTTCGATCTCGGCCAGCACCATCGCAGGAATAATTCCTCTTATCCCACCACCGTCAATAGAGAGGATTTTAATCACGTTGCCTTATATTCTTTCTATTGCTCCGCCACCAGCACCGACAGAGCAATCGAGTTGAGGATGTTCGTCGACGTATCCACCGCCGATGCCGTCGCAATCGGTACTCGTGCGCCATAAATAATCCCTGCGGCCTCCGCCCCGGCATAGTGCACCATTGCCTTATATACGCCGTTGGCGGTCGACATGGTGGGCGGAACGAATATATCGGTATCCCCGGCCACCGGCGACCCGGTCAGCCCTTTCGATTTGGCGACATCAGCGCTGATCGCGATATCGAACGACAATGGCCCGTCGACCAGCACCCCCTTGATCTGTCCGCGATCCGCCATTTTCGCCAGAGCCGCCTCCTCCATCGAAACCGGCACCGCCGGGTAAATTCCCTCGGCGGCCGCCAATAGCGCGGCTTTGGGGGTTTCAATCTCAAGCACATGCGCCAGCGATGCGGCATTGGTGAGAATCGACATTTTCGCCGCCGCATCCGGTTCCGCAATCACCGCCCCATCACTGACCAGCATTAGTTTGTGATACCGATTATGCTGAAGGACTCCAATATGGGTTATCGTTTCTTTTTTGCCGGCAAAGCCGATTTGTTTGTCATACAGCAAATCGACCAGCTCGCGGGTCGGCTGACCGGCCTTAAGCAGAATATCCAGTTCGCCCTTTTGCGCCGATTCCAGCGCTTTGCGCGCGGCGTTATCGGCGGTCGCACAGTCAATGATTTCCATCCCGATATTAACCTGATCCGAACCAAAACTGTCAGAGACAGCTTCATCAAGCAGTTTGTTTATTTCAAGCGCCGGACCGAACAGGGTCGGTTTGACCAGTCCGTCATCGACCGCTTCGAGAATCGCCTCGATATGCGCCGGATCGGTGGGCAAGATCACGCCAATTCTCAGGCCGGCCTTTCCGGCCAGCGCCGTTTTGGCGTGCTTGCGCAGTTCCGCAAAATTGGTAATCATCGTTAGGCCTCCCCACCGCCGAATCGTTCATAATACGCCGCCAACAGACAGGCAATCGATACCGAGGATTTCTTGTTGATCACCGTGTCGGTTCGCGATACCAGGCTGACCGGAATACGCGCCCCGACAATGACACCGGAGAAAACCGCATCGATGAAATTGATCAACGCCTTGGCAACAATATTGCACTCTTCGATCGTGTCGCTGATATACACGTCGGCGTCACCCACCACCGGCCCGGTCAGACCCTTTTTCGCGGCGATGGTTTTCGAGGTCGCCGCGTCGAGTGTCAGCGGCCCCTGCACTTCGACATCCTGCAGTGATTTCGATTTTAACTCGTTAATTAACTCACCGCATTCGGTCGAATCGGGAACGCTTTCATATATTTTATCCACCGCGCCTGATAGCGCGACTTTGACCGGTTTGATTCCCAGCGCCCGCGCTACCAGCACGGCGTTTTCGAGAATGTCGATTTTCTGGGCACGATCCGGCTTGACCATCATCCCGCCGTCGGTCATCGACAGCAGTTTATGATATCCGGGAATATCAAGCACTGCGCAATGGGAAAGGGTGTTTTTCACCCTGAGGTTGAATTCTTTGGCGAGGACCGTTTTAAGCAGAGCCGAAGTCGAAACAAAACCTTTCATGACAACGTCGGCATTGCCTTCGGCGGCCATTTTCACCGCGCCATAGGTGGCTTTGGCGACGTCGGCCTCATGCACCACCCCCAGTTTCGAGATGTCGATTTGATCCTTGTCCGCCAGCTCTTTGATGACATCCCGATCACCGAAAAGCGTGGCATTGAGAATACCGTCGGCATTGGCCTCGGCCAGCGCCCCCACTACGGCGATATCCTGCGCCCCGGCCACGGCAATCATGCGGGTGCGATCGGTTTCGGCCAGCTTTTTGGCGGCGGCAATGATGCCATCCGCGGATGTGATCGGTCCGGTAGCCTGTAACACTGCCATAGTCTAAAACCTTCTGATTAATACGCTTTGGGAATTTCTGATCCGTCGAGTACCCGCACGGCCGCCGCCGCAAGGGCTTCCATTTCGAATTCTCCGGGAACAACAACCACGGCCCCCAGGAAAGCAATGTATTCCTTCAAGGCGATCACCAGTCGCTCGGACCTGGCCATGCCGCCGGTCAGAATAATCGATTCATATTTGCCTTTAAGGACTGTTGCCATGATGGCTATTTCCTTGGCGATTTGATAAATCATCGCGTCATAGTACAACTTCGCCTCGGCGTTACCCGCGTCGATCATCTTTTCGACTTCGCGCAGGTCGTTTTCGCCGAGGTATCCTTTCAGGCCCGACTCATGAGACAGCTTGTGCACCAACTGCGGTTCGGTGTATTCACCGGAAAATGCCATCTTGACCAGTGCACCGATCGGCAACGCTCCGGCGCGTTCGACCGAATACGGTCCCATCCCCAGAAGCGCGTCGTTGACATCGACAATCCGTCCGCGTTCCACCGCCGCCACCGACACCCCGCCACCCATGTGCACCGTCACGAAATTACATTCTTCAAGAGTTTTGTCCATTTTCGCGGCTTCCCGACGGCTGACCTCGCGGATATTGAGCGCATGCACCCGGCATTTGCGTTCGATACCGGGAACACCGGACACCTTGGCGATTTCGGGAAAATCATCGAGCGTAATCGGATCGGCGATGACCGCGGGGACGTCGTACCGTTTCCCCAGATGATCGGCGATGATCGCTCCCAGATTGGAGGCGTGGTTGGAATAGCGCATGGTGCGTAAGTCGTCAAGCAGGGTGTCGTTGATGCGATAAATGCCGCTTTTCAACGGCCGTACCGGCGCACCGCGCCCGGCCACGGCAATCACTTTTTTCTGTTCGATTGCCTGCGCCATCAGCCAGCCATCGATATTGTGCATCCGCAGATCGAATTGATCGGCGACATTGGCAAACGCGTGCAGTTCATCGGCCGGATGCAGGACCGCCTCCATTGCAAGGCAATCCTGACCGGCAAACAGCGCCATTTTGGTCGAGGTCGAACCGGGATTGATTACGATTATGACTTCATTCATGGATCGTATCCCGGTTCACGAGGCCACCGCCTCGGCGGCGGCGTTTTGCCCCCGAGCAAAGGCCTTGAGATTCAAATCCACGAACTTGGCCTTGACTCGTGCCTTCAGCGACTGCTCCCAGGCGGCATTGTCGAATTGCAATCCCGAAGAAATCGCTCCCAGAAGAAGCGTATTGACCAGGCGAATGTTGCCCAGCTCCAGCGCGATCTTGTCGGCGTCGAGAGCCACCACGTTTTTTATCTTCTTCCTGATTTCCGTCACCGGATCATCCGGATAGGTAAACTGGCCGCCCGTGGCAATCGGCGGCACCAGCCGCGTCCGCGACGTGGCCACCAGCCCGCCTTTTTTCACCCAGTCCAGCGCGCGCAGGGCTTCGGCCTGCTCGAATGAGATCAGGATATCGGCCTGCCCGTAAGGGATAATCGGCGAAAACACTTTCGGTCCGTATTTGACATGCGATGAAACCACGCCGCCGCGTTGCGACATGCCGTGCACTTCCGACTTTTTCACGTCAAATCCGGCCCGCATCGCCACGTCGGAGAGAATTTCCGACGCCAGCAGGACACCCTGGCCGCCCACTCCGACAATCAAGATATTGGATGATGTCTTATTATTCATAGTATCCTCATTTGGCCACGGTCGACGGTTCTTCGACCGGAATAATCGCTTCTGGCTGACATACCTGCGCACACAACGTACAGCCGGTGCACAGGGTGGGATCTATCACGGCTTTGGGACGATTGCGCCTGGTCATCTCCTTCGACGGCAATATCGCCGGGCAACCGATCCGGAAACAGGCACTGCACCCGTTGCACAAATCCAAATCGACTTTATACGCACGGTCGATAATCCGTTTGGGCATCAACACACAGGCGCGGGTGGTGATCAGCACCGACGGCCCTGCTTTTTCCATTTGCTCTTTTACCGCGTCAATTGTCCCCTGATAATCGTACGGATCAACCTGACGGATATGGTCTTCCTCGACACCGAGCGCCTTGCACAGTTCGACAAAATCAACCTGCCTGGTCGGCTCACCCATCAGCGTAAACCCGGTAGCCGGATGTTGCTGGCCACCGGTCATAGCCGTCACACGATTATCAAGAATCATGACGGTGACATTGCTCTTGTTATACACCGCATCCAGAAGACCGGTAATACCGGAATGCAGGAAAGTCGAATCGCCGATAACGGCGACCACACCCTTGTGGGATTTGTCGACTTTTTCCAGACCGATGGCATTGCCGATCGAAGCCCCCATACAGATGCAGGAATCCATCACGTGCAATGGCGGCAGTACCGCGAGGGTATAGCATCCGATATCGCCGGTGACCGGCACCTTCAGTTTCTTCAGCGCCATAAACGCCCCGCGATGCGGGCAGCCGGGGCACAGAATCGGCGGACGCGGAAACAGCGACTCGGCTTCGAAATCCGCCCCCTTCGCCTGCTCGGCCAATCCGGCCTCATACAACCCCTTGCTGACCAGATAGGGTGACAGTTCTCCGAGGCGGGAGAAATACTCTTTCCCTTCGACTTTCAACCCCGCCGCGTTGATGGCTTCTTCATAGAATGGTTCCAGTTCTTCGACCACGATCGTCGTCTTGTGCGACTCCACGAATCTGCGGATTTTTTCCAGTGGAAGCGGGAATCCCAATCCCAGCTTGAGATAGTCGGCATTGGGCATGCTTTCCTTGGCATACTGGTACGAAATACCGCCGGTGATAATGCCGACATCCGACCCGTTTTCTTCAAGCACATTCAGGTCGGTCTCTTCCGCGAATTTCCTCAGCTTTTCCATCCGTTCCGTAACTACCACGTGCCGCTTGCGGGCATTGGCCGGAATCATTACGAATTTTTCCATTTCATGCGCAAACGGCAATTCAGGCGGCGTTACCGGATCGTTCTCTTCGACCAGGCTCTTGGAGTGTGAAATACGCGTGGTCATGTGCAACATAACCGGCGTATCGAACAGCTCTGAGATTTCACACCCCCTCCGCACGAAGTCTTTGGCCTCCTGGGAATCCGAAGGATCCAGAAAGGGAATCTGGGCGAACCTGGCGTAGTACCGGTTATCCTGTTCGTTCTGCGATGAATGCATCTCCGGATCATCCGCGGAGACCAGCACAAATCCGCCACGCACCCCGGTATACGCAAAGGTCATAAAGGGATCGGCGGCGACGTTCAATCCGACATGTTTCATCGCCACCAGGGTCCGCGCCCCGCCCAGCGATGAACCAATACCGACTTCAAACGCCACTTTCTCGTTGGGTGACCATTCCGAATAAACCGACCGATACTCCTCGGCCAGGGTTTCCAATATTTCCGTCGACGGTGTCCCCGGGTACGCGGCCGCAAGTTTGATCCCGGCCTCGTATGCCCCCCGGGCAACCGCTTCGTTTCCTGATAATAATCGCTTCATAGTATGTATCTCGCTAAAATTGAATTTTCGTATGGCCTAAGTATAACGATAAAGGCCGCAATTGGCAACCGTGGCGATGAATCTTTTCACCGGGGTGCGGGAGGGAATCACTCCACTTTCGACGGCAATTGCAGGGCAAACATGAGATCAAACGCGACGATTGTCGCGCCGGCGATAAATGTCGCCTGATGGCCGAACTGACTCCAGATCAGGCCTCCCACCGCCGGGATGACCACCGCCGTGATATGATTGGCCGTCATGCCGAATGACAGACACCCGGTCAAGTCTTCATCGGTTGAAATGCGCCGCAGATATGATTTCAATGCAATCGACGATCCAAACATGATATTATCAAGAAAGAAAAAAGCTATCAATAGCGGCAAATATGTCACAAGGGCATATCCGCTGAAAATGAAGATCAGTAGAAGCGATGATCCCGCCAATACGGCGCGCTCGCCGAAACGATCGCTGATCTTTCCCACGAAGCGATGTGTGAATACCGTGGCGAAATTATTAAACAGGTAAATCATCGAAACAACCGTGATCGACAGCCCGTAGTTCTTCACCAGAAGAAATATCGCAAACGTCGTAAAAATGTGCCGGCGACATCCGCGCAAAAACGACAGTGTATAATACAACCAATATTCTCTCTTTAGAGTCATCCGGCGCTGGTCGGCCTTACCGCGATTCGGCGGAAGCGCCAGTGTCAGATAGACTCCGACTAATGCAACCATACCGCCGATCAGATACAAAGTCTGACGATAATCCAAAACCAATGTCAGACTTAACACGAATCCGGCTCCCAAAAGCCCGGCCATCGATTCATATGATTGGTATCTCCCTTGAACACGCCCAAACTGATTGGCCCCCGCCAGCATTAGCAGTTGCGAAGTATTGGTCGGCTCGAAATAATGAAATCCGAGAGAGAGTACAAAGGTCGCCATGCCTAAAATCAGGATTGACGAGGCGAATCCCGACAGCATCAGTCCGCATCCAACGATCACGATAGACAGCGCCGCAATTCGGGATTCGGTCATATACACCGCCAACGCACCCACGCCAAAGGCCAACAAGCCGGGGATTTCCCGAACCGCCTGAATCGCACCGATCGCTGTCGGCGAGGCATCAAAATACTCCACGGCGTAATTGTTGAAGACGATACGCCAGATATGAAAACCGACCCAGATAATGAAATTGGAAATCGTCAAGGTGAGAATCGTGTTGCGTTTAACTCCAAGTGCCATAATGCCGTCAAGATAAGAAAATCCGGTCTTCGATGACACGCAAAATCGCCCGCGATGGTGATTTCCGATGTCCTTTTTGCCGATTTGATGATTATGGATGCGGCGAACCGCAGGAGTCATATCGTGTAAAACCTGTTGACGAACCGACAACCGGTGACTAACTTAGGCGCATATATAAGGATACAAATATGGACTTTGATACGACTATTTTTAAGGCCTATGATATCAGGGGGACCGTTCCCGGGCAATTGAACGACGGTCTGGCATACCGCATCGGCAACGCCCTGGCGGATTATCTCAAACCCACCATGATCGCCGTCGGCAGGGATATGCGCGTTTCCTCCGATGAGTTGTTTGAAGCACTGGCCAGCGGTATCAATGATGCCGGGGTCGACGTCGTCGATCTGGGATTGATTTCAACCGATGGATTGTATTTTGCCGTTGGAAAATATGGCTACGATGGCGGCGTGATGATTACCGCCAGCCATAATCCAAAAGAGTATAACGGCTTTAAAATTTGCCGTAAAGAGGCATTACCCCTCAGCGGCCAGGAAGGGCTTGATAAAATCAAGGAATCGGTCGTCAACGACATTATCGTTAAATCGCCGCATCGCGGCAATATGCAACGTCGTAACATAGCCGAAGCCTACGCGGCGCATTGCCTGTCATTTATTGATATCGAGCTGATCAAGCCATTCAAGGTCGTGGTCGACGCGGGCAACGGTATGGCCGGGAAAACCCTGCCACCGGCTTTCGAAAAACTTCCGATTACCGTGGTCCCGCTTTTCTTTGAACTTGACGGCAGTTTCCCGAACCATCCCGCCTCACCCATCGAACTGGAAAATCTGGTCGCCCTGCAAAAGAAAATCACCGAGGTAAAGGCCGATTTCGGAGTGGCGTTCGATGGTGACGCCGATCGGATGTTTTTGGTCGACCGCAACGGCAATCAGGTGGGCGGCGATATGGCAACCGCGATGGTGGCAGATAATCTTTTGGCAAAACACCCCGGCGAAACTATTCTGTATAATATCATCTGTTCCAAAGCCGTTCCGGAATTGGTTGCCCGTAAAGGCGGCACCCCAATAAAAACCCGCGTCGGGCATGCCTTTATCAAGCCAATCATGAAAAAACACAACGCTATATTCGGCGGCGAGCACTCCGGGCACTTCTATTTTCGGGATAATTGGTTCGCCGATTCCGGACTCATTGCGTTTCTGGTTTGCCTGGAACTTCTCAGTAAAAACGATCGCCCGCTTCATGAAATTATCAAAGCGATCAATCCGTATTTTCGTTCCGGTGAAATCAATTCTCGGGTCGAGTCGGCCAGGGCCAAAATCGACGCCGTTGCCGAACATTTCGCCGACGGCGAACAGGATCGGCTGGATGGGCTGACTGTTACCTATACGGACTTCTGGTTCAATCTGCGTCCGTCAAACACCGAGCCGTTGATAAGGCTGAATGTTGAGGCGGACACCAAAGAATTACTGGACAGTAAAACCGAAGAGATTCTAAAGATCGTCCGTTCCTGAATAGTATTAAGAGACAAGAAAACATGAAGGGCCGGTGGTTTTTACCGGCCTTTTATTATGGGAAGTTCTCCATCTCCGTACAAACCAAAAGCCCGCGTTGAGGCGGGCTTTTGGAATATCAAGTTTGAGTCTGAACTCGTTACTTGAGCAGCATCATCTT
>JAFGAL010000016.1 GCA_016933695.1 Candidatus Zixiibacteriota bacterium | reverse complement strand
GTTTAACATCATTGCATGGGTGGTACTTCCCGATCATGCACATATTGTTCTTGATCCGATGAAATCAGATATCCCGAAATTAATGCGCAAGATCAAACTTGCTTTTTCAAAGAATTATCGAATAAAAGCTGGTATGAAATCCGGAAGGGTCTGGCAAAATCGCTACTGGGATCATATTATAAGAGACCAAAATGATTTTAATCGATATATAGATTATATTCATTATAATCCGGTGAAACATAATCTGGTCTTAGATGCTTTGGATTATGAATATTCATCGTTGTCGGAATTTATGAAGAACGGATTATATCCGCCCAATTGGGGTAAGAAAGATACATTAACATTCGACGGCGATTTTGGAGAATAATGTTGCGATTTGATGTAGGTCGAAATGTCGTAGACTTTCGACATCTTTCTTAATGCATTCGTCGAAACACCCTCCCTCACGGTGTTCGGGCGGGAGATTTCGACCCACGATGACCCGCCTGTTTTGGAGAATAAAGTTGCGATTGGATGTAGGTCGAAATGTCGTAGACTTTCGACATCTTTTTGTGCCGTTATATATTCGTCGAAACACTCTTCCTCACGTTGTTCGGGCGGGAGATTTCGACCTACGGTAATCCGAAAGGTATTTTGCTATGTTACGAAAGACAGGAATAGTCATTTGTTTTGTCATAGTTGTTCTTTGTAGCCTGGCCAGTCAATTGGCATATATCTTACTCATTTAATACTTGGGACAGCATTAGCGATAGAAGTTATGGGGTCGATGTCCTTCAGGGAAGAGAAGGATTACATTGGATGATTGTTGTATCGTATTTTGTTCATGACAGTAGTCTGTGTTATACTCATTTGTTTCTGGATAATGCCGTCATAAAAACCAGTGATACTGGCAGTATTGTAATAAAAGAATATCATGTGTTAAGAGTCGATAAAGGCTATTCAAATGAGGCCTGCCCAAGACCGTATGATCGTTATGCGGTAACTGGAATTGGGCCATTTAAACTCCCTAAAAAGCTACCTGACAGCCTGGATGTCGATGTGTTTTTGCGAGTAGTTGATGATAGAACCTATATGGTTCTTGAGAAAGTCAAACATTCATTAAAGGGGTATTATTATCAGGATAAGCGCAATAAATTTATGAGATAATCTATGAAACCCAACCTCAAAGACAAATTCCGGGGGTGTGTGATCGGGCAGTGTCTCGGTGATGCGCTCGGGTTCCCGGTTGAGGGGGCCGATGCCGATACCTGCGATGAATTCATCATGCATCTGGGCAGGCAATGGTACGACGGCAAAATATCGCTCGATGAATTCAAGGGACAGTACACCGATGATTCGCAACTCGCGCGGGAATTGATGATCAGTCTCGTGGAATGCGGTGATTTTAATCCGGACGACTACGCGGCACGTATCAATGAGATATTCCACACCGATAGAATTATCGGGCGGGGATTGGCCTGCGATGCGGCGGCGATGCGGCTGAACGATGGATGCACATGGCGGGAAGCGGGATGTCCTCCGCCCGCGGCGGGAAACGGCACCGCGATGCGGGCCGCGCCGATAGGGTTGTTTTTCCATAATAATCTCAATGAGATGATTGCGTCGGCTCACGAACAGGGATTTATCACCCATCAGGATCCGCGCTGTTCGGCGGGATCGATTGCAATCGCGGGCGCCGTGGCGATTGCCATTAAAAGTGAGTTTGTCGATGTGAAGTCGTTTGTCGACACACTGGCGGGATGGATGGAGCCGTATCATCAGGGATTCGCCGACGAAGTGCGAATGCTGAATGAATGGGTGATATTGCCAATCGATAAGGCGGCAAAGGTAATCGCAAAAGCGGGTAATCCGGATATCAAGCAGACGGGGTGGAGCACAATCTCACCGTATGTTATCCCATCGGTTCTCTGGAGTTTGTATTCGTTTTTGAAATACCATGAAAATTACTGGGATGCCATTTCGACCGCGATACGGGTCGGCGGCGATGTGGACACGACCGGCGCAATGACCGGCGCAATCAGCGGGGCGCACCTGGGAATCAAAGCCATCTCCGGAGAAATCAGCAGGAAAGTGAACGATCTGGGCCAGTGGACGTACACGGATTTAATTCAATTGACCGACCGACTGTACGAATTGGCGAATTGAATGACGCAATCGCCATTTTTAGGATTTCATCCGTTCGTACTCTTTTCTCAGGATGCCGTAGTGCATGGTTCCGGTGTATGATCCATCGGCGTTTTTTTTGTTTTCTCTCACGAAACCCTCGCGAATCATCCCGCAACGCTCAAGAAGGGCGATACTTCGGACATTGGTCTCATCGCATTCGGCGGATACCCGATAAGCCTGCAGATGGTGAAATACAAAATCCAGTGTCGCCATCACGGCTTCGGTTATATACCCCTTGCCTTCGTGTCGGCAATCGACAAAACAGCCGATCTGGAATTCCGGAAGACTCCAGCTTACCGGACCGACATACACCTGTCCGATAAATCGCCCATCCTGTTTGTCGAACGCCCCGATAAAAAAACTCTGGCGGGCCACCCAATCCGCCGCCAGATCCCTGACCATGATCTCCGCGTCCTCTTCGTTTTTCATCTGCAGAATCACGTTATCCGATTCGTAGCGCGCCAGATGGTCGGCATTCCTCAGGCTCGCGGCATAATACATAGGTCCATCGCCGGCACGATACGACCGCATCAACAACCGTTCGGATTCGAATTGCGTTGGAATATCCAGCAGGAATTTATGCATGTGTTCTTCTCCAATCGGTTTTGTTTTCATCAGGACCGAGTATGTTCATCCGGTCTTGCGGCATAGCAATGATCACGGGAGTCTTCAATCTTCAACCAGCGCATTCTCTCCAGTATATCGGGGGGTATGGTATGAAACATGTTCTATCTCCGGTTGTAAGAACACCTGTCTGATCAGGCCTTTAAAAATGAACGTATAAGTTTATAATACGTCAGATACAGGCCGTGGTTGTGACTTCCGGTAAATTCTCATTGCTTTTTCAGTGGTTATTTCGGTATTTTCATCAGATATACGTTTATCGAGAAAGTCTATTTCATCAACATCATTTAACACTGGGAGGCGTATCATGCGAATAGCCCGATTGTCTGTGTTTTTCACTGCGTGTTTCATGATTATCATTGGGGTTCTCATGATCGGTTGCTCCGATGATGAACCCACCGAACCCGCGGTGTGGGGATGGTCGGCGCTCGGAACCGGAATGAATGGCATTGTGGGAGCATTAACGGTGTATGACGGCAAACTGATCGCCGGAGGCGATTTTACCCTCGCCGGCGGAATAAGTGCTTCGCATATAGCGGCCTGGAACGGATCATCCTGGGCGTCGCTGGGATGAGGCTTTAATAATAATGTTACCTCTCTCGTGATATATGACGGCAAGCTGATTGCCGGGGGAATATTCACTACCGCCGATGGGGGAGGCGCCGCACATATCGCGGCCTGGGATGGAACTTCATGGACAGCGCTTGGATCGGGCCTCGATGACCCGGTCTACGGTTTGGCAGTCTATGATGACGAACTCATTGCTGTGGGGACTTTCAGTTATTCCGGTGCTTCCGAAGTGCGGGGTATTGCCGCCTGGGACGGGTCCTCCTGGACGCAGGTCGGAGCGCTTTTTGAGACTGCACCGGGTTCGCCCACGGTGTACAACGACATGCTGGTCGCCGCCGGTGGATTTACTTATGAAACCGTATACAGCGCAAATCGGGTTGCGGCCTGGAACGGCACGACCTGGATACCGCTCGGAACGACAGCGAATGGTACCATCGATGCCATGTTCGTATACGGTAGTTCATTAATCGCCGGAGGAGGATTTACCGAAATCGGCGGAACAGGTACCAGTAATATTGCGGCCTGGAACGGTGCCTCATGGGCGCCGCTGGGAGACGGTGTCAACAGTGTGGTGCTGGATCTGATTGTGTTTAAAAACATGCTGGTTGCCGGGGGATGGTTCGCCACTGCCGGAGGGGAAGATGCCGCGCATATTGCGACCTGGGATGGATCATCGTGGGCAACTCTTGGAACGGGCATGGATGGCGACGTGTATGCATTTGCCATCTATAAGAATACGTTGATTGCCGGGGGATATTTTGGCATGGCCGGCGATGTCGAAGCGAATTACATTGCCGCCTGGCGTCCGCAATAAGACGGCACGATTGAAAATCATTCATTATAAAAAAGCCCCGATCAATTCCGGGGCTTTTCTTATTCATGCCACAAATGATAGGTTTAATATGCCGGACAAAGGTTATACAAATTCCACTTCGTATTTGTCGCGGAAGAAAATCAATGCCAGCACAATGGCGGTCACCGGGACCAGAATTAAGGCCAGCGGCGCCAGAAAGACAGTGATTTCACAAATCCCCGCAACCAGGGTGATATAACCGAATACCCGGATATATTCCCCGACCGATTCTTTAATCTTCATCAGTTTCACCGCGATGAGAATATCAATGATGCCGCAGGTGACCATTGCGGTGGCCATGAATCCGATATACGCAATCAGGAAAATAACTTCATCGATCGGCCAGAATATCATGGCCAGAATCCCGAGTCCCATGCCTGCCAGATGAAAAATGACAACCCACCAGACCGCAAACATAATCAAAAGGTCGAGATCATGGTTTTGATATCGTTCATTTAATAGAGCACGGAACCGGAGAAGCGTATAGATTGAGATTCCCATAAAAATAAGGCTTAACAAATCCGCCGGCCCGACAATGGGCCGATGTATGTCGAATACCCCTTTTGCGATTCCCTCTTCGACAATATTGGCGATAAAACTCAACGGAAACAACACCGCCTGAACAATTGCCATCCACCCGGCTATTGCATACTTATTTTGTTCCATGGTTACCTCTCAGGTTACTGCGCTCACCATTTCCACAATCCGCCGTCACTAAATAAAATCCGGCGTGTATTCCAGAATATCTCCCGGCTGGCAGTCCAGCTCACGGCAGATTGCCTCAAGGGTGCTGAATCGCATCCCCTTGACTTTGCCGGTTTTCAATAGTGACAGGTTGGTAATCGAGATGTCGATCCGCGCCGCAAGTTCAGTTAGCGACATCTTCTTTTTTACCAGTATCAAATCCAGATTTATTTGAATTGCCATATCTTATATATATAGAAAATACCATATAAAACAATAAATCTTTTATGTTTATCGTAAAATACGTTAAATAAAAGATAAAGTTTCAGAGAATAGTCTCAAGCCCCAAGATGGGTTTTATCTACAAATAAAACACGTTCCCGCGTCTTAAACACGTTCCCGCGTCCTAAACACGCCCCCACGTGTGATCGGTCGATTTTCGGATCGACCGCCAATGCCATTTCTTTCTTCTTCACAAAATCCCTATCAATCCGATGGTAAACGCGAAATCCCCCCGTTTGGTAGAATGAGGACTGTCTATACCTGTCTCCGGAAAGCGCATTGCGCCGCCAACACGTGGTGCCCCGCCGTATGCGGCCCCTGCCGCTCGCGGTGGGGAGAAATTGTCATGCAATTTTGCTACGATGTTACTATCGATATATAAAAAAAAGGGAAACGAACCCAAATTGAAGAGGACAGAAAAAACAGTCTGGCGACAAAACAAACCCATTTGAAAAAACGGAATAATGCCAATGTCGACAATAACATACACGAATAATTCGGTGTTTTTTTCTGTTTCGAAACGACCCTGCGATCCCGAACAGGCGGCGGGGTGCCAACGCAATGACATGATCGGGATTTTGCGAAACGAACCTCGTGACAAAACAAACCCATTTTACGGATTGACCTGACGGATTATTTCCTCGGCCGTGGTAATATGCGCGAATCCGAAGGCCAGATTCAGCAGGCTGGCAACATGCATCTCCTCGTTGATCGAGCCGGTGGCGTCGGCGGGGAAGAAGACGCGGTAGTCGCGGTAATACGCGTCGCGGGCGGTCGATTCGCAACACATGTTGGTCATGATACCGGCTATGACAATATCCTCGACTTTAAGACAGCGCAGGATAGTCTCCAGATCGGTATTGTAAAACGAAGAATAGCGATGTTTGCTGATTACTTTCTCATGGGGTTCGGGATTCAGCTCCGGACGAATCTCGCTTTCGGGCGAACCCTCAAGGCACATCCCTTCCCACCACCAGCCCATAATACCGGCGTCGAACCCATCGGGGTGATGCACGTGTTTGGTGAAGACTACCGGACGTCTCGCTTTACGGAATTCGGCGATGAGTCTTTTAACATTCGGCAGAATTGCCAGACCGCCGCAAGTGAATGTGGGCGAGTCCGGATCGAGGAAAAAATTCTGCATATCGATCACCATCAGCGCGGATTTTGGGGCGTTTAGTTTCAGATCATGTTGATTGAATGGCGCGATCCGCTTCAACCAGACGTGGGTTTTACTTTCAAGGGTATCGGATGTAACATAGGCGTTCATGGTTTTCCTCTCAGGATAAAGCTGACGAAAGAATTAAGGCGCAAGATAGTCTTTGATGTGTTCCAAGAGCAACAAAAACACCTCTCTGATTAATTTGTGATTGTTGAAATCCGCAATTCATGTATTTTACCCACAGAATCTCATAGCGGAAAGCATCGGATGATCATATCGAATCAACAGGCGCGGCGAATCGCGATCCATTGCCAGCTACTCGACGGGCGCATCGCTCTGCCGAAAGGCAAAGAAGGGGTCGCGCAAGTTATCGAAAAACTCGGCTATGTGCAGATCGACACGATCAATGTTATCGAGCGTGCGCATCATCACACGCTTTATACCCGTCGAGAGGACTATACGCAGAAGATGCTTCATGACCTACAGGCGGTCGACCGACGGATTTTCGAATACTGGGGACATGCGCTGGCGTATTTGCCGATAAAAGACTATCGGTATTTTCTCCCCCGGATGAGATCGTTCGAGGATCCCGCGTCGAAGTGGTTCAAATCACGTCTGGAGAAATACAGTTACCTGA
This sequence comes from Candidatus Zixiibacteriota bacterium, assembly GCA_016933695.1. GTDB lineage: Bacteria > Zixibacteria > MSB-5A5 > GN15 > PGXB01 > JAFGAL01. The sequence continues at coordinate 47,054 of JAFGAL010000016.1, read as the reverse complement.
TGAAACCATGTTTGGAGAGGATTCGCACCGAGGGGCCGCTGGGGGCCAAAGATTTTGAAAAACGTCCCGGTGCAAAGCATGGGGTGTGGTGGGATGCCAAGTCGGAGAAAATCGCATTGGAGCTGTTATTCTGGCGCGGAGAATTAATGATTACTGAGCGACGGAGATTCGAACGGGCGTACGATCTGACCGAGCGGGTATTACCATCGGATATCGACACCACGTATCCCGATGAAAACGAACTGGTACGCTTTCGGATTCGGCGCGTCCTGCAGGGGCTGGGAATCGCACAAACAAGGGAAATCCGTTTCTATTTTCACAATGGTGAAACGTCAAATCTTAATGTGGTAATTGATGAGATGCTGGCCGACGGCGACCTTGTGGCAGTTGATCTTAAACCCGGCAACGGCAAAGCTTACTATGCTTTGCCGGAGACGATGGCATCGGCGGGCAAATTGCGGCAAAAGGTCCCGCATCTGCATATCCTGTCGCCGTTCGATAATATGGTAATTCAGCGGGATCGTCTTCGGGAGTTGTTCGGATTCGATTACACGCTGGAATGCTTTGTCCCGGCGCCGAAGCGGAAATTCGGGTATTTCGTGCTCCCGGTGCTATGGGGTGAGGAGTTTGTCGCGAAATTCGATGCCAAAGCCGACCGCAAAAAGAAAACATTGCTTGTTCCGAATTTCTTTTTCGAAGAGGGATTCACGCCGTCCGATCGTTTTTATACGGCCTTGACCGATCGTTTGTGGAAATTTGCCTCGTTCAATGGATGCGAAAAGATTGCCGTCGCCAAAACGTCGCCATCGAAATACAAAGCCGAACTGGTCGGGAGGATTGGCAAAAATCGATAATGTCGTTGGTCCGGTTTTTATGACTTGTCTTTCGGGCCGACAAAAAGCACGCTTTTGAATTTATTCTTGCCGTAACGTCGCATCCGACGAAACATCTCCAGCGGTATTTTGATATTGCGGGCCAGGTCGGTGTTGTCTTCATACTCCTGGGCAAACGGATCATGCACATATACCGAGTCGGCATCGAACCCGGTCATAACCACCCAATGCGGAACACGGTCACCGTGAAGATGGTAGGTGCTGATCAGGACGATGGGCAGATACCCGTCGGCCATTTGTTCGGCGATATCCTCAAAGGTGAAATTGCGATATGATACGTCCACTCCCGCCTGAATGGCCTTATCTTTGAGATCGTCGTGAATCAGTTCTATTACCTTGCGCTTGTATTCGAGACGGGTGGAACTCAAGAACGGGCTGTAATCGCGCGAGACAATGAGACGGGTTCGATAGTTACGTATCCGGGCGGTGTAGGCCAGCCCGAACGGCCCGATCCCTCCGATACCGGAAGTCATGAAAATCAGGGTGGATTCTTTCCAGAGATTGTATTCCAGGAGGCGGTTGAGTTTCAGATCCGGCGAGAAATATTTCATGGCCATCATAATGCAGGCCGACCCGCAGGTGAATTCCAGTGTCTGGGCATAATAGGGGACTTTCAGATGAATGGGCGTGATGCGAAGCGGTAAGAGGGTTTTGGCCATGCTAAGGCCGTCGATGTCGTCGCCATAGTAACCGGGAAGTCGTTTCTCAACGGCATAACCATGACGGCGATAAAAACCGATCGCCCCATGGTTGTTCTCGCGAACTTCCAGTACGATTCGCTTGCATCGCCGTTTATGCGCGATCTCTTCACATTTGCCGAGTAGAAGAGTCCCGATACCTCGTCCCTGCAGGGAGGGATCGGTGGCGATGGTGTACAGCCGCCCCGTCGTGGATTTTCGACGCCACAGCATGATGGCATTGCCGCCGATTTTGTGTTTGATTTCCGCCAGCAGGACATCGGCGTTGGCACGGGTGAGAAGGTAGACATATTGACGACGGGTGAAACGGTCAGTCGGGAAGGCGTTTTCTTCCAGCGCCATCAGGGCGTCCAGATCAGCGGTTGTTGCGGGACGAATAGTGACTGTCGACGACATGCTTTATCCCCATTCCCCCATCAGGTAGCGGATAATGCGTTCGTACACATGTGGAGCTTTTTTGTCTTCCAGACCGGCGGCGATGGTGGGGTTGTCGTTGACTTCAATAACCACATAATCATTGCCGGCCTGCTTCAAATCGATTCCGTACAGGCCCTTACCGATTGCGGCGGCCGCGGCCAGAGCGGTCTCAAGCAGTTTGGGGTCTACCTGGTCGACATAGAAAGTCTTTATCGGTCCTTCAAAGACTCTGCCGTTTTCACCGTAGGCGACGATTTTCCAGTTCTTTCGTGGGAACAGGTACTGGCAGACATAGAGCACCTCGCCTCCCAGAATGCCGACGCGCCAGTCAAACTGTGATTTAATAAAGCGTTGGGCGATCAGACGGTCGGCACGTCGCAGGTAGCGGGTGCCGATTTTAATATATTCGGCGGGTGTCGCGACTTTGTCCACGTAGAGCGAGAAACTGCTGTTGGGAGCCTTAAGTACCATCGGCTGACCCAGACGGGCAAAGAGCTCCTCCGCATGTCTCCGGGTTAAGTCCGCTTCATGCAGGACGAGGGATTCCGGAATTGGAACCCCGGCGTTCATCAGGTGTCGGTACATGTTGACTTTGTCACAACAGATATAGATGGATTCCGGATCATCGATGACCCGAATTCCGTTCAATTCAGCATGCCGCGCGGCAATATACGAGGTGTTCAGCGGATCGGTTAATGCCCGGATGAACAAGCCGTTGTAATGCGGGATCTTATAGATATCGGGCCGGAAAAGATAATCGACATCATGCCCCAATCGGCGGGCGGCTTGACTGAACCGCATCAATGCTCCCATTTCTTCGGAGCGGGTAATGGTATACCGTTCGATAAAGACGCCTATTCTTCCCATGTTATCTGCTCCTGAAGGAACGCCATCTCTCTTTTCGTGAGTTTTTCGAGCGGCAATTTGGAAATATCGCTGAACAGGATACGTTCATCAGGCGTGACAATAACCCTGATTCTTGCCAGGGGGATGTGGAACGTATTCCAGATATCCGCCGCAATGGCGCGATATCGCGATGAGGTTGTCCATCCCAGAACCGAACGGAAGTATTTTACCTCGCCTTCGGGAGGAATCTCCTGACAACACATGGCGTATTTGAAATTTCTGGTCAGCGATTTCGCCACGGATTTTTCCATTCCGTTCTTGTGTACGACCCGGCTTCGAATCATGAAGGGATTGATGGAGTCGATAACCACCGGGGGTTCGAAATAGCTGTTGGTGAGATAGAACTCCGGAGCCGGAATTCCCGCCAAACGGGCTTTTTCCAGAGCCAGTGGAGTGATATACGCATCGAGCATTTCCTTACAGGTGGGACGGACAGTTTTGCCGTCATTTTCCAAATCCTGCGAAAGATAATACGGCAGTTCCATATAGTCATAATTGCCGGAGATATTGACATGGCACTGCTCATGATTATAAAACGCGATATAACTTTTGGTACGAAAGCGTCGTTGCTCGGTTTTACCCTTGGTTGCCAAGGTATATCCTTTCCCCAATAGGCCGACCACGCCTTGCTGGCGTCGACGGTTGCACAGTATGTGGTGATTGCTTTTGCCGGAAACCCGTATATGAGTAGTCTGTTATTTCAATAACAATTCGGCCTGGTTTTATGTTCATTCCCCTCTTAATCAGGGCGAAAGAAATTACTCACATGATACGGATTTGTCAACTCCAATCTTGAGAAAAATGCGGCGGCTTGACGCGACCCGTATCCGCCACCCCGAATCGGCAAACATGTGCGAATATTGAACAGGCCATTTGGAGAGGTATTTACAGTAAATTCCGGCGGCGGTTTGGCCGATACCATTAAAAACAAGGAGGTCCCCGTGAAGAAGTTTTTTATTACCCTGTTTTTGCTGGCATTGGCCGCGCCGTCATTCGCATTGTCCGGCATTTCAATCGGTATCAAAGGCGGGTTGGCGTCGTACAATGACGAGGTCTTCACCGCACCGGAGGTCGAAGACAATGATATGAATCTGGTCGGTGGCCAGATCAAGATTTCGAGTCTGCCGATTATCAATCTGGTCGTCTCGGGTGAATATATGTGGAAGAGCGAGTCGATCGGTTACGGCACCGAGCGGTTCGACCTGGATCAGCACGATTTTGCGCTGAGCGCCACCGCGCTGTATCCGATCAAGATGAAGATTATCTCGCCGTTCGCCGGCGCCGGTATTACCAACCACAATATCGGTTTCGATTATTCGGTGCCGCAGTCGCTGTCGCTCGAGGAAAACGGTATCGTGATTCCCGGTTCCGACAACCGTTTGGGATATCACCTGATCGGCGGTGTCGATGTCGACATCCCGGCATTCCCGGTTTCTCTCACGGCGGAATACCGCCAGAACTGGATTGATACCGATTATGACACGGTCAAGTATTACAGCATTTCCGTCGGTGCCAATTTCAAGCTTCCGTAAAAAACATCTTTCTCGATAGATGAGTTCCCAACGATACCGGCCTTCGGGCCGGTTTTTTTATGTGATTGCGTTCGATTGGCGGGCATGTTATGTTCATGGAAACGTAAAGGAGGTTGGCTATGCCCCGGTCTTACAGCATATCCCGACTCGGAACGTATGATGCCTGCCCGCGCCAGTATCAGTTTCAGTATATCGACAAGGCGGTGGTCGAAAAACCGGTCAGTGTGGAGGCGTTTCTCGGCAGCGCGGTGCACCGCACGCTGGAGAATCTCTACAACATGAAAATGAACGGTCGCCTCCAGAACCGCGACGACATGCTGGCCTTTTACCATCGTCTTTGGGAAGGTCCCGACCGCGATTATATCAAGGTGACCCGGGAAACGCTGGGTGTCGAAGACTATATCAAGGTCGGGCATGACGGTTTGCTGAAATACTATGGTCAATACGCCCCGTTCGACGAGGGGGATATTCTGGCATTGGAGAAGCTGTTCAGTTTTCCGCTCGATTCGGCCGGACGGTTTATGATGAACTGCAAGGTGGACCGTTTGACCCGTCGACCTGACGGTGTGATCGAGATTATCGACTATAAAACCGGCGCGTCGATTCCCACTCAGCAACAGTTCGACGATGACGATCAAATGGGGATTTATCAGCTCGGGGTGCAATATCTCTGGCCGGATTTCAACCGCATCGCGATCAAACAGATTTTCATCCGGCAGGGATTGGAAATGACCACTGAGATGGATGTTGACACACTCGAGGAGATCAGATACCGGGCATATCAGCGGATCCTTGAAATCGAGCAGGCGGAGCGGGATGATCATTTTCCCCCCAGGGAATCGAACCTATGCAACTGGTGCGTGTATTTCGCGCTCTGTCCGGCCAAACGGCACCGGCTGGCGCTGGAGGGCAACGACGAGGTGGAATTCGACGCGGAGGTGGCAAAGGAATTGGCCGACCGATACCTGACACTCAATGAACAGAAAAAGCAATTGGACGCGGAGTTGAAAGCGCTTAAGGATGATATTGTCCGCCTGTGTGAGGAGGCTGACATTCTCTCGCTGGCATCGACGAAAGGCGATGTGAAAGTCAGTCTGTCGGAGAACGAAGCGTTTCCGTCGAAGACCGCTGACGAAGACGCCTATATGGATTTGTCGCTGTTGGCGCGGGAAGCCGGGCTTGAGGAGTGTTTCAAGCTCGATGAGAAGGTATTGTACAAGGAGTTCTTTATAAAAGAGCGGTTGACACCGGAGTTGTTGGAAAAACTCAAGGAGTATGTGATCAGAAAACGCCAGACAACTCTGCGGACACGCTATACGCACGAATAAAAAAGCGGCCGGATGAATTTGCATCCGGCCGTCTTGTTTGTTCGGGTATACCGGAGTCGTTATTGGTCTTTCTTCTCTTCCTTCTTAATTACAAATACCGGCACGATTTCATTCACCGGAGGGCTGACCATCTGCAGGGTGTTGCCTGGAACGGTGGTTGTGGTGTCAACTGTCAGTGCACCGATTTCCTTGTCATCCAGTGATGAAACGAAAATGGTGGCGATGCGTCCCTTGCCGGCTTGAATCGGGGGGACCGAAACGCCGACATCGGCGATCAATCCGATCGTCACGCTTTGGATGGCGGTGTCGGCGCGGGCGAATTTAACGCGGAAATGTTCGGCGCGTCCACCCTTGAAAATCGTGGAATCGGCCACGAGGCGGTTTTTGCCGGAAGTGAATTTCAACGGTACGGAAATGCCGACGATATCTTCATCATTGAATAATGAGACATTAATGCCCCAGTTGTTGGCATCGATTTTATACGGCTCGGCATAAATGGTGTCGGTTTTGCCGAATTCGTCAACCTGAGCGGCCACACTGCCGGCCATCAGCACGAGAACTCCGAATAATAAAAGAACCGGTTTCTTGGTGCCCATTTTTCCTCCATCCTTGTTGGTTTTACAGGTTTTACTACTATTCATCGGTATTCGATCCAATATTTTTATCCCCTTGTTGCCCAACGAGAGAATTTTGCAGGATCTGCAGCAGGGAATCCCCCCTGGATTTATTGTTCAGTTTCTGAGTGTAGACACCGGCGGCATTGATAATCGCCTTCCGCCCGATCTCGGTTTCCGGGAATCGTTCATACAGGCCGACCAGGATATCGGCGGCTTGCTGCCATTGGCCCCTGCGCCGGGCGACGTCGGCGGTGAATGCAATTGCTGATGGCTCAACGGAAGTCCCGGCATAGGTGGAAGCCATGCGCGTGTAAAAATCGTTGGCCCGATTATACCACAGGTCGGTCAGTTTATCATTGCCGGTTTTTTCATAGTGTTCGGCGACCACCAGATAGGCGTTGAATGCGTCCTCGGAGGTGGCATACTGATCGATTAATCGCAAATACTCGGTTTCGGCGCGTTCCCAGTCTCCTTCTTTGTCGAATGCGAGGGCGAGATATTTCTGTGGAGCGGAATTCCTGGCGAAATAGCTTTCGTGTTCATCCCTGATCAGATTGATTGTCGCCCGGCATTCCACGTAGTGTTTGCTGTCATAGAGTGCGACCGCCTTTTGCATCAGGATATGCGGGCGGATCAACGTATCGGTGGTTTCGGTGATTAATTCATCATAAATAACCATTGCCGAAGGGTAGTCTTTCAGACCGCCTGCGGTCAGGTTCGCGATCAAAAGACGGGCTTCAGCGTCGGTCCCGCCGATGCTGTCTTTGACTTCCCGGAGATGCGTAATGGCGGCCGAGTAGTTTTTCTCATCGGCATACAGCCGAGCCAGATTGCCGTGGGCAACCGTTGCCAGCGCGGAATTCGGCCACTCATCAATCAGCCGTTCATAATAATCTTTGGCTGAGATCTTTTCCGCGGTCAGCAGGCTGTCGTTTTGTAATTCCCGACAAATGGCAATAACATCGAGCGGCAGGTTTATCACGTCCATAATAATCTGATTGTCATTGTTCACCGGCGGGTAGAATCTGATCAGCAGGCTGTGATAGATATTGATGGTGTTGACCGGCTTGCCCTGCATCATATTGACATGGGCCTGATTGAGTCGTGTCCGTAAAAGCGGCGTTCCGTCCAGCTGGGTCAGTGTCAGCAGTTGATCGATAAGCAATCCCGCCGAATCGTATTTCTTTTCGGCGAAATAAAACCGGCTGAGCCGTTCCACGGAGCTGAATGCGATCGTTTCCAATTCACGCCGGTCATTCGGATAGGCTTCCCCAGGCACCGAATCGAGATTTTGCCAGCAATAGGCAATCGTTTTCAGATACCCGGCTTTGATTTCGTCGCGAAGGGCAGAATCCTGGCTTGCGGCCTGGATCGATGCTTTCTTCAGTTTCGCTTCGGCCTCATGGAACAGCTTTTCGGCGTGGTATCGATGCTGGATGGCGGAATCTTTGGAACATCCACCAGCAATAATCAGGGCGACAAGCCCGACAATCAGGAATAATTTCTTCATGTATATATCCTTAACGGAATGTTAACTGCTTTTTCTGGCCGGTTTTATTATCGGCTTCCATTATTCAATGGTGAGGTGACCGTCTGCGGCAAGATGATAAAAAAGGGGGGAAGTGTCAAGGAATTGCTGGTATAAAAAAAGCCGGGAGAGCTGCCACCCGGCTTTTAATCATTTACAAGTAGTTTTGTGCTAACGTCTTATGCGACGATAAACGCCCATGCCCAGCATTCCCATGCCAAGCAGGAGTAATGTGGTCGGTTCGGGAACCACGGTAAATTTCTCATCGATCAGGTCATTGCCACAACCAAGAGTATTGTGAAATGAAACTGTGCCGGCGCCGTTGAAGTCGGACAGCTGGCCCATATCGAAGGCAAATTCAAATACGTAAGTGTCGCCGCTTCCGCCATACATCGGATCGGCTTCAAGGTCATCCCAGAAGGTCATCATACCGATATCATCGGCAAGCTTAATCCCCGAAGTCATTTTATACGCCCCGACCGTATTGCGGACATAGTCGTTGCCATAATAGCTTCCCGGAATATTCTCCAGACCCTGATATCCGGTGACTTCATACAGCCCGAAATCCTGCATGCTGATGGCGTACATCTTGCTGGAATTATCGAAGCTGAAGAAAATGTCACCCAGGTCATAATGTTGTTTCCAGGCGGTGGAATAGGCACTCAGTCCGAAGGAGTTGGTTAAAGCGACATGGGCGGTGGAACCCTCCATGGCGAAGTGCAGACCTTCAAGGTCGAATTTCTCGCCGGTTTCACCGAGATTGCCCGGTGAGGGGACATTGGGATCCATTCTGCTATAAAACTGGCTGTAATCGATGGGGCTCCAGTTATTGTTGTGATCGAAGGCGTCATCGCCAAAATCATACATACCCCATGAGAAGGCAAAACTGGAAGAAAACACCAGCATGCTCATGATGACTGTCAGCAGGAAAACCTTTTTCATTGCAGCTCTCTTTCCTAAAATAGGTATTCGTACTCTTTGCTCAAAAAAGAAGCAATAACAATGCCATTTGAATGCCGTTTTAAGCAGTATTTTAAAATGTTGAATGGCAGTGTGTTATGAGACTGTGAGACACGCCGAATGGCCGCTTGACGGGCTTAGTGTGCAACTCTCTGCATAAAATGCGTGAAAAACTTTAACTTATTCATAATAAATTGCTTACAGAAAGCCCCTCCGACCATATTCCAATCCGCAAAATCAATACAAAATCGATGGTGATTTCAGTTCGGTTGATTAGTAAAAGGAGGTCTGAACATGACAGAAAAACATTTGGATCGACAGAAATCAATGGCGTTTGTCAAACCGTTTGAAAACGGGACACGATTGTCACGATATCAATCAGGCGCCCAAAAAGCAGGCCGGCAGTTCGGCTGGTATAATGGAACTGAATATCAAAACCGTTTTGCAATTGACCTGTATCGGTTTTTACGGGATTCCATCCCGCTATTGGGATCCTGTATCTGGACCTGGAGTCGTCTGACCGCGGCACCGGGGAGGTATGAGATCCTTGATTGCCATGCGGAGGAAGAAAAAAGCGGGGCATTGAAGACTCTGGATCGCATGAGTCTGCGTCTTGATCCGTCGCGGCATCATCGCAACGGCGGGTTGGAATCGTTTCTGCCGACGTTGTGCGACGGCTTGTTCACCGATGGAGCGTTTGCCGGATTTCTGCAGGTCCTGCCCGACATGAGCGGCGTCGATCGATTCTCACCGATTGATCCGGCGCATCTGGCGGTTGTTTCGACCAAAACCGGCACGAAGCTGGTTTTGCAGACGGAAAGCGGCAAAATGCCGCTTGATTCAGATGATTTCTATTATCTGGGATTGAACACCGATCTCAAATCCGGGCTGGGGAAGTCTATCCTGCGGACGATTCCCTTTGTCGCACATATCGAACAGCAGTTGATCGATGATATGCGGCGCACCATGCACAATGCCGGGTATCATCGCCTGCATGTTAAAATCACGCCGCCGGAGAAACTATCCGGGGAATCGGACGACGCCTATATCACACGGATCAACGAGTATTTCGACCAGACCGTGCGGATGGTCAAGGGATGCGAACCGGAGGACAATCCGGTCACCTGGGACAACGTGACAATCGACCATATCGGCCCCGACAGCGCGCGAACAGTCAGCAATTCCTGGTCGCTGTCGCATCGGGCGATGGTCGAGGAAATCTGCGCCGGGACCAATTTGTCGCCGTTCATGCTGGGATTCACCTATTCAGCCATTCAGAACTGGGCCAAGTTCAAATACGATCTGGTGATGCGCCAGGTGCAATCGGTTCAACGTCAGGTTGCGCGGTTTCTGGAATGGATCGGCAATGTCGAGCTGGCTTTGCGGGGATATTCGGGGCGATGTCGGTATGGGTTCGACAACAGCCTGACATATCTTGCGACTGAACAATCACAACTGCGCCAGGCGGATATCGACAATCTTATTAAGTTATACTCGAACGGGTTGATCGATCGAAAGACGGCTTCACAAAAGGCCGGTGAGCTGTTATAGAATCCTTATTGCAATTGGCAGACTGGCGGCGGGCGATTCGCGATATTCCGTATTTTGCCGAGACATTTCTCGATATTGTGCCGCATCCCGGGCAGGCAACCTGGTTGAGAGAGTCGTATCGGCCGGAAAACCTGCTGGTGACCGGTAACCGCTGGGGGAAATCATTTGCGGAGGCCATCAAAATTATTCACCATGCGCTGTTTCGCATGCGTGATCTGCGCTATGACAGGTCGGGGAAATATCATATTGTCACCGCCAGTATCACGCTGGATCAGGCCAGAATCATTTTCAATACGGTCGTACGTATCCTGAATGATTCCTGCCGCGTTCAGGGTTTGATCAAGAAGCACACGGTCACGCCGTATCCGCGTCTGGTCCTCGGCAACGGTGCGATTATCGACGCCCGCTCCACCCAGCGTCGCGGGGAATATTTACTCGGTAATGATTACGACCTGTTCGTATATGATGAGATCGCGTTCGATCCCGAGGCCGAATATGTGGTCAACGAAGTGGTCAAGATGCGTCTGGCGGACCGCTGCGGCAGGCTCGATCTGGTGTCCACGCCAAACGGTCGCAACTGGTTTTATCGCAAGATGCTGGAGTTGCGCGACCGCGGCGATGCGGCCTATGTGCATTCCGGTGATTCGCGCGAGAACGTGCATATTTCGCGGGAGTATCTTGACTGTCAGGTCAAATATCTCACCGACAAGCGGGTGGCGCAGAATATCATGGGGCAGTTTGTCGATTCCGGCGGCGAGGTTATTCCCGGGAAATATATCGACGCGGCATTGATAAAATCGCCGGAAGAGATCAAGGCCGCGTTCGATTCATCGCGGCAGGTGTACTATCTGACCGGGTGGGATTTGGCGCGCAAGGAAACCGCCACGGTGGGAATTACGGTCGCGGTGGTGGACGGTATCTGCTATGTGGTGGAGCTGGTGCGCCTTCGCAAATTCGACTGGAATATCGTGCTGGAACGGATACGCCGTCAACAGCGGATGTACCCGGGCCGATTGCAAATCGATGCCACCGGTCTGGGCGATGTGCTCGTGTCGCAGTTGTCCGATCTGAATCCGACTGAGGTGATATTCACGCCCAAATCCAAAGCGCAACTACTGACCAATGTGGAATTGTTTCACAGTATGGAGAAGATCAAGTATTGCCGCTGGGAATTGCCGGACGAAGGCGGACGGGTATGGTCGCTGGAGGACGAGCTTCGCGCGGCACGGTGGGATGACAACAACCGGTGCGATGCCCTGATGGCACTGGCGCTGGCGCTATGGCCGTTGCATCAGCCGGATCGTCCGACAATCGCGCCACGATTCGGCAGAGTATAAATAGTATTGTTAATGACGTACCGTATCAATGGGAAAATCAGAAACCGGCACCGTAGACATCGTTGAATGTGATACAAAGAGAGGCAACAAAGATGGCTCCGGCCAGGATCCACTTGAACATCGTCGCTTTTCGTCGTGCTTTGTAAACAACCATCGTAATCCTCGTCAATTAGAAATCTTCGCAAGAGAGACGAGCAAGCGATGTGCCGTACCGCAATCAAAGCGGGGCGGATCCGTATAGTATTGTGCCGCAATGTGATGCAGGGATTCGATTGTTTGAGGGCATTGTCGTCGATCGCCCGGAATTGCATCCGTTTGCGTATTTGGTCTGCAAAAACGATGGTAACTCGATGGTAATGTTGTCTTCGCCGCATTAGTAACGGAGGTAAAATGGAAACTTTAATAGGCAAATTGACGGCATCACTGGTCGAATGCGATCAATCGCGAATCGGCGAGTTAATCGAACGGCTGAATACCAATATCAACCCCCCCGAACCGATCGGGGAAGACGACGTGTACATCCGGGCCATGTATATCGTCTCCGATCACGTCAACAGTTATGGCGGCTGTTTCCCGGTCGACGAGCACGATGGTTTGCTGTCGCTTCTCATTGATGCGCCGGTGCTGATCGGGCACCGCAAGGACAGTCTTCCGATTGCACGCAATTTCCACGCGGAAAAAGTCACCCGCGACGGCGCCAACTGGATCAAGGTGTATTTCTACTGGCTGAAGGCAAGCACGCACGGCGCGGAATTGTGCCGGAATATCGACGGCGGCATTTATAAGGAATGCTCGATCAGCTTTATTTTCTCGTTTCCGGAGTGTACGATCTGCGGCCGGGACATTCGCGAGTGCCCGCATCGGCCGTTCGTGGAGTACGATACTCCGGCGGGGCGGCACACCGCCGCGTTCAATTATCGAAAAATCGAAAAAGTGCTGGAGACTTCGCTGGTGTATCGCGGGTCAGTCGAGAATACCTCGGTGACCGGCGATCTGTTTTTCACCAAGAGCACAGCCGGGCAAAGTCATGAACGCCCTGTCCCGCCGAATATCCGGCCAAGGTACCGTCTCTGGTATCTCGGTCGCCTTTCAACAAAGGGGGAAGTCCGCATTATGCCGGCCTATGAGGCGGCCGAGCTGTTTATTCACCATTCTTCAAAGGGATTGCACGTGTATGATCCCGTCGGGACGGAAATGGCCAATTCGCGTCTGTCGGGTTTTCTGAATAATCTGAATTGGCCCGATGGTGACTATCTGCTTGATTGCCGCCTGATCGGATATCGTGGCAAGGAACGGCAGAAAGTCGCCGATCTTGCCGCGTATCTGGATGGTCGAAAGTCACCGGTACGACGGCTGGAAATCAGAGTCGTCGATATGATCAAGCGCAATGGCAGTAGTCCGGGGCAACAGTCGGGACGGGAGAGACTGACGGCGCTGGAATCGTTGTTCGGTGATGATACCTCATTGATGATACCATCGCGGGTCTGTAAAAGCGGGGAACTGCGCGATGAAATGACCAAGGCCACCACTCGTCGCGGGATCGAAATTCATGACCTGGAATCACCCCGGCGGTTTCTTTTGACCCATCGCAAACTTATCCCGGGAATTATGATACCGTGTGATGATGAACGGCAATCAGACTTAATGTTTTGTCAGGTTGACGGGACAATGAAACCTGTCGAGGCAGTGCATCCAATTGATGCAGTGGGCTGTTGCGACGTGGTGGAGATGGAGTGCAGTGCGGTGGCGGCAGTCGACAATCATATTACCATTACCAGTGGAGTTTATTCCGATTGGTATGGTGCATATCAACAAATCGACGATATCAGCCTGCTTCTTGAGGACATTCCGAATAACAAAAAGATGCACTATGCCCTGTATACCGATGATCGAAAACAGGTCATTCTGGAAGTCCAGACCGACAACAGCCGTGATCGCTTTCTCATCCATAGCTATTCGGCGGAATTGCTGAACAGGGGACGATGTTTCGCGGCCGACCGAATCGACAGCGGGGCAATCACCATCGTTGAGAGTATCGGTGAAGGAGAGTTCCTGTCAGTAAGTACACATCAGGACGGATTCAGTTGTACGGCAACCGGAGTCCTGGCGGGGAAGATCAGGATTCAGCCGATGATTCTCAATGGTCGGCATCGATACCTGCTGTCTGTGACCACCCATCCCCAAAACAAACCGGAGCTATTATGAACGATGCAAACAACACCATGGCATGGCATGACCTGTTAAGCCGACCTCTGGTGAATTTCATTGTCGTTTTGCTGGGGATGGCGGCGGCGTATTTCACCACTATCGGCGGAATCCGGGTGCAGTTGGCGGAGAAGGCCGAAGCGGCTCTGGTGGAGGCATTGGACTGCCGTTTGGCGCGGATGGAGGTGATGATCAGCGAGGGGTTGATCAACAAGGACGATTTTCATGAATTCCGGACCACGGTCGAATCGCGGCTGAGTCGGATTGAATCCTGTCTGACAGATAACAAGGGAGACAAAAAGTGAATACGGAAACGCAAATTATGACCAGCCTCGAGCAGGTAATAACCGGTCTTAAAAGCGATACCCTCGAAATGATTGATTTCGATGCGTTGGCGATATCGCTTGACGACATGCGCCGGATGATCTGTGACAGCCCGGCTCTGCGGGTTGAGTTGGCGCTAATGAAGAAAGACTACCGCGATCGGATCCTTGGCATGCTCAAGGCCATGCTGGCGTGTCGTCATGATGACAGCGACGCCGAAACCGCGGCTTTGCTGGCCGGGGTAACGCAGGAGTGGAACGCCGCGCAGTTGATTGCATTGTATGCCCGGACCGCGGCGCGGTTCCGGACGTGTTTCCCCGGCAGTTTCACATATGCCCGGGCACAATATGAAAACGGCATAAACAGCTGGCAAGAACACAAGTTGTAACCGTGCGGGGTGTCGCGCCCCCTGACCATGCGGGGAATCCCCCGGTCGTGAAATGAACCATACGAAAGGAAAAAGGGAATGGCGATTCGAGAACAAAATCTGGACATGATAGCCCCGCTGACGGCGACGTTTGCGATTCATCAGACCGCCGACAGCGACGATCTCACGGACGCCGATATCGGTGCGGCGGTCACCCTGACGGGTGATTATGAAGTCGGACCGTGCACCAACGGTTCGCAGGTATTGGGGCGGCTGATGGCATTGAGTTTGACCGATGCCGACAACGGCGAACGCCTGGCGACGGTGCAGATCGGCGGGGTTTGCCGCTTGCCCATTACCACGACGTATCCCGAAATCGGCAACCGGGTAGTCGGGGGCGTCGGCGGTACGGTCAAACAGGCTCCGGCTTTGACCGGGGACGATCCCGCCGGCGGAACGATTGCACGGGGAACGGTGCTGGAAGTCAACGGCACCACTGATTGCACCATCCTGCTAAACTGAGGAGAACCGTTATGGATATGATGACGTTTATGCACATGCCCGCATTCCAGCGACAGTCACGCGACCTGGCGGAGCGTGAAATTTCGGGGCCGGTCGATTTGTCGCGCAGTGGCGAAATCAAGGTCGATCGCGATATGTACCTTGAGGCCGAAACGCGCGGCCTGACGCTGAGCGAACTTCTCGAAACCGAGGAGTACGACCCGACCCCGTCGAACTGCCCGCTCGATGCGTTCGAACGCCAGCTGGCGCTGGCGGGAATCCGTCTGGGCGGCAAACATCCGACTACGGTGGAGCTGTTTTACCATAAGGCCCCGAGTCTGATGCCGGAATTTATCATGCGGGAAATCAAAAAGGGGCAGGCGATGCGGCCGGAGCTATCGGCGTTGATCGCCGCCACCACGACGGTCGCCACCAATCGCTACACGCCGTTCCATATCGACACGTCGCCCGCCGCGAGACTGTCTCTGCGGCCGATCGGCGAGGGAAGCGAAATTCCGCAATTACTGGTGACCGAACAGAACCACAGCATCAATGTTCCGGAGTACGGTCTGGGATTGAAAGCGAGTTACAAGGCGCTTCGGTACCGCACCACCGCGCAGTTCCGGGTGCTGTTATGGTACATCGGGTTTCGCCTGCAGACCGACAAAATCGCGCTGGTGGTCGATTGCCTGATCAACGGCGACGGCAACGACAACGCCGCCGAGAAAATCAACTCGGCATCGTCGGGGACGCTGGCCTATGACGATTTGATCTCACTCTGGGCGGAATTCGCGCCGTTCGAGCTGAACACCCTGATCTGCGACGTCGGCAATCTGAAAACGATCCTGACCCTCGATGAATTCAAGGATCCACTGGCGGGATTCCGGTTTCAGAACAAGGGCGAGTTGTTCAGCCCGCTGGGCGCCACACTGGTGCGATGCGACGACACCCCCGCCGACCTGGTGATCGGGCTGGATGCGCGCTTCGCGATCGAGGAAGTGGTTACGCAACCGCTGATGGTCGAGTATGACAAGATCATCGAACAACGGTTCGAAGAAGCGGTCATCTCCGAAGCGGTGGCGTACGCCAAAGTAATCCGGGAAGCATCGGTCGTACTCGATACGGTGCACACCTAAACAAGGAATCGGCCCGGCAAATCGCCGGGCCGGCACTATAACCATGCGTACATATTTAACAAACAGCACGGCGGCCTTCAAGGCTGGAATCAGTCCGGGGATCAACGTGTTCAAGGTTACGACCGGCCCGCACGCGGGACGGATGGTGATTTTGATGCAAACGTCGTCGTCGGAAATCAAACTGAGTTATGCCGATTTCCCCTATACGGTCTGGAGTACACCGTCGGTGATACTCTCCGATTGCGCGGATTTCACGTTCGACGCCGTGATGGACAATACCGGTCATGTGTTCTGCGTGTATACGCTGAACAGCACCCATGACCTGGTCTGTCGGCGTCTGGGGTTTTCCGGCGGCGGTTGGACCGCGGAAACATTGCGGACGATATACAGCAGCGACGACAACTATTATCCCTCGCTGGCACTGGATGTATCGGGACACCTGTGGGTGGCGTGGACACGGATAGTTTCCGGATCGGCGTATCTAAATGTGAAATCATCCGCCGATAACGGCGTCTCCTGGGGTGTCGGGGCATCGGATGCCGGTGAAACACTGACTTCCGGAGCGTCGTCGGCCTATGCCAAATGCCTGACTTTCGGTTCGTACTTATATGTCCTGTATACGCTGGGAGGGACGGTTCTGGCCTGCAGGCGACGGCATGCGGACGGAGGCGTCTGGGATGGCGCGGTCGAACTGGCCGGGGGCACGGCGCTGGATCACAATTTCGACGCTTCCATTTCGCGAAACGGTCAGCTTGGGGTGGCATATGATGACAATGCAATTCGGTTCCGCGAATTCGACGGAGTCAGTTGGAGTGGTATTGTCGAAATCGATTCTGTCGCCGGAGATTTCCCGCAGATCACATACTTCAAGAATACGCCGTATGTCACCTATCTGCGTGAGTTCGGTTCAGGGCAGAGTCAGGCGGTGTACAGCCGACGCCTGACCGACAGCTTCAGTACTCCTCTGGTTCTCGATAACGGCAAAGTGGCGCTGGATGGCGTGCTGTGCTACCATGCGGCTTCGGGAACATACGACGATCTGACGTCGGCGGCAGGCGACAGCGTTTCCGGCGACATCTGTCATGGCGAATCATCGGCAATGGTGCAGAACGTCGGCGACGCGATGTATATCGGGCACGGCCGTCCGTTTCACTATGTGAAAATCCTGCTGGCGAGTTCCGGTGTAGGGGGGACGGTGCTCTGGCAGTATTTCAACGGTCAGGACTGGGTCAGTTTCACTCCAAGCGGAGGCGCGTGTCATCTGGACAGCCCGAATCGGGAACTGCTTCTCTGGGACGACTATCAATCCCTCCCGTCGGACTGGCAACCGTGCCCGGTGAACAACCGGCGGTTGTACTGGATTCGGATCGCGGTATCAGCATCGTTCACGACGGCGCCGGTCGGCACACAGATCACCTCCGTGCCCAATGCCGAGGCGCTGGTACTGATGGAGCAATAAGATGTCATATACCAATACCAATCTGGTCAAACGCCACATACGCATCGATGATGCCGTCGCCGGAACCTACGAGGACTACCCGCTGGTTTTGTCCGGTCTGGACTGGAAAACGCTTCCGGGACGAGGTATTCGTTCGAACAGCCTGATTATCAAGGCGGTTCGCAGTGTGCTTCCCACTCATGAAGAGATCGGTTTCGATGAAACGGCCATGGCCTTGTCGCATTCCCGTCTGGTGCGGTCATCGGTGGCGGTGGCGTCGGATTCCTCACTCGGCACGGTGTATGTGGAGAATGTCGATTACTGCATCGATGTCGGGCGAGGCGTCCTGACGCGTCTCTCGGACGGAGCTATTCCGCCGGACGGTAACGTGGTGATCTGGTATTTCTATCATGTCCCCTATGTCGAAGGGACCGATTACCAGGTCGACTACAACTCCGGTCGGGTACGACGGCTGTCCGGGAGTGCGATTCAATCCGACCAGTCGGTACTGGCGGATTTTCAGTCAGCATTAACGGGCGAAGAGGATGAGATCATCTCCGCGGCGGTGGCTGAAGCGGATGCCATTATCGACAGCCAGATCGACCAGGCATTGCGACTCGGCAACGATCAAACCTTGCAGACCGCGACCACGTTTCTGGCGGTGTCGCTGGTGTGCCGGGCGGCGGCGGGATTCGTTTCGGACGGAACCGGATCGGCGGCGCAACACACCACGGCATGGTTATCGCTGGCCGAGAATTATCGCCGTGATTATGAGGCGTTAATGAAGACCTTACGCAAAAGCGCGACCCGGCTTAAACCGCCGGTGCGCTCTTAGAAAGCGGGTGACGACATGCAATCACTGGCATACTTGCGGGGGCGACGACTCTGGGTCGTTCCCGATTTTACGGTCTGGGGGCTGGAAAACGACGCCGAGGTGTTTTATCTCGGAGTGGAAAACGTGGAGTCCGAAGGGCGACTGCTGTTCGGATCGTCGACAATCGGCGGCGCCGAACAGCAGGTGGTCTTTGCCGATCTGGTCGACTGGCGGGGCAATCACCTGCCGGAAAGCATCAATTCGCCGCGCGTGTTGATTCGGCCTCGTTCGGTGCACGGCGCTTTTGTTCTCGGCGAGGAATCCGACCATGGATTTCGTATCGCCCGCGATCCCTCGGCGATCGGCCCGGTAACGGTCGATTTGTTTGTATTCGAGATGGGATGGTGACATGGGCGATACAAGTGTCAAAACAACCGCTCAAATGAGTGATCTGGATATTCTTCAGGATTTGCGCAACCTGCTCTTTGATGCCATAACCAAAAACGAAAAACAACCGAAAGTGGGTGATCTTTTGAAAGTAATCGAATTAAAGCGCAAATTGTCGGTTGCAGGAAAATCCGAACAGGATTTCTGGAATATGATCGACAGCCTGCGTAAAAGGGAACTTCCGGGCAAAACCGAAAACGACCACAAGGCCAAATCGAAAAAAAGTGAGATGTGATGCCATGAATGCGATAGCAAAAAGTGAGATCCCCGGCATTCTGGTATGCCTGATGATTGCGGTCGGGTGGTTCTCGACCGTTTCGGCGGCGGAAGTAATGCTTGGCTACGACAATATGGCCGATGCCTATGTGTACCATTGGGCATCGACCACCAATTACGGTGCTTCGGCGGTTCTGGCAATCGACAACCATCGCAATTCCCTGATGTGTTTCGATCTGTCCGGTATCAGCGGAACGATCGATTCGGCGGAACTGACCTTGAACGTGCATGCCAATGTCGCCGGGGAGTACCTGTATATCGCACCCTTGACCCGGGCTTTTGCCGAGACTGAGGTGTCATGGGATTCCGCGCAATCCGGCGTGGCCTGGATGTCCGGCGGCGGGGATTTCGACTCCTGCACCGGTTCCTGGTGCGACACGTCGACCGTCACGCCGGATACCTATGACAGCGATGTGTTCATTGCGTCCGGTTCCGAGGGCGGACTCACGGCGATAGTGCAAGGCTGGGTGGATGGTGACAATTACGGTCTGCTGATTCAGGCGTCGTACAGCACCACAGTCAACTCCCGCGAGGCGACCAACGAAAGCCGCCGCCCTGAATTGTACATTTCCTACACGCCCGGATCGCCGGAGCCGTCAGGACCACCGTTGCGCCGCCGTCGTCTGTTATCCGGCCGGGTCTTCATCACCGCGGATGATTCGTCGGCGATCTGGTCGCAGGTTATGCCATATCAAAAAGAGGAGGGGCAATGAAACGGGTAGTTCTTGCGGTGTTTCTGGCGATGCTATTGATGACGGGTATCGGTCGGGGAAGCGTGATTGTCACCAACGCCGCGGCGCGGGATACGCTGTCCATTCCCTTCATGGTGCTCGATTCGGTCGGCAATGCGGTCGACCTGAGTGCGGGGGATTCGGTGTACATCGTGGTGTTTTATCCGGGGGGGAGTGTCGCGTACAGGGATTCACTGGCGTATGATGACACGAGTATCACCGGGTGCGACTGGGAGGACTTCAATGGTGGCTGTTCGTATATCTATACCGAGCGGGTCGCGGTGCTGGACGGCAATGCCCCGGTCAACGGCGTGTATACCTATATCCTGACGGTCGATGATAACACTTCCGCCGAATTGCTGTCGACCTATATGGGAACATTTCAGGTGGTCAATGCCCCGCTGGAAAGTTCACTTGATTCCGCCAGCTTTGCCCGGAAAGCGGTCGACAGTCTGCATCTGGTGATCGATTCGTTGCTGGCGGCGCTGGACAGCCTGCAATCGCAGGATGACTGGGTCGGCAACGTGCGGTTCACATCGACCGATTCGATTCTGCGCCTGCGGGGACTTCACCTGCGCGGAACCATCAACGGCGATACTGCCCTGGCGGCACTGGGATACGGCACCGGGCCGGGAGTGGAGATTCGAAGCGGCTATAGCGGCGGTTACGGCGCGCATATTACCGCCTATGGCAATGCGCCGGGACTGCGGGTGGAATGCGATGGGGTAATGGGCACCGGTCGGGGCATGGAAATTATGAGCGGCGGCGAGGGCGGCGACGGTTTGTTTATTCTGTCACACAAATCCGATGGCGTTAACATCTTTGCTTCGAGCGGAAGGGATTTTAACGCGCGTTTCGATTCCGCCAATTACGCCGACTCGACATTCCATGCCCGGTTGTTTACGGCATCGTACTTCGATTCCTCACAGGGCGCCGCATCCGGTTTAAGTGCCGAGAATATCTGGACCTATACTACGCGGGAAATCACCGGGGGATCAGTTGACTCCAATCGCACCGAAACCGGGGGGAGTGGCGATTCCGCGTCGATTGCCCGCTGGGTTTGGAATACACCGCAGAAAAACCACACCGGCACAGGATCATTCGGGCGGCATCTTGATGCCGAAGTCAGTGCGGTTGGCACGGGAGGGGGAATGTATCTTCGAACCGTGATCGCGTATGATAGTCTTTTGGATCAACCGATCCCCGGGGTGCGGATGACGGTGCGGCCGCCGGATCAAAGCACGCTTTTGGCTCATGGTGTCGGGGATGATCGGGGGCAGTGCCGTTTTCATCTGGATGCCGACACGGTGGTGCTGATTGCGTTTGCGCCCGGGTACACGTTTGCCGGTTGCGACACGCTGTCGGTTGCCGGGACGGGAATTGATACCGTATACGGGACCGCCTTCGATCCCGGTGCACCAGCCAGTCCGGTGCTGTGTCGGGTGTACGGATTTCTTTATGATATCACCGGAAAACCGGAGGTTGACGCGGTCGTGGCGGCGCGATTGCCGGTTGGCGTTTCACGGTACACGAGTGCCATTATCACACCGTTGGAACGCTCCACGACTACCGACGAGTTCGGCTATTTCGCACTCGATCTGATGCCGTCCTCGGTTCTTGTTCCGGATACGTCACACTATGAAATTACTATCACGCTTGCCAACGGGACGGTTCTGCGGGAACGGGTGACCGTGCCGAATCAAAGCTATTGGCTGTTAACCTGGTAAAGAGGAGACCATGCAATGTTACATCTGGCTGATTTGACAGGAGGAGGTATGCTGGCCGGTTTGTTTTCGGATAATCTGATTGACTGGCTGGGGGGATTCGGTGCCGTGTTTATGGCGGTGATTTCAGTGCTGGCCAAACGCTACCTGTTGCCGCTTCTGGAAATCGAGCGGCGCCGCCGCTATGCCACCTATATCGCCGCCATCGCCGACGATGTCACCGACGATCTGGTCCAACGCTATCCGGATAAAGAGTGGCTGGCTTATCTTGATGAAGCGGTGGATAAAATCATGGAAATATGCGAAATCTCGCCGGAAGTGGCGGAACGCGCCGCACAGGCCGCGCTTGCCCGCAAATAAAAAACAGGGAGCCGTTTCTCCGGCTCCCTGTCGTATCCGCCTGTTTTTACAAATACTCAATAACAGGGTTGCGGTGCATTCCCGTAAATATGCTTGATCACGTAGATCACGTCACTGAGATCGATATTGCTGTCGCAGTTGGCATCGGCACGTCCCGCTCCGCCTATGGGCGCAGGGCCGTCCTTGAATACGTATTCGATCAGATACAGGACGTCGCCGAGATTGACCAGTTCATCCCCGTTGTAATCCCCGGCGGTAAACGTGGCGTCGTACTGTATCAAAACCGTCGCCGTGGCCGAATGCCCGGTTGCATCGGTTGCGGTAGCCGTGATGAAGTAAAGCGAATCCTGATCCAGTGCGGTGTCGGTCCATTCCATCGACCAGTCACCGGAGGTATTGTCGGCGCCGATGGTGTACCGCGTGACAGAGTGGCCGTCACCCTCCAGCGTGATGATCAAATCGACGGGATGCCAGTCTCCACCGTAATACACTTCGGCGCGGTCACCACCGTCACGCATGGTGGTGCCGAGCAGTTGACCGCTGATCGGATCTGATACGGTAATTGCGCACTGCCCCAGAGCATCAGGTGTTCCGGAGACACCGGCGGTGGTCAAATACAAACCGGGGGTGCCGGAAAGCGCCAGAATCACGCTTTGTTCACGTTCCTGAAACAGGGTGCGAAACAGCGCGTAATCCGGGTCGCGATAAACAGCAATGTCGATTTCATTGCCGTGCGCCAGAATGTACTGACTTAATCCCAGCAGGAATTGCTCGTCATAGGTTCCGTCGTTTTCACGGGTTTGCATGAATTGGGCCAGTCGTTCCACGACGGTGTCGATCGGCAGAACCGATGCTCCCTCGCGCATGAGATAACTGTATCCCTGATCATACCAGTATTTGATCGCGATGGCCGCGGCCACCGGGCCGCAGTAATAGTCACCATCGGCTCCGCCGCCGTAGGCGGCCTGATTGAGAGTGAGCAGCGACTGATCATAGGTTATGGATGCGTCCTTGCGTTCAAAGACGACTTCGGTGATGTTTTCATCCGGCGACAGCATCGTCAGGGTGTACGGCGTGTGGATTTTATCGAAAAATGCCAGATCAGCGAAGGTCATTGACGGTGGCGTCGGATCGACATATACCTGGATGGAATCGGCGCCGGTGCGCCAGAGAGTGTCGAACACGGTGGCTTTCAGACGATAGGTCCCCTCGGTCAGCGACGTATAATTCCAGGGAGTGCTGAATCCGGTCCCGCTTCCGGCCGGATCGACGCCGTTGCGAAGCGGGCGGGAGGCGTCGTAATCGTAGGTGATCTGCGTCCATCCGCCGGTGCCCTTGTAGTCGAATATGACATAATCGATAATGCCGCTTCCCGATGTTTCCGCGCCCCAGATAACCGCATCGCCCAGTATCAGGTTGTTTGCCTGCGGCGTCAGCAAAGTGATCGACGGTTCGGGATGATCATCCCCGCCGCCGCCCCCACCGGTGGTTCCGGAAGAAAATAACACCATGCGACCGGGAAAGCTAAAATAGGTATTGTCGTTTACGTCAATGTAACCGACGGCTTCATCCCAAATGTTATAACCGGTGCACAGCACCGGATACTCGTCGGTAATCAGATCAATCGTGACTCCCGTAGCGAGAGCGTCGATATAAAACCCGGCAAAATACGGTTCGTCCACGACCGCGGCCGAATCCAGCGGAATACTTACCAAATATAATCCCGAATCGGGAACACTCAGGGCATAGGACTGAGAAATGGACAGTAGTGCACCGGGAAAGGGACAGGAGGGGTCAGTATTATCCGCTGTTTCCACGTCGACCGACACGGTTATTTCACAGGCCTGATGGATATGCAGAGCGATATGAATTTCCTCAACGGAAAACGGATAGGGGTTGGTGCAGGTCTGTTCCGGATCCTGGTAGGCTTTGTATAATTCACTGCCAACAACCCAGCTCTGGATGAAATACATCAATTCCTGATGATGTGCGACGGTGCAAGTGTCGCCGGTGATCAGCCGGGGATAGTCCTGCAAAGTCTGTATAATGGGCATCTGAGTTGGTTTGAACGCGGCGGCGTTGTGTTTGGACGATGCCGCGAAAGCCGATGCGGCCAAGAGCACGCATACGACGATAAACGCGAGTTTCCTGCCCGGCATGCAAAACTCCTTTTCGCAAAAAAAATTCTCTTTCTCTTGATATCGAGCGTATTTTTAATAACTTGATGTCCGACGTTTCCGAAACCGTTTGATTACGCCAATTTAACGGCGGGTGTGCAAAAAATGAACAGGTGAGAAATGACCAAAAACCCCTTGTCTGATACTTCGATCAAACCGTCATGGCTGAAAGTTCGCGCCTGCGCCGACGCCGGATATCTCAAAGTTCAGTCGCTTTTGAAGGAACACGGACTGCATACGGTCTGCCAGGAAGCCAATTGCCCCAATCGCGGGGAATGCTTCTCGCAAGGGACCGCGACCTTTTTGATCATGGGGCCCAACTGCAGTCGCAACTGCCGGTTTTGCAATGTCGCCAGTGGCGATCTGGGTGCGCTGGACGACCGGGAACCGGCGAACGTGGCGGAAACGGTGGCGATTCTCAAACTCCGGCATGCCGTGATTACCTCGGTGACCCGGGATGATCTTCCCGACGGCGGCGCGGGACATTTTGTCCGCGTGATCAAGGCGATTCGGGATCTGGGGCGCGATGTGACCATCGAGGTGTTGACCCCGGATTTTCAGGGTGATACGGACGCCCTGAATGCGGTGTTCCGGGCCGCGCCGGAAGTGTTCAATCACAACGTGGAAACCGTCTCGCGTCTGTATCCAGCGGTGCGGCCGGCGGCGGATTATGATCGTTCCCTGATGGTTTTACATAGTGCGGCGCAACATGGCGGGATGATGGTCAAATCCGGCCTGATGGTTGGCCTGGGAGAGACGGTCAACGAGTTGGAACAGGTGTTTCATGATTTGCATATTGCCGGAGTCGGGATGCTCACAATCGGACAGTATCTGGCGCCCTCAAAACTCCATCATCCGATCGTAAGGTATTATCATCCCGATGAGTTCGATTCTCTGGCCGAAAACGCCCGCCGGGCGGGAATTGCCCACGTATTCTCCGGACCATTGGTTCGTTCCTCCTACCATGCCGCGGAGTTGTTCCACCGCTCATAGGAAGCTCCCCACAGTTCGGCCAATTTTGATACATTTGCCTTTTACCCCCTTACGGCTTCAAGCCAAATACCGATATTCAGGACAGGGTTGAGAATGTGTCTTTGGGGGTGAAGTGAGAGGTTTCGTACTTACGCAGAAGGTGATACTATGAAAGACATCGTTGTAATCGATGACGAAATCTACATCTGCAATATCATCATCGAAACGCTCGATTGTTTTGACGATTGTCGAGTTCACCAGTTTACCGATCCGGTCGAGGCGGCGACGCATATTTCCAAGAATAACGTTGATCTGGTTCTGACCGATCTGGTGATGGGCGATTATTCGGGTGTCGAGATTCTTGAGACCACTCTCAAGAATCATCCCGATGCGGTGGTTATCTTGATGACCGGATATCCGACGGTCAAGACGGCCATCTCGGTATTGCGGAAGGGGGGGTATGACTACCTGGTCAAGCCGTTCAAGCTCGAGGACTTGAAGGCGACCATCATGCGCGGTCTGGAACATCAGCGGATCAAGCGCGAAAATGTCGAACTGCGCAGTCAGGTGGAATTGATGAAAATCGCCGAAGCCATGGCCGACGGCGTGCAGTTGAAATCGTTATTGAATCTTATTGCCAAATCGGCGGTCCGGGAGCTTCCCGCCAAAGCGGCGTCGATCGTGCTGTTCGACCCGATGTCCGGTGAGGGACGGATCAAGTCCATTTACGGGACAGCCGGGGGAAATGATGTCGAAGCGTTTTTGCACGGCGAAAGTCCGCAGTGCCGGCGCACCATGACGAGCCTGCATCCGGAATTCATCAGCGAGGAAATGAACGATAATGACTCGCCGTACCATCGGACACTGGTGTCATTTCCGCTGGTGTCCAAGCGCATGCTTCTGGGCCTGTTGAATGTCATTTACGATAATCGCTTTATGGAGATATCAACCGGTCAGAAACGGCTGGTTTCGCTGTTGGCGTCCAAGGCCGCGTCGGCCATTGAGGCCAACAATCTCCATCAGGATCTTCAGCACTCCTACCTGCAGACGATCGCGTCGCTGGCCAATGCCATCGAGGCGCGCGATCATTACACCGCCGGGCATACCGATCGGGTGTATCATTATGCCGAAGTGCTGGCACGCCAGCTTAACTGGTCGGACGCCCGTCTGAACCAGTTGCGCAACGGCTGTCTGCTTCATGACATCGGAAAAATCGGCATTCCCGACAATGTCCTCAACAAACCGGGATTTTTGACAGTCGAGGAACGCAAAATCATGGAGCAACATCCTGAACTGGGCGCCAGAATTCTGAGTGACGTGCCGTTTCTCGAACCGATCATTCCGTACATTTTAACTCACCACGAACGGTATGACGGCACCGGATATCCGCAGGGGTTGAAGGGAGAGGATATCCCGATGGAGGGCCGCCTGCTGGCGGTAGCCGATACGTTCGATGCCATCACATCGGACCGTCCCTATCGTCAGGGGCGAGCGCCCGAACTGGCGATCGAAGAACTGGTCTGTCACCGGGGAACGCAGTTCGATCCCCACATGGTTGATCTGTTTGTTTCGGCAAATGAGCGGGGATTGGTGAGAGTCGAGCATTCGGAAAAAATGCCCGCACCGGCGCCGCTTAACGCTACAGTTTGATCGGAACCGGAATAAAGCAGATTATAAACACAATCAGGGCAAGAATGCCCAGTATCTGAGCCGAGCGCGGAAGCGGCTTGGCATCGTTACCAGTCGGCGGGTGTTTAATCCCGAACAGAAACACCAGCGCCCCGAAAATCCACCATCCGGGCCACCAGAATCCCAGCGCGATCATGACAGCCAGCATCGGCAGGCCAAGTTTGTGTTGATGCCGCCCGATCAGACCATAGAGAATATGTCCCCCGTCAAGCTGCCCCAGCGGCAGTAGATTTATCATGGTGACAAACAGCCCGAACCACCCGGCCATGGCCGCGGGGGTGAGAACGTAATCAAATCCCTCGGGAAGCGGTCCGAGAACCAGCCAGGCCAGAAACCGGACTATCAGCGAATCTCCGAAAGTAACGGCGTTGCCGTCAATGGCGACCACCTGAGATGACTGCAGGCCGATAACCAGGGCGATAATTGCCACCACGAAACCGGCGATCGGTCCGGCCGCACCGACCTCGATCAGATCGCGACGGTTGGTAAACGGCGAGCGGGATTTGATTATCGCGCCGAATGTCCCCGCTATATTGGGGGCGGGAATAAAATACGGCAATGACATTAGCACGCCGCGCCGCCGTCCCGCCAGATAATGCCCGAACTCATGGAACAGCAGAATACTCATTAACGCGACCGTGAATTCGGTCATGTTGCCGAAAATGCCGGGGATAGTGAGAAAATCGAAGGAGTTATTCCAGAAGAATGGGGAAAAATACACGGTCACCAGGGTCGCCAGAAAGAGAATGATATTCAGACGCGGGATACGTTTATGCCAGGGAAGCTCCCAGACACTGATCAGCAAACCGTGATCATCCTCTTTGACCTGCTGTCCGAATCCGGAACTTTTCAGGCGTTTTTGCACGGTGGCGATGGCCAGGTCCAGTTCCCGGTAGGGGCGGGCGCGAAAGATCAGACGGTCGTTATGAGTATAGATGGCGGAGATTTCGAACTGGTCGGCCAGTTGGTAGTATATCGATTGTGCCGTTTGATCGGTCGGTTTCATGTCATTTCTTTCCGGCATTCACCGTGCGCGTCGTCGTTTCGGTATTTAACGCTATATAAGGGCATTTGGTTCGGGATTGCAACGGGATAGTTGATAATCGAACGGATAAAAAAAGAGCAGGGCAATTGCCCTGCTCCATGAATCTGGTGTGATGGTCGCTTTTTAGAGCGTCCAGCCACCCAGCGGATCCGGTCCGCCGTTGAAGTAGAAGGCGATCAAATAGGTAACGTCGAGGTTGTCGATGTCGCCGTCATTGTTTACATCGCCAAGGTATTCGAACGGGAACGGACCATCGCCGCCGTTGATATAGTTGGCCAGGTAGATAATATCCACCAGGTTAATGGCTCCGTCATTGTTGACATCGCCACGACCGAAACCGCACCACTTGTTGATCATGTTGGCCAAATCAAAGTAGTTTGCGGGATCGGACGGATCAGTCATTCCAAGTTCTGCGAACTGCGCGTACGCAATGATGGTCGAATCCTCGGCATCCGCGTTCAGCGGATAATTTCCGAAGGTGATGAAAGCATCACGATCATCCGCATCCGCGTTGCAGGGGATGATACCGGGCTGATGTACCAGCTGATAATCATACTGGGTCATCCAGGCGTACACGGAGTCGAGCCAGATGGAGGAATCGTTCCACATCGCCTGTCTGGCGGTCAACGTTCTGGCGTTGAGCAATGGCTCGTAGCAACCGCCGAACGGCACCTTGACGACGCCGAAGCCGCGATCACCGGTAAGGCAGTCATAGCAGAACGCCACGGAATGATCCGCATCATAGCCCACAACGTTGGCCTTGTTGTTCGGCAGAACGTCATAGTCCATGAAGAAACCGACATAGAGGCCCGGATAGGACGCACCATACCGGCTGGACATAGCGTAGCGGTAAATCACGAAGTTCTCCAGTTCCGGAACGTCGTACGCACCGATCGCCTTGGCACAGACCTTAAAGCCCATTGTCAGGGTGTCATCGTACGGCGGAGCGAAGCCGTTGTCACTCTCAAAGATCCAGTTCCACTTGTTCGGATCAGTGAGCGTGTCATAGAAGTTGCTGACCGAGTCGACAAACGAGTAGGTTACCACTTCGCCGTAGACCGGATCATAACTGGCGCCATTATCAGTGGACATGTAACCGAGCAGAGCATTGACTTCGTGCTGCATCTCGCATTCGCCTTCGGTACCACAGAGGATATCCGGAAGTAGCGAGCGCCACTCCCAGGTTTCACCTTCCCAGTTACCGGAATGCCAGGCCATGCGATACTTGGAAATACCAAAAATCACGCCGCCCTGCCAGACGGATTCATCATCGCCGTCAATGAGCAAATTGCCTTTCATGTCCTTATCGGCGAGTTTACCGGTATTGAAGATTCTGGCACTGTTTTCATTGCCGCCGGTTATGTCGCCAAATTCGATGATGGTATGATCCATCAGACAACCGCCCTGGATGTTCAGTTTGATCTCGGGGATGCCGAAATCACTCGGGTTATCCATATAGGCATGGTTGAGGAAATAGTCCGGATCGTCGGACTCGATATAGGCATAGAAGGTGTGCACTCCCCTGGTGATCTGGGAGGCATCGATATTCAGCACGATGTCCACAGCCGGAGATCCAGGATTGATTACCGCACCGGGGGTGGGCGAAACAACATAGTTGAACCAGCTCGGCGGCGCATAGGTCGCCAGATTCCGGGACAACCGCATGTTATCCATGGTGATCTCGGCGAGATCACTGACGGACGACATGAGATGCGGAACCTTACTGCTCATCTTGTCGATTTTCGCCTGCATGTTATTGGTGAGATCCGGATTGACGGCACAGGCGATGATATCTTCCGGAATCGTCCCGTTGGACTCCTCATCAATATAAATATTGGTGATGGTGAGCGGGGCGCAACCCTGGTTCTCGAGAACACCTTCGTAGGTGATATTTTCGCTGGCAGTGCCACCGAATTCGACCGGAACCGTGAGATTGTACCCGTTAATGCTCAACCGGGGACGATCAACCTGATTGGTCAGACAAACCAACAGATTGCGATGGTTGACAAGGACATGACCGTCGCCAATGATCGGCTGCCAACGGTGACCGTAGTAAACCGTTTCAAAGCGACGATGCATGATTTGTTCCCCATTGTCGGCGTTGAAGAAGTTCAGGAAGTTTTCCTTGCTCAACGCGAAATAAATGTCCGCCGCTTCCGTTTCGCAACTGAAAGCGCCGTCCATATGGTAGTTGTAGTTGGCCGTGGTGTTCACGCCACCATCACTGAGGCCGCCCGCTTCGAAAATGCCGGGCTGTTCGGTGGTGTTGGCCCACACTTCATCGCCGGTCAGTTTGTTGAACGCGATCGGTCCGCGACGCTGGCCGCTGTCAAGCCACGGGTTCCAGCCAATGGTAATAACGTTGGAGGCATCGATTGCCGGTGCCGCCTGGCCGTCACCATCACCATTGCACAGGTTGATCCAGTTGGCAACGCCGTTGCCGGCATTGAGGGCATAGATAACGCCTCCATCCTGAACTGGACTACTGGCGTCGGCATGATCGTAATACCCCGGAGCAAAAATCTGGTCGGTCAGCGCGTCATAGGATATACCGCCGGTGAATCTTTCATTGCCGGGATAATCCTTGGCCGGAACGACGGTTCCGCCCAACAGACCGCCGTTGACGTCATACAACGACCAGACGGTAGCGCCGGTGGCGGGATTGATCGCCAAAACGTCGCCGTAGGTGACGTTTTGATCGCGACCGACATACAACAATTCGCCGTCGGTACAAATACCTCTGCTGATGTTGCCGCCAACGTTAACCGTCCAGAGCTGAGCGCCGGTAAGGGCGTTCACCGCATACAAATCACCGTCATCCGACGCGTAATACAGGTACGGCACACCTTCGATGTCAAGAATGACCGTAATACTGTAACTGAAGGTGTTGGTTCCGTGGACAAAGAAGCCGCGTGACCATACCGTGTCACCGGTCGCCAGGTCGAACGCCGTCATGGCGCGCGCGCCACCGCCTCCGACAAAGACGTAGGTTTCATTCACGCCGTAATCGTCGAAGTTGTATATGGTCGGGGTTCCGATCATACCGGAGGCCAACACAAAACCACCATAATCGCCTGCTACCCGCTGCCAGTACGTCGTGCCGGTGTTGACGTCGAGCGCAACCACGCGATCGAGCCAGATACCGACGACCGTATCCTTGTAAATAAGCGGAGACGCATAACTCATCGCCGCGCCCAGCGTCGCCTCCCAGGTCTTGGTCAGGTTGCAACGGGCGTCGCCGATGGAGTTCAGCGAATGGTTGGTGCGGGCAAAGTTGACCGCATAGGTCGGCCAGTCTTCACCCTGTGCGCAGGCAATTTCGGGGATCGGGACGCAACAGACGTCAATGTCCATCATGATATTGGCGTCGGCACCCCAGTCATCCTCGATATACGCCCAGATTCCCCAGAAGTTCGCGGAACGACGCTGCGGATTGGAATCCCACGCATCGTGCAGGAACACATAGCTGTTGAGGGTATCCGTGGCGAACGATTCAATGCCGGTCCAGATGTCACCGTCGAAACGGATATTCTGATCACTGAAATTGGCACTGTTCCAGGTGTAGTACCCCGGGGCGATATACAGGTCGCCGGGAGCGATGTCGATTGTTCCCAGAAGGTCGCCAGGCAGATTATCATCCGCCGGATCGGCATCGTATACCTGAGCCTGGGCGTTTTCGGAATAATGATTCCACGGCGGATCGACTTGAGTGCCCGGATAGTGAGTAACGAACCAGAATTTCTCCAGTCGGCACCCTTCACCGAACGGGGTCGATCTCACCGCGAACGCGACATCTCCATACCGATCAGGGGCATAGAACACCGCACTCGGACCGCCGTAATAGGAAATATTGCGGCATTCCGAGAACTCGTCTCTGCACAGATCCGCATAGATCTTCATGTTGGCGTCGACACCCCAGACGTTGAGGACCGAGCCCCAGCCGGAAGTCGTCAGGACCGTACTGCGGCCGGTTCCCTCAGCGCCGTCGTCGGAACAGCCGGCGAGGACACCGCCGGTAATGTCATTGGTCGACCAGCCCACATGGAAATCACGCCCGTTGAGCACGATATTCAGGGTGGACAGGTCGATATGATTGTAATCAGGGTAGAACACCAGACTCGCGAACGGAATGGTGGTCTGGAAGATTACATCAGTGGTATCCGGGAAACCGAATCCATCGTCACCCCAGACAAACACGTCCAGATCGGGAGTCCCGACCGGTTCGAAGTAAGCCGGGTTACTGAACATGGCGACACCGACGGCCATCAATGTTTCCGGACCGTTGACGGTGAAGCGCATGCTGAAGTAATCATCACCGTAGGCGTTCGGCTGATCCCAATAGTAGCCCAGGCCCTGATCGTATTCCTGACGATAGCATTCCGAATAGGGAATGCGGCCGTAGCACACATCAGCGGCAAACAGGAAATACAGGGGGGCTGTCCAGTTGTACCAACTGCCGCCCATTAAGAAGGTGTAGATGACGTCATCATCAACGACACCGGAGGACAAGAAGGCCAGGGTATCTCCGATATCATTCTGGGCGACACCCAAGCCAATCCAGAACGGCTCGCCGTCCGAAAAGACATAGGGGCCGCCGCCGTTCAGTGTCGAAAAATCGGCACATACATAGCCCGCACCGGACGCCGGTAATTGGCTGTTCGGCACCAATACGGAATCGATCGGCACAAGACTCTCGTCATACAACAGGACCCACATGTCCGGTGACCCGGTCGTATAATTGGCAAGAACTCCGATGCACACCGTTAACAGCGAGCAGTTGTAGCCTTCATCAGGAGCGACCTTTTGAAGGTACAAGTCAATCGGATAATCCGGGTCTGGCAGTGTCCAGTAGTATGCCGAAGAGCCGCCGGAGGGATCGATGAACGTGCAGTAGTAATCCGGAGGAAGCACCGTCATCGGGGTCGCCAGAGCACACGCCGGCATGGGCCGATTAAAGGCCTCAATCTGTCGGGTGGCCTGCCTTGTCCCGATATCATTCACACGGGGAGCATTCGGATTGAAGGTTTCGTAGCGATCCATGGTGGAAGCCGTCGACCGTTTGTTACCATCGTCACTAAAAGCCGCACCCCCCAGGGTCAACAACAACCCTAAAGTAAGTACTGCTATTATCAGCTTTTTGTTAAGCAACATTTATTTCCTCCTTAAAATTAGGAATAGAGGCAAACGAGCCAACCGAAGCCGGAAAACGAACCAAACCGCGCGGATCGGATACCGGTGGACACCATTCACGCCTGATGTGCCCGGGTATCGTCAGGGCGGCGGCCATGCGGCCCATTCTCACGACCCACTTATGTCCAGGGAAATGTGAGCATATGCCCCGGTTAACAGGTTCAAAATCATTCCTATTGGAGTAAGGAATCAAATGACAACCGGCAAGCGATTGCCGATTCAACTCCGAAATGTTGTGTTGTCGAATTTTCATAACTTCTGAGCTCTTATTAATCGCCTAATTGGCTAATATGAGTTCACCTCCTGTACATAATTGTCAGTTATCATTGTTGTCATCAGTATGAGAAATGAGGTGATAAACCTGTCGGACCGACCGGGATGGTGCCGGATTGTCATCGCCACCGTCCGTGTCATAACTACCGGTTATCAACCGGATGATTTTGCAGACACTCCGGAAAACCCGTACTGGGGTTTGTTCCCTTAGCAGTCCGAAGTAAGAGAAGCAATCATTTGTAGATGTTCACCGTGATAGGAAAAAAAGTGGCTCTCGGAGACACGGCGACCAACTAACATATACACACGCTGAATGCATAATAGCATCAGATACGAAATTGTCAAGAGAAAAAAACGAGGGGGGATCGCCTCTGAAGCCTCTTCGGGCGCGGTTTTGGCGATAATCTGTTGGACTACGGACGGATAGAGATGCCGGGAAAAATCTCTCCAAGATAGTTGCGCGGATGGGATTCATAGTACATATTACCGGAAAGGTGTGCGATAATGAACATCAAACGGCCCATATTTCTGGTCCCGTTTTTCATCGTCCTGCTGTTGTTGGTGCGTATCGTTGGTGATATTGATCGGGATATCCGTCCCGATGATCGCTTTCAGGTGGTTGGTGTGATCGATGGCGACACGGTGGAATTACCGGGCGGCGAGCAGTTGCGATTGCTGGGAATCGATTGTCCGGAGCGGGGTGAACCATTTTATGATTCCGCGACGGCGTTGACTTCGGCCCTGGTCATGGGCAAGACGGTGCGGGTAATGTTTTCGTTGCGACGACGGGACGCCTACGGGCGAATGCTGGGGTACCTTTTTGTCGATACTCTGCTGGTCAATGAGGTTCTTGTTCGTCGGGGTCTGGCCAATGTGTATGTGTTTCCTGATGAGATCGACGACGACTCACCGGGACGGCGTCTGCAGACAGCGCAGGCCGAGGCGCTGTCGGAGAAAATCGGCATCTGGTCGATTCCACGAACGCCGGAACCGTATTATCTGGCCGCGACGGGTAGTCTGCGTTTTCATCGCCCCGACTGCAAGGCGGTTAGAAGTCGTCCCCGATCCGAATTGATTCGTTTTGAAACGCGCGAGGAGGCATTGACTCAGGGGTATACTCCCTGCCGCAACTGCCGACCCTGAGCACTTCGCAGGCGTTTCAGTTTTTTCCTTTTAGTTCTTGTGTCACGGCGCCGATATGTGTATACATGAATATTATGAGAACAGTGTCTGTCATCACGATAACCACACTGATCATCCTGTGCGCGGCCGGGTGCTTCTGGCGCGGGAACGACAATACCGCGACCTATACCGGTCCGCCTGAACGGACCGTCGATCTTGATCGCGTCGTCAACGACGCTGATCCCCGTTATGCGCATTATATCTATCCTCCCGACACCCTGACCATCGGCTTTGTCGTACCGGGCAAGGAACCCTGCCGGGTGATGCTTGATGTTCGCCTGACTCCGGAGCGGGTGGTACGAACCCTGATCGATTCGGTGTATGCTCCCGGTTCGTATGCACATACCTGGTCGGTAAAAAACGAGCGGGGAGTAGGATTGCAGTACAAACTCTATTTCTATAATTTCAATATTTGCGGTGAGGTTTCGACCAGACGATTGGATTACCGCCGCAAAGTGGAAGTCAAATAATCTCCAGACCATCATCGTTTTAAGACGCATCCGGCCGTATAACCGGGTCAGCGGCAATTGCTTGCCGGGTAAGCTGTTGCGCCGGAAATTGTGCAAATTTTGATATGCACGATTATTGGATTAGGCCGATAATCTATTGTGAATCCGCCATAGTTGGGCGAAGATGACAAGACAACGTCAGTGACTCAAGGAGTAAACATGCCGAGTATTCTGGTGGTCGACGATAAAGATTCGATGAGAACCATGCTGTCGCAGACGCTGGTGGAAGACGGGTATGTGGTGGATACCGTGGAGGACGGTAAAAAGGCAATTGATATGGCCCGTCTGAAAAATTACGATCTGGTGCTGACCGATCTGAAAATGCCGAACATGGACGGCCTGGAAGTCCTGTCCAGTCTCAAGGATATCGATCAGGACATGGCCGTAATTATCATGACGGCGTATGGGACGGTGGAATCGGCCGTGTCCGCCATGAAGCAGGGCGCCTTTGATTTTATCACCAAGCCGTTCGATCCGGATCACCTTTCCATGCTGATTGAACGCGCTCTGGAAAACCGCCGATTGCTTGCCGAGAACAGCCTCCTCAGGGAGGAATTGGCACAGAATCTCGGTTTCAGTGAGATTATCGGCCAGGATGATAAAATGGTCGAGGTGTCACGGCTGGTGCAAAAAGTGGCGGCGTCGGATACGTCGGTTCTGCTTCAGGGCGAGTCCGGAACCGGCAAAGAATTGTTTGCGCGCGCCATTCACAATCTGTCGCCGCGTCGCGATAAATCGTATGTGGCGATCAATTGCGCCGCCATCCCGCATGAGCTATTGGAAAACGAATTATTCGGATCCGAGAAGGGAGCGTTCACGAGTTCCGTGGCGCGGAAAATGGGTAAATTCGAAATCGCCGAGGGCGGAACGATCTTTCTCGATGAGATCGGTGACATGGATATCTCGCTTCAGGCAAAACTCCTGCGTGTCCTTCAACAGAAAAGTTTCGAACGTTTGGGCGGGACCAAGCCGGTGTCGGTCAACGTGCGGGTGATTGCCGCCACCAATATGGATCTCAACGAGATGATCAAGAAGAAAGCCTTCCGTGAGGATTTGTACTATCGGTTGTCGGTGTTTCCGATCACGATCCCGCCGCTCCGTGAGCGGCGCGGCGATGTCAAACCGCTGGCGGAGTATTTTATCACCAAGTACTGCCGTGACATGAAAAAGCCGTTGAAATCACTCTCGCGCGAAGCGGTTGCCATCATGGAAAAATATCACTGGCCGGGCAATGTCCGCGAGCTGGAGAATACCATTGAGCGGTCCATTATTCTGGCCGAGGGCAAGAAAATCACGCCGGATCACATGGCGATTCGACTGTCGACGACGAGTGAGATCAGACTGCGTGAGGGAGCCGGTCTCAAGGAAATCGGTTCCCATGCCCAGCGTCAGGCGGAGCGCGCGGCCATCCTTCGCGTTCTCAGCCAGGTGCGCGGCAACAAGCGCAAATGCGCCGAAGTGTTGAAAATCGATTACACAACGCTGTTCGACAAGATCAAACGATACGAAATCGATGCCAACCAGTCATAAAGAAGACCTACCTCACTTGCTTTTTTCATATAGAAAGGCCGCCCGTCCGGGCGGTCTTTTTAATTTGCCGGGATTACAATCCAACCAAATCCTTGAGATGGCGGATTTCATGATAGTTGATGAAGCGCCAGCGTCCGACCCGCAGTGTCTCCGCACGCAATCCGGCAAAGGAAACTCGCCGTAGCGCCATTACCGGATGGCCGACCGCTTTCAGCAGTTGCTTGACTTCATGTTTGTGCCCCTCGTTGAGCGTTATTTCGACGCACGAGGTGTTGTTGCGGACCGACAACAATTTGGTTGTTCCCTTGCCGATATGTCCGTCATCGAGTTTGATGCCGCCCGCGATGCTGGC
Organism: Candidatus Zixiibacteriota bacterium; assembly: GCA_016933695.1. GTDB lineage: Bacteria > Zixibacteria > MSB-5A5 > GN15 > PGXB01 > JAFGAL01. The sequence continues at coordinate 10,045 of JAFGAL010000016.1, read as the reverse complement.
GGCATCATCATCCCGGAAAATACCTTTGACCATTGCTTCGTATACTTTCGGAATCTGGTATTTGGGATGTGCCAGCCGATAGGCCATGTCACCATCGTTGGTAAGGATCAGGACTCCCTCGGTGTCGACATCGAGCCGGCCCACCGGATAGACGCGCGCCGGCGCCTTGCGGAGAAAGTGCGCCACGGTTTTGCGGCGGAAGGGATCATGCAGAGTGGTTAGCACGCCTTTGGGTTTGTTCAGAAGGATGTAATACTTTTTAACGACCGGTGTGACGACGGTCCCGTTGACCTTGATGATATCTTTGGTTTCATCGATAATCGTCCCGACCTGATCGATGGTTTTGTCATTGACCGTGACTTTGCCACGGGTGATCAGCTGTTCCGCTCCCCGGCGGGAGGTCACTCCACAGAGAGAGAGGTATTTGTTGATTCTCGTCAATTGAGGCGATCCTGTTCTGTCGTCTGATCACCGGATTCATCCGACTCGGAGTTCTCCGTATCGGTTTCAGTCCCGGTGTTATATTCGGCCAGGATGCCGACCGGTTCCGGTTCCCGATGATAATCTTCGTTGTGCTCTTCGTTGGTTGTCCGTAATCCATCATCGTCCGCCGACCCCGTTTCGATATCAACCTGACTCGCAGACTGATCGTCCATGGTGATTGGATCGTCTGCCGCACCATTTTCGCCGGCAGTTATTGAGTCCTCTGTTTCATTGCCCGGATCGAGGAATGACGACGTGGTTTTATCTGTCGTCTCCAGCGATTCGTCTGTCGACAATTCGTCGTCGACATCAATGATTTTCGTCTTCACGGCATCGTTTTCTTCGAGTGATTCGCCCGCAACCGATGCGGATTCCTTGGTGTCGTAATCCGTCAGAATATCGTCTTCGTCGGTTGTCTCCTGCTTAGACTCGTCCCGCAACGTTTCTTCATCGTCATCCGGATCCGCCATATCGATCGGGGTCATGGTCTCATCGGCTGTTGATTCCGTTGCGGTCAAACTGACATGAGAAACGGCCATGGGGGAGAAATCATCATCCTCACCGGGTTTACGCAGGGTCAGTTTAACGGTTTTTTCAGTTTTCAAGCCGTTGACGGCATGGGGATTGACAAACGGTCCCAGCGGAAGGCTTTCCTGATTATCCGGTTCCTTGCTGGAGATCAATTCCTCGATTTCCTCCATACGCGGGAGATCATCGTGCGAATTGAGATTGAAATATTTCAGGAATTCGTCAGTGGTCTTATACAACAGGGGACGTCCCACCGCATTGGATCGTCCGGCCAGCGTAACCAGTTTCCGTTCCAGCAGAGTATGGATGGCTGAATCGGACGTGACACCCCGGATCATTTCCACGTCGGTTTTGGTCACGGGTTGACGATAGGCAATAATAGCCAGGGTTTCAAGTGCGGCCCGCGACAGCCGGGTACTGCGCCGACGAATATTCAGGTCTTCAATATATGACGCGTAGTTTTCGGTGATATAGTGCTGGTATCCGCCGGCGATCTTGCGAATGCGGAACGAAGAATCGGAGGCCATGTATTTATTGTTCAAATCCGCGACGGCGCGATCGACCTCGGAAGGCGTCACGTCAGCGATGACATCGGCGATTTTTCGCGGGGGGAGCGGTTCCGGCGATGACATGATCAGGGCTTCGATGATCGGGGCAACATTGCCATTGGTATTCATAATGAAACGTCCATGTATTATGAAAGGTCGTTGTTCGTTTCCTCGGGCTGTTCCCTAGAGAGGAACGGCAGAGGCGTGTCATAAAACTCCCCGCGATAAACGCGCAGTTCGCTGAACGGCAGAGACTGCCTGATCGATATCCGGTGCATGCGGGCCAGTTCCAATAGCGCCAGAAACGTCAAAATGGCCACCAGCTTGCTGGGAATATCGGAGAACAGGTCTTGAAACGTCACCGATTCGCGCGAGGTTAGCACATCCATGACGCGTTCGATACGGTCTTCGACCGTCATTTCCTCTGGTTCGATTTCATAAAACTGGTCTTTGCCAACCCGTTCGAGGACCTCGCGAAATGCGGTCAGCATATCATATAACGTGGTCGAATCGGAGAGAATCACTTTTTTACGATTGAAATCACCGCCCATTGTCGGAGGCACATACACGCGTTCCTCGAGAAGCCGTTTTTCCCGCAGGATTTCACCGGCTTCTTTGAATTTCTTGTATTCCAGAAGGGCGGCAACCAGTTCCTGCCGAGGATCCTGCTCCTCGCCGTCGAATTCATCGCGCGGGAGAAGCAATTTGGCCTTGATGCGAATCAGCGTGGCGGCCATCAGGATGTATTCGCCGGCCAGTTCGAGGTTGAGGATTTTCATCATTTCGATGTACTGCATATACTGCATGGTGATCCGCGCGATGGGAATGTCGTAAATGTCGATCTCATCTTTCTTGATGAGGTACAGCAGTAAATCCAGCGGTCCGTGGAAAACCTCGAGATTGACCGAGTAGTTGTCTTGCAACGATTGGTTCATCCGTAATAATCCATTTTCATGGCGGCGCGCACCTGTTGCATCACGGTACGGGCACGTTCCTTCGCCCGCCCGGCGCCGTTTTTCAATACATCCCAGATATAATCAGGGTTTTGTGTCAACACAACCCTTTTCTCTCGGAGCGGCCGCAGACTTGTATTAAGATTTTCCGCCAGTTGACGCTTGCAGTCCACGCAACCCAGTTCACCGGAGCGACAGGGCGGCGCAATTTCCTCTTTATGGGACGGCGTATACACCTGATGCAACATATATACCGGGCAAACCTCGGGACGCCCGGGGTCGCCTTTGCGGAGTTTCTCGGGATCGGTGAACATCTTGCGCAAACGCGCGGCCGTTTCCTCTTCGGTTGCGCCCAGCGCGATATGATTATCCAGCGATTTCGACATTTTCCTGCCGTCCAGGCCCAAAATGGTCGGAATCGGCGTGAGAAGCACCTGCGGTTCGACCAGGGTGTCGCCGTACAGGCTGTTAAACCGTTTGGCAAGATCGGCGGCCAGCCAGATATGTTTTTCCTGATCCTTGCCGACCGGAACTTTGTCGGCATTGTACACGCAGATGTCGGCCGCCTGCAGAACCGGATATCCCAGGAAACCATAACTGTCGAGATTTTTCTGTTCCTTTTTTTCCAGATAGGTGGGCAGACGGGTCAGGGTCGGAACGGTTATCATCATGGAAAACAACAGGTGCAATTCGGCGTGTTCTTTGACGTCGGACTGGATAAAAATGGCGCATTTCTCGGGATCGAGTCCGGCGGACATGTAGTCGACGGCAACTTCAAACACGCGTTCCTTGAGGATTTCGGTATGTTGATAATCTCCGGTGAGGGCGTGCCAGTCGACAATGCAACAATACATACTGTATTCATCCTGAAGACGGACCCAGTTTTTGAGTGCGGCTTCGAGATTGCCGATATGCAATTCACCGCTCGGCTGCATTCCAGAGAGAATGGTTTCTTTCATCGGTCAGGATTACTCCATAAAAAGATACGGTTTCCAGCGGTTGTCGGTCACGCCGATAAACCGCTGAATATAGGTGATATGGTTGGGGCGGGTGGGTTTTTTCAAAAGGGTCATGCCAGCCTTGGCCGGGGTGCGGTTACCCTTTTTGTTGTTGCACCGCTCACAAGCGCATACCAGGTTTTCCCAGCTGTCGGAACCGCCCATGTTTTTGGGCATAACGTGATCGACGGTCATCGGCCCCCGCGTGGTGCCGCAATAACAACAGATATATCCGTCGCGGATCAGGATATTTTTCCGGCTCAACAGGATTTTCTTGTGCGGCGCACGCACATACCGATCCAGCCGTACCACCGATGGCAGGGGATAGGACGAACTGATGGAGTGTATTTTCACTCCGTCGTATTTCTCGATCATCTCGGCTTTGCCGAGAAACATGAGAATAAACGCCCGTCGCGCGGAACAGACGGAAAGCGGTTCATAATTCTGATTGAGCACGAGAACATTCTGATTCAGCATACCTGTGGTATCTCGTCGTTTCGTTTCATGAGTCACGCCATAATCCAATAAGATTGCGCCTTTGCCGAGCAAAGTCAATATCAAATTAAACTTGCCCGCTATGCCCGGTTTGAGTTGTTCATCACCCTTTTGTTTCTTATCTTAAACATATGAAACGGCTTCTGGTTTTGTCATTTCTGCTGGTATGCAGTCCGGTGGTTTTGGCGGACAGTGCGGACACAGTGGCAATTAGACCGCATTTCCGGTACATCTCGCCGACCGCGCAGTTTATTCCTGAGGTGGAAAAGGCGATTACCGACGCGCGATCAACGCTGACTGAAATCCTGCAGGATTCTCTGGCATTCGTTCCGGACATATATATCGTCAACAATCTGGCCCGATTCCGGGAACTGGTGGGATCGGTGTTTCCGGATTGGGGTGCCGCGGCGGCATTGCCGTATCGCAATGTGATCGTGATCAAATCCCCGGCGCATTTCAATCTCGGCAAATCCCTGACGGAACTGGTCAAGCATGAATATGCTCATCTGGCGCTGGCACATCGTCTGGGGGCGGCCCGGGCGCCGCGCTGGCTGGATGAAGGAGTGGCGATGTATACTTCCGCCGAATGGGGCTGGCAACAGAACCTGTCCATGTCACGGGCGATGATTTTTCGGGGGACCGTGCCGTTGTATGAGATTGAACGGCTCAACAGCTTCCCGGAAGGACAGGCGCAAACCGCATATGCGGAATCCTATCTGGCGGTAAAGTATCTGCTGGACATGTACGAAGTCGAGTCTTTTATTGTGTTACTGGATCAGTTAAGGGAACATCAGTCGCTCGATGCCGCGCTGGAAATGGCAACCGGAGCCGGGTACCGAGAGTTTGACAGGGAGTTTTTTAATTATCTCGCAAAGAGATACAACTGGGTGAGTGTTTTCGTGGACACGTATTTTTTGTGGATTTTTCTGGCCATCGTGGTTTTTATCGGTTTTATGCTGCAATATCGCAGGCGCCGGAAATACTATCGCAAGTGGGAAGAGGAAGAGAAATACCAATCGACCGATTTTGACTATGGTGATCCCGACAATCCGGAACAGGTGGACGATGAAGACAAACCATGGATGTGAGTATGCGGCAGTCTGGTTTTTAACCAAACTGGCGCAGATTCTTCCGGGACGAGTGGTTGATTGGATGGCGTTTGTTCTCGGACGCCTGGCGTATGCCATGTTGGCTTCCCGACGGCGGATCGCCCGTGAAAACCTGCAAAGGGCTTTCAAGAATGAAAAAAGCCCCGGCGAGATCGAGGATATTATCAAAAAAGTTTTTTTGCATGCCGCCCGAACCAGTGTGGAATTTGCGCGTCAGCCGGTGTATACCCCCAAGAGAATACGAAGTATGTACACCTGTGAGGGGATGGAATATCTGGAAGCCGTGCGCGATTACGGCAAGGGGGCGATACTGATATCCGGGCATCTCGGCAATTGGGAATTGCTGGCCGGGTTGATTGCCGCAATGAATTATCCCCTGGACCTTTTGGTGGGACATCAGCATAACGAAAAAGTCAATGACCTTCTCATATCGTTTCGGCGGTCGCTGGGGGTTGGTATTATCCCCGTCGGCGTGGCGGCGCGCGGAGTCATTAAGTCGTTGCGCTCCAATCGCATGGTTGCGATTGTTTCAGACCAGCACGCGGCCTCGGGAGGAGTGGTGGCGGAGTTCTTCAGTCGACCGGCATCGACTCCCAAAGGACCGGCCGCATTCGCAGTCAAGGTTGACTGTCCGATTCTTGGCGGTGTGAGTGTTCGACTCGGATACAATCGTCATCATGCCGTTATCAAACCGCCGATCTATCCGCCTCAAACCGGCGATACCGAGAAAGATATCCTGATCATGACCCAGGCATATACCTCACTGATTGAAGAATGCATCCGGCACTATCCCGAGCAATGGCTGTGGACTCATCGTCGCTGGAAAATCGATTGAGTCGGGGCAGGTAAAATCATGGAAACCGTTCTGGTCAGGGCGCCGAATCATCTCGGCGATTGCGTCATGGCTTTGCCGGCAATCCATGCGGCCGCATCGTTTCTTCCCGATAACGCGCTGTATGTTTTGGCTCCTGACTGGGCGTCGGTGTTATATCAAAACATTCCGAATGTGAGACTCATTCATCTCGAAGCCTCCGATCTGCACGGCCTGAAAGCGATAAAAAGGCAGGTCGCCCTGATTCGAAAGCATCGTTTCACTTGTGGCGGGGTGTTGCCCCCGTCGTTTTCATCGGCGCTGGCTTTGTATCTGGGAAACGTGCGTAATCGATATGGCTTTCCGGGTGAGGGGAGAGGGATATTCCTCAATCATCCGCTTCCTCCGCCCGATAGAATCATGCATCGTTCTCATTTATATATGGATGTCCTTTCGGCATTGTGCCGGACCGAGCTTTCTGCGGGAATAGTACATCTTGACATAACAGAATCTATGCGCGAATCGGTTCGGTCGCTATATCTTGAGTATAACTTGAAACAGGATAAATCCTGTGTCGTTATTGCGCCGCGCGCGGTGGCGGAGTCTCGTCGCTGGGGCGCAAAAAACTATGCCGCGCTGGCGGGAAAGATGGCAGAACGTACCGGACTGCGGATAATTCTTTTGGGAACGATTGGGGAGTTCGATGACGGTGAAATCATCGCAGGCAACAATCCCCATGTGGTCAATTTATGTGGGAAGACCGATCTCGGACAGGCCGCAACGATTCTGGCCGGGGCGCGGCTGTTTGTCGGCAACGACTCCGGCCTGGCGCATCTGGCATCGGCAGTCGGGACGCCGCTGGTGGTGCTTTCCGGAGCAGACCGACCGGCCGAAACCTCGCCGTCAAGTGATAAAAAAACCGTGTTGCTCAAAGATGATCTGGATTGCATCTCGTGTGTGAAAAATGTCTGTAAGCTCAAAGGCGATAGATTCATGCAATGCATGCATCTGATTTCGGTCAATGAGGTTTGGGACGCTGTCAGGCAAAGGTTGGAGTCAGGCTCATGAGAATCGCGGTCATCGGTACGATCAATCGCGATACAGTGACGCTTGCGGACGGGACAATATCGCAGGGATGGGGGGGGATGCTGTATAATCTCCGGGCTTTGGCCGCAACTGATTCCGCGCCGGATGTTTTCCCGGTGGCCAATGTCGGGCGTGATTGTTATGCGGATATTTTGTCCGAAGTCAAACGGCTTGGCCGATTCAACACCGATTATTTATATCCGGTACCTGAGAACAACAATCATTGTTTTCTGACTTACCTTGATGCCGAAAACAAACATGAAATCCTTCGCGGCGGAGTGCGCCCGCTGGTGTGGAAAGAACTGGCATCACTTCCCGCTGTCGATATGATTCTGGTTAATTATATCTCCGGCAGAGATATTCATCCGACGGCCCTGAGCAAACTGCGGCGTGTATTCGCCGGACCGATATACATTGATATCCATTCCCTGACTCTGGGAAAACGGTCAAATGGAGAGCGGTATCTGCGTGCCCCGTCATCCTGGCCACTGGTGATCTCCATCGGCGATTTTATCCAGATGAATCGTCGTGAGTTGGCACTGTTGACGGGGACTGTCACGGGAGCAGGACATGATCGAGCCGGAATTGCCGCTGATTTGCATGTTCTGTATGATCGGTTGGCCCGGAAACGGATTGATGCTGCACGCAAAGTGATAATTATAACGGATGGGGCACGGGGGTGTTATTCCGCATCCATGCAGAGCGGGAGTTTGCGGGTTGGCGGGTATCCGTCACCGTCACCGGTACCCGGCGGAGACAGTACCGGTTGCGGTGATTGTTTCAGCGCCGGATTCATAATCGGATGGCTTCACGGTCGGACGCTTAAAGCCGCGATAACGAAAGCCAACGAGGCGGGACTGCGCTGTATCCGGGGCGAATTACGTCGAGACATGTCATAGCATGAAGGAATCTTCACCGGATCTTTTTTATTGACATTTTCAGTCAGAGATATAAATTATAAGTAGAGTTCTGTATTCTTTATGAAAATTGATCGGGCGTTAGGTGGACTTCTAAGGTTATGCCAAGGAGCCGAGAAATTTTCAGGTCTTCCCTAACAGCAAAGTAACCGCCATCGGCTACCGGATTATTCTACGGTAGCGGCAAATTAGTTTACTGGTACGACATCCGTGCCTCCGTATTGCTCTGGCCGTGAGAACGGTCCAATGCAGGTGGCCACGATACAGTCTGAGATGCCGACTGGAATAAACTTGTCATGCCGAAGGGAGGTGATGTTATCGCGTTTTCACGACGTTGCCGGTGACGGGCGGGAATTCGTCACAATCTGCTGCCTTAACCTGTTCCCGATGGGGAAGAGTTTAGGGAATATGTTGGGAACTCATTTAGTCTTGAAAGGAGCAAAGAGATGGCTAAAAGATTATCGGCGCTAGTAATCCTCACGCTGATCATCGGTGCTTTCCTGGCTGTTTCGTCATTTGGTATGAGCGCCGCCGATAAAAATGAATCCTTTGCCAAAATCAAAATCGGCAGCGTTCCGCTTGCCAAAGTGGCCGGTGCCGAAAGAACGGACAATTATATCGATCCGAGTCGCGATGGCCAAACCACATCACTCGGATACGATGCCGCACTGGGATCGAGTTCAGTCGGTTTGACCGTCGGCATTACGACGTACGACTATCAGCACAACTGCCGTTTGGGTCGCCAGGTCGACTGGCGTGGCACACAATCCGTCCATTTTGACTGGATGGTGCAGTCGGATTACACGTATGGCGGCGATCGCGGAACCGCCTATGAAGCCTGGGATCCGGTCTTTGCCGACCTGGTGTTCAAAGGCCCCGATGGTGGTACCGACGTTCACCCGCGCCTCGGCAGTGGTGTCAACTACTCCGGTTATGTCGGATTGGATGTGGCCCCTGACGGTCGCGTGGTGATTGTCAACCATCATGATCCGGGCTACATATATAGCTCGACAATCTGGTTCGATTTCTCACCGCTCGGCGGCTTTTTCTCGCCGTACGAAACGAGATTACCGGATTCCCTGCGGGCCTTGGGTGCCGCCGATACCAGTCAATGGATTTGGCCCAGCATGGATTACCATGTTCATGGGACCGATACGGTGGTGCACATATTCACGCAGGAATCTCTGGAAAATGCCGGCGACGCTCAGAAAATTCGCTATTATCGCCATGTCGGCGGTATTAACGGCGACTGGGATCTTCCGTATGAAGTCGACACGGTGTATGATATTTCTCAGACCGTGGTTGCTTCCCGCGTATCTGAAAAAGTCGGTCTGGTTTGGGTGGGCAACCCGCCGGAGATTCCGGGCGCATCCGAATCAGGCAATCGTGGCTTGCAGAGAGTCAATGACCTGTTTTATCAGATTTCCACCGACATGGGTGCCAGCTGGGGATCCAAGTATAACGTGACCGGGTACGACTCGACCCAGCCGGGTTGGGTGTTGCATGGTGACGTCTCGGCTCTGATGAGTACCGATGATAAACTCCATGTGATCTACGATGCCCGCGAAACCGCTCCCGATCCGAATGGAAGCCTTGGTTTGTATCAGCACTTCTATGGCTGTCGTCTGTTCCACTGGGCGGAAGGACAGTCCCCGCGTGTGATTAAGGACGCCAACTGGGATCCGCCGGCAACCGGCCCCTGGTGTCATGGCGGCGCCTGGAACGAGATGAGCATTGTCAAGATGATGGTCTCCGAATGCGACGGCAAATTCTATGCGCTGTTCGTGCAGTTCAACGATATTGCCAACGGTATCGACGACGACTGTCACAATCGGGCCTTTGCCAACAGCGAGGCGTCGGGAACGGCCAACGGCGAACTGTATATCTCGGTTTCCAGCAATGCCGGTTTGAACTGGGATATCGCGCGTAACTTGACCAACACCTACTCATCACATTGCGATTCGGCTCCGTCACTCGGCGGCACGCTGGAATGCTTCTCGGAAATGTGGCCGTCAATGTCCCGCTACGGCATGCAGGTCACGACCGGTGACTTCAGCGGTGTGCCGATTATCGATCCGTCCGGCAGTTATACCGGCGACTACTTCCTGGATGTGCTG
>JAFGAL010000015.1 GCA_016933695.1 Candidatus Zixiibacteriota bacterium | reverse complement strand
GTTCTCGTTTGCTCTGCATGAAGAAAATCTAGTAAATCCATGACCACTACGAAAGGACTTTATCAACAAGCCCTCCGGGTGGGTTTCCTATATTTATTGAATGTCTCACAATATACGTAACACTTTTTGTGCAGAGGACGTCCCAATCCGTGATCGGTCGATCCTCAGGTCGACCGCGTGCCGCGTCTTGTATTCTCCAAAATGAAGACCTGCGGCGGGTTTGAGAACCCGCCGATCACGAGTAAACGATGTCTGTTACTCACATGCAGGTGCGGGTCCCTGCGGACTGCCATATATGTAATCTATGAGATACAGAATATCCAACAGATTAATGGAACCGTCGCCGTTATTCACATCGCCGGACGCAATCGGTGTCGGAGCGGGCCCCGGAGGATTACCGTAGACATAATCGATTAAATAGAGAATGTCCAGCAGATTGATTGCATCGTCCCCGCTGGCATCGCCGCAGATGTAGGCCGCTGTCATGTACGCCGCAAAGGTTCGGGAGAAATCCATCCATGAGCCGGAGACGAACGACCGGTACCGCCAGTAAAACACCGAGTCAACACCCAGCGGCGATGGAAGCGCGTACTCCGGATTGAGCAGTCCGCTGGTATCATACATAAGTGTCGGGGACGAGAAGTCATAATACCGATCGAGCTGAAAATGGAAACTGTCGGCGGGTAATCCGTCGACGGCGCGACTCCAGTCAAAGATGGGGGGATTGACCGTGATCGGCACGCCGTTGGCGGGTTCGATCGATGATACCGGTTCGACCGTGTAATAAAAGACAATGCTATCCGTGCCGTCGGTTTCGCCGCCGCGTTTGGTCATTCCGGGAATGGCATAATCGTTGAAGATGACCATCTGCAATGATCCGTTCAAACGAATACCGATGCTGAATACCGGATCAGGGGGAAGGTTGGGATTGGGAGTGATTACCAGACGGTATTCTCCGTACTGGACATTGTAATCAAGTGAGTATGCATCAAGGGCGCTGTTGTTGTCGATATCAAGCCGACGGTACTCCGAACCGGCAATTGTGGTATAATTTCGTGAAAGCATGAACGAATCGGGGTTGACAATACTGAGACTGACATTGTCGTACCCGGTGGTTGCCATTTCTTCGGGAATGATCGAGGCATCCGGCAGATCGTTGCTCAGTATCAGGACATCATATTCCCCGTACACCGATCCAATTGCAAGATCGGGATTGCCGTCGCGGTCGAAATCACCCGATGTCATGATAGCAGAGGAACTAAAAGCCCCTTCAACATCGACAATAATCGGCCCGGTAAAATTGCCGGATTCGTCTCCGAGATAAATCTCAACGGAATGGTCCCAGTTATTCACGGCGACAATATCCAAATACAGGTCCCGGTTGATGTCGGTTGCGGCCAGAGTATAGGTTTGACCATATATGAAAAGCGTGTCGATCGCGGACAACTGTCCTGCCCCGTCGCCATAGCCGACATAAATCAGGCTGAGGTATTTACCGGGATCCACCAGCGCGAAATCGCAATTGCCATCGCGATTGAAATCCGCCAGGGCATTACCCGTGGTGACATCACCGGCATAATCACTGATGACAATTGCTGCGGATTGCACAAACCCGTAACCGCCGGTGCTGAGGAAAATCTTTGCCGAGTCACGTCCTGTCCCAATAACCAGATCGTCATAACCATCCGCGTTGAAATCGGCCACATCGGCTGACATGGCAAAGTCGCACACGTTGGTACTGACCTCAATTCTGATCGGGAATCCTCCCTGGCCATCGCCGTAGTATACTTCGTTCATGCCGACAAAGACATCCGCATAGGGATCGTTGTCAAAATAACCCGCCGCGACTTCGGCCCTCTGAAAATACGATGATCTTGGTATCGTTGTGGTGCCGAATTCGCGATCCCCCTCGTTGAGCAGGACGGCAATGGTGTTATAGTTCGCCGCGACGATATCCACAAGGGAATCACCATTAACGAATGTGAAATCAAAATAATCGTATCCGGTCAGGAGGATCTCCGGTGTGAGGAATGTCCCGTCCCCCTGACCGTATGAGATCATTACATATGTCGCCGACATGTCGCAGAGAACCAGGTCAAGATTGTTATCATAGTCAATGTCGATGGTTTTCATGTTTCTGATTTCAGATGCCGTGAAGGCGGTCGAGGACGTAAAACTCAGTGCCTCGATATCATCGGCGACATACACAAAATTCTCATACAGTGCGGTGTCGGAACCACCGGCATTGGCAATTATCAGGGTTACATCGAACATGCCGGTCGAGGTGTATTCATGCGTGGGATTCGTCGCAGTACTGGACTGCCCGTCACCGAAATACCACAGCCAGTCGGATACGGTTTCCGTCCCTTCGGACTCATCGACAAAATCGACCGTCAGGGGGGTGGCCCCATATCGCGGCGCGGCTTCGAACCGCGGAGTAAACTCATCGCAGGCATTACCGTAGCCATCGTCGTCGTCATCATCCTGGTTCGGATTATAGGTCATGGGGCAGTTGTCCAACGGGTTTACCACTTCGTCACAGTCATAGTCCATATAACAACTGAGGCACTCCAGCGATACCAGATACGCCGCATCGCACGGTACCGGATCATAAAATGATGCCGGTGCAACAAACAGCCAGTGTGTGCCGGGTGGAAGCGTGACCCGCATCTGCCCGATGGAACAGGCCGATGCAACGGCATACGGATCCAGATAGCCGGTGTTGTCGCCGCAGTCGCCTGACCCGATCGGATCGGTTTTCACCAAGCCGACCAGGACGGTGAACTCCGCCGTTACTCGCCATATGACTGTTTGGGTATCCGCAAGAGTCACTTCATACCAGTCGGTATCACGGTAATAGAGAGAATCATCTATGATAAATGTTCCGGCTGTTCCACAGATGGTATCGCCGCAGGCGATGGAGGTGAATTGATACGGATCACCGTTACATCCCGCATTCGTCACATCCGGGAAATCGCATCCGGTTGGTTCCCCTTCGGGAACGGCCCCGGATGGGCATTCCACCGCGCAGTCCACCCCCGTACAGCACCTTTCGTTTTTTATGAACAGAGCATAATCTTTATTATACGGAGAATCGATCATATGGTACCAATGAGGGATTGCCTGGTATTTAATACTCGATCGCAGTTCACCGACGTGGGGACCGGTGGCGCGATCCGCCACACAGGCCAGCTGGTCACCCGTGGCATCGGGAAGAATAGTCCAGCCAACATGATACTCCGTCCCGGCCGGAAATATCCACTCCTTGCCGTTGGCGGCCCAGTCCGCCACCACCCACTGATACCCGGACGTCGGCATGGCCGCATTTGGTATATCCAGGGAATCCAGCACATTCCCCGGCAATCCCATCCCGTCATCTTCCCACAGATACACGCGCATATCCGGATTCCCCACAATATATCCGCCATGCATCCATATCGATGAAACTTTCAGGGTGCAGACCTCTTTAAATGACTCCACAGAAAATCGCATGGCATAATGGGTGGAATTGTTCCCGTCCGGAGTGTACAGTATCCCGACCGTCGATGCAGTATCATCATAATAATACTGCACGTCGCAGCTGTAGCGTGCAAGCGAATCGGAAAGCAGTAATTCTTCACTACTAACGGGTAGCAGCAAGGTTTCACCCGCCGCACGTTGTGAGGCTGCACTATCCTGTTTGGAACCGATTGACATGTCGTTTGCTGTCTCCGGGATTACCGCACTATGAATACGAGCAGGTTCCGGGTATGTCCGGCAGTTGGCTGTGCTGTTCGTCATTGCCTGCGTTTGGGCCGCTTGCGGGCACATTGGCGTTAGCAATAGAAGATATAATACTAGCGTAAGACCTTTCATCTTTCCCTCCCGGAATGACCGCATCGGTGCAAAGATTTATTACATAAATATAGGCAAATGTCCCATGCGGTCAAGCTCATACTATATTGTGAAGAGTATTGGGGTTTCCGGCAGGCGACCTCCTGACAGGAGACCGACAGATTTCGCCGTTTGCACAATGGTCTTTGAAAAATCGATTTGCTATACATGCGAACTGGTTCAGGCGTCCGCCTTTGATTTGTAAGCGTATTTGCCACAATGGGATATGGTTACGCTGACGCCCCCGTCAATATCCTCACATCAAAGCCGATACTATAATGATAGGGACGAAAACGAATCATCCGATGTAACCGGAGTCGACCATGGCGATCAGTGACAGCGCCAGAAAAGCGGTTCTCAATGAATTGAAAAAGCGCGAACCGCTGATGGATATCGAAAGCGTCAGGCAGGAACTGCTTGACTGGCTCGAACAGATTCCGTTTCCGGATTATCCTGATGCGTCCAATTGGAGGGATTGTATTAAAACCTTTCCCGCCGATGAGAATGATCAGGATTCCGACAGCGGTCTTCGCGTCCGTCTGGCCTTACGACTGTTTACCGCACACAATCGCTATGTCGTGTCCCTGATGGAAAGCCTGGATCCCGGTTCCCGGGGCGTGTATATTCTCACCGCGCATGTCAACTGGAAAGAGGATGAGCGCAAACGGCAGATGATGGTCGACCGGGGGTATATCGGGCATTTCGATGACGTCCTCAAAGCGCGACACACGATCTGGGCGCAAACGGTTCGCCGCGGTGAGATTCACGAAGGTCTCAACGCGTGTGCCGCGGCGATTCTCGGCAATGAATTGACCGGCACGTGCCGGAATGAAATCGAGGGGACTAGGGTGACCATCGGTCCCGTACAACCGGTAAAGCTCCCTGAACCGGAATAGCCAACATTGTCGGGCGCGTGAAGATTAGTCACGGATATCAGAAGATAGGGGATAGTATGGGAATTATTAAAAAGTCCGAACCCAAAACGGCTTCACCGGAGGTCGGGGAAAAATCGATTTACATCTCCAACGTGAAAATCGACCGTTCCGGCGAAGGATGGAGCCGCAAGGCGGTTTGGATTCGCCAGGAACATCTCGGTAAACTGAAAGCCATCGCCCATTTCGAGGGGAAGGAAGTCGATGAATTGATCGATGTCGCGCTTCAGGCGTATGTCAGTCAGAAATGGGACAGCTCCATGGCCGTCAAAAAGCTGGTTGAGCAGTCAGTCGCCCGGACAAATAAAAACGGCGGCAAGTAAATTTCTATAGGCGCGGGGGAGACTCCACGCCATCGCCTCGAATACTCCCGTACGCCGTAACCGTCCGATAGTTGCGGTCGTCGACATACGGCGTGTTTCTTCACCCATCATTGTCATAATGGCTCCAAGTGACGTTCTGCCAACGCCCCAATCCATCGCCGTTCGGCATCGATACGGCGGACAAAAGAGAAAAATAATGATAAAACCGTTTGACAGCATTGGATGGAGAGCTTATATTTTTCGTCTAAATTTATGCTGACAGTGGTTTGGAAGAAATAATGCGAAAACGATTCGCCTAACCGGGAGGAACATAAAATATGAAATTGTCGTTGTCAAAGAGCGCCATACTGGTTGTTTTGTTCCTCACAACGACAGCCTTTGCACAACAACAAGGATTAAGTTTTAACTTCTTTGGCGGCGGTGCGCGCTCTGAGGGCATGGGTCAGGCATTTTTGGCGGTTTCCGATGATGGAACCGCCGGAAGTTGGAATCCGGCCGGATTATATATCCATGAAAAGACACTCATGAATTTCAGTTACAGTTATCTCATTCCACGCGGAAAACTGGACTATTATCATAACGGTGCTTTGTTGAACTCGTTCGATCACGATGGTGAATACGGCGGTATTAACAACTGGCATTTCATTTCGCCCCTACGTTTAAAAGGACATCATTTTGTTCTGAATATGGGATATACGAGAAATTTCGACACGTATTCCAAATTCGCGGAAAATCTCATGCCGGAACGATTCGGCGACAATCCCGAACCGAATGCCTTTTATGATCGATATGGAAGCATTAATACCGTGAATGTCGGCTTCGGAACGAGGATATACAAACAACTGTCGTTCGGTTTAACCGGGAATATTTATTACGGCAAAGTTGTCACGGAGGAGTATCGGCATTTTTACGACAGCACGATGGAGGAAGATCTTATCCCGGTAGTCTATGAAAGCGATATCCGCGTATACGACTCCAGCGCGTATACCGGTTTTAACATAACCATGGGATTGCTGTATACCGGCGAGAAAGTCCGCGCCGGTCTGGTGGTGAAAACCCCGTTCGATCTGGAGGGGGAGGCCGATTCGACCACAGTATGGCTGTCGACGAAAAACGGTGTCCCGTATCTTACCGGCGGCGCTGATGAATATGTGGTGGGGGTTGACACGTTCAGCCTGAAGATGTTTCATAATGACACGGCCTATGTGGATGATATGACGTCACAGTTGGAAATGCCGTTTGTTATCGGTGCCGGACTTGCCTATAATGTCCGGGACAACTGGCTGTTGTCGGCAGACGTGGAATATCGGGCGTTTCAGGGCAGGCAGATCAAACTGCTTGACAGTCTGTATCTGGATGCCGACGGTGATCGGACTGAGTTCTATACGCCGTTTGATCCCAACTGGAGTGATGTCTGGCAGTTCCGTCTGGGAACGGAGTATGTCTTCAATACCTCCTTTGCACAAATCCCGGTGCGTGTCGGTTATCGCAATGAAGAATTTCCCGAAGGAAGTATCCGGGATGTCGGCATTATTTATGAAGGTCAGAAAGGTATCGGCGTCAACAACGATTCCACCCGGATTTTCTATCGCTTTGATTACGATCAGAATAAAGTTGTCGGATACAGCCTAGCCCTGGGATTCGGTCTCCATTTCACGCAAATCATGCTTGATTTCGCTTATACGTATTCCTCATATGAACAGGAGATTTACACGGATCAGAATATCCTGCTGGGCAAGAATGAATGGAAGGATCACCATATAAATCTGTCTTTTACCGGTTATTTTTAATTCATGATTATAACGGGCGGGGTCGCGTAGCTCGGCCCCGCTTTTTATTTACGGATAAGGATTTCAATAAAACGGCCGATATCCAACACATGATTCCATAACGAGTTGAGAAGAGAAGATGCGCACAAAGGTGAAAATAACAAAACAGCAGATAAAAGAGGACAAGTTTACGACATTTGTCCTTCAGGCCAGGGACTGGATCCTTGATAACTGGCAGGTCCTGACCATTGCCGCGGCGGCGGTGATAATCGTCATTGTCGGCGTAACCTATTATCTGGGTTCGCGGACGAATCAGTCCGCCGAGGCCCAGCAGGCGTTTGGTCGCGCACTGATGGAGATGGATCGCAAAAACTACGATGCGGCGGTGTCTGACTTTCAGAATATCGTCGATTCCTACGGCGGCCGCATGGCGGCGCGGGCCCAGTTTTATATGGCCAACACCTATTATTACAGCCGCCGGTATGATGATGCCATTACCGCGTATCAGCGTTATATCGACCAATATCATTCGGATAAATTAACCACTTCATCCGCGATCGCGGGTATTGCCGCCTGCCATGAAAACAAGGGCGAATACGCCCAGGCGGCGGAAAAATACCGTGAGGCCATTGCCCGTTACGCCGAATCCCCTTCCGTGCCGGATTACTATCTCGGGGCGGTTCGGTGCTATGTCCAACTGGGCGACAAGGAACAGGCCGAACAGATGGTGGCGGAATTGAAGGATACATATTCCGGTTCAGATTATTTCCGTACGGCGTCGCAGCTGACCATGCAGTTGGACGTCCGATAAATACCACACGTTAGGCGAGTGTATCGGTATGTCGGGGCATGAAAAACTTCGCGTTGCTATTCTCTGGCATATGCACCAGCCGTTTTATCTGAATCCCGAAACCACGTCATTTGATATGCCCTGGGTGCGTCTGCACGGCATCAAGGATTATCTTGATATGCCGCTGATGGCCGCCCGCAACGATCGGGTCAAGGCGACATTCAATCTTGTCCCGTCGCTGGTCGATCAGATTCAAATGTACTGCGACGGGTATACCGATCGGCATTTTGACCTGTCGCGGCTGTCGGCGCGCGCGCTTACTCCCGATCAGAAACGGGAAATCCTCGACACCTTTTTCTCGGCGCATTACCAGACCATGATCGAACCCTACAGCCGGTATCGCCAGTTGCACCGCAAGAAAGAAAGTTGCGGCAACGATATCAACCTGGCGATTGAAATTTTCTCGACATCGGAGTGGCGGGATTTGCAGGTGTGGTCGAATCTGGTCTGGATCGATCCGATGTTTCGGTCCGAGGAGCCGGTCAAACGGTTGTTTGACAAGGGAAGAGACTTCACCGGAGATGAGCGAAGCCGGCTATTGGATTTCCAGATGGATTTGATGAAACGCATTATCCCGACTTATCGACGTTTATATCAGGAGAGGCGCATCGATCTGTCGTTTACGCCGTATTATCATCCCATTCTGCCGCTGTTGATCGATACCGACAGCGCCCGGGAATCCCTTCCCGAGGAATCTTTGCCCAGACAGCGGTTTCGGCATCCCGAGGATGCCCGCTGGCATTTGCAGGCCTCGGCGGAGAAATTCCGTCAGCTGTTCGATGCCCCGGTGCCCGGGATGTGGCCGTCAGAAGGATCGGTTTCGGAGGAAACCCTGCACTTGATGATGGAAATCGGTATTACGTGGGCCGCTACCGATGAAGAGGTTCTGATCAATTCTCTGATGAAATCCGGGATGAATCCGCAGAAATACTCGCCGCATCGCGCCTATGTGTATCAAGGTGCGCCCGAGATAAAGCTGTTTTTCCGGGATCGCGGATTATCCGACCGTATCGGTTTTGTCTATTCCAGCTGGCCGGTCGATCGGGCTATCGCCGATTTCATGCAAAACCTGCGGCAGATACGCAAACTGCTTATGGGAAAACTCGATCAACATGTCGTCCCGATCATTCTCGACGGCGAAAACGCCTGGGAGTATTTCCCCAATGACGGTCGCGAGTTTCTGGAGGGATTATACGACGCGCTGGGCAATGATCCCGAGATTGAAACGATCGGGCTTTCCGATGCCGCCAAAACATTGACCCCGGTTACATTGCCGTCGCTGTTTGCGGGATCGTGGATCAATCACAATTTCCGTATCTGGATCGGTCATCATGAAGACAATGCCGCATGGGATTTATTGTCAGATACCAGAAAGACCCTGACTGATTTTGAAAAGGCGCATCCCGATTTTGATCGGGAGAAACTGAATCTGGCATGGAGACAGATTCATATCGCCGAGGGATCAGACTGGTGCTGGTGGTTCGGTGATGAACATATCGGCGCGCATAATGACCAGTTCGATAAGCTCTTTCGCAAACATCTGCGGTCGGTATACTCCGTCCTGGGAGTTGAGCCGCCGCAGTCTTTAAACAAACCGATTCACAAGGGAAAAACCGAATCCTACCTGACGCTTCCGGAATCCTTGCTCAGCCCCGAAATCGACGGTTTCCTGACGCATTATTACGAGTGGAGCGGTGCGGGACATTATGACTGTCTGCGGGCGGGTGGTGCCATGCACCGTACCGACCGTCATCTGGCCGGCATTTTCTTCGCCTTTGATTATG
Organism: Candidatus Zixiibacteriota bacterium; assembly: GCA_016933695.1. Classification (GTDB taxonomy): domain Bacteria; phylum Zixibacteria; class MSB-5A5; order GN15; family PGXB01; genus JAFGAL01. The sequence continues at coordinate 75,004 of JAFGAL010000015.1, read as the reverse complement.
AGTGGTTTTATATTCGCCTTGACTTTGATTCTCGATTTCGTTTAGTTGATGCCAACCGATACCATGTGGTCGTCGATTTCGGTTCCGATGCAAACGCGACCATCGATTTGAAAGAGGGCGGGCAGGGCGAAAGCGGCGGTTTCGAGTATCGGTTCGACAAAATTCTTGAGATACGGTGTGCACGAAAGAGGTTGTTTACCGGTGGAAGCGGGCGGGCAAGATTCTTCGTCTCACTGTATACCGGGAAGGAATTGCTGGAAAAATGGCCTGCCGACGACCCGATCGTCGTTGATATCCCGGAACGGGACAAGGAAATCTTCTGGCAGGTGTAACCATGGAGCGGATATGGTGGATTCTTTCTTCAGTCAAGATGACAGCGCCACCGGCAAGACGGATATTCCCAGCCTCGATGATACCGATCAGGGCAGATCATCCGGAACGGAGCAGGACCGCGATCGTGCGGTAATCGCGGCCGTTCTGTCATATATTCCCTTTTTGTGTCTGGTGCCTCTTTTGCAGATGCGGGACAATGAACAAGCCCGATTCCATAGCCGGCAGGGATTAATCCTGTTTTTGGTTGAATTGCTGGCGTTGGTATTCCTTATTCCGGGGCTGTCCAGCCTGGTGTGGAAAATGGTCATTATTGTCGCCCTCGGCGCCTCGGTCGCCGGGATTATTTTCGGTCTGCAGGGCAAGAAATACAAACTGCCGATTATCGGCGACCTTGCCGACAAAATGAAAATCTGAGGATGCCATGCGGCGTATGATGAAATTACTGCCGATGGTCGTCCTGGCGTTGCTTGTGGGATGCGCCACCACCGGCCCCGGTGGAAAACAATCGCTTATATTAATCGGGTCCGATACGGAAGTTGCGATTGGGCAAAATATGGACACCGAAGTCCGCACGCAAAACAAAATATATACGGACTCGTCCTGGAATGCGTATGTGACCCGGATCGGCAATCGTATCGTGGCACAATGCGACCGCCGTGATATCGACTACCATTTTGCCATTATTGAATCGGATCAGGTAAACGCCTTCGCGGCGCCGGGAGGATATATCTACCTGTATACCGGATTGCTTAAGACCATGGAAAATGAAGCCGAACTGGCATCGGTGATGGCTCATGAAATATCCCACATCGTGGCCCGGCACAGTATCAAGCGTCTGCAGGTTGCCATGGGGGTGGCGATGCTGCAGGAGTTGGTATTGGGGGAAAGTTCCGAGGCGCTTAATACGGCCGTCAATCTCGGTCTGAGTCTCAGTTTTGCCGAATACTCGCGAGAAAACGAACGCGAGGCCGACAGCTACGGTGTCATGTATATGACCAGGGCTGGTTACAATCCGGAGGCGGCGTTGACCATGTTTCAGAAGCTGGCGTCGATGTCGGATGGTAGCCCAAACTTTTTCGAACGGCTTTCCCTGTCTCATCCCGAAACCCAGGAGAGGATTACCAATACCAACTCCCAAATTGATTCCATGCGGCCGTTATCATCAGAACTTGAGACAAATGCGGGCCGCTACCAGTCCCTTAAAACCCGCTTGCCGTAGCAATTCCCCTCCTTAATGTATTGGATCTTGTGATCAGTCCGTTCCGGGATGAAATAAAACTCACGCTTTTCTCACTATTGGTACACTAAATCTAATTCTTTACCGTTCAGTATGTTATAATTAACCAAAAAAGGTCCGATCGACGTCTTTTTCTGTTGACAAACCTATAAAAAAGTCTCTATTCTGTTTGAAAAATTATGGGATACATCCGATAGTACTTCAATATGATTGTTGAACAGTTAGACAATTCGACCGGTCTGAGTGGTTTTTTGCACAAGTCCGGTAATCTGTTCAATACCAGGGGGTTAAATCATAGAATTCAATCGGGATCTGGAATTCGTCCGGAATCTGATCAGATTCCGTAGACGGAGTTACGGGATGCGAGGGACGTTTCCGGGAAGGACATTGGACATGATGTGGGGCGGGAGACGTAACTCGTTGGTAGATGGGGTGGTAGAAGAGAAGTGAAGAGGCCTGAAACTATACGCTTTTTTATAAGACAGGTGTTCTGTTACGGCATTGACCTTGCCTTTACCAGCGACAGAAAAGTGGATATTTTGACGAAAGGTGAAGGCCGTGTCTATTAAAAGAAGCGTTTTAAGAATTCTGATGGTTTGGGGAGCGATGGTGTTGGTTGTGGCGCTGTTTGGCAAGGTGGCGGTGGCAACTGACAGCGGTCGTGCGACGGCGGAGTTTTTGAATATCGGGGTCGGCGCACGAGCCGCCGGATTGGGTGGGGCGTATAGCGCAATTGCCTCCGATGCTTCGGCGGTGTACTGGAATCCCGGCGGTGTTGCCGGAATCGACAATACGCAGTTCTTTGTCTCACATATTTCGTGGTACCAGGATATCAATTATGAATATTTCGGGGTCAGCCATCCCACGTCGGAGCGGTTAACGCTTTCGGCATCGGTCGCGTATCTCAGCTATGGAAGCATTGAGGGATATGACGAATATGACAATCCGACCGGCGATGTCAACTCCACGTATGATATGGCGGGTGGTGTTTCACTGGGATACGCCCTTACTGATAATCTTGCATTGGGCGTTACCGCCAAATATGTGATGTTGTCACTGGCGGGTGAAACAGCCAATGCCTTTGCGGCCGATTTCGGCGCGTCGGTCAATCTGCACAAACTGTCGTTTGGTGCGGTAGTGTCGAATTTCGGGCAGAAAGTTTCATTTAACAATGTCGATGAAAACCTTCCGACCGCTTTGCGGGTAGGAGTCTCGTATGCACTGATGGAGTCGTTTTTGGCGGCGGTCGAGGTGGAACACCAGTTCTACGGCGATCTGATGGTGCATAACGGCATGGAATACTCCTATGAAGGACGGTATTTCGTGCGGGCCGGGCTGTGCCATTATGCCGATGTCGACGGGCGCGATTTTTCCGATGGTTTGACATTCGGTGTCGGTGCATTGCTGGGACCGGCACAGTTTGATTATGCTTATTCCCCCAGTGAGGGATTCAGTTCGGAATCGATTCATCGGTTATCGGTTGCCTTCAGTCTGGGCAGATAGAGACAACAAGAACAATCTCCTTTATAAGTGTGCCGGTGGGCGGGTCGATCCGACCCGCCCTTTCTTTTTGATTCCAGCCTGAAACATATGCAATCTGTGTAACAGGAAGAATCCCGCCATCGGCGATTCAATTCACTATCAATGAGTTAGTGTCAGAAATGGACATTTCAACGCAATTGCAAAAGATTTCGTAATCTGTGCGCAATAGATTGCATCTAATATGATGATTGATTCAAGTCGTTGCCCCCGATTTATAGCCATCTTCATTGAAAATCGGAGATTTCACCGTTTTAGAGTAAAAAAGTCCTGATTTAACGGGTTGTTATACGGGGACTTACGGGCGAGTTTTTATATTCGCCCGAATATGGGTGTTTTATTGGCCTGGTTCTCTTTTTTGGCAATCTGTTTGCTCATGCTTCTGTAAACACAAAAAAACTTTACTAGCCTGTAGGTTTAATAAGCAATTAACGTTAAGGGTCAAATCGAAGCAAGATCGAGAGCGTAGATAGCACGATGAAGATTGGAAACTTTGACAATATACCGGAATCACGCGTAAACAGCGTCGCTTTGCCGAGACAGTATGATTTTGGTATTGCTATCGGCGCGGAACGAACCGCAGAGATTCCTTCCTCAACCGGATGGTCGGTAAAGAATCTTCTGAAATTCTTCTTCACGGAGTATTTTGCCGGAATTCTCTTTATTTGCGCGGTCGCTTCGTTTATATTATTGGCCCCTGAAAAGGCCAAACGGCCTGGGAGAATGATCTTAGCCATGATTGATAAGTTCTTGAAAAAAGCGCTGGACTTCTTTGGTGCGTTGATCGGGCTTATCTTGTGCATGCCGTTTTTCATCGTTATGCCCATACTCATCAAGCTGGACAGCCCCGGCCCGATATTTTACACTCAGGAACGTGTCGGTCTCAATCGACGGAAACGCGATCGTCGCGCCTACAAGGGAAGTGTTCCGCAGAATCGCCGCTCCCGCGATCGCCGTCGCGATGACTATCATGGACGTCCGTTTCAGGTGATCAAATTCCGCACCATGGTCAATGACGCGGAACGTAAGAGTGGCCCGGTGTGGGCGACCAAGAATGATCCCCGGGTAACACGACTGGGACGGTTTATGCGGAAAACGCGAATCGATGAGATTCCGCAATTGATTAACGTGCTCAAAGGCGATATGTCGCTGGTTGGCCCGCGTCCGGAACGTCCGAAATTTGTGTCCGATTTCGCCGAGAAAATCCCCGGCTACGGCGTGCGTCTGAAAGTGAAACCGGGAATCACGGGACTTGCCCAGGTTACCACCGGATACGACAGTTCCTTCCAGTCGGTTATTTCCAAGTTGAAATCCGACGGCGATTATATCCGCACGTGGTCGATCTGGAGTGATATCAAGATTTTGATGCGTACGGTACTGGTGGTGTTAACCGGTAAGGGCGCCTGTTGATTACAAGATAACGATCCCGGCCGCATCCCAAGGATGCGGCCTTTTTTTTATTTGTTTTGGGGTTTAAAAACTGATATCTTTCCCGATCAAAGAGAAGGAGTCTATTCAACCAGTGAGAGTGTTGTCTATGTCTGCCATACGGAATGTGGTATGTATCCTCATACTCCTGTTGCCCGGTATGTGCTGGGCGCAGATCGGTGCAAGCGGCTTTACGGTGACCTCCGATCCGCCGGGAGCTGAGGTAATGGTACAGGGGGCGTTGACGGTTTCCGGTATTGCCCCGGTGAGTTTCATGCAGGGGCTGGATGGCTCCTTTAAGGTCAAAGTCGGCAAGCTGGGCTATGAAACCTATACCTCGAAAGTCATGCTGCAGTCCGGCCGGGCCATGTCTTTGGCCGTCAGTCTCACGCCCAAGACCGCTTTTAAGTCATCAGTCCGGTCGCTGTTCGTTCCGGGATGGGGACAGTTTTACTCCGGCCGCAAGGTTAAGGGAAGCATGTATATGATCATGGCGGCGGGCGCGCTGAGTGCCTTTTTGATCGCCAATGATGAATTCCTCTATCGCGAGGATCTTCACGATGATTTGCGGACGCAGTATCTGGCCGCTGAAACGTACGATGAGCGGGAACGCCTGTATCCACTGCTGGAAGAGGCGCGCAGGGACGCCTATGACGCGGAAAACGTCCGGCGGATCACGATCGGTGTCACGATCGCGGTCTGGTCGATCAACCTGCTGGACGCGCTTTTCCTATTCCCGGATCGGCAGGACAGTTTCATCGTGGACAAGCTGGCAGTACAACCCAATCTTCAGCAGGGCGGCGGCCGTATTGTCTTATCATATGATTTTTAGGCGGGGGAGCGGCGTATGAATAAATTACTCGGTATCGTCCTGGTCGGTCTGCTTATAATCGGCTGTAGCCGTCATATTGAAACCGAAGAACCGGATGTCAGCCCGCCAACCGCTCCGGCCGTTCCGCATAACCTGAAAATCGCGCATTCCGGTGAAGACATCGAATTGAGCTGGCAGGTAGCCGATGCCGCTGGTATCGACTATTATCGGGTGTATTACGGCAGTGATTCGGCGGTGACAGCGCTTGCCGAATATGATACCACGTCCGCATTATCCATTGCCGTTACCGGACTGGCCACCGGACAGACCTATTATTTCCGCGTGGCGGCGGTGACCACCGGCGGCCTGGAAGGCACGCTGTCCGGTGCGGTGGGAAGCCGGGCCGGGATGTTGTCGCTGTCGATTAACGGCAATGACGTTTATACCGACTCGCGGACGGTTACCATATCATTTATCGTGCCCCTGACCGCGCAACTGGTGCAATTGTCCGAAGATATTGGCTTTATCGATGCGGTCTGGCAGAATTACAGTTCCTCGCGATCCTTCGAGTTGTCCGAAGGCGACGGGGTGAAATATGTATATGGCCAATTCAAATTCTCCGACGGATCGGAATCCTCCGGGCCGATTGTCGACAGTATCACACTGGACACCCGCGCCATGATCGATTCCGGTTATTATCTTCCGGCGGCGACGGTGTTTGGGATCGGTGATACTATTATGTTCTATGTTGACGCCGGCGAAGTCGGCGGTGACGTCACGATTTCCTTCCCAGGCAAAAGCTCCCTGGTGCTGTTCGATGACGGCTCCGAAGGGGATGTGGACGCCGATGACGGCCTGTTTACACGGCGTTTTGTGGTCCCGGTCAATCTCGAAGTGGCCGGTGGTATCATTACCGCATCGTATACCGATGAGGCCGGAAACCGCGCCGACAGTTATACCATGACCGAGCTTTTAACGATCGCCAATCCGCCGACGGCGGTTACCCTGGCGGCGAATAAAGACGAAACTGCCGTAACGCTTTCATGGACGACATCAGTCGATGATGATTTTGCGTCCTACCGGGTGTACCGTCGCACCGGCAGTGCTGATTTCACGATCACGGAGGGAAGCCTGTTGAGTGTTATCAATTCACGGGGGACAACGGAGTATGAAGATATTCCGCAAGCCGGTTACTGGTCATACAAGGTGTTTGTGTTCGATGAACAGGGGTTGAATTGCGGTGGTTCCAATCATGCCGCGGTGGTCTTTTAACGGAGTACGGATGTGAGTTTTGTTCTGGGCATGAATCGCTTCATCGCCGTTTACCTTTCCGTTTTCCGGCATTTTTTCAAGGGGCGTTTGTGGTGGCCGTTTGTTTTGTATGCCCTGTTGCAGTTTTTGGTTTTGCTGGCGGTTAAAAACTATGTGCACCCGATGATATATCCGGTCTTGTCTCCGATAATCGGCCTGTTCGGAGAACGTCCCGCACAGATTTTCAGCCATTATCCGGGCATGTTTCTGATGTTGCCGTCGGTGGCGCAATGGATCAAACTGGCGCTTGGGGTGTTGTTTGAGGGATTGGCCGTGGGACTCGTGTCCGTCTCTTTCCTGCGGCTGTTTTCTCAGGATCGTCCAACCGCTGCACTGGCTTTCGGCAAGTGGCCGTCTCTCTTGATTGTCTGGACGATTATCACCGCCATCCTGATGGCGATCAACTGGTTTTTACCCAATCTGTTCAGCGATATCCTGTATCTCAATCCGCGCCGTCAGTTCGTTTTTGGTATCTGGATGCGCCTGTTGACGGTCGTGGTTTATGCGGTCTTTATCTATGCCGTCCCGTCGATCATCGTCTATAAGAACAACATCGGCGAGGCCTTGAAAGATTCCCTGAGGTTGTTTTTCCGGCACCCGTTCTTCACCTTTTTCCTGGCACTGGTGCCGTATCTGCTGTCGGTACCGATTTCCTACATCCTGGAAAATGTCGATACTATCGTGACCAAATTCACCCCTGAGTTGGTTTTTTATTTGGTCGTGGTCGGCCTTATTATTGATATGGTTGTCAATCTTCTGGTAACCGGCACCGTGGTGAAATTCCTCATCGAGGAAAAGGCCGCCGTCTAATCCTTCCGCAACGTCTTGTCCAACAATCACTGAAAATGTCCTGATTCCCGAGCCGCGTCCGGGACGATTCCAGTCTGAAAAAAAGTATGCCGAAAAGCGGGAAATCCCCCATTTTTTGCGCATTCCGGGGACATTCGGGCTAAAAAAAACAGTGGGGGTGACGATAAGAAAAATAAACATAAGGGCGACATGTACTGAATGAAGAATCTACTCATCATAGACGATGACCCGGAAATTTCCCGGTCTTTGGCAAACTTATTCGATCCCGACCGATACCGCTTCTATTTTCTTGGAGACGGACAGGGGATGGTGAAGTTTGTCGAGGATCATGATGATATTGATGTGATTCTTCTCGATGTGAATTTGCCCACCCTTTCCGGTCTTGATCTGCTCAAGCAGGCCAAGCTGAAGGGACTTGACGTGCCGATCATTATGATCTCCGGTTTTATCTCCACGGAAAACGCTATGGAGGCGATGCGCGAGGGCGCGTATGAATATCTCACCAAACCCTTCGAGATTCAAAAACTGATCAACACCGTCAACAAGGCCTGCGGGTACCACAAGACCAAAGGCAAGCACCATGAGGAGCACCTGCCCGAGGAATCCGGGCTGGTCGACGAAATCATTGGGAAATCCCCCGAAGTGGTCGAGATTGCCAAGTTGATCGGACAGGTATCGAAATCCGATGCCGCCGTGTTGATATTCGGCGAATCCGGCACCGGTAAAGAGCTGATCGCCCGGGCCATTCATCGCAATTCGCCGCGCCACAGCAAACCGTTCCTGTCGGTAAACTGTGCGGCGCTGGCCGAAACACTTCTGGAATCGGAGTTGTTCGGCCACGAAAAAGGTGCGTTCACCGGTGCCTATTTTAAACGCCTCGGTAAATTCGAACAGGCCAATCAGGGAACGATATTCCTGGATGAGATCGCCGATATGTCGCTTTTAACGCAGTCCAAACTACTCCGCGTCTTGCAGGAACAGAAATTCGAACGGGTCGGCGGGAATGAGACGATTGAGGTTGATGCACGGGTCATCGCCGCCACCAATAAGTCCCTGGTCCAGTGCATGAAAGAGGGATCGTTCCGGGTTGATTTGTTTTACCGCCTGAAAGTCGTTTCCGTTTATGTCCCGCCGCTTCGGGAACGGCGAGGCGACATTCATCTGCTGGCTGAGCACTTTATCAAGCGGTTCTCACGTCAATTGAACAAGGAAATCAAGGGCATCGCCCCGAAAGCCCTGCAGATGCTGACCACCTATGCCTGGCCGGGCAACGTGCGCGAACTCGAAAACAACATCCATACCGCCTGTGTCATGACCAAGTCGGAACTGCTTCAAACGGAGGATTTCCCGATCGCATCCGAGATCAATTCCCGCGTGGAAATCGATCTTGATAATTTGCAGGATGACTATACTGAGTTGTTCAAGAAAATCATCGATCCGGTTTTACCGAAACTGATAAATAACTCCGAGGGCAAAATCTATTACTTTCTGGAATCCGCTCTGGAACGGGCGCTGATATCCTCCTGCCTGAAACATTTCGGTTCCAATCAGGTCAAGACATCCGAGATGCTCGGCATTTCCCGCAACACCCTGCGGGATCGTATCGCCCGCTATAACATCTACTAATTTCGTCGTCGTTTACGGATCGTGGTATTTCGCGATATCGTCGTTGTCCTTTTTCCCTCGCAATATTCTGCCGTAGCAGAAAAATACCAGACTTACAATCATCCCCCACGAAAACATCAGAAAGATCCATCCGCCGGTCGTCATGATTCCGCCTCCTCCGCCGCGTTGGTCAGTTTTCGTCTGTGCCAGGCCACCCGCACCATGATCGCCAGAACGCCAAGCAGTGCCAGAAGCAAAAGCCTCGTGCCGAGTATGTAGGGGACATCGACCGAAGCCACCTCTTTCATGGTGATGGTATCCCACCAATCGCTGATTAGCCACCAGATCAATATGGTCAGCAGACAGGTGGGGGTGATATATTTGATAATAAACCGGAAAACCCGCGGGACCCGCAGATCGGCTCCCTGATGCAGTTCATGCCAGGCTTTGTCGATACCGAATATCCAGGCCAGCAGAATAATCTCAATCGTCGCGCCCAGGACAATGATGAAATTCGCCCCCCAGAAATCGAGATCACCGAGGACTCCCCGGTGCATAAACCAGATTGCCGGCTGGCAGAGCAGAAACGCCACCACGCCGAAGATTTTCACGGCGCTCTGGCGTTTGATTTTTAACTCATCCTCGAGAAACGCCACCGACGGTTGCGCGATTGATATTGATGATGTTATTCCCGCCAGAAACAGCATGAAAAACCAGAGGAAGCCGAACAGTGCACCCACGGGAATCTGATTGAATATCTGTGGCATGGTGACAAAGCCGAGATTGAAAGCACCTGATTCGGCCACGGTGATGATCTCCTCCGGGCCGAAGAAGATAAAGGCCGCCGGAATCACCAGTGATCCACCGATAATCACTTCGGCGAATTCATTGGTGGATGCCGCCGCCAGTCCCGAAAGCGCGACGTCGTCGTTCTTGCGAAGGTAACTCGAATAGGTCAGAATAACACCCATGCCGACCGACAGTGTGAAAAAGATCTGTCCGGCGGCTGCCAGCCAGACTTTGGCCGATTTTAACGCGGAGAAATCCGGATTCCACAAGAATCCCAGACCGTTGATCGAACTCCAGTCCGGATGGAGCGGATCAGGTGCAAACAATGTTATCACTCGCACCGCCAGCACGATGCCGAAAAAGAACAACAGCGGCAGAGCGATATTGCACAACTTTTCGATTCCTCCCTTGATGCCGAAGTAGGTAACCGACATGTTCAGCAAAAACGTGATCAGGAAAAAGACGAATCCGGGAAGAGTGCCCGAGAATACTCCGGTCTCGGTGATACCCTGGTATCCCGACAGAAATTCGATGAAGCCGCCGCCTGATGTAATACTCGCCAGCTGTCCCGTGAGTGAATAGTACGCATAGGCCAGACACCAGGATTCGATGTAAACATAGTACATATAAATCAAAAACGGCCCGAAAATCCCGAATATACCCAGGTATTTGATAAAACGGCTTTTCTTCCACATGGATTGGAAGATACCGGGAGCGCTGGTATGGCCGAATCCGCCGCCGAATCGTCCCGCGGTCCATTCCGCCCAGACCAGGGGGATGCCGATCAGCACCAGTGCCACCAGGTAGGGAATCATGAAGGCGCCGCCGCCGTTTTTGGCAGCCTGAACCGGAAATCGAAGGAAATTGCCCAGTCCGACGGCTGATCCCGCCACCGCCAGAATGACGCCGAGTCGCGTTCCCCACCGTTGTCTCGCTTTTTCCATAGTCTTACCTCTGCCAGTGAATATATATGGATGGGTTCTTTGCGAAGAATAGAGTCTGCATCACGATAAATAATACCATGATTTTTCTTTCAATGTCAAGACAAAACCGGGATTTCGCACTGACGGCGTTTTCCGGCGACTTTATTTTTGTTGACAGAGTATTATGTTACTGAATATCATGCCTCAAAAATATCCTGATGTACGAAGGAGTGGAAAATGAAGGTGAAATGCAGTGTTGCGTTGGTATTGCTCTTGATGGCTGGTATGGTTTCACCGGTGCAGGGTCGAAGTGCCGCCGGATTGGCAATGGGCAATTTGACCACGGCCGACGCCTGCGGATACGGTCTGGGCTTGGTCGGCGGGCATATCGGTATCTGCGATGAGGGAACATCGGTGTTCGGCAATCTGACATACGGCTTTTCGGATTACACCGAAGGAAGAGTAAAACTCGGTTTCTTCGATCCCGATATTGAAGGCGCCGATCCCAAGATCATGTTCGGTGCGGATTTCAAATACGAATTCCTGGATTATTATGATCGCAACCGTAAGAATCCGTTTGATCTCGCCTTTGGCGGATTTCTGGAATATGTCGATTTCGAGGGTGGCTCGGTGTTGCAAATAGGCGGCAATGCGATCATCTCCATTCCGTATCGTTTCGATTCCGGCCGTCGCATTATTCCTTACGGCCGACTCAATCTTCGCATGGAAAAAGTATCAGCTGGAGATAATGATGAATCCGATTTCTTCGCCGGGCTGAACGCCGGCGCCAAATTTGAGGCATCGGAGGAGTTCAATATTTACGGTGAATTTCAGCTCGACGGAAACGCCGGATTGTTCTTTGGTGTCGAATTTCGGGCTTTTTAGGATTCAGTGAGAAACGAATGAAAAAACAGCTCCGGTCAACGCCGGAGCTTTTATTATGAATTATCTTGACGCAATCATTCTTGGCGTATTACAGGGGCTGACCGAGTTTTTGCCCGTGTCGTCATCGGGACATCTCGTGCTGACCCAGCATCTTCTGGGAGTCAAATTGAACGGGGTGGTCTTTGAGTTGCTGGTGCATTTCGGGACCCTGATGGCCGTTTTGATATATTTCCGGGAACGGATTATAAGGCTGATTCTGGCGCTGTTCGATCGTTCCATGAAAACCGAACGGCGGATGATTCTCTTTCTCATCCTCGGGACGATTCCCGCGGTGGTCGTGGCGCTATTGTTCGATGATATCATCGAAGAGGCCTTTTCGTCGCCGGTTCTGACATCGGTTATGCTGGTGATTACCGGGTTTGTTTTGCTTCTTACGGGAGTGATAAAGAAAAAAGGCGGCGAGGTCTCCGGCGGAAAGGCGTTTTTAATCGGATGCGGGCAGGCGCTGGCGATTTTCCCGGGGATTTCGCGATCCGGTTCCACGATTGCGGCCGGAATGTTTGTCGGCATCAAGCCGATGGAAGCCGCCGAGTTTTCGTTTTTGCTTTCCATTCCGGCTATTGCGGGCGCCATTGTATTCAAACTTCGTGAAATTGTCGACCTGGACACAACTTTGATCGGCCAGTATGCGGTCGGGACGGCAGTTTCCTTTTTATCCGGACTGTTTGCCGTCTATTTGCTTCTGAGTATTATCAAGAAGGGGAAATTTCAATATTTCGGTATTTATTGCCTTATCATTGGCATATTAGGTATACTGTATTTCATATAAGGCAATGAAAAACATTCTCGTCATCAGGCTGGGGGCAATCGGCGACGTGCTGTTGACCTCCGCGCCGGTTCTGAATCTGAAATTATCGTACCCCGAATCGCGCATATATTTCCTTACACGGGAACGTACCGCATCACTGGTGCGCTGTTTCGCGGGCGTTGATGATGTAATCACGTTGCCGCAGAAAATCACGCTTTTGCAGCTGTATCATACCGCCGAACAACTCGATCGAATCGGCTTTGACCTGGTCTGTGATCTGCATGGGAATATCCGCTCGCAATTTATCACCCGCTATATCAGCGCACCGTATAAAACCCAGTATCCCAAGCGGCGTCTGGAGCGAATGGCGGCGGTCAAACGTCATCGCATTATCGATAATCCTCCGCATGCCATAGACCTTTATGATCAAGCGGTCGAGGCGGTTGGAGGGGACGTGTATTGCCGTCGTCCGGTTTTGCATCTGCCGCCGGATTCGAATGACTCTCATGGAACAGTAACCGATAGCCTTCCGCTGATAGCTATTGCGCCGGGAGCATCATATCCCGCCAAACAGTGGCCGGCGGATCGGTTCCGTGAGTTGGTGCGGCGGATTATTGGTGATAATATCGGCACGGTTTTACTGTTGTTGTCGTCATCAGATAGTGCCATGCTGGATCTGGCGAGTGAATTCCCCGAGGAAAAGCTGCGGATTTTGCTTGATGCCGATTTAATCACCGTGGCGCGCGAAATCACGCGTGCCGAAATTCTCATCAGCAATGATTCCGGTCTGATGCATCTCGGCTCCTCGGTGGGAACCCCGGTGCTGGCGCTGTTTGGCCCGACTCATCCGACGCTCGGCTTTACCCCGCGCGGATTACAGGATCGCGTGCTTGAAGTCGAGGAATACTGCCGTCCCTGCTCACTGCACGGGCAAAAGGCCTGCCATCGTGAAACGCAGTATTGTTTCACGCGGATTGAGGTCAATGATGTCATGGACAATCTGCAGAAGATGCTTGCGGGAAACTCCAAAGGGGAGAAGGCCTTGTTTGTCGATCGCGACGGGACGCTGATTAAAGAGAAGTATTTTATTTCGACGCCGTCGGATGTTGAGCCGGAAACCCGCGCGGTCGACGCGATTCGTGCCGTCCGTCGCGCCGGATACAAGATTATCGTGCTGTCCAATCAATCGGGAGTGGCGCGGGGGTTTTTCGACGAGCTCTCCGTGCAGGCGGTAAACACACGTGTCATGCGCCTGTTTGCCGACCAGGACGCACCGCTTGACGATATCCTGTATTGTCCCTATTATAAAAAGGGAACGGTTGCCGGATATGCCCGGCATTCCACTGATCGCAAGCCGGGAAGCGGTATGGTGGAGACGGCCGCGCGGCGTCACAATATCAATCCGCATCTGTCGTATGTCGTCGGGGATAAGCTGACCGATTGTGCTTTGGCATATGTTGTCGGAGCGAACGGAATTCTGGTTCGCACCGGATACGGAAGACAGCAGGAATCCCTGATCGACCGGCAGTATGCCTTTTGGCCGGAAAAAATTGTTGAGAATCTCGGTGAAGCCGTAGATTATATAGTAAGGGGCGGACAAGGATCGTATCCATGATAATACCGGCGGCATATTCGGAAAAACTCGCGGACGGTAAAGTCCGGTGCTGGCTTTGCCCGGCCGAATGCCTTCTAACCGAAGGCAAGGTGGGAATTTGCCGAACCCGATTCAATCGGGGGGGGACGCTGGTTACGGAAAATTACGGCGAACTGGTGACTGGAGCCTATGATCCGATAGAAAAAAAGCCGCTGTATCACTTTCATCCGGGATCGGTCATCTTCTCCACCGGCGCCAATGGCTGTAATTTCAAATGCGCCAACTGCCAGAACTGGGATATTTCACAGACCAAAGTCCCCACGAGATATGTTGAACCGGATGAGCTGGTCGAGCTTGCCGCCGGACGAAATTCAATCGGAATCGCGTATACGTATTCCGAACCGTTAATTTGGTTTGAATATATCAGGGCGGCCGGGCGTTTAATACATGAGGCCGGCTTAAAAAACGTGCTGGTTTCCAACGGATACATAAACCCGGAACCGCTGGAGGAGTTACTACCGATTATTGACGCCGCCAACATCGATTTAAAAGCCATGAATGAAGATTTCTATAAACGCATTTGCAAGGGAAAACAGGCTCCGGTTGTGCATACAATCTCGCGCTTGTACGAGTATGGAACGCATATTGAGGTGACCAATCTGGTGATTCCGGGCCGCAATGACACCTCGGATGATTTTGAACGATTGACCGATTTCATTGCCGGGCTGTCACCGCGCATCCCCCTGCATTTTTCGGCTTATTACCCGACCTATCGCATGACCAATCCTCCCACACCGCTGGAAACGCTTGAAAGCGCCTACGAAATAGCAAAAAAGAAACTGGATTATGTCTTTTTGGGCAATGTGCATTTAACCGACAAAGCGGATACGCGTTGCCCGTCATGTGGAGCGGTCGTGATCTCGCGCCGGGGGTATCGGATCAATCCGGCGGGATTGCGAAACGGAATTTGCATTGCCTGCGGATACGACACCGGGATACATTAATTCCGGAAAGCGGATCGGGGATTGTAAACCGAACGGCATTATGCCGATATGAATAATGTATCTCCGCCGTTATGGAAAGCGGCTGATTGGCAATCGGATAACAAAGTTTGGATTCATGATGACTCGTCTGGCGACCCGCATAACAGTGGTACTGACAATCGTAATAGTATCCTGCTGTCTGCCGTCGGCTTCGTGGGGGCAGTTTTATTTCGGCAAAAACAAAGTGCAGTATACGAATTTCGACTGGCAGGTGATGGAAACCGAGCATTTCCGCATTTTCTTTTACCCCGAAGAGAATATGATCGCGCGAATTGCGGCCCGTCTGGCAGAAGACAGTTACGACGTTCTCGCCGGCAAATTCAAACATGAGGTCTATAAACCGATCCCGCTTATCATTTACAGCTCCGGGAATTATTTCACGCAGACCAATGTGACCACGTCGCTTCTGCCCGAATCGGTGGGCGGATTTACCGAGTTTCTTAAAGGACGAGTCGTGGTTCCCTACAACGGCTCTTATCGCGATTTCGCCCATGTCATCCGGCATGAGCTGGTGCACGTGTTCACCATCTCCAAACTGCAAACCGTCATGACCAAACAACGCTTCATGCGCATGGCGGCGCCGCCGCTCTGGTTTATCGAGGGGATCGCCGAGTTCTGGTCGATCGAGTGGGACACCGATGCCGACATGGTCGTCAAGGATATGGTGCTTTCGGGACGGTTGATAACGATCCCCGAAATGTATATGGTTTCCGGGACGTATTTCATGTACAAACTTGGGCAGTCGATTTGCGAGTTCATCAACGACCACTACGGTTCCGACAAGCTGGTCTTGCTTCTGGAGAACTGGTGGAAGTCCCGGTCATTCGATGAAATCGTGGAAATCACTCTGGGAGATGATCTCAAGGAAGTCTCACGAAAATGGGAATACCACCTGAAAAAGCGCTATTTCCCGGAAATGGCCGGCGGCGGTTTGGCCAAGAATGAGACCCAACAGCTGACCCGAAGCGGGTATTCCGTGAAAGGAGTCCCGATAACGCTGAATAATGGCAAGAACGGCGGGCGCTGGATTGTTTTCAAGGCCAATAAAATGGGGTACTCGGGATTGTATATGATGCACCCCAATGGCGAGAAACTGAAACTGCAGACGATACTCAAAGGCGAACGCACTGCCGGATTCGAGTCGTTGCACCTGTTGCAAAGCGGCATCGACGCCAACAACGACGGGATGGTGCTGTTTTCTTCCAAATCTGCCGAAACCGATGTGTTGTACCTGTATGATATTACCGATCGCAAAATCGTTCATAAATACGAACTGCCGGGATTGATCAGTGTCACCTCACCGAGATTTTCACCCGACGGCAAAAGCGCAGTGTTCAGCGGTGCGCCGAAAAGCGGTGTCACCGATATTTATCTTATAAACCTGTTAACCGGTGATCTGACGCAGATCACCGACGACTGGTATCATGATATCGATCCGGCGTTCTTGCTTTCCGGAGACACGCTGGTGTTCTCGTCGAATCGGTGTTTGGACGGCGACATCGGCGCCATGAATCTGTATACGATCCCGCGCGACGGAGGAGAGCCGGTACCGATAACCTCAGGCAACTGGCGAGATATCACGCCCGATGCCGGCGCACAGGGAATCCTGTTTTCGTCGGATCGTGACGGTGCGTTTAATATCTTTCGTCTCAATCCGGATCGTTCGATCAATAAACTCACTAGTCTATTGACCGGAGCGTATGATCCCAGGATCGATGAGGTCAACCAGGAGTTGGTTTTCGGCGGGTATCAGGATTTCGGTTATCACATTTACAAGACAACCCTGAACGATTCGCTGGTGCTGGCGGCGGATGATCCCCCTCAGGGCAAGGTATTCTGGAAACCGGGGATGCTGGCGAACGAATCGGTCCGCTCAACCGTGCATTATAACAATGAATACTCGTTCGATATCGCGCAGTCGGCAATCGGCTATGATCCCGTCTACGGGACACTGGGCGGACTGCAAATGGCGATGTCCGACATGCTCGGCGATAACATTTTCTATTTCTTATTAACCAACACGGCCGAGACCAAGGATGATTTTCTGTCCAGTTTCAATGTCGGCGTGACCTATCTGAACAAAAAGCGTCGAGTCAACTGGGGCGTGGGCGGATATCATTTTTATAATGAGTACTATAATGATTATGAGGGGTATTATTTCGAGCGTCAGGTCGGCGGACTGGTCTATCTGAATTATCCGCTTTCCAAATTCAACCGTATTGAAACCAGCACGTATCTGCGCTATTCGGACAAGGACGTTTGGATGTTTTTAAAACGCCGGGAAGCATTCCTTATGTCCAATTACCTGTCGTTTGTCTCCGATAACAGCCTCTGGGATCTTTCCGGGCCGATCGAGGGGCATCGGTACAATGTCACGGTCGGAGTCACCTCCGCAGTGAATGAAGGCCGGCTTTACAATCGCATGGGGCTGGTTGACCTTCGCCACTATATCCGACTGGGGCGGTTTTCGGCGTTTGCCTCGCGGCTGTTTGCCTACAGCTCATCCGGCGACGAACCTCAGCGCATCTATTTCGGCGGGAGCTGGTCATTCCGCGGGTTTGACCGTCGCGAATGGTACACCCGCAATGTGTTGTTCGCCTCTCACGAATTGCGTTTCCCTTTGATAGATAATTTACTGGTGGGATTTCCGATCGGCGGTATCGGTTTTCAGGCCATCCGTGGCGCGCTGTTTTTCGATACCGGCTCGGCCTGGGAAGACGAGTTCGATCAGTTTATCGGCTCATTCGGCGCCGGATTCCGGGTCGCTTTGGGGGGGATGATTCTCCTGCGTTTTGATTTCTCCCGGACCACGGATTTCAATAATATCAGCGACCGAACCGACTTTGACTTTTTCTTCGGATGGAATTTCTGATGAACCGGTTTCGATTGATCGCGTGGGTGTTAATCGGCATACTGCTTGTGTCCGGTTGTACCAGAAAATTCCGGCTGAAACGGGATGAAATCATTCCCGAATCGAGCTGGCAATATGCCCGTGGCGACGCCGCCGCAACGGCGGTGAGTGAAACCGGTTTTTCCGGTGTTTTGAACGTGAAATGGGAGGATCGGATTTCCGAGGCGCCGATCGGGCCGCTGACTATCGGGGCGGGACGACTGATTATCCCGGGAAGCCGGGGGCGTATCTATTTCTATGAGCCGTCAACCGGGAAATTCCGCGGACGCCACAAAGAGCGATCCGGTGCGCAAACCGGCCTGGTGGTGGTTGATTCGCTGGCTTATTTCAGCGTGGCGCCGCCCAAAGACTATTTCGTCTGCTTCAATCTTCATACCCGTGAGTCGCTGTGGAAAGTCCGTTTAAAGGATGTCTCCGGGACGCCGATAATAGTAGAAAACAACGTGTATGTCGCGTCCTCGCTGGGGAGCGTCTATTGCTACAACCGGCTGACCGGTGCCATGATCTGGCGGGATAGTGTCGGCGGCAACAGCCTGGGCGGGCCGAGTTTCAGCGAGGGGACGGTGTATTTTCCGTTTGATGACGGATGGGTATACGGCTTCGATGCCGGGAATGGAAAGCGCATTATTGCCGTGAATCTGCAACAGCCACTGGTTAGCAAGGTCGTCGTGAATGATCGCGTGTATGTGACCGCCATCGAGGGCGGCGTGTATGCTGTGGAGAAGAACGACGGATCAACGGTCTGGTCGCGGCAGTTTGACCGGTCAATCTGGACCGCTCCGGCCGTGGACGATCGGTGCCTGTATTTCGGGGACAGCGACGGTGTTTTGCATGCGCTGGATAAACGCGACGGCACGACGGTGTGGGAATTCAAGACCGAGGGGGTGATCTTATCCTCACCGATACTGGTAGGCGATAAAGTGGTATTTGCGTCGCTTGACCGCCATGTGTACTGTCTGGATAAAGCCGACGGGCGAATGATTTCCCGGCGCTTTTTCAAACATGAGATTCGATTCCCGGCGGTCACCGACGGAACCAATGTCTTTGTCGTCCTGCAAAACGGATCGGTTCAATGCCTGGGAGAGTAACATGAACGAAATCATGTACACCGAAGCGGATTTGACGACCAATCTCAACGAACTGGCGCATGAAATGCTCCGGGAGTTGTACATTGCCGCGAAAAAGGCTTCGATCTATTCGGTCGATCATCCACTGACCCGCAAGGCCATCGGTCGTCCTTTTCTGTTAATGGAGAAAATCTTTCGCTTTAAAAAACATGTCAATTTGCATATCGCCTCCGGGCATCTGTATGCCTTGAACATAAAAACCAAACCGTCCATTTTCACCGATCAGATTATGGATTACATGCAGGTGCTGGACGTCGGCAATATCCTGTTCTCCGCCGGCATGACCGCGGATGAACTGGGGCTGTTTCTCGCGCGTTTTGTCAAGCGATTGCGGTCCGGGGATTATCAGAACCTGCTGACGACATATATCACAAACCAGAACATCGCCACGATCACCGTCAACGATGAGGCCGGGTACCTGCTGTTTGAAAGGGGCCGGAAGTTCCCGTCCGAGGTCATTCGGGATTTTTCCGTGCGGGGGATCATCACTGATATCCTTCCCAATGATTACGAAGACCTGGCGGAGTTGGTCTCTGTTTCGCAGGATAACCACGGTGATTATATTGCCCGGTATTGTCATGATTATTATCCGCAGTTGGTGGCGTTTCTGGTTCCGGAAAAGATCGGGCGGATTCCCGCCGATGATATCGTTGCCCTGATTTCGCAACGGCTGGAAAAGGCGGAGTCGGATGACGGCGAATCCTGCCGCCGACTTATCGCGGCCCTGCATTATCATCCCGATCATGATAATATCATTCGTCGGCTTGATGAGATTGCCCTGTCGCACGGGATTGACCGGTCATCGTATACGTCGATTATGCCCGCCGCCAGCAAGATTCGCATCACTGCCGTCGAGAATATCGACCGCTATCTGGATGGTTTTTTCAACCAGCTGTTGTCATTCCAGCATGTCGGAGAGTTTACCGATCATTTCGGACGTCTATTACGCACGGGACAGCAGGCCAAGGCCCAGGTGGTGATCGACCGTCTGCTGCATTATCTGGCCGGCAATAACCTCGACCTGCGGCAGAGGGCGTTGGCCCTGTTGAAAATCGCGGTCGGTTCCTGCCTGAATCTGACCGGTACGTCGCTTCTGGAATACCTGACGGAGAAGATATGTACATTTCTTGATTCCCATGAGGAAACCTTCGAGTTCTCCGATCTGATCTGGGAAATCGTGCGAAGTTGCCTGTCACAAAATATTCTGACTATACCCGCGACATTGGGACGAGCGTTATCGGCGCATCGGCAATTGGCTGAGGGCATCTGGTGTTATGAATCCATCGCGGTGAAGAAAGCCGTGGAGGAGATGAATCGCAGTGAGATTATCTCCGGTCTGGTCAACCACCTGATCAATGGCGACCATCAGCATATTCAGGATTTGCGGGATATCATGGTGGCGATTGGATCCGAAGAGATGGCGTTTGCGCTTTCGGAAGTGATTTCTCATGAATCCCGTCACGTGCGCCAGCAGGTCCTTAAGATACTGCCCGAAATGGGCAAGTCCTCGCTGAACGTTTTAAGTCGTTTCATGGCCAATGAAAAGAATTTTGCCCGCGATGAATCGCGCCGGGAGTTGCCGGATACATTGTGGTATCAGGTGCGCAATGCGATTTTCGTTCTGGGCGCCTTGCAGGATTTCGATGCCTGCCGGGTGCTTCGCCAGCATATCACCGATTCCGATACGCGGGTCCGCAGGGCGATTGTTTCGGCATTGGAAAAAATCGGCGGAGAAGAAGCCGCCGATCTGCTTTTGGTAATGGTTAACGATGATGACGCCGAAATCCGTGAAAGCGCCTTAATCTCGCTGGGTATTGTCGGATCGGCGGAAATCGTTCCGGAACTGATTGATCTGGCACGAAAACGGCGCGGCGAGATCATCCGCATCATTACCGCACTGGGCATACTCGGCGGAAACGATGCCAAAGTGTATCTGGCGAAATTGCTTACTGATCATGATATGCTCTCCGAGTTGACGTCAGGGCGATCGTCGCGTGAAGAGCTTAAAATGGCCACGCTCAAGGCGCTGGGACGCATTGGTGACCGGGAAGCGATACAGACCATTAAAGACTTCTCAGAATCGATCTCGGCATCGCAGAAGCTGTTTTTTGGCGGTTCCAAACTGAGCAAAACGGCCGAAGAGATACTCTCTCGTCAATCAAAATAACACTGCCTGACATTTCAGTCAATCTGGCATTGGCGTATGTCATTATGGCTGTCATGTTCTGCCTTACTGGCATACTGTGACATGTCAATATTATCATGTATTTATTATCTTGTTGTAAGTTAATGCCTTACATTTTTTGGCACGCCAATTGATATAATCATAAGCGAAAGATGAAAAAAAGAAAACATCAATAAAACTCTTGTAAAGAGGAGGTAAGTGAGATGACACTGGTACGTTACAACCCCAATCGCGTTCTGAATCGGATTTCGCAGGACTTTGACTCGGTGCTGGATTCGTTTTTCCGCGCGCCGGTATTCAAGAATGACGCCAGCTGTGATTTCATGCCCCGGGTGGACATTGTTGAGGACAAGGAGTCGATCAATCTCCATGTGGAACTGCCGGGCATGAAAAAGGACGACATCAAGGTGCTGGTTGAGGACGGCGTGCTTCGCATCAGCGGTGAACGGAAACAGGAATCCGAGATTAAGGACCGGAATTATATCCGAGCCGAACGCATCTACGGTTCCTTCTCGCGGTCGTTCACACTGCCCGACAATGTCGAAGGCGACAATATTTCGGCGGACTACAAGGACGGGGTGTTGAATGTCACTCTCCGGAAGTTGGAGAAGGCCAAACCGAAGGAAATCGCGGTTCAGGTCAAATAATCGCGAGATCGGGCAACCGTTACAAACACGAGACGGGCGAGTGGAACGACTCGCCCGTTTTTTCAGGTAAGAAAGGGTGATATCGATGAGTAAAATAATCGGCATAGATTTGGGAACGACCAACTCCTGTGTCTCGGTAATCGAGGGCAAGGATCCGGTCGTGATCACCAACTCCGAAGGGGCGCGCACGACTCCGTCGGTGGTGGCGATCGACAAAAACGGCGAACGACTGGTTGGGCAGGTGGCCAAACGTCAGGCAGTGACCAACCCGATGAACACGATCTTTTCGATCAAGCGGTTCATGGGCCGCAAGTTCAGCGAGGTCAGCTCCGAGACGAAAAACTTCCCGTACAAGGTCGTGGCCGGAGACAACGACAATGCCACGGTCGAGATGAACGGCAAGAAATACACGCCGCAGGAGATCTCGGCGATGGTGCTGGTAAAAATGAAAAAGACCGCCGAGGATTATCTCGGCACCAAAGTCACCGAGGCGGTGATTACGATCCCGGCCTATTTCAATGACAGCCAGCGTCAGGCGACCAAAGATGCCGGGCGCATCGCCGGACTGGAAGTGAAACGGATCATTAACGAACCGACCGCGGCGGCGCTGGCATACGGTCTCGACAAGAAGAAAACCGGCAAGATCGCGGTGTATGATCTCGGCGGCGGCACGTTCGATATTTCCATCCTGGAATTGTCCGACGGGGTCTTCGAGGTCCTCTCGACCAACGGCGACACGCATCTGGGCGGCGATGATTTCGACAAGCGCATTATCGACTGGCTGGTCGACGAGTTTCGGAAGCAGGAGGGAATCGACCTGTCGCGCGATCCGATGGCGATCCAGCGTTTGAAAGAGGCGGCGGAGAAGGCCAAGATCGAGCTGTCGTCGACGATGGAAACGACTATCAACCTGCCGTTTATCACCGCCGACAGCAATGGGCCGAAACATCTGAATCTGACTCTGTCGCGCGCCAAATTCGAGCAGTTGGTGGATGACCTTCTGGAACGCACCATTGCACCGTGCCGCAAGGCGGTCGACGATGCCGGGATTGCGTTCACCAATATCGACGACGTTGTCCTGGTCGGCGGCATGACGCGTATGCCAAAAGTCGTCTCGCTGGTCAAGCAGTTATTCGGCAAGGAACCGAACAAGAGCGTCAATCCCGATGAAGTCGTTGCGGTCGGCGCGGCGATTCAGGGCGGGGTGCTGACCGGTGACGTCAAAGATGTTCTGCTTCTGGACGTGACGCCGCTGTCGCTCGGTATCGAAACGCTGGGCGGGGTGACGACGCGGTTGATCGAACGCAACACGACCATCCCGACCAAAAAAACGCAGGTTTTTTCGACGGCGTCCGACAGTCAGCCGGCGGTGGATATTCATGTCCTGCAGGGTGAACGCGAGATGGCGATCGACAACAAGACGATCGGCAAATTCATCCTTGATGGGATTCCGCCCGCACCGCGCGGTATGCCGCAGATCGAGGTGACGTTCGATATCGATGCCAACGGCATATTGAACGTCACCGCCAAGGACCTCGGCACCGGTAAGTCGCAGAACGTCCGGATCGAGGCGTCGTCGGGTTTGAATGAGGCCGATATCAACAAGATGGTCAATGACGCCAAAATGCACGAACAGGATGACAGGGAAAAACGTCGCAAAATAGACGTCCGCAACAGCGCCGATGCGATGGTGTTTCAGACCGAGAAGAATCTGAAAGAATACGGCGACAAGCTGGATGCGGATTCCCGGGCCAAAATCGAGGCGGGTATCGAGCGCGTGAAAGCCGCGTTGAATACTGATGATACGGCCGAGATGGAGGCCTCGGTCGAGGCACTCAATCAGCTCTGGCAGGGTGCGGCCGCGAATATGTATCAACAGGCGTCGGCCGGACCGCAACCGGGGGCAAACCCCGGTCCGGAGTCGCCCGGCGGCCCCGAAAGCGGCAAAGACGACACGGTCGATGCCGACTACGAAGTGGTTGATGAGAAGTGACGGGAAACGGGGCCGTAAGGCCCCGTTTTCATTGACAAAACGTCTGCTTTGGCGTAGGCTGTATGTGGAAGGGAGATGAGAATACTCAACGATGTCAAAAGACTTTTACAAAACGCTTGGTGTTGCGGAAAACGCGTCGCAGGATGATATCAAAAAGGCGTTCCGGAAACTTGCCAAGCAGTTTCATCCCGACCGCAACAAGGGTGACAAGGCCGCCGAGGAACGGTTCAAGGAAATTTCCGAGGCGTACGACGTGCTGGGCGATGAGAAAAAGCGCCGGCAGTACGATACCATGCGCAAGTACGGCGCATTCACCGGCGGCCCCAGTTTCGATCCGCGTCATTCCGGTGGATTCGACGCCTCGCAGTTCGAGCGGTTTTTCCGGTTCGACAACGCCGAGGGGATGGATGTCTTTTCCGAGTTGTTCGGATCCATTTTCGGCGGCGGTTCGCCGTTTCGGCAGGCCCGAAGCCGTCCGCGGCGACGGGCATCGCGCGGGCGCGACGCGGCGGTGTCGCTGAGCGTATCATTTGAAGAGGCGATGCGCGGGACGGAGAAGACTATTGTCGCGAAAAATCCCGGCGCCGGAATAAAACAGCGCCGCCTTCGGGTGAAAATCCCCGCCGGCATCGCCGACGGCGGGAAAATCCGTCTCCGTGGCATGGGATTTCCCGGAGACAACGGCCAGAGCAATGGAGATTTAATCGTAACCGTGAATGTAAAAAAAAGCGAGCAGTTTGAACGTCGCGGGAATGATATCCATTCCAAAGTGACGGTGAGTTATCCCGATGCGGTGCTGGGAGGCAAAGTGCAGGTGAAAACGCTGACGCGCACGATTAACCTGACCATCCCGCCGTATACCAAATCGGGAACCAAACTCCGGCTGAAGGGAATGGGCTTGTCGGTCAACGGCACGCAGGGCGATCAGTATGTCGAAGTCGTGATCGATGTCCCGGATACCCTCACTCCACGCCAGAAGGAATTGCTGGAGGAGTTGCAAAAGACCTTTGTATAAAAAGGATCTGTTGAATGAAAGGGCAGTTCGAGATTGCCGTCGAAGATCCCGAGGAGCGAGGGAAAGGAGTAAGAGCAGGTCGTAAGCCCTGTCAAAGATCCTGAGTTTTCGAAGGATGCTTTCGACAAACAATAAGGCGTGTGCAATCTGTCCCACCGCAAGCGGCGGACAACAGGCATGGAAGTACAACCGTATGGAAAACCTGGATTCGTATATAAGTATTGGTCTGTTTCTGGGACTGCTTCTGGCAGTATTCAGCGGTTGCGGGTGGGTTATCTATCGGCACTGGATGAAAAAGGAATGGATCAGTTCCGGCAATCGGTTCATGGGCGAACATGTGTACGCCCAGTTTCAGAATGCCGACCGCAAGGAAGCGGTTGAGCATATTCAATACGTGCGTGAGGATGAGAAAAAACAGGATTATATAGATGAAAACGATTGATCGAATACCCAGTACATTCGGCAAGCAATAAGATGTGAGCGATCCGTCCCACCGCAGGCGGCGGGGCACCGGTTTGTTACCAGATATAAAAGAGTTGATGCTATATGAACATGAATAAACTGACCCAACGGTCGCTGGATGCACTCAATTACGCCCAGCAAATGGCGCAGTCCGAGTCGCATCCGCAAGTCATGCCGCTTCATTTACTGGCGGCGCTGTTGCATCAGGATGACGGGCTGGCGGGGAATGTGATCAAGAAGATCGGTATCGATGATGATGCGCTGAAAGACAAGATCGCCGATCAGTTGAAACTGCTCCCTCGTCAGGAAGGCGGGCAAATCTACGCCTCAAATGAACTGTCACAGGTGCTGTACAAAGCCGAGAGCGAAGCATCCAAACTCAAGGATGAGTACGTCTCGGTGGAACATATCCTGCTGACGTTGCTCGATGTGAAAAGCAAAGCCCAGGAATTGTTGAAAAACGCGGGAATTAACCGCGATGCCGTGTTGAAGGCGCTGGAGTCGATCCGGGGTACTACGCGTATCACCGACGACAATCCCGAATCCAAATATCGCGTGCTGGAAAAATACTCGCGGGATTTGACCGCGCAGGCGCGTGAGGGAAAACTCGATCCGGTGATCGGTCGTGCGGATGAAATCCGTCGCGTGATCAAGATCCTCTCCCGTCGGACCAAGAACAACCCGGTGCTGATCGGTGAACCGGGCGTGGGGAAGACCGCGATTGTCGAAGGACTGGCGCAGAAAATCGCGATCGGCGAAGTGCCCGAAACGCTGACCGATCGGACGGTCGTGGCGCTTGACCTGGGATCGCTTATTGCCGGATCGAAATTCCGCGGGGAATTCGAGGAACGACTAAAGGCGATATTAAAGGAGGTCGAACAGGCGCAGGGCAGGATTATCCTGTTTATTGATGAACTGCACACTATTGTCGGGGCCGGTGCGGTCGGTGGTTCGATGGATGCCTCGAACATGCTCAAACCCGCTCTGGCGCGCGGTGAACTGCGCTGTGTGGGCGCCACGACGCTCGATGAGTACCGCAAGCACATTGAAAAAGACGCCGCGCTGGAACGACGTTTTGCGCCGGTGCTGGTCGAGCCGTCATCGGTGGAGGACACGGTTTCGATTCTGCGCGGATTGCGCGAATGCTATGAATTGCATCATGGGATCAAAATCAAGGACGAAGCGATGGTGGCGGCGGCGCGGCTGTCGGATCGCTATATCGCCGACCGATTCCTTCCCGACAAGGCTATTGATCTGATCGACGAGGCGGCCGCCGAACTGCGGATTTCCATCGATTCCATGCCGGAGGAGTTGGACGCGCTGGAGAAACGAATCCGTCAGCTGGAAATCGAAAAAGAAGGTGTCAAACGCGAACAAGACGCCGGTGAGCGAATCAAACCGATCGAAGAGGAACTCAAAGACCTGTATGCGCAACGGGATGATCTTCGCACGCACTGGCAGAAGGAAAAAGACACGGTTAAAGCAATCCATGACACCAAGGCGGAAATCGAAAGTCTGAAACTGCGTTCGTCAGAGGCGGAACGTATTGCCAACTATGAAGAAGCCGCCAAGATCAAATACGGACTGTTGGTGGAGGCCGAGAAGAAGCTGGAGTTTCTTACGCATTCACTGACATCGATTCAATCCACGCGCAAACTGCTCAAAGAAGAAGTAGACGCCGACGACGTCGCCGAAGTGGTTGCCAAGTGGACCGGCATACCGGTGTCGCGATTGACTGAATCGGAGAAGGAAAAACTCCTGCATCTCGAAGCCAAATTACATGAACGGGTGATCGGGCAGGATCAGGCGGTTATGGCCGTGGCCGATGCGGTGCGGCAATCGCGGGCGGGATTGTCCGACCCCAATCGTCCGCTGGGATCGTTTATTTTCCTCGGACCGACCGGAGTGGGGAAAACCGAGCTGGCGCGGGCGCTGGCGGAGTTTTTATACGGCACCGAAGAAGCCATTGTCAGAATCGACATGTCGGAATACATGGAGAAATTCTCGGTGTCACGCTTGATCGGTGCGCCGCCGGGATATGTCGGCTATGAAGAGGGGGGACAGTTGACCGAAGCGGTGAGACGGCGACCATACGCGGTGGTTTTGCTTGATGAAATCGAAAAGGCGCACCCGGAGGTGTTTAACATTTTGCTGCAGGTTCTCGATGACGGTCGTTTGACCGACAATAAGGGCCGGACGGTGTCGTTCAAGAACAGTATTTTAATCATGACATCGAATATCGGTGCGGAGTATATTCGCGAGGAATCGGCGCATATCACCGAACAGAACCGCGAGGAAATCTATCAGCGCATGCGCGGGGAAGTCCTCAACCTGTTAGGACGAGAACTCCGTCCGGAATTTCTCAACCGGGTCGATGAGACGATTGTCTTTTCGGCGTTGAACAAAGACGAAATCAAGGATATTGTCCGGTTGCAGTTTGCCCAATTGCAGAAATTGCTTGCCGACCGGGATATCACCGCGGAGTTGACCGATGCGGCGCTGGCGTCGCTGGCGTTGACCGGCTATGATCCGACCTTCGGAGCGCGTCAGATCAAGCGGCTGATCAACAAGGAACTCAGCCAGAAAATCGCACGCCGGATCCTTGCCGGGGAGATCCAGCCGGGTGACCGGATCACAATTGATTATATCGATTATGAGATTGTGATTCTCCCCGATCAGCGACACCGGAAAACTAAGCCAGTATCCGATCACTAATCATACATCAGGGGCGGGCCAGTTCCGGCCCGCCTGTTTATTCCTTCACCAGCAAAACATTGATGGCTTTGACGACGATTTTTACCTTGTCGCCGACCTTGATGCCCAAATCCTCCAGTGATTCCATGGTCATTACCGAATTCATGACCGCGTCGGCGGTGACATTTAACCGCACCTGACACATAACATCGCCGCGCCTGATTTCGGTTATTTCACCGATGATTTGGTTTCTTGCCCCGTATTTCATGATACACCTCCTGATTATAGAAATGGGTACAAAACAACATACATCGGGCAGGGAAGGCTTGTCAATCATGAATCGGTTGTGGTATTAGAACAAACCAGCCACGATTTTGTGGATGTCCAACAGCGCAATCGCCGCCACGATCACTACCGCGATCAGCACATACCGCACGAACATGGCGCCTTTTTTTACCGCCAGCCGGGCGGCGATAGCCGCGCCGGACATATTGCCGATGGCCAGAATGAGTCCGATCTCCCAGCGAACCTGGTCGTTGAACACAAAAATCGCCAGGGCGAATATCGTGAAGCAGAGTATGATCAGATTCTTGACGGCATTGGCGCGCACCAGGTCGAATCCGGCGCCAAGTACCAGGCTGGCGATCAGGAAAAAACCGACTCCGGCTTGAATGAAACCGCCGTACATCCCCACCGCAAAAAAGATAATCATCTTCAGCCAGAACCGTTTGTTCATGTCTTCGGGACGGCCTTCGAGCCAGCGTTTCGGACGCAGGAGAATGAGGAAGAGCATCACCACCATCAAGAAACCAATGGTTTTGCGCATGATATCTTCGTTGAGATTAACCGCAATCTGCGCGCCGAGAATCGATCCAATAATCGCGGGGATTGCAAGCGTCAGGCCGTTTTTCAGGTCAAGGACCTTCTGGTGTTTGAAACTGCTGACCGCGACTATGTTCTGCAGAAGGATGGCCACCCGGTTGGTACCATTGGCAACCGTGGCGGGAAGACCAAGAAATATCAGCAACGGCAGGGTAATCAGCGAACCACTGCCAGCCAGCGTATTGATGAATCCACAGGCAAAGCCGGCGGCAACAACGGCCGGGTATAAATACCATTCCATACAACCCCCAAGCGGTATGATAATTGGCGGGAATATAGAAAAACGAGCGGGAAAAGCCAGCGGAAAGATTATAAAAAAGGGGAATCGACCGGATGGTCGATTCCCCGAAAGGTAAGATATAGAATCTTCTGTTACCAGTTGTTTTGACGACGTCCGCCGCCGCCACCACCACCGCTTCTCTCGGTGCGGGGACGAGCTTCGTTGATATTCAACGTCCGGCCGCCCATTTCGGTGCCGCTCAGACCGGAAATCGCGGCCTGCGCTTCATCTTTGGAAGCCATTTCGACAAAACCAAACCCGCGAGATTCGCCGGTGAATTTGTCCTTGATGATGTTGACGTTGGTAACCTCGCCAAAACTTTCAAAAGCCTGACGAAGATCTTCCTCTGACGTGTTGTACGGCAGGTTGCCCACGTAGATGTTCATTCTGCTCTCCGATTTTGTTTATCCCGACACGAACCTTTTTACCAAGGAAATCTCGTTGCACAGATAAACGCGTTCATGCGCACCATTGCGCCGGATCCACTCTTCGATACGCTTTTTCATGATTTGACAAACAGATACAAGTCTTAAGCAATCTTCCTGAGGGATTATTAACTTTCTATTCTAATATATCGACCAATATACAAAAGATCAACACCTTTTTCTTAAATTCAAATCCGTTTATATTGCTCCCGGAAAACACATTCAGCCTTCAGTAATCAATCGCCGGTGCGAACCCGGTCCGGTGTGCCCCACCCCAGGATTCCTTCGAAACGGTCGGCTCCTCCGGCACGGGAACGTCTGTTTCCATATATTATTATTACGTTCTTTTTACGTAATTGATGGCAAGAATGGTTTATATTTTCTGTGCCGATCCCGGTAAAAATAAGTCTCCTGGTCTCCGCCGGATATCGGCGTAATGGGTTATTCGGACAGGCGCGTGCGGACCCTGGCCCAGCTATCGGTGGTCAGGAAACATTCGTCCATACCGGCCAGCATACGTTCGAATCTCGGCCAGGTGACCGAGAATGTCAGCCGGTCTTTCGGTATACAGGGGCGGGCGGAAACGTCGAACATCCCCAGGACAGCCCGATGGGCTCCCGCGGTCAGCTCGCAATAGGGTGCGTAAATGATCGAGGCGCATCCGGCGCCGAACGGGGCGATGACACTATCGACTGAGGCGTCGTCATAGCCGACCAGCGTGAACAACCCGGAAAGCGTATCGGGGTTGGCGAAAAACACCACCGCCATCGGGTTGTCGTTTTCATCCAATTTGTCCCATCGTTTGAAGGCCAGATATTTCCCGGGTGCGGTGAACGACGGCATAACAGCATATTGTTGCTTCACCAGCTCCGGCGTTTTCTTGTAACGCAGACCCTTCGTACTGCCGGGGATGCCGCAGGAAAGAAATGCCTCGAAATTCTCACCCATCGTTTGAATAAATCCCGCCGAACGCAATGCGCCATGACAACCGATAGACTCTACGTCAAAGGCCAGTGGGACACCGTTGCGAACCTTCCCGAGATCGCAGATCAGGCAATGCCAATCGTTGGATGATTCGGCAGGCTCTGTTCCGGCAATTTCATTACTGTAGTACCAGACCAACGGCAATTCCTGATTGGGAAAGTACAAATGCCAAAGGTCGAGAAACCGGCTGATGATGTTCTTGTCCATGGCGCCTCCGATTTACATAAACCATTTCTTGGTATGATGGACGGCATTGCCGAATGTTCGCATAAAGGCCATGTCTTCAGCATTGAGAGGCCCGTCTTCAAGTGCGGTCAAATTCTGTGAGAATTCGGCGGCGTTACGCGGTGCGGTCAGGCATACCTGAACGTTGGGATTGGACAATACGAACCGATAGCATTCCGGGGGGGTGGGGATGCGTCCGTCCGACGGCCAGCCTTTCGGTCGACGCAGTAAATACCCCCAGCGGGTGGCGGTGTAACTGACAATCCCGGGTTGATGGGTTTGCACGTGCGGGAAAATGTCCTGCTCCGCTCCGGGATGGGCGGCATTGTAACGCATCATGAGAACATCGATCGCACCCTCGGCACAGAGACGGCCGGCGAATTGCCGATCATGGCAGGACATACCGATTGCCCGGACTTTGCCCGACTCTTTCATTCGATAAAAGCGTTCGCGTAGATGTTCCGGGAATTGCTTTTCCTTCATGACGCCCAGGTATAAAAAGGCATCGATATAGTCGGTTCCGAATTGCCGCAGACGTTTCTCCAGTGAACGTTCAAGATTGAAATGCCCGATTAAAAGATTATACGCTCCGGTGATGATGACGTATTTTTCTCGGTCCCGCTTGAGAATGTCGCGCATGACTTTGGTCAGGTTGGTATCGAATCCGTAGCCGAAAAAGACATTAATCCCGGAATCGAGTGCTTTATGGATAATTGCTTTTCCCGGGCGATATGAGGCGGACAAACCGAGTCGGCAGACCGGTTTGTTAACCTTGCCCAAGACATCGTGAGTGAAAGTCTTCATTTTCGGTCGTCCTAAACCTTAATAGATGATATCAATAAAATCTTCAAGCCAGCTCCATTTGTCAACTTCAATTCCCGGGGTTGCATAAAAAACGTCGCTTGTGTTTGGGACGCGACTTTATTACCATATCAGTCTGTAAAAACACTTCGGAGGGAAGACCGTTTCGAGCGACCGTGTCGTTTGCGATTGTGTCGTACCAACCCGTCAACGTGGGAGAGACCGTGCTTATAATTAAGACCAGTATATTGATCGTTTATGCCCTGATGATTATCGTCATCGGGATTTTAGGCATGCGCAGGGCCAAGTCATTTTCCGACTTTTTCCTCGGCGGTGGAAAAATCGGGCCGTTGATGACCGCCTTTACCTACGGCACCGCGTATTTCTCAGCGGTGCTGTTTATCGGTTTTGCCGGCAAGGTCGGGTGGGGGTTCGGGTATTCCGGTTTATGGATCGCAGTCGGAAATGCCCTGCTCGGGGTATTGGGGGTGTGGTGGCTTCTGGGACCGCGCATCAAGGCGATGTCGGTGGAGTACAAAGTGCATACCATGGCGGAGTATTTCGATATCCGCTACGACAGTAAATTTCTCAAATTGTTTGCGGCTCTTTCGATATTTGTCTTTTTCGTGCCGTACTCGGCGGCGGTGTTTATGGGACTGTCGTATTTGTTTCAGGCCACGTTCAACATGGATTATACTCTGGCCCTGATATTCATGGGTGGCTTTACAGCCATCTATCTGGTGCTGGGCGGGTATCGGTCAATGACCATGATTGACGTGGTGTTCGGCATGATTATGACCGTCGGCGTGTTGATTCTGTTCGGCAGTACTCTCAAAGCAGCGGGAGGGCTGGGCACTATCACCGATACGCTTGCGGCAATCAATCCCAAACTCACCGAAGTGGTCGGTCCCCCGGGATGGTGGCCGCTGTTTTCTCTGGTATTTTTAACCAGTGTCGCGCCGTTTGCCATGCCGCAGTTGATCCAGAAATTTTACGCGATCCGCGATACGCGCGCGATTAAAATCGGCATGGGCGCCTCGACTTTTTTCGCCATCCTCATCGGTGGCGTCGGCTATTTCACCGGAGCCACCACGCGGTTTTTCCTGAACCCGGAAAACGCTCCCGCCGCGTTTGACGGCGGCAAACCGATTTTCGATGCCCTGATGCCGGAGCTGTTGGTCAACGTCATTCCTGAATCGCTGTCGGTGCTGATATTACTTTTGATTCTGTCGGCGTCGATGTCCACGCTGGCGGCGCTGGTGCTGATTTCCAGCTCGTCAATTGCCAAAGACGTTTATGCCGGATTTATCAATCCCGGCGTGTCCGACAAAAAACTGACCCTGTTAATGCGCGTCCTCAGCGCCTTTTTTGTGGTGGTCTCGGTTATCATCGCCTATTACCGGCCGTCGACCATCGTGGCTATCCTGGGAATCTCCTGGGGCGCGATCGGATCGGTGTTTCTGGGACCGTTTATCTGGGGATTGTTTACCAAACGAGCCAACAAACTCGGCGCCATTGCGTCATCGGTGCTGGGACTGACCGTCTGTCTGGTTCTGTATGGGATGGAGATGCCGTCGCCGCAGGCGGGGACAATCGGGATGATTATTTCCTTGGTCACGACTCCCGTTTTCAGTATCTTTTCCGGACAGGATGTGTCCAATCAGTGAGACGGAACCGATTCATATATCATGAACCCGGAACAATTATCTGAAACGCGTACCGCGGGGGCTGTTGCCCAGTCACGCGCCGTTCAGCGGGTTACCGCCTGGGGACTGGCGGTCAATCTTCTGCTGTCGGCGGTGAAATTCATCCTCGGCGTTTTCGGCAACAGCCAGGCCCTGGTTGCCGACGGGGTGCACAGTCTATCCGATTCGGTCACCGATGTGGTGGTGATTGTCGGCGCGAAATACTGGTCGGCGCCCGCCGATGCCGATCATCCGCACGGCCATGGACGTATCGAAACCCTGATAACACTTCTTATCGGGGCGGTGTTGGCCGCCGTGGGAGTCGGATTGGTATACAAGGCGCTTTCGACCTTGAGTGTCCCGCACCAAACCTCACCCGGATGGATTGTCTTTTTTGCCGCGTGCGTTTCAATGGTCAGCAAGGAGATATTATATCGCCGGACTATTGCCGTCAGCAGAAAAATCGGTTCGACCGCGCTGTCCGCCAACGCCTGGCATCACCGTTCCGACGGTTTCAGTTCGTTGCCCGTGGCAATAGCGGTATTGGGCACCAAACTTCGCCCGGAGTGGTTTTTTCTCGATCATATCGGTGCGATTGTGGTGTCACTGCTCATCCTGCAGGCGGCCTGGAAAATTCTCTGGCCGGCGCTCAATCAGTTGACCGATATCGGGGTCGGTCGCGAGGAACGCATGCGTCTTCACGATCTGGTCAGGAACATTCATGGTGTTCGCGAAGTGCACGCGATTCGCACCCGTCATATCGGATCAGGCGTTCAGGTCGATTTGCACGTGCTGGTTGATCCGAAAATCACGGTTCGCGCGGGGCATGAGATCGCCCGCGATGTCAAGTATCGTTTGATCAACGACGTTCCCGACGTGGTCGACGTGTTGGTGCATGTCGAACCGTTCGATGACAATTTCAGCAGACAATATGAGTAAAACCATGGTTCAGTGGTTTAATTCAGACGGTCGAAGCGACTTTTCGTAGTTGCACGATTTGTGTCAGCCTTTCAGCGATACGGACCGGGGAGAGGGATAGATCCGACAGACCGGCTTTGACGATTTCCGCCGGCATACCGTACACCGCGCAACTGGCCTGATCCTGGGTGATGCAATAGCAGTTCTTGTGCGCTTTCAGGGCGCGTACTCCCGCGAGACCGTCAACGCCCATTCCGGTTAAAACGACCGCCAGAATTCCGCCCTGTATCGAACCGACCAAAGAGTGAAACATTACATCGACCGCCGGTTTGCATCCGTGAACGGGATCGCTGTCGATCGACCGCGTGATGTAATTCCGTCCGGGCATCCGAGGGTTGCGGGCGATTTCCAGATGTTTACCGCCGGTGGCCAGATAGACATAGCCTCCCTGGAGTTTTTCGCCGCCACGGGCTTCGACTACGATCAGTTTGGATTTGGCGTCGAGATTGGCGCTGAGGCTTTCGGTAAACCCTTTGGGCATGTGCTGGACAATGACAACCGGAAGAGGGAAGTCCGCGGGGAGCGCGGGGATCAATTCGTACAATGCCTTCGGGCCGCCCAGCGACGTGCCGATGGCGACGATATCATAGTCGGACAATTGAAATCGTTTGATCGTCGCGCCGGAAGGTGTCGGCGATGGCGGCGTTGCGATTGATGGCGGAGCGGCCGGTTCGGCCTGCCGCACCTTCTCGGTGGTGCGGTTGATATAATGCAGGTTGATAATCGGCCGGAGATATTTATTGAAATAGACGGCGTTTTCGGAGACGCTGTTAATGGGTGGTTTGCGGATAAAATACAAAGCCCCCAGATCCAGCGCCTTCAGGGAGCTTTTCGAAGTCGTGTTGGTCGATTCCGAAACGAGAATCACTTCGATTGTCTCGTCGATACGTTTGATGGAGTCAATCGCGCTTTTGGCCTGTTTGGCAGGCATGTTGAAATCCAGCAGGACGATTTCCGGCGCCAGTTTGGTTATCTGCGCAATTGCGCTATTGATATTTTCGAACGCGCCCACCACCGCGACATAGTCGATCGCCTCCAGCGCCTGGATCAGTGCGGTCCGATAGTCCCTGTCTCCGTCGATTACCAGCATTTTAACCGGGTTATGTTTTGCCATGGATGCCCCTTAACCGTCGTATCGATTTTGTTCTATTATCGGCGCAAACGCAAAAAACATCCATGCTTTTCAATCTCCAATGTATCGCTAATACTGAGATAATAATTCCGGGCGATACTGACCATGCTGAAGCACCCTGGCAGGCTTCAGTTCTTGTTAGCCCAAGAGAGATGGAGGGGGAGATTCCCCCTCTTTTTTTATCCGAAATACCATGTATCTGTTTGACAAGAGACATCAGGAGACGTACGTTTCTTAATATATCATGTTTTTACCGAAATCGGGAGGCGGGAAGATCGGCATGGTAATCGAAAAATACGACCTGGAACCGGGCCGAAGTCTCGGCTCGCATTATGAGATTATCGCGCAAATGGGAAGTGGATGGGAAGGGGAGGTGTATAAAATCAGGGAGAATCGAACCGGTATCATTCGGGCCGCCAAGCTGTTTTATCCGCGAACCCGTGACCGGGAAAGGCCGCTGTTGCAATACGCCCGGAAACTATACAAACTGCGCTCCTGTCCGATCGTGATCCAGTACCATCACCGGGACACCGCCCGGGTCAGGGGCCGGAAAATCGACTTCCTGGTGTCGGATTTCGTCGACGGTGAGATGCTGTCAAGTTATCTGGCCCGAAGTCGTGGAAAACGGCTGACATCGTTCGAGGCGTTGCACCTGTTGTATGCCCTGGCGCTGGGAATCGAGCCGGTGCATTTTCTTGGAGAGTATCACGGCGACATTCATTCCGACAATGTCATGGTGAAACGTCGCGGGATCGGGTTTGATGTCTATCTGCTGGATTTTTTCGATCTCGGACGGGCCACCAAAGCCAAGATACAACAGGACGTGTACGATCTAATTGGGATTCTCTATGAAATGATCGGTGGCCGCGACGGGTATGCCCGCGCCGGTGATGAAATCCGGCAGATTGTGATGGGACGGCGGCATTCTCTGATCAGCCGGAAATTCAATATGGCGGGACATCTGCGCCTCGAGCTGGAAAATCTGGAATGGGGCAAGTGACTGCATCAATATGGCAAAAAAAAGCGCGACGGTGATTTCGTCGCGCCTTTTGTATAACCACGTATTGTAAGTGTCTTCAGTCGTTTTGGACGTAATCTCCCATGATCATCCGAAGGTTGCCAGCAAAATCCCGGCGCCGACCGCGGAGCCGATCACTCCCGCAACATTGGGCGCCATGGCATGCATGATTAGGTAATTGCTCGGATCCTCTTTGGCTCCCATCATCTGGCAAACCCGTGCCGAGTCCGGTACCGCCGACACACCGGCCGCGCCGATAATCGGATTCAGCGGTTTCTTGGAAACCGCACTCATCAGTTTCGCGAACAGGACACCGGAGGCGGTGGCGATTGCGAACGACGTGGCTCCGAGGATGAAGATCTTGATCGAATCCGGCGTGAGAAAACGGCTGGCATCGGTCGACGCCCCCACCGTCAAACCCAGCAGGATCGTCACGATATCCACAAAGGCCGTCCGGGCGGTGTTGGCCAGACGTTCGGTAACACCGCACTCCTTCAGGACATTTCCGAAGAAGAGAAAGCCCAGCAGGTTGATCGATCCCGGAGCGATAAAACCGGTGATGAGAAACGCGATAATCGGAAAGAGTATGCGCAGGCGTTTACTCACCGGCTTGGCCGGTTGCATCTTGATCCGGCGTTCCTTCTTGGTTGTCAGCAGTTTGATAATCGGCGGTTGAATGACCGGAACGAGCGCCATGTAGGAATAGGCCGATACTGCGATTGCTCCCAGCAGATGCGGCGCCATTTTTGACGACAGAAAAATCGCCGTCGGACCGTCCGCCCCGCCGATAATGCCGATCGCCGCGGCATCCTTGTACCCGAAACCCAGTAATATCGCACCCAGGAAGGTTAAAAAGATTCCGCCCTGTGCCGCCGCGCCGAGCAGTATCAGACGCGGATTGGCAAGCATGCAGGAAAAATCGGTCATCGCGCCGAGACCGAGAAAGATCAGCGACGGATACCATCCCTGCGTCACGCCCTTGTACAGGTAGGACAGAATACTGTTTTCTTCATAGATACCGATATTCATGCCCTGGACGAAGGGAATATTGCCGACCAGAATGCCGAAGCCGATCGGCACCAACAAAAGCGGCTCGTAGTCCTTCGAGATACCCAGGTACAAGAAGAAGCAACCGACGATAAGCATACACAGGTTACCAATGGTAAAATTGCCAAAGGCCCCGGTTTGGAGAAAGTTAATTAATATTTCCATGTGTTGCTCTCTGGTGAACCCCCGTCATCAGGCGAGTTCCACGAGCGTCTGACTTTCACGCACCGTGTCACCCACCGCCACCGGGACTGATTTCACCTTGCCGCCGGTTGGAGCGGCAATGGAGGTTTTCATCTTCATGGCTTCAATGACGAGCAGGACCTGACCTTCGGTCACATCGTCGCCCGCCTTGCACTTGATTTCCACGACCGTCCCCGCAATCGGGGAGGTTACCGAGCCGCCGTTGCCGCCACCGGTCGGAGCGGCTTTGGCCGGACCGGCTGCCGGAGGAACCGTCGGCGCACTGTTTGAAACGGAACGCTGAACACGAGCCTGGGCACGCGGCAATGACGTCGCCGTCAGGAAGCCCTCACCCGGGTCGAGTACTTCCACATCGACTTCGTAGGCAACACCATGAACTGTTATCTTGAGTTTCATTGATTATCTCCTAAAACCATCATATGAACACATTGCTGTTATCTCTTTTTGGGAACGACGTGCGAACCGTGCAGAATCGCCCGGCCCTGCGCCGACCAGGGGCCGCGCTGTGCATCTCGCGGCAGTAACCGGCGGACCTGACGAATATAGAATCGTCCCTGTATCATGGTCGCGGCGGCGGCACATATCAACACCAGCGTGGTGGTGTCGATATTCTGCTCGCGTGTCAGAGCTTCCTCCAACTGGACGGTTTCTTTCTTTTGCCAGCCGGAATCGGCCCGCCGTACCAGTGAGATGACGACTGAAATCAATGTCAGGGCGGCGAACACGATTACAATGCCGATTGCCGCAAATTCCAGCCCAAAACGAAATGAGGTTTCCATATCTCGTGTCCTTTCGTTTTACAGTGGAATCAAACCGTGTTTCTTCTGCGGCCGCAGTTCCCGCTTGGCTTTGAGAACGTCGAGTGCGGAGGCCAGATACGCCCGCGTTTCACTCGGCTCCAGAATTTCATCGACCATGCCGTGGCTGGCGGCGAAATACGGATTGGCGAATGTCTCTCGGTACTCATCCAGTCGTTTGGCACGTTCCGATTCGGGATCGTCGGCGTCGGCGATTTCCTTGCGATAGAGAACATTGACCGCACCCTCGGCGCCCATGACCGCAATTTCCGCGGTCGGCCAGGCGCACAGGAGATCGGCCCCCATGCTCTTGGAGCACATCGCAAGAAACGCCCCGCCGTACGCCTTGCGCACCACGACCGTCAGTTTCGGAACGGTAGCGGCGGCATACGCAAACAGCATCTTGGCGCCATGACGGATAATCCCGCCGTACTCCTGCTGGACACCCGGCATGAATCCGGGGACGTCAACGAACGTGACGATTGGGATATTAAAGGCATTGCAGAAACGGATGAAACGCGAGGCCTTATCCGAGGAATCGATATCGAGGACACCGGCCTTGTGCATCGGCTGATTGGCGATAATGCCGATCGAGTATCCGGTCAGACGCCCGAAACCGATAATGATGTTCTCGGCGAAATGTTCCTGCACTTCCATGAAATCACCGTTGTCCACGAAACGATAGATGATTTCGTGCATGTCGTACGGTTCACGGGAATCGTTGGGAACGATCGTGTTCATGCTGTCATCGGGAATCATTTCCTCGTCGTGCAAATCCGCCACGAACGGCGGGTCTTCGGAGTTGTTACTCGGCAGGAACGATAACAACCGTCTGGTGATATTGATGGCGTCTTCGTCGTTTTCCGCGATGAAATGCACCACGCCGGAATAATGCGCGTGGCTTTCCACGCCGCCGAGTTGTTCGGCGGAGATATCCTCACCGGTCACCTGCTTGATAACGAGTGGGCCGGTGATATAGAGTTGACCTTCATGACGAACTTGTATGATGAAATCGGTCAGCGCCGGGGAATAGGCCGCGCCACCGGCACAGGGGCCGGCGATGATGCTGATCTGCGGTACGACGCCGGAGAGTAGGACATTGCGATAGAAGATGTGACCGTATCCGGAAAGCGAATCGACGCCCTCCTGAATGCGGGCGCCGCCGCTGTCGTTGATCATGACGAACGGATCGCCGGTTTTCAACGCCGCATCCATCGCCTGTCTGATTTTTTCGGAGGTGGTTTCACCGACCGATCCGCCGGCCACGGTAAAATCCTGACTGGCGGCATATACGGGGCGACCATCCACCAGACCGTGTCCGGTGACCACACCCTCGCCGGGGAAGTCCTTGCCGGCCACCCCGAAATGGGCGCACCGGTGCTTCATGTGGAGCAGGGATTCGCGAAACGTGTCTTCTTCGAAAAGCAATGCGAGCCGCTCCCGTGCCGTGAGTTTGCCCAGTTCATGTTGTTTGGCAATGCGCTTGTCACCGCCGCCTTTGATGAGATATTCTCGTCGTTTTCGCAACTGATCTATTTTGGATTCAGCCATGGTACATAACCCTGATTAACACTAGTGTACGATTATATTGTTTTCCGTTGCATCTATTGATATGACAAATGGTTTATTCCTCTGAAGTAACCGGTGTGTTTCATGCCCAAACGCAGATTCCCCGAACAGGGGAAAGAGACCATCCCCGCGGCTACCGCTCATTCCTCCGATTCCGTCTCACGGCTTCCTCGAACGTCTCCAGTAATTGCCAGGCCGCCCGCGTGACCGGCAGTG
This sequence comes from Candidatus Zixiibacteriota bacterium, assembly GCA_016933695.1. GTDB lineage: Bacteria > Zixibacteria > MSB-5A5 > GN15 > PGXB01 > JAFGAL01. The sequence goes on along the minus strand of JAFGAL010000015.1, from coordinate 34,611 downwards.
AGCCGTTCATGACGTCCTGTTCAAGTTTCGGCAATATCGCCGTAACGGCATCGCTGGAGTAAAAGGTTTCCCGCAGACGTTCCCGCACCATGCCGTGCAACCAGTCCTTGACCTGTTCCCGCCGACGGCGGGCGAATTCCCCGTTGGCGACGGTGATGTCCCGAAATCGTTCGATGACGTCCCACAGGTCGTCGATACCCTCACCGGTGGCCGCCGATGCCGTATACGCGCCGGTTAGCCAGCCCTGAGTGGCCGGTTGCAAATAGTGCAGGGCGCGTTCGTACTCCTCACGCGAGAACCTGGCGGCCTGCACGTTATCGCCGTCGGCCTTATTGACCAGAACCGCATCGGCGAGTTCAAAAACGCCACGCTTGATTCCCTGTAGTTCATCACCGGCTCCTGCGATAAGCACCAGCAGGAAGAAATCGACCAGGGAACGCACCGCGATTTCACTCTGCCCGACACCGACCGTTTCGACCAGTACGACATCGTACCCGGCGGCTTCAAAGACAATGATGATTTCACGGGATTTCCGCGTGACACCGCCCAGTGCCCCGCCACTGGGGCTGGGACGAATAAACGCGTTGCTGTCCTGCGACAGACGCTCCATACGCGTTTTATCTCCGAGAATACTGCCCCGGGTAAGACTGCTGGACGGATCGACCGCCATCACCGCGACCTTATGTCCCTGTTCGGTAAGCCGGCATCCCAATGCCTCGATCAACGTGCTCTTGCCGGCACCGGGAACACCCGTAATCCCCACGCGAATCGATTTGCCGGCATATGGCAATAATAGACGCAGGACATCCTGCGCCTGTTGCTGATGAGGCAGAGCATTCGACTCGACCAGCGTGATGGCGCGACCGATAATGGTGCGGTCTCCGTTGAGAATGCCGTCGACATACTGCTCGGTCGTCATCGGTGTCACCTTCGCCCGGGGGCGATTGTTGTTCACACTCGACGATGGCATGCCGTCATGACTGCTTTCAATGCCCGGCATGACATGCAGGGCCGACGGGGGATCGGGGTCCGGGGACTTATTCTTTCGCGGTTTGTCAGTCATCACATTCACTCAGGGGTTACTCTGTGTCTCCCAGCAACTGTTTCAGAATGTTCTTTGCGGCCACCGGAATGACCGTGCCCGGTCCGAAAATGGCACTGGCGCCATGATCGTACAGGAACTGGTAATCCTGGGCGGGGATGACACCGCCGATAACCACCATGATATCCGCGCGGCCGAGTTTTTTCAACTCCGCGACCAGCGCCGGCAGAAGGGTTTTGTGTCCGGCTGCCAGAGAACTCATGCCGATGACATGGACGTCGTTTTCCACCGCCTGTCGCGCGGTTTCCTCCGGGGTCTGAAACAATGGCCCGACATCGACATCGAAGCCGAGATCGGCAAATGCGGTGGCAATGACTTTGGCCCCGCGATCGTGACCGTCCTGACCCATTTTGGCGATCAGGATTCGGGGACGGCGGCCTTCTTTGGCCGCGAACTCATCGGTTAAACGCCGAACTTCGACGATCGTGTCAGATTTCATGTACTCGCTGCTGTATATTCCGGAAATGGTCTTTGTTTCCGCTTTGTGACGCCCCCACACGTTCTCCAGTGCATCGCTGATTTCTCCCAGCGTCGCGCGCGCCTGTGCCGCCCGTATTGACAGCTCCAGCAAATTGCCTTCACCGCTTTTGGCGGATTGGGTCAGCGCCGCCAACGCTTGAGTCACCGCGGCATCATCACGTTGCCGGCGCAGCTTCTCCAGCCGTGCCAATTGTTGTTGCCGCACTACCTGGTTGTCAACCTCAAGAATGTCAATCGGCTCCTCTTTGTCAAGCCGATAACGATTGACTCCGATAATGGTTTCCGCGCCGGAATCGATATGCGCCTGACGTCGGGCCGCGGCCTCCTCAATTCGCATTTTCGGCAAACCGGCTTCGATGGCTTTGGCCATACCGCCTAACCGTTCGACTTCCTGAATATGCGCCCAGGCCTTATGGGCTAGCGCATCGGTCAGGGCTTCGACATAATACGAACCGCCCCAGGGATCGATTACCCGGCAGATCTGCGTTTCATCCTGCAGATACAACTGAGTATTGCGGGCGATGCGCGCGCTGAAATCGGTCGGCAAAGCGATTGCTTCATCAAGAGCATTGGTGTGCAGGCTCTGGGTGTGTCCCAGTGCCGCCGCCATCGCTTCGATACAGGTTCGCGTGACGTTGTTAAACGGATCCTGTTCGGTCAGGCTCCACCCGGAGGTTTGCGAATGCGTCCGCAACATCATCGATTTCGGATTCTTTGGATTGAACTGCTTCATCAGTTTCGCCCAGATCATCCGCGCCGCGCGCATCTTGGCGATCTCCATGAAATAATTCATGCCGATTCCCCAAAAAAACGACAGTCGGGGGGCGAATTCATCGATAGTCAGTCCGGCCTTCAATCCGGTGCGAACGTATTCCAGCCCATCGGACAGAGTATAGGCCATTTCCAGATCGGCGGTCGCGCCCGCCTCCTGCATGTGATAACCGGAAATGGATATGCTGTTGAACTTTGGCATATGCTTCGCCGTGAACGCGATAATATCACCGATAATGCGCATCGACCCGACCGGGGGATAGATATAAGTATTGCGCACCATATATTCTTTGAGAATGTCGTTCTGGATCGTCCCCGCGAGATCTTTCATCTCAGCGCCCTGTTCGAGAGCGGCGACGATATAAAACGCCAGGACCGGAAGCACCGCGCCGTTCATGGTCATCGAGACCGACATCTTGTCGAGTGGAATGCCGCTGAATAGAATCTCCATGTCCAGAATGGAATCGACCGCCACGCCCGCTTTGCCGACATCCCCGATCACACGCGGGTGATCGGAATCATAGCCGCGATGAGTGGCAAGGTCGAAGGCCACGGACAGGCCTTTCTGTCCGGCGGCGAGATTGCGGCGATAGAACGCGTTTGACTCCTCGGCGGTGGAGAATCCGGCATACTGCCGCACCGTCCAGGGACGGATAACATACATACTGGCGTACGGACCGCGTAAAAACGGGGGAAGACCGGCAGTATAGCCCAGATGCTCGAAGTTCGTAATATCTTCTTCCGTATAGAGTGGTTTGACATCGATCTGTTCCATCGTGTGCCAGATCAGATCTTCCGCTTTTTGGCCGGTTTCGGCCTCGACACGGTTTTTCCAGGTTTCATAGTTGGTTTCGGGTTTGACCGATTCCAGCTTTATATCATTCAAATTCGGTATGCGACTCATGATGACACCCCCAATCCGGCGGCAAAACCCTGAAGTGTTTTCAGCAGATTGGATTTGATATGAATAAACTCATCCACTCCGGCTTCGGTGAACGCCCGGCGGGTTTCCTCGTCCGGAAGTCCTGCCAGAACCACTTTGGCACTGGCGTTGGCCGCTTTTATTTTTCGTGCGACCGCCGGGGCGCCGGTGGTGTAATCATCGTCCCGTCCGCAAATGACCACAATGTTCGCCTTGGCATCGAGGGCCTTTTGGGCGGCTTCCTCCGGGGTGTCGTGCCCCATGGTACGGATGACTTCGAATCCGCCGATTTCGAAAAAACTCGCGGCGAAATCCAGCCTGGGCATGTATTTCCCGACCGGTCCCAGAGTCGCCAGATACACTTTCATCCCGCCGGATTCGACGCGTTTGGTTTCTATCGCCCTGCGAAGTTTCTCCAACGGTTCGGCCAGGCGACGAACCGGGATAGGCGTTACGGTCGGTGCCGGTTTGCTGTTCGCATGAAGCGTCTTGTGGATTTCACCGAGCGTTGCGCCATACGCGGCGGCATCGATGACTGCCGACACGATAGCATCCTGATCGGCATCGAGCAAATCGGTGAGTTTCTGCAAAACGGTGACGGCCGACTGATGATCGCCGCCGGTTCGAACCGCTTGGATTGCTCTTGAGCGTTTGTCGAGAAAATCGGCCCGGTCGATGACATGATCATTCAATTTGCGTTCGGTGAGGTTGGGGTAATTATTGATTCCCACCATGACGGTTTTCCGGCTGGCAAAGTCATCTGCACGTTTTTCGTAAACCGCCGCAATCTCCGCCTGTGGAAATCCCTCTTGAAGAGCGGCAAACATCCCGCCGCGAGTCTCGACATCCTGAAGCAGTTTCCAGGCGGCTTCGGCCAGATCGGCGGTCAGGCGCTCGACATACCATGATCCGCCGGCGGGGTCGATGATCTGGCTGAGATGCGATTCGTCTTTGAGGACGTTTTGCATATTGCGTGCAATCCGTCGAGAAAAATCGTCAGGCTGATGTACCTGCTCATCGAACGGCGCCACGTGCAGGCTGTCGGCTCCGCCAACGATGCCGGAGAAGGCTTCGGTGGTGGCCCGCAGAAGATTCACATGCGGATCATAGGTCGTCTTGGTCTGACGTGATGTCCGGACATGCATCCACATCGCCCGTACCGACTCGGTGATATCGCAGGATTCCAAAATCCGGTTCCAGAGCAGGCGCGCCGCCCGGAGTTTGGCAACTTCCATAAAAAAGTGCGTGCCGACCGCGAAACTGAATCGCATTCTTGGAACGACGGTTTCGAGCGCCAGATTGCGCTTGTCCATTTCACGCAAATACGCCACTCCGGTCGCCAGCGCAAAGGCCAGTTCCTGCACGGCACTCGCACCGCCGTCATGATACCGCCCGGCATGTATCCAGATCGTTCCGAGTTGCGGCGCGTGTTCGGATGCCCAGGCCGTCAGGCGCGCCATGTCGTCGTACGATTCCGTCAGCGACTCACGTATCGATCCGCAGGCAACCAGTTCTCCCAGCGGATCGATTGCCACTGCTCCGCGAAGATCCGTCGGATCGGCTTTCTGTTCCTTTACGACAGCCAGCAGAAAACCCAAATAGGGGAGGGCGCAGTTGCCGGCATGAATGTACACCGGTGTCTGCTGGATATCGATTCCCGCCAGTGCAACCGCAAGTTCTCTCGCTGAAGATATGGAAACTCCGTCCGCGCCGACCATTTCCGTTTGTGCCTGATCGGGATCGAATCCCAGGCGAGAGGCACGATCAAGTATCAGATTGATTGCGGTCTGACCGCATTTCAGATCATGACGAAGCTCGGCATTGACCGCCTGCGGCGTAAGGCCTGATGTCTCCTGAGCGATTTCCCAGGTGTTGCCGCCGTTTTTGACGGCATGGCCGCCACGGTGAAACGGTGAAAAACCGGGCAGGGCGTGGATATGCGGAATATCCGCACTATCCTCACGCCGGTAGATCGGTTGTAAAATGATTCCCTCGGGGGTATTGGTCAGCATCCGTTTTTCATACGGCACGCCCTTGAGCAGACGGTCAACCTCGGCTCGCCACTGCGCCGGATCGGAAGGCGGAAACTCTTCAAAAAGCCTTCCTGAATCCGCTTTGGAGTGCGGCCGTGTTTTATTCTCCGATGACATGGTTTTTATTCCCAACTATTTTCATTCATAATACATACTAAACGTTTTTAACAAGCGTCTTTATATAGCGGATTTCATCAAGAGTCAAGTACTTTAACCGGTCACGATGTCCATTTTTTCAAATACCGGAAATCTGAGCGATAATCGCCCGCTGCTTCAGTATTCTTTGGCCTCTTCTTCACCGATTAATACTCGCACGGCCCCCATATCAAGCGCCCGCATTTCATCACTACCCGGGTATATCATAAAATCTGCGATAAATCCCACCTGTTTTTTGATTAACCCGACAAACTCCTCATCTCTGGCCAATCCTCCCGACAGCACGATCGCGTCGACCTTGCCTTCGAGTACCGCCGAAAATGCGCCGATTTCCTTGGCGACCTGGTAGGCCATGGCCTCATACACCAGCCGGGCTTTTTGGTCGCCCTGTTTGATGCGTTCCTTGACCTCTCGCATGTCGCTGGTGCCCAGGTATGCCGTCACGCCGCCGTTACTCCAGATTTTTTCCTTCAACTGCCGTTCCGTGTATTTTCCGGAGAACGCCAGCTCAACCAGACTCCAGACCGGCAAATGTCCCGAGCGCGTGGGCGCGAACGGGCCGTCACCGTTCAGAGCGTTGTTGACATCGACCACCCGGCCGTATTTATGCACTCCCACCGAAATACCGCCCCCGAGATGGGCGACAATAAACCGGCAATCCGCATATCGTTTGCCCAGGTCTCTGGCGGCCAGACGAGCGACCGCTTTCTGGTTCAAGGCGTGGAAAATACTCACGCGTTCGATATCGGGAAGTCCGGATAACTTGGCGATATCTTCCAGTTCCGTTACCGTGATCGGGTCGACAATGAATGCGTCCACTTTAATTGTATCGGCGATACGACGGGCCAGTACCGCACCCAGGTTCGACGCATGCAGACCGTAGACGCCTTCTTTGAGATCGTAGAGCATATGATCGTTAATACGATACGTCCCGCTCGGGAGGGGGCGCAGCGCCCCGCCGCGCGCGATGATGCAGTCGATGTCGTTTATGTGATAACCGGCCTTTTGGAGGGCAGAAATGATCAGGCCTTCACGAAATTCCTGTTGATCCATGATGCTCTCGAATTTCGCCAAATCCTCAGCGCGGTGTGAAATCTCCTCCGAGAAAACCGGTTGTTCATTCTTATACATGGCGATTTTCGTTGATGTCGATCCGGGATTGATTACCAGTATGTTCTTTTCCATGGTTGTCCTCTTGTCGGTTCTGTCAGCATAATCCTATATTTGAATCGCCATTTTATATGCCGTATGAATGGCGTCATAGATCTTGCCCGGCACCACGCAGTCGCCGATGGCGTACACTTCCATTTCGGTTTCCTTCTTCAGCTGGCTGTACAGCTCATGCTGGGCGGAGTACCCGACGGCCATGACGACCATGTCGGCTTCCAGTTCACACCGGCGACCGGCCTTGTCGACGATGATGACACTGTGTTCCCTGATTTCATCCAGTTTATACGAGGTGATAATTTTGATCCTGTCATCGGCGATTCGTTCGGAGTAGGCGATCTTATCGGTGACGGCGCAATCCCTCATGATTTCATCGAGCATTTCCACGACCGTGACATTTTTGCCCTGTTCCGAGAGAAACATGGCAACCTCGGAGCCGACCAGACCACCGCCGATCACGACCACGTTTTCACCTTCATTGCGGCTGTTATTGAGAATATCCACCGCCTCATAGACCATGGCCCGATCGATTCCGGGGATAGTTAACTTGGACGGTTTGGCGCCGATCGCGACAATCGCAACGTCGTAATTGGTGCCGTCGAACATATCGACTTTGGCCTGTTTTTCGATTATACCCACCTTGAGTTTCTTCATTTGTGTCATCAGGTATTGCTGGAAAAACCGGATGTCGGATTTGAATTCGGGCACCGAGGCTTCATTCAGAACGCCGCCCAATTTGCGTTTCTCATACAGCGTCACTTTGTGACCGCGCATGGCGCAAACACGCGCGGCTTCCATCCCGCCGGGGCCGCCACCGATCACCACCACGCGTTTCGGTTTCTCGGCGGGAGTGATTTGCAGGTCGCCTTCACGCCCGATAGTCGGATTGACACCGCAGGTAACGGCGCGGAAGCGGAAAAACGTGCGTTCCAGGCACCCTTCGTTACAGCGGATGCAGGGGCGAATGTCTTCCGGATGTCCAGCGATCGCCTTTTTCGTCCAGTATTGGTCGGCCCAGAGCGGACGTCCCAGCCCCACGAAATCCCCCTTGCCGGTGGCGATAATTTCCTCGGCATAATCCGGCATGGTGATCGAGCCGGATGCGATAACCGGAATGGAGATTGCTTTTTTGATGGCTTCTGCCGCCCAGACGTTATGTCCGCGATTGACGGCCATCGGGCTGACCTGGTGAATCATTTGATGGTGATCGCCGCCGGAAACATGAATGGCATCGATACCTCGGGTCTCGAGGACTTTGCACACCTGTATGGTTTCCTCTATGCCGAACCCGTCCGGTTCGTAGTCGGAGCCGCTGAGACGAACCGTCAGCGGGAAATTCGGGCCGATTTTGCCACGAATATTGTTGACGATTTCCAGAAGGAACCGCATCCGGTTTTCCAGTGAGCCGCCGTACATATCGTCGCGTTTGTTGGTATGAGGGGAGAGGAAATTGGTGATGAGATACCCGTGAGCGCCGTGGATTTCGATCAACTCGAATCCGGCCATTACCGCCCGAAGGGCGGCCTGCCCGAAAGCCTCTTCGATTTCCAGAATTTCATCGATTGTCAGGGGTTCCGGGATGGCGTTGCGGCCCACGCGTTGCATCAGCGCCGGCCAGGCAATAGCCGAAGCCGACTTGATCGGCGGCGCTCCCAGGAATTTCTGACGTCCGCAATGTTCGATTTGAATCGCCGCGCGCGCTCCATTGTCTTTGATGACATCAGCCAGCCAGGCCAGACCGGGAATATGTTCGACATTTGAAATCCCAAGCTGGCAATGGGCCGATTTGCTGGCGATATTGTCGACAAAAGCGTATTCAACCACAATCAAACCGGTTCCGCCGCGCGCCAATTCACGATAATGGCGAACCAGACGTTCCGAAACACTTCCATCGATATTACTCATACCTGTTGACTGAGGGGCTTTGACAACCCGGTTTTTAATCACCAGATTGCCGATTCGACCCGGCTCAGACAGTTTTGGATACATGCAATTCATTTTCTATTCCTTTTGAGGCCATATTATTGTTTAACTGACGATCTCTCATTCCTTGCATCCGGTAGCTGCACAAAAAACACTCACTATCCATTTGCAGTCATCTTTCGATGATTGCCCATTAAAAGCCATTATGCCATCCCATCAAAAGACGTGCCCAAATAACGGGAAGTCTAATGTGTTGATATGCAATAGATAAGCAAATGAGAGAGGAGTAGTAATGCGGGTGAGCGTTTTATAATGAAATGATAGTGTATTATAATGAAATGGTTTGGTCTCGGATATATCTGAGTAAATTACAATGGGTTATGATAAAATTGGCGCGATGGCAGATAATCAGGGCCGGATTGCTGGTCTGCGACCCGGCCCTGAATTATTAGGGAAAAACGGTAAAACTCAGCGTGATTTTTGTTCCGACGGCAGTTCAATCCGTTCGGTGATTTTATCCAGCATATCCTTGGTCAGGGCTGCCATGGAATATTTCGGATTCCAGCCCCATTCTTCGCGCGCCGCGCTGTCATCGAGCGAATTCGGCCAGGAATCGGCGATCTCCTGCCGGATCGGATCGACTGAATATTCAATTTCAAATTCGGGGATATGTTTCCTGATTTCTTCGGCCAGTTGTGCCGGCGTGAAATTCATCGCGGTGACATTGAACGCATTGCGATGTTTGAGACGCGACGGATCGGCTTCCATCAGTTGAATCATGGCCGTGATCGCATCCGGCATATACATCATATCCAGCGAGGTATCTTCCTTCAGATAACAGGTATACTTTTTATGCTTGAGTGCTTCGAAAAATATCTCCACCGCGTAATCGGTGGTTCCGCCGCCCGGCTCGGTTTCATACGAGATGAGGCCGGGGAAACGCACGCCGCGGGAGTCGAGTCCGAACCGTTTGTGGTAATAATCGCAGATCAATTCCCCGGTAACCTTGGAGACACCGTACATGGTATCCGGCCGCTGGATCGTGTCCTGGGGTGTTTTGTCCTTGGGGGTTGACCGTCCAAATGCGCCGATGGAACTGGGGACAAAAAGCGCGCAATGATATTGCCGCGCGGCCTCGAGAATATTATACAGCCCATTGACATTCACCATCCAGGCCTGATTGGGTTTCGCCTCGCCGACCGCCGACAGAATCGCGGCGAGATGGTAGATGGTGTCAACCTGGTATATCTGCATGACGCGGGTAATATGATGCGGATCGAGGCAGTCGAGAAACTCGAACGGTCCCTGGTCGCGCAGGTCGACGTCGGTGGGCATTCTGATATCGGTGGCAATCACGTTTTCTTTGCCGTAGCGTTCCCGCAGGGCCATCGTCAATTCCGAGCCGATCTGTCCGATGGCGCCGGTAATCAGTATTTTTTCCATTGCATACCTCTATGTCATCACTCCGAATGGTTGTTTTGGTGCCGGCCTAATATACCGGTTTGCCCCGCATAGAGCAAGAAAAGAGACATTACAGCGCCAGTTCAATGCCGACCGGGCAGTGGTCCGAACCCATGATTTCCGGCATGATAAAGGCGTTTTTTACATTCTGTTCAAGCCCGGCGCTGACGAGGAAATAGTCAATCCGCCAGCCAACATTCCGTTCGCGGGCGCGGGATTTCAAATCCCACCAGCTGTATTGACCGGGTTCCTGGTTGAACATGCGCAGGGTATCGAGATAGCCCTGTTGTACCAGTTTGTCGATCCAGGCGCGTTCTTCGGGAAGGAAACCGGATACTTTTTCATTCTCTTTGGGATGGGCCAGATCGATTTCCTTGTGGGCGGTATTGACATCGCCGCAGATAATGATTTCGGTGTCTTTCTTGCGCCGCTTTTCGATATGATTCAAAAAGGCATCATAGAACGCCATTTTGTAGGCCAGGCGTTCTTTCGAGGCCTTACCGTTGGGGAAGTAAATATTGCACAGAATGAATTTTTCGTACTCAGCGATAATGGTGCGCCCCTCGCTGTCGAATTCGTTGATTCCGAAACCGTGTTTGACATCGCGCGGCTCTTCTTTTGTATACAGCCCGACACCGCTGTATCCTTTGCGTTCGGCGGCGCTGAAATAGGTGTGGTATCCGTCGATTTCCCGGAAATCCCTGGGAATTTGATCTTCCTGCGCTTTGGTTTCCTGAATACACAGGATATCGGGTTTCTGCTCATGGAACCAGCCAAAAGCATCTTTGCGAGCAATGGCACGGATACCGTTTACGTTCCATGACAGCAGGGTCAGTGTTTTCATTGAGCCGCCTTTCTCTGTATATCAACGTTTCCGTCGAAAATAATACACCGAGGCGCGTTAATCCAGTGGAACCTGATGGGCGATCAGCCTAAAGCATTCGTGCTATATACAAACCCCGGCCGCAGAATCCGCCGGTCTGATAGGAAACATCAAGACCGGCCCGATGAAAGCAGTCAAGCATTTGCGCTTTGGTAAGCAGACCCAGTTCATGAATCTCGCTGAAATGGGCAAGACCCTCACCGGTGCCGAGAAGGTACTCGAAGTGAATGCGGGATACGGTCCCGGCCGCGTCGCTGTATGCCATTCGGCAGATTTTTGTGTTTTCGTCTTCGGCGGTGTCGAGATGCACGCGTCCGGGGAAAAACTCATCCGGCGCAAACCAGGGTTCCACCAGAATCATCCCGCCGCCGGCCAGATGTTTTCGAAAACAGGTCAGAGCGCGGATAATATGCTTTTCGGTTTTGGCATATGCTATGGAACTGAATAAGCAGAGAATGACATCATAGGTCGTGCCAAGATCGAAATCGGTCATATCCGCATGATAGATGGAACCGTTGATCGCTTTGCCTCCGGCGATCTCAACAAAATCCGGTTCGAGATCAAGTCCGTCGACCTGGTATCCGTACTCGCGCGACAGAATTTCAGCATGTGTGCCGCTTCCACAGGCAACATCGAGCAGGCGTTTGGCAGACGGCAGGTGAGTCCTGACAAACTCGTCGACCAGTCGGCACTCGTTGGGATAGTCCTTGAACTGACGGTATATCAGATCATAATATCGCGCCGTTTGTGAATACATGGCATAGTCCCTTTCCGTGTTTAATGGCTACTGAGGTGCGTCCATTTGGACTGAATCACTGCCGCCGAAACGATAATACAACTCGGCATATTTCTGTGCCGAATCGGATTGATTGAGTTGATAATACAATGAATACAGCAATACATATCCCTGAGTATGGCCGGAATCGGCCGTAATAAGTTGATTGGAATAATATGCAACCGAATCGGCCTGTTGCGACGCCAGAAACACCGCCGCGAGATTTTCTATAACCTTTTCATCATGCGGGTCGATGGCATGCGCCGCGCGAAGCGCGGAGGCGGCATCATCAAATCGGTCTCGCGCCAGATGTATCAGTCCCAGCTTGCGATACAGATCAACGCTGTAGCGTCCCAGTTGGATAGCCGCCTTGGTTTCATACAGGGCGGAGTCGAGATTGCCTTTGATATAATAGTATGTTGCCAGCAAACTGTGATAATGCGAGTTGAACTTATCCGGCGCGATCAACGTCAGCAATCGTTCGGCTTTGCCGACATCCCCCACGGCCAGCGCGTCGAATGCCTCCTTGATCATCCGGTCATTGGGATAATAAAAATAATAGGTCATGTTCACCGAATCCGCACGGGCGGGCATATCATGTTTGCGGTAAAAATCCCGAAGGCAGATCAGACTCGAAAGCGATTTGCCCCGGTCGAGATGAATAATGTATTCGATATTGTCTAACGATGCCTTCGTATTCAGGGCGGTTGACAAGAACATGCCGACCGCAAGCAACAGATACAGCCCCAGTGACGGGAGCAGGCGCGTCATGATATGATGGCTCGTCTCGGGCAGAAGATGCACGAGAAGCAGGGTCGGCGCCAGTGCCGACAACGAGAAAAGATCCCAATCGCGCGGCATGGACAGCTTGGGATCGATCACCAGCAAAAACAACAATCCCCCCAGAGAGGAGATGATCAGAAACCATGCGGTTTTGGTCATGCGGATTTCTTTTCTTTCCGCAATGAGTAATGCCACGAACACCATGATTGCGGGGGACAGCAGGAGCAATTCATTCCCGATATCAAGTAAATGCGGCAGACTGAAAACGGTGTACCCGGGGGCGACGGCTTTTCCCGTGAGAAACGGCATGAAATGACCGGCAAAAGATAAATCCGTTCGATATGTGTAAACGGCCAATCCCAATAGCGCAATACCGATCACTGCCAGAATTGCAAACACCATCCACTTGTAGTGTACATGCAATCGATTCCCTTTGCCTTCAGCCAATCCCAAATAGATTAGCGCCGGGAAAAACATCGCGACCTGCAAGTGCAAGAATAACCCCATAAAGAATACGATCGTGACCGATAGCAAACCGCGCCCCGTATGCAAACGCCGCAAACCGAAATAGATAAATGCCGCGTAAATGGCCTGCAGAAGGGGGTAATTTTCGACATAGCCGAAAAACAGCAGAAGCGAGCCTGAAAGTATCAGAACCATCAAAACCAATAACCGTTTGAGCGGATTGTCCGTGATAATACGTGCAATAAGAACGTACAGATAAATGCTCAGGATCCCGGAACCCCAGGATATAATTCTGAATGTCAACAGAGCCGCGGTTTCGTTCGAATCGCTCAGCAGGGAATAGATCGATGATTGCAGTAGGGTTGTGCCCATCTCACTCCACTTGAAGAACTGTCCGGCCTGCTCGGACAGATTGGCAATCATCTGGTATCCATCGCCAAGAAAATGGGTCGGGGTTGAGAATAGAATAAATAAAAACAGCATGGCGGCGACCATACCAATCCGAAAATACCCGCGATGAGGAATTTCGAACACATGGCGATTAATCGTCTTGATGGCTTTTATGCCAATTGTATCGGTGAAACGATAAAACGGCAGGATCAGGGCTGTCACGGACAGAGCGAGATAGGCATATGTCCACCATTCCGGCAGGAATAATAACTGATTAAATCCCCAGGTTCGGGATTCCGGCAGGAATAAAGGCACTATTCTGAGGACGAAGAGTCCCGCCAGAATGAGGTAGGCGCCGCTCAATACGCGATTGGGTGCTTTCATGCCACAAGTTGCCCTTAGGTTTGGTCACTTACAGCGAATACCCCGCCATAACAGCAAAACCGGTATTCTTGCCGCCGTCAGAGACTTCGGGTTTACCGGTATCGAATGTACTGGTCAACCCGTGCATGTATCGAAAATCGAAAACAATATTACCCGTGCCGAGGGCGATATCGACCCCGACTCCGATCACACCGTTCACCTCGACATTGTGGACCAGGTCGCTGACTTCGGCTTCGCTGGTATAGGTGTATGATGTCGCGCCGATTTCGACGGCGATTGCCGGCCCGGCGAAAAGATGCGGACGGACAAGCTGTGTTGACACCGGTGCATATTTGACCAGTATTGGCAATTCAACGTAGTTTATTTCCACCTCTTTGATATCGCCGACCTTGGGCAATGCCGCCTGTTTGAGTTCATAGCCGCGTGATACGTACATCAGTTCCGGTTGAAGCGACAGCGCGCCCATGCGGATTTCGACAAAGCCGCCGATTATTAAACCCCTTTTCGTTTCAGCGTTGGTGATATCGGAGGAAATACTCGATGCAATCATTCCGCCTTTGGTGCCGAAATGCAAATCGACCTGGGCATCGGCGGTAACCGGTGCAATTGCCAGCGTGGTTAGCACGATTATCACGATAGACAACGATAACTGTTTCATTGATCATCCTTGTTTGCGTTATTTGTTATTGAGTATTGAGACAGTATACGGAATTCATGGCTTCGGATGCAATCAACAATGTATAATTGCCAATAAAAAAACGGCAGGGGAGACGACCGCCCCTGCCGCCAGTGTTTTCGCTATTTTCTATTCGCAAATCGGGTTCCACAGCCATAAACTGGCCGGTGCGGATTTGCTTTCCTCTTGACACTCTTGTGTGGTGATAAAAGTGAAATTGCCATCGGTATACATATACCGAATTTTACCGTCATCGAGCACGTCCGCCGTGAATTCCCACTCTGCCATAATCATCAGCGTGTCCATCGGATGATACTCGCTGGTACATTCCAGTGAGATCAGCGAACCGATTCCGATTCCTCCGGCATTCGGGCATTCGACCGTTTCTCCCTCGGCGTCGAGATCGAATTCGAGGCCGTCAACACCTTCAAAGAATAACGCATCATATGCGCATTCACTGCTGTCGGACGTGAAAATCACCGAATGATTCTCGCTGATTTCAGCGTCGATCGTCAGTGTATTGGGATCGGCGAGAAGGTCTTTAAGTAACCGCAGATTATGAACCGCGGATGCCACCTGACTGCCATCCTGTGTTTCCCAGGTATACCGTGCGATAATCCGGAATTCGTCGATGTTTTCGCTCGGTAGTGCCTGCGGTTCATTTTCGATGCGCATTTGCAGGGAGTCGATTGCCGAAACTTCGATCAGCGGCGCACCACCGACATATATGATCGCGTCACAAAGCCAGATATGCCAGCCGTTGCTGTAGTTGTAGGAATGAACGGCACTGATGATGATACTGTCGGCGTCGTTCGATGTCGCCAGGACTTTCTTGAGCCCGTCGGTTTTATCCGCGAATTCCATATCGATCAACGCCGATGTCAACTGCATGGTGCGGGTGAACGCCTCCATGATGCCCGACTCGTCGTAAACGTCACTGACGATTTCGAACGGCATGTTGTTGTTGTCGTCGGTGACGATCCGGGTGGGCGCGTCGTCATCGTCACTGCACCCGGCGATCATGAGGGCGGCAAACACCATCGCCCCGAACAATACCGACCATAAAATCCGTTTCATCATGTCACTCCATTTTGGCTTATTGGTTATAGCGTTACTTTCTGCGTGTTATGTTTTTATTTCCCCGATAAAACAGGCCCTGTCCGTCAGACGAATCAATATGATATAAACAGTAACGTATTTGCAAGACAATTTTCCTGCCATGTTGTGCCGGTGTCGACGATATAAATAATATACCGAATTGGTCGATAAAATCAGCATAAGGACAAAAGCAAAAAACGGGGTTTTGTAATGGAAGTTGGTGCTGTCAGTTCCGCCGGTATTATGTATTCGCCGACCGTAACCGCGGCCGAAACCGCGCCGGAGAAAGAAACCATTGCCGTTCCGGTGACGGTTGAAAAAGATGTTGATGTTGCCGACGAAAATCTGGTCATCGGTGACGAATATATCCCGAGTGACATATTAACCGAGGACGGCGCCCGCAAAGACGGTTGCCGGTGCGGCCATGACTGGCATCACCTGCGACGCGGACATTTTCGCGGGATGGCGGATATTCGTCACCGGATGAAATACGCCGAGCGGATTGCCGAAATGCGTCAGCAAAAGGCCGCTGAAATGGCCGAAGAGGGCGTCGAGAATATTCTGGAGGCAACCTCGGATCAGATCTCGACCCTGATCGAGACCGGGGGGCTTGACGAGGCGACGGTCGGCGCGATCAACGAATCGACCGGGGCGTTTGCACTCGCGATGTTCGAGCTGGCCGATAGTTACGACGGCGATTCCACGGCGCTGGCGGAGAGTCTTCAGGCCAATTTCGATTCCCTGATCGCAGGCCTTCAGGCGGCCTTGCATCCGTCTGCCGATGTCGAGGGCGAAGAGCCAATCGTTGTCGATCCGGTCGAAGCGATCGTGGTGGAAACCGAGGGCGTGTCAATTTCCGACACGACCATGGACGCGACCATCGCGGTGACTTCGCAGGAAGCCGCCACCGATGTGGTGGATGAAGACATCCCGTCGGTGGAAAATCCGTCGGTCGAAGATCCGTCAGTGAGCGAACCGGCCGCCAATGAGACCGAGACAACCGGTTTCGAGGAATTCTTCACGCAGTTGAGCGCGACCTTTGAAAGCGCGTTGAGTGATTTGGTCGAGTCGCTGGACAATGTCCGGGTGTTGCCGGAGATGCATAGCCCGCATCACGGTCACGGCCGCGCGTTTTTCCGGTTTATGGCCATGTATGAGCAAATGATGGCCAACATGTTCAGCACCGCCGGCACATCGCTGGACGCGGAGGGGTAGGCCGCACGTTTCCCCACTGCAGAAAATGAAAATTAATAACCCACCGCTTTCGGTGGGTTATTTTTTGGGATTGTATTCCCACGGTAAAACTGCGAGTAACCGCGCCTAATGATCATATTGAATTTCACTCTCAATGGGTAACCCACAGCTCTGCTGTGGGATTGTGCATTGATAAATCTCGAGCTTATTTTGCAATGGCTTTTTCAACAAGTCCCGGCGGTGGGTTGCAACCTTTATCTCATTGCAAATGTCTACTCTTCGTTCGGAGTGCGGGGAAGAATGGCGAAATTGGCAAGGACTTCGTTAAGACTCGCGCGCGCGTCGGCGTAATACATCCGGTCGTAAATGCTTAACTGCAGGACGATGATTTCATCCTCGCCATCGATATACGCCAGCGCCGCCAGATCGGTCTTGCCGCCGGGATCGTACGCTTCCAGTACGACAATATCGTTTTCCGTGCTATCGCTCACAATCTTGCGTTCGGAGAATATCAATCCGTTGATACTCGCCAGGTACGATGCCGAATCGGCGGAAACGAACTGCTCGAAACTCATCGAATCGAGCGGAAATATCCAGATATAAATAATCTGTCGAGACCGGAAATATGATGCGCTGTCGGGGAACATTGCGGCGGTGTACCCGTCGTGCGCGGCGTTGTCCAGATCGGTCACCCATCCGGCAGGCGGCACGATCGCGAAAATGTACTGCTCGCCCTCGAAAATGATGACATTGGTGTCGACCGGTTGGTCGTAGGTGCGCGGGATTTCCAATTGCCCGTTGAGTTCCTGTGCCGATACGAATGTACCCGACAGGAAAATCAGCACGCCCGCCATGATGAAAATCATTCTCTGCATATCGTATATTATACACGGAATGATATGTCTGGCAAGGGGGATTTTAATTGTAACAGCGGCCATTTCACATATATATCCGGCCGCAGAACGCGTGCAAAATGGGCTTGCCAAAGCCGTATCAAATGCGTTATATTGGTTTTCTTAGCGGATCGACTATCAGTGCTGACAACATGGCTTGAATAGATTTACAAACGAGGTGCTCCCTATGGTAGGAATCGTCGGGTATGGCGCGCATATACCCCGCCACCGGATCAAGGTCGAGGAGATCGCCAAGGTCTGGGGTGCGGATGCGCCCAGCTACAAAAAAGGATTGATGCTGACTCAGAAATCGGTCCCGCCGCCGGATGTTGACACGATCACGCTTTCGGTTGAGGCGGCCAAAAACGCCCTGAAACGTGCGGGGAATGTCAATCCCGCCGATATCGGGGCGGTGTATATCGGTTCGGAATCCCATCCCTATGCGGTCAAACCGTCCGGGACAGTGGTTGCGGATGCGCTCGGCGCGTGTCCGTCGCTTCATGTCGCGGATTTCGAGTTTGCCTGCAAGGCCGGTTCGGAGGCGATGTTTGTCTGTCTCGGGCTGGTCAAGTCGGGGTATATTAAATACGGTCTGGCGATCGGCGGCGACACGTCGCAGGGTGCGCCGGGCGATGCGCTGGAATATTCCACCGCGGCGGGTGCGGCGGCCTTCATCATGGGCAGTGACAACCTGATTGCGGAAGCGGTGCATACCTATTCGTTCACGACCGACACGCCGGATTTCTGGCGTCGCGAATACGAACATTATCCCCAGCATGGGGGACGGTTCACGGGCGAGCCGGCGTATTTCCGCACGACCATGGGAGCGGCCAACGGTATTCTGGAAATGTCCGGGATGAAACCGCAGGATTTCAAGTGGGCGGTGTTCCACCAGCCGAACGGCAAATTCCCGCTTCGGGTGGCCAAGATGCTCGGATTCACCAAGGAACAGATCGAGCCGGGGTGGCTGTCGCCGCGTCTGGGCAACACCTATTCGGGCGCGTCACCGATCGGTTTGACCGCGACCCTCGACGTCGCCAAACCGGGCGACATGATCCTGATGGTGTCGTACGGCTCCGGGGCCGGATCGGATGCGTTTGTCTGGAAAGTGACCGACCGTATCGACGAGGTTCGCGACAAGGCCGTGCGCACGGCGAAACTGCTTGATGAAAACCTGACCTTTGTGGACTATGGAACCTATGCCAAGTTCCGTCACAAAATCCTGAAGAACAATTAGGAGGTGGCACAGATGAGAGATGTCGCAGTAGTCGGCATAGGGATGAATAAATGGGGTGAGATCTGGACCAAGTCGTTCCGCGATTTGTTTGTCGAGGCGGCCCTGATGGCGATCGACGATGCCGGAGTGGATACACTGGACTCGATGACCATCGGTTGTATGACCGGGGGCTTGTTTGTCGGGCAGGAGCACCTGGCGTCGATGATGGCCGATTATCTCGGAATCAAGAATCTTCCTGCATCGCGGGTCGAATCCGCGTGTGCCTCGGGCGGGCTGGCGTTTCGCACCGCCTATATCGAAGTGGCGTCGGGCATGTCCGATATCGTACTGGCCGGCGGTGTGGAGAAAATGACGGACGTCTCGGGCGACGGTGCGACCTACGCGCTGGCGACCGCGGCGGATCAGGAATACGAAGTGTTCCACGGCGCAACCTTCCCGGGGCTGTACGCCCTGATGGCGGTGGCGCACATGGAAAAATACGGCACCACGCGCGACATGCTGTCGTCGGTGGCGGTCAAGAACCATCACAACGGTTCGATGAACCCCAACGCGCAGTATCCCTTCAAGATCAGTATCGAGGAAGTCAACAATTCGGTGATGGTGGCGTCGCCGCTCAGGATTCTGGACTGCTCGCCGATTACCGACGGCGCGGCGGCGGTGATCCTGACCACGGTCGATATCGCCAGGAAACTCGGCAAGCCGATTATCAAGATCATCGGGTCCGGGCATGCCACCGATACGATCGCTCTGCATTCACGCAAAGACCTGACCACGCTGGATGCGACCAGGATGGCGGCGAAGCGGGCGTTCGATATGGCCGGCAAAACCATCAAGGATATCGATTTCGCGGAAGTGCACGATTGCTTCACGATTGCCGAAATCATCGTCTCCGAATCGCTCGGCGTGTTCGCGCCGGGGAAGGGCGGTGTCGCGGCACAGAAGGGCGAAACCGGACTGGAGGGATCGTTCCCGATCAACACCTCCGGCGGCCTGAAATCGAAAGGGCACCCGGTGGGCGCCACGGGTATCGGCCAGGCGGTCGAAGTCGTCAAGCAATTGCGCGGCGAAGCTGAAAACGGTCGTCAGTTGAAGAACAATCCCAAGACGGCTTTAATGCAAAACATGGGTGGATCCGGCGGATCGACCCTGGTACATATCCTGGAGGTGGCCTGATGTTTCCATCACGAATCTGGAGAGAGAAAGCCCAGCGCTATCGCCTTGAAGCCGGCAAGTGCACCACGTGCGGATACATCGCGTTTCCGCCACGACTGATTTGTCCGGAATGCGGCGCCCGGGAGTTTGAGACGATCACTCTGCCGGATACGGGAAAGATTCTCACGTATACGGTTATCCGCGTGGCACCGTCGCAGTTCACCGACGAGGCACCGTACGCGGTCGGGATTGCCGAGTTGACGAACGGGGTCAAGCTCATGGCGCAGATCGCGGACTGCGAAGTGGAGAAGATCAAGGTCGGGATGGAAGTGGTGATTGAGTTCCGTCGGGTGCAAACCCACGGGAGTCACGGTGTCCTCAGCTACGGGTACAAATTCGTGCCCAAGTGGTATTAAATCGATAAGTACATCGGGGCCGGATTATTACGGTCCCGTATAATTTTGTCTATCCTGTTTTCAGGGGTGGGAATAAATGTTTAGAATCGAATCCAAGATCAGCCCCTCTTCCGATGTTTTCAAAGAAAACTACAGGCGTAATAAAGAAGAACACCTGATCCTCAAGGAACGACTGGATAAGATCAAAGAAGGCGGGACGGAACGCGCCCGCAAGGTGCATCTCGATCGCGGGAAACTTCTGACGCGCGAGCGGGTCAGCCGCCTCTTTGACAAGAATACGCCGTTTCTGGAACTGTCATCGCTGGCATCGTACGATATGTACGATAACGACGCACCCGCCTCGGGATTGATTACCGGGATCGGAGTGGTGCACGGCAAGGAAGTGATGGTGGTTGCCAACGATGCGACCGTCAAAGGCGGAACGTACTATCCGATGACCATTCTCAAGCATGCCCGCGCGCAGGCGATTGCCGAAGAGAATAATCTGCCGTGTATCTATCTGGTCGACTCCGGGGGTATTTATCTGCCGCTGCAGTCCGGTGTTTTTCCGGACAAGGATCATTTCGGAAGAATCTTTTATAATCAGGCGCGGATGTCGGCGAAGGGCATCCCGCAAATATCGCTGGTCCTCGGTTCCTGCACTGCCGGCGGGGCGTATTTGCCCGCCATGTCGGATGAAACCGTCATCGTGCGCAAGCAGGGAACCATTTTTATCGGCGGACCGCCGCTGGTGAAAGCCGCGACCGGCGAGGTGGTCTCGGCGGAGGACCTGGGCGGAGCGGATGTGCACTGCCGGACGTCGGGCGTCTCTGACCATTACGCGCAAAACGATCAGCATGCGCTGGCGATTGCGCGGAATATTATCGAGAATATCAATTCCAAACCGAAAACCGAACTCGATATGGCGGAGCCGGAAGACCCGTACTATGATCCCGATGAACTGCACGGGGTGGTGCCGTACGATTACCGCAAGCAGTACGATATTCGCGAGTTGATCGCGCGGTTGGTCGACGGGTCGAAATTCCATGAATTCAAGGAATTGTACGGGATTACCCTGGTCTGCGGATTCGCGCGGATCATGGGCTACCCGGTGGGAATCCTCGCCAACAACGGTGTGCTGTTCTCGGAATCGTCGCTGAAGGGCGCGCATTTTATCGAGCTGTGCACGATCCGCAAAATCCCGCTGTTGTTTTTGCAGAACATTACCGGCTTTATCGTGGGACGGCAGTACGAAGCGGGCGGTATCGCCCGCGACGGTGCCAAGCTGGTGCACGCGGTGGCCAACGCCCAGGTGCCGAAATTCACGGTGATCGTGGGCGGTTCGTTCGGCGCCGGAAACTACGCCATGTGCGGGCGTGGGTATTTCCCGCGTCTGCTGTGGATGTGGCCGAACTCGCGTATCTGTGTCATGGGTGGCGAGCAGGCCGCGGACGTGCTGGCAACGGTCAAGATCAAGCAGTTGGAACGCGAAGGCAAGAAGCTGACGCCGGAAGAGGTCGAGGAAATCCGCAAGCCGATTATCGAAAAATACGAGTCCGAAGCGACGCCGTACTATTCGACGGCACGGCTGTGGGACGACGGCGTGATCGGCATGACCGACACCCGCGAGGCGATTGCGCTGGGGATTTCGATGTCGCTCAATGCGCCGATTCCCGATCAGCAGTACGGTGTGTTCAGGATGTAGGGGATGGTATGAGTTATCAAACACTGTCCTGCAAGATTACCGACAACGTGGCGTATGTGCAGTTCTGTCGTCCGGACGTGCATAATGCGTTCAATGATACGGTCATTTACGAGATGACCGAATTGTTCACCGAATTGGACAAGGACAAGAACCTGCGCGCAGTGGTCCTGACCGGCGAGGGGAAATCGTTTTGTGCCGGGGCGGATTTGAACTGGATGAAACGCGTGATCACGCAGTCGTTCGAAGAGAATCTGAAAGAATCCAACGCGCTGGCGGATTTGTTTGCGAAAATCTATCATTTCCGCTGTCCGGTGATCGGACGGATCAACGGGGCCGCGATCGGCGGGGGAGTCGGGTTCGTGGCGGTGTGCGACGTGGCCATTGCCGCCGAGAATGCGAAATTCTCGTTTTCCGAAGTCAAGATCGGTCTGGTGCCGGCGTGTATCGGGCCGTATGTCGTGAAGAAAATCGGCGAGGGAAAGGCCCGCGAGTTTTTTATTACCGGCGAACGCATGAACGGCAGAAAAGCATTTGCGGTCGGGCTGGTCAACCAGTGTGTAGCCGATGCGGAGCTTGACGATGCGGTCGATGCCCTGTTGAACATGATCAAGTCATCGGGGCCGGAAGCGGTCGGGGTGGCGAAAGAGCTGGTGTCGTCGGTGCCGAACATGGCCGAAGATGAGTACAAACCGTTCACGGCGGAGATGATCGCGAAACTGCGCATTTCCGATGAGGGACAGGAAGGCATGAACGCCTTTTTGCAAAAACGTAAACCGAAGTGGGTTGAAGATTGATGTCGGATACATTGTTCAAGAAAATACTGGTCGCCAATCGGGGCGAAATCGCGGTACGCATTATCAATGCCTGCCGTTTACTCAAGATCCCGACCCTGGCGATTTATTCCACTGCCGATGCCGATGCGGTGCACGTGCGGATGGCCGATGAAGCGATTGAGATCGGCCCGCCGCCGCCGCTGGAATCGTACCTGGCGCTGGATAAAATCATCGCGGCGGCGAAAAGCTTCCATTGCGATGCCATCCATCCCGGCTATGGCTTTCTGGCCGAGAATCCGCTGTTCCCGGAAAGGTGCGAAGAAGCCGGAATAACGTTCATCGGACCGTCGGCAAAGGCCATGCGGCTGATGGGCAACAAGGTCGAGGCGCGAATCAAGATGTCGGGCGCCGGGGTGCCGGTTATTCCCGGCATGAAAGGCGCGGGGGCCGATCTGCGCACGTTCGAGGAAGCCGCGCACGAAGCCGGGTATCCGGTGCTGATCAAGGCCGCGGCTGGGGGCGGCGGCAAGGGAATGCGGGTGGTGCATGAACCGGAGGAACTTCAGGCGTCGGTCGAAGCGGCGATGCGCGAGGCTAAAAACGCGTTCGGCGATGATACCGTCTATCTGGAAAAATACCTCGAAAATCCCCGGCATATCGAATTTCAGGTGATGGCCGACAATCACGGCAATACGATTCACCTGTTCGAACGGGAATGCTCGATACAACGGCGGCATCAGAAGATAATCGAAGAGTCCCCGTCGATGGCGCTGACGCCCGCGCTCCGGGCGCAAATGGGGCAGGCCGCGGTGCGCGCCGCCGAGACAGCCGGGTATCGCAATGCCGGGACGGTTGAATTTCTGGTCGATAAGAACGGCGGTTTTTATTTTCTGGAAATGAACACCCGTATTCAGGTCGAACATCCGGTGACGGAAATGACCACCGGATCCGATCTGGTGGTGGAACAGATACGCATCGCGGCAGGGGAGAAGATGTCGGAGTACCTGTTCCGTGCGTCACAGCGCGGACACGCCATCGAATGCCGCGTTTATGCCGAAGACGCCGAGAACAATTTCTTCCCGTCATCGGGGAATATCCTGTACTATGAAGAACCGGTCGGACCGGGTATCCGGGTCGACAGCGGCGTGACCGGCGGCACGAAAGTCGGGGTGGAGTACGATCCCATTCTGGCCAAGCTGATCGTGCATGCCCCCACCCGCGATCTGGCCATTGCCAAGATGATCGCGGCGCTTGGCGATTACCATATTCTCGGTATCAAAACCTCGCGCAAATTCATGATGGACGTCCTGGCGCATCCGGAATTCAAGGCGGGACGGACCTATACCGATTTTATCCCGACACACATGCAGGATCGTGAGGTTGATGTCATCCCGGCGGTTGAGACGGCCGCGGCGGCCGCGGCGCTGGCGATGATGAAAAGCGCCAAACCGAACATGACGGCAATCAAGGCCACGACACCATCACCCTGGCAGACCATCGGCGCCTGGGAAATCGGTATGAGGATAACGAAATGATACAGCAATTACTCTATCAGGATACCACGCTCGATGCATCGGTCGAACCGAACGGCAACGGGGCCGAAGTCAGTATCGGCGACCGCAAATACATTGTCAAACCATTATCTTCCGGAAAATATACGGTGGAATTGAACGGGGTCAGACATACCGTCTGTTGCATGGTCCGCGACGGCAAGGTGTTTGCCGATGTCGAGGGCATGTTGCTGGAGTTGACCATACCGTCGGAAGACGGCGACATGGCGGGTGGCGACGCCGGCATGGTGGGGGAGAAAGACAAAATATACGCGCCCATGCCGGGGAAGATTGTCAAGCTGTTGGTAAAAGAAGGTGATGATATTGCGGAAAAACAGCCGCTGGTGATCGTGGAAGCGATGAAAATGGAAAATCAGGTGAACTCCGCCGCCAACGGCAAAGTAAAAAAGATCAATTTTCAGAACGGCGATCAGGTCAATACCGACACCCCGATTATTGAGCTGGAGATCGCGGAAGAATAGAAACAACTGCCGAATTGACGGCACCATTCGCGCCACCTGCAATGCGACAGGTGGGAAATTCAGAATTTCGTTTTAAGTCCGCCGCAGATCTCCAGGGTGGTGCATTTTGATTCGGCGGCTGAGACTCTCAACTCGTAGTACGAACCGGTATTATTCCTGATCAATGTGTCGAAACCGAATCCAAAGTGAACAATGCTTTCCCAACCAACATTTTCCGGAATGTTTGAGATTCCAAAAGACAATACCATGTATGGGTTGACGGACCTGTTATTATCTGAAATCATAAATCTATTATCAAGCAGTATGGAGATGTTTTTATTTTGGTTATAAATCAAACCTTTAAAATGCGCAGCCATTTCAAATCTATTCAACGATGAGATCCCCGCACCGCACTCCATGCACAAACAAATAACTGCATCATGGCGCAAATGTTCAGGCGCCAAAATCTTACCAATCCCCATACCGGCATAAAAGACACCCTCGGCCCTTGCATCGTGGGGCATGGCTGCCAGCGATACCGCGATAAGTATCAGGCAAAAAATATATTTCATCTTGTACTCCTTATGTTATAAGATATCCGATGCCATTGGATCATGAGGCTATTCCGAAAAACACCATAGGAACGTTTTCGTTTTTCGCGTCCAAATGGTAGTAAGGCAATTTACGCCGTTTGAAAAAACGTTACGATGTGAGATAATAACGACTATATAGTAGATAATGTCAAGATGATTTGTTTCCGGGGCGTGTTGCACAGCGATATTTTTGATTGTTTCGATTAAAAAAGCCGGATCGTCCGATCCGGCCTTTTGCTATGCCGTTGGGTTATTCGGAACCAAGTTTGAATGTCATTCCGGCTCGAATTGGCACATAATTGGTAGCATCGCCTTCCGTGAACACCATCGAATATTTCCCTTCAACGAAAATACCGATTTTGGGGCCGACCATGAAATCGGCACCCGCACCGATGTTGAGGGCCAGTTTGGTGGTGCTTTCAAATGTTACGGTTTCGGTTTCTCCTTCATAGGAGGCCGTTACATCGGAAAAACTAAGATTTGCAAAACCGGCCCCACCCAGCACATATGGCTTCACGCTTGATGAGGAATTACTGCCGCCCAATTTATATTTGGCGTTGGCCATGGCCTCAATGATTCGGGTGGATCCCCCGTCAAGAGAAAGACCGGTGGGATCTTCGCCGATCATGTCCGCGATGTAATCAAGGAAAGCGTCCTCATCAGTCGGAAAATTATTGTAGTAAATCGCCGCCTGAAGTTCAATGTTGGGATTGACCTCAAAGCCCACTCCGCCACCGATGCCAATGCCTGATTTCCAAAAGTCTTTGAATAGATCCGGTCCCATTGGCAATCCCATTCCACCACCGAAGAATAGGATCGGCTTCGGTTTTTCTGTTTGTGCCTGTGCCGTGACAATCAAGGCGCAAAACAACACGCTGAGAATAATGATTTTTCTCATGTCTCCTCCTGTTTGTACTGCTTTTAAATGGTATCCTGTCCCTCTGATCGCGAGTCAGAGATTATTCACTCCCGCCAATAAGGGGTATTTTAAAGATTAATGTCAACCAGATTATGTAGTTTTTCGGCTAATCAATAATAATAAAAAGAATCTTGTTATTTATAAAAAAAGCCGGATCGGATGATCCGGCTTGAAATTATCGCTAGTATCATTTACCAGACAAACGCGGTAATGCCGGCGCCGATCTGCAAACGAGTCCCGTCGGTTGATTCTTCGGCACCATCAGGCTCATACGAATCTTTGTTGTACTGAACACCAATGTCAAGCGCCACGGCATTGGACAGCATCATCATGATGCCGCCACGTCCGCCGAAGCTGGTCACGGTGATATCTCCGCTGATGTCTTCTTCTTCGTCGTCACCGGCACTCAGAGAGCCATACATAAAAAAGCCTTTAATGTAGGGATAAGTCGCGCCTTTGACCTCCACGCGAGTCGGATCCATATTAAAGAAATAAGCCACGGTGGGGCCGATTCCGAAAACGGAATAGTCGATTTCATCATCGTCACCGCCGGAAATGCTGGTGTAGGTGAAATCCGCACCAATCAGCAGGCCGGGAGAGACGAAATAGCCGATTGAGGGAGTTAATGTGATGGTCGAGATGCTTCCATCTTCACCGACTTCATACATGTCTCCACCCAAACTGGCGTACATGGCAGTTCCGCCGACAATCATGCTTCCTTTGTCGATGGGGTTTTCCGCCGCAAAGGCCGATGCGGCGAACACGAACATGATGCTGAGAAGAAGCAGTTTTTTCATTGCATACCTCCAAGTATTACGTTAAACAGCCGTTAGTTTGGTTGCCTTACTCTGCCGTTTTATAATCGACCAAAAAACATCGGTGCATAATCCCTGTCAATATAAAAAAGGATAATATACCTGCCCTATTTCTGCCTTCACGCCGGAGATGAAGTAATTGACCGGCTTTCTGATAGGAGCCTCTTGCTTTAGGCGGCACAATTGATTATATAGAATCAATCAATGTCTTTATAAAACCAAAATGAACTCGGAGGAATAGATGCCTGACCGGAATGAAGCCTTCATCGTGTCGGCCTGCCGTTCTGCAATCGGAACGTTTCTGGGCGGACTGTCATCGTTTACCGCAACGCAACTCGGCGCCCTGGCTATCAAGGAAGCTGTCAAACGCGCGAAAATCAACCCCGACAAGATTGACGAAGTCATTATGGGGCAGGTGGTTCAGGCCGGCGTGGGGCAGGCTCCCGCCCGCCAGGCCGCTATCCACGGCGGGATTCCCTCACATGTTGCCACGATGACTATCAACAAAGTCTGCGGTTCGGGACTGAAAGCGGTCATGCTGGCGGCGCAGTCGATTCGTGCCGGCGATCAGCACTGTATCGTTGCCGGCGGGATGGAATCCATGTCAGGAACGCCGTACTGCTTGCACGGCGCCAAGGGCGGATTGAAATTCGGCGACAAGAAACTGCAGGATACGATGGTTCTTGACGGACTGTGGTGTTCGTTCAAGAACTGGCACATGGGAAGCGCCGCGGAGCTGACCCAGCGCAAGGCCGGCATCAGCCGTGAAGAGCAGGACGAGTTCGCCTTTAATTCGCATCGGAAGGCGATCGCCGCGATGGAAAACGGCAAATTCACGGGTGAAATTTTCCCGATTGAAATCCCGCAACGCAAAAAAGATCCGATCATTTTCGAAAAGGATGAATGCCCCCGCGCGAATATCTCGCTGGAAGCACTGGCCAAACTGAAACCGGCGTTCGAAAAGGACGGCACGGTTACCGCCGGCAACGCGCCGGGATTGAACGACGGATCATCGGCCTGTGTGGTCGTCTCAGAACAATTCCTGAAAGAGAACAATTTGACGCCGATGGCGCGCGTGATCGACTATGCCGTCGCCGGTGTCGATCCCGAATTGGTCTTTTTCTCGCCGATATATGCCATTCGCAAACTGATGGACAAGATGGGCGTCGATATCAATCACTGGGATTTGATCGAAGCCAACGAAGCGTTTTCCGTGCAGGCTTTGGCTGACGGCAAGGAACTCGGCTGGGACTGGGATCGGGTCAACGTGCACGGAGGCGCGGTGGCGCTCGGCCATCCGATCGGCGCGTCCGGAACACGCGTATTAACAACCTTGATGTATGCCCTGAAAGATCGCGGGAAGAAAAACGGTTTGGCCACCCTCTGTCTGGGTGGCGGACACGCGGTCGCAATGGCAATTGAAATGATGTAATCGACAGGAAGAGGTACTATGAACGTACAGGATATTAAGAAGATCGCCGTTATCGGCGGCGGAACGATGGGCAACGGTATCGTACACGTGTGCGCCATGAGCGGCTATGATGTTTTGCTGGTGGAAACCAAACAGGAATTCCTGGATCGCGCCATGAAAACGATTACGAATAATCTCGACCGCATGGTGAAAAAAGAGAAAATCAGCGAGCAGGATAAGAACGACACCCTCGCCAAAATAAAAACCACCACCAAAATGGAAGATGTGAAAGACGCCCAGATCGTTATCGAGGCGATTTTCGAAAATCTCGATGTCAAACTCGAAATCTTCAAAAAGCTCGATACCATCTGCCCGGCCGACACCATCCTGGCGTCGAACACATCGTCGATTTCGATCACCCGTCTCGGCGGTGTCACCAAACGCCCCGACAAAGTGGTTGGCATGCACTTCATGAATCCGGTTCCGATGATGAAGCTGGTGGAGATGATCAAGGGTCTGGGAACGTCGGAAGAGACATTCACGCTGGTGCAGGAACTGGCCCGCAAACTCGGCAAGGAACCGGTACCGTCCAATGACTATCCCGGTTTCATCGCCAACCGTATCCTGATGCCGATGATCAACGAGGCGGTGTACACGCTGTTTGAGGGCGTGGGAACGCCGGAATCGATCGACACCGTAATGAAACTCGGTATGGCGCACCCGATGGGCCCGCTGACCCTGGCCGATTTTATCGGACTGGACGTGTGTCTGGCGATTCTGGATGTGATGTATAAGGAATTGGGCGATCCCAAGTATCGTCCGTGTCCGTTGTTGAAGAAAATGGTCGAGGCCGGCTATCTCGGACGAAAGAGCGGTCGCGGCTTTTATGATTATTCGAATTAAGAGGATCCGTTATGGATTTTAATCTGTCTGAAGATCAAATCCTGCTTCGTGACACCGCGCGGGAATTCGCGGTGAAACGTCTGGCGCCGATTGCGGAAGAGCTCGATGCCAAAGCGGAAATGCCGCCGGAATTACTGCAGGAAACCGCCGAACTCGGCTTTTTCGGCCTCCTGGCGCCGGAGCAGTACGGCGGACTGGCCGCCGACACGCTCAGCTACGCGCTGTGTATCGAGGAGATTTCGCGGGCCTGCGCCGGATTGGCGATCACGATCAGTGTGCACAATTCGCTGGCGATTCAGGCGATTGATATGTACGGCACCGATGATCAGAAAGACGAATACCTGCCTAAACTCGCCGCCGGCGAGATTATCGGCGCGTATTCGCTTTCCGAACCGGGGTCGGGCACCGATGCCGGCAGTCTTGCCTGCCAGGCCATTCCCCAGGGCGACAGCTATGTGTTCAACGGAACGAAAAGCTGGGTTACCTCAGCCGGGTATGCCGGGATCATTATCGTGTTCGCCCTGACCGATCCGGAAAAAGGCCCGAAAGGAGTCTCGGCGATTATTGTTCCAAAAGGAACCGACGGGATGAATCTCGGTGCACCGGAGAAGAAGATGGGGATCAAATGCTCCGATACGCGGGAGTTGTCGTTCATGGATGCCAAAGTGCCGAAAGCCAATCTGCTCGGGACGGAAAACGAGGGTTTCAAGATCGCACTGTCGCTGTTGGACAACGGCCGGGTCGGAGTCGGCGCGCAGGCGCTGGGTATCGCCCAGGCGGCGTTCGACGAGGCGCTGAAGTATTCCAAAGAACGCAAGCAGTTCGGTCGGTCCCTGTCGGAATTCCAGGCGATTCAGTTCAAGCTGGCCGATATGGCGACCCAGATCGATATCGCGCGCCTGATGGTGTACCGCGCGGCAGTCTTGAAAGACGCCAAAGGACGGCATTCGCGGCAAATTTCCATGGGCAAACTGGTCGCGTCGGAAGTCGCGAATTTCGTCGCCAACGAAGCGGTGCAGATTCACGGCGGATACGGCTATGTCAAGGAATACCCGGTGGAACGGTATTTCCGTGACGCTCGTGTGACGGAAATTTATGAAGGGACATCGGAAGCCCAGCGCATTGTCATTTCACGAGACCTGCTGAAAGGCTGATTATGGATTTTGACATTAAGTACAACGACTTCCGGCAGGAGGTGCGTACGTACTGCGAGGAGAAGATCGCTCCGCATGCGGTCGAAGTCGATCGCGAGCAGTTCTACTCGAAGGACGTGCACAAGGTTATCAACGACAAGGGGTGGTGGGGAAGTATTGTTCCGAAGGAGTACGGCGGTCTGGGGCTGTCCACGCTCGAGTATGCCATCATTGTCGAGGAAATCTCGCGTGTGTGCGGTTCGACCGGTCTGACCTTCGCGGCGCACAATTCGCTGGGGACCTACCCCATCAATGCTTTCGGCACTGAAGAACAGCGCCGAAAATACCTGCCGCCGGCCGCTGAAAGGGGGGCGTTAATCGCATTTGGACTGACCGAACCGGAAGCCGGCTCCGATGCCGGGGGGACTAAAAGCCGGGCCGAGAAAACGGCCGACGGCTATTTGGTCAACGGCACCAAGTGCTGGATTACGTCGGCGGAAGTCTGCGAGTATTCGATTATCACCGCCCGCACCAGTGACGAAGGCGGCGTGCATGGGATTTCATCGTTCGTGATCGAGAAGGGGATGGAGGGATTTTCCATCGGCAAGCATGAAAACAAACTGGGGTGTCGCGGATCGAACACCGCGTTCATGCATTTCGATGATTTGAAAATCTCCGACTGGCACCTGATGGGCAAAGAGGGAGAAGGATTCAAGCAGTTCATGATCACGCTTGACGGCGGCCGGATATCCATCGGCGCGATGGGGATCGGGCTGGCGCAGGCCGCGCTGGAGCTTGCCGCAAAGCAGGCCGAGGCACGTCTGGAAAACGGCAAGCCGATTTCTCGTCACCAGTCGGTGCAGTTCATGCTGGCCGATATGGCGACGCAGGTCGAAGCCGCCCGTCTGATTATGTACAAAACCGCATGGCTGAAAGACAACGGACACAAGCATACCAAGATTTCGGCCATGTGTAAATTGTACGCTTCCGAAGTCGCGCATTATTGCACCGACAAGGCGATCCAGATTCTCGGACTGGACGGATATACCGAACGGTATCCTGCCGAACGGTATTATCGTGATATGAAACTGTGTGAGATCGGTGAGGGAACATCGGAGGTTCAGCGCATTGTCATTGCCCGTGAAGTCCTCAAGGAGCTGGCAGGCGCCTGACAGATAAATACCCCGCCTCTATTTGTAGTGGTTAGCCGGGAGTAATGATTGTGGTTTGTCGTTCTCCCGGCATCTTTTTTATTCTGTCACTTCTTCCAGGTTGACCAGACGATCCACCACATTCAAAAACAGGCTCTGGCCGGTGGTTGTCATGGCATTGGGGCCGTTGGTGAATCCCCAGAGTAAATAGCGCGGACCTTCCTGAAGGATTGCGTACCGGTTGCTGTAATTGGGCTGGCGGCCGTAGTATTTCATCGAGTCCGGCGCCGGTGACGGCGGTTCGATAACGATTGTCCCGGTGTAATTGTACACTTCGATAATAGAGTCGTTGGTGCGCGTGATCGCATTGGGCAAATAGAACAGCGTGTCGGTCAGGTGAATTTTGATGTCGTCGACGGAGACATCGGTATTCAGGAAACTGGTGGAGGTGGTATCCAGAAACGGTTCGCCGTTATCCCACCCGATTGCCAACAGATTCTCGCCGAAAAATCTCGCTCCGCCGAAGCCGATCCCCAGGATCGGCTTGTTGGCCGACATGATCCGGGTCACCTGACTGCTGGCGCCCCAGTTATCACCACTGCCGATTTTGGAATCGATTATGGTCAGATCAAAAAGCGTAAAATCGGTCGTGACGATGCTGTCCATCTCGACCAGCGTGGTAATATAGCCGTGACTTTCCAGCATCGTTTCGAACTGGAGCGGCGTGTTGTAATTGGTCTCAGGCTGATACACGAACGCGACCTGAGGAAGTGGTTCATACGGTTCCACCGCATTGTCATCCTCGCATCCGGTTAAAATCAAGGCGGCGGCAAACATAAGCGCCCCGCAGAAAATAAAAGTTTTCATCTCCAATCCCCTGTTGAAGTAACATTTTATATCAAAAAGTACATCTCCATCATGCATGCCGTCAACAAAAAGATAAAACGTCTCCAGAGTCTTTTTACAAGGTCGTAGCTGTGTTCGTTTCCGGTATTTAGATAGTTTCCCTTTGCCCTTGAAATTCCAGTCTTGATTTTCTATATTTCATGCCGGAATTGAAATCTGCGAACCTTTCTTCCAGCAGGAGGAAATCATGCCTTTTCATAAAGTCGATTATATCTGGAT
Source organism: Candidatus Zixiibacteriota bacterium (assembly GCA_016933695.1). Classification (GTDB taxonomy): domain Bacteria; phylum Zixibacteria; class MSB-5A5; order GN15; family PGXB01; genus JAFGAL01. The sequence goes on along the minus strand of JAFGAL010000015.1, from coordinate 1,732 downwards.
GAACGGGGAGATGGTCAAATGGGACGATGCCAAAATCCACGTTCTTTCTCATGTCGTACATTACGGCTCCTCGCTGTTTGAAGGACAGCGCTGCTATAAAACCCCCAAAGGCCCGGCCTGTTTCCGTCATCAGGACCATGTCGACCGTCTCTGGAACTCCTGTAAAATTTATCGCATGGAAATCCCGTTTTCCAGGCAGGAGATTTTTGACGCGGCGCTTAATATCGTGGCGATCAACAACCTCGAGGAATGCTATATCCGACCGGTGGTGTATCGCGGGTATGATTCGCTCGGCGTCGATCCGTCTAACTGCCCGGTTGATGTCGCCATTGCCGCCTGGCCGTGGGGCAAATATCTCGGCCCGGAAGCGATGGAGAAAGGGGTAAAAGTATGCGTGTCATCATGGCGTCGCAATGCTCCGGATACGATGCCGATGATGGCCAAATCGGGCGCCAATTACATGGGCGGCCAGCTGATCAAGCTGGAGGCGATTTCGCGCGGCTATGTCGAGGGAATCGCGCTTGACACGTTCGGGCATGTCTCCGAGGGATCGGGTGAAAACATCTTTATCGTGTACAAAGGCAAACTGATTACCCCGCCGTTTTCCGCATCGGTTCTGCCCGGTATCACCCGCGACACGATCATGATTCTGGCGCGCGAGATGGGCATCGAGGTGGAAGAACAGAACATCCCCAGAGAGATGCTGTATATCGCCGATGAAGTCTTTTTCACCGGCTCGGCCGCTGAAGTCTCGCCGATTTCACATATCGACGATATCCGGATCGGCGCGGGACGACGCGGACCGATCACTGAAAAACTACAGAAAAAACTGTTTGATATTGTCGAGGGCCGCGAGGAGGATACCCGGGGCTGGTTGACGTATGTTCCCGCCCATGAATCCGTGGCGGCAAAATAGGACGCATGATGAAGATTGCAATCGGTGCGGATCACGCCGGATTCGAGCTGAAAGAAAAAGTGAAACTTATCCTTCAGAGGCTCGGCCATGACGTTGTCGATTTCGGGACCGGCAGTACCGAATCGGTCGATTATCCCGATTTCGGACTGAAAGTGGCGCGGTCGGTCGCATCCGGGCAAAGCGATCGCGGAATTGCGATTTGCTGGACCGGCAACGGCATGACCATGGCCGCCAACAAGGTCGATGGTATTCGCGCATCGCTGTGCCTGAATGTCGATATGGCCAAACTGGCGCGGGAACACAACGATGCCAATGTGTTGACGATGGCATCGAAGTACACTCCCGACAATGTGGCCGAGCAGATTGTCATGACATGGCTGACGACGTCGTTTGACGGTGGCCGTCATGAACGGCGCGTTAATAAAATCATGGCCACCGAAAAGGACGACACGCTTGGGCGTATACATTAGCATGAAATCATCGGATCGGTGTGGTCCGATCCGCTGGTAGATAAAAACGAAACAGGCAGGTACGTATGTCATATTTAAAACAGGTTGATCCCGAAATCTATGATGCCATCGCGCATGAAACGCTTCGGGAATCGAATAAAATCGAACTGATCGCATCGGAGAATTTTGTCTCCGAGGCGGTGCTGGAGGCGGCCGGCGGCGTGATGACCAACAAGTACGCGGAGGGGTATCCCGGAAAGCGGTACTACGGCGGTTGCGAATTCGTGGATATGGCCGAGGATCTGGCCCGCGAACGCGCCAAGAAGCTGTTCGGGGCGGAACATGCCAATGTCCAGCCGCATTCCGG
>JAFGAL010000005.1 GCA_016933695.1 Candidatus Zixiibacteriota bacterium | reverse complement strand
TAATTCCATGACTTACCCCATAATCAATGACATAGTATCGGCATCTTCGTGATGACTCAAAAAACGGCGCTTTATCAACAAGCCCTCTGGGCGGGCTTCATTTCCATTCTTTACATACAAATCCCCCTGCAATTTTACCACCAATCCGATGGTGATGGCAAAATGTCTCCATAAGTGAGAGGAGATATGGCAGACGCGATGAAAGCAAAGCAGATGAAAACAAGGCAGTATGGCAATTTTACTACAAAGTCACTACCGGTAAAACAAATTTGGGGAAACGAACCCAAACGTATGTTGTTGCCAATGGACACTTCTTGAGAAATCCACCCGGTGCAAAAAAGGAAAAAATTCGATCGTGACAAAACAAACCCATTTCAAAACAGGTCTAACCGAATGGGGGATAGGCGTATACGGGGAAATGCCGCAGTTCGCATTGAGTGTTACATCGCCCCGGTGCCCCGCCTCTTGCGGAGGGAATAATGAAGGTCAGGTCTTGGCCGGACCGGGCGATCCTTCGCAGGGCGGGATTCACCCAATAAAAAAGGCAGGATTGGATGTCCTGCCTTGATGCCTTTGTTACCTCCCCGGTAAATACGGGGACGCGTCCGTTGGCCTAGAACCGTCGACCGCCGCCGCCACCGCCGTAGCCGCCACGATCTCCGCCACGGCCGCCGCGATCACCACCGCGACCGCCGCCGCGACCGCCGCCGCCACCACGGCCGCCGCCGCCGCCGCGATTGTCGGTGCGGGGACGGGCTTCGTTGACACTAAGCGACCTGCCGCCGAGTTCCTTGCCGTTCAGGCCGGCAATGGCCGCCATCGCTTCTTCCTTTGAAGGCATTTCCACGAAGCCGAATCCTCTCGACTCGCCGCTGAATTTGTCCTTGATGATGTTGACGGTTGATACTTCACCGAAACCCTCGAAGGCTTCGCGAAGATCGTCCTCGACGACGTCGTGGGACAGGTTACCAACGTAGATGTTCATCTTGTTCTCCGAACATGTTTGCCGGACAGAAACCGGTGAGAAACCGATTGTGTTTGACCGGGCAAACCTTTCTTGCGCACCATTGCGCATCGACTCCAGATTTAATTTTTCCTGAGGTTAAATAAAAGATTCCAACCCTACTAAAAATCAATATAGGAGTTCCTGTAACATGGGACAAATATACCGTACTTGACTCGGCTGTCAATAGTTGTTTTCCCGAAAGGCAAAAATAGTGTTGATGCCCCAAAAACGGTTTTTGCCCGAATTCGCCCAGAGATTGAAGATTGTTGACTCATTCCATCGCATTTTGTATCTATATAATAAAGTTTGCTTGAAATCAGGGGAGAAACCAATGGCCGAAGGAACCTTCGTAACCGCTGTCAACTGCATGGACGGCAGAACCCAGCTTCCGATTATCGAGTACATGACCAAACGCTATGGGGTCGATTATGTCGACATGGTCACCGAACCCGGACCGATCAAATTCCTGGCGGAAAACGACGAGGCGACCGTGGCGTCGATACGGCGGCGGATCGAGATATCGGTCAACAAGCACGGCTCCAAAGTGTGTGCGATTATCGGTCACGACGACTGCGGCGGCAATCCGGTCGACCGTTCCACCCAGGAAGCCCAGATTCACAAGGCGTTGGCGTTGGTGAAATCGTGGGGATTGGGTATCGACTGGATCGGGCTGTATATCAAAGACAATGCAACTGTCGAGCAGGTGGCGTGAGGCCGTAAATGTCTGCGTTGTATCTATCTGACATTCCCGGAAGGACTTGAGTGGAGTCGGTTGAATTCCGGCGATTTCGGCACTTATGGTAGCAAGGCATTGGGGGTCGATCTGAGGATCGACCGATCACAGATGGGGCATACGCCGGGATTGTAAAGACGATCAAGGACACTTGTTTTCGCCAAAGACCACGTGCTCTCCGTGTTCGGCGGGTTCTCAAACCCGCCGCGTGAAGCGTCTTGTGGTTCCGTTTGTGTAAAATCTCGAGGTATCGGCGGTCGATCTGAGGATCGACCGTTCACATCAATTAAGATGAAAGGGTATTATGCCCGAGGCTTTCATCCCCTCGTAACACTATGAGCTACATGATGATTTTTATTCTACGCCCGATAGATTTTAACGTCGCCGATGACGGTGCGGGCGGTGATGTAGACTTTTCTGGCCGCCTGTTCGAAACCGTCGGTTTTGGCTGTGAGAGTTACGGAAAACCCGGATTGCGAACGACCGAGGATGAACTGGTCTCCGATGGTGCTGGTGCCGTAACCGAAAACTTCCATCATCCGCGGTACGATCACGGTAATATCCCCGATAGTGGTTGTAAGTGATATCCGATTATCTCCTGGTTTGACATTGGCCCCCGACGTTGCCAGTGAGATATCGCCGAAAACGGTTTCCAGCCGCATCCCGTCAAGATCGACATTGGCGGCATCGAAGTGAATGTCCCCGAAAACCTTGTTGACCTGATTGGATATGGTATACGATTCGGCCGACGGACCGTTGGCGGTTACCAGTTTGGGTTCGGTTTTACGGATGCTGTAGAAAATCATCGCGGTCCCGGCCACAATCAGCGCAATCGGCCAGAAATTTCTCCAGAACAACCGGAAGGGATAATCGAAAACATCGGCTCGCGCCAGAATAATAAGCACGCCGATGGCAATTAAGACGATTCCCCAGATAAACCTGTTACGAGACATGCGACCTCCTTCCGTCGTAAGCATATACGCCGGGTCTGGCATGATGTTCCGCGTCTGAGTCAAAACTCGTCAATGTGAATCCAAAACGCAAGCGCTTTTCTCCTTCCGGTCCGATTCGGATTGCCGGGGTCAATCTGCTTGACAAGCAGACGGCGAGATTGTTACTTTGGGAAATTTTCAACGTTGTCATAAGGAAGAAAGGAGAAGATATGGCTCGTTCGTTTACCGAAATCACCGACCTGACTCGTGAGGAAGTCTTTGAGGTCTTCGATCTTTGCGCCAAGATGAAATCCGAGGAAATCGCGCCGAAGCCGCTGGCCGGTAAATCGGCCGCCTGCATTTTCACCAAAGCATCATTAAGAACGCGGGTGTCGTTCGAGGTGGGAATCAACGAACTCGGCGGCAATTCATTGTATATCACCGACAATGAAATCAAGCTGGGAGTGCGGGAATCGATTCACGATGTCGCCAAAGTGCTCTCGCGTTTTGTCGGGTTGATTATGATCCGGACGTTTGCGCACAGTGATGTCACGGAATTGGCCAAGTACGCCTCGGTGCCGGTGGTCAACGGCCTGACCGATCTGGTGCATCCCTGCCAGGTGATGGGGGATTATTTCACGATCTTAGAGCATTTGACCCGCGATCGTTATAAAATCGCATATCTGGGTGACGGCAACAATATGGCCAACAGCTGGTTAAATCTGGCCTCACTTCTTCCGATGGATTTGCGCATCGGAACCAGCCCCGATACGCCGGTGAACGAGGCGATCCTCAAGCGGGCACAGGCCAACGGCGAGAGTCGTATTCTGGTCACCGACGATCCTAAAGAAGCCGTTGCGGATGCCGATGTTATCTATACAGATGTTTGGGCCTCCATGGGTCAAAAGGACAAGATTGAAGAGAAAACACGTTTATTAAGTAAGTTTCAAGTGAACACGGCATTGCTGGCCGGCGCCGCATCGGACTGTCTGGTTATGCACTGTTTACCCGCAGAACGGGGCCGCGAGATCACGGATGAGGTTATGGACGGGCCGCACTCGGTCGTCTTCGATGAAGCGGAAAACAGACTGCATATTCAGAAGGCGATTATGGTGTTTCTGCTCGAGCAGTAGCTAAGCTCGTCGACGGTCGGGCCGGCAGTGTCATGAAAGGAGATGCACATGCGCGCGAAACACTTTCTCCCGGGAATGGGTCTGCTGGCTCTGATAGCCGTCATGCTGTTTGCGTTCGGCTGTTCGGACGATTCACCGACCAAATCATATACGGCCGGTTCCGATGCCGATCCTGAATATGTTATGGTTCAAAACCAGGTGAATACCTTCCTGGATTCCACCATCCAGTTCTTCGGCAACAGCTTCGACAATTACAATGTCATGCCGAATGACGACGATGAGGTGGAAAACCAATATTCCCCGATGTATCCGACCGATACCGCCACCTACACGTACAGTGAAGGCTGGCATGAAATCTACGTGACTCGTTCGAATGCGTTTTTCACCGATCATATTCGGGACTCTCTGCAGTTCCAGGTGAATAATGATCCGGTGGAAGACGCCTCCGGTGCGGATTATATGCGTTTGATTCGTCACTGGGACTTTGTCACCGGCGAAGCCTATACCGTCTACACTCATACCGACATGGAAGGCTCGCTCGATCTGGAATTCGAAGATTTGGACACCGATCTGTGCATGATCAACGGTTCCAATGAGATTACCGTGACATGGAATTACATTTCCGAGGATACCACCATCGAAGCGACCTTCGAAATCGACATAACGGTGGATGACATCGGCATCGCGCCGGTCCCGTCGTACGGCTGGGCTTCCGGCTGTCCGTCCTCGGGGACGATCAATTACACCATCGTCCAGACCTACACGATTGAGGTCGATGAAGTCTCCGATCCGATCGAGAAGACCTGGACGGCTACTGTCACCTGGGAAGACGGCACGGCCTCGGTTCGGGTCTATTGCGGCAATTACCGCTGGACATATACGCGCGACGTCTGCGACGTGGTCGGTTCCTGATCACAGGATAAGGCAACAAGCCCGGTTATGACAACCGGGCTTTTTTTTTGCGTGGTTGACAGAACCCGGCGGGAGCCTTACATTTATGCCATGCGGGAAATAGCGAAATACTCCGGATGTTTTGTCTGCGGCGACAAAAACGAATGCGGTTTGAATGCCCGCTTTTATTTCGAGGGCGATCGCGCCTTTACCGAATGTATCGCGGTCAGGCGTTTCGAGGGGTACCATGACATCTATCACGGCGGCATCACGGCCACGTTGATGGACGAAGTCATGATTAAGGCCCTGCTGGCCAAAGAGATTTTTGCCCTCACCGTGGAATTATCCGTCAAATTCCATAAGGCGGTATATATCGATCAGAAATTACGTTTCGAGGGATGGCTGGTAAAACAGAAAGGGCGCCTGTATGTCACCGAAGGGGAAGCCCGCAATGACGACGGCGACGTGGTGGCCACGGCAACCGGTAAATATCTTGCGGTCAAAGGCGACACTCAGGAGAAACTTCTGGAATCACTCGAGCGTTAATATAATAGAGGACAGGCGACCAAGGCACTACTTGCTCAAATTCCCGCCTGTGACCGGGTCTGTAACAGATCCAACGTGCCGATATATAAACGTACCGTTTGAGAGGGAGAATGAATATGCTGCAGCGTGTACTATATGCCGGATTACTGCTGTTACTGACGGCAGGGGGAGCCGGTGCGGGTGATTTATACCTTTTGAATGTCGCAAATGATGTCCAGCTTGACATCGTCACCCGGGTTCTGCCGTCGGCGCACGGCATGCTGGGCGGCCGGTTTCTGGTGGATATGACCGATGATCAGGCGACAATTCTGAATGCGGCTGGCGTTGAAATCGAACGGGTGGTAACGGGATTCGCATCTGATCGACAGTATCTTGCGGCGCGGGTGCGCCCCGGGCTGGCGTTGAAAGAACTCGGAATAACACCGCTGTATTCGTCCGGTCTCGATTATATCGTTGAATCCGCCCCGTCGGAACTTGACGCATTGCGCAAACAGGGATACCTGCTGGTGTCAATCGGTGAATTGGAAACACCCTTTTTCCATCATCCGCCGCTGGCACGCGCCGGCTTTCTGGAATCTTACCCAAGCGATACTCTCGCTGACTTGATTGTGCAGGATTCCCTCTACAGTTATGACACGCACCTTGAAGCGTTCCAAACTCGGTACATCTATTCCGCTCCGGTTATGGATGCCAGAGACTGGCTGGTGGCCAAATTTCAGGAATTCGGTTATACCGATGTCAGCTATGACACCTTCAACTTTAACAGCCAGCAATGTCACAACGTGATTTGCGTCAAACCCGGTTCGGCCGAGCCGGACAAGGTCATTGTTATCGGCGGGCATTATGACTCCATCAATTTCGATTCCGACGCTCTGGTGTATGCGCCCGGCGCCGATGACAATGCCAGCGGGACCGCAGTGGTGCTGGAATTGGCACGGATTCTCAAGGATGTCGATACCAAAAAGACAATCGTCTTTGTCGCCTTCTCCGCGGAAGAGGTTGGCCTGGTCGGCTCCGAAGTGATCGCCAATCAGATGTACAACGACGGCGTTGATATCGAGGTAATGCTCAATTTCGACATGGTGGCGTACACCGAGGGATCCAATCTCGATGTGAAATTCTTCACGGGGCCGTTTACCGGGTATGCCGACGTCTTCGCTTCGGCGGCGACACGGGTGACGACGCTTAATCCGGTTTTCGCCGGGGCCGCGAGTAATTCGGATCATGCGTCATTTGTCAATTACGGATATCATGCCGCCTACACCCAGGAGGGGATTTTTAACTTCGACGGTTGGCATACCGATCTGGATATTTCCTCCCGGCTGGATTTCGCCTATTTCGAACAGGTGGTGCGGATGACCGCGGCGGCGTACGGGATGATTGACAACGCGGCGCATCTGACTGAAATCGAAACGGTGTCTGACGCCGGAAACGGTGCCGAATTGCTGGTGTCATGGACCGACTGTAATCCGACCTACACCTATCAGGTAGTGTACGGGATATCATCGGGGGAGTACACCGACACGGTCGATGCGGGACTGGGAACCTGTTCATTTTTGTTGAGCGGTTTGACCGCGGGACAGCCGTATTATATTTCCGTGCTGGGGATCAATCCCGAGGGGTACGGACCGCTGTTTCTTGATGAAGTGCAGGCGACGCCGTATGTTATTCCGCAGTCGCCACAGGGCGTTTCCGCGGAACCGGCTTATCTGCAAATCGCGTTGAGCTGGCATGCCAACCGTGAGCTTGATCTGCACCATTATCGGGTCATTCGTAAGGATTCCCTGAATGACTGGGCGATCGTCCATGACAACGTCACGGATACGACATTTTCCGACATGACGGTCGAAGGGCACCGGACGTATGCGTATGTCGTATTGGCGGTCGACAACGACGCGAATGTGTCCGACAGTTCACTGACGGTGTCGACGGTGGCGGCGACATTCGACGGCGGGGTGCTGTTTGTCGATGAAACGTCGGCCGGGGGAAGCCTGAATCCGACGGAGACCGCCCAGGCGGCCTTTTATGACAGTATTTTTGCCGAAAGCGAGTATGACAAGCTGTCAATCAGCATCAGCACGGACAAGCTGAAACGCACCACGGCGGGACAGTACAATTCGATTTACTGGTTCGATGACGATATTAACGTCAAGAATTTCGCCGGTTCGCGGGATAGTGTTGCATGGTTTCTGGACTATCCGACCAATCTGGTTCTGGGCGGATGGATGACCCTGTATGATTTCGATGGTGGAACCATTCTGGCATCCGGTGATTTTTCCTATGACGCATTTCATATTACACAAATCAGCATGCAGGATGAGTTTGATTTCGCGGGGGCGGCCGGTGTGGGCAATTGGCCGGATTTGCAGTTCAAGGCACATCCGCTGTTCGGGAATTACCTGCCGTCGATCTGCACGTTTGACATTCTGCCGGATGTCGACGTGGTCGCCACGTTCAACTCGGTGTCGGGTGATCCGTTATTCGACGGAAAACCGGTTGCGGTGGCGTACGACAATGGTACTGGCCGTAGAATTGCGCTTGGGTTCCCGGTGTACTACCTGACCAAGTCCAGCGGTGAAGCGCTTCTGGCGGCAATCAGGCAGTATTTCGAAAGCGGATCGGCTGACTATCGGTATGGCGATGCCAATAATGACGAAGCGGTGAACCTGCTTGATATCCTTCTGCTGATCCAGCATGTTTATAATGAAGGGGGGGCGCCTGATCCGTTAAACAGCGGTGATGCCAATGGTGATTGCGCGATTAATTTACTTGATATCCTGTTTCTGATCGAGTATATCTACGACGAATCGGGAATTGCACCTGTGGCAGGTTGTGTTGAATAAAGCATGAAAGGACGTTCGCACCATTGAGATCGTACATCACATTGGCTTTGGTTGTTCTCTTCATCATCCCGACTATCGCCTTCTCGATTGATCTGCGGGAAATCGGAGACGGGATCACCCTTACTCCCGATTCCCACGTGGCGGGAATGACCTCCGGGCAACTGGTGGTAACGGATAAGCACGCCATCACATTTTTCAACCGGCGGTTGGGCGAGCAAAAGACTATACCCATTGGATCGAAACAACGGGCGATTGTCGCACCCGACGGAAGGTCTTATGCCCTGATAACGTCATCCGCATCGGACATACTATTGCCTGAGTCCAACACGGTCGAGGTCTTCGATTCACGGGGGCGGTTACAATGGAGTCTGAATGCCGTCCCGGATGGAGAGATGCGTCTCGCTCCCGGCGGGAGCTGTCTTTTGGTGATGACCGGAACACCGGGAAGCTGGGACTGGCGAATGCTGGTTTGTCAGGCTGACAGCCTGGCGTCGCTGGTGTTTATCGAAGCGTTCAAGGGAGTGGTATTCGCTCCGGACGCGAGGCGTTTTCTGGTGGATTGTAATCCCAAGGGATTGCGGTTGTTCGCTTCGTCAGGTGAGGAAATTGCCAATTATGGACTGCAACATGATTTCTGCTTTACCGACAGTAGTGATCGGGCTGTGATGTGCTACCAGGGAGAATTGCAGGTCTGGCGGGACTCGACCAGAGTATACCAGACCAGACTGCAGGAAACCGTGATCAACACGCTGGTTGCCAGCGATACCGCCAACCGCATCGTGGTGGCGTCCAACACCAATATGGAAGTTCTCGATCTGGCCACGGGCGCTCACCTGTGGAATTATCGCGTGCCGACAGCGCAAATGAGTTTTGTATCATTGGACATATCGGACGACGGCAAATTCATCGCATGCGGTATCAGCTATAACCGGGGACCGTCTGTTGAGAAAACGGAACGCTATCAGGAAGACTATTTATACCTGTTTGACATTGATCGCAATATCATGCGCAAGAAAGAATTCTCTCTTGAACACTGGCAGGCTGGTCATCCGCAGGTGGCATTCTGGATTGACCGGCGTTCGATTCTGGTAAGAAACCTCGACAAAATTCATGTAGTGGAAATGCATTAGTCGATGCAGGCTATTGCATAATCCGCTGAACCCGGGTCAGGTCAATCCTTCTCGATCGTTCTTAACCTCATATGATCCATGCGGTTAATTATTTTCAGGTGAAATCACGTCCGTCCGGCATCGGGCTTGCGTGAATGCGGGCAAACGTGCTCTATCTGTGAGGTCTTGTTATGAAACCGAACCTTGGGATTGTCCCGCGAACGCGTATTGTCCCGATTATGGCGTATCGTCCGGAAAAAGTCGCCTATCTGGAAACGATTATTGAGCAAACCAATTCCATTCGCAACCCGCTGCAGGTTGCCCCGCTTGATAATGATCGGTATTTATTGCTCGATGACGGCGCGATTCTGGAAGCCGCCTGCCGATTGAAACTGCGATATCTTCCGGTACAGATTTTCTCCCTGCCCACGGTCGGTCCGGTTAAAGCCGGGGCGTTTGTCTCCGACTGGGACGAATCATTGTTGAAAGCGTTTACGGAATTCTATCCCCGCGCGATGAATATTCGTGAGGTTTCCGATTCGGCTGTTTCCGATGAACATGAGTATGGTATTCTGCTCAGGGCAAATGAATACCCTCCGCGATTGATTACCTTTGCGTCATCGGCCGCCAAACATGTCCCGATCGCACTATGTGATTTTCTGTCCTTTGTCTCGCGGCGCTGTTCGCTGGCGGGATGTCGTTTCTCCGATGTCGCCGGCGGTGGCACCATTCGTCTGTCGCCCGGTGACTGCCGGTTTGAGGTGCTGCATTTGCAGGCCGATGATCTGGCTTTTGCGATACGGCATGATTTCCGTTTTCCGGCGGGCCTGCTCTGGTTTGAAAACATCGACCGCGTGCTGGGAATCAACTATCCGGTCCGGGTGCTGAACGAAAACGTTCCGGTTCGTGACAAAGAGCAATTTTTGCATGAGTTGATCAACCTGCGCCTGGCCTCCGGTCATTCGGAGTACATCGCGGGCGGCGTGTATCTGCTCAATTACTGAGCCGACGTAAAAAAAGATTGTCTTTACTTCATCCCGATCATACATTACCGGCGCAATGCTGGTAATCAATCAGGAAACCTGCCTCGAGTGCGGAGGCTGTGTTGCGCTTTGTCCCGAGGAAGCGCTTTTTCTTTCATTCAACAGGCTGGAATGCAATCAGGATGTCTGCACGATGTGCCTGATTTGCATCTCGTTCTGTCCGGTCGGTGCGTTGGGAGAGAACCATGCGGTCGCAATATGACGCGGTGGTGATCGGCGCCGGCCCGGCGGGATCGACCGCCGCATATGAAATCGCATCGGCGGGATTCTCGGTGCTTTTGCTGGAAAAACACTCCCGTCCCGGATTTCCGCTGAGTTGCGCCGAGGCGGTTTCGATAGGCGCGGTGGCGTCGCTTCCGGAAATGAGGGAAGAATGGATCAGCACGAGAATCAAACGCGCCTGTCTGGTGGGACCGAACCAGTGCCGGATAACGGTCAACCGCAAAAACGCCGGATATATTCTGGATCGTCCCCGCTTTGACTTCGCTTTGGCCGAACGCGCCCGGGCGGCGGGAGCTGATTTGGTCTGTAATGCGATCGGACGTGATCTGACCCGGCCGGATCGGTTGTTTGCTTCGGTCGATGTTCTGCTAGAATCCGGCGAAACCGTGCCGGTTGAGGCGAAAGTCTTTATCGCCGCTGACGGGGTCGAATCGCAAATTGCCCGGACGGCGGGGATGACCAATCTGTGCAATAGAGACGAGGTGTTTGCCGCGGCACAATACCGGGTGGAAGAAATCGATATCGAAAGTGATGTCATGACGTTTTATGTCGGTCGCAAGATTGCGCCGGGCGGATACGTCTGGGTGTTTCCTAAATCGGATCGATCGGCCAATATCGGGATCGGCATCACCGGGAAGACTCTTCGGGGTGGCGACGCCGTGCGAATGCTGAACCGCTTTCTCAGGACATGGTATCCCGGTGGAAAGATCGGTTCGCGTTCCTGCGGATTGGTGCCGACGTTTCAGGGAACGGGGACATTTCGTTTGCACAATATACTGGCTGTCGGCGATGCGGCGCGGGCGATTGATTCGTTTTCGGGGGCGGGAATCGGACATGCGCTCAGCTCGGGCAAACACGCCGGTCGGGCCGCGGCGGCATATATATCCGGCGAAATAACCGATATCGGGGAGTTAGATAGCCTGTATCCCGGCAGGTATTTCGATGAACGTCTGGAGGAATTGAAATTGTACGCGCGACTGCGTCGCGCCTATTTGCGTTTTACCGACGGCGATTTCAATGATATCGTGTATATCCTGCGGGATTACTTCGACGGACGTTCTGCCGACAACATTCATGTCGGCACGCTGATCGTCCATCTGATAAAAACGCGGCCCCGATTGCTGAAGTTTATACGGTATGTATTGTGAATAAACTCTTAACTCGACAGGCGGTTGACGAAGATATTCAACTGCGATTTAATCCGACCGGCCTTGTTGCGGTGAAGAATATTCCTCTGCGAGGCTTTGTCCACCACACTGATGGCGGCGGTCAGCTTACTGTCGGCTTCCGCGCGGGTTTTGCACGCCCGGAGGTCCTTGATGGCGTTTTTAATCTGCGTGCGAATCGCCCGATTACGCAATCTTCCCTCGGCGGAAGTTTTCATTCTTTTTTTGCACGATTCGTGATGTGGCACCGTCAAATCCTTTCACAATTACGAAAATTAGTTTTGCAATATACGGATAATTATCGGTTTGTCAATGGATAAAAATCATCCTGGATCAATGGCGGCCTCGGCCGGAACCGTCTCGGGTGCCACGGCCTTGTCCCGGATTATGGGGCTGATCCGCGAACAGGTGGTGGCGTATTTCTTCGGGGCAGGGATGTTGACCGACTGTTTTGTAGCGGCATTTCGGATTCCGAATTTGCTTCGCGACCTGTTTGCCGAAGGGGCGCTATCATCGGCCTTTGTCCCGGTTTTTAAGGATAAACTGGTGAAATCGGGGCCGAAAGAGGCGTTTCATCTGGCCAATCTGACCATTTCCTGTCTGATTATCATCGTCGGGTGTATTGTCGCCCTGGGTATTATTTTCGCTCCGGCGTTCGTGTATATCTCGGCCAAGGGATTCACATCCGATCCCGTCAAGTTCGACTTAACCGTTACTCTGACACGACTGATGTTTGTTTACCTGTTGCTGGTGTCGGTTTCGGCGGTAATCATGGGGATTTTAAACTCACACGGCAAGTTCGGGATTCCGGCCCTGTCGCCGGCCCTGTTCAATATCGGCATGATTCTCACCCCCATTCTGCTGTATCAGTATTTTAGCGTTCCCATTTACACCCTGGCGCTGGGGGTGTTGATCGGGGGGATCGGGCAGTTAGTGTTTCAATTGCCGACATTGTGGCAGATCGGCTATCGGTTCCGGTTCGTGGTGAATTTCGCCGACGAGGGTATTCGTCGGATCGGACGTTTGATTTCGCCGATGATTCTGGGCCTGTCGGCGTCACGAATCAACATCCTGATCAACACGCTATTGGCGTCGCTGTTAATCGAAGGGGCATTATCCTATTTGAATTTCGCGTATCGGCTGATGCACTTTCCGCTGGGGGTGTTCGCGGTGGCGCTGGGGACGGTAACGCTTCCCCGGGCCTCCGAGGAGGTCGCCCGCAATCAATCGGATCGGCTCGCCGGGACATTTCACGAGGCGATCGGGCTGACGATGTTCATGGTGATTCCATCGGCGGTCTACCTGGCCGGATTCGGTGAAGATTTGGTGCGGCTGATTTTCGAACGCGGGGCGTTTACCGCCGAAGCGACCGAACAGACGGCGCGGGCATTGTATCACTATGCCTACGGTTTGGTGGGATTTGCCGGGGTGCGGGTGGCCGCGCCGCTTTATTATGCCCTGGGAGATTCCAAACGGCCGATGCTGTATTCAATCATTGCAGTGGCCACCAATGTTGCGTTGAATTTCGCATTTATTCCGCTGTTCGGTTTTGCGGGGCTGGCGGCGGCGACATCGGCGGCCGGGCTGGTGAATTTGCTCCTCCTGGTTGTCAATCTGCGAAAGAAAATTGACGGCATTCGCTATCTTTCCCTTATATTGCATACGGCCAAAATGTTGCTGGCCGCACTCGCGGCATATTATCTCGTCAGCATGGTTAATCTTCCGGTGGTAATCGGCAGGACCGATATGCCGGGTCAGATCCTTCTCATTGTGGTGCAGATCGCCGCGATGGGACTGGTGTATATTTTTTTGCTCTGGCTGTTGCGTTCCGAAGAAATTCGCCGGGCGTTAACGCTGTTGCACGGCAAGAAATAATCACAATTGACAGCTGGTAAAAAGGGGCGTTCGTGGCAAGAAACTATCCTGCCATCGGGGCGCTGGCTGCGGTTGTCGCCGGAATCATCCTTGCGGATGTGACCGGGGTAGACTGCCTGGTCTGGATGGCTGTTCTGGTGGCTACGGTACCGGCGATCCTGGCATGCTTTTTCGCGAAACGTGTTGTCCTGACCAGCCTGATGGCACTGGTCGGTCTGACGGCGTTTTCCGCGTTCGGATACGGCTATCGCTATGGATCCATGCCCCCCGGGCATATCGGTCAGTATGCCGGGGATGGAATAATCCATGATGTTTTCGGGACTGTGGTCGACTGGCCGGCAATCAAAGAACACCGAACCGATCTTGTCCTGCGGGTCGATTCGATCGGCACCAATGGCATAATCGAAACCGGGAAGGGACGTTTGCTTTTACGTATTCAGACGCCGACCACGCGTCTGCAATATGGCGACCGATTGTATTTCAAGACCCGGCTGTATCCGATCAGGGGTGGCCAAAATCCCACCGGGTTCGATTATCGAAGATATTTGAATCTCCGGGGAATCTTCGCGGTGGCGTATCTTCCGAATCCGTTCTCGCTTCGTCTCGAACGCGGTGGGACGACTGTTTTTCTGCAACTTATTGACCGATTGCGCGGAGAAATAACGAACGTTTTTTATTCCGCGCTCGATCCCACGTCCGCCGCGATAGCATCGGGCTTTCTGATCGGAGAAACCCGTAATATCCCGCCCCGGATATATGAATTATTTCGAGATACCGGGACGTTGCACCTGCTGGCGGTTTCCGGATCCAATGTCGCACTGGTGGTTCTGGTGTTTGTATATCTTTTGCGAGCATCGCCGCTGACTTTGCGGGGACGGACCATGGTTCTGCTTGTCGTGGTGTTTTTGTTTTCCTATCTGGCGTACAATCAGCCCTCGGTAGTCCGCGCCTCGGTGATGGCGGCACTGGTGCTAATCGGGAAGGCGTTTCAGCGGCGGATTGATCTCAATAACATTATTGCCACGGCGGCGTTGATTATTCTTCTGGTCTGTCCGACCGAGTTGTTCGATGTGGGCTTTCAGCTGTCATTCGTTACCGCCTGGGCATTGATCGTGATAACACCAATGGTGAGTCATTGGCTGGAAAGATACCGTCAATATCGACTTTTTCATATTTCTCTCATGTCGCTGGCGGTATGCGTAATTGCCCAGATAGCCTCGCTTCCCATGTCGGCGTACTATTTTCAGCGGGTTCCGCTGATCGCGTTTTTCTCCAACCTGGTGATCGTGCCACTGGTGGGGGTGACGGTGCTGGGCGAGATGGTTCTTCTTTTCGCTTGGCTGATTCTGCCACTGCTGGGACAATTCGTCGGATCACTGCTTAATCCCGTTTTTCACGGCATCGTCTGGCTGTTGGAATGGTTCGGTTCCGAAGGAGTGATGGTATCGCTGACCTATCATCTGTCCGGCATTGCGCTGATCGGGTATTATATTTTGCTGGGACTGGCCGTCCGGTCGGTGTCTTCCCGACTGGTGCGTCGGGTATTTGTGTTTGCCGTGCTTATCACCCCTAATATTCTTCTGCTGATTCCGATAGTCTCCGCCGACCGGGAGTACGCGTCGACTGTTTTCTCGGTTCCCTGCGGCATAATTGCGGTGAATCGTTTCGATCAAACGCAGGTGGTGTTGGGCGGGCTTTCCTTTCGGAATTATGCATATACGGAGAATATTATCGAACCGTATGTGCACAATTTAGGGCTGTCGATTGACCGGGTAATTGCCCTTGACGGAGATTATCAAACCATTCACGAGGCCGTGTTTTTATTGAAATCAGAACCGTCGGCGGTGGGATACTTTCCGGATTATTCGCGCCCGCTGACCTGTGACATCTGTCGTTTTCAAGGAATTGCGATCGATTCTCTTGCCGCGGTATTTTTTGGGGCATCGGATCGAAAAACGCCAATGCCGGCCGACGGCCAATGGGCGGTTTCACACGACGGCCTGTTTTGCCGCTTCGATTCCTCGGCCGTGCTTTTCCGGTCGGATCGGGATGGTTTTGCGCCCCTGTTTGCCGGCAGAAGTGCTTTCGGAGTGGGCTTGACGGTTGTGACACCCGTTCTTGACGCGGCCGGTATGAAAATGCTCGATTCTGTTTCGGCTGACGATTTACAATGTGTTGTTTGCAATAAACTTGCCCGAGGATTGCGGTCTCATTCAGCCGAGTCGGACTGGTGCAAACGCCAAGCGGAACGCCTTGTCGTAACGTCGCAAGTCGGTGCCGTTGAACTAGTTGTCTGCGACGGCCGGATAACCGTGCGGTAGGGCAAAAAACGCACATTCCAAAAGTTAAGATTACCCCCGTTTTTCCCGATAAGATAAAAGAATTAATGGAATTATGTAAATTCGCCGGATCCGATATCTCGGCGCTGACTTTAGTGAGCATATGAGCCTGACCGGTAATCTAAAAACGGTATCGTTTCCCGATATTCTGCAACTTCTTTCAACCGGTAAAAAGACCGGTGTGCTTCAGATTTCGACTTCCACCCGGCAGAAGGAAATTGCATTTCGGAGCGGGAATATCATCCACGCCTCGTCGATCAATTCGTCCGAGGATTTGTTGGGTAATCTCCTTTTGAAACTTGGCAAAATCTCCAAAACCGATTTGGAACGGGCGATTGTCATGCACAAGCAGACCGGTCGCCAGCTGGGTACCACCCTGGTTGACATGAACCTCTTCGAGAAAGAGGAGGTGATCGAGTGCCTGCGGATCCAGATCGAGGAGATTGTCTACAATCTGTTTTCCTGGGAAGAGGGAGAATTCAAATTTATCGAAAATGCCGAACCGAAGAAAATCGCGTTCCCGGTGGAATTAAGCACCATGAACGTGATTATGGAAGGAACGCGGCGGATTGATGAGTGGGTGGAAATCCAGAAAGTATTGCCGCCCGATGACGTCTTGCTTCGACTGGCGCCGATTACCAAGACCAAACGAGACGAGATAACACTTTCGATGGATGAGTTCAAGCTATTGCCGCTGATCAACGGCGAACGGACTATTCCGGATTTGATCGAAACCTCGCCCATTGGCGAATTTGTCACCTATCGCGCGATTTACAAACTGATTATCACGGGACTGGTGCAGGCCGCGGGCCGGGCGACGATAAGGACCGAATCGGTCGAAAACGAGGACGAGGTTATTCTGTCGATTTTATTCACGCTGTATAATAACTGCTTTTATCGTATCCGCTCATTGATCGAGGAAATCGTCGGCGAGGCCAATCCGATGTATAACAAATTCCTTTCGAGTTTCCGTAACGGCTTTTTGATGTTTTTCCCGGGGTACGATCCGGGAGCGGATACCAGTCCGACTTTTGACAAGTTTTATATGGAAATCATGAAAATACCGGCACCGGTCCGACTGCATACCGTCATGACAACCCTTGAAAACATGCTCAGTCATCAACTCGAATATGTGTACTGTTTTCTGGGCGAAGGGGTGTATCGTCAGGCGGTCGGAAAGGTTCGTCGTGAAGTCTCCGAACCGCTGGCGCTTCGTCGGGAACTGGTCAAGCGATACCAGATCGATGAAAATCTGCTCGGCTCGATGCGCAAGGCGGATCGTGTGGTACGAATGGTAAGAGGTGCGTCATAATGAAAAAACAACTGTTCCTGATGGGGGGGTTCGTGCTGACCACGCTGTTTGGCGCACAGCCGGCGCGGGCCGCAATTGACACCGCCGAGTTGTATACGACGGCGTCGATCTTCAATTTGATATTGCTGTTGTGCGCCATAGTCTGCCTGATATGGTCGCTGAAAATCATGTCGCTGGTGCGCGGGGGCGTGCTTTCGCGGACCTGGCAGATGTTCGGCCTGGGATTTGGGTTTTTGATGCTGGCGCAGCTGCTTATCCTGGGTGGAAGAGTTAACGCCTTTCAACTGCCGGGATTCGTTACAACCGCGTTTTACGTGATGATGGCGATAACCTGGCTGGTGGGATTGTATCAAACGAGAAAAATCCTGGGGTGACGGTTAATGTATTGACATAAGTTTTATTGGCCATTATATTTACGAGAATGTAAAAAAACGGCCAATTTTAACTTACTGTCTTTGATTAGCTTGGCGACCTCTTAGGAGCGTTAATATATGCCCGATGTAACAGAACTTGAAGACAGGATAGCCAAGTGCAACAAAATCCTTGACGAGAATCCCAACTCGCAGATTTTCGCCGCGTTGGCGGAAGCGTATCGCAAGAAGGGTGAACTTGACAAGGCGTTTCGCGTTTGTCAGAACGGTCTGCGGATCCATGCCAATTACGGCTCGGCGCATATGGTTATGGCCAAGATCAATCTTGACAAAGGGCTGTATGACTGGGCGCAGATGGAAGTGGAAAAGGCAATTGACCTCGACGGCAACAGCCACGCCACCGATTTGCTCCTGTCCGAGATTTTTATCTACAAGGGTGAGTTTGCCAAGGCGACGCGGATTCTCGACAAGCTTCAGCGGGTCGATCCCAACAACCAGCATGTGAACAAACTGCTTGAAATCGCGAAGAAGCTTCCGATGGAATCGGCGCGGGTAATCGAACCGACCGAGGTGTCGAGACCGGTCGAAGGTCGGGTTGCGGGTACCCGGCCGCCGGAGGCGAAACCGGTTGAAACCATTACAATCAAGGAAATGATCGACGTTCTCGCTAACCTTCCCGGAGTCGAGGGCGTGTTGTTGATCAATAAAGAGGGGCTGGTGGCCGAATCGGTCTGGAATTCCTCGCAGGAGCCGAACATGTACGGGGCGCTGGCCAAGGACATCGAACGAGTGGTGCAGTCGCAGGTGGAGCAATCGCCGTTCGGCAAGTATGAGAATGTTTTGCTGGAAGCGGACGGGTTGATCGTAAACTTTATGCCGATTGAAGACGCCATGCTGCTGATCAAGGCCAATGAACAAATCAATCTGGGGACGTTGCGGCTGCGGCTGGCGGCGCTTCTGGAAAAAGTCGACATACATAAAATGTGACGGATAGGATAATCGAGATGAATGTGGCAATGAAAGAGAATACTCAGGTGCTGTTATGGTCCTGCCTGTTGATTGTCGGGTCGCTGGTGATTTTTCCGGAGCGACTCGGTTTCACCACGGGCACCGGGTTCTTTGTGTACACCGTTTTCGAAATCGGGTACTACCTGCTCGTCTTTTACTTCCTGCGTCTCGGTACATCCTGGCTGGATATTTTCAAGGGGGCGGGTCTGACGTTGCTGTATCGGGTGATGCTGGGCACGATTTTCGGGGTCATCATTTCCGTGCTGTACTCGATGAGTTTTTCGGTGGCGTTGACGCTGGGTGTTTCCAGGTATTTTCCGGCGATTCTGCTTCAGATTGCGGCCGCGCCGTTCGTGGCCCGGATCTGGTTGTCGATACACTCGGAAAACGTGAGACCGTCGCGCCAACGTGCCGTCTATCAGCAGGCGGAACATCCGCGCGTGGAAGACACTGTCCCGGGGTATCACAAGCCGGAACGTGCCGTTTCAACGCAACCGTTCGAATCGGATTCGCCGGACACGCAGGTGACGCATGACACCAACGGTTTCGAACGAGCGGTGCGGTATCTCGGCGAGCATCATGCCGTCGCCCTGGCGGCGGTGATCGACCGGGAGGGATTAACGACCGCGGTGTTTCGTCGCGGCGACGCCGACCCGGACGCCTGGGCGCCGATGAGTTTGCTGTTTCGCCAGGCCGTGGCCGATGTGTTGCGGCGTCAGGTGACCAACGATGGCCCGGATCGGATGGATATAACGTTCACGCAGAAAAAACTGGCGATTACGCGGATAGGAGATTTCAACCTGCTGGTTCTGTCGCAACAGGAGACGGATGATCTTCTGGGAATTCGAATCACGCAGGCCACCGACATAGTGAAGAGATTTATTTCCGAACGGTATGGCAAAGTGCTGTCATCACGCCCGGAGGAGCAATATGTATCAAATACTTGATGAATTGAACAAGACCAGCGGAATCACCGGCTCGATGGTGGTTGGCAATGACGGTATCGTTATTGCGGCGGATCTGGATACGTCATTGGAAGATGATGCGGTCGGCGCTTTGGCGGCGTCGATCACAAGCACGATTCAGAAATCTCTGGAGCGGATGCAACAATCGGCATTGAAGCAGATAACCATTGAAGCGAACACCGGCAAGCTGTTTTTCGCGGACGCGGGAGTCGGCATTTTGGTGGTGACGGCGGAGCACGACGTGAATATCGGACTGATCCGTCTGGAAATCAAGAATGCCATCGCCAAGATAGGCAATAGCAACTAAACACCAGGACACAGAAGAAAAGGAAGCCATGGTCTCAATAAACTATGCAACCAGAGAGGTCACCTGTAAAATTGTCTATTACGGGCCGGGTCTGTCGGGAAAGACGACCAACCTGATTTATGTGCACAAGAAAGTGCCGGCCACGAGCAAAGGCAAGATGATCTCTTTGGCGACGGAAGCGGACCGGACGCTTTATTTCGATTTCCTGCCGATTAATATCGGTTCCATAAACGGATTTGCGGCCAAATTCCAGCTGTATACGGTCCCCGGGCAGGTGTATTACAACGCGACGCGCAAACTGGTGTTGCGGGGTGCCGACGGCTTGGTGTTTGTCGCCGACAGCCAGGCCGAAAAGATGGACGAGAACATCGAATCGCTGACCAATCTTCAGGAAAACCTTGAGGAGTACGGATATAATATCGATGAAATGCCGATCGTGATCCAGTACAACAAACGCGACCTGCCGGGTGCGTTGTCGGTCGATGAACTCAATGCCAAGCTGAATCCGAGGGGATGGAAATGGTTTGAAGGTGAAGCGGTCAATGGTCGCGGGGTATTCGATACCTTGAAGATGATCATCAAACTGGTGCTGGAGAAAGCCAAGAATACTCGCACCACCACCAGCGCGGCCAGGAGCGCGCCGGCGTCGAAGCCGGCCCCGGCTCAGGCACCCGTCGCCGCCCAACAGAGCGCGGCGATTGGTACGACAGCGCCGTCAGGACGGCCGACTGCGGTGGAAACCACTGCGGCCGCGCCAGGCGGTGCAATGCCGCAGAGAGAAGCGGCGTACCAGGCCGAGGCCTCGCCGCAGGCGGCGGAACCACCGCTCGAACACAACGTCCTCCCCGCCGAATCCGTTTCCGGACCGACGGAGCCGCCGGACGCCCCGATACAAACGCCGGCGGAGGAATCGATGTCGCGGCCGTTTCCGGGATCGACGGGTAAGATCCCTCGTCGCGAACGCCGGATTACGGTCTCTGATTTTCAACCGGCGTCCAAAGATGAAGATATTTCGGCCTTGCGTAGCCGTTTGAACGATGAAAACGAAAAACTGCAACAAGACGAGGGTTCCGGTATGCCGTCGCCATCCATGGCCCCGTCGGAACGGGTCGTCAAGAAGAAACGCGGTTTCTTCAAGCGGCTGTTTGGTGTCAAATAAAAGAGGAGGAGCCGTCTGTGACTGATGACAACCTGGTAATCTATGAAGAAGAGATCGAAAAGATCGATTCGATACTGGCCCGTATGCTCAAGGGCGCCGAGGCCAAGTGTGCCCTGCTGGTGGATAAGGACGGCCATCTGATTACTCGCCAGGGTTTTACGCATTCACTCGACACGACTGCACTGGCGGCACTGTTGGCCGGGTCATTCGCCTCAACCAAGGAAATAGCCCGACTGGTGGGTGAATCGGAATTCTCCGTCCTGTTTCATCAGGGCAAGAAAGACCACATTCATATGTCGATAGTCGGTGATCGTTCCATCCTTGCGGTCATTTTCGACGATCGCACCACGATTGGTATGGTTCGGTTGTATGCCAAAGAGGGGGCTACTGAACTGGCCAAGATTTTCGCCACGCTCAAGTCCCGGAACACCACCGAGCATGCCGGATTGACGGATGAATTTGCCGCGTCCGCCGGTGATAAACTGGATGATATTTTCCAGGATTGAGTCGCGGCCGGTCGGTTTCCGTAAACATTCTGTGGTCGTCTATCGCTAAACAACAAATGGGATCGAGTTGATGTCTTCAGAGCTGGGCACAATGTTGGTCAAGGCCGGCATGATTTCCGAAGAGCAGTTGGCCAAAGCGCTGACCCTGATGGAGGAAAAGAAGGGCAAGCTGGAAGAAATTCTGGTTTCCATCGGGGCAGTCGAATCCGAGGATCAAATCTCGCGATTCGTCGGCAAACAGCTCAATATGGGGACTTTGCGCCTGGCCGATGTCGAGTTGAATCCCGAAATCGTCAAGCTCATCCCGCTTGATATTGCCCGTAAATTCAACGTTATCGCGGTTTCCAAACTCGGCAAAAGCCTGATTGTCGCGATTTCCGATCCCAACAATGTTTATGTGCTGGACGCGGTGAAATTCATCACCGGGTGTTCGATCCAACCGGTTATTTCTCCCGAGAAATCGATCAAGAGGGCGATCGAATCCTATTACAAGGACGAGGGTGCGATCAATGAAATCCTCAAGGGACTGGAGGGGGACAGCGACCTGGAGGTGTTGACGTCGCAGGACGATGCACCGTCTGAAGCCGATTTGCAGTCCGCAATTCAGGACAAGCCGCTGGTGAAGCTGGTCGATTCGCTGATTGCGGACGCGATTCGCATGGGGGCGTCGGACCTGCATTTCGAGACCTATGAAAAACGTATCCGTGTGCGATTCCGTATCGATGGTGACCTGGTCGAACAGGCGCCGCTTCC
The DNA here is from genome assembly GCA_016933695.1 of Candidatus Zixiibacteriota bacterium. GTDB lineage: Bacteria > Zixibacteria > MSB-5A5 > GN15 > PGXB01 > JAFGAL01. The sequence continues at coordinate 3,580 of JAFGAL010000005.1, read as the reverse complement.
GTTCAAATATCGCGCGGCGATCATTTCCCGTCTGAAAGTAATGGCTGATCTGGATATCTCCGAGCGACGTCTGCCGCAGGACGGTCGCATCAAGATCAAGATCGACGACCGCACCGTCGACCTGCGTGTGTCGGTACTTCCCACGATTTTCGGCGAGAAGGTGGTGATGCGTATTCTCGATCCGAAGGCGCTGATGGTCGATATGACCAAGCTGGGATTCACCAGGGAATCGCTGAAGAAATTCGACAAGGCGATTCACCTGCCGTACGGCATTATTCTGGTAACCGGGCCGACCGGTTCCGGTAAAACGACCACGTTGTATTCGGCGTTGAAGCAGATCAACACCATCGACGTGAACATCATGACGGCGGAGGACCCGGTCGAGTTCAACTTCGACGGTATCAACCAGGTTCTGGTGCGCTCGGATATCGGGCTGACCTTCGCGGCGGCCCTGCGATCGTTTTTGCGTCAGGACCCCGATATCATCATGGTCGGTGAGATTCGTGACGGAGAAACAGCGGAGATCGCGATTCGTGCGGCCCTGACCGGTCACCTGGTGTTCTCGACATTGCATACCAACGATGCGCCGTCATCGATCAACCGTTTGATCGACATGGGGATTCCCAATTACCTGGTTTCCTCGGCGACGCGATTGATTATGGCCCAGCGGATGGTGCGTAAAATCTGCCAGAATTGCAAACGCGAAATTGAAATAACCGACGAGCAGATCGAATCGCTTGGTGTCCCGGCCGATTTTCTTGGTGAGAAAATAAAGGCGTACAAGGCCGACGGATGCAGTGAGTGCAATCAAACCGGATTGTCGGGGCGTTGCGGTATTTATGAGGTAATGCCGATTTCATCTCAGATCGAGCGGATGATTTTGAATAAGGCCAGTGATGCCGATATCCGCGAACAGGCGCTCAAGGAGGGGATGTTTACCCTGCGGATGGCGGCGGTGGACAAAATGCACCAGGGGATAATTTCGATTGATGAAGTTCATGCCGTCACCTCCTGAGGCAATTCCTCCTCTTTTTGAATCCCTTATAAATCAATGACTTAAAAGTGGCCGGGACGGCTTTTCCGGTCAAGAATTCTCCGATTCTTCCGATATAATAAAAAAACGTCCTTTTTAACCGGCATGTATTTGTCAGGAGTGTGTGAATGCTGAGTCTTCGTGGATTACTCGAAGAAATGGTGAAGATGGATGCGTCCGATTTACACCTTACGGTCGGTGCTCCGCCGGTGGTGCGAGTCGACGGCAAGCTGGTGCGGATGCAATATGATATTCTGACACCGGATCTTACCAAGAAGCTTGCGTATTCAATCATGAATGAAAAACAGCGACTTAAATTCGAAACCAGTTCGGAACTGGATTTGTCGTTTGGTATTGAGCAGTTGAGTCGCTTTCGCTGTAACGTATTCATGCAACGCGGCAACGTGGCGGTTGCCCTGCGGCAGATACCGTACAAAGTCAAGACGTTCGAAGAGCTGGGGCTTCCCAAAGTGATTGCCGAATTCGCCGGATTGCCGCGCGGTTTGGTTTTGGTAACCGGTCCGACCGGTTCGGGGAAATCGACGACCCTGGCGGCGATTATCGACAAGGTGAATCGGGAGCGCCAGTCCCATATTATCACGGTCGAAGATCCGATCGAATATTTGCATCGTCATCAGAGTTCCATCGTCAATCAGCGCGAAGTGTATAGCGACACGTCATCGTTTTCATCGGCGCTGAAATACGCCCTGCGTGAGGACCCTGACGTGGTGCTGGTGGGCGAGATGCGCGACCTGGAGACGATCGAGGCGGCCATCAATATCTCGGAAACCGGTCACCTGGCGTTCGCGACCCTTCACACCAATTCCACCGCGGAATCGATCAACCGCATGGTTGACGTGTTCCCGACCAATCAGCAGGAGCAGATTCGGGTGTCGCTGTCATTCACGTTGCAGGCGATCGTGTCACAGTGCCTGATTCCGAGAATGGGCGGCGGACGCTGTCTGGCGTTGGAAATCATGGTTTGCACGCCGGCCATTCGGGCGTTGATACGAGACGACAAAGTCCATCAAATATACAGCATGATTCAATCCGGACAGAAGTACGGAATGAAAACCATGAATCAATCTCTGGCGGAGTTGTACAACGGTAGCAAGATAACCGTGGGCGATGCGATGAGTTTCAGCAGTAATATTCAGGAACTGAACGAGATGCTCACCAGAGGTAAATCCCCGGCGATGGTATAGACCGGGGGGAGAAGGAAGCTAAGCTATGCCGGTATTTGAATACAAAGGCAAGACATTGGCCGGAGCCCAGGTGCAGGGTGAGCTGGCGGCGAAAAGCCGGGAGGAACTGGAACGCCTGTTGCGTCAGAATCGTATCCTGGTGTCGTCGATTCGCAAGAAGCCGGCTGAGATCAAGATCAAGATCGGCACCGGAATCAAAAAGATTGATGTCTCCCGTTTCACACGGCAGTTCGCGACCATGATCGGTGCGGGTCTTCCAATGGTGCAATGCCTGGAAATTCTCGCGGCGCAGTTGGAAAACCCGGAGATGCGGCGGGTGGTCACCCAGATCAAGGAAGGTGTCCAGGGCGGTTCGACGTTGTCCGACTCCATGAGCCGTCACCCCAAGGTATTCGACCAACTCTACACCAACATGGTGGAAGCCGGCGAAATGGGCGGCGCGCTTGACACGATCCTGGTGCGACTCGCCGTGTATCGTGAACAGGCTGACGCCCTGACGCGCAAGATCAAGGGTGCGCTGGCATATCCGATCGTCATCATGGTGGTTGCGTGTGGCGTTACCGTCGGTATGTTGACCTTTGTGGTGCCGACCTTTGCGAATATGTTCGGCAGTCTCGGCGCGGAACTTCCCGGGCCGACCAAGATGGTCCTGGATATCAGTCACTTTTTCCAGAGTAATATCCTGTTCATGGCGGCCGGCGCCATTGTCTTCGGAATTGTCTTTGTCTACTGGGTTCGCACTGAGGCGGGGCGGGCCATTTTCGATGCGTCTCTGTTAAAAGCGCCGTTATTCGGCAATCTCCTCCGGAAAACCGCCGTGGCGCGTTTCACGCGGACTCTGGGAACCCTGCTCTCATCGGGTGTTTCGATTATCGACGCCATGGAAATTACGGCCAAAACCGCCGGCAACGTGGTGATTGCGAAAGCGATCAGGAAGGCGGTGATGTCGATTGCCGAGGGTGATACGATTACCGGACCGCTGAAAGAATCCGGCGTGTTTCCCCCGATGGTGACGCAGATGATTTCCGTAGGTGAAAAAACCGGCGGTTTGGATGAAATGCTGGCCAAGATCGCGGATTTTTACGACGAAGAAGTCGATGCCGCGGTGTCGACATTGACATCACTTCTCGAACCGTTGATTATTGTCGGCATGGGCGGCGTTGTCGGCGCCCTGCTGGTTGCGATGTACCTGCCGATGTTCGACATCATTGGGAAAATTTAAAAGCGTGATGATCGGAAGGCGCCATCGGGGCGTCTTCCGGTTTATCCCGGACTCATGATAACCAACGTTACCAATGCCCGCTGGCTGTTGCCGATTCGACTCCTGGCCTACGTGCTTATT
>JAFGAL010000004.1 GCA_016933695.1 Candidatus Zixiibacteriota bacterium | reverse complement strand
TAATTCCATGACTTACCCCATAATCAATGACATAGTATCGGCATCTTCGTGATGACTCAAAAAACGGCGCTTTATCAACAAGCCCTGGAAGGTGGGCCACCGGACTGAAAAGATGGTGTTGTTGAAATAGATGCGGTGAGGGAAGACGGGCGGTACGACGTTTGCGGGATAATGCCGGCGCGAGGGGGGGGATTCTCTAATATCATACAATCCCACCGCAAGCGGCGGGGCACCGGGGCCAACTTATTCGTTCTTATCTAACCACTCACGAGCATTTTGATACGAAAGATGAGAGCGCATTAATTGTTCTCCAACGAGTTCTAATACTGGCATAACCTTAAGTATAAATTTGACAACATACAATGCGATTGCGTATTTCCAATTTAAGATCGCTATCACAATTAAAAGTAACCATCCCAAATAAACGAAATGTGCAACCCAACGCGGTAACATTCGCATTTCCGCTCGTTCGAAAACATCGCTATGCGCGTTTCTTAAGAAGCCTTGCATAATTCTTGTGTCATATGTGCAAATTGATTCAATTAAAAGGTAGGCAATAGATATTATAAACAAAACTGGTGAGTCGAGTGGAGCATGTAAAATGTCTTTTAAGGCATCGAACATCATTACGCCTTTCTATATAGATTCTTAAAGTCTATGCAATTTCTATTATTTCCCTGCCACTCATTCTAATTATTCTTTTTATATAACTTGTATTGCTTTCGAACGCGATAAGATTCTTTATCACTTCCAGACATCAGCAGAATAGATTGGGTATGCCAGTTGCAAATGATTAGCAAGTTTATCGATAAATACATGTCTGTTAATCTTGAACCATTTTAAATAATTTTCAAACCGATTATAATTTATCTCAAACGTTTGTTGCATATACTCTGATTTGCATCTTAAAACCTCGGGATACTTCAATTCCAGAAATGCATCTATTGATTCGGAAATGAAATTTTCAATAATCTTGGTATCGTAATAATAGGCGTCTCGCTTTCGATTTGATATCCAAAATCGTGTCCATTTGAAGCTCATCTTATAACCACTACGCCATTGTGAGGTGATATCTTCTGATGATGTTTGAAATTCTCTTTTATACCTAAAGATACATTGGTCACATATATAATTAATCTCACGCTTTAATGGCGATTTGCGGCGTTGCCAAGGAACAGTTGTCCCTAAAAGCATCATTGGCAATCGGTTGCTAAAATACGTAAAAAAGACATCACGCAATCCGTGGAATTCAATATGTAAAGGTTCAGAGTCTGAAAACTCCGAATTAAAACTTGAAGGAGTATCATATAAACATTCGATGCCTTTTAATAGCAATTGATCAATTTCTTCTATTTGGGATCCCGATAAAATAGAAGATAATGCCAACCAACTTACAGTCTCGCTATTAACAGACACATGACATACATTTCTTGCCATGTTTTCTGTAAATTTCTGCAATCCCTTTTTTGAAAAGAAATCTCTGATTTTTCGTCCCCTTGTAAATAAAGTTTAAATCAAGACCTTAAGATGATTAAAATAAAACTAAACATCTTGGTCGTCTTATGCAAATGGTTTTATAATGCCCCATTCTTCAATCTGTACAAAATAAGATAAGATTATTGAGGGGGAGTTTTGATGGTGATAGGAGGGAAATGCGATGTTTCGCGGCGGTTGGGGGAATAATTGTGATTTGTTTCACATAACTCCTTGACTTTGTCCCGGCGGTGCGTAATATATATGAGTGATGTTCACTGCGACGGCAACAAAGGATGACGCATTCATGGCAAACGCCGCGACATTTCGCTATCCGTCATTTTCCAAACGTATTGTCGCTCTGGTCGGCGGATTCGGAAGCGGGAAAACCGAGGTGTCGGTCAATCTGGCCAAGTATCTTGCGCATGCCAATTCCGAACCGGTGACTTTGGTCGATCTGGACCTGGTCAATCCGTATTTCCGCACCCGTGAGGCGATTGCGGAAATGGAGGCGCTCGGGGTGCGGGTGGTCGCGCCGCAGGGCGGGCAGTATTACGCCGATTTGCCAATCCTTCTGCCGGAAATCAAGGGACTTCTGGAGACGCATGAGGGGATGCTGATTCTGGACGTCGGCGGTGACGCGCAGGGGTGCCGCGCGCTGGGATCGCTGTCCGGGGAATTTCCGCCCGGTCAGTACGAGATGCTGATGATCCTCAACAGCCGTCGTCCGCAAACGGCGGACGTCGCCGGTTCGATCGCCACCATGAACCGTATCGCGGGATCATCGCGACTGCCGTTCACGGGGCTGGTATCGAACACGCACATGATCGATGAAACCGATGCGGCCATCCTGCTCGAGGGGTACGATCTGGCGCGGGCGGTAAGCGGTGAAAGCGGCTTGCCGCTTTTCTTTGTGAGCGCCAAACGCGCCGTGCTGAACACGATGGACACCTCGGTGTTCGCCTGTGCGATTCTTCCGCTGACCCGGTCGATGCTCAAGCCATGGGAGCGGAAGGAAGAAACTTCGGGAAGTTAGTTTTTACATACACGAAAGGGTTTGCCTATGCCCGGAATACGAATAGATAAGAATTACTGCAAGGGGTGCGAGTTGTGCGTGCATGCCTGTCCGATGCAGATCATTTCGATGTCGAAAGAGATCAACCTGAAGGGGTATTTTTATGCGCAGGTGCATGAACCCACGAAGTGCATCGGATGCCGGATTTGCGCGATCACCTGTCCCGACGTGGCGATCAGGGTGCAGAACCACGGAACCCAATTCAGCCTGTTTGCGTACTGAGGGGGATGAACGATGGCAAAGAAACTGATGAAAGGCAACGAGGCGATCGGCGAGGCCGCGATCTGCGCGGGCGCGCTGAATTATTTCGCCTACCCGATCACCCCCCAGAGCGAAGTGGCCGAATATCTCTGCTGGCGTCTGCCGGAAGTCGGCGGGACGTTCGTGCAGGCGGAATCGGAGGTGGCGGTGGGGAACATGCTGTTCGGCGCGGCGGCGTCGGGCAAACGCGTGTTCACGACGTCATCGAGTCCCGGAATCAGCCTGATGCAGGAGGCGATTTCCTATATCGCGGGGGCGCAACTGCCGGTGGTGTTCGTCAACATCATGCGCGGCGGACCCGGCTTGGGCGGGATTCTTCCGGCGCAGTCGGATTATTTTCAGGCGGTCAAGGCCGGCGGTCACGGTGACTATCACCTGATCGTGCTGGCGCCGTCGTCGGTGCAGGAGGCGGTCGACCTGATGATCCTGGCGTTCGATCTGGCGGACAAGTACCGCAACCCGGTGATGCTGATCGGCGACGGAATGATCGGCCAGATGATGGAGGCGGTGGAGTTCCCGGAAGAACATCGCAAGCCCAACGATCCGACCGGTTCGGACTGGGCGCTGACCGGCGCAAAGAATCGCAAGGCGCGGATTACCAAGTCGCTGTTTCTCGATCCGGTGATGCTGGAGGAGAACAGTTTCCTTCTGGCCGAGAAGTACAAGACAATCAAGAAAAACGAAATTCGCTTTGAGAAATACAAGGTAACCGACAAGAACAGAATCCTGATCATGGCGTACGGCACGATGGCGCGTATCTGCCAGACGGCGATCGATGAACTGGAACAGGAAGGTATCAGTGTCGGCCTGTTCCGTCCGGTTTCGCTGTATCCGTTCCCGGAGCAGGATATTTTCACCGAGTCGACCAGGAAAAACATCGAGAAGGTGCTGGTGGTGGAGATGAGTGTCGGGCAGATGATCGAGGATATCGAGCGCTGTCTCAAAGGTCAGCGCGAAATAGATTTTTACGGCCGCACCGGCGGCATCGTTCCGACCCCCAACGAGGTCAAGGACAAGGTTCGTCAGATGTTGGGGATCAAGAAGTGATCTTCGCAAGCAAACGAGGATAACATGGCATATCAAGCAAATACAGTATTCACCCGGCCGGCATCGTTGAGTGAGACGATCACGCACTATTGTCCCGGGTGTACGCACGGTATCATCCACCGGCTGGTGGCGGAGTCGCTCGACGAGCTGGGTCTGCGCGAGCGGGCGGTCGGCGTGGCGCCGGTGGGATGCTCGGTGCTGATATATAATTATTTCAACTGCGACTTCCTGGAAGCGCCGCACGGCCGGGCGCCGGCACTGGCGACCGGATTCAAACGCATCCGTCCCGACATGATCGTGTTCACGTATCAGGGTGACGGTGATCTGGCCTCGATCGGCATGGGGGAAATCGTCCATGCCGCCAACCGGGGTGAGAAGTTCACGACGATTTTTGTCAATAACGCGATATACGGCATGACCGGCGGCCAGATGGCGCCGACCACGATGCCGGGTCAGCGCACGACCACGTCCCCGGCGGGGCGCGATGTCGATCTGGCGGGGTATCCGATCCGTATGGCGGAACTGCTGTCGACCTTGCGGACCCCGGCGTACGTGGCGCGAACGTCGGTGCATACACCGATGCACGCGGTGCAGGCCAAACAGGCGATCAAAAAAGCGTTCCGTCTGCAGAAGGAAAACCGGTGTTTCTCGCTGGTGGAAGTGCTGTCGACCTGCCCGACCAACTGGGGCATCGCTCCGTCCGACGCGACCAGGTGGCTGGCGGAAAACATGCTGCCGTACTATCCGCTGGGGGTCTTCAAAGATCCGGAGCGGGAGGAGGCGACGTCATGACCGGTCAAATCGAAGTCGTGTTCGCAGGATTCGGGGGCCAGGGGGTGATGACGGCCGGGCAGTTGCTGGCCTATACCGCGATGGACGAAGGCAAACAGGTGGCGTGGATTCCGTCGTACGGTCCGGAAATGCGCGGTGGCACGGCCAACTGCACGGTGGTCGTCTCGGAGCATCGGATCGGTTCACCGATCATCAATAATCCGGGCGCGGCCTGTGTGTTCAACCGTCCTTCGCTGGACAAGTTCGGCGAGTTGATTCGTCCCGGCGGACTGCTGTTGATCAACAGTTCGCTGATCGATGTGAAGTCGGGTCGCGATGATGTCACGGAGCTTTTGGTTCCCGTCAACGATATCGCGATCAGGGCCGGCAATCCCAAAGCGGCCAATATGGTGATGCTGGCGGCGTTCGTGGCGATGACGGATATTGTCTCGTTCGACGCGCTGGAAAAGATGTTTCGGGAGAAACTCGGCTCCAAGAAAAAGGAACTGCTGGAGGTCAACCTGAAGGCTTTTGCGGAGGGGCGCATGCTCGCTGAAAAAGAGAAAGCGGGAGGGAAAGCATGACCCGGCAGGACCTGACCAAACTCACCGCCATTTTCGACCACTATCCGACCGATGCCGGTTCGCTGATAGGGGTTTTACAGGATATACAGCGGGAATTTCATTATCTGCCGCGCGAGGCGATGACGAAGACCGCGGAGACACTGGGAGTGCCGTTAAGCAAAGTGTACAGTGTCGCCACATTCTACAATGCGTTCAGCCTGACACCGCGCGGCGACACGATTGTCCGGGTGTGCAAGGGGACGGCCTGCCATATCAAGGGGGCCGATCTGCTTCTCGATCAGCTGGAATCGGGACTGGGAATCAAACCGGGCGAAACCACGGAAGATATGAAATACACGCTGGAAGTCGTCAACTGCGTCGGAGCCTGCGCAATGGCGCCGGTGATGATCGTCAACAACAAGTACCACGGCAATGTCGCCTGCAACCGGGCGCTGAAACTGGTCAAGAAGGATTGAGATGCGTATCGATAGTATTGCAAAACTGAGCCAGTGGCGGCAGGAATGCCAGGCGAAGCTGGCGGCTCAGAAACGGAAGGTACTGGTCTGCCTCGGTCCCGGATGTCTTGCCGGCGGTTCCGATGAAATTCTCGAGGAATTCAAGCGGATTGTCGCCGAGAAGAAGCTGGCCGACATTTCGGTCGAGGCGGTCAAGAAGACCGGGTGTCATGGCTTCTGCGCCCGGGGTCCGCTGGTGGTGATCGAGCCGGAGGGGATTTTTTATTCCAAGGTGAAAAAGGCCAACGTGGCCGAGATAGTCGAGACCACGCTTGAAAAAGGCAAGCTGGTCGAGAAATTGCTGTATACAGATCCCCGGACCGACAAAACCTATACCGATTATAAAGAAATTCCTTTTTATGCCCGGCAGGAGCGAATCTCGCTTCGCAATGTCGGGCAGATCGATCCCGATGAAATCGGGGAATATGTCGCACGCGGCGGCTATGCCGCGCTGGCGAAAGTGCTGACGGAAATGAAACCGCAGGACGTGATCGACGCAGTGTCCCAATCGGGCCTGCGCGGTCGCGGTGGCGGGGGGTTTCCGACCGGCCGCAAGTGGGCCACCTGCGCCCGTGAGGAGTCCGACATTCGCTATGTCTTGTGCAACGGCGATGAGGGCGATCCCGGGGCGTTCATGGACCGCTGTATCATGGAGGGTGATCCGCACTCGGTGCTGGAGGGGATGATTATTTGCGCCTATGCGGTCGGCTCCCGCGAGGGGTACGTGTATGTGCGCGAGGAGTACCCGCTGGCGGTAATCAATATGCAGAAGGCGATCGACGCCGCGCATGAGTGTGGACTGCTCGGCGCGAATATCTTGGCGAGCGGATTCAGTTATGACATCAAGATCAGTCGCGGCGGCGGGGCATTTGTCTGCGGAGAATCATCGGCGTTGATGCGGTCGGTGGCCGGCGAGGTCGGCGAGCCGCGCGCCAAGTATATTCGCTCGGTGGTCAAGGGCCTTCACGACAAGCCGACGGTGCTCAACAATGTCGAGACCTATGCCACGGTCCCGGTGATCATGGAAAAAGGCGCGGACTGGTTCAGATCGATCGGCACCGAGAAAAGCACCGGCACCAAGGCGTTTTCGCTGGCCGGGAAGGTGCGTAACACCGGTTTGATCGAAGTGCCGATGGGAATCTCCCTGCGCGAGATCATTTTCGATATCGGCGGCGGTATTCCGGACGGCCGGGAGTTCAAGGCGGTGCAAACCGGCGGACCGTCGGGAGGATGTCTTCCCGCGGACAAACTCGATCTGCCGGTCGATTTCGACACGCTGACCAGGGCCGGATCGATGATGGGTTCCGGCGGCATGATTATCATGGACGATCGCACCTGTGCGGTGGACGTGGCGCGCTATTTTCTCAATTTTCTCGTCGAGGAATCCTGCGGAAAATGCGTACCGTGCCGCGAGGGGTTGTATCAACTGCACAAGCTGTGTGTCAAGATCTGCGAGGGGAAAGCTACCGAGAACGACCTGGCGCTGATGGAGCGGCTATCGAAGGTGATTCAGACAGCGTCGCTGTGCGGACTGGGGCAATCGGGGCCGAATCCGTTCGTCAGTACGGTGCAGTATTTCCGCGACGAGTACCTGGCGCATATCCGGGACAAGAAATGCCCGGCCGGGGTGTGTCGCGAGTTGATAACGTACACCATCAACGACAAGTGCACGGGGTGCCTGGCCTGTATCAAGGTGTGCCCGGTGGACGCCATAACCGGCGAGAAGAAGAAACTGCACGTGATCGATCAGGAGGCCTGCACGCGGTGCGGGTCGTGTTACGCCGTGTGTAATTTCGACGCCGTCGATATTGTATGAGTGGGTGAAATATGGTACACATAACAATAAATGGAAAAGTCGTCAAGGCCGCCGAAGGGGAGATGCTGTTGACGGTGCTCAAGCGCGAGGGGATCGATATCCCGGCGCTGTGTCACCATGAAGCGATCGAACCGACCGGCAACTGCCGCCTGTGCATGGTGGAGATCAGCCGTGCGGAATGGGAAGGCTGGAAAAAGCACGTTACGTCGTGCCTGTATCCGGTCGAGGACGGATTGATCGTCAACACCCATACGCCCGAGGTGATCGAAATCCGCAAGACGATCATCGATTTGCAATTGGCCAACTGTCCCGATTCCGACGTGATCCAGAAGATGGCCGAAGAGTACGGGATATACAAGACCAGCTATGAAACGGTTCCTGAGGGCGACAACTGCATCATGTGTTACGCCTGCACGCGTATTTGCGAGGTGCTGGGTAAAAGCGCCATCTCGGCGGTGATGCGCGGGCATAAGAAAGTGATCGCCCCGCCGTTCGGGGAGGAACCGCCGGATTGCATCGGTTGTCTGGCCTGTGCGCAGATCTGCCCGACCAATGTGATTCCGTGGACCGACACGGACAGCACGCGGACGATCTGGAAGAAAACGTTCGATTTGATCACGTGCACAAGTTGCGGCAAGGCCGTCATCACGAAGGATTTCGCGGAGTACCTGATGGCGCAGAGACAGATCCCGAAGGAGTATTTCGAAACCTGCGATGAGTGCAAACGGATGGCGACCGCCCGCAAGATGGGCGAGATCGTCACCAAAGCGCAGGAGGCGGCGTTATGAAATACCAATTCGAAGTGATACCGTCGAAGTGCATCGGGTGCCGCACCTGTGAGCTGGCCTGTGCGTTCGCGCATGCGCAGAATCAGAAGCCGGGCAAGAGTCGTATTTATCCGCTGGCGTACGCGCCGGACAAATACGTTCCGGTGACCTGCCTGCAGTGCGATGACGCGGCCTGCGTGAAATCCTGCATGTTCAACGCGCTTCGCCGCAACGAGGAAACCGGTGCGGTGGAGCTGGACAAGGAACGGTGCGTGAAATGCGGCGCCTGTGTGGCGGCGTGTCCGTTCGGATGTGCGCTGATCGACGACGTCCACGATGAGATCGTCAAATGCGATTTGTGCGGGGGGAGTCCGGCCTGTGCGGCGTTCTGCCCGACCAAGGCATTGGTTTACAAAAGAGTGTAAGTCGTTTCGCGGTCCGGGAGATATATCCGGGAGACCCAATGACTATGCGGATATCAAGCCGGAGGGATGCCCTCCGGCTTTTGTATGGACGGCATATCCGTTTGACATCGGCAGGACGGCTGTATATATTCCGTTGCGTTTAAAGATGAGTATAGAAAAACAGGTCGAACCGGCCGCGGCAATAAAGTCGAGAGGAATAACCAATCATGAATAACGGCAGACGATTATTTTGGGTGAGTGTCATTCTCAGTATCGGAATACTGATGGTCCTGGCGGCCGGATGCGCCAATAAACAGGAAGCGGCACCGCCGCCCCAGTTCCCCGGGTGGGAGAAATACAGTTTCAAACATTTCGTGTTTCATTTCATTCCGGGATCGTACTGGGGACGCAATATCGACCGGCTGTCCGATGCGTACGAACGGTATTTGCAGGAGATGTGCGAATTTTTGGCGATGGAAATCCCCGCCGACACCATTCATTTTTACATCTACGAAAACGATGCGGAAGCCAAAAACCTGGCCGGCCGGGAAATCCCGTTCATACAGGGTAACCAGATTCACTGGAAACGTGACCCGCATTTCGGTGAAATCCTGGCGAGGTATTTAATCCCGAGGATGAACATCCGCATGACCGATTATCAGGTATTGCACGACGGAGTGGTTCGTCTGCTGGATTATTCCAACAACGATTATCATCACCTGACCTGTTCATTGCATGATATCGCGCGGTATATCCCGCTGGATTCGTTGATCGACAACGAGGCGTTCGAGCGGCAAAACCAGAAGTACCGGGAATGGGAGGCGGCATCGCTGGTGGCGTATATCACCTACGAGTTCGGGATCAACAGGTTCAAGATGCTCTGGCAGACAACGGCGCCGTTCGACCGTTCGGTACAGGAATTGTTCGACATGGATTTGCCGACGCTTGAGCAAAAATGGCATGAGTTTGCCCTGCAATATTACCAGGGGATCAATATCCGCGAGGATCGGGTTCCCGAAAAGAAAACCAATACGACGGAATAAACATAGAGGGAGGCTGGTATGGCTGACCAACCGTGGATGAGCAGTATTACCGATATCGGGCCCGGCAATATCCGGGTTCGGGGGTATCATATAACCGACATAATGGAACATCTCAGTTTCGCCGAGACGGTGTTTTTGATTTTGAAAGGCGAGCTGCCGAACAAGGCCGAGGCGGAAATGATGCGGGCGATTTTGGTGGCGTCGATCGACCACGGGTGCTCGCCGCCGTCGGTGCTCGGGACGCGTAACGTGGTTTCGGGCGGCAATTCGCTCAACGCGGCGATTGCCGGCGGGGTGCTGGTGATCGGCGACAGCCACGGCGGCGCGATCGAGAACGCGGCGAAGATCATGCAGAGCTGGGCAAAAAAAGACGGCGATACGGCGATGCTGGCGGATGAGCTGGTGGATTATTTGCGCGAGAACAAAATCCGCATGCCGGGTTTCGGCCATCGTCTGCACAATGTCGATCCGCGCACGTTGAAGCTGTTCGAGATCGCCGAGCGGTGCGGGTTTTCGGGACGGCATATCGAATTGTGCAAGGCGATCGAGAAGGCGCTGGAGACCAAGACCGGCCGCGCTCTGCCGATCAATGTCGACGGTGCGATCGGGGCGGTGATTTCCGACATGGGATTCGATTATCGTCTGGGCAAGGGCTTTTTCATTATTTCGCGCGTGCCGGGTTTGCTGGCGCATGCGTATGAGGAGATGACGCGCGAGAAACCGATGCGTCAGCTGGGCAATCGCAATTATGCGTACGACGGCCCGGGGCCGCGGGAGATAGAGAAGTAACAGCGCAGATGCCATCCGTTTGAGATTGCTTCACTTCATTCGCAATGACATAACCTGCCATTACGGCCTTTAATGGGAATATAGCGTGCAACTGGTACTGGCGACGAATAATAAGGATAAAATTCGGGAGATCAGGAATCTGCTCGATGATCTTCAAGTGACCATATTGACCTGTGATGATTTTCTCGATTTCCCCGAAATCGAGGAAACCGGGACAACGCTCGAAGAAAACGCGATACTTAAGGCGTCGGGGATCTCTGAATTCACCGGATATGCCGCGCTGGCGGATGATTCGGGGCTGGAGGTCGACGCACTCGACGGCGCGCCGGGGGTGTACTCCTCGCGCTATGCCGGTTCCGGATGCACCTATGCCGACAACAACCGCAGGTTGCTGAAGGAAATGGAGGGGGTGCCTGAGGGGAAACGGGGCGCGCGGTTTCGCACGGTAATCGCTATCGACTGGGGAGACGGCGAAATCGAGACGGTGGAGGGGACGGTTGACGGACGGATTACCACTGAAAACCGGGGTGTCGACGGATTCGGCTATGATCCGGTCTTTTTCTATGAGCCGGCGGGCAAAACGTTCGCAGAAATGACGCTCGATGAGAAAAACAAGGTCTCACATCGGGGGCGCGCGCTGATTGCCGCGCGGGAGCGGATTGCCCGGCGTCTGATCGGCGGGATTGAGCTTGAGTAAGGCCCCGATGTCGGGTCGATTCCCCGCTTGACTTGGGCTTTTAAGGGCGTATATATTCAGATATTGATAATCGGGGTGTGGCGCAGTCCGGTTAGCGCACTTGCTTTGGGAGCAAGATGTCGGAGGTTCAAATCCTCTCACCCCGATTTTTCCCCCCAAGAGTCGTAAAATTCGTAATTTACAAATTGTAACAATTGTGAAACGGGCAGTTGATATATTGGTTGTATATATTGTCGAAAAGATATACAGGGGGCCCGTTCTCAGGTCAGGGCCGATAACGAAGACAGGATGCCATGAAATACCGGGTGCTGGTAATCGACGATGACGAACGCCTGAACGCGCTTTTGGTGGAGTATCTCGGGCGGTTCGATTTCGAGGTCCGCACGGCGACGCATCCCCGCGACGGCCTGAAGGCGCTGAGGGTCGACCTTCCCGATCTGGTTATCCTCGATGTCATGTTGCCGGAGATGGAAGGCTTTGATGTGTGCCGGGAAATCCGCAAGGAATACGCGGTGCCGATCATCATGCTGACCGCGCGGGGGGAAGTGACCGACCGGGTGGTCGGGTTGGAACTGGGGGCGGACGACTATATCCCCAAGCCGTTCGAGCCGCGGGAACTGGTGGCCAGAATCCAGGCGGTGTTACGTCGGGGCAAGCCGGAGGAAACCTCGGAGGTGCGCAAGATCGGGCCGTTGACAATCGATCTCGGCCGGCATGCCGTAACAGTCCGCGGCGAGGAGATCAGTCTGACCACCGCCGAGTTCGATATCCTGACGCTGTTGATCGAACGGGCCGGACGGGTATTGAACCGTGATCAGATTCTGGAACATGTCCGGGGCGTGGAATGGGACGCGTACAATCGTTCCATCGATGTGCTGATCAGCCGTCTGCGTCAAAAATTGCACGATGATCCCAAGCATCCCCGGTTTATCAAAACCATCTGGGGTGCGGGGTACATGTTTATCGGGACGGATGGCGATGGGGAGTAATCTGTTCACGCGGCTTCATCGGTCGTTGTTTTTGAAAATCCTTTTGGTTTTCGTTCTGGCATACACGGTGATAACCGTCGTCGGCATCATGGCGAATCGGTCGTATTTGCGCACGTCGCATTTCGCGACTATTCAGAGAAATGCGGTCAATCAGTGCGCGTATATCATCGACGATTTGCAAATCCCGCCCGATACCGTTCTGGCTGGGGTGCTGGCCGACAGTTTCGGTATTCAGATTCGGATTGAAACTCCGGACTATGTCTGGGCCAGTTATAGCGACATGCCGAATTTCGACGAGTTGCAACTCGGCGCGTACGGTAGTAATCCCAAAACGCGGGTCGACATTGTGAAGCAGATCGGGACCTGCGTTGATATCTTCCGGGATTACGGGCGTTTCAGTCTGGTTCTGGAATCAGAGCAGGAACAGTACCGCGCCCGGTTTACGATGTATCAGATTATCACATACAGTACGATGTTCATCGTGATTTTGCTGGTGTTTTTCACGATACGCTGGCTGTTGCGGCCGATTCGGACGCTGCACGAGGCGGTCCGGCAGATCGGGCGGGGGAATCTCGATTATGAGGTTTGCACCAATCGCGGGGATGAATTGGGCGAGCTGGTGACCTCGTTCGGGACTATGACGGAACGGATTCGGGGCATGATTCGAACCCGCGAGCAGTTACTGCTGGATGTCAGTCATGAACTGCGGTCGCCGCTGACCCGGGCGCGGGTGGGTCTGGAAATCATGGAACCGGGACCGGCCCGTGACGGCATTCGGGACGATATCAACGAAATGGAGACGATGATTATGGAGATCATGGAAACGCATCGACTGGACAGCCGATTCGGAGCGCTGAATCTTCAGCCGACCAATATTGTCGATTTGTTGCGGGAAGTGTGCGCGGGGTTTGCCGACCAGAAACCGGGGGTGAAGCCGGCAGATTTGCCGGATGAAGTTATCCTCGACGTGGAACCGGAACGCACGGTTATCCTGTTTAAGAATATTATCGCCAACGCCCTGAAGTATTCGGATGGGGAGGGGCGCCCGGTGGAGATTGCGATCCGTCGCGAAAACGGCGAAGTGATCGTGGAGGTGCGGGATTTCGGCGCGGGTATACCGGAGAAGGAATTGCGATATGTGTTCGAACCGTTTTACCGGGTGGACAAGTCGCGCTCCAAACAGACCGGCGGATACGGGTTGGGATTGAGTATGTGCCGGAAAATCATGCAGGCCCACGGGGGGGATATCGAAATCAGCAGTCGGGTGAAGGTCGGGACAACCGTGTATCTCAAGTATAAAACGACCAGCGGAGAGAGCGGGAATCAGGGGAATGTGACCATTTCCTGACCTTGTGACATTTTAGGACATTGAAGAAAAAGGCCGTTAACGGCCCTCTCGTATATTAACCGAATGACGAATGACAGGTTTACAGACAAGGCAAGACAGGAGACGCAGGATGTTGAATAACAAGACCACTATTATTGCGGTTTGCGCAATAATCGCGGTCGGATTTTTACTGGGCGGCGTGCTCGGCAACCAGAAAAAACCGATGCGCATGAGGCCGACGGCCCCATCCACTGGCAATTTGACAACCATGAGTGTGCACAATGGAGACGTGTCCACGCGGTTTACCGCCGGCGGGACGCTTCATGCTTTGGATAAAATCGACATATATGCGGAAGTCACCGGAGTATTGTTGACGACGGACAAGCCGTTCAAGGCGGGCCGACGTTATCGCGCCGGCGAGGTGATTATTCACATCGACGACGAAGTGTATCATAACACACTGTTGGCGGAAAAGAGCAATCTGCTCAATCAACTGACGCAACTGCTTCCCGATCTGGAGCTTGATTTCCCGGAGAGTGTCGAGAAATGGACGGCGTTTCTCAATGATTTCGATTTGCATGAACCGCTGAAGCCGCTTCCCGAAGCAGGCGACGACCGCGAACGCAACTATATCGCCGCGCGGAATATTTACAGCAAGTATTACTCGGTAAAAAGCATGCGGGCGACCCTGGACAAGTATACGATCCGGGCGCCGTACGACGGGGTGGTGACCGAATCCGACATCAACCCCGGCATGCTGGTGCGCAACGGTCAGAAGCTGGGCGAATTCACCGGGACCGGCGCCTTTGAACTGGAAGCGTCGGTCGGGATCAACGATGTCGGACACCTTCACATCGGCGACCGGGTGACACTCACGTCGGATGATGTCGCCGGGGAGTTTCCCGGGACGATCGAACGTATCAACGAAAAGATCGACCAGTCGTCGCAGACGGTGATGATCTATATTATCACGGAAGACAAACGGTTGAAGGACGGGATGTATATCACGGCGGAGATGTCGACGATTCCGATTCCCGATGCGATTCAGGTCTCGCGGGAATTACTGGTCGGCGGTGACAGGCTGTATACGATTCAAGACGACCGGCTGGTTTTGCAGAAAGTCGAGGTGATGGTCGACGACAACGACCAGGTGGTCGTAACAGGCCTTGCCGACGGAACGGTGCTTTTGACCGAAGTGGTCGAGGACGCCTACGACGGGATGCCGCTGAAAAACGACCCGGTCGAACCGACGACGGATGAAAACAACAAGTAGGGGGAGACATGCGTAATTTCATCCGGTCGTTCATCAAGTATCCCATTCTGGGAAATTCCATTCTGTTTGCCGTCTTTCTGTTCGGGATTCTCGCGTTTATCAATACCAAGATTACTTTTTTTCCGCAGATCCCCAGTGACACGATCATCATTCAGGCCTCGTATCCCGGGGCGTCACCGGAGGAAATCGAGGAAGGGATCGTTCTCAAAATCGAGGATAATCTCAAGGGGGTGACCGGCATTGACCGGATCACGTCGACATCAAGTGAGAACTCCGGTACGATCACGGTGGAGCTGTTGTACGGGTATGACATCAACGTGGCCCTGCAGGATGTCAAGAACGCGGTCGACCAGATCTCGTCGTTCCCGGCCGACATGGACCGGGTGCTGGTCTACAAGCAGGAAATGCGGGAATTCGCCATATCGTTCATCATTCGCGGCGACGTCGAGTTATCGCGATTAAAACAGACCGCACTGGATATCGAACGCGACCTGCTGGATGTCGACGGGATTTCCAAAACGGCCATCAGCGGGTATCCCAGCGAGGAGATCGAAGTCAGTCTGCGCGAGAACGATTTGCGCAAGTACGGTCTGACGTTTCAGGACGTCGCCACGGCAATCGGCAATGCCAATGTCAAAATGACCGGCGGCACGATCAAGGGGGAAACCGAGGAACTGTTAATCCGGGCCGATACCCGGGGATATTACGCCGCCGATCTGGCCGATCATGTGATCAAGGCGACGTCCGACGGGACGATTATCCGTCTGAAGGATATCGCCGATTTGTCCGACGGGTGGTCGGACAGCCCCGACCGGATTTATTTCAACGGGCAGTTGGGCGTGCGGATCACGGTCAGCAGTACCAATGAAGAGGATTTGTATTTCACCTGCGATTATGTCAAACAGTACATCGCGAATTTCAACGAAACGCATCACGACATGCATATCGATGTTCTGCGCGACGGTTCCGATATTATCCGCGAACGCGTGAATATTCTGACCGACAACGGCATCCTGGGATTGATACTGGTGCTGTTGTTTTTGTCGCTGGCGCTGAACATGCGACTGTCGGTCTGGGTGGCGCTGGCGATTCCGGTATCGTTCGCGGGCATGTTCATGATCGGGACGTTTTACGGTTTGACGATCAATGTCATGTCGCTGATGGCAATGATTCTGGTTGTCGGCATTCTGGTTGACGACGGGATTGTCTTTGCGGAAAACATCTATCAGCAGTACGAGCGCGGGAAGAAACCGATTCAAGCGGCGCTGGACGGGACGCTGGAAGTGCTTCCGGCGGTGTCGGCGTCGATCCTGACCACGGTTATCATTTTCATGACCTTTTTCTTTCTGCAGGGTTCGCTTGGCGAACGCACCCGCGATATCGCCTTTGTCGTGGCGGCGACGCTGATCTTTTCCCTGGTGGAGGGGATCTTCATCCTGCCGTCACACGTTGCCCATTCCAAGGCGCTGAAAACGAAACGGGAACAGAAGAATCTCATCGAACGGAAAAGCGAAGCGGCGTTGCTCTGGATTCGTGACCGGCTGTTTGCTCCCCTCCTGAAATTCTGTATCAGCAATCCGATCGTGGCGGTGGCGGTCCCGGTCGCGCTGTTCGTGATCACGGTCGGCGGTATCAAGGGAAGCGTGATCAAAACCACGTTCTTCCCGGTCATCGAGGGCGACCGGGTTGAGGTCTCTCTGGAAATGCCGGCGGGAACGCCGGAAAAGATCACCAATGGACTGCTGGTCGGGATGGAAAGCGCAGTGTGGAACGTCAACGAAGCGTATCGCCAGGAACATGATGGCGTCGACATCGTCAAGTCGATCGGGCGGAGTATCGGTCCCAAGACGCACAAGGGCGAGTTGACCGTAACCCTGATCGAAAGCGCCGAGCGGGAATGGTCCAATATGGAAGTCGCCAATCGGATTCGCAATACGATCGGCGTGGTCGAGGGGGTGGAGAATCTTGAAATCGGCGACGGGGGTGGACGGTTCGGCAAACCGATCGAGATCGTATTAAAAAGCGACAATCTGGGATCGATCCATTTGGCCAAGGATTCGCTGGAGGCGGCCCTGCGCAAGGTCGACAAATTGAAAGACGTGGTCGATGATGATCCGCCCGGTTTGCGCGAGGTTACCATTACACTCAAAGACAAGGCTTACGCGCTGGGACTGACAACGACTCAGGTGATGCGGCAGGTGCGCGGCGGCTTTTTCGGCAGTGAAGCCCAGCGGATTCTGCGCGGAGTGGATGAAGTCCGGATATATGTCCGCTACCAGGAGGCGGAGCGTTCGACGCTGGCAAAACTGGCGGATATGCGGATACGCACCGCCAACGGCAGTGAATTCCCGCTTGAGGAAATCGCCAATCTGGAGATCAAGCGCGGCGTGATAGCAATCAATCATATCGACGCCCGCCGGGTGATCAGTGTCTCGGCCAATATCGCCGATTCCAAGGAGTCGGTGACGGATATCATCGCGGACATCAAGGCCGAGATCATGCCTCAGATGAAAGCGCAATTCCCCGATGTCACTTTTGATTTCGAGGGGCAGAGCCGGGAAAGCGCCAAGACGGTCAACGCCATGTTGCAGGTGGTGCCGCCGATGCTGACGCTGATGTTTCTGATTATCGTCGTCACGTTCCGGTCGTTCGTGCAGGCGGTGGTCGTGTTGGTGTTGATCCCGTTCAGTATGGTCGGCGTGGCCTGGGGGCATTATCTCCAGGGGTATACGATCAGCATGCTGTCGCTGTTCGGAACGATTGCGCTGGCGGGGATTGTGGTCAACGACTCGCTGGTGCTGGTAAACGCACTCAATCGTATCCTGAAACGCGGAACGGAATTCCGAGCGGCGTTATACGAGGCGGGTATCAGTCGTTTCCGTCCGGTGCTGTTGACATCGCTGACCACGATCGCGGGACTGGGGCCGCTGATGTTTTCACGAAGTCACCATGCCCAGTTCTTGTCGCCGCTGGCGATATCGGTGGCGTATGGTCTTCTGTTCGGAACGATATTAACCCTGCTCATGCTTCCGGCGTCACTGATGCTGGTGAACCGGGTGAAGGTATACGGGTACTGGCTGGTCAAGCATCGCGTGCCGGAAGGGGCGGAAGTCGAACCGGCGGTGCGTGAGGAGTTTTTTGTCAAAGAACAGGAAAGCCAGACGGATGAAGGGAGATCGCAGTCATGAAAACACTAACGATGGCAGTGGTGCTGATCCTGTTCATGGCGGCGGTCGGCAGTGCCCAGGAACAGCTGACCCTCGACAAGGCGATTGAACTGGCCCTTCGCGACAATCACGCGGTACGGGTGGCGCGCAACGACGCCCGGGCGACCAAAAACACGGTCAATATCGGTTCGGCCGGTCTGTTGCCGAAAGTCGATTTTATCTCCACGATGAACTATCGCGATGAGGCGGCCTCGGATGCGCAGGGTGGCGCGAATACCACATCGACCCAGAACAGCGCGTCGATTCAAGCGACCTATACCCTGTTTGACGGTTTCGGGAATATCTTTTCATTCAAAAAGCTGAAAAAGACCGGAGTGCAGGCAGAATTGCAGGCGAGAAATACGATCGAGACGGTCATCCTTCAGGTCAGCCAGGCATACTACGACGTCGCCAATTCTCAGGAGCAGTTGGCGATCGCCGAGGAGGCTCTGGCGATTTCGAACGACCGTCTGGTCCGGGCGAAGAAGCAGTCGCAGTACGGACAGGCCAATGCGGTCGACGTGCTTTCGGCCGAAGTCGATTTGAACACCGATAGTACATCGCTGTTGAACGCCCGGTTGAACCAGAAAGAAGCCTGCCGGAATCTGAACGTGCTTCTCAACCGCGACCTGGATACGAAATTTACGGTGGGGACCGACGTCGATTATTTGGACCATCCCGACCGTTCGGAGTTTCATCGAAGCGCCCTGGCAAACAACGCGGAGTATCTTTCGGCGCTGAATTTTCTGGAGCAGGCGCGGCTTGACTTGAAAGGCGCTTACGCCGATTTCATGCCGCAGGTGAATGTGCAGATGTCGTATGGATACAGCCAATCCTCTCCGGACTGGCGGGTTAATTACGATGATCCCGCGAAGACATACTCGGCTTTTGTGACATTGAATTTCAACATCTTCAACGGCTTTCAGAACAAGATTAAAACGCAAAATGCCAGACTGGACGTGCGCAATCAGGAGATTTACGAAAACGAGGTGCGTCTTGATCTCCAGCGGCTGGTGGCCAACGCCTATGATGCGTATGCCAACAGCCTGGAAGTGCTGGCCCTGCAGGAGCGCAATCTCGAATCGGCGCGGTTGAATTTCAAGCGGACGCAGGATTTATATAACCTGGGGCAGGTAACCACCACCACGTTTCGTGAGGCGCAGCTGAATCTGGTCCGGGCGCGCAATAACATTTCGACGGCCAAGTACGCGGCGAAGCTGAATGAATTGCACCTGATGAAACTGGGCGGACGGCTGGTGGAAGCCGACGGGTAAACCGACGCAAAGACCTTTTCTCCAACCAACCCATACCAGGACGGACAGACCGGACGGCCTGTCCGTCTTGATTGGTGGCCGCGATTGCCGGTTTTTTTTCGCCTATTGATCGGCCCAGGCCGGCATGGCCCGCATGAAATGATCCGCGCGCGCAAGGGCGGTGGTATCGTCGAGATTGGGTTGCCAGCCCTTGAACCATTCGGCGACTCCCTGGCGAACGACCTCGCGCGGTTTGAGCCGGCCCTGATCGTCGGTGCAGTATTTGCAGTAGTTCTCCGCGGGGCCTTTGAAATCGGGCATGTCCAGCGGGGCGGTGCAGGAATGACAGAATCGGTTCATGGTTCCTCCTTGGGGGTGGTGTTGTCACGGTTTTGTGTGTCCGGGATCAACATACCGCGCCTGACAGATACCGACAATCACATATCGGCGTACAAAAAGTTCGGGCGGAAGAATGTGACTTCCGCCCGTTGCCCCCTGTAAGAGATAAAAGAGAGAGATGTCAGTCTATGCCAGTGCCAGCTGTATCATCGGTTGCGTTTGCAATTCCATTTTCGGTGCCCGGATCGGTTTAATCGCACGCATACTGACGGTCATTTCCTGCACGATATTGCGCAGGTGCTGAACGTCCTCCATGATCGTTTCCGGCTGTTTGCCTTCGTAGCGTTTGCGGCTGACGGTCAGGATGATTTTTTCGATTTTCCAGTCGCCGCGAAAGCCGTAGTCGGCGCGCCAGTAAAACGGTTGCGAAAAATACCCGAACGAATTCAAAAAATACTGATGCACGTGGGTCGGATCTTCGAAGGCTGAATCGCTCGATCCATAGGGGACCTTGAATTCCGCGACGGCATCCGGCGCCGCCACGCGGTGCAATTCCTGCATGAAGGGCAGGGGGTGACGCAGATGTTCGAGCAGGTGATAGGCGCGAATTTCCGAAACGCTGTTGTCGTCAAGCGGGAGCGGGGTGTTTTCGCAATCATCGAGATCGGCGACAATATCGACCCCATCGAGCGCCACGCAATCGAGATTGATCCATCCCGGCAGAATATTGCGACCGCATCCCAGATGCAGTCTGGCCAGGTGGGTGGCGGCGTGGGGCGTCTCGGCTGTGATCTCAGCGGGCATCCGGTTCTCGTTCGGCGGTTTCAAAGTCAGACGCTTTGTGGTCGGCAGGCCGGGTTTATTGCGGCTGTCTTTGCGCATGGCCTCGAAAATATGAATGGTTATCTCCTCGCCGTTGGAGGCATGTCTGGTCGTGATCGCGTGCAGGTCGTTGATTTCGAGGTAGGGAGCGAAGCGTTCGATGATATCTTTTTGGGGATCCTGATAGATGCGCAAATGCGACGGCTCATCGAAATCCGGCACCGATGCGATGACCAGTGCGCCGGACGGGATGTTCTGAATCAGCCGGATATCGTCGACATGTTCCAGGATTTCCATGGCGATGACCGTATTGTAATCGAACGGCTCGTAGTTTTTGCGGTCGTAGGCGTTGCCCGGAAAAAAGTCGCCGTCTGGGCAGATTTTTCGGCATACCCGCAAGCCCTCTTCGCTGAAATCGAATCCGCGATAGGGGATGCCGCGTTCGACCAGAAGCCGGCCCATATGGCCGGTGCCGCATCCGATTTCCAGAACCCGCGGCCGGTCGTAGCGGGTAATCATCTCAAGGACATTATCGTAGAGAAAGCCGCGTCCGGAGGGATCATACACTCCTCGGAAGGCCTGGTCATAATAGGCGCTGTCTTTTTCCGTGTTTCCCGTTATATACATGCCAGCTCTCCTGTTTCAAATCCGATTCGCACACAATCATCCCTGTTATCGATATCGGCAGGCTGTTCAATTTTTTAACAGGGTATGGGGGAAATCCCATGAATGGTCAAGGGCCGGTTGCTGGCACAACCGGCCCGGTGATTTATCGCCTTAGGGATCAGGCGGGGTATTTGCCGGATATATAGTCTTTGAGATAGCGGTTTTCTATGGAAAGGTTATGCGCCTGGTTTTTGACCACGTCGCCGATGGATATAATCCCGACCACCTTTTTGCCATCCATGATCGGCAGGTGGCGGAAGCGGTTGTTGGTCATCAGCGAGCCGACGTCGTCGACATTGTCGTCGAGAATGCCGATGACGATGTTGGTGGTCATGACTTCGCCGACGGTGATGTCGAACCCCGCCGTGCCTTTCGCCAGCAGGGTGCGGAACATATCCCGCTCGGAGATAATGCCGATCAGTTCATCATCTTCCATTACCAAGAGGGAGCCGATTTTCTTCTCGTCGATTTTCCGCATCGCCTCTTTGATTTTGGTTTCCGGCCCCGCCCATTCAAAATCGGAACCTTTGCTTTTCAGCAGGTCGCGAACCGTCATGCGGCCTCCTTCGTCGTTATGATATGGTGATATCCTTTTACCAGATACTACGATACGATGGTGTCGGGCGATGGTCAGGATTATCGGTTACAGGTCACATTCAAAGCGCAAGAGCGAATACACGAGATCATCATACAAATCGCCGTTGTAATAATGGTGCTGGCGCAGTGTCCCATCCAGCTTGAAATCCAGTGATTCCAGAAGGGCGATCGACGGCTTATTGAACGACGCCGTCTGGGCATACACTTTGTTGAGATTCTGGTTCCGGAACAGGTAGTGCACCAAAAGACGGATGCCTTCTTTGGCGTACCCCTGGGCGCGCTCGTCGGGTGCCACCAGATAGCCCAGTTCCGCCGAGCGATTGAGCATATTCAGATGAAAATAACTCAGCTTGCCGACCAGTTCATGGTCCTCCTTGCGCACGATCACGAAATCACCGCGCTCGGGGTTCGGCTCCCGTTTGCGATGGCGTTCCGCGGCCTCCTGGGGGGTGGCGAGAACCACCTGATGACAGGTCTGGGATTGGGGATCGGATGTCAGAAACCAGGAGTATGTCTGCAGGATATCATCCGACGTCATCGGCCGCAGGTAGATGGTTTTGCCGACCAGCGCCGCGATGGTCGGGAATTGCGGGTTTGTTTCTTTCATGCCACCGTCCGGGTTAATCGTATTCTGTCGTCCGCCGACCGTCGTGGTCAGGGTGAATCGTTATATGGCAATAAGCCGCTCGTGCGTTACGGTTGTCAAGTTTAAACTGCGACGAGTCAGTCAGTTGGGATTTTTTTGTTGCCAGCCCGGGGGAAAAGGCGTAGCGTTGGTCGATAAGGTAGTATAAACATGATGACTTTTTTAAAATACCACCTGCCGGCAATTCTATATGCGGCATTGATCATTATTGTGTCGTCGATGTCTAACTTGACACCGCCGTCGGTCGGCATTGTCGGTGTGGATAAACTTGCGCATTTCTTCGAGTATGCGATTCTGGCGGTTTTGGTGTTTCGCTCCTTTTCGCATTTGTCATCCCGGATGCGCCCGGGTCTGGTGTTTTTGTTATCATTATTATTTGTGGCCATATTCGCGCTGTTCGATGAATGCTTCCAGGCATACATCCCCGGACGGCATTCGGACGTGTATGACATTGTTTTCGATTTGCTGGGCTCGTGGTTGATTCTGGGATACCTGTGGTACCGAACCCGGCAAAAAGCGTCGACGCGATGATTGTTCTTGCCCAATTTATGCAATTCTTTGCGTATCTTCTTGCGGCTATTTGACTTGACAATTTTCCCCATTTCTTTGTATATTGTAACTGACCAGAACAAAGATACTTACTGCCAAAGTACTTTTATTGGCTCACTGGTACCAACTTTGCTGCCATCATGTCGAGGAATTGTTGGGGATAATGATTACTCATGAGGGGACACGGGCATTGAGTCTTTCTCGACGTCTAACAGTCCTGTGCTGGTTTCTGATTTTCAAGGTATAATTGGATACTATTATCTCTGAATGTTTATGTTTTTTATCACTGCGAACATAGTCTGTACGAACGAAACAAAATAGGAGAATGCTATGAAACGAATTCTGATGACACTGGGCATTGCTCTGCTGGCCGTGTTGGCGGGCGGGCAGGTATTCGCCCAGGCCAATGTCCCCATCAGAGTTGAGGCCACACCCGAACTGGCCCCGGGGTACATTTTATTCGGACAGGATTTTACCCTTGATTTTTACATGACACAGAACAGCGGTGCCACCTGCCTGGGATTCAGTTCGACTTATGAATTGAGCAGTCCCGACGGTTCCGTGACGAACATTGTCCACCGTAACATCGGTGGTAATGCCGCGCAAATTGCCGATGGATCAATCAAGTTACTCAATGGTTTCCAGCAGCCGGCCCAGTTTGGCGACAGTGTCTTCTGGAATGCGGCCAACACGTTTAAACTGAACAGCTGGGATGGGATTCTGCCCGATACGTTTAACCATACCACCATTGCGCTTCCCCTGATGCCTCCGATGCCGGGGTGGCCGTCGGAAGGGATTGAGAAACTGCACATGCAGGTGGGGTTGACGATCTCCGATTACGGGACGTTTTGTATCGATTCTGTCGATCACGCCAATAACACGTATGACTGGCTCTGGTCCCCCCCGCAATATCCGAGTTTCAACGGGCCCTATTGCTGGGATATTGTCGATGAAGTTCCTCCGGACAATCAACCGCCGGAGGTGGGTGACATCCCCAACCAGAGCATTAACGAGGGCGCGACATTTGCAACGATCGCACTTGATGATTATGTCAGTGATCCGGATGACACCGATGACGAGATGACCTGGACGTTTTCCGGCAATACCGACTTGACGGTGACCATCACCGACCGGGTGGCGACAATCGGTATCCCCGACGCCGAGTGGAGCGGGGCCGAGACTATTACGTTTCGGGCCACCGATCCGGGTGCATTGTATGATGAGGATGCCGCGACATTCACAGTGACGGCGGTCAACGACGCGCCGGTGGTGGCGGACATTCCCGACCAGACCATCGCTGAGGGTGCATCGTTCGCGACGATCGCGCTCGATGACTATGTCAGCGACGTGGATAACGACGATGACGAGATGACCTGGACATATTCCGGCAATAGCGATTTGACGGTGACAATCACCGCCCGGGTGGCGACAATCGGCATTCCCGGCGGATGGAGCGGGGCCGAGATGATTACGTTTCGCGCCACCGATCCGGGTGCATTGTATGACGAGGACGCCGCGACCTTTACGGTGACGGCGGTTAACGACGCGCCGGAGGTGAGTGATATTCCCGACCAGACCATCGCTGAGGGTGCGTCATTCGCAACGATTGCGCTTGATGATTTCGTGGCCGATCCGGATAACACCGACGATGAGCTGACCTGGACATTTTCCGGCAATACCGATTTGACGGTGACGATTACCGACCGGGTGGCGACCATCGGTCTCCCCAGCGCCGAATGGAGCGGGGCCGAGACGATTACGTTCCGCGCCACCGATCCGGGTGCGTTGTTTGATGAGGACGCCGCGACCTTTACGGTGACGGCGGTTAACGATGCGCCGGTGGTGGCGGATATTCCCGATCAGACCATTGCCGAAGGCGACGTGTTCAATACGATTATGCTGGATAATTTCGTCAGTGACGTCGACAACACCGACGAAGAAATCATCTGGACGTATAGCGGCAACAGTGATTTGAGTGTTACCATCTTTGGTCGGGTCGCAACGATTATTATTCCGAATCCGAACTGGTACGGTTTCGAGACGATTACGTTCCGCGCCACCGATCCGGACGGTTTGTATGCCGAGGATGCCGCGACGTTCACGGTGACGGCGATCAATGACGCGCCGGTGGTCAGCGACATTCCCGGCCAGACGATCGGCGAGGGCGGCATGTTTGCCGCGATTACGCTTGACAATTACGTCAGCGACGTCGACAACGCCGACGATGAAATATCCTGGACATACAGCGGCAATTCCGAATTGACGGTGACGATTGTCGACCGGGTGGCCACGATTGCCATGCCGAGTCCGGACTGGAGCGGTTCCGAGACAATTACGTTCCGCGCGACCGATCCCGGCGATTTGTTTGACGAGGACGCCGCGACCTTTACGGTATCATCCGACAACGATCCGCCGGTAGTCAGCGATATTCCCGATCAGACGATCGCAGAAGGCGAGTCCTTTGCGGCGATTTTACTGAAAGAGTATGTTACCGATCCGGACAACGCCTATGGAGAGTTGATATGGACGTACAGCGGGAATACCGAACTGATCGTTGAGATTATCGACACCATTGCGGTCATCACGATTTCCGATGAGGAGTGGAACGGTTTCGAGACGATTACGTTCCGCGCCACCGATCCGGGCGGTTTGTTTGACGAGGACGCCGCGACCTTTACAGTGACGGCGGTCAACGACGCGCCGGTGGTGAGTAATATTCCCAATCAGGTGATCAATCAGGGCGAGTCGTTTACGATGTTCGCACTCGACGACTATGTCACCGACGTCGACAACCCCGATGAAGATATGACCTGGACCTACAGCGGCAATACCGATTTGATCGTCGATATCACCGACCGGGTGGTGGCGGTCACGGTTCCGAATGCGGAGTGGTACGGTGCCGAGACAATTACGTTCCGCGCCACCGATCCGGATGGCGGATATGATGAGGACGCCGCGACGTTTACGGTCAACCAGGTGACCACATATACCTTGCAGGTTTCGCCGATCTCCTACGGAGTTACCTATGTAACGGGAATTACCTATTCGGATTCTCTGGAGGTTTCTGAAGTCGGCGGGGCTGAAATAGAATTTACCTATTCTCAAACCGGTGATCTGGTGCAATTGCCGGTAGTCGGCGACCCGATCTCCACGCCGTCGGTACTTCATTTCTCTATTTTGCCGATTACGACACCAGGTGTGTATTATGATACAATTGTGATTGTATCGAATATGGCGGGAAATTCACCGCTCTATGTTCCGGTAACCGTGACGATCGAAGAGCCGCAGGAATACGAGCTGGCGGTCGATCCGGTGCTGTTTGTCGATACGCTGTATGTCGGTGACTCCGCCATACTGGCGCTGGATATCACTGAAGTCGGCGGCGCGAGTGTCCCGATTTCATATGAGAATCTGGAAGACTGGCTGTGGTATATCCCGCCGATGGGTACCGAAGAGACGCCGTTCACGCTGAATTTCATGATTACCGCAGTGGGGCTGACCCCGGCGACCTATCTCGATACGATTGTGGTAACGTCTCCGTCGGTGACCAACTCGCCGGTGAAAGTGCCGGTGATGCTGGTGGTCGAAGAACGACCGATCAATCCGGGCGACAACTGCGACAGCCCGATCAGGATCGCGATCCCCGGCGATTTACCGTATCTCGATCACAATCAGACCACCTGCGGACGGGGCAACGATTATCATGAAACCTGCCTCGGATATTACGACGGCGGCGAGGATATTGTCTACGAGATCACGGTTACGCAGGATATCATGGTGTCTTTCATGCTCGATCCCGGCGCAACCGGGTATAGCGGAATCCTGCTTGACGACGCCTGCCCGTCCGATGGCGAGTGCGTGGCGCTCAGCACCAATGTCAATCACACCCCGCACGGCATGTATAATGTCACCCTGACGGTGGGCACGTACTATCTCATGGTCGACACCTGGCCGTCACCGGATTGCATTCCGGACTTCGATCTGGCCATCACCGAGTCGCTGGTACCGGGTGGCACCGATTCAGTGTGGGTGTCGCGCGGTGTTCCGGGCCCGACCGGATCAAATATCATCGTTCCGGTTTATTTCAAGAACGAGACCGAACTGGCCGGGATCAACCTGCCGTTGACCTGGAATTCCGACGGTATGGAATTGACGGAAGTGACGTTTGACGGCACGCGGGTGGAAGATGTGGACAACAAGCCGGTGGTGATCGACAACGCATCCCGCCGGGTGCAGATCAGCGTGGTGCCGACGTTCACCGGCCCGATCGATGCCGGACGCGGCCCGCTGGCGCTGTTGCATTTCGCGATTGACGAAGACGCCGTACCAGGCGTGGTGACTATCGCCACGACGGAAATCGCCCCTGCCGGCGGTTTGGCGTTCCTCGATACGGAATACAACGTGATTATCCCGACCTTTATCGACGGCGAAGTCATTATCAGCGACGTCACCGGATTCGTGTGCGGTCGGGTGATCGACATTTATGGCAACGAGATCGAAGGCGCGACGGTGGAATTCTGGAACGGATTTCCGGACGGCTGGCTGTTCTCGAGCCATACGACCGATATCAACGGTGAATTCGCCTGTGAAAACGAGTCGATCTTCCCGTTCGATGCCTATGCCTATAAAGAAGGCTATTATCCCAACGTCAAATACGATGTCGAATACGGTGACATCGGGTTTGAAATCGTCCTGACGCCGGTAGAACAACCGATCGGTTCGCCATACTGGATTGTTTTCGCCTGTGATGACAACTGGTACTTCAACGCGAAACTGCCGGTGGGTTCGGTGATCGACGCCTATGATGAAGACGGCACCCTTTGCGGTAACGCGTATGTCAGCGAAGCCGGCAAGTACCGGATGAATATTTACAAGGACGAGATTACGACTCTTGAAGACGAAGGCGCGCTTCCGGGTGACACGATTGACATTTATGTCAACGGGTATCCGGCCCGCGTGACCACGAATAACAATATCTGGCCGATTAGCGCCGACAACGGCGATATCTTTATCGTCTGTCTCGATCTGGAATCCACCGAGGATCGCCGGATCGACCTGGCGGCCGACTGGAACCTGATTTCCTGGAACGTCGATACACCGGTTGACGACATCGAGATGATTTTCTCACAGATTATGGACTCGGTGGATGTCATCCTTGGATTCGAGCGGGGCGGTTTCACGTATGATCCGCAACTGCCGCAGTTCTCGAATCTCTGGCATGTCGATCATTATCACGGCTACTGGGTCAAGATGAAGCATGCCATGACTCTGACGGTCACCGGTGTCCCGGTTTCGGTGGCGACGCCGATTATGCTGGAGTCCGGCTGGAATCTGGTATCCTATCTGCCGAACGGGGTCGACACGGTTCCGCACGCGCTGGCGTCGGTGCACGATCACCTGATCGTGGCGCTGGGATGGAACGGCGGCCCGCAAACCTATGATCCGGCAGTGGCCGATTTTTACTGGACGCTGACCCATATGGGTCCGGGATTCGGCTACTGGTTGAAGATTACCACAGATGACATTCTGGAATATCCGGGCGGCGGTTCGTCGGTGCTGGCGCTTCAGACGCTGGCCAAGCTCGATGCCGCGCTTGAACTCAATCCGGTAGTCCCGACCTGCTCCTGGATGAATATCTACTCGCATGAGTTACTGCTTAACGGCAGTCCCGTACCCGAGGGCACCGAAGTGGTGGTCAAGTCCGCCTCCGGTCGTGTCGTCGGCGCGGGAACGGTCGAAACCGGCGGCAAGTTCGGTTTCGTGGCGGTATATGGCGATGATCCGTTGACCGACGCCAAAGACGGCCTGGTTTCGGGTGAGTCGTACACGCTGGAAGTCGGCGGTGTCGCGACCGAGGAGATGTTTGAGTGGACGGCCAACGGTGAATCGAATGAAATCCTGGCGCTGACGACCAGCGAAGGCAGTCCGATTCTTCCGGATAACTTCGACCTGTCGCAGAACTATCCGAACCCGTTCAACCCGTCGACGCAGATTTCGTTCACGGTTCCGCGAGCCATGTCGGTATCGCTGGAAGTCTATAACGTCCTCGGCAAGAAAGTCGCAACGGTATTCGACGGCATGGCCGACGCCGGCCGCACCGTGGTGACCTGGGACGGTCGGAACGACGACGGTTCGACGGTGGCTTCGGGGATTTATTTCTATCGGATTAAAGCCGACGATTTTGTGAAAACGCGCAAAATGGTCTTGATGAAATAAGAAACGACCGCATATTCTCAACCGGCCGCCGTATCGCGGCGGCCGGTGAAGGATGGTGATATAGTGATTACTAAATTGACAAAACTGCTGATTGTCGGAAGCCTGGGACTGTTGCTGGCCTTGACGGTGACGGCGAAAGAGATGTCGTATCCGGACTGGACGGATTTCTTTGGATCGGCGACGCTGTATAACGGTGAATTGGCTCCGCTGGGATCGGTGATCAATGCCTATGACACCAGCGGGACGCTGTGCGGATCGGATACGGTCGACTATGCCCCCGGCATCTACGGGTTTCTGGCAGTTCGCGGAGACGAAGCGGATACCGATGAGGATGAAGGAGCGGAACTCAAGGAACCGATTCGGTTCACCATCAACGGTCGCCCGGCTGTTGAACTCGGCCCGGATACGGCCTTGTGGCTGGGTCGCGGCGGGCGGGTGAATGTCGACCTGGAAGCGGCGGCGCTGGTGTCGATGGAGGCGGTTGTCCTTCCCGAGGACAAGATCGGCGCTCCGGGTGCGACCATTCGGTATGAAGTGACGGTGAAAAACACCGGCGAAGGGCTGGATTTTTATGAGATCGACGCGATTTCGAACGGCGGATGGATTATTCATCCGCAGGTCGGATTCGTCTATGCCGATACAAATGCAACGGCGACGCTGTATTTCGACGTGCTGGTTCCTCCGGGAGTCGGTACGGGCGCTCAAGACGAGGCGTCGTTTACGGTGCGTTCGGGTGTCGATCCCTCGGTGTCTATCGAGCGGACGGTTACCACGCGCGTGGAAGCCACCGACGTGTCCGATGACGACTGGCTGTTACCGGGCGGATTTAATCTGCATCAGAATTACCCCAATCCCTTCAACCCGGAGACGGTGATTGCGTTCGAACTGCCGTCGCGGGCGATAGTGGAACTTGAAGTATATGATCTGCTGGGCCGTCGGATGGCGCAGTATGATCTCGGTGTGTGTGACGCCGGTTCGCATGAGTTCACCTTTTCCGGCGAAATGCTGGCAAGCGGGGTGTATTTTTACCGTTTGCAGGCCGGGGAGTTCAGTGCTCGTAAAAAGATGATTTTACTGAAATAACAGAGAATAACCTGCAAAGCCCGCCGGCGGCGGGCTTTTTTTTGGGCGGGATTGTGCCCGGCTCGACCGAATTTCAATCCGTTTTTTTTCTTGTCGCGTTTTGTGAAATCATATATACTTACCCGAGCACGAGATTTCGTCATTAACAGTGGATGGAGATTCCTTGAATTTAACGCTATCCGTGGCCGGCCGAACCGATATCGGATTAGTCCGAAGCGGCAATGAGGACGCGCTGGCACTCGATTACGATAATAATCTGTTTGTCGTCTGCGACGGCATGGGCGGCCATAAGGCCGGGGAAGTGGCTTCTCGGGAAGCCTGTGATATTATTCGCTTCAGTTTTTCGGAAATGGCTGAGACGCTTATGAATGACACGGTTTTGGCGATTCCGGCCAGTTTTCCGCCGCGAGGGGCGCTGTTGGCGCAGTCGATTCGTCTGGCGAACCGTAGTGTGTATAAAATGTCGCGGACGCACAGTGATTTTTCCGGGATGGGAACCACGGTGGTGGCGGTGGCATTCGATGACGATTTGATCTGTATCGCACATGTCGGTGACAGCCGGGCGTATCGGCTTTCCCCGACGGAATTGACACCATTGACCACCGATCATTCCTGGATTACCGAGTTACAGCAATCGGGGCACTTCAGCGAGTCGGAAGCGGCGAAGATGGTCAATCGCAATGTGATTACCCGCGCGCTGGGCATCAATGAAAAGGTCGAGGTCGACTTCCGGGCCATGCGGGTCGAGCCAGGCGCCATGTTTATTCTCTGCAGTGACGGGTTATGCGGGTACGCCTCCGATGAAGAGATTTTCGGCGTGGCCAAGCCATGCGGAACCGATGTGCGAAAGATTGTCGACAATTTGATCCGGCTGGCCAATGATCGCGGCGGTCAGGACAATGTGACCGTGATTGCCATTCGTGTCGAAGACGTGGAGGGGGGCAATCAGTCGCCGGAGGTTTCTCCGGTGACGATCGGCAGTGAAAGCGATGAAGCGTTGGTGCGTGAGAACGAAATCCTGGGTGCCATCCGGCAGGCGGAGGATACAATTCAGATAAGTGGCCATCAGGGAGGGGCCACATCCCGTAAATTTCCGCTTGCATTGATTTTCATATTGTTCGCAATCATTGCGATTGTGCTTGTTTATATCACGACGTTTCAGAAATAGCCGTATTCTTTCGGACAACATTTTTCTAATTTCATTTGACATTTTTACGGTTTTAACGATATATTGTCCTCGCATGTTACATGCGCCCATAGCTCAACTGGATAGAGCGTCTGGCTACGGACCAGAAGGTTGGGGGTTCAAGTCCTCCTGGGCGTATTTTTTTATGGGGTTAATGCAATAAGGGCCAATATCGCCTTGACAGTCAAACCGACCGCCGAATAGATCGAATTCCCTGAGATGACCGGAAAAACAACTCGTCATACCTTTCGCATGGTTGCCAAAACCCTGTATGGGCTGGAAGACATTCTGGCGGCCGAATTACGGGAGCTGGGCGCGACGGATATCAATCCGATGAATCGATCGGTGGAATTTGCCGGCGATTTGCGGGTGATGTATGCGGCCAATGTGTATTGTCGGACGGCGATCAGGGTTTTGCAGCCGATACGGACGTTTCGCTGTGCCGACGGTGACCGGTTGTATCGCGAAGTCCGTGCGGTGGAGTGGGGAAGATTCCTCGATCCGGCCATGACGATAGCGGTTGATGCGGTGGTCAGTCATTCCGGAATCGATAATTCGTTATTTGCGGCTCAGCGCGTTAAGGATGCCGTGGTTGATCAGATTCGGGAGGGGACCGGACGACGTCCGTCGGTGGATTTGATTCATCCCGATTTGCGTATTAATCTTCATCTGCATGAGAATCACGCCACGATTGCGCTGGACAGCTCGGGCGAATCGCTTCATCGCCGGGGGTATCGCACCGAGGCGGGAAAAGCGCCGATCAATGAAGTCCTGGCGGCGGGGATTATTGTTCTCAGCGGCTGGGATATGGCATTGCCATTGGTCGACGGCATGTGTGGATCGGGAACCTTCGTTATTGAAGCGGCCCTGATGGCACGGCGGATTGCGCCGGGACTGATTCGTCGGCAGTTTGGTTTTCAGCGCATGAAGGATTATAACAGGACGCTGTATGACAAAGTGATCGCCGAAGCGCGCGGGCGGGTGCGAAAAGAAATGCCGTGTCGGATATTCGGCTCCGACAGCGACGGCGCCGTGCTTAAAGAGGCGCGTGCCAACGCCAAACGCGCCGGGGTGGATCATGATATCGTGTTCGAGCAGAAAGATTTCGCGGTGCAGAATCCTCCCGCCGGACCGGGGGTGTTGATTATGAATCCGCCCTATGGCGAGCGACTTGCAGTGAGGGATATTGAAGCGCTGTATCGGATGATCGGGGATACATTAAAGGCGAAATATCGGGATTATACGGCGTTTCTTTTTACCGGCAATTTGGCGGCGATGAAAAGCGTGGGGCTGAGAACATCGCGTCGGATCACGCTGTATAATGGCCCGCTGGAATCGCGGCTGTTGCGCTACGAAATGTATCAGGGTAGTCGCAAGCAGAAAAATCTGCCGGAATAGTCTTCAATTCAGGTGCGAGGCCAACTCTCGGAGTTTATTCCCTTCACCGACCAGAACGAGAATGTCGCCGTTTTCAATCACGGCATTGGGATTGGGATTGATCTGAATCGGCTGATTGGGCTTTTTGATACCGATGACGGTTACGCCGAATTCCGCTTTCAGACCGGAGTCGATCAGGGATTTGCCTCCGAAACGGCAATTTTCCGGGATGCTGATCTCCTCGATCCCCAAGCCGGCATCGCCCAGTGTTGCCATCTGCATGAAATCCACCACATTGGGACGCAGTGACGCCATCGCCATACGCGTTCCGCCCAGAACATGCGGACTGACCACGACATTGGCGCCGGCCCGGCGCAGTTTCTTCTCGCCGTCAGGTTGATCCGCGCGTGTGATGATACGCATCTTCGCGTTGATATGCCTGGCGGTAAGGGCGAGGTAAACATTGTCCGCCTCGCTGGGAAGGGTGGACACCAACACTTTGGCGCGGTCAAGACCCGCCGCCAGAAGCACCTCATCTTCGGTTGCCGGACCTGCAATGTACAGATGACCGGCAGTATCGAGGCTGTTGATGGCGCTGTTATCGTTTTCGATAACCACGAACGGAATTTTCTCGCGAACGTATTCATCGGCCACCTGCCGCCCGACGCGCCCGAATCCGGCGATAATGTGATGACCGGACAGGTGTTTTATTCGTTTATCCATTTTCCTTCTCCCCATAATTCTGCGCAATTCGCCTTCCAGAATCACCTGACCGAGTGCGGAGGCACCATAAGTCGCCCCCATGACGCCGAAGACGATCAGGACAATGACAAACAGCCGCCCGGTCGGATGCAGGGGGGTGATTTCTCCGAACCCCACGGTCGACAGCGTAATGACCGTCATGTACAGCGCATCCAGCGGATTCATCCTTTCCAGGGTTGTCAGCCCGATCGTTCCCACAATAATCAATGCGATCAAGGTCAAAATCGCCAGGGTAAGTTTTCTGGTCGGAGTTAAATGAGTATCAATCGGCATGAGGAGAGTATAAAGTCCCCAAAATTCTTATGCAATAAGAAACTGATTTCGGTAGGACGATCTTGTCAGGCGGGGATTTTCATTGTATGTTGACGGCATGAATATTGATGGGTTCAACGCAAACGAGTGACGGTTCATGTCGGAAGGTTTGTTTTATTTTACACCGAAAGCAGACCCGTATTTCGCGATGGCTTTCGACGCCTGGTTGTTTGAGCGGTGCTGTGCACAGAATCCGCCGGCACGTGCGGTGTTGCGGCTGTATTCCTGGAATTGTCCGGCCGTGACAGTCGGCTACAATCAGAATGCCGAGGAAGTGGTGGATATGGCGAGCCTTCCGGAAAACACGCCGGTGATTCGGCGGATTACCGGCGGTCGGGCGATTTATCACGATTGCGATGAAATCACGTTCAGTCTGGGGGCGGTGTTGACCGAGCTGCCATTACCAGCCCGAACGCTTTCCGGTGCCAACAGTTTGGTTTCCGAGACGATTGTCGACGTCCTTAGGCGGCTGGGAATCGAAGCCGTCTGGGCGCGGCATTCCGACGCCGGTTTTCGGAAGCAGACCGGAGCGCGGGTGCGCTCCTGTTTCGATTCGATATCGCGATATGAAATCACGGTTGGCGGACAAAAAGTGGTCGGAATCGCACAGCGGCGGCGGGGAGATTGCCTGATTCAGCAGGGATCGATTAAGATCAACGGCATTACCGACAATCCGGCGGTTCGTCAGACCGGACGACCGGTTCCGGTCGAGGTATCCCCAAGTGTGGGACGGGGAAAAACGCTGACGCCGGACTCGATGCGGGAGATTTTTCAGGATGTCTTTTCGAACCGGTTGGCGGTGACGTTTCAACCCGGTGAATTATCGTCGGATGATTGTCAGGCGGTATCGATTTTACAAGGAAATTTAATGCATTTTCCTCTTGAAAAGTGAGAATTTGTTTGAACAAAATATAAGAGAAAAAGTCTTTAGAGTGGAACGGTTTAAGGAGCGTATTATATAGGAAGAGAGCCAAAAAACCTCTTGACTTCGGGCTGGATGTGGGGCTATAATAAGCTTTTGTAAACGGTGAGGTACGTGAAGTACAGGAGGAGATCAGCGTCGGTGTTTGCGCAACGAGTTATACATGTTAATTTCCCTCACAATCCGTCGCATCCTCGCTTCAACACCGAATCAACCGGCCGGATGTCAACAAGTTCGGCGCACTTTGTTTGGGTTGGAAACAAGACATGATTTATAGAGGTAAGGAGGAAAGGAAGATGACAAGACTGCCTGGTAAACTGTTGCTGGCAGTGGCTGTTTTGTCGGGGTGTATACTCATGGCGTCAATGGTTTTCGCCGGTTCGACCGGCAAGATCAAGGGCGTCGTGACGGATCAAGCCACCGGTGAGCCGATCCCCGGCGCGTCCGTGCAAATCGTGGGTACTTCTCAGGGAGCCATGACGGATCCGGACGGCGCATTTATGATAATGCTGGTTCCTCCGGGTGAATATACCCTGCGGATTTCGTCGGTGTCATACTCGACGGTTGAGGTGGAACAGGTTAATGTCAGCGTCGACTTGACGACGGAACAGAATGTTGCAATGCAGAGTTCGGTGACCGACCTGGGCACGGTTATCAGGGTCACCGCGACAAAAGATAAAATCGACAAATACAAAGTGTCCAGTGAAGTGACGATTTCCAAGGACGACATCAAGGTGATGCCGGTCAGCAGTGTCGACCAGTTGCTGGAACAGTCGGCCGGTGTGGTGACGACGTCCGAGGGTGAGATCATCATCCGCGGCGGTCGTGCCGGCGAGGTGGCGTACATCGTCGACGGTGTCAGTATCGGCGACCCGCTGGGCGGCTACGGTCCGGTCAACCTCGGTCTTTCGCTGACCTCCGGTTCGATTCAGGAAATCAGTATCATCAAGGACGGTTTCGACCCGGAATACGGCAACGCGCTATCCGGTATCGTGAAAATCACGACGCAGACCGGTTCGCCGGAGAACACGAATTTCACGTTGCAGTACATCACCGATGACTTCGGCAATACCGAGATGAACAAGTATTCCGAAGACTACGACAACATGTATTTCACGATCAGCGGTCCGGACCCGATTCTGAAGAATCGCATTCTTCCGGCGCTGGGACTGCATTTCCTCGAAGAAAAAGAGGTTACCTATTTTCTGTTCGCGGAACTGACCAAAACGGGAACGGCATACAATTACGATGATTTTGCCACGACGAGATTCCCCAAGGAATACGGATCGTTCAATCTGCTGGGACTGGATATTCCCGAGCGGCAGTACAACGACTATACGATCAACGCCAACTTCATGATGAAGCCATTGAACACGATGAAGATGATCTTTTCGTACAAATCGAGTGTCAATCGGCAGACCGAGTTCGAATGGGCATATCGGTACAGTCCCAACACGGCCCCGGTGTATGAAACCAAGTGGCAGTCGTATTCGCTGGAGTTGACGCATCAGCTGTCGAAGAACATGCACTACTATGTCAAGGCGTCGTATTACAATCGCGATTTCGACGCCAAGCCGGGTGATCCGAACAATCCGGGGCAGGGTTTGAATCCCGACGAGTTTTTGCGGTTTAACGAATTCGAAAACTTTGAAGATCGTAACGGCAACGGCGTTTATGACGCGCCGGAGCCGATTCTCAATATTTTCCCGGACACCCTCGGCGGATATTATGGGCAGGATATTTCCGGTGTCCTGTGGACCGCGGGCAACTATCCTTTTTACCAGTATGCTCAGGACGGGTCGACGGCCATTTACGATTTCCGCTTCAACAATTCCGCCTACGGCAACTATGTCGAGGGGGAGCCGTTCGCCGATTTGAACGGCAACGGGTTCTGGGATGCCGGCGATTATTTGTATGATACGAACGGTAACGGCAAATACGACGCGGAACGTACCGACGTGATCGACGAGTATGATTTCGAACCGTACACCGACGGGGATATCAACCTCGGTGAACCGTTCACGGATGTCAACGGCAACGGGTATTATGATGATGGTATTGACCTCTGGAATCCTTCCACGCAGGATCTGGATCGCAACTCAGTTTATACCTCACCCATTGATCCCTGGGTTCATCCCATCCCGTTTGTGGATTTAAACCATAACGGCATTTACGACGCCCCGAACAGCATTTATGATCCGGGTGAGCCGTTCACGGATGTCAACGGTAACGGCGTGTACGACTTTCGGTCAAACTTTTTGAATAACGGTGCTTACACCTCAACGGTCTGGCATCATCGTGAAATCCAGCAGAAGAGTGTCGAAGCACGCGTGTATCGTCAGCTGGGCAATCATGAATTGAAAGCCGGTTTTGAACTCAGTAAAGAACATCTCGTGATGCAGGATATCCGCAACCTCGAAATGACCTATACCGGTCGTGACGACGGCGGTATTTATCCCGGCATCGGCGAACTGCGTGATTTTTACGATTACAAGCCGCTTGAGGGAACGATTTATTTCCGAGACAATCTCGAGTATGGTTCGATGATTGCGAGTCTCGGTTTCCGGTATGACTTTTTTATTCAGTCCTCGGGTTTGGAGGAAGTCGCCGCACAGGACGACCTTGGTGAAGGCCTTATCCTGGGCGACCGGACGAAGCTGTCGCCGCGTATCGGTTTTTCATACCCGATTTCCGACAAGGCCAAAGTGCACTTTAACTACGGTCACTTCTACCAGCTTCCGTCGTACACGTACATGTACAGCCGGAACACGTCGTCGGCGTCGGCCAATGACGTGGTCGGCAACTACAACCTGGATTATATCAAGACCGTGCAGTATTCATTCGGTGTGAAATACGCCATTTCGGAAGACTATTCCATTGATATTTCGGGCTATTTCAAGGATGAATTCGATAAGATCAACAGCGCCAACACGTATCTCGGCGCGCTCGTGGTGCAACGGTATGAAAACCGCGACTACGGCCGCAGTCGCGGATTCGAAATCACGATCGACAAACGCGGCGGCCGGTTGATCAACGGTGAAGTGAACTATACCTACGCGTTTGCCTACGGCAAGCAATCGCAGACTCGTGACTCGTATTTTGAGGACTTCTATCTGAGCAGTGAGTCGCTTTCCGAGAAGCCGCTGGACAACGACGTGCGGCACTCGCTCAAGTGCGGTATCCAGCTGGTGATT
Organism: Candidatus Zixiibacteriota bacterium; assembly: GCA_016933695.1. Lineage (GTDB taxonomy): Bacteria > Zixibacteria > MSB-5A5 > GN15 > PGXB01 > JAFGAL01. The sequence goes on along the minus strand of JAFGAL010000004.1, from coordinate 151,858 downwards.
CCCGAAACCATGAAGCCGCGGCTGTTCGGGCTTCGGATTCCCAACGGCTGGACGTTCTCGGTGCAGGGATCGTTCGAAACCGGTCGTCCCTTTACACCGGGAGAGCAGTATCCCAATCTCAGTATTCAGGAAGGTCTTGACATCCAGGAGAATTCTCTGCGGCGTCCGTCGGTCCTCAACTTCGATGTTCGGTTTGAGAAGTATTTCAAGCTGTTCGAACTCAACTGGCGCGCCATTGTCTGGGTCGACAACCTGCTTGACACCAGGAACGTGAATGGTGTGTATGGCAACACCGGACGAGCCGACACCAACCAGAATGACGGCTACAACGTCACCGGCGGCAGTGTTTATGAAAACGATCCGGAGAACTGGCAGTATGGCCGTCAGATCAAGTTCGGATTGCAGGTAAGTATTTAACATGAAAACAAGAAGACGCACATACACTTGGGAGATGATGCTGATGCGATATAAGAATCACATTGGCCTGCTGCTGGGAATAACCCTGCTCCTTTTGCCGTCGGTGGTGTTTTCCCAGGCAAAAGTGGGAACCACAGGCGTGAACTTTCTGGAGTTGGGCGTGTCGGCACGGGCCATGGGTATGGCAGAGGCTTTCACCGCGGGAGTGGACGATGCTTCGGCGGTCTATTATAATCCCGCCGCCCTGGTCAATGTTTACGGCCGGGAGATGATGTTCACGCATATCTCATTGCCGGCCGACATCAACTATGAATTTATTGCTTTGGCCATGCCGGTCGATATGGTCGGTGGTGTGGTCGGTATCGGGGTGTTCTCACTCAACTCCGGCGACATCCTGCATACGGATTACTATTATCCATATGGTACCGACCAAAACGGCAATAAGCAGTATTTCAGCGCCAGTGACATCGCGGTGTCACTCAGTTACGGTCGGTATTTGACGGATAAATTCTCGGTCGGTATCACCATGAAATACATCCGTGAGGACCTGTTTGAGGATTATAAAGCCACGGGTTGGGCGGCTGATGTCGGCACCAATTACAATTCCGGGTATCGCAATTTCAAAATCGCCATGTTGATCTCGAACTTCGGTCCGGATATGAAACATATTGCCAAGGAATTTCCGTTGCCGATGAATTTCAAATTCGGTGCCTCCATCGACGTGGTCGATATGGAGGAACACCTGGTGATCTTCGCCGCGGAAGGCCAGCATCCGGCCGATAACCTTGAGAAATATAACCTTGGTCTGGAATATCGATATCTTGACCGGTTCAGTCTTCGCATCGGGGAGCGCATGAATTACGACATCGACGGTTTCACCGCCGGCGGCGGCATTCGCCTCCCGATAAACGATGAGGTTGATCTGACGGTTGACTATGCGTATCAGGATTACAAGTTCCTGAACGAAGTTCATCGGTTTTCCTTCAGCCTGGCCTTTTAATATGGATGATAAGATAAAAGATAGTGGAGGAAACTCATGAAACGTGGCGTTTTGCTGATAATTGCGCTACTGTTGGCAATATATTCCATCGGATTTTGGGGATGTACCAAAGAGGTTGAGGGGCCGGAACGTATCAATCAGCCGCCGATAGTGCAGTTTGTCAATATTCCGGTTTCCGGTTCACAGTTTTCATCCGATACCACCATCTACTGGTATGGTACCGATGTTGACGGATTTATTCGCTATTTCCGTTATGCTGTGATTGAAAGCACCGTGGTCGGCGGGGATCCGCTCGGGTATATTTACGGCAACAAGGCAGATATCGATTGGACCGTACTGGAAGTCACCCTGGAAAATCCCAATTCCAATGCCAAAGTGAACATGTCGGCCGATGTGAAGGATCCGGTGCGCAAGTTTGTTTCATCGTATGTCTTTTTGCAGGCGATCGACAATCTCGGCGAAGAATCCGATATCATCTATCGCATGTTTCGTAAAAACAACCATTTCCCGGTAACGAAAGTCAATTTTTACAGCATCGGCAGTCCGTTTATCAATGCGCAGTCTTCTGATGGTATTTTGCCGGGTATCGAAATCAAATGGTCGGCGACCGATCCGGTGGATTATCCGCGTGATGCCCCGCCGTTTGAGTACCGGTGGAAATTCTACGGACCGTATGACAGTCTGGAAATGGAGTTTCTAAACGAGAATTACCTACAGGCGTATTTCGTCGATGATTACGGCCATTATTATCTGGAGGGGGATACCCTGGCCCGCATGGTTTCCGCGGATACTGCCATCAATACCACGGTGACACCGCCGGAGACCACGATCACCCCGGTTTATGAGTATTATCCGGTCGAAGTGACCAACCAGGACCTCCGCCGTTTCGATCTGGGGACATGGGATACGTTGTTACTCGGTGTTTATGGTGAAATAGATTCGACGGCTTTACCGGAAGATTCTCTGTACCTGCTCGATAGTCTCCCGATGGTCGATCCCGAAACCTATCTGGTGGAAGAATCGAATGGCTGGTTGTATGACGTGGAAAGGGCTAGAATTTATGACGCGTTCCGCAAGGATCCGTCGCCGGATTCGGTTAAAGCCATTACCCGACAGAGATATTTCTTCTTTACCTGTCAGGCGCGCGACGATTCGAAGGTGCCTGATAATGCCCCGGACTTTCGCTGGATCAGTGTTGTGGAACCCAAATACGAACGGGATATTATTCTGCTTGACTGGTCGAATTACAAGTCCCTTTATTTGGGTATTAACGCGCCAATATACAAGTATAACACCAGCTATCCCATATATGATGGCATTATGTTGAAAGATGTCTACAGTAATCTGGCTAATGCCTGGAAGCCGGGTTGTTTTGATAGTGAAAACCTTTTGCCAAACGACACTATTAACGGGGCATTATTAAGGTACAGCTTGTTCTTAACGACACAGGATTACTTTGCCCCCGGAAATATTAAGGATTTTGCATCTGATGGTGTCCCGAATGTCAAACTAACCGACATTCTCCGGCACAAGGTTATTATCATTACGAAAGATGATGCCGGTAGTGCAATGGATTTTTCTTTGCCAGTTGGTTCAGCAAACAACGCCCAGTATATTACATCATTTGTCGTTAGCGGACTGAATTCCGGCATGAGTGCCTGGTCAATGCTTCGCGGGCCTTTTTATGAAGCCAAGAACTACTTATTCCGCCCGTTTTTTCAAAATATCCCATCGACTTATGCAGAGTACTTCGGCATTGACGGCATCTGGTATACTACCTGGGGATGCTGGCCTCTGGGAAGTCTTGAGAATCCACTGTATTACAGACGTATTGAAGATTTCATTGGCGCACATGCATTGTCGAATCCTTACATGTTTGACATGCCTGCAACACCAGAAATAGATACAGCACTATTCGATTTCGCTATTGATTCTGCAATGTTGAAGGATCGGTATATTTGGTATCCGGGTATAAATCCCTGGATGGATACATTGTGGGCACTTCCCGAAGTGGGCTATGTAGTGAAGGATGGGGCCTCAAAAGCGCTATATGAGTACATATCCATACACGATACTGTAGGTTACGATCTTGGCAATTATCAAGGTAGAGTCGTCGCCTGTGCGAGAAAGACGCAGGTGTATAAGACCATACATTACTCGTTCAATCTGCTTGCCATTGATTCGATTACGGCACAGAAAATCTTTAATGAGACGATGGACTGGTTGACGGTTCAGCCGTTTTTGCAGACCGGCAAGATGGATCGAACCGCCGACGCGCAAGTCAGCGTGCAGAAATTGCGCAGTATTCAGCAGGATATCGAAGATAACCGCCGGCTTACCGATGAGGCTAACGCGATTATCTCGGATTACTAAGCGGTCTTTTCGCGAATACATCAGGCCGGAGACATTCACGTGTCTCCGGTCTTTTTTTATGGGATACGGCGGGCAAGTTCAGCGATCAATGCATTGCCAGGGAATCGTCGTTGCGCCAGATCGACAATGCGCCGGGCGTTCGCCCGTTGATCGGCGGCCAGATACCCGCTGGCCAGATTGACATACGCCTCGATAAGGCCGCTGTCCAGTGCAATGGCCCGGGCACTCATGGCGATCGACTCATTCAATCGGTTCTGCCTGCCGAGCAGGTATCCCAGTTGATAGGCGGCGCGGGCTTTCAGCGCATCCGAGTCCGCTCCGGTCGCGGCCGTCGTCCAGTCAAAGGCGGCGTCATCGGTTTCCGGGGCCGGATTATCGGCCTCCAAAACGCGACGCAAATACAACTCGGCGCTGTCGGGCATTTGCCACTCGGAAAAAATCATGCCCGCATCAAGATACATGCGAATCGGATTGAATACGGATTTTTCCGCCCGTTGCAACATGGCATGAAATGCCGACGTGTCATCGACCGCCGCGGCGGTTCGCAGTCCGACCAGATAGGGATCGACCAGGTATGGTGTCGAACGTATGGCCGCCTCGGCATAATACCGGGCGGAATCGAATTGCCCCTGCACATAGTACAACGACGCGATATTACTCAGCGCCCGCGCATTGGCGGGAAATGATTCCAGTTCACGGCGGAAATAAGCCATTGCCGAATCACCGTTGCCCGTTTTCAAATACGCCGCGCCGCAATTGAGGGCGGCTTCCGGGTAGTCCGGATATTCTGACAGGATGTGCTTGTACCGGGCAATTGCCTCATCCGTCTGTCCGTGTGCGAGGTCATAATTAGCCTGATTGAACAAGCCACCGGAGGAATCATCGGCATGGTAATGGTACCAATTGGAACAGGACAGCAGAACCAGTAACACCCCGGCAACAATGGCGGCGATGTGCCTTGTGATATGTTGCCGTTTCATTGCGAATTGCACCAATCCGACTGCGCCGTTCGCCGCGAGTATCATGAGCAGGGGGAGGATCGGCAGGCGGAACCGGGCGTTAATGAAGAAGCCGGCAATCGTCAGCAGATACCAGACAAGATACAGAAGAATCAGGCGCGCACGTCGGTTGCCGAATGAAAGCATCACTCCGATAGTTGCCAAAAAGACCAGCACGGCGAAATTCAGCGGGATGAATTTCACGACCGGGTTGCTATCAAAAAACAATCGCAGGTTGCGGTTATTCGCCACTTCGTAATTATTTGCCGCATAGTACAGCTTCTTCAGATACAGGCGAAGGAAATCGCCCGGATGCTCTGTGATCCAGTGCAGGGCCTGATGCGTCCAATAGGATGAGACTTCCGACGGTTTCAATTCCCGACCGAGATCCTGTTCGGCGAGATAGGTAATGTCCTGAATCCGCCAGTTGGCGCCCAGCGGCGGGGGCATGGCCGCGGTTAATCCGTCGGCGTCGGGATTGTTGCCGATGTAGAAATTCACGCCTCCCGATGCTGAGATCAAAACGAGATCATCGCCGACCGCGTGATTTCTGATTGTTATCGGGAAAATCAGCAGGAGCATCCCCAGTATCATGGCGCCGATCGGTCTCAAATACCCGGCGGATTTTTCCCGGTCGAACAGAATCCATATCAGATACACCGGCACCAGTCCCAGAATAACCGGGCGGGTGATGGCGGCCAGGCCGATTACCACACCGGTGATGAAATACCATCGTATGGTTTTTCGTTCACCGGCAATAAGAAGACAGAGCAACGACAGTTCTGTCAGCATGGTAAACAGGCTGTCGACCAGAAGCTCGCTTTCGAAATAAACGGCAAGCGGGTAGAGGGCATGCAGGATTCCCGCCACGATTGCGACTCGCCTGGTAAACAGGCGATCGGCCAGCTGATACGTCAACAGGACGGCGATCAGTCCGACCAGATGCCCGAAAATCCGTCCGACCAGAATGGCATGACCGAATATTCCATACAGCAGACCCAATAGGTAGATATAGAGGGGTGCGCGGAAAAACACCTCGCCGCCGAGTATATCCCCACCAGCGATAACCATCGCCCAGCGGTGATGAAACAGCGAATCGACCAGCAACCGATCCCATTCCGGTCCATGTATATAATAGAGAAGGTATACGAGCCGGACGACCAGCCCAATCGCCAGGACGGCCAGATACGGCCGGGATGCAATACTATCGGTCAATTTACTCATGTGTCTTTCCAAAGATACATAGCCGATTGCCTTTTATCAATAACGCTTTGACTGTGCAATTCATTTCGTGTTTGCATTTCTGCGCATAGCCATGCAGAGTGGTGGTTCGATTATGGCAGTAGCGATCACTTTTTATACAGAATTGTCATTATTTCTTATCCTGTTGGATAACAATGTGATATGGTGGTTTTCTTGATATGAGATGTGCAGGGATTTTCATACTATCCCCTCTATTTTTGATCTTTCTCTGATGGCACATTCCTTGCTCAAATGGGATATGGTTTTATTTGAGGAGGAAAGATGAATAGCATAGCAATCAATAGAATAGCCTCTGCGCTTCTGTTCGGACTTCTCATAATTGCGGTGTCGCACGCCGCCGAAATGTCTCCGTCACTGTTGGATGTGCTTTCACGGGTGGATCAGGCCAATGCCGACTCGCTGGTTTCAGTGGTGCTGTTTGCCGACGCGTTCGATGTCAATCGCGATGTCCAGCGGCTGGGTTCGGCGTCTTCATCCACGTTCAAGGCTCGTCATGCCGCCGTTATCGAACATCTGAAGTCCGCCAATTCCGGTTTGCTTTCCTCACTTAAAAACCAGGTCAAACAGATTCATAACGATGCTTCCATAAAGGAATTCTGGGTTGCCCCGGCCCTGGCTTTCGAAATTCCGCTGGCCAAGATTGCGCAGTTGTCGAGTCTTCCGGGAGTGACATCGATCATTCAGGATGCGCATCTCGATTATATCAGACCCGTCGAAAACGCGGCTGTCGCCAAGACTGCCAGCGCCGTTTCGAGTCATCTGGAAAAGCTGAATATCCCGGCGGTCTGGCGTCGCGGTATCACCGGCAAGGGCCGTCTGGTGTGCAATTTCGATACCGGAGTCGAGGGCACGCACCCGGCACTGGCGCACAACTGGCGCGGCAACCATGCCGCGTTCAACGCCTGTTTTCTCGGCCCGTACGCAACCGGCACGGTGCCGTCCGATAAGTCCGGCCACGGCACGCATACCATGGGTGTCATGGTCGGTAGTACGCCGTCCGACAGCTTCGGTGTAGCGCCCGACGCGGAATGGATATGCGCGGCGGTGGTCGATCAGGGGCAGACGTTGAGCCGCACCGTTTCGGACATCCTGGAAGCCTTCCAGTGGGCGATCGATCCCGACGGCAACCCCAATACGGTCAGTGACGTTCCCGACGTGATCCTGAACAGCTGGGGCGTTCCGCAGTCGCTGTTTCCGCCATGCGATCAGACGTTCAGCCAGGCCATTGATAATGTCGAGGCGGCCGGCATTGTGACGATTTTCGCCGCGGGTAATGAAGGTCCCGATTCGGCGTCGCTTCGTATTCCCGCCGACAACGCCACCTCTCCGCTGAATACGTTTGCGGTTGGTGCCATTGATGATGTCAATAATGTTATCGCCGGTTTTTCCAGCCGCGGACCGTCGGCCTGCGATCAGACGCAGAAGAAACCCGAAGTCGTGGCTCCGGGCGTTTCGATTTATTCGTCATACAAGGACAGCAGTTATCACCTCATGACCGGCACGTCGATGGCCGCGCCGTTTATCGCGGGCATGGTGGCTCTGTTGCGTCAGTACAACCCGGATGCCACGGTGGAGCAGGTGAAAACCGCGATCATCCTGTCCGCGCGCGACATGGGCGAAGCCGGCGAGGACAACGTGTACGGATACGGTTTGCCGGATGCGGATCTGGCGCTGTCGTACATGCCCACGCCCGCGCTGCCGTCACTCATGGTGGAAGAATGCATTATCCAGGGCGATAATATTCTCGATCCCGGCGAGGCCGCCAACCTGTTCGTTAAGCTGTCGGCTCCGACCGGCGGTCTCGACACGGTTACCGGCCGGATCGAAACCACCACCGACGGGGTGACATTCGGCAACGACATTGCGGGATTCTTTTTCCCGGAAGGGATCATGCAGGCGATGAACGTGGTGCCGTTTGAAATCCAGGTGTCCGACAGCCTGATTCACGGCACGGTGATCGATCTGACATTGTATATCGATTTTCCGAACAATGGCGGCCAGGATACGCTTTACACGGAATTGACCGTCGGTCGCGCCCCGAACGGTACGTTGCTGACGCATGTCACCGAGCGAGTGCAGTTTACCGTTACCGATTTCGGCCAGTTCGGTCTCGGCGCCAATTCGATTTACCCGGCTGGTGGCAAGGGATTGACGCTTGACGGATCATCCAACCTGCTGTATGAAGCGGGGATTATTATCGGCCGCAACGCCCTGCAGTTGTCGTCGTCGGTTCGCGACAGTCTCGGTCGCGCCGATCAGTCCGATTTCACTCCGACCGTCTCGCTTTCGGCAAGCAATCCCGCCATTGATGGCGGCTATCGCAGTGACGCGGTCTTTGTCGATAATGCTTCCGAGTTCCCGATTCCGATTGCGGTCCGTCAGATCGTTTCAAGTTACGATGCTCCGGGCGAAGAGGGATACCTGATTGTTCGCTACTTTTTGATTAACAAGACCAATGAACCGGTCAGCAACCTCCGTTTCGGTTTTCTGGCCGATTTCGACCTGAATGACGACGGCGACCTGCTCGGTTATGACGGCGAACATAACCTGTTGTATCAAAACGGCGGGACATCGGCGGCCGGAATGGTGATGCTGGAGAACCTGGCCGGGGCGTTGTCGCTGGAAAACGTCGACGGCAAGCTGTCCTTGACGGATCAGGACAAATATGCGTATATTATGTCGACAGGTATTGACATTGCTACACATGCGGCCGGTGACTACCTGACGATTCTTACCAGCGGTCCTCACACTCTCGCCCCGGGAGATTCGGTCGAACTGGCGCTGGCGCTTGTTGTCGGAACCGATATGAACGATATGTATGCTTCGGTGCAACGGGCCTTGCAGCGTTACCACAGTGTAACCTCGGTCGAGGATTATTACAGCTCACTTCCGGAGTCGTTCGTTCTGCACCAGAACTACCCGAATCCGTTCAATCCCAGCACCGTTATCGCATTCGATCTGCCGCGCACCATGACGGTGGAACTGACCGTGATCAACGTCCTGGGGCAGGAAGTGACGACGCTTCTCGATGAAACCATGGCGGCCGGGACGCAGAGTATTGTCTGGGACGGAGTCGACAAAAACGGACGGCCGGTGGCATCGGGGATGTACTTCTATCGTTTGAAAACCGATTCCGGCGTGCAGACCAGGAAAATGTTGATGCTCAAGTGAGCAGGGAACCAGAGGATTACGAGATGGTCTCGAGAAGACATCCAGTGAGAAAGGCATGATACAATGAGACGGGCGAATAGTTATCGGATTGCAGCGGCGCTGGCGGTGATAATCCTGCTGGGATTATCTTCAGCATACGCCGTGCAGCCATCGGATGAAGTCCTGCAGAAACTCGCCGATGAAGGCAGACTCGATGCATATATCGCGGCCATGCAGGATGCCAAGGCGCGCGGCATGAATACTCCCACGGCGCGGATGCGTTCGCGGTCACTGGCACTGGGGGCCGAGGACGATACGGTCGACACGGTGCGGGTATGTGTTCTGCTCGTGGATTTCGTCGACAAGCAGTACACCGACGGATATCTGGCGGCGACAACGACGCAGTTCGATTCGGTGCTGTTTTCCACCGGCAATTACAATTCGACCGGCTCCATGACCGAGTTTTACATGGAAAATTCCTACGGCAAGTTTTTTATCATCGGTGATATCTACGGCTGGTACCGGATGGATAAGCTGTATTCGTACTATGTCGGCCCCGGTGAAAGCCATGGCGGCGGGGTATATCCGGCGAATACACAGGGAATGACGATCGATCTCATTGCCCAGGTCGATGATGACATTGATTTTTCGCAGTATGATTACAGCGGCCCCGATGGCTACCCGGATGGTGAAGTCGACGGGTTGTTCATAGTTCATGCCGGAACGGGGTATGAGGAGTCCGGCAATGATAGTGAAATCCATTCGCACATGTGGTGGCTGGGTCAGAACAGTGTTACAGCCGACGGCGTGAAGATTGACAAGTATACCTGTGAGCCGGAGGAATCGGCCATTTCTCAGGGCATTTCACCGATCGGAGTGTTTTGCCACGAGTATGGTCACTTTCTTGGACTTCCCGACTTATATGATATTGCCGATACTGATTTCACCTCGGCCGGTCTCGGCAAATGGTCGCTGATGGCCGGCGGCAGTTACAACGGCAATTCCCGTAAACCGGCTCATTTCGATGCCTGGTGCAAGATGATGCTCGGCTATTTGACGCCGACGGAAATTCCCGGCAATATGACCGGGGTGGAGATTCCGCAAGTCGAAACCGAACCGGTGGCCTATAAACTCTGGGCGGATGGCGATTACACCGGAACGGAATATTTCCTGATTGAAAATCGTCAGCAGGTCGGTTTCGACAACGCGCTTCCCGGAAGCGGGCTGTGCATTTATCATGTCGATGAGACCGCCGGCTCCGGTTTTATGGGTTCCAACGACGATCCCGAACATTATCATGTGGCGCTGGAACAGGCCGATGGGCTCTTTCAACTGGAATATGCATTGAACAGCAAGGGCGACGGCGGCGATCCGTTTCCCGGATTCACCAATGCGCGGCATTTCGACGACAAGACCACGCCGAACAGCCGGGGCTACGGCGACGTAATCACCAAGGTGGCGGTCTGGGACATTTCCGATTCCGATTCGCTGATGACCGCGAACATGGACGTCACCTGGTCGCAACCGTATTTCACGTTTACGTCGATAGGTTTCGATGATGAAAACGGCAATGATATCTATGAAGCCGGGGAGACGATTAGTTTCTATTTCAATTTGCAGAACGACTGGCTGACGGCATCCAATGCGGTGATTACTCTCAATTCCAATGATCCGGCGATTGCGTTTGTCAATCCCGATTTTTCATTCGACAATTTCCCGGGAGATGGATTCAATGCCGGCAATCCCGCCAATCCGATTACGTTCATGATTCCGGATACGATCACACCGCGATTTGATTCATTCTTCGTGACGGTCGAATCTGACGGCGGCGCGTACGGCGCCAGTTTCGGGATGGAGATTATCGCCGGCAAGCCGCAGATTCTTCTGGTCGACGCCGACCGGGGGGGATCGTACGAACAGCAGTATTATGGCGATTTTTACCGGCTGAAACTGCCGGTGCATATCTGGGATAAGGAAGCCAAAGGGACGCCACCATTTACCACGTTGAGCGACTATCGCGTGGCGGTGTGGTTCACCGGCGAAACATCATCGAATGTCATCACCGGCGAGGATATCGATGTCATCACGGATTATCTTGACAATCACGGCAATCTCTTTATCACCGGTCAGCGGATCGCGACCGAGCTTCACGCCGAGGATTCGGTGTTTCTGGATACGTATTTGCATGCGGCATATAACACGACGTATTTTGCTCCCTATCACAGGGGCGTGGAGGGATCGCCACTGGGAAGTGCATTATACCTGCGATATTCCTCATCATTTCATCAAGATATAGATGCCTCAGCTTCTATAATTCCGGTTGATGGTGCGGTCCCGGCTTTGACTTTTCAGGGCGGCGGTTATTCGGCGATTTGTTATAATGTCGAATACAAGCTGGTGTATTTTAACTTTGGTTTTGAAGACATTCAAAACGAAATGCCCCGCTGGGATTTCCGGGACACGGTTCTGGCGCATATCATGGATTTCTTCGAGGGAGTTACCACCGATATTTACGACGGCGGCGGTTTTGCGAGTATTCCCAACAGCTTCTCGCTGGCGCAGAATTACCCGAATCCGTTCAATCCGACCACGACAATCAGTTATGCCCTGCACAATACCGGCGGCAAAAACACCGCCCGCACGAAACTGGAAGTGATTAATATTCTCGGTCAGCATGTCAAGACGCTGGTCGATGAAGTTCAGGGGCCGGGCAATTACAGCGTGGTCTGGGACGGAAGCGATGACAACGGCGGTCAAACCGCCAGTGGCATCTATTTCTATCGTTTACAAAGAGGCAATAACGTCGAATCCAAAAAAATGATCTTCCTCAAATAAAACCGCATTGTGCTTCGGCACATCGGGCCGTCTGCAACGGGCGGCCCTTTTTTATTGCCGGTAAAACGATTGACAGAACGGCTGTCACCGCGTAGATTGACCGCTTACGCGAGCAGTCAGTAATGAAAACGCAGTTTATCATCGGCCAGTATAAACCCTCGGATTCGGTCGGCCATCGTCTCGATCCGCGAGGGAAGATGCTGTTTGCCATTCTGGTAATGCTGTTGTCGCTGTTTACCACTTCGATTTTATTCTATTCGGCGCTGATTATGGGTTTGATTTTCCTGTTGCGCCTTTCTGATATTCCGTTTCGGACGATTCTGCGCAATGTCCGCCCGTTTCTTATTCTGGTGTCGATTACGGCGATTTATCACCTGATCTTCTCGGCGCGGGAGACCGCCACGCTGGTGTCGTTCTGGGGGATGCGTCTCACCGAGGGGGGAGTGTATATGGCGGTAAGTTTCTCATTGCGGGTGCTGGTGTTCGTGACGATAGCGTTCTTTTTATCCCTGACCATTGTCCCGGCGGACATGGCGGAAGTGATTGTGGGCTGGCTGAAACCTCTGCGACGCCTACGTGTTCCGGTCAATGATCTTGGATTGATTTTATTCATCGCGATGCGGCTGATTCCGGTGCTTTCCGAGGAAATGGACACGATTCGCAAGGCCCAGATCGTACGCGGGGTGGATTTTTCGGGGGGGCTTATAACCCGGGCGAGAAAATTGATCTATTTACTGATCCCGGTGTTTCAATCCGCGATCCGTCGGGCCGATGATCTGGCGCTGGCGATCGAATCGCGCGGGTATGTCAGCGGGGCCGAGCGAAGCACCTACCGGGTGTTCGCGTTTGCGTCGCGCGACTGGCTGTTCATGACGCTTTCGACGGTGATCGCAGTGGCATTGTTCGTGCTGGTGAGGTATTATTGAGATCATGTCGGAGCGCAATATCAGGCTGAATATTCAGTATAACGGGTCCGGATTCGCCGGCTGGCAGTATCAACCGGACGCGGTCACGGTGCAGGGGAAAATCACCGATGCGATTGAGAAGGTGACCGGACTCAAAGTCACGCTGTATGCCGCCGGGCGCACCGATGCCGGCGTGCATGCGCTGGGGCAGGTGGCCAATTTTCATATCGATCATCACCTGCCGACCGAACGGTTCAAAGACGCGATCAATTTCTATTTACCGCGCACGATCCTGATTACTGAGGCTTTTGAGGTTCCCAGGGAATTCAATTCCCGCTATGCGGCGCTCTGGCGGCAGTACCGGTATGTCATTGACCTGAAAAAGACGGCGCATTATTTCGATTATCGCTGGGAGTATCCGTATGATCTGCAGCTGGAACCGATGCAGGCGATTGCGGAGACGATTCTGGGGCGGCATGATTTTTCGGCGTTCTGCCGGGTGGCGTCGCAGAAGGAAAACAACGACTGCGAGGTGACCGAATCGGTCTGGAGGCGCGAACAGTCACTGTTTATTTATACCATCCGGGCCAGCCGGTTTTTGCATACGATGGTGCGCTCGCTGGTGGGGGCAATGACGCTGGCATGCCATGACAAGGACCCCTTGACTTTGAGTCAATTTCAGGATATTATGGCTTCGGGCGACCATACCAGAGTCAAATCGGTTGCTCCGGCCAGAGGGTTGTATCTGGTCGAAGTGGGATATTAGCTTGCGAGGAAGAACACAATGAAATTCTTTATCGACACTGCCAATCTGGATGAAATCAAAGAAGCGGCCGCCCTCGGCATTCTGGATGGCGTGACCACCAATCCGTCGCTGTTGTCAAAAGAAACCATGCCGTTTCGGGAACTACTGGCCGAAATCTGCAAGGTGGTTTCAGGGCCGGTGTCGGCCGAAGTGGTGGCGCTGGACACCGCCGGGATGATACACGAGGCTGAGGATCTGGCCGGGATTGCGGATAATATCACGATTAAGATTCCGTGTACGTTTGACGGTATCAAGGCCATCAAGCATCTTTCGGAACGGCATATTATGACCAATGCGACACTTTGTTTTTCGCCGATGCAGGCGTTAATGGTCGCCAAGGCGGGCGGAACGTTCGTGTCGCCGTTTGTCGGGCGTCTGGATGATATTTCGCACGTCGGGATGGATTTGATTCAGCAAATCGTCACGATTTACAATAACTACGGATTCGATACCGAGGTCCTGGTGGCGTCGATTCGCAATCCGCTGCACGTGGTCGACGCGGCGCTGATGGGCGCGCATGTCGCCACCATTCCGTTCAAGGTTATCATGCAGTTGATCAAGCATCCACTGACGGATAACGGTTTGAAGCGTTTTCTCGAAGACTGGGAAAAGGTCAATAAGGGATGATACCGCGATACACTCTGCCCGAAATGGGCGCGCTCTGGTCTGAGGAATCCAAGTTCCGCCACTGGCTGGAAGTCGAGCTGGCGGTGTGCCGCGCCATGGCCGAAATGAAACAGATTCCGATGACGGCCTGGCGGACAATCAAGAAAAAGGCCGATTTCGATATCAAGCGGATCAATGAAATCGAGGCCGAGACCAATCATGACGTGATCGCGTTTTTAACCTCGGTCAGCGAGTTTGTCGGACCGGAATCGAAATATATCCATTTCGGGATGACCTCGTCGGATATGCTCGATACGGCGCTGTCATTGCAAATGACCAAGGCCGCGAAACTGATCGACAAGCGCATCGGCGAGGCGCTGACCAAGATCAAACGGCTGGCGAAGAAGTACAAAAAGACTCCGATGATCGGCCGGACGCACGGTGTCGCGGCGGAGCCGACCACGTTCGGGCTGAAACTGGCAGTCTGGTATACCGAATTGAAACGCGGGCGGGAACGGTTTAGGATTGCGGCCGAGGAGACGCGGGTCGGGGCGATTTCCGGTGCGGTCGGCAATTTCGCAAATATCGATCCCAAAATCGAAACGCGAGTATGCCGTCATTTGGGCTTGAAAGTCGCCGAGGTGTCGACGCAAGTGATACAAAGGGATCGTCATGCGTCGTATATCAGCGCATTGGCGATTCTGGCTACGACCCTTGAGAAATTCGGCACTGAAATCCGCAATCTGCACCGGACGGAAATCGGCGAGGTCATGGAGGGGTTCGCCAGGGGGCAGAAGGGATCATCGGCGATGCCGCATAAGAAAAACCCGATTACGGCGGAACGTCTGGCCGGACTGGCGCGGTTAATGCGGGGCTTTACGGTGACGGCGATGGAAAACATCCCGCTCTGGCATGAACGGGATATCGCACACAGCTCCGCCGAACGAGTGATTATCCCCGACAGTGCGATCACGGTCGATTATGCGCTGAAGATTTTCAACGACGTGCTCGATCGGCTGGCGGTGTATCCGCAACGCATGCTCGATAATATTTTCATTTATGGCGGGATCGTGTTCTCGCAACGACTTTTGCTGAAACTGACCGACGTCCTCGGCGACCGCGATAAGGCCTACCGCATGGTGCAACGCAACGCCATGAAAGCGTACCAGGGCGGTCTGGGATTTCGGGAACTGGTTCTGGACGATGCCGAGATCAGGAACGTTCTTGATAAGGCCGAAATCGACGCGTGCTTCGATCTGGACTATTACCTGAAAAATGTCGACAAGATTTTCACGCGGGTGTTTGGCAAATGATTGCCTCGTACGGGCTGAAGTTTATCCTGATTGCGCTGGTGCTGGCGGTGCTGTGCTGCCTCGGGGCGGCCTGGCGGGACTCGAAACTGCTGTTTGTACTGGCAGTGCTGTTTGCCATGATTACCATATTTCTGTCGTTTTTCTATCGCAATCCGGCACGCACGATTCAAGCGCAACCGGGAGTGATTTTGTCCACCGCCGACGGCAAAGTGCTGGCGGTCGAGGAGATTGAAAACGACTATCTCGGTGGGACGGCGACCAAGATTTCGATCTTTTTATCGGTACTCGATCCGCATATCAACCGGATTCCGATTGACGGTCGAATCGACTATGTCCGCTACAATCCCGGCAGGTTTTTCAAGGCCTTTACGGACAAGGCTTCATCGGACAACGAAAACGTGGAAGTCGGCATGACGCATAATTCCGGCAAGCTGGTGTTTAAAATCATCGCCGGGATTCTGGCCCGTCGGATCGAATACACTCTGCAGGACAATCAGGAAGTTGCCGCCGGCGATATTTTCGGGATGATTCATTTCGGCAGTCGCGCCGAGTTTTTCCTTCCGGCGGATGTCGAGGTGCAGGTCAAGGCGGGCGACCGGGTCAAGGCGGGACTGACCATAATCGGGAGAGTAAAGGAGTCATAATGCCGGTCGGTAATATCAAGGGCATTTTCCCCGGAACGTTTACCATGGGCAACGCCGTTTGCGGCTTTTTGTCCCTGCTGTCGGCGTATGAGGGGGAGGTTATTACCGCCTGCTGGCTGATTATTCTGGCCGGATTTCTGGATTTATTGGACGGGAAAGTGGCACGGCTGTCCGGATCGGCGTCGGATTTCGGCATCGAGTTGGACTCGCTGGCCGACTTTTTGTCATTCGGGGTGGCGCCGGCGTTTCTGCTGTATACACTGAAACTGCATGATATGGGCAAATGGGGCTGGATTATCGGCGTGGTGTATATCATGGCGTCGAGTTACCGACTGGCGCGTTTTAATCTTCTGGCCGACACGGAGGAAAAGAAGGGATTTCTGGGCCTGCCGGTGCCAATTGCGGCGCTGACCCTGGTTTCCTATGTGATATTCAGTTATCATGTGTGGGGGAGCCTGCAGTATACCCAGCATATTGCCACGATGATTATTCTCTTTTCGGCGTTGATGGTGTCACAGATCGAATACGATTCCATGCCGGATCATTTTAATACCCGCAAGAGTCGAATAAAACTGCTGTTTATTATCGCCGCGGCCGGGCTGGTGCTGTTTCGTCCCAGACTTTTCTTATTTCCTATTATGACGGGATATATTATAATAGGGCTTGTCCGCGAAGCCTACCGGCTCTTTTATCTGGGGGTCGGACTGGTGCGGAAACAGGCATCAAAACGAAACCGTATGGAGATGACGGATGAAGAATAAAAAAGCGGTCGTATATGTCCGGTTGAAAGAGGGCGTCCTCGATCCCCAGGGAGTAACGATTCAGCGGGCGATTTTGAACATGGGCTATGATGTTGTGGAGGGAGTGCGTTCCGGTCGCTTTTTCGAACTGGAACTGGCCGACGGCAACGGTGATCTGAGCGGCAAGGTCGAGGAAATCTGCCGTAAGCTTTTGGCCAACCCGGTCATAGAAGATTTCAGTGTGGAGTATACATAATGAAATTCGGGGTGGTGACCTTTCCCGGTTCCAATTGCGACTATGACGCCTATGCCGCCGCGAAGCTGGTCGGCGAGGACGTGGAATTTCTCTGGCATCAGTCGACCGATCTGCTTGGGTGCGACGTGGTCATTTTACCGGGCGGATTCGCGCACGGCGATTATCTCCGGTCCGGGGCGATCGCACGGTTTTCGCCGATTATGCAGTCGGTGGTCAAATTTGCCTCGGGCGGTGGGTTGGTGATGGGCATTTGCAACGGTTTCCAGGTTCTGGTGGAGTCACGACTTTTGCCGGGAGCGTTGATGCGCAATGATCATCTGCGATTCTCCTGTAAGCATATCTATGTGCGGGTCGAGCGCAACGATCTGCCGTTTACCTCCGCTTGCCAAATCGGCGACGTGTTAAAAATCCCCATTGCGCACAAGGATGGCAACTATTATAATTTTCAGGGCGATTTGCAAACGTTGAATGCACACAACCAGGTGGTGTTTCGTTATTGCGATCGCCAGGGAAACATAACCGCCGAAAGCAATCCCAACGGTTCAGCCGACAATATCGCGGGAATCACCAACCGCGAAGGGAACGTGCTCGGCATGATGCCGCATCCGGAACGGGCAATGGAGCGCATTCTGGGTTCTGATGACGGTCTGCGGCTGTTCGAATCGATTCGGGCTTTTTGCCGGCGGGGGGTGAACGTTGAAAAAGCGTGAACTGACATTCATTATCGTGGCGCTTCTGCTGGGTGCGATTATCGGCGGATTTCTCGGCGAGTTGATCGGCTCGTACCTTCCACCGGGGGCGGCGAAGACGTTGTTTTCCCGGTCGGTGACGATCGGCTTCGAGACGACCCGGGTGGAATTGTATTCCATCTCGCTGACGTTCGGAATGAGTTTCAAGATTAATTTCATGTCGGCGCTGCTGGTGCTTCTGGTGATCGTGTATTTCCGCTGGTGGTATATCTAAGGCGGGGATGAAGATCGGATAAACTTTACCGGCGAATTACCGTTTAATAGTGAAATACCGTTACTGTTTGCGCTTTGAGCAAACCGGGTGATGAGGGTGAGACGGCAAACAAACCAATGACGAAAAGAGGTTGATATGTTTGGAATGGGTCCCTGGGAAATAGCACTTATCTTTCTGGTCATCCTGCTTTTGTTCGGTGCCAAACGCCTTCCAGAAATCGCTCAGGGGTTGGGCAAGGGTATCCGGGAGTTTAAAAGCGCCGTGAAAGATACCCAGAAGGAAATAAAATCCGGCATTGAGAATCCTGATAAGGACAACGCCGGTTCCGACAACAAGAAACATGAGTAACATAACCGACGAAAACATTGACCGCATAGCCGCCATCCTCAACGCTGAGAAGTCAATCAAGGAACAGGATCATTATCGGCTGAGAATCGCCAATCCGGCTGAGAAACGGGTCCTGATTCTGGAAATCTACCCCGAAATCATGCTGGGGCCGGCGCGGGGAATGCTGGTGGTGGTGTACACCGGTAACTCGCATTTGCAGTTGCATAACTGCACCGGTTTTGTCATTTCCGAAGAGCTGGGCGAGGTCACGTTCGTGGCCGAACGGGAAAAACAGCTTTCCGGACTGGTGGTCGAGCGCGGGGCCTCGTGTTCCCTCTACGCCGCGCTGGACCGCAAGCTGATTTCCAGCGATTTTACCAAACTGGGAGTGGAAGTGATGCTTTCCGGGGTGGCGCTTTCCCTGGCGGAAGATATTATCAGGCCTGAGGACGGTCCGCAGGACGACGAGTAGCGGTGCGGATCAGACCCTGGCGCTGTTTTTGGAACTGAAGGAATCGATAAAGTCGGCCAGCGCATTGGCGACATCGGCCGCTTTCTGATACCGCTCCTCCGGATTTTTCTTTAACGCCCGTTCAATCACGCGATCAAACAAATGCGGGACACTCTTGTCGATTTCCGACGGGGGCGGCGGTTCGCTGTTGACAATGCTGTATATCAGCGAGGTCAGATTTTCCCCGCGGAAGGGACGTCGGTACACCAGCATTTCATACATCATCACTCCGAGACTGAAGATATCGGTCCGGCTGTCGACCGGGCGTCCCTGCAGTTGTTCGGGTGAGATGTAGTTGGGTGTTCCCATCGCGATCCCGGTGCGGGTCATGGAGGAGGAGTCCAGACGGGCGATGCCGAAATCCATCACCTTGACCGTGTAATCACTGCGCACCATGATATTGGCCGGTTTGATGTCGCGGTGCACGATACCCTGATTGTGGGCATAGGTCAGGGCATTGCAGATTTGCGTGATAATCTGCGCGATAATGCGATAATTGAATTTGACCTTGCGACGGATCATCTCTTCGAGCGTTTGCCCCTCAAGGTATTCCATTGCGATATACTGCAAATTCTGTTCGGTCCCGACGTCGTAAATCGTCACGATATTCGGATGCGACAGCATCCCCGCGGCCTGGGCTTCGCGGAACAGCCGTTCCTTGAGTTCTTCCAGTTCCGCCGGATCATTGACAAAATCGAGGCGAATGGTTTTGAGGGCGACATTGCGGTTGATAGCGGGATCGATTCCCTTGTAGACCATCCCCATGGCGCCTTTGCCGACCACGTCACTGACCTGGTAGCGTCCCAGCTGCTTGATTTGCGGAATGCCGCCGGACGGTGTGAATGCCGCGCTGTCATTTTGGACCGGTTGTTGGTCTTCGATCGGCCGGCTGTCATCGAAAACCACGTTATTATACTCAACCGACTGAACCGGGGTTGGTTGCGGTATTTTGCCGGACGGCGGTTTGGCGGTAGTCCCGACCGTTGCCGGTATGATGGTATTCGGTGTGGGGGGCGGGTTTTTCGGGGGTGGGGTTGCCGTAAACGCCTCGGTGGCTTTGTCCATGTCCGACGTTTCCGCGGCCTGCGTATGGGCATACATCGCGGTATTTGACGGCGGAGGCGTATGATCCATTTTAACCGTTTCCTGAATCGCTTTGGGTGCCGAGGCCCGCGCCGGTTTTTCGGATTGTCCTGGTAATTGCCGTATTTCGGGCAGTCGCGTATTTTTGGTTTTGACCGACTGTTTGTCGGAAAACCGCGCCAGGAATTCATCGTCCAAAAACGGGCCGGCCAGGAGCAGTAACATCAGCTCCAGGCCGATATACAGGAAACGCGTTTGAATGCTGTATGAATTGAACAGGACGAAAGTCAGGTTTGCCAGAATAAACATGCTCACCATCAGGATAATCAGACGATAGGTTAGCGATACCCGGGGCAAGATAAAGGCGAAGATGCCGCCCAGCGCGAACAAGATCAGCATGTCGATACCGGGGGAGGAATCATACCGCGTTATGAAATTGTTATGGATGATATTTTCGATGACATTGGCCGTTTTCACGGCACACCACATTTTGTCGCTAACCGGGGTTCGGCAGGCGTCAGCGTATCGTTCGGCGGTTATGTGGACAATGACCAGCTTGTCGGTGAACGCGGAAAAATCGACCGCTTCGTTCAGGACTTCGGCGGCGGACATGCGGCGGAATGATTCGCCCGGCCGATTGAAATTGATGTACATTTCGGTGCGTTCGTTGGTAGGGATTTCCCGGCCGCCGAGGGTGATTTTCTCTCCGCCGTAGACGGTAATCATCTCCGGCTGGACGCCCAGATAGGCGGCGGCGGTCATGAGTTCAACCGACGGGTAATAATATCCCTCATAGTACATCACCAGCGGTTGCCAGCGGACCTTGCGGTCATTGTCATAACCGGTCAGCCGAAATCCCATCCCGCCGGCATTATCGCACAGCTGGTCGGGCGGCATGAATACTTTGTGAGCCAGAGTCGTGCTGTTTTCATCGAGGACGCCGAGATCGTCGTTGACCTTGACAGAGAACCGGTACAACTGCGGCGGCGTCGAGATACGAACGGTCCGAAATTCCGCACGGCTGATTTCATACGGCAGGATGACGTTTTTTATCCATGACATCTGGCCGGCCAGAATGCCGGTATATCCGGCGGTGTCTTCTTCCGTATCAGGCAGGTAGAGGATGTCGAGCAAAACGGTCTTGGGGTTGCCGCTGCCCACGGCCGCCAGCAGATCGGCGACACGGTCGCGATGCCAGGGCCAGTCACCGTACTCATCGAGCGTCCGGTCGTCGATATCGACCAGAACGATGTTGGAGTGGAAGGTCTGATCGCCCCGAAACGAATACAACAGGTCGTGCAGTTTGCGTTCCAGGGAAACCAGCGGAGAAAAGTCGTTGATGTAGAGCGCCACCACGAGGATGGAGATCAACAGACAGAGGACATATGATGAGTACTTCTGTAACATGGTGTCGTTACACTCCCGCGGCGAGACGTTCGATGAGGAATTCCGGAAGCCGCGCCTTGCGCATTTTTGCCTGGGTGGCGTCGATATCATAGGCGACGCGCCGGAACAGTATTTTGTTGGCGTCCGTGTCGATTATGACGTAGCAGGCCCGATTGTCTTTGTCACGGGGCTGTCCGACGGAACCGACGTTGACGATGTACCGACGATCAGGTTGGCACTGCATGGCGCTTTTCATGTGCATCGTAACCGCGCCGTCGCCGTTCTGCACAAAGATCGACGGGAAATGAGAGTGCCCGATCAGGCAGATCGATTGCGTGAAGTGCCTGAACTGCTCGCGGGCCTCGATGGTATCGAACAGGTACTGCCATCTGTCCGGATGGTCCGGTGTGGCGTGGACCAGATGATAGTCAAGATAATCGGCCTCAAGCTCGAAATCCGCGAGAATCTCCAGGGTCTTCTCCGAGATGGTGTTTTGTGTCCAGCTCAGCGCCTCCTGAGCGGCCTTGTTGAACGCCTCGGTGGACTCCAGCCCCAGCGCCACGTAATCGTGGTTTCCGAGCAGTTTGATATCACAGTGCTTCACCAGCAGTTTCACGCATTCATCGGGATTACAGCCATAGCCAACCGCATCCCCGATAAAATGAATGATTTCGACTCCCTGCTTCTCGCTGTCCCGCAGGACTTGTTCCAATGCTTCGAGATTGGCGTGTACATCCGATATAATGGCGATTCGCATTTATTGGCGTCCTTCCACAAAACGGTACACGGATTTTCCCACCTGTACGATATCACCGTTTTTGAGGAGTTGGCTCTCGACATCTTCTCCGTTGAGTTTGACTTTCCCTTTGCGGCCAAGGTTGACCAGGGAACACTGTTCGTTTTCTTTGACGATCTTGGCCTGAATACCGGAGAGCATGAATCCTCTGGCGTGAATATGAACAAATTTGGCTTTGCCGATGGTGGTGACGTTGCGTTCGATGGGATACTCCGAAAAATCGGTGTTTTCCTCACCGACCAGAACCGAACCGCCCATACGGATGACGATTTCCCGGTCGAATTTGTCCTGTTGCAGAAGGTCTTTCTGTTTTTTGGTATTCAGCACCATGGTTCCGTCCATACTGGCGTTGGACGGCATATGGCTGACTTCGGTATGATAGGTCAGGCTGTACTTGCCGATGGTGATCGTATCGCCGTCGCGCAGAAGCTCCTCGGAGATCTTGCGATTGTTGACAAAGGTGCCGTTCAACGACTCATTGTCGATGATGACGGCGGCATTGTCGTTGAATTCGATCTGCGCGTGTTTGCGTGACACCCCGCGGTTATCCAGAACAATGTCATTATCATGTGTTCGTCCGATACTGATCCGTTTTTTCTCGGACACGACTCGTTCTATGATTTTGTCTTCGTATTTTACGACGATTTCAGGCATACGAGACTCCTTTCGTCTCTCTTTCTCCGTCGTGTGCTGTGAACATAGGGCTTACTCCGGTTTATCTGGCAATTGTTTCTCTTATCGTGACTTATACGACTCTGTCTATCTTGCTTAACAAGATCAGGTTAGTTATATTGTCGGCATGCAAATCGGAAACTTGAATATTTCCGGACGGCTCCTGCTGGCGCCACTTGCCGGTATCTCCAAGCGCCCCTTCAGGTTAATCGCCAGGCGGTTCGGTGCGTCGGTCTGTTATACCGAAATGATTTCCACCGACGGAATGGTCTATGAACAAGGGAAAACCATCGCCATGCTGGACCATACGCCCGATGAGCATCCTATTGGCATTCAACTGTTTGGGTCAAAACCGGAAAACATGGCCAAAGCCGTCGTCCAAATTCAGCACCATAGGCCGGATCTTATAGACCTTAATTTCGGATGTCCGGTTAAAAAAGTCATCAAAAAAAACGGCGGTGCGGCAATTTTAAAAGATATTTCACTGGCCGGGGAATTAATGGCCGCCGCGGTTGAAAACACCGCCGTGCCGGTAACGATTAAAATCCGAAGCGGCTGGTCGAACGATTCCGAGGTGTATCTCGAACTGGGCAAAATGGCCGAGCGAATCGGGATTGCGGCGGTGACACTGCATCCACGTTTTCGCACCGACGGTTTCTCGGGCCATTCCGACTGGAACAAAATTACCCTGCTGAAACGGGAGGTTTCCATCCCGGTGATCGGCAACGGGGATATTGTCACGCCGAACGATGCTCGCGACATGCTGGAGCAGACCGGTTGCGATGGAATCATGATCGGGCGGGCGGCAATGCGCAATCCCTATATCTTCCGACGGATCGAACGGTTTCTCGAAGACGGGACGGAGATTCCCGATCTTGGTCCCCGCGAGAAAATCGATCTGGCGCTGGAGCACTCCCGGGGGATGATTGCGCAATACGGCGAACGGAGCGGGTCGTTCATGATACGCAAACATCTCGCCTGGTATACCAAGGGATTCACCGGCGGGGCCGAACTGCGCCGCCGATTAATGACTGTTGAATCGTATGATGACATCGTAATGTCTCTAAACGAATACCTTCAACAAAACCGGATAGATATCAATGGATAAAGACCGACTGCTGGAACTGGTTAACCAAATCAGGGCGGGGAAGATGTCCGACGAGGAGGTTGTGGAACGTTTGAAACACCTGCCCCTGGAAAATCTTGATTTCGCCCGTATCGATCATCATCGGACGTTACGCCGGGGACAGCCGGAAGTCATCTACGCCCCCGGCAAAACCGTCGGACAGATTGTCGCCATTGCCGAGCGCATTCACCACAGCGGGAGCGATGTCATTATCAGTCGCCTCGATCAAGACCGTGTTACGACTATTCGGAAGAAATTCCGGGGGGCGCAGTACTTCCCCGACGCCCGCATGGCGGTTGTGTTCGGCGGCCGACGTAAAGAACCGAAACCGACCACGTCGGCCATAGTGCTGGTGTGTTCCGGAGGAACATCGGATATTCCGGTGGCGGAGGAGGCGGCCTTGACGGCATGGATGATGGGGTGCCCGGTGGAGCGGTTGTACGATGTCGGCGTGGCGGGTATTCATCGTCTGTTTGACGGCCACGACCTGCTGGTGAAGGCCTCGGTCATTGTCGCGGTGGCCGGGATGGAGGGCGCCCTGCCGTCGGTGGTCGGCGGACTGGTTGACGTTCCCGTTATTGCCGTGCCGACCTCGGTGGGGTATGGTGCCTCGCTGAACGGGTTGGCGGCCCTGTTGGCGATGCTGAATTCCTGCGCGTCGGGGGTAACAGTGGTGAATATCGACAACGGGTTTGGGGCGGGGATTGCGGCGGCCATGATTGCCCGCCGGAGTATAGCGAAAGGGTAATATGAAGATAATGTATTTTGACTGCTTCGCCGGGATTGCCGGTGACATGACGCTCGGGGCGCTGGTATCATTGGGAATGCCGTTCGAATATTTGCAGGAGCAGTTGGCACAACTGCCGGTGACCGGATATACTCTGGAGAAAATACAATTGGGCCGCCACAGTATCGCGGCGGTCAGAATCGACGTACAAACCGATGAGGGGCACACGCATCGTCATCTGGCGGATATCGCCGCGATTATCGAGAAGGCCCAGCTTCCGGATGAAGTCCGTGAGCTTTCATTGGCGATCTTTCAACGGCTGGCCGAAGCGGAGGCGCACGTGCATGATTCATCGCCGGAGAAAATCCATTTTCATGAAGTCGGCGGTCTCGATGCCATTATAGACATTGTTGGAAGCGCTATCGGTGTGCACTATTTCAAACCCGAGCGCGTGTACTGTTCGCCGGTCACGCTCGGCAGAGGAGTGACCAAATCGGCGCACGGGGTGATACCGATTCCGGTCCCGGCGACGGTGGAGCTGTTGAAAGGATTCCCGGTGCAACAGACCGACCGTCCGGGGGAACGGGTCACGCCCACCGGCGCGGCGATCGTGACGACACTGGTGGAACGGTTCGGCGGCAGGGAAAAAATCCCGCCGTATCGCATGCTACAAACCGGTCATGGCGCGGGAACCAAAGACTATGAAGACTGCCCCAATTTTTTACGAGTGATTCTGGCGGAGACCACATCCGCACCGATCCATGACGCCATCGAGATACTGGAAACCAATATCGATGATATGAATCCGCAGGTGATTGGCTACCTGTTTGAAAAGTTGTATGCCGCCGGGGCGCGGGAAGTGTACATTACACCGGTTTTCATGAAGAAAAACCGCCCGGGCAGTCTCCTGACGGTTCTGTGTAAAAAGGACTTGGTTGAGCCCCTGAGCGATATTATATTCTCGGAAACCACCACCGCCGGGATTCGCATCCGGTCGGTCGGTCGCCTGGTTTTGGACCGTCGGATGGACACCATCGACACCGATTACGGTCCGATACGGGTGAAATTGTTGACAGTGAAAGAAGGAATCAAGATTCAGCCGGAATATGACGACTGCGTTCGCGCCGCCGAAACCAGCGGTGTTCCCCTGACGGAAATCATGGCGATCGCACGCAGGCAGGCTGAGATAAAGGAAGGACTTTCGCGATGAGCATACCGATTCTTGCGATTGCCGAGCAAAAGGACGGCAAACTGGCGAATGTCAGCCTGGAATTGATAACCGTGGCGCAGAAACTGGGCGGTGAACTGACCACCGCCATACTTGCCGAGAACGCTGAAGGACCGGCCGGTGAACTGGCGTCGCACGGTGGCGGCAAAGTGCTGGCGGTTGCCAATCCGGCGCTGAAATATTACAACGATGAAGTCTACGCCAGAGTAATAACGGAACTGATCAGGAAATATCAACCCCGGGTGGTGCTGGCTTCGGCGACCTTTTACGGTAAGGCTCTGATGGCGCGTCTGGCGGCGCTGAATAACGGCGCGATGGTCTCCGATATTGTCGGTGTCAAGGCCGACGGCGACGCGGTGACGTTCAGCCGTCCGGCGTACGGCGGCAATGTCATTCTCAGTTTTTCCAGGGCCGGAGATGCGGTGCTGTTTGCGACGGTGCGTCCCAAGGTATTCGATGAGGCCGGTGCGGGAGTCGGAGAGGTTTCGGTCGAGTCTGTTGATGGCGGCCTGTTCGAATCCCGCATGGCGGTGAACGAAATGGTGGTGGAATCGGGCCAGTCGGTCAATCTGACCGAGGCGGATATCATCGTGGCGGCCGGTCGCGGAATTCGCGCGCAGGATAATGTCGACGTCATCAAGGGCCTGGCCAATTCGCTGGGGGCGGCCTTTGGCGCATCACGGGCGATCGTGGACGCGGGGTGGACCGAGTATCGTCACCAGGTCGGTCAAACCGGGAAAACGGTCAATCCAAAGCTGTATTTTGCCATTGGTATTTCCGGCGCCATCCAGCATCTGGTGGGGATGCAGACGTCAAAAACAATTGTCGCGATCAATCGCGACAAGGATGCGCCGATTTTCAAGGTTGCCACTTTCGGCATTGTCGGTGATTTGTTCGAAATCGTCCCGGCGCTGACCAAACGGTTTCAGTCCGGTTGATAGGACCTGGTACAAATAAAAAGGCCGCCCGATGTGGCGGCCTTTTTTTATGATAATCGTAGTGCTTACGGGTTGAGCGATGTGGCCGTATCAAGGTATATCAGCGATTCGCGAATCAGTCCCAGCGCGTAATCGGTATTGTGTACGCCGTTGCTTCCGTCGTTGATAATAAAACGGTAGTTATACAGCGCTCCGGCCAGACCGGCATCTCCGATCTTTCCGGCATAGTCGTCGGTTATACCCTTTGTTTCCAGGGCGGTATGTAAAATCGATAGGGAATCGATAAAACTGGTCTGATCGGCGCTGACATCCGTAAATCCGGTGAGCGGACTTCCGATATGACATCCACTGACGTTGCAGGCTTCGACCAGTTGATCGCCGTCGCTTTCCATGGTAAAGCTGTGGCCGCCCAGTTCGAATCCGATGGCGACGTTCATGTGGCATTTCACACAATTCGATCCGGATGCGTTATAATGGGCGGAATTGCCGGGGCCGGCCCCGTATTCATAGCCGCCGGTGCCCATCATCATATCCGCCTGATTGGAGGCGTGCGCGGCCCATGAGGGGTAGATTGTGACACTATCCAGGAGGTCGATTTGGTCGGTGATCGCCGACGCGACAGTTGCAGTCGCCTGATGACAGAGGGCGCAGATATTGGAATTGCCGCGATTGTAGGTGAAACCGTCGGCCAGAACCACCGGGTCGTAATAGCGCAGAGAGTCGAGTTCCCAATAGGTATGCGGAGCATGGCAGGAGAAGCACCCGATTTCAAGCGGGAATTCAATTTCATCGACCGAGGATTGCAATGAGGTGATAAAGCCCTCCTGATTATGACACTGTGGGCCGCAGGTTTTGGTATTTTCCAGACCCAGCCCAAACTCATCGAAATCGATCAGGCTGTCCGAGGAATGACGAGAGTGTTCCCACTGGCGGATGGCAATCAGCATATCCATATTGGCATCGGAATGGCACGCCGCCACACAGGTGCTGTCCTGAATCGTGATGAACGTGGTGTCATAATTGTATTGTGTGATCAAATCGTCGCAGCCGGGTAAAACTGCCAGAACGGCGATCAGCGCTCCCAGGGCCATTATCATTGCGGGGATAATTCTCTTCATATTGCAATCACCTCAGCCGGTTAATGTGATATTACCCTAAGTAACGGCGCGGGAGGACATTTGTCAAACATTTTACATGTTTTCGTTTGAATGAAAAGGTGATGCGGCTTAACCGTACCATTTTGTATTGGTATTGCGGACAGTTAAATCGCGTTAAACGGGAACTAATCGGCGTTCGTATCTTATAAAGAGTAACCGTGTGGTGTTTATCTGCTTGACTTATATGGCCATATTGGCTATGTTTGCAAAAATTGGAGGTGTCACAGCGACTGTCGATATCGAGATTAAATCGCAAAGAGTGGAATACCTTTTGTTTTTAATGCAGTAACGTCGGCCAAACTTTATTATAAAGTCTTGGCTGTTTTTTTGGGTGAATATGCGCAAAAACACACTGATTTTGTTACTGGTTTTGCTGGCGCCGGCGGCTCTGGCCACGGTGGTCATGAAAACCTTCGATGAACCCTATGAGGACCGGGGGCTGGCGGATAATGCCATTACGGATATTGTCTATCACAAGGGGGGGGTCTGGATGACAACCGGCGCGGGAGTCTGTTTTTCCCGCGACGGCGGAGTCACCTGGCTCACCTATAATAGCACCAACGGACTGGTTTCCGACGGCATTTCAGCCATTTATTCGGCCGGGGATGATATCGGCGACCGACTCTGGCTGGCGACTTTGCACAGCATTATGGTCGGCGATATGTCGGTGGGATATGCCGATGGTCTGACCTACACCGAGGACGAGGGATTCACATTCGATACGATCATGCCGATGGGGTTGACCCTGCCCGGTTTGTATGGCCCCGATCACGAAGTCTATGATATCGACGGCGCGGACAGTATCATTTTCGCTACGTCCAAGGCGGGTGGGCTGTTCGGCAGTTTCGACTTCGGAGAAACCTGGATCGAGTACTATGCCACGAGGTATGACTCCATTGCGGATACTTCGGGAAGTGCACCGTCGCTGGCCACGCGTTACTTTTCAGTCATTGTTGATACCCTGCATACCGATTCGGTGGTGGTGTGGGCCGGTTCCGCCAATGGATTGAAAAGAATGGTATGGATCAAACCCTGGGCGAAACCGGCATCGAACTATGTATCGAGTACTATTAAAGTCGATACTACTCTTTTTATCTGCGGTGATAACGGCCTGACGAAACTGGAGTATGACGAGAATAACACAGAATTGTATCACTCTACATTTGAATCCGACGGTCTTCCCGGAAGAGGCGTGTATGCGGCGTATTTCCTGGGCGGGAAGTTATTTGCCGGGACGTATGATTCTCTCAACGGAAACGGCACGGGGCTGGCGGTGTCGGATGACATGGGAATGACGTTTGCCAAAATAGATGATCCGGTGTTTGATCTCGAAAGCTCGAATACGTATGCCAAGGAGTTCGCGGAATTCGATGACATGCTGTATATGGCGGCATACGAGGGAGGATTGTATCGCACACCCGATACCGGATTGACCTGGGAAAAAGTGACGCTTGATACGCTGGAGGCGACTCTTGCCAGCGGGCGCAATATCGCCCATAGTCTGGCGCCGGATACGTTGTATGATCGTCTCTGGGTCGGAACCGATTCCGGACTGGTGGCGATGTATCCTGACGGTATCGGCGGTTTCGATTCTTTGCAGTATTTCGTGTTTCCCGAGGATGACACGTCAGGCGCCCGCAGTTATCGGGTCCGCATGCAGGAAATTTACGATTCGCTGGGTGTGTTAACAGACATCAGGTATTGGTCGATCAATCATCCACTAACTATTGATGGCAACTACACCGTATATATCTCCATGGATACCGGAAAAACCTTTGCCACTCAGGTTGAGGTTGACTCGAAATGGCGCAATGTCGTCACGCCTCTGGATACACCTTACTACGATATTGATTTTTTAAATGCCTTTGTCGGGTTGACCGGTAAGAACATATATAATCAGCGTTTGGCCGAGTTTTCCTGGGGGTACCGATCCGGTGAATCCATAAATGACAGTGTGAATATTCTGGTAAACCTTGGCGGAGCCAACCTTCTTTGTTACGATATCATTGACAGCACGTTGTATATCGGATCCGATACCAAGGGTTTTGCTCTTTCACCTCCGAGCGGCAGATATCGGATAGTGTATGCCAATACCAATCATATCCGGCAGGATAGCGCCCGTGTCATTACCTCGGCTCAGCTTTCCGGGGGATGGATACCGGTACTGGGATTGCAGGTATTACCCGAGGGGGAACCGCTCATTTGGGCCCATTCCCGACCCAATTCAGACGGCCAGTATCATGGCGTGTTTTATTCCGAGTTAAACGGCAAGAATTGGAACCGGGTCGATTCCGGGACGGTGGTGTGGAATTTCGAATTCTCTGATTCGCTGGTGTTCATGGCGACATCGGACGGTTTGCGATTCTCCGATGATCTGGGCGCAAGTTGGATTACGTCGGAGATCACCGGAACGCTGGTAACATCGAATCCCCAGCAGGATAATGTCACGATCGATACTTCGGAATGGGTGGTGGCGGTGAAAGTGATCAACGATACGCTCTGGGTCGGCACGACGATGGGAGCGGCTAAAGTGGCGCTGGAAGATTTCCTGGCATACCCGGAGAATCCCGATTGGGATTTGTACCGGGTCAAACTTGATCAGGAGGTTTTCGCCTACCCGGTGCCGTTTTCGCCGATCAATCAGGGATTGGTGTATTTCAATTATCCGATGAAGCAGAGCGGATATGTGACGATTAAAATTTATGACTTTGCGATGAATCTGGTTAAGACTGCGGTGGATAACGAATACCGCGAAGGCGGAGAGGAGGCGACCTATTCCACCGATTCCTGGGATGGCCGCAACGGCCGCGGGGACGCCGCAGCCGCCGGTATTTATTATTTCAAAGTGGAGTATTCCACAGGTGGCGTTAACTGGGGCAAACTGGCCATTATACCATAGGTGCGACAATGAAAAAACATATGTATATCATAGTACTGCTTCTGGTATGCGCCGGCCAGAGTGCTTTTGCCGAAGCCGAGGACGGCGGTTATGCCGGATCGTTTTTAAAAATGGCGGTGCAGGCGCGTCCGGCCGCGATGGGCGGCGCGTATTATGGGTTGTCGAACGACGCCGCGGGGCAGTTGTTCAATCCCGCCGGGCTGACGGAAATCAACAAAGTTACGGTCGCCAGTTCTTACCGGGTGATGGATCTCGACCGCAAGCTCGGTCTTATTTCGGTTTTGGTGCCGACCCGACTGCAATCGACGCTCGGAATCAGCTGGTTATACGCCGGATACGGCGAGGTTATGGCGCGCAACAGCAGTGGTCGGGAGTTGGGGCGGACCATTTCCGATAATGAGCACGTGTTCGGGGCGACATTCTCCAAGCAGTTTCTCCCGGCGTTTTCCATGGGTGTCAAACTCAATTACCTGTATAAAAAACTGGATGTGGTCAGCGCCAATTCTATCGGTATCAATGGCGGCGCGATGCTTCTCATCGACTCGCTGTTCGAGTACGGCACGATGGAGGACAAACCGATTACGGATATTCATGTGGGAATAGTCGTGAAAAACCTTGGTGCGAAGTATTCCTGGACAACCAACAAGTACTGGGACCAGTACGGCGGGACCGGCGCCACGCAGGACGATAAATTCCCGGTCATGTTGGGCGCGGGTGTTTCGGCCCGCATGTTTCAGAAGGATTTGCTGGTGCTGGTCGACGTCGAGAAAAATTTCGAGCAGGCACTGGTGGCGCGTTTCGGCGGCGAGTACACGCTCCGCGATCGATATTTTCTGCGGGGCGGATTGAACGAAGGCATCATAACGGCCGGATTCGGATTTCTGCAGGAGTTTGAAAACTTCGCGTTTTGTTTCGATTACGCATTTTCGGCAGATCGGGTTGATGAAGGCAGTGATCATATCGTATCATTGAATGTGATGTTCTAAAACCGGGAGAGTAATGAAAAGATTTGTTTTCTTGTTCGGAATCACGGTAATCGGCATTCTGGCGGCCGTGCCGGTACATGCCCTGTCGGGGTTGCGCTTGATGACGGTAGAATGTGGCGCGCGCCCGGTGGGGATGGGTGGTGCGTTCACGGCGGTTATTCGCGATCCCTATTCGTTTGGCTACAATCCGGCGGCGGTGCACGGTGTGGTCGGTTTGAATGGATCGCTGGGCCACAACACGCACTGGGAGAATGTCAATATCGAATCCGGGTATCTGGCCTTTGCCAAAAAGGACGTGACCTTCGGCTTTGGTCTTAAATTCGGGGCCGTCGATGATCTTCAGGGGCGCAACGACAGTATTCCCTCCAGCGATTATATTCCCTTTGACGCCCAGGATATCGCGATCAAGGGTGGGGCATCGTACGCGTTCACCGAGAAACTCACGCTCGGTTTCGGTCTGGGATACATGTTCGAGAAAATCGAGTCGTATCGCGGATCGGCGTTCAATTTCGACCTGGGACTGTTGTTCAACGCCCGTCCGGATCTGACCGTCGGTGTGGCGGTTCTCAATATCGGGTCGGGGATAGAACTGCGGCGGGAGTCGTATGACATTCCAACCACGGTTCGTGCCGGGGCAGCGTATACCTATGATAACCTGATGGCGTCGGCCGATGTGGTGATGTTTGATGACGACGCGGAAGAAGGCATGGATTTGCGCGGACATCTGGGTGGCGAGTATGCGCTGACGCCGGAATTCACGGTTCGTGCGGGATACCGTTTGGGATACGAAAGCAAAAGTATCTCGGCGGGATTCGGTTTTTCCAAGCGGAATTTCAGAATCGACTATGCGTTTTTACCATACAGCAACGAACTGGATGATTCACATTTGATTAATCTAACCTTCAGTCAATAATAAACAAGAGGAGTCAGAACAGACGTATGGCCAAGTATCGGATTGCGTGGATGCCCGGAGACGGCGTTGGTGTCGACGTTATGGATGCGGCACGGATTGTGCTGGACAAACTGCGATTGGATGCCGAATACATTCCGGCTGATATTGGATGGGAATTCTGGTGCAAGGAAGGCGATCCCCTTCCGCCGCGCACCATCGACATTTTGAACAATACCGATTGCGCGCTGTTCGGCGCGATCACATCGAAACCGAAACAGGAAGCGGAAGCCGAACTGGTTCCGGCACTGCAGGGTAAAGGGATGGTGTATGCCTCTCCGATCGTTCGCCTTCGTCAGGAATTCAACCTGCGGACGAATCTACGTCCGTGCAAAGCCTATCCCGGCAATCCGCTGAATTATAAGGACGGCATCGACATTGTCGTCTTTCGTGAAAACACCGAGGACCTGTATTCCGGCGTGGAATTTTTCCCGTTTCCGGATGAGGTGCGCGCGGCGATTTCCAAACATAATCCCAAAATGAAGAAATTCGACAAGCATCCCGGAAATGAAGTTGCGGTATCGCTTCGGATTAACACCAAAACCGGATGCCGGAATATTATCACCGACGCGTTTGAGTACGCCAAAAAGACCGGCCGTAAAACCGTGACGGTGGTGGAGAAACCGAATGTCATTCGGGAAACGTCGGGCTTGATGGTACGCACCGCCCGCGAGGTCGCCAGGAATTATCCCGGGATCGAACTGTGGGAAACCAATATCGACGCCATGTGCATGTGGCTGGTGAAAAACCCACATGACTATTCGGTGCTGGTGACGTCCAACATGTTCGGGGACATCGTCTCCGATCTGTGCGCGCAGTTGGTCGGCGGACTGGGATTCGCGTCGTCGGGCAATATCGGCGACAAGTATGCGGTGTTCGAGCCGACGCACGGTTCCGCGCCGAAATACGCCGGGAAGTATAAAGTCAACCCGATGGCGATGTTATTGACGACGCGGATGATGCTGGAATGGCTGGGCGAGACCGATATGGCCGAACGGCTTGAAAGCGCCATTGCCGAGGTTATCAAAGAAGGCAAGGTCCGCACCTATGATATGGGCGGCTCATCCAGCTCTCTCGATATTGCCAACGCGGTGGCCGGGAAGTTGTAAGCTATTGAAATATTGGGGCTTAACGGGCGATTACGCAAATCGCCCGTTTTTTTATATCAATCGGGAACGTTTTGGGCTGAATAATTGTTATAAAGAATGCAGATCGGTCTGCACAAAAAGCGTTTCTCCGAGTAGGAGATTAAGGCCTCCGATAGACGGGGGCCTTTTTTTATTCCAGCAGTTTCAGGAATTGATCTTCGTCGATAATCTCGATGCCCAGCTTTTTCGCCTTGTCCAGTTTGCTCCCGGCTTTTTCTCCCGCCAGGACATAATCGGTTTTCGCCGAGACCGATCCGGCCGTTTTGCCGCCAGCATTTTCGATCAGCTTTTTAAAATGATCGCGCGGTTTGGAGAGGGTTCCGGTGATGACGAATGTTTTATCGTCGAATACCGACGATTTTCGTTCCACCCGGTACGGCGGGAAAGCCACACCGGCTTTTTTCATTTTGTCGATCATGGTGCGGTTTTGATCCTTGGCGAAGAAATCGACCACGGATTGCGCCATGGTCGGCCCGATACCGTCGATAGTGATCAGATCGTCGACGGATGCGGCCATGATGGCATCGATCGTTTCGAAACGGGTAGAGATAAGTTGCGCGGCGTTTTCGCCGATGCCGAATATCCCGAGTGCGACCAGGATATTGGGCAGTTGGCGTTTTTTCGATTCGGCGATGGCATCGATCAGGTTCCCGGCGCGTTTATCACCCATGAGATCGAGTGGAAGCAGTTGTTCTTTGGTAATCGTATACAAGTCCGCGGGATCATGCACGAGATTGTTTTCGAATAATTGCCCGGCGATTCTGCCGCCGAGTCCATCGATGTCCATCGCGTCTTTCGATGCGAAATGATAAATCCGTTCCACGATCTGTGCGGGGCAGGCGACATTGATACAGCGCCAGGCCGCTTCACCCTCGGGGCGTACCGTTTGCGATCCGCACGACGGGCAGGTCTGCGGCATGGTGATGGTATGTTCGCCCCCCGTGCGTTTTTCCTTGATGACCGAAACCACCTGCGGGATGACGTCGCCGGCGCGACGGATAATGACATGGTCGCCGACGCGGATGTCGAGTTCGCGTATTTCGTCCTCGTTGTGCAGGGAGGCGTTGGAGACGGTTACGCCCGCCACTCGTACCGGTTGCAGTTTGGCGACCGGGGTGACGACCCCGGTACGGCCGACTGAGAAGATGATGTCCTCAACGATCGTTTCGACTTCTTCGGCGGGGAATTTCCATGCCACCGCCCAGCGCGGGGCGCGGGCGATTTCGCCGAGTCGTTCCTGTTCGCGGAACGAGTTGACCTTGACCACCATCCCGTCGATTTCATAATCGAGATCGGGGCGGGCTTGCTCAAGACGTGCGAATTCTTTTTCCACCTCGTCGATTCCGCGCACCAGTTTGACATGCTCGTTGATGAGGAATCCTTCGGACTTCAGAAACTGCACGGTGGTGTAGTGATCGTCCAGTTCCGGAAGATTAGTGGCGGCGACATTGTAAGCATAAAACACCAAAGCGCGCTGGGCGGTGATGTACGAATTCAACTGCCGCAGGGAACCGGCGGCGGCGTTGCGGGGATTGGCGAACGGCTGTGCGCCGGACTCCTCCATGCGTTGATTCAATTTCTGAAAATCCGATTTTCGCATGATCACTTCGCCGCGTACCTCCAGCAGGGGATAGAGCATCGAGGTGTCTTCCGAAAGCCGCAACGGTATCGAGCGGATGGTTTTCAGATTGGGCGTGATGCTTTCGCCACGGGAACCATCGCCGCGGGTCGACCCGACCATCAGGACACCGGCTTCATAGACCAACTCCACGGCGAGTCCGTCGAGTTTCGGTTCGATTACGTATTCGATATCATCGTCCGTTCCGAGGCCCTCGCGGACACGTCGGTCGAAATCGGCGAATTCTTCGCGCGTGGTAACTTTTTGCAATGAAAGCATGCGTATCCGGTGCAGGACGGTGGAAAATTCCGGAAGCGGGCCGGCACCCACGCGTTGCGACGGCGACGCGGGAGTTTCCAGTTCGGGGTATTGCTTTTCGAGTTCCAGCAGGCGGTCGAACAGCCGATCGTATTCGGCATCGGAGACTTCCGGCCGGTCAAGGACATAGTACATTTTGGCGTGGTGTTCGATTTGTTCGATCAACTCGGCGTATTCTTCGAGAATGTCTTTCGGAACGTTCATGGTCATAATAAAAAGCCGCGCCATGGGTGTGTCAATCTAAATGTGTTTTGCCCCGGGAAGCCCCGTCTCGGCGGGGCGGATACACTGCGCGATCAATGCGGGGGTGCCGTCGTCGAAATTAATGCGTCCATCGATGGCAAGATAGCGATAGGTGCGAATGGTTTCACTGAAACGATCATAGGTATCCGGGAAAAGAATCACCTCGAACGTATCATCGACCGTATCGAATGTCAGAAATACCATCGACTTGCCGTCGCGGGTCTTGATCCGCT
The DNA here is from genome assembly GCA_016933695.1 of Candidatus Zixiibacteriota bacterium. Lineage (GTDB taxonomy): Bacteria > Zixibacteria > MSB-5A5 > GN15 > PGXB01 > JAFGAL01. The sequence continues at coordinate 115,245 of JAFGAL010000004.1, read as the reverse complement.
TGCGATCCGCCAGCCAGCCGGAGATGGTTACCGTTCGGTCCGCGCCCGGGCGGGCCAGCCCGGCGACGTCGACCGGTCGGTGGGTATTAAAAAGCGACAGGGGGTGAAATGATGCCGGCATGTCCAGAATGGCCTTTTCCGCCCGGAAAATGTCATACCGGCTGAACTGCCGCAACGGCGGCAGTTGTTCGGTGGCGGGCGGGAGGACTCTCCCCCCGAACAAGTCATCATCGCGGCGTTTCGGGGCGCGTCCCCAGAGACGGTACTGCCAGAGCAGTCGGGGACGCGAGGTATCCCGCGAGTCGAAGAAACCGATGCGGATCAGGTTTTCGACTTCCCGTTCGGAGATATCCACGCGTGACAGAAAATCGGCCAGCGACGTGAATGGACGGCCGGATTCGATCTGGTCGAGGCTGCGACGGGTGATCTCGCGCACGCGCGACAATCCCAGATAGATACGCCCGCCATGAAGTGAGTCGCGGCGTTCCGAGAGAGTGCAGTCGGGCGGCATGACCGTCACGCCGAGTCGTCGCGCCTCGGCGACATAGACCGCCGAGGGGTAGTACCCGCCGTCGTTATGCAGGACGGCGGCCATGAAGACATCCGGTTGATGCGTTTTGAAATATGCCGACTGGTACGCCAGATGACCGTAGGTGGCCGCATGCGCCTTGCAGAATCCGAACGACGCGAATTGTCGCAATTGCGAGAGAATGCCCTGAGCGGTGGTCTGGTCGATGCCGTTGCGGTCAGCACCGTCGAGAAACCGTCGGGTCAATTTTTGATTTTCGCCGGCCAGGCGTTTCTTGGTAATCGACCGCCGCAGTAAATCCGACGCGGGAAGATTGAATCCCGCAATGCACTGTCCGGCGAGAATCACCTGCTCCTGATAGATAAACACGCCGTGGGTTTCGCGCAGGATGTCGGTCAGGTTCGGATGCGGGTAGACGGTTTGTTCGCACCCGTGAAAACGGTTGAGGAAAATCTGTTTCATGCCGGAATCGGACGCGCCGGGGCGTATCAATGCCAGCGCAAGGGTGATATCGTTCAGGACGCGCGGTTTGAGCACCCGCAATAACGCCCGCAGGCCGGGGGACTCGATCTGAAAAACACCGATGGTTTTGCCGGTGCGAAGCAGGCGATAGGTGGCGTCGTCATCATCGGGGATTTCGAAATCATCGCCGTGCCGTTTTTTCATTTCGGCCAGGCAATCGGCGATCACCGCCAGACCGCGCTGACCGAGAATGTCAATTTTCACCAGTCCGATTTTCTCGGCCTGGTACATGTCACACTGGGTCACGACAATTCCCTTGGCGGCTCGTTCCAGCGGAATATAGTCGGTCAGCGGCCGGGGGGTGATGACCACGCCGCCGGGATGGATGCCCAAATGACGGGGAAGTTCGGCAATTGCGCGGGCACCCTGCATGACCGGTGCGAATCGTTGCCAATCCAACTGCGATCGGGTGGCGGCGGGAAGTCGCGCGATACTGCCGTCCAGTTTTTCCATCGAACTCCACGGAAGCCGTTTGACAAACCGGTTGATCTCTTCCGGGGCAATGCCCAACGCTTTGGCGGTTTCCCGCACCGCCAGCCGGGGTTGGAAGCGGATGTACGATGCCATCATGGCGATATGTTCATCGCCATACGTACGATAGAGATACGCCAGGACGTCGTCGCGTTTCCGCCAGTCGATATCGAGATCGATATCGGGGCAGTCGGAGCGGGCTTCGTTGAGGAAGCGTTCGAAGTATAATCCCTCACGAATCGGGTCCACCCGGGTAATCCCGAGGCTGTACGATACCAGTGATCCGGCGGCGGAGCCGCGTCCCACCGCCGTGATACCGGTTTTTTTACAAAAGGTGATGATATCATTGACGATCAGAAAATAGTCGACAAAGCCGGTGCGGCGGATGACCGAGAGTTCGTATTCCAGCCGCGCCTGGTACGGCCCGGTCACAGTCCTGAGTTTGTTTTGCAGACCGGACAGAGCAATAGTTCTGAGTCGTTCGAAATGGTCACCAGTGATTGCAATATATGGCAGGATATTTTTGGTGTTCGGGAATATCAGGTTGCATCGTTCATGCAACTCGCGGCAGTTATGGATGATGTCCGGGTATGGGGCATATAAATGATTGTACCAATCCGGCGGGCGCAAATACTCATCGGGCGAGGCGAGTTGATCGGGCGGGATATGCGTTATCAGATGTCCGCCGTCTATGGCGCGAAGCAGACGATGCGTTGCATAATCTTCTTTTCTGAGAAATGACACGGGGGGAAGGGCGACCGCTTTGATGCCGGCTTTGTCGGCAAAGCGATACGCCTGTGATGGTTTGTCATGTCCGATTGGTATAAAAAGAGCGGATCTGAAAATGTCATGCAGTGCCGGATGATAGGTTGCGGGCGAAGTGGTACCAAGCAGGTCTTTTGCATGATGCGACAGCAGGTCGGGCTGGATTGTACCGTGCAATTGGTGGTGCGTGATCAACTTTGACAGGTTGCGGAAGCCGTCATGGTTTTCACACAATAGCGTGATATCCCCGAAATGTGTCGTGACTATCGCGCCGATGATCGGTTGCAGGCCGCATTCTTTGGCGGCATAATAGAAATCGTAACACCCATAGAGGTTATTGCGGTCGGCGAGAATCAGTGCCGGATAACCGCAGTCCTCCGCCGCCTGTGCCAGTTGTTCGGGCGGAGTGGTGCCGTAGCGCAGGGAGAAGCTACTGCGACAAACCGGGAGTGCGCAATTCATAGCCGGTGTCTCCGCGTTTGTACCGCTGGTCGAGTGCCCAGGTACGCCCGGTCATGAGGGAGAAGAATCCCTCGCGGGCGCGAACGTAATCCAACCCGCGACGCAGGCGGCGGTTTTTTTCGATACGGTCGTTTAAGAATGATTCGTTATCGCGATAGTTGTGCAGACCAAACAGGGTGACTCCGACCAGCCGGATTCCCACCCGTCGGGTGAACAACCGGGTGAACATCCTCTCGACAGCCGGGAAGATATCGCCTTCGTCGTTGGACATCGGATGAATCCGCGTCGCACCCTCGACCGTTTTGAAATCAGCGTAGCGGAATTTGATTTTCACGGTCGCGGCTGTTTTATAGAGAGTGCGCAGTTTTCGGGCGGCACGTTCCAGCAGATAGTAGAAGTGCGACAGAAGGATCGCATGGTCAGTGATGTCGTCGGCGAATCCGGTTTCGCGGCTGACGGAACGGATGACGGTGTAGTCGCGCAACAGCGGGCCGTCCTCGCCGCGACTGTATGCCGCGATTTTTAACCCATTGATGCCAAATACGGTTTTCAGATATTGCTCCGGGACCTGGGAAAGCTGTCCCGCGGTATAAATACCCATTTCGTGCAGAATCTTTTCAGTAACAGCTCCGACTCCGGGGATTTTGCGAATGGGGAGGGGTGCCATGAAGCCGGGGAGAGTCTGTACTGTAAGGATGGTTCGCCCCATCGGTTTGCGATGTTCCGAGGCGATTTTGGCGGCGATGCGGCTGGGAGCGATGCCGATCGAGGTCGACAGCGCCAGTTCGTCCCAGACCTGTTGTTGCAGGTGTTGGGCGAGGGTATGGGGGTCGGCGAATTGCCGCACGATGCCGCCGAGATGCAGGCAGGCTTCATCCTGTGAAATTCGCACCAGATCCGGTGTGTATGAGTACAGGATGTTATAGAAGCGGTCCGAGAAATCCTGGTAGCGGTTGAAATCCCCGCGCAGAAAAATGCCGTCGGGAATCAACCGCGCGGCCTCGTGCAAGGTCGTTCCGGTGCGCACGCCGCGCGACCGTGCCTCGTAACTGGGACAGGCCACCACGCCGCGTTCGTGTTTCAGTCCGCCCACCATGACCGGACGCCCAACCAGGGCGGGATTGATCGACTGCTCCACCGACGCGAAAAACGCATCAACGTCAATATATAAAAACGGCCCCATCTGTTACCTCCGCTACAAGTAACGGCAGAACGGGGCAAAGAGATATCACATCCGTATCATATATTGGGAGTGTTGGCGGGGACAGCCGCGCCTTTTCGGAAACTCGACGGTTTGCCGTGGATGAGTTTACGCCAGGCGGCGATTTCTCGTCCGGCGAGATCATCGACAATGTCGAACACCCAGAGCGCGGTCAGTTGGTGATTTTCGGTCACCTGGGCGATAAGATTTTGGGCGAGATAGTAGTTGTGTGTCGCCGCGCCGCGTGAAAACCGAACCAGCAGGAAATCTTTCTTTTCATTGCAGAGAACGGCCGGTTCAGTGAAACGGTCGCGGAAATCGAGGAAACGGATATCGGCCGATTCCGCGGTTTCCGGCGGGACCAGATTCGGTTTTATCCGCCAGCGCCGACGGGGAAGCGTGATTTCGATGAAAATGAGACGGCCGTCGCGATCCAGCTGGAACGACACCGGATCGGATTCCAGATAGGAGAAGAAACGACATTGCTCTCCGGGATATTCCACCGGAAGATACAGCGTCTCTTCCTCCAATTGATAAAAACCCCGACCGGGAGGCACGCTCGCGGTCGGGATTTTAATGTTGAGCTTTATGGCCGTTACGGGCATTGCTAACGGTATTCCTTCAGTTTCTCCCTGGCCTGCTCGCCCTCCAGTGTCTCCGGGTGTTCATTGACCAGCTTCTGAAAGACCTCTTTGGCATCGCTGGTCTGTCCCAATTCCTCGTGGGAGCGGGCGATCTTATACAAAGCGCCGGGTCGTTTCTCGGAATCGGGGTAATCGCGCAGAAGTAGATCGAATTCGCTGATGGCGTCTTTGTATCGTTTCATGGAATAGTACGACTCGCCGATCCAGAATCGGGCGTTGTCGGCCTTGTCTTCGGTTCCGCAGTATTTAAGATAGTCGGCGAAACCGATCAAGGCCTCTTCGTACTGCCCGCGCCGCATAAAGATAAACGATTCGTCATACAATTCCTGGCAGTTGATTCCGGGAATAACCGGGGTGCCGGATGACGCGGAGTCGGTGCCGTCGGTTTGTACGAACGGTTCCATGATTACCGGACGGGCGCCGCCGCTTTCGGTCAGGAAGGTCACTTTATCCTGCAGATCCTGCATGCTGGTCTGGATGGCCTGGAACTGCGTCAACAGGTCAGTGACCGCGCTTCGGATTTCCGCACGAAGTTGCATCGAAGCCTCGCCTTCGGAGGACAGCAGGGAATCCAGGCGTTCCACCGCGCGGACCACTTCTTCCTGATCGGCATCGACCTTACTGATGCGGTCCTCCAGCCGGATCACGTCGCGTTTCATGCAACATCCCGAAATCAGGAGTAACATGCCGGCCAGCAGAATCGCGGCCATCGGTATCGTTTTGCGCGTCATAAGCTCCACCAATCAGCGGTTATTGCGACATCACTTTGAAGATGGCGCGACGGTTTTTTGCCCAGGCGCGTTCATTGTGCCCCGGGTCAGCCGGTTTTTCCTTGCCGTAACTGATGGTTTTCATGCGGGAGCCGCTGATACCGAGATCCTTGAGATACTGCATCGCCGCGTTGGCACGTTTTTCTCCAAGGGAGAGGTTGTATTCGATCGTCCCGCGTTCGTCGCAGTGTCCCTCGATCATGACCACCACGTTCGGGTTGCTTTTGAGAACACGGGCGTTGTTGTCGAGCGCACGCTTGGCGGAATCCACCAGGTTGAATTTGTCAAAATCGAAATACACAATCTGAAAATCAGATTCGGTGATCAATACCGGTTCCGGCTCGGGTTCGGGTTCAGGCACCGGTTCGGGCTCGGGTTCGGGTTCCGGCTCGGTAATGACCGGCTGTTGCGGTTCTGGTTTCGGTGGACCGCCGCAACTGGCAAGAAACAGCGCCAATATGCCCAGCAGTGCAATCAGATAAACCTTTCTCATGGTATCCTCCTTAAGATATTTTGATAAGTATACTTCCCTTTATGGCGTCAGCATTCTACTCAATTTTACTATTCCGGTCAACTATAAAAACGCAGTTTCCCGGTTTCCCGTTCTACCCTCCCTTTCTTACTCTTTTTCCGGCAACCAGATAGGATTGGAAAACCCTCCCCGCATGGTCAGCCGCCTTTGGCTGTTGCCGAAGAGATCCATGGTGTAGACCTCAGTCGGTCCCAGCCGGTTTGACGTAAAGATAATATGATTACCGTCCGGTGAAAAGTGGGGATTTTCGTTGTTTCCAAGATCGGTTAAAATGCGAAAATTCTTGCCGGTGGCGTCGATAGAGGCGACGTGAAAATGACCGTCGCGATGGACGAAAATAATCTGATCGCCTTTGGGTGACCATTGCGGGGAATCATTGTATCCGCCCTTGAAGGTCAGCCGCCGGACGTTCAATCCCTCGCGGTCCATGATGTAAATCTGTGGTGAGCCGGTTCGATCCGACGTAAACGCGATTTCCTTGCCGTCGGGTGACCAGGTCGGTGAGGATTCAATCGAAGCGCTTTTGGTCAGCCGTTTTTCGATTTTGCCCTTGCGGTCGAGCAGGTAAATTTCCGAATTCCCGTCGCGTGAAAGCACACAGGCGATATGCTCGCCGTCTGGCGACACCGCCGCCGCGGCATTGATGCCGGGTTGTTCGGCGATCAGTTTAACGCCGTTGTCTTTGAGTGACAGTTCATACAGCTTTGGCGTTTCCTGCATGTAGCTGGTGAAATAGATGTACTTGCCGTCCGGCGACACGGCGGGGGAGATGTTGAGCGAGCCGTTGTCGGTCAACTGCTCTTCGTTGTATCCGTCGTAATCGGACATAAACAGTTCTTTGGTGCTGTCGGTTTTTTTGACATAGGCGATTTTTGTCAGGTAAATACTCTCGTCGCCGGTCAAGGTTTTCACGATATCGTTGGCGATTTCATGCACCAGGGTTCGATACGCCGCTTTTTTGGCGTCGAAGCGTTTCTTTTTGATTTCACGGCCGCTTTCGACCGAATAGAGACGGTACTGGATGTCGATTTTATCGCGCGGGAATTCGGTTTCCATTTTCACCAGATATTCCGAGCCGAGGCGTTTCCAACCCAGCATGGTCATTTCGGTCAATTCCATATGGCGCATGAAAAACGAGTCCAGCAGGACGACCTCGAAATAGGGTGAGAAGTCGAGATCCTTGCGCAGAATTGCGGCGCAGTTGCGAAGCAGGATGGTGTCGGCGTATTCGATCGGGTCGATCCCGACATAGCGGTTGTCCTCGACCGAGATACGGGTCGGTTCGAATGAGGTTTTTTCCTGAAGGCGGCCGTGCACGTCACGAATCGGCAGTCCCTGCGATACGGCCTGCGACGCGGCCATGAACATCATGATGGCAACAACAAAGGCAATACGTTTTTTCATAATGGTGAATACGGAAATTCAAGGTGAATGCCAAGGATTTCTTCGGCGAAGTCGCCCGGAAGCGGGGGAAGCGGCTGGGCTTGTTTGACCGCTCGCTCACAAGCCCGGTCGAACGCGTCGACGCCGGAGGATTTTTCTATTTCGGTTTTTATGATGCGCCCTGACGTAATTACCTGAAAATACACGACGCAACTTAGCGGCCGATTGGCGTAGACCGGATTGCTCCAGTTGCGTTCGATTTTACCGAAGGCCTGCACGAACCAGTAGGGGTAGTCGAACGAGGCGTTGTCGATGGCCGCACCGCCGAATTTCGATCCGGAACCGAGGTTCTGGCTGACATCTTTCTGTCCCTCGGGAAGACCCGCCTGATCATGATCGCCCTTTTCGGTTTTGGGGCGATAGGTGTCGTCTTTGGGTTCTTTCGGTTTCGGTTTGGGCTTGGGTTTTTCGACCGGTTTGGTTTCGGTCACGGTCGCCAATTCCGGCACGGACACCTCCGGTTCGTCGGCTTCAATCGCCTGCGGAATGGTAATCTGCTCCGGTTTTTGTTGTGGTTGCGGCTGTAATGATGCCGGCAGGGAAGTAAGGTTGACGGAGATTACTTCCCCCAAATCAGTCCTGACCTTCGGTCGAAACGGCGTGGAGATAACGAGAATGGCGATCAGGATGACATGCACCAGAAATGAAAAAATAAAATCGGTTCTCATCGCCGATTGGAATTCCCACCTTCCTGCTTGGCTGTAATCAGCCCAAGCTCTTCGATACCCATGCCCTTAAGTCGTCCAATGACATCGACCACAACGCCGTAATTGACCAGTGAGTCGGCCCGCAAAAAGACCGATGATTTGCCGATCCGTCGCAATTCGCGATCCAGTGCATCCTCGAAGTTATCCAGCCGGGTCCAGACGTCATTGACAAAGATGCCGCCCTTTTTGTCGATGGTCAGCACTACGCCCTCGGCCTGTTCTTCCAGTGCGGCGGCGCGGGTTTTCGGGAGATCGACCTCGATACCCGACTGCAGAAGCGGTGCGGAAATCATGAAAATAATCAACAGGACCAGCACGACGTCGACCAGATTGGTGACGTTGATTTCGGCCATGGCACGGTATTCACGTCTTTTCATCAGGTCAAATCCTTTTTCACGCGACCCTGAAACTCAAGGGCGAAATTGGAGGCGATATCGAACTGGCGCTTTAATTTGTTGGTTGCCCAGTTGTATCCGATCACCGCCGGGATCGCCGCCGCCAGACCGACAATGGTCGCCAGAAGCGCTTCGGCCAGTCCGGGCGCAACCACCACCAGCGAAGCCGAGCCGCGCTCGCCGATTGACCAGAACGATTCCATCACGCCGACCACGGTTCCCAGCAGGCCGAGAAACGGCGAGGCGTTGGCGGTCGTTGCCAGAAAGATCACGTACCGCTCCAGTTTGTTGATTTCCTCAGTAGTGGCGCGTTCCAGTGTCATGGATACGATTTCCACGTCTTCGTTGGTGAGGCGTTGCGCGGTGTCGTCGCCCGGGGTGGCCTTTTTGCGGTCGATCAGCCCCTTGATTTCATTGTATCCCGACAGAAACACGCCTGAAAGCGGTGTCAGTTGCATAGCTCTTGCCTGTGAAAGGATATCCGAAAACCGACCAGATTTGCGAAAGAAATTGATAAAGGTATCGTTTTGCGCCTCAACCCTTTTAAAGGTGCGCCACTTGTTGAACATGATACCCCATGATATCAGCGAAAAGGATACCAGAATCAAATAGATAATCACGCCAAACGCGCTGGATTGGCCGATAATCTGCCAGACCCCCCCTGAGAACAAACCCGTCGGTAAAATCAATGTCACGCCCATATGTATCCTTCTACGTCTTGACCGGGCATATAGTCCGGTTCATACTTATTTTTCATCCTGAAAACAGTCTGATCATTATACGCCTGAGTAATATAAGCGTCAACAAAAAGCTAAATTCACGCAAAAAATGCTGTCAGGTTTCTCTTGACATCTTCATTTGAAAGCCTAATTTGGAAACAATTGCTTTTTTAGTTAACCTAAGGACGGGGAGAGTAACATGAAGAAACTGCTGACATTCGGACTGGTCGGCCTGATGCTGTTGGTATTCGTTATCGGGTGCGGACAGAAAGAAGAACCGAAAACCGAGACACCCGAAGAGGCGCCGACAATGGTCGACACCACGCAGGTTATGGACACCACGGCCGTGACGCCCGACACCACGGAAGTCATGGATGAGATGGAAGAAGTCGAAGGACATTAATCATCGCCATTCACAGCGACAACACATCTGTTTTTAAGACACAAAAAGGCCGCCTTTCGGCGGCCTTTTTCCTATCAAATCCTATTAGGGCGTACGATCAATCCGATTGACCGATTACGATTCAATCATCTCGACATTGGCGCGCGGTACGATTGCCGTTTTGCCGTCAAGGAATTTCACCTCCAGAACACGGGCATGCGATCCCGATTCCAGCTCTTCCAATTCCGGCGGGAGATTGGTGACTTCGCCGAGTTTGCCGAAATAGGGATGCCGGATAACGCGCACCGGCGAACCGACCTGCAAACCGAGTTCGCGATAGTCGCTTTCTTCTATTTTGGCATGGATGTCGCCGTCCTGCGGAATGATGACTTCCGGTCTGATCACACCGGCGCGAATCTGGGTGGCACCGTTGATACAGGCCAGTTGCCCTTCCTTCGATTTCAGCAGATCGAATGTCCGTTGCGCCATATTGATCTGCCCGAAGCCCTCGGTGACGATCAGGGAGGTACCGATTTCCTCGGAACCGGTAATGGCGACTCCGATATCGTATCCGAGAAAACCGCGCAGGTCTTTGTCGTCGAAACCGCCGACGACAATGCCGGACGCGCCGACTTTGGCCGCTTTTTTAACAGCGTCCGCGGTGACCATACTACCGCCGACCACGACTTTGCCCTGACAGGAATCATCGATTTCCTTATCGGTCAGAACCTGAGTGTTATCCTTGACCACGACTTTGATCTCGCCATGGGTTTCGCCGCCGATGCCGAATATACCCTGAATGAATGAGCACCAGGTGGATACCGCGACACCTTCTTTTTCATAGATCTCGACCACTTCGCCGTTGATATACGCCTTTACCGTAACCGGGATCGGTGCTCCGCGGAGCAAAACCTGTCCGGTTACCTGAGAAATCGATTCGATCGTGCCGCTGATTTTGGCCGGGCATTTCGATTTAAACAGGCCGAAGAACGATTTCGACATGGCGATGACTTCGCCCGCTTCGATCTGATCGCCTTCCTTTTTCAACATGCATTCGTTCAAGTCCTCGGGCGGGACTCCCAGTATATTGGCGACGTTCATTGGTTCCACGATGCCGGGAAGATGCGTCCGGGCGATAATGTCATCCGGTTTCACCGGATCGCCCTTCTTGACAATAACCTCGCCTTTGAGCGGGAGAATGCGTTTTTTGGTCAGAAGGAATTTTTCAGTAACCTTCAGACCCGGTGTATATGCATGACCCATTGCAACTGCCTCTTTATGTTACGGTACTATTTTTTCGCTTTAACGATAACAAACCACACTACCAGAAGAACTGCGACGGCCAGGATAATGATTATAATGGCTGTCGACGGAATACCGCCGGTCCGGCCCGGTTCGGGGCGTTCGGTTTCGGCCGGTTTCTGCCTTTCGCGTTCGGAGACATCGACGATTTTGGCGCTGTCCGGCCGGACCATCTCGTCGATATTCTCGGTCGAAAACGACCGCATGATACCGAGGAGAACCGGCAGGGTTTCGAGATACATGTCGCGCGGAACGAAGCAGTAAAATACGACTATACCCTGTTCGTAGAAGCGTCGCATCTCCAGGACCGATTTTTCCAGTTCGTCTGTTCCGACCTTATCGAGCACCGCGACCGTTTTCAGTTTGGCGTCATAGACCGGACGGTCGTAACGGAACTGAATGTCATCGGTCCGAAGCGAACCGGTGATATACTCTTTGCCGTGTTCTCTGGAAATCTCGACCAGCGCCGAGTCGATCTGCCGTTTGCTGAATTCTCCGAACGGATAAAAACTGATGAACATATATGGCACTTCATTGATCATCTTCTGTGATCTTTGCGCCAGCATGCCGTCGTAATCAAATTCGTCCGGCTGGACCCCCTGTGATGTCAAATAGACACGGACCACGTCGTCTTCGACCTGATACCATTCATCGGGATATTCCACGTAAAAATCGCCGCGCCAGTCGATAAACACCCCGGCAAGGACGATCCCCGGAAGGAGGATGCAAGTCGCCAGGATGAGCAGGTTCAGCAGTCTCATCGTCTCAGTTCTCCTAACGGTTCAGGGCCTCGACCGGATAGATGTTCAGTTCGGTCATCCAGGCCTTCAGTTTTTCAACGCGGATGTTCTCATCTTCCGGCAGTTGGAACGGCCGACCGCGCCCGTCGAGTATGATCCCGACCACGCCGCCGGAAAGTTCCGTCTCCAGTTTATGTCCCTTGCCACGGCCAAGATCGAGTCCGTGATGCGGGTCGAGTTCCGCCCTGGCTTTCAGCGGCAGGTCGTTATCACTCAACCCGAGTTTGATCAGCTTCATCTGGCCGAATTCCAGGGTTCCCGATTCGACTTTGCCGTCGGGAAGCGTAATCTTGTAATCCATAATCGGACCGCCCTTCTTGACCGGGCCCACCGGTGCAACACAGGTGCCCAGATGAATCAGGCAGTCCTTGTTGAACACTTCGGTGGCGGCCTGCGGCTGGACAGTCGACAGCACACCCAATTGCGGCATCATGAAGATGGAGTCCACCGCCAGACGGGTAACACCTTCCGGCAGGAAGGCATCGATCAACATCAGTGCGGACTGCTGGCGGCGCGGGGCATGCGACAGCACGCCACCGGAGCCGACCAGGATGTCCAGCGACATCATGTTCACCAACGTGGCACCCGAAGCGGTTTGTTCGAACGCATCGGCAATGGTCCGCTGTTGCTGAACGCCTTTCAGGACGGTCGCGAAATTCTTATGCTGAATAAAGGCCAGACGCAGGGCTTCCTTGGCAATGGCCTGTTCGAATATCAATTCTTCCATCGACTGGGGAATGGTGGTCGGCCGAATCATTTTGTTTTTGACGCGGTTGCGCAGATCGCGCTCGTTCATGTTGAACGGTACCCAGCGCATGACCATCGGCAGGGTGGCTTCGGCAAAGACGTTCGACACCGAGTAACTCATGCCGAGGTTGGCCGACACGGTACGGTTGAACGCGCCTTCGGGAATGGATTCCGGACGGAAAACAGAGAATACGTCGGTAGTGGCGCCGCCGATATCGACCCCGACCGCCTCGATGCCTTCCATGTCGGCGATGGTTTTGATAATCAGTCCGACCGCACCGGGTGTCGGCATGATCGGGGCATCGGTCCAGCTCATCAGCTTTTTGTATCCCGGAGCCTGGGCCATCACGTGTTCCATGAACAGGTTGTGGATTTCCTCACGGGCCGGGCCGAGATTTTCCCGTTCCAACACCGGTCGGATATTTTCCACGGTGCGCAGGTCGACTTTGTCCGAAAGGGTATCCTCAACCGCCTTGGTGGCATTCTTGTTGCCGGCATAGATAATCGGCAGTTTGTACCCGGTTCCCAGACGCGGTTTGGGGTCAGCCGCCGAGACCAGCTCGGCGATTTCCACCACGTGGGTGGTGGTGCCTCCGTCGATACCTCCGGAAAGCAGAATCATGTCCGGACGGAGGTGACGGATGCGTTCGATTTGCTGGTGGGGGAGACGTTTGTCGTTCGACGCGATCACATCCATGACAATCGCCCCGGCGCCGAGTGCCGCGCGTTCGGCCGATTCGCCGGTCATGGAACGAACCACGCCGGCCACCATCATCTGCAAGCCGCCGCCGGCCGATGAAGTTGAGATATACACATCGGTGCCGACCTCGCCATTGGCCGGTGATATGATCTTGCCGTTATCATCCAGCAGTTTCCGGCCGGAAAGCTCCTCGACCTCGCCCACCGCGTTGAGGACGCCCATCGTCACGTCCTCGAACGGCGCTTCGACCGTGGTCGGTGCTTCACCGCGCACGATCAGGCGATATTCGCCGTCGCGCTTTTCAATCAGGATCGCTTTGGTGGTGGTGGATCCGCAGTCGGTTGCCAGAATAACGTTAATGTCTTCCGGTTTCATTTTCGCCATATATCACCCGTTTTACTCAATCGTATGTTCACGGTTACCGGTGGCGGGGGCGCGGGAATCAATCCCTCCGTTTCGCCGTCCCGACCGCCGGCCGGTTTTTTCCAAAGAGTTATAGTATACTAAATTAGCGGTGTCTTGTAAACGGATTTTTTGCGCGGAACGCGCCCTTTATGGCCGGGCCTTCAGCCAGGAATCAGCCGTAAATCAGCTCAATTAAAAAGAGAATGTCCAGAAGGTTGATATCGCCGTCCTGGTTGGCATCGCCGGATTCCAGCGGGATCGGCGGTGGGCCGGGCGGATCACCGTAGAGATACTCGATTAACAGCAAAATATCCAGCAGATTGATACTACCGTCGCCGTTGGGATCGCCGTAATCGAACGGGGCTTTGATGATTCTGGAGAGCATGCCGAATTCCGGCGCGGCCTGCCAGTCGTCATACCCGAGCCGCATCCAGGCGCGATTGGCGATTTCGGTGCCGTCGAGAATATTCGATGAGGCGGCAACCGAATAGGTGACATAACCGCCGCTGTCGGGCGGGAGATCGATATTTTCAAACAGCCAGTAGACAATCCCGGTAAACGGGTTGAAAGAAAACGAACAGAATGCCTCATGGCTGATTTCATCAAATGCCAGCGTGCCCCAGTCGAGATTGGGATCGAGCGTATCGACAATGATAACAGACTGCACGGTGTCGACCGCGAGGGGCGGATTTTCGAACGTTATGGCATAGTGCAAACGCGTTTCGGGCGGGATTTCATGGTCTATGCCGGTTCCGGCGGGGGATGCGGTTTTGTCCGGGACCGGTACGAATCCGACCGTTTCCATGTCATGACAGCAAAGGTTATTGGACATATTTTCATCGGGCGTGGAGGTGCTCAGCCAGGTTTTGCACGAAATGGTATCACCGAGCGTAATGCCAGAAATCAGGGTGCCGGCGATCAGCAGGCAACCGCCCTGACGATGCGACGGGGCGATGGTCGACAGCGGGATGATCAACGTGTCATCGGCGACATCGTAATGCGTGTACGTTCCGGTGGTGATTGCGCCGATCCACACGGCCGAGTCATACAGCATCATCTCGTCGGGGGGGAGCACCTTCAGCGTGCAGTTTTCCGCGGGCGTGACGCCGATATTGGTCCAGGCGGCGGCCAGGATGAACTCATGACCCGGCCGGGCGCCGAAATCATACACGCCGGTTTCCAGATCGGCGATTTCGGAGTCGGCGACTATGATCCGGGCGTATTCCAACAGGCTGTCATGAAGGTTGAATGCGTTCGACACGCGGAGAAAGACATCGTAACAGCCGGCGGTATCATACTGATGCAGGGGGGAGTCATCATAACTGGTTGTTCCATCACCGAAATCCCAATACCATACATTCGGTGCGCCGACACTGCTATCGGTGAACTGCACCACCAGCGGCGCGACTCCGCAATCTGTATCGGTGGCATATTTCGCATTTAATCCGCTGACGCGGATATAATCCGGTTTGATTTCGGTATCATCCTGGAAACAATCACCGAGCACGAGTTGCACCCTCAAAGAGACGTCGTAATTCCCGGCGAATTCATAGGTGTGAATCGGATTGCGTTCATAACTGGTTTGGCCGTCTCCGAATGTCCAGTAGTACGAGGTCGCCACGCCGTCGACGATGGGATCGAAAAACACCGTCACCGGGGGGCTGCCTCCGGTCGGGATTCCCATGAAATCGGTCGACAGGTCGGTCTGGGTCGTGATAAAACCCTCTCGTGTCAGGATGTCCGAGTTGACTCCGTCGGAGATAATCAGGGTGACATCGTACGTGCCGGACTCCGTGTATTCATGCATCGGGTTTTTCGAACCGCTGGCGTGGCCGTCGCCGAAGTCCCAGTGCCAGGCGATAATCGTATCGGTGGCGTGTGACAGGTCGGTGAAGGCGACCAGCAGTGGTACTGCCCCGCAACGGTTATCGGCATCGAAATTGACTTCGCCGGGATCGCAGGCGTCGCCGCGTCCGTCGTTGTCTTCGTCATTCTGATCGGGATTGGGCGTATCGGGGCAATTGTCATCGGGACAGGTGTTTCGGAAATACCCGGGGTCTCCGTAGCCGTCTCCGTCCGAATCGGTACAGGTGTCGCATTCATCGCCGATACCGTCGCTGTCGCCGTCGCCCTGTCCCGGATTGGGCATGTTGGGGCAGTTGTCGTCGGGGCAGGTATTGGCGGGATAGCCGGGATTGCCGTACCCGTCACCGTCGGTGTCGGTGCACTCGTCACAATCGTCGCCGATGCCGTCTTCATCATAATCTTTCTGATCGTAGTTATAGACATCCGGGCAATTGTCTTCGGGGCAGGTATTGTAAGGATAGCCGGGACTGCCGTATCCGTCGCCATCGGTATCGGTGCAGGCGTCGCAGTCATCACCGATTCCGTCGCCGTCGCCGTCCCCCTGCTCGGGATTGTAGGTATTGGGGCAGTTGTCCTCAGCGCAGGTGTTGGTTGGGAAACCGGGATTGCCGTAGCCGTCGTTATCGGTATCGGTGCAGGTGTCGCAGGAGTCGCCGATACCATCGAGATCCGTATCTTCCTGATGAATATTATTGACATCCGGGCAGTTGTCGCAGGCATCGCCGATACCGTCGGTATCGGATTCATCCTGATCGGGATTGTAGGTGTCGGGGCAGTTGTCCACGCTGGGGCATTTGGTATTCGGGAAGCCGGGGTCGCCGTATCCGTCGCCGTCGGAATCAACACAATCATACTTGAGATTACGCAGTATCGAAACCAGATTCATGTTGGCATGGGTAACGATAAGATCGCCGTCATCATCGCCGTCGAAATCCGCCGAGGCGATTCCATAAGAGCCGAAACTGATATTCTGATTGACCGCCGGGGCAAAGACTCCCGCCCCGTTGTTTTTCAGCACGGTGAAATAGTCGGTGCTGAAACTGGTTGATACCAGATCAATGCGATTGTCGAGATTGTAATCCACGGCGACGATACCGACCGGGTATTCTTTTACGGCATAATTGGCGGCGGCCGTAAAGGTGCCGTCGCCGTTATTTAACATGACATACGCTTTTGAATCGAGAATCCCGCTGGTGGCGGCCAAATCCTGATAGGCATCCTCATTGATATACGCGGCGACAATATCACCGCCGGGATTGCCGTGTACCATGAGACTTTCGGCTGTGGCGAAGGTCCCGTCGCCGTTGCCGTATAATAAGGAGATTCTCTGGGTACATCTGACTGCTAGATCGATATCCGCATCGTCATTGAACAGGCCCGCCGTAATGCCGTAGGCGTTGGCCATGACGTCGTAATAGACCGCATCGGCGAAGGTGCCGTCGCCGTTATTCAGCAAAACAGATACGTTTTTGGTCGTTTCGTTGGCCACCGCGATGTCGGGTCCGTTGATTCCATCAAAATCAGCCAGGACAATATCATACGGGTATTCTCCGACCGCATAGGAAACCGACGCGGCAAAGGCGCCGCCGGTATTTATCATGGTATAGACATATCCGGTGTCGGCGTATCCGGTATACGCCAGATCGAGATCGCCGTCCCCGTCGAGATCTTCCGCAACGACGGAAAACGGGTACATGCCCGTCGCGAATTCCGAGGTATCTGAAAACACGCCCCAGCCGTTATTGAAGAGGACGGCAATTGAGTGCGAATAGCAATTCGCCACGGCTATATCGACGGTCGAATCGTTATCGAAATCGCCGACGCAGACGCTGTAGGGATTGTCGCCGACGGAATGAGTCACCGGCGGGGCGAAATAGGTGATTTGGGCATGAATATCCACCGCCAAAAAAGCCAAACCTATGATGAGTGCGGCAATGGCGAATTTTCTCATTCAATTCTCCTCCGGCGGAGTAGCAACTCGGTCGGCATGTAACAAGATTGTGCTTAGACTCACCGGAAATATAGCCAGAAAACCATTTTTGTCAATAATTACGACTCCTTATGACATATCTATCGGCGCGTGGGAACATGATATTAAGAACGGCAGCGGTCTTTGCCGGCTCAGGTGAAAGATCAGGCGGGTTCTTTTCGTATTTGACGATTTTTGTCATCGTATTTCGGCCTTTTTCAAGAAAATCACCGTTTGGTGAACTTTTTTGAAACATTTGCGGTGAAATCTCGTCAGCCTATACAATGGTACGGGTGTAAGGCGCCTGGCGGCTTGAAAACAAGCCACCTCATTCTTGTTTGTCGCGGTTGTTCAGGCCCGACGCTCCCAATGCCCCGGCGGAACCTACGCCGCAATCCCGCCGGCGAGTTGCTATTCCTCACTACCTCACAGGTAACGACCGGTGTTGTATGCCGGCAAATACAGGTTGGGAACCACATCGACAATGCGATGTAGCGGGCACTATACAGAGGTAATCGCTTCGATGAACGGCAGGGCCGAGGGAACCCTGACGAGTTCACCTGCAGACAATTCCGGGATTTTACTCCGTTTACCAGAAAATACGATAACGCGAGGTGCGGGGCCATCCGTATGCAACCCGTCTGACACCGGCCCCGCCTCCTCTCGCCTTGATGATATGTGTATTGGCTTGATTCTCTCAGGACATCGTGGACGCCATATGACTTCAGGAGGGTCAAGCCGTTTATGAACACAATCCCCGATGGTATCGAGGTGCGATAGAGCCTGAGCGCTGCTGACGGGAACCAGGTGGACCTTTGAGATAGGCGTGGTCTCATCCACCCCCTTCAGTGGCCTCAGGATGAGGCCAAAAAGCGAATACCTGTCTCTGCTCCGCGTCGCGGCCGATCCGGTTGCGACCATATCAGCAGATGGCTAAAACACGCTACGCGCTCACCATTCGCTTTTGGCCTCGATTTTTGTGCAAAAAAAAGGCCGGATCACATCCGGCCTGATGTCTATAAAACGAATTCTAAATAACATTGGTTTCTTCGACCATGGCGCCTTTGGCAAAGCGATCCGGCGCAAGGGGAGACACGTCGATCGATGGCTGTTTGCCGCAGATGATTTCCGCCGCCACCAGTCCGGCCGCCGGGGCATGCATCATGCCGTGGCCGGAATAGCCGGTATTATTGAAGAAGCCCTTGATCTCCGGGGCGTAGCCGATAATGGCATGATGGTCCGGAGTGGTTTCATACAATCCCGCCCAGCTCTTGGCGATTTCCGCCGTTTCCAACTGCGGTACACGGTCCAGCGCTTTCATAATGATGGCATCGGTGTACTCGGGATCGACCGATTCATCGAAACCGGGTTGAACGTCTTTGTCGGCCCAGCCCAAAAGCAGGCCTGCGGATTCCTTGTGGAAGTATAATCCCGCTTTGACATCGACCACCATCGGGAATGACGAGGGGATGTAATCGAGCGGACCGGTGGTGACGATTTGCCGTCGAACCGGTTCCACCTGCAGATCCATGCCGCCCATTTTACTGATCAGTTTGGCATAGGCCCCGGCGGCGTTGACCACCAGGGGAGTGCTGATTTCGCCGCTTTTGGTCAGGACGGCTTTGATTTCGCCGCCGGTGGTTTTCAAACCGGTGACTTCGCACTCGGTGATGATATCAACGTTATGCTTGCGGGCCGCCGAGGCGTACCCCTGAATCAGGTCGTTGGGATCAGCCAGTCCGTCATCGCCGCAGAACGTCGCCTTGATAATATCGTCGGTGCGAACCGGCGGGGCGATTTTGGCGACGTCTTCCGGATCGATCAAATCGACTTCCAACCCCAGTGATTTTTGCAGTTCCATGGCGCGGGAAAACGCGGCCAGTTCCTGTTCATCGGACAACAGGAACATGTATCCGACCTGATCGTACACCGCCGGCCAGCCGGTTTCCTCTTCGAATTGCACCAGCATTTCCTCGGATTTCATTGACATTTCAATATTGATTCTGGTCGAAAACTGAGCGCGGACGCCTCCGGCGCACTTGCCGGTGGAGCCGGTTCCGAGGAACATCTCCTTTTCAACCAGGACGACCTTGCCGTAGCCGAGTTTTGCAAGGTAGTATGCCGTCGACAAACCGATGATACCGCCGCCGACGACTACCACATCAGCACTGGATGTCATATCTATATCCCTTATTCTACAAGCTTATCAAATCACATCGCGTTTACCGTGTCAATTTAGCCCAATAGGCCGATAAGTCAAGGGAAAAGCCGGACAAAGCGCGATATGATCGAATGCCGGAGTCCCGTGCGAAAATTAACTTGATAAGTGACGAATTTATTTTACATTCCCTTGTTATGAAAAGCAACCTGAAGACGCGACTGCATCAACTGATTCATCTGTCCGAGACACAGATTCTTATCACACTGTCGGTCATTGTCGGACTCGGGACGGGGCTGGGATCGGTCTTTTTCTCCGGATTGATTGACTGGTGCAAGCATATCTTTTTCGGGTATTCCGAACAGGTGTTCATGTCTCAAGCCGGGTTGGTCAAGTACTGGATCCCGCTGGTGCCGCTGGTTGGCGGGATCATTGTGGGGCCGATCGTCTACAAATTCGCGGTGGAAGCCAAAGGGCACGGGGTGCCGGAGGTGATGGACGCCGTGGCGCGTCGCGGGGGGATTATCCGCGCCCGGGTGGCGCTGGCCAAAGCGGTGGCGTCGGCGATCTGTATCGGATCGGGCGGCTCCGCCGGACGCGAGGGGCCGATCGTGCAGATCGGCTCGGCCATCGGCTCGGCGATCGGGCAGTTGTTTAAAATGTCGGCGGGACGGGTGCGCATTCTGGTCGGTTGCGGCGCGGCGGCCGGGATTTCCGCGGTGTTTAATGCGCCGATCGCGGGGGTGATCTTTTCGCTTGAGGTTATTCTCGGCGATTTCGCGGTGCGGACATTTTCGCCGGTGCTGATTTCATCGGTGGTGGCCTCGATTATTTCGCGGGCGTTCTGGGGTAATCACCCGGCGTTCGATGTTCCCAGCTACAGCCTGGTCTCGGCCTGGGAAATGCCGATGTACGCCCTGCTTGGCGGGGTGTGCGGGGTTATTGCGGTGCTGTTCACGCTGACTTTGCATCATACGGAAAACCTGTTCGATAAAATAAAAATCAATCCGATGTTGAAACCTGCTCTCGGGGGATTATTCCTGGGGGTAATCGGCATCTATTACCCGCAAGTATTCGCTGACGGATATGAGACGATCAAGCTGACGATATACGGCCAGATGGCGGTGTTATTGACACTGGTGCTGGTCTTTTTAAAAATCGCCGCGACGAGTCTGACCCTCGGTTCGGGAAGTTCCGGGGGAATCTTCGCGCCGTCGCTGTTTATCGGTGCGGTCGCCGGGGGAACGTTCGGATTTATCGCCCATACACTTTTCCCGGGAGTGACCGCCGGCGCCGGAGCATATGCCCTGGTCGGCATGGCCGCGCTGGTCGGCGGAACCACACACGCTCCCATGACGGCGATTCTGATTATTTTTGAAATGACCAGTGATTACCGTATTATTCTACCGCTGATGGTGGCGGTGGTGTTTTCAACGCTGGTGGCGCGGCATATCTATGAACCGTCGATTTATACCATCAAGCTGATCAAACGCGGTATTTTCCTGAAGGCCGGTAAGGACGCGATGATTCTCCGCTCGATGAAAGTCGCGGATATCATGGAAACCGATTATGAGGTGCTCCCTGCGGATACACCGCTGACATCGATCATGAGTAAAATCGCCACATCGCGGGGGACCGATTTCGCGGTGATCAACCGCGCCGGGAAGTTTATCGGGATGCTGTCGCTGTTGGATTTGCTCGGCGCCGCAGGCGGTCATGCGCTGGATAATCTGGTTATCGCGCAGGATATCGTGGCGACCAATCTGGTGACGGTTTCACCCGATGATGATCTCGAAGTGGCGCACAAGCGTTTCGCCCTGAAGGGCTATCGCATGCTTCCGGTGGTGAATCGAACCGATCCGTCAATCCTGCACGGGGTTTTGCGACGAGAGACCATGATGAAGTTCTACAATCGCAAACTGATCGAATCATTTAAAGATTAACTTTTTTCGGTAGAAGTATCGGTAGAAGTCCAGGAGAGCGCCATTTTCGTTTTTAGGCGAAAAGGCCCCGTCGGTTCTCCCACTATGCGCCATCAAAGCCAGTAAATACGCTGTCTCCGCCGTACTAATGTGACATATATTGTCACTTTATCATTCCATTATTGTGGTATAAAAAAGTCGTTTTTCCTTGACGTATCCGGGTGTGGGGTATTATATTACCCGCAGGAGATAGCATACCCGCTAAGTGATAAAAAACGAAAGCAGTATCGTAGAGCACGGATACACAAGAATCGTCCGGATCAATCCGGGCGCGTCAACCACAACTTCGAAGGAGGTTCGCATGTACGAACTCATCATCGAGAAACTGGAGGAGAAGATTGCCCCTTCCGGGATTAGCCAGGGCGGGCAATTTGGGAAGTGGCCGGGCTGATAATCGTTTGCGATTATCCGGTTAACTTCAGCCTATTACCAACTGAATGAATCCGGTTAGGGCATAGGCTCCTTTGCAAGTTGATGGACGAGGCAGGTCAGACGGCCTGCCTCATTTATTTCCGGCAAGGATATGGTTCAGCCGTTTGATTTCTGCGGCAACCACGGCGATGGAGGTATCCTGCAGATAGCGGGTTTTCAGTGCGGCGTCCGAAATGTCTTCGGCGATTTTCTTGACACTGACAATGGCGTTGCGAAAACAGGCATAGGCGGCTTCATAGTCCCCCTGGTCGGAATACATCATCCCCAGATTTCTCAGTGCCGCGACGATATCGGGTAACAGCGACGATATCTTGGCGTGGCGGTGGGCAGACTCGTATGATTGCCGCGCCCGGTCAAGATCCCCCGAGGCGTACAGGTAGTCACCCTGCAGGTTGAAAAAGCGGGCGTTGGCGATATCGGAACGTCCCTCGCGAAACACCCGCGACAGCGGTTCGAGATATTGCGCGGCTTTTTGATACTGACGGTTTTTCAGCAGGATTTCGAGCCGGGCCAGTGTCACCAGATCCAAATCCCGTCTGACCTTGACATCCTCGGCGATTTTCTGCGCGGTTTCGATTTTCGCGATATCGGATTCACTTCGCGCCAGGATAATGGCGGCATGAAGCTGGGTGCGACGGTTGTTGAGTTTTACCGCCAGGTCGGCGACCTGTTTACAGATATCTCTAACCCCTTCACGATGGTTCAGCCGATACTGCAATTCGGCAAGATACAACATGGTTTCCATCAAGTCCCAATCGTCGTGCAGTTCCCGGTTAATTGTTTCGGCTTTTTGCAGGCTGTCATAGGCCTGGCCGTAGAACCCCATCCACATGAACACCTTGCCCATGCCGCGAAGGAAGATGCCCTCGTGGGGACGATCGTTGACCTCGCGCGACAAATGCATGCCTTCCTTGAGATGCGAGATCGAGTCGCGCAGTTTGCCCGCCGAAAGCATGACCCGGGTCAGGTTCTCCAGATTGAACAGCAGTTCCTTTTTATTGCCGATGCGATGATTGAGTTCGCGCGACTCGGAAAGGAACAATACTGATTTGTCGAATTGTCCGAGTTCATTATGCACATAGCCGAGATTGTTCAGAATGCGAGCGGTTTGGGCACCATTGCCGATTTCCCGGTTGAGTTGCAGTGACAGGTTGTACAACTTGATACTGCGTTCGAACCGTTCCTGAAACAAGTAGGTTGAAGCAATATTGCCAAGGGACGATGCGACATCGTCACAGGCATTGAGTTGTCTTTGAATGTGAAGTGCCTGGCGATAACAGTTGAAGGCCCGGTGATACTCACTGTTCACCCAGTACAGGTTGCCCAGGTTGTTAAGCGTGTGCGACAGTTCCAGCCGGTCGCCGATTTGCATGAAGATTGCCTCAGCCTGCTGCAGGGCTTCAATGCCGGCGGCGTAGTCCTGTTTGATATGATAGATGTCACCCAGTTCCTTATAGACCTCAGCCAGCAGACGGTCACGGTCACGATCGGCATATAATTCGATTATTTTGAGATAGATCTTTTCGGCACGCGCCGCCTCGCCGGCGTGTTTGGCCAGCCCGGCCTGATGTCGGAAAATCAGGCGCAAAAGGTCGGGATCGTCGCATTGTCGGCACAGGCTTTCCAGTTGCGCCAATAACTCCTCGGCGACGGCATACTCGTTTTTGTTGGTCAGTTCGGCGACCGCATCGAGGGCGACGGTGAAGCCGTTTTCCAGGTCACCTGCCTTGATGTACAAACGTGCCGCCAGAAGGATTTGATTGGCCTGGATGGCCAGGTCCGCCAGGCGATGCGCCTGACGTCGCACCGTGGCGGGGGAGAGTCTTCGCCGGATTCCAGTCAACAGGGGTCTGGTCAGATATTCGCGAGCCTCACGCGTGACGATGCCCAACTGCAGGGCGGTTTTGATTTCGCCCAAGACCGCGGTGCGTACCGCCGCGCGCTTGTACGGCATGGTAAGACGTCGAAAGGCTTCTTCTTCCCAGTGCATAAGGCGCGACGGCCAGTGAAGCGCACTATCAGTGCGCCGCGAGATCCTGCCGTTATGCCAGTACAGGGCACCGCGACGGAAATTGATTTCCTGCACCAGTCGTTGGCGATTGCCATCCTCACCTGCAAAGTCGAGTAGCGTTTGGATCGCGTCGGTTTCCAGACTGTAACAATTGCTTTTAAACAGTTCCGCTGCCGGTGAGGTTGAATTCAGTTCAATAATGTATTTGGGGCGGATAATGCGTTCATACGGGTAAGTCGTGCCGCATTGATGCAGGCGTTGACAAACGACAAAGGCATCTTTCGGGCGGTGCTCCGGTGATTTGGCCAGCAATGACATGATCAGTTCGCTCAGTGGTGCGGGAAGATCGGGGCGAAGCTGAATCGGCGGTGTTGGATCATGCTCTTTGATGCGGGCATTGATACGGACGGGATCGGTTTCGTTTTCCATGAACGGGTGTATCCCGACCGCCAGTTGGTACGCCATAATCCCGAGCGCGAACAAATCCGAACGGTGATCGAGACGATTCTCATCGATGGTTTCCGGCGCGATATATCCCATCGTGCCGAGTCCGAGACGGGTCGAGGGTGGTTCAAAGTCGAATTTCGCCAGTGAAAAATCGGATATCTTGACATGACGTGCGGCGGCGTCGGCGTACTCCGCGACCGGAGCGGTCAGGAAGATATTTTGCGGTTTGAGGTCACCGTGCGCGATCCCCGCCAGTTTCAGGTAGTACAGATCGATCGCCACGGCGGAAAGCAGATTCATGAGGACCGCACGGTCATCGATTCGTCCGATTTTATCGAGTGTATCGCCGGGGCAGTATTCCAGCGCCAGGGCATTTGCATCGGTCGCGTGAAGCATTTTCGGGAGGCGCACCAAACCGGGGAAGCGCCGTCGTCCGATCATTTGACGTTCGCGTGCGATCAGGCGGCGGAACGACTCGCGGTCGGATTCGTTTTCGAGGGGGAGTTTCAGTGCGAGCGGCGTTGGGCATCCGTCGCAATCGACCAGATATACCGCGGCCGTGCCGCCGACGCCGAGTCGGCGACGGGCGGTATAGCCCCGGGGAAGTGCTGGTGTTTCAGACATCGATTACATCGACGGGTCCGGCTCAACGGGAATAGTCAGGGTGAAGGTGGTGCCTTCGTTGGGTTGCGACGTGACGGTAAGGTCACCCTTGTGGTTTTTTGCAATTTTCTTGCAGTTGACCAGACCAAGTCCGTGCCCCGATTCCTTCGTCGTATAGTACGGAAGGAAGAGTTTTTCCATCCCTTCCGGGGTAATTCCCACGCCGTTATCGGTTACGGTTACCAGAACCCGATTGGTTTTCGGTTGATGGTAGGCTGCGATGGCGATGCTTCGTTTGAACGCATCGTTCCCGCTTTCCTGTTCCTTGCGGGCGCGTTCTTCGGTGGCGTCTGCGGCGTTGTTGAACAGGTTCACCAGAATCTGCTGGATCTGACCGACGTCGATTTTGACCGAGGGAATGTCGGCGGCCAGATCAACGGTGAACAACATGTTTTTAAAGCGCGACTGCGCCTTGATCGAGAACAACAAATCCTCGATCAGCAGTTTGATGTCGTAGGTGACAACTTCGGTTTCCAGTTTCGAGAAGTCCATCAGCCCGTCCGTGAAGCGTTTCATTTTCTGAATACTTTCGACGATTTGCCCGCAATTGAATTTGGCTTTGTCGATCTGAGTCTTTTCGATATTCAGCGCCAGTAGTTCGGCGTTGTTCGCGATAATGGTCAGGTAGTTGTTCAATTCATGGCCGATGGAGGCCGCCATCTCACCCCGCGCCACCAGTTTTTCGGAGAGGATGACATATTTTTCCATGATGACCTTTTCGGTGATATCCTCGATGACCAGAATCAATCCGTCGCCGCCGTAGGGCAGTCTCGAGGTCGGGGAAATTTTGATGGTCAGGACTTTTTCCTCATACCCGGTATTGTGGAAGAAGCGCGAGTCTTCGAACGGCTGGTTGGTGGTCAGGGCGCTGTCCACCATCTGGCGCCATTTGGCCGACGAGTTTTCCGGGACCAGTTCGAAAAAGCGGGTGCCCTCTTCGCGGGCGTTGTACAACCTGACATCTTCTTTGTTCTTTTCCAGTATGGCCAGCGCGGCGTCGTTCATGGACAGGACGTTATACTGCGCGTCGATTACCACGATCCCCACCGGCGAATTGTTGACCACCATTTCATTGTACTGCTTCAGGTCGAGGAGATGATCGTACAGACCGGCGTTGTGGATGGCATAGGCCGCCTGTTGCGCGAACAGCTCGAACAGGAACAAGTCGGATTTCAAAAACAGTTTGGCCTGGGAGGAGTTGTCGAGATAGACGACCCCGATGACTTTGCTTTTAATTTTCAGCGGAACGCACATGATCGAACGCAGGTGCAGTTCCATGATGGATTCCTGATTGGCGTAGCGCTTGTCGGATTGCGCATCTGAGGTGTACACCGATTTGCCGGTCGCGGCAACTTCGTTGGCGATAGAATGCGAAATCTTGAAATCCTTGTCGTGCATGAACTCGGTACTGATATTGTACGCCACTTTGAATTGCAGTGTTCCGGTTTCGTCGAGAAGCATGATAAAGCCGCGTTCGGCATTGAGCAGTTCGATGGCTTTCTTCATGACGATCTGCAGGCTGTCCTCGACCACCAGCGACGAGTTGACCGCCAGCGAAACCTGCAGAAGCGCCCGCAAGTCCTCAAGGGATTTGGCCGAGGCCTCATCGGTTCGGTCGATGCGCGGATTGCCGTCCGCGATTTCATCCAGAGCCGCCTCCATTTCGGCCAGCACATTGCCGGCGTCGGAGACCTTTATCTTCTGCGTGTCTTCATCAAGCGCCTCACCGGGTTCTTCGTAGATATAGCCGGGAGTTATTTTTACCGTTTTTTCTTCGTTGCTCGTCATGGTCCTTCTCGCGTAAGCATACGTATTTTGCTATTGTTATCGGCAGATTGAACTGACAGCTTAAGTCAGCTATCGTCGTGAAATATGCGGACCTGCCGCGGAATGGGGGCTGGGTGGCAATCTCTACGCCCCGTTTCAGGGTGAAACGGGGATGATTGCAGGAGTTTAAAACAGGCGTCCGAGCCGGACATACAGGCGTGGCGACGCCCCGGCCCGGTCAAGTCGTTGTGCGATATTCAGCCGGATATCGGTCCCCAGCGACAGGCCGATGCCGAGGGAATGCTTGATTTCGGCGTCGCCGATCGTTCCGGCTCCGTCACCGATCTGCCCGACCTCGTAAAACAGCCAGCCGGTGAAATCGATGTTGGGAAAGCCGATACGGTATTCCAAATCGGCCATCCAGAATTCCGTCCCGGAATACTCCTTGTGAAGATAGCCGTACAGCGTTCCCGGACCGCCCAGATAGTATTTCTTATGATAGGGCAGGTTTCCGTCGGAACCGCCGTACACGCCGCGAAAGAGCAGTCCGGTGAGATCA
The DNA here is from genome assembly GCA_016933695.1 of Candidatus Zixiibacteriota bacterium. GTDB lineage: Bacteria > Zixibacteria > MSB-5A5 > GN15 > PGXB01 > JAFGAL01. The sequence continues at coordinate 87,895 of JAFGAL010000004.1, read as the reverse complement.
TTGAGGCGTTGGTACCGCGTTGCGGAGATAACATATCTGCTGTAGTCGAAATCCTCTCCCCAGTCAACGGGAGCCCATTCAAAATCCAGCGATCCCTCCCAGTATGAGATTTCCGGGAGTTCCTCCGCGCCGTCGGTTTTCATGGTAATCCGTCCGCACAGTGCGATCAGATCCTGGTGATCGATCTGTTGTTTGGCGGTGGCTTGTTCGCTTTCGGCGAGATATCCGAAGTTTTCCGAAAACCGCTTGGAGCCGCCGAATAACGACCACAATCCGGGATGACCGTCGAGCCATCCCTGACGCTCGGCACGGATACCGACTTCATAGCTGTTGCCGACAATCGGCGTCCAGCGGATAAACCCATAGACTCCCTCGGCGTCGTAATAGTCCTTGAAATCCTCGGTTGCCAGCAGGGCAAAGGCGGTGTTTTCCGGTTCATTGATCAGGCGGTCATCGGATGATGACGGCTGTTTATAGACGTTGGCGCCGATGGTCAGCGGCCGTTTGCGAAAGAACGACTGTTCCACCGCAAGCTGATATCGCCACCGTTCGGACGCGAAGGCATAGCCGCCGATGATTTCCACCGAGGGAAGCAGAGAATCCTCGTCGATAAATCCCAGCCCCAGATACGGCGCGGCGCCGTCGACGCGGTTGTAGTAAAAGCGGCCGATTACCGAAATATAGCTGTCGCGCCGGTACCAGTTGCTCCAGCGGTCGAAGCGGTGTCTTTTCTTCAAACCCGACGAAAGCACTTCGCCGTAAATAGTTGCCTTGCGTGATGCTTCGATAGTGCCGTTCATCGCGATAATGTCGCCTCTGATGACGGCGTTGTCGGTGACGTTGATATTGCCGAAGAAGGCAACGACATCCTCGTTGACCTCGCCGTCGATGGTAATATCCGTCCAGAAACCGAGGACTGTCCCCCGGACGAAATCATCCGCGGCTATGTTCAGGGTGTCACGGATGGCGATCTGGTTATTTCGCCGCCTTCGAAATTTGCTGTCGCTGGTGGTATCCGGTCCGCGAAGGTAGACCCGAACGACGTTGTCCGGTTCGATTGTGACTGATATCTTATCGATATCATCCGGGCTGATATTCCGGTCGCGGTAATGAATGCCGGTGCTGTCAAGACTGAGGCTGTCTTTGATACTGACCGACAGTTTCTGTTTTTTTACATCGGTTTTGGCAAAAGAAAACGTCACGAGTGAATCACCGGATTTGAAAGAAAACTCATAGGTCTTTTTCAGCATGGTGATTTCAAGCAGATAGTCGTCCGATTGCGGGCGTTCGTATTTTTTATACCGTCCCTGTGCCGCCAGGGATGAAGACACCATCAGCAGAATGCCAAGTGCAATGATTGCTCTTTTTATCATCGTAACCAACCTTCCCGTCATGGTATGATGCTACCCCGGATATATGAAAATTACACCGCCAGGGAAAGCAAAAGTTTCAAAAATCTACAGGCTAAACCGACTGCGATAATCGGCCAGAGCCTGCCGATGCGAAACAAAAGCGATTTTGTCGGGTATGGCGTCGAAGGCGAAAAAGACGGCTTCGCGCGCATCGTCCCCGGGGCGCAGTGTCCCGCCGGCAACCGATGCCCGGTACAGGATTAACACCGCATTGGTGCGCGGATCATCCTCGCCGGAGTATACCTCGAACAACCCATCCAGATGAATGTCCAGCCCGGTTTCCTCGCGCAGTTCCCGGATTGCGGTCTGAGCGGGGTGTTCGTTCCATTCCATGAATCCGGCCGGGAGACACCACCAGTCCATTTTGGGCTGGACCGACCGCTTGACGAGAAGGATGTTGTTGTCCCGGACTACCATCGCCCCGGCGGCGGGGATGGGATTGTGATAGTAAATATAGTTGCAGGATTCATTGGTGCACTGCAGGCGGACGCGCCCGTCGATTTCTTTTTCCATAAACGGCGACCCGCATTGCGGACAAAAGCGGAATCCGCAAAAATGTGCCTTGCGTTCAAACAGCAGTTTTTCATCGAAATCGTGCGATGTCATCAGTGCACTCCGTTTCGTATTTTCATGGCGATCAAAGTGGTGTCGTCACGCGGCGGGTCGGTATGATCGAAATCCCGCACGTCGTTGAGCAGGCCGTCGATCAACTCTTCGGGGGAGAGATTTCGCCTGTTGACGATATAGTCCACGATTCGTTTTTCGCCGTATTCCTCATCGGATTCGTTCTGCGCCTCGGATACCCCGTCGGTGTAAAACAGCAGGAGGTCATCATCCTGCAGGGTTACCGTGGCCATTTCGTACTGGGCGCCGGAAAACGCTCCGATCAGCATCCCACCGGTTTCCAGAAAATGATGGGTGCCGTCGGATCGCACCAGGATGGGATAATTATGCCCGGCGTTGGCGTAACAGAACAGGCGTCGGGACGGATCGAATTCGGCGAAAAAGAGAGTGGCGTATTTCTCCGCCGAGGTGGATTCGACCACGTACCGGTTGACGTTGAACAAAATGCGGGACAAATCATTGAGATTGCCAACTTCCGAGCGAAGCATGGCCTGAATCTGCGCCACCAGCAGTGCCGCCGGAAGACCTTTGCCGGAGGCGTCGGCGATAACCATCGCAAATCCTCCGTCGGATTTCGGGATGAAATCATAAAAGTCACCTCCGATGGTTCGCGACGGCATGGAATAGGCGTGGATGGCAAAACTCGGCGCCTGCGGCGGCTGTTTCGGGAGAAGGTCCAGCTGAATCTGGCGGGCCATCGCCATCTCCTCGTCGAGGCGCTGTTTCTCCAGCGAATCGGCATACAACCGCGCGTTGGTCAGGACGGTCACCAGCTGATTGGAAATCACGCCGAGCGTGGTGATATCTTCGGGGTTGTACGTATATCCCGAGGTCTTTTGCGTCAATCCCAGATATCCCAGCAGGTGGTCGGCGTCCTTGAGAGGCAGGATTAAACGTACGCGCCGTTTTTCCATTTCATAGGCCAGCGTGCTTCCCTGACGAAACTCCTCGAGTTGATCGATAAGGGTCGGGGTTTCACGCTGACCCACCGCGCCCAGGAAGCGATCCTCCCGGTTGATAATGATGCGTGTCGGGAATTCATCGGAAGCCAGAATCGCATATTCGCCGATGGTATCGTCAAATAAGATAAAGTACACCCGTTCCACCATCATCGTGGAGATAAGCGTCCGCTCGATCACGTTGCGGACCTGTTCGGGATCGAATACCGAGATCAGCCGCCGGGTCAACTGCTCGAGAATGTTGCGATAATCGGTGCGGCTTCGGATGAAAAACCTCTGAATCAATTCGTCCAGCCGGGTGTTAATCGGCTGGTACAAAATCAACGCCAGGACGATAAAGGCGATATTGACGATATTGGTTTGCGTGCCGAACACACTGGTGATAAAGCGATCCGCCTGCCCCACCACCAGGATATACAACCCGACCAGAATACCGGAGGTGATCGTGTATACCAGCGACTGCCGGAATATCACGCGCACGTCGAGGAACTGGTGCTGAATGATCGACCAGGCGATCGACCCGCCGCCGATGAACAGCAGGAGCACCATTAACAGCGTTTTCAGACCGGGGGAGACTTCGAACGACAACAAATCCGGAATCAAAAAGGTCGCCATGAACAACACGACCGCGCTTAGAATTCCCCAGATAATCATGCCGGACTGCTTGCGGGCGCGCGCATCGGTCAATATGGCGCGACCGCGAAAGATTGTGTAAATTGCCAATCCGAGATAGATCAGGTTAATAAGGGCAAACAGGGAACGTTCAGCACTCAGCAGGAGACTGAACCCGAGCACGATCCACTTCATCAGATAGGACAGCGGTTCCATGATCAGCCCGAGAAATCCCTCGCTCGATTCGAATTCCAGCAGGTTGTACACTTTTTCCGGATTACGGAAAACCAGCACCAGAAAGAGATGGAACAGCTGGGGGAAGAATATCAGATAGCGCAGTTTCCGCCGTTTCATGCGGGCCATGCGGTCGACCGGGAACACCCAGCTGAACAGCAGGAAAGCCGGGAAGAACAATTCCCAAACATAGTACAGGTTGTAAATAAAGGAATCCTCGAACGGCGCCGCGGCCGATGCGGTGGGTTTGACGATCGCGCCGAAGGCCATGAAAATCGGCCCCAGCGCGGCGAAAAACAACATCATGCCGGTAATACGGTTGGCCCGATGCCGGGGATTGTCTCTGACGATGGTGTATGACAAAAACAGCAGGACACCACCGAAGACAAAGTAAATCGCGGTTATGACAGGTTGTAAGGCTTCCATGCGTATGAAAAACCGATTACGACACCTTTTTGGTGATGGTGATCCGGGTGCCCCTGGTCGTGCGGTCTATGGCAACCGAATCCATCAGTGATTTAACGATGAAAATCCCGCGCCCGACCTCTTTTAAAAGATTTTTGGCGTCGATGGGATTTTCGATTTCATCCGGATTGAATCCGTCACCTTGATCCTGAACAACGACCTCCACGTTGGCATCCTTTTTGGAGATGGCGACGGTTACGTCCTTGTCGGGGTTAGAACCGTTGCCGTGAATGATACCGTTGATCACCAGTTCGGTGACCGAGATGGCGATATCGGCAATAATGGTTTCCTCGACGCCGTATCCGCGCAGAATGCCCTCGAGAAAGCTATCCACATCGGGGAGATGTTCCTCCGATGAGGGAATACGGATGCTGTTGTTTATGATTGTTGGTTTTCTCATAGTCTTTTATTCCATCCTACGCAAAAAGGGCAGGCTGGGATGCAACCTGCCCTCATTGATTGTCCTTTTCCGAAATCGGCATGCATCAGAACGACGAAACGGCTTCATCGACCGAATCAAATGCCTCAAAGACCGTAACCAGTTTGGTGATCGTCAAAAGCGACTGGATTTTGTCAGTCACGTTGGCCAGTTTCAACTCTCCGCCGTTGTTGCGCAGGGTGGTCAATCCGGAAATTAAAATGCCGAGACCGGTGGAGTTCATCCATTCCACCCGGGCCAGGTCGATAATCACCTTTTTCTGACCCTTCTCGATACATTCATGGAGTTTTTCATGCAGGATGGTTGCATCAGGACCGCCCATGATTTTGCCGCGCGGCTCAAGGACGGCGATTCCATCTCGTTCGTAGTCATTCAGATTCATCTGATTCTATCCTCCTGGGACTATATGTAGATACCAAATATTATCCTCGATTACCCCCGGAATGCCGGGTTACTTCTGTACGTTTTCTCAATATAGCGAAATACCGGAAATATAACAATGATGTCAAGCTTTTTTAGATTGAGTGCCGTCCGAACCGCATTGACCTGTGTTTAATATATGGTCGTGTGCTGTTTTTCCATGAATCCGGTCATCATACATTTGTATCCGAATGACGCTATTTTAGACTCTGTCAACCATGTTCGCACTCTTTCGGGATGGAAAAGCCGCCGAGGCGCAATCGGTTAGAAAAGCATAGCATTACGGAGTTCATTTTAATCGGCCTGCTAAACAGATTGCTATACAAAATAATGGTTTTGCAAATAAAAGGAACACAATATATTGTGAGAAATTTCATTTTTAGTGGATATTTTTTATTGACATGGGATTGTCAAAACGTTAGTCTGCAAACCGCTTTGGCACTGTAATCAAAAATGAGCACGATGGAGGGCAAGGAAAGAAGTAACGTGTTGACAGACAATACGATAGGAGTTTTTTGTCAAAAAAGGACATTTTGGCGAGAAAAAGAGATTTCACCTTTGTCAAGGATCAGGTAATTTTATGGAAAACCCTACCGCCACGCAGGAGGCAATCATGCCGCACATAGCCGTTCAGCCAACCGTCGAGCTGATGGCCATCACCCCGGACGCCGAGCGGGTTATCGAGTTGGCCTGCCGGACCTGTTATTTGTCTTTTCATCGCTATAACCCGCCCGCATCAACGAGGGATTTGATCAAGAAGGTGATTCGCAAGAAGCACCATTCGGTTCTGGAGCACGCTCTGGCAACGTTTCGCATCAAGGGTGGTTCTCGAGTATTCACGCACGAGTTGGTGCGTCACCGTCTGATGTCGCCGTCGCAGGAATCGCAACGGTATGTCGAGTATGGCAAAACCAGGCAATACGAGGTAGTCGTCCCGCCGACCATTGAAGAGGCGGGTTTTAAAGACCGATATATGGAATTAGCCTCGGCATGTCAGGGTCTGTATCAGGAAATGGTCGAAGGCGGGGTGCCGAAAGAGGACGCTCGGTATATTCTGCCCAATGGAACCACTTCCGAAATCGTCATCTCGGCCAATTTCCGCGAGTTTCGGCACATTTTCCAGGTGCGCTGTAATCCGCGTGCCCACTGGGAAATCCGCCGGGTTTGCATACAGATGCTCGAGGTCATGCAGAAAGAGGCGCCGATCGTGTTTGATGATTTCGTGATCGATCGCGAAACCAATTCCGCCACCCTTATGGAGTCGTAGGAGGACATCATGGAAGAAAGACAGGAATTCGAATTGACGGAGAATTCCATAAAGGTTCTGGAACGTCGGTACTTAAAAAAGGACGATGCCGGCAAGATTGCCGAGACACCGGATGAGCTGTTTCGACGGGTGGCGCGCGCCATTGCCGAGCCGGAGAAAAAATTCGGCGCGTCGACCGATGAAGCCAAGGAATTGGAAGACAAGTTTTACGCCATGATTTCCAGTCTGGAATTCATGCCGAACTCCCCGACCCTCATGAACGCCGGGCGTCCACTGGGCCAGCTTTCGGCCTGTTTCGTTTTGCCTATTGACGATTCCATGGAATCGATTTTCGATGCGGTCAAGCATACCGCGCTGATACACAAATCTGGCGGTGGAACCGGATTCGCGTTTTCGCGACTTCGTCCGCGCAACGCCCAGGTGGCCTCGACCTCCGGGGTGGCTTCAGGACCGGTGTCGTTCATGAAAGTGATTAATGCCGCCACCGAGGCGGTCAAGCAGGGGGGGACCCGGCGCGGCGCCAACATGGGCGTGCTTCGCGTGGATCATCCCGATATTCTGGAATTTGTCTCGTGCAAGGATGATCTCAAGGAACTGACCAATTTCAATATTTCGGTCGCAGTGACCGACGCATTCATGCGGGCCGCCGAGGCCGACGCGCAGTACGAGCTACGCGATCCCCGCACCGGTTCGGTGTTCACCAAGGACGGGAAGCCAATGTATCTTCGCGCCCGCGACGTCCTCGATAAAATCGTCGACCATGCCCATGCCACGGGCGAACCGGGCATTATTTTTCTGGATCGGATGAACGACGGTAATCCGGTGACGAGAATCGCCATGTACGAGTCAACCAATCCCTGTGGCGAACAACCGCTGTTGCCGTATGAGAGCTGTAATCTCGGGTCGATCAATCTTAGCCGGATGGTCAAGGCGGTGGTCGATCTGGATTCCCCGCGCGAGTTGTCGCGGTATGAAATCGATTGGGACAGACTCGACCAGACCGTGAAAACCAGCGTGCATTTTCTTGATAATGTCATCGAAGCCAATAAATACCCGCTTCCGGAAATCGATCAGAACACCAAGACGCATCGCAAGATCGGTCTGGGGGTGATGGGTTGGGCCGATTTGTTGATTTTGATGGGGATTCGGTACAATACCCAGGAAGCGCTTGATCTGGCGGACCAGGTTATGTCGCGGATCAAAGACGTGGCGCATCGCGAATCACAACAGCTGGCCGAAACGCGCGGCGTCTTCCCCAGCTGGGAGCAGTCGTCGTATTATCGCGGCGGAAGCGGTCCCCGGATGCGCAATTCCACGGTGACCACGATTGCCCCGACCGGAACCATCTCGATTATCGCCGGCTGTTCGTCGGGAATCGAGCCGCTGTTCGCGGTGTCGTATGTGCGGACGGTTATGGACAAGACCAAACTGCTGGAAATCAATCCGCATTTCGAGCGCGTGGCGCGGACACGGGGCTTTTATTCCAAAGAGTTGATGGAGCGCATTTCCGAAACCAACTCCATCGCCGGATATGATGAAATCCCCGAAGACGTGCGGAAGATTTTTGTCACCACGCACGATGTCAACCCCGAATGGCACGTGCGGATGCAGGCGGCGTTCCAGAAATACACCGACAATGCCGTCTCCAAAACGATCAACCTGCCGAACGATGCCACGGTCGATGATGTTCGTAAGGCCTATTTGCTGGCTTTTCAACTGGGATGCAAAGGGATAACGATATACCGCGACGGAAGCCGTTCGGAACAGGTGCTGTCGACCAAGTCAACCTCCGGGCCGGATGCCTCCGGTGATGATAAACTGGTTCTGGGCAAGGCCGCCATCATGGAGGATCGCCCGGAAGTTTTGCAGGGAATGACCGAAAAGATCAAAACCGGTTATGGGAATCTGTATGTAACGATTAATGTCCTCAACGGCCGTCCATTCGAAGTGTTTGCGTCGATCGGCAAGTCCGGGTATTCGACCATGGCCGATACCGAAGCGATCTGCCGGCTGATCTCGCTGTCACTTCGTTCCGGGGTTCCGGTGGAGAACGTTATTGCCCAGTTGAAAGGCATCGGCGGAGCCTCGCCGGTGTTCGGCAACGGGGGGCTGATTTCTTCGATTCCCGACGCCATCGCACAGGTTCTGCACAAACATTTCGGCAACGGTGTCAGGATCGAACGGGAGCATGATATCGCCGAGGAGTTCTGTCCCGACTGCGGGGCCCGGATCGAACATGACGGTGGATGCCTGGTTTGTCGATCCTGCGGTTATTCCAAATGCTAAAAATGCCGATATAGTTGGGGGGTTGTCCCATTGGCAATCCCTCCGAACTATTATGGTTATGGCTGATTACATCCCGGCGGGACGCACCTCGCGGACCATGTACGGACGGGTGGAACTGCAGATTCAAACCGAGTATGCCTTCCGTCCCGGTCCGCGGCTGACAACGTCCATTTTTTCCAAAGGGCAGATCATTCATAAGATCGAACAGGAGCTACCGCAACCGATTACATCGATCGAGGACAAATCGAAAGTGGAGACCCTGCTGTTGCGTCAGCATAAGCAGGTCATGGAAATAATCGGTTCCGATGAATTCGAGGATATTCTGCGCAATCGCCTTCCGGCCAAGGACCTTCCGCCGCCACGTCCGAAATCGCTTCCCGAACGCCTGAAATCGATCGGCGGCGTGGCCGGCATTTACGCCATTGACAATGACGGGAATTTCCTGAATCCGCATATTACGTCCGGCTTCAAGCGTCAATTTAAGGCGGTGTTCAAACACCTGCATGAACTGCTGAGTGTGTTCACCGAACTTCCCGGGGGACGTCGGGAGGACGGCGTGTATGAAGTTGAACGGGATCGCCTCTATCTGGTTTCTACCGGAAGCGGGTGTTTTTTCGTGCTGACGACTCCGGCCGACGGGGTCAATTATGAAAAAGCGCTGGCTTCGACCCTGAAATAAGTGCCATACGAAAATCACCGTACAAAAAAATGGAGAGGGCGGAAAACTTTGAAAAAACTCCTCATTCCATACGGTAAAGGGTTTTTACAACCACTTCCGGCATTTTGCTTTCGCTACCACCTGAGGTGGGTCACGGCGTACGCGCAACCTTTAGAAGAGGTGACCTTCATAAATGAGTTGTTAGAGATTTTTCAAAAACCCTAACCCTCTCCACTCTCTTATACTGTAAGATAGTAATGTTAAATATTCACGCAACCTTTTTTTGCTGTCGTCTTGCCAAATGAAACGGAATATCGTATTATCCTGACAATTATTTCGGACGCTTAAACAGGTGACTTGATGTGATTTACTCAATTGGTATTGATTTGGTACAAATCAAGCGAATCAGGACCGCGCTGGACAGATACGGCGACAATTTTGCTCGGCGAATTCTGGGCGAGGATGAACGCGAGATATATCGCAAACGCATTGACAAGGCGACGTTTCTGGCCGGGCGCTTTGCGGCCAAAGAGGCTGTGATGAAAGCGCTTTCGACCAATTTCGAAAAAGGCGGGTTGTATTTCCGCAGTATTCAGATTCTCAATGATTTTTACGGGCGGCCGTACGCGCATCTTGATGATTCCGTCCGCGAACGGATTTTCGAGAAAGAGGTGAAAATTTCAATCACGCATGACCGCGAAACCGCGGCCGCCGTCTGCGTCATGACAGGAGACTGATTTCATGCCGAACGTTCTTGAGCTTTTTAAATCATCCGGGGCGCTGCTGGAGGGGCATTTCAAGCTGACTTCCGGCAAGCACAGCGACGTCTATTATGAAAAATTCACCATTCTCAAGCAGCCGCGCATCTGCGAGCAGGTGTGTGTCGAGATGGCTAAACTGTTCGAAAACGACAAGGTCGAACTGGTGGTCGGGCCGACCACCGGCGGGATCATTATCGCCTACGAAGTCGCCAAATATCTGGGGCTGAATTCGATTTATGCCGAGGCCGATCCGGGCGGGAAGGGGCGCGTGTTCAAACGCGGATTCCATATCGACGAAGGCACGCGGGTGCTGATTGTCGATGACGTGCTCACGACCGGGGGGTCGATATTCGAAGTGATCGAGTTGGTGAAATCATACAAAGCCGAAATCGTCGGGATCGGGGAGTTTCTGGACCGTTCCGGCGGGAAGGTGAAATTCGATTATCCGTTCAAGGCGCTGGCAACGGTGGACGCCAATGCCTGGGAACCGGAAAACTGCCCGCTGTGCAAGAAGGATATTCCGATTACCCAGCGGGGAAGCCGGAAATTCCAGACGGCGTAAATAATATCACGAATTTGCAATAAAAAGGCCGGGGGTATATCCCCGGCCTTTTTATTTCTTGGTATCCACCGTTTCGGTGGGATCCCAGGTCAACTCGAAGTAATTACCGGATCGGGAAAGCTGTTTATCAATCAGAATAAAGGCATCGGGAGTCGCCGGATCAGACAGGGTGATCGTAACCGTATCCGAATAGAATTCCGTGACGGTTACGGTCGAGTCGATATTGCCGTATTCATCTACGAAGTTAATATCGATATCCGGCTGATTGGCCAGCAACACCGGAAAATACAGAACACTGTCAGTGGTATAGATACCATCAACATTGGTGGTTCCCATAACCGATTGTGCCGGATCCGGCGCGGTTTCATAGATCATGACCTTTTCCGTATCGGATAGAATGGAGTTGTCCAGGGTGTCTCGGGTGATGAGATGGTAATAATAGAAACCGGGAATAAGATCGCCGGCATCGAATACAATTTCATTTAAACCGGCACTCGCATAAAACGTAATGGTGTCCAAGGCGGTGTGATAGACATTAAGAAGTATCAATTCCCCATAGCATGCCTGAGCAATTTCGAAACTGAAACGCATGGAACCGCATGGCCGTTTCTCGGTGCTGCCGTAAAAATCAAATATGGTGGAATGATTCATACTGCCGATCCGAATACCTTCAACCGCCATTCCCAAAGTGTCGACCACTTTCACGGTGAACAGCGTGGTGTCTTCCGGATTGGTGGCATCATCGCCGCAGGATAACAGACCGAATACGACGATGAGCGCCCCGAATAGTAAATACGTTGCATGCCGCATGGCACCTCCCATGTTGTTGTGCTCATGTTGAAAAAGAAAAGATGAATAAAAATAAAACGTGCGACGGATTCTGTCAAGCCGGGAAGAACCGGTCAGCGCAACTGTTTATTCGGCATCATGTTTGGCATTGTATTCCGCGATGATCATCTCGGCGTCGAGTCCCCTGCTTGTGATAAACTCGCCGATCGTGCCCCAGGCCGGTTCGCCGCAGACGATGCAGTTCATGCCTTTCGACATCAGGAAACCGTTCAGGTCGGGGAATTTCCAGATGATATCTTCGATATGATCGCTGTATTGTATTTTGGCCATGACGGCCCCCTGTGATTATTTCTTTTTTGTTTTTTGGATTTTGCGCACGATGTCGGTGGTGGAGCGTCCCGGGTTGAGCTTGATACGTTTGACTTTGCCGCCGTACGATTTGACAAATTCCGCCCCGACAATTTCGGAGATTTTGTAATCGGCGCCCTTGACCAAAATATCCGGTTTGACCATCTCGATCAGCCGTGCGGGGGTTTCCTCATCGAAACGGATTACATAATCGACCGAACGCAGTTCCGTCAGAATCCGCGCGCGGTCGATGTCGGTTTGATATGGCCGGCCGGCAGATTTGAATTTTCTCACCGACGCATCGGAGTTCAATCCGACAATGAGGATATCGCCGAGGGCTTTGGCTTTGGCCAGATAGTCGACATGCCCATAGTGCAATATGTCGAATACGCCATTGGTAAAGACGATGGTGTTTTTCCGCCGCCGCAATCCCTCGACCAGTTCGCCGATCGACTTGGCCGAGTATGTCATGTAGATGTTGTCAGGCATTTACGATAAACCAATCCTCAACAATTGTTTTCAAACGCTAGTGCTTCCATCTCAACAGGGGGGATTATTGGCTCTGGAATCCATACCATAACCAATTCATTTCGTAATACGCTTTTTTCTATATAGTAAAATCTTGCCATATTATTGATATACTTTTCATCACTATCGAACCTTTTAAATCTGGAAAAAACGGCAACCTCAACCTTTTTATCAAGGGTGTTAGTAAAAATGGCGTTTTCAAAGTCATTGAAACTTAGTTTAGTGGCCTTTATGACATCTGATAAAGAGAAATTGCCATTTAATATTGACTCCCCACCTAAATACCAAACGCTACGTCCAGAATAAAACTTTTGATCGCTGTGTTTGATGATAAGATCACCATAACGAAATATTATAGATATTTGAGCTTCAAGATTATAGGATTTTGAGACCATAACATGAATATTGCTTTTAATATCTTCAATTTCCCTATTAATATTCGGAATATGATAAATACGGCCAAAATTAATTAGAAGATTTGGCCCTTCAATTAGACTAAATTGCTTTTGGGATGTTATAGCAATTTCTCTAGTGAATTGCGCATACCATATTAAGAAAATCAGTGTTAATGTTAAGATAATGGCATTTATTTTTTCCATGTTTAAGTTATGACTGACAATCATGGAATAACCGAATAATATAACGCCAACTGATAATGCGATTGTTAATATAACTGATAGAACTTTCATAAATAACCGCCTCAATCCCCATTCGCGAAGTGCTCTCTGAGTTCCTCATCAAGGCGTTTTCTGGTCACGGTCGCGGTGCCGATTTCGGCTACCACCACGCCCGCCGCGCAATTGCTGACAATCGCCGCCTCTTTTAAATCCGCCCCCGCGCAGACTGCCGAGACGAACGACGCAATCACGGTGTCGCCCGCGCCGGTAACGTCGAAGACTTTTTTCGCGACAGTGGGGAAGAGGTCGCGGGTGCCGTCGGCATAAAACAGCGCCATGCCTTTTTCACCGCGTGTGATCAGAATCGATTTAGCTTCCAGCTTTTCCAGTAAATGCCGTCCGACCTGATCGAGATCATGCTCGGTGCGGATACGTCGCCCGGCCACAAAACCTGCTTCATGATGGTTTGGGGTCACCACCGAGACCTTTTTATAATTGAAAAAGTGGGTGTCTTTGGGATCGACCGCGATAAAGATATCCCGCTCCAGACAGGCCGGAATCAGTTTTGCCAATAGCGATTGCGTAATCACGCCCTTGCCGTAATCAGAGATTATCACTGCCTTAATTTCGTCTTTTACCGTTTTGAACCGATCCAATATACGTTTTTCGATTTCGGCGGAGATTTCCTCTCGGTTTTCCCGGTCGGCGCGCACGACCTGTTGATTATTCGCGATAATTCTGGTCTTGATAGTCGTGCAGCGGTCTTTATCGTCGATAAGGAACTCTTTGGAGATATTGTGCGATGTGAGCAGTTGCGACAGCTTGATCGCGGCGTCATCGAGACCGATCGTTCCCATCAAATACGGGGTATCGCCGAGCGCGCGGATATTATTGGCGACATTGGCCGCCCCGCCGAGACGAATCTGGTCTTCGGTCACTTCGACCACCGGCACCGGGGCTTCGGGGGAAATTCTGCTGACGGTTCCGTTGAGGTATTCGTCGAGCATAATATCGCCGAGGATTAATATGCTTGCTTTTCCGATATTAGATGTTATTTTTCCTATCCTGTCCGGTTTTATGGGCATAAATATAAAACTCTGTCTAAAGGCAAAACTGTTTTTGCCAATATATTGAAGGATGTCCCGTTTTTCAAGATAATAGAAGGAGCTTTTTATGAATATGAAGCCGCAAAGGCTGAACATCGAGATCGGCGAGAAGGAAGCTGAGGGAATCTATGCGAATCTGGCAATGATTACTCATTCCCCAACCGAGATTATACTTGATTTCGCGCGTATCATGCCGGGTGCGCCGAAAACCCGCGTGCAGGCGCGGATCATCATGACCCCGGCCCATGCCAAAATGCTGTTGAAAACGCTTCAGGAAAACCTGAAGAAGTTCGAGAAGCAGTTTGGCGAAATTAAAATCCAGGGCGGCCCGGATGCCATGCAGGGCAAAAGTATCGGATTCGAAACGCCCGGAACGAATGAGGAACAGAAGGATGGCTAAAGGATATTTTGCATTTGTGTTGCATAATCATCTGCCGTATGTGTTGGCCCATGGACGCTGGCCGCACGGCATGGATTGGCTTTCGGAAGCGGCGGGTGAAACCTACATGCAACTGCTTCGCGTTATGTGGGAAATGATTGAACAGGGATACAAGCCCAAACTGACGGTCGATATCTCTCCGGTTTTGTGCGAGCAGTTGGCTGATCATACCTTTAAAGATGAATTCACGACATATCTCACGCAGAAAATCGAGGCCGCCGAGAAGGATATTGTCGAATTTGAAAAATACAAACAGCCCAACATGCTGGCCAATGCTAAGATGTGGGTTGAGTTTTACAGCAAGACGCTGAAAAGTTTTAACGACATCAATCAGGATATAATCGCTCAGATGCGCAAACTGCAGGATGACGGATATCTTGAGATCATGACCTGCGGCGCGACCCACGGCTATATGCCGCTGTTGTCCCGCGATGAGACGGTACAGGCACAGGTCAAGGCGGCGGTGAAAAACTATGAGAAACACTTCGGTCGCAAACCGCGCGGGATCTGGCTTCCCGAATGCGCCTATCGTCCGCGCTATGCCTGGTCGCCGCCGCTTCCGATCGACGGTTCCCAGGATGCGTATTCCCGCAAGGGAGTCGATGAGTTTCTCTCGGAGAACGGGATCGATTATTTCATAGTCGACAGTCATCTGCTCAAGGGCGGGCGTTCGATCGGTGTCTATCTCGATCGGTTCGAGGCGCTAAAACGTCTGTGGGGGCAGTTCGAGAAGGAATACAAACCGCGTGAAGAGGACACTGCCAAAACACCGCGCGAGGTGTATCTGGTGTCGTCGGCGGTCGAGGGCAAAAAGCCGACCGCGATTTTCACCCGCGATCCCGATACGGGTCTTCTGGTCTGGTCGGGCGAGCATGGATATCCCGGCGACGGCAACTATCTGGATTTCCATAAGAAACGTTTCCCCGGCGGCAATCGCTACTGGGCGGTAACCTCCGCCAAATCCGATCTAGCCGACAAGGTGGAATACAATGCTAAGAGTGCAATGTCACGCCTTCCGGAGAATTCCGACCATTTCGTCGGGAAGATTCAGGAAATCATCGACGCATATCATGCCGAGTCAGGCCGCGAGGGAATCCTGACGGCGCCGTTCGATGCCGAGTTGTTCGGGCACTGGTGGTTCGAGGGACCGGATTTCCTCAAGCAGGTTATCATGAAAATTCATGACAATCCCGATGTCGATTTGACTTTCCTCAGTGAACATCTCAATCGGGTTCAGCCGACCGATGTGATTTCCATCCCGGAGGGAAGCTGGGGCGAGGGGGGACATCATTATATCTGGCTCAATCAGGATAATGAATGGACCTGGAAATATATTTACGCCGCCGAGAAGAAGATGTGCGAGCTGGCGCGTCACTATACAGCCAACAAGAACACGATCGGCGGCGAATTGGTCGATGTGATGAAACAGGCGGCGCGCGAGTTGATGCTGTTAGTGGCATCCGACTGGCAGTTCTTGATCTCGACCTGGGCGGCGCGCGATTATGCCGAACTTCGATTGAGCGAGCACTATGCCGATTTCAAACGACTGGCGGAAATCGTCGACCGGATGATCGGTGGGGCGAGGATGTCGGATGGTGACCGGGAGTTTTACAACGACTGTTGCCAGCGCGACACGCTGTTTTCTGAAATCGAGTTGGAATGGTTCGCGCGGGTGGAATACCCGGCGTAATCATCACGATAGATTTATATTAGGTATACGTCCAAGGCGGGAGTTCTCTCCCGCCTTGTTTTGTTTTGCCGGTCGCGGTTCTGAATAGCGCGATTACAGGTAGGTCAAAATCTCCCTCCCGAACAACGTGAGGGAGCGGTGTTTTGACATGATTATATGACCAAGCATTCCGACCGCAGAGCTGTCGGTTACCGGGTATTGCCAAGGGTAAATGGATGGTATAGTCCATTAATCCCACCGCAGGCGGCGGGGCACCCCGGCGATGTATTGACGATGTGTTTATGTAACGACAAAAGACGGGCGGTTCGCGAACCGCCCCTACGGTCAATGCCGGTCTGTAGTCGGCGGGTCCTCAGACCCGCTGTGCGAAGCGTCTTATGATTTCCACCCAAAAGAATTATCAAGCCATTGGCGGTCGATCCGGGATCGACCAATCACACGGGGGGCAATCACTGTTGGGTTATTCGCGTGACAAGTCACGCTTAGAACCCGACCTACCGTCACCCAACAGCTTTTTTTTATTGCATAAAATCCTATAAACTCTGCATTATTCCGACATGGTAGTCGCACAGAAGTCATCGAAATGCCCGTACTGCCGCGAGGATATCGCGCCGGGGGCGCTGGTCTGTAAGCACTGCGGGATGCCGCTGGTGAAAAAGCCGAAACCCAAGCCGCCGTTCTGGCGCAGTCAGTATATGCTCGGGGTATACAGCGGCGTGGCGTTCATGATTTTGATGATTTATTTCTACAGCCGGTTATTTTAAGAATCCGGTCGCTCGTGATTGACTTACCTCTTTCTCCGCCATATATTTGCCTGTCATAACCGGGAGACGGAATTTGCCTGAGTCCATGCCGAAAATCAGGGATGATTTGATTATCCGCGAAATCGAAAAAGCGGACGGACGGCATTATGTAATCAAAGACCCGATCACCGGCGACTATTTCGAGGTTCGCGAGCCGGAGTATTTTATTATCTCCAGTTTCGACGGGGTGAAATCGTTCGCGGAGATTGTCCGCGAGTTCAAGGCCAAATTCGGACTGGAGATCAACGAAGCCGCAATAATCGGTTTTGCAAACAAACTTCAGGAATTATGCTTTCTCGACAACGACGAAACCCGTCAAAAACTCCTGCAACGGCAACATAGCAAAAGCAAAGACGAACAGGAGCGGTTGTTGTACCGTCTGCTGTATATCAAACTCAAAGCATTTGATCCCGGGCGGCTGTTTACGTACATGATGCCGTATGTCCGAATCTTTTTCACCAAAGGCTTTGTAATTTTCGCGCTACTGCTTTCGGCGCTGGCGCTGCTGATAACCATCGCCAACGCCTATGAACTGACGCGGGCGTTCGCCGGCCTTCTTACGGTGAAGGGGATTATCATCCTGTATATTACGACCGCGATCGTGGTGTTGCTTCATGAATTCGCGCACGGTTTGACCTGTACGTACTACGGGGGAGAGGTGCACGAGATCGGATTTCTGCTGATGCTGTTTCAGCCCTGCTTTTATTGCAATGTCAGCGATGCCTGGCTGTTTCCGAAAAAATCCCAGCGTATCTGGGTGACATTCGCAGGCGGGTTTTTCCAGTTGTTTATATGGGCGGTGGCGGTGCTGGTCTGGAGAGTCACCCAGACTGATATTTTGATCAATCAGGTCGCGGTGGCGGTGATGTCGTTCGCGGGGATCGCGTCGGTGTTCAATTTCAATCCGCTGTTGCGTTTCGACGGATATTACCTGCTCAGTGATTATGTCGAAATTCCCAATCTTCGCGCCAAAGGCTGGCAGTACTGGCGTGCGCAACTGCGGGCGATATTTCTGGGCGACCGCAACGCCAATGCGGGACTTTCGAAACGAGAGCGAAGAATTTTCTTTTATTATGGCATTTTTGCCGGCATTTATGTAGTTTTCGTTTTAGGATATCTCTTGTATCTGGCGGGATGGTTTTTAACGGAGCAGTATGGCGGCACGGGATTTCTCATTTTCGTCGCCATCCTGATCTTCTTGTTCAGGAACGTTATTATGGATACCGCGCGTGGAGTGAAAGCGTTTTTTAAAGCACGAACCGGTTTTTTCCGCCGACGTACCACGCTGTCGCTGATTCTGCTGGTGGTGATCGTTTTGGTTTTGCTGGCGGCGTTCGGCAACTGGGAATTGCGGGTGAAGGGCGAACTCGAACTGGCACCGTCGCGGTTGTTGGCGTTGAAGTATTCCAGTATCGGATATGTGGAGTTGATCCGTCGCGATGATATCAGTGTCAATCCCGGTAGCGGCCGCGATGTCAGTGTCTTTTCCGGCGATTACAATACCACCCGGCTGTTGCCGCTGGTGGTGCCGAACGACAGTGTTATTCCCGGACAGGTGATCGCCCGTTTGATCAATACCGAAACCGCGCAGATGATCAGTGAGTACAATTCACTTCTGCAAAAAGAGCAGGAGGAACTTGCCCTGCTGGAGAAGGGGGCGCGCAAGGAGGAAATCGACGAAGCGCGCAATACGGTGACCGAACTTGAGGCGGCGTTGGAAGCCTCGATCCGTGACCTGAACCGCAAACAGATTATGCTCAGCAAGAACGCGACCACTCCGCAGGAATGGGAGAACGCGCATACCGATTCGGTGATGAAACATGCCCGGCTCGATGCCGCGCGCAATCGTCTGAAACTGCTGACCGATGGCACGCGTCCCGAGGAAATCAACGCCAAGAAGGCGGAAATCGACCGTCTCAAGGGACTGATCGCATTCCATGCCGACCGTCAGGAATTCAGTCAGATCGAGTCCACGATCAAGGGCGTGGTGCTGTCCACCGATACCGGCGAGGTCGTCTGCGAGGTTGCATCGATCGATACGCTGATCGCCTGGATCACCATTTCGGAAAAAGACTTGGCGGATATTGTCCCGGGGCAGAAAGTCAAATTCCGGGCGCGTAGTTTCCCGTCGCTGTCGTTTTTCGGCGAGGTGTTCCGTATGGAGCGAAAAGTAACCGTCGATGAAGACGGCCGTCGCATTATCCGGGTGGCCTGCCTGGTGCCCAATCTCGATCATCATTTGCGTCCCGGTATGACCGGGGTGGCCAATATTTACTGCGGGGATCGCCCGGTCAGTTATCTGATCTACCGCAAGTTTTTCCGCACCATCCGCACCGAATTCTGGGACTGGTTCGACTGGTCGTGATTTTGCATCGCGATGAGAGCCGCCAATCTACCGCTTGACTTGGCGTTTAATCAATGGTATCCTGTATGTTTTATAAGGGTGAGAAGGGTCCGTCGATGACGAATGAAGTGACAGCGGAGTTGTCCGCCAAGGGGTACTGGCCGGCAGTGGCGTATGAGTATTTGACCGCGGGGGAATATTCCCGGGCGGTCGAGTTATGCACGATACGCCTGAAAGAATATGCCGATTCGGTTTCCGGACGGATCATTCTGGCGCGGGCATTGTACCATTCCGGGCAGGTGGCGGAGGCCGAGGAGGAATTTTACGCGGTCCTGCGACGTGATTCGGATAATCTGGTGGCGCTTAAATATCTCGGTGACATTAAATATGCCAATGGGGATGAGACGACGGCGATGTCATATTATCATAAAATCCTGCAGATCGAACCACGAACCACCGGTCTGGCGTGTGAGGTGGGGAAGAGCCCGACCGAAACCACCCACATTTTAAAACTTAAACGCGGCGAGGAAATCTCACCGGGAATCAGGGAGCGATTACGGGAGCTTCCGTTTCATACCGAGACCGCCGGTGATCTTCTGCAAGCGCAGGGACATTACCGTCTGGCGCTGGCGGTATATAAGGAACTGGCGGAACGGGTCGGACATCCGCGCCTGCAGGAAAAAATCAATGAATTGGAAATGATGTTGAAAAACGGGAGAAATACACGTGTCCAAAGAACGGATTAACAAGTTTCAGGCCTTTGTCGCAAAGGAAAATCTCGACGGCTTTATAGTCAGTCGTCTGGTGAGTATCCGCTATTTGTGCGGATTCACCGGCTCGGCGGGTTTGATGGTTATCAAACCCAATCAGGCGTGGTTTTTAACCGATTTCCGCTATCAGGAACAGGCGAAAAAACAGATCAAGGGCGCGCGGACGATAATTACCAAGGGCGAAACGATTGCGGCATTGAAGGAATTGACGCAGTTTCACGGCAAGAATCTTCGTTATGGTTTCGAGGCCGATTACCTTCTGGCCAACGATCTCACCCGTCTGCAAGAAAACCTTCCCGGGGCAATTCTTGTTCCGACGGTCGATGCGATCGAGGATTTCTCTGTTATTAAGGATCAGGATGAAATCAGCGACACACAACGGGCAGTGGATATCAGCGATTTGGCTTTTGAGCGGGTTTTGAACATTTTAAGGCCGGGTGTCCGCGAGAGTGAAGTGGCCGCGGAACTGGAATACCAGATGAAAATGCTTGGCTCCGAACGGGTTCCGTTTGAAACTATTGTCGCATCGGGCTATCGCTCCGCGCTTCCGCACGGGGTGGCTTCAAACAAGAAGATCACTAAAGGCGACTTTGTTACGTTCGATTTCGGGGCAACATATAACGGATATGTGTCCGATATGACTCGCACCATCGTGATCGGCAAGGCAACTCCGCGCCAGAAAAAGATTTACGGGATTGTCCTGCGTGCCCAGAAGGCCGGGATTCGCAAAGTGGGGCCGAGGGTGGTAACCAGTGCGGTGGATCTCGCCGCGCGGAACATTATCGACCGCACCGGTTATAAAAAATACTTCGGACATGGAACCGGGCATGGGATCGGCTTGTTTGTCCACAGCAAGCCGCGTCTGGGGCCGAAAAGCACCGACGTGTTGAAAAAAGGGATGATTGTGACGGTCGAGCCGGGCATTTATATCCCCAAATGGGGCGGCGTGCGCATCGAAGATGATGTTTTGGTTACCGCGACGGGCCGGCGAATACTGAATCAGGCGCCAAAAAACCTGTTGGAGGTGTAATTTGAATTTGTTATCTTTTCAGGTCGAACTCGCCCGAAGAGGTTTGGAATGAATGAGAAAACGATTAAGAAGTTGATAAAGCTGGTCGAGGATTCCGAGATCGATCAGCTCGAAGTCTCGAACTGGGGTCGGAAGGTTAAAATCACGCGCCGTTTGCCGGCCAGTAGTAATGGTCACGGTGAACATCACTTTGCCATGCCGGCCACACCCGTGGTCGCGCCTCCCCCGCCGGCTCCAGCCCCCCAACCGACTTCGGCACTGGAGCCTGCCGCCTCCGATGCCGACAAGGATTATGTAGAGATCAAGTCGCCGATGGTGGGCACGTTTTACTCCGCGCCGGCGCCGGACGCGTCTCCGTATGTCAAAGTCGGAGAACGGATATCGGTCGGTCAGGTGGTGTGCATTGTCGAGGCGATGAAACTGATGAATGAGATCGAATCCGAAGTAACCGGTAAAATCGCCAAAGTGATGGTGAATAACGCACAGCCGGTGGAATTCGGACAGGTTCTCTTCTTAATCGATCCGAAAGGATAGCAGTTCGGGGAGGTTGGCAGCATGACCCTGAAACAGATGCTGGTCGAGATGCTTAATCGCAAGGCGTCTGACCTTCATATTCGTGTCGGCATCCGTCCGCATATTCGAGTCAACGGACGACTGGAACAACTTTCGGCTGACCCGCTCAGTATCGACGATATGGAAAATATCGTCGGACAGATATTGAATGAAAGCCAGAAGGAACGGTTCCAGAAGAAAAACGAAATGGATTTGGCGCTGTCTGTGGCCAAACTGGGACGGTTTCGTATCAACCTGTTTCGTCAGCGCGGTACCACCGGTATCGCGTTGCGTGCGGTGAATACGGTCGTTCCGAGTTTTGAGGAGTTAAACCTGCCCAAGGTCATTAAGGACCTGTCACTGGAACGGCGCGGGATGATTTGCGTGACCGGCACCACCGGATCCGGTAAATCGACCACGATGGCGGCGATGCTGGAACACATGAATGCCACGCGCGGCGATAATATTTTGACGGTGGAAGACCCGATCGAGTATATTTACCGGGACAAGAAGTGCATTATCGGTCAGCGGGAGGTCGGCGCGGACACCCAAAGTTTTTCGGCGGCGTTGCGCCATGCTCTGCGGCAGGATCCCGACATTATTATGATCGGGGAAATTCGCGATCTGGAAACGATGCAGATCGCCCTGACCGCGGCCGATACCGGCCATTTGGTGCTGACGACGTTACATACGCTGAACGCGGTGGAGACGATTTCGCGTATCGTGTCGTTTTTCCCGCCGCATCAGCATTCGCAGATTCGTCTGTTGTTGGCGGGGACATTGAAGGCGATTATCGGCCAGCGGCTGTTGCCGAGGCATGACATGCCGGGACGGGTTCCCGCACTAGAGATTATGATCAACACTGCGGCCATCAGGGATGCCCTGATGACCCCGGAGAAAGTGACCTCCATTCCCGATTTAATCGAGGAAGGCGACCAGTACGGGATGCGCTCGTTCGACCAGTCGATTATGGATTTGTATCGCCGGGGACTGATCAGTTTCGAAGAGGCGATGGGGCATTGCTCCAACCCGGACGATTTCGATCTGCGGGTCAAGGGTATTACCGGCGCAGCGGATCGCTGGAAAAACGAGGAAGACAGCAAAGTCGGCGATACGCAAAGGTATTGATAGATAGTCTGTATCTTATTGGACAGCGAACAACCAACGAATAGGATATCGTTTGTATTCAAAGATTCTTATCGCCAATCGCGGCGAAATAGCCCTGCGTGTCATTCGCGCCTGCCGTGAACTTGGCATTAAAACCGTTGCCGTTTACAGCGAGGCCGATCGGGCCGCCCTGCATGTCAGGTTTGCCGATGAAGACGTGTGTATCGGTCCGGGACCGGCCGCGGCCAGTTATCTCGACATCAAACGCATAATTGCGGCGGCGGAAGTTACCAATGCCGACGCGATTCACCCCGGTTACGGTTTTCTTGCGGAAAACGCCGAATTCGCCGAAATCTGCGAATCCTGCGGAATCGATTTTGTCGGTCCCAAACCGGATATGATCCGCAAGATGGGCGACAAGGGGGTTGCCAAACAGGTAATGAGAGACGCCGGTATTCCGGTAATACCCGGTTCCGATGGTATCGTGGAAACGCTCGACGAAGCGCGTTCCGTTTCGGCTGAAATCGGCTACCCGGTTTTGATCAAGGCGGTGGCCGGAGGCGGCGGACGCGGCATGCGGCTGTGCAACGATGAGTCGCAGTTGGAGAAAGCGTTCAACATGGCGCGCGCCGAGGCCGAGATGGCGTTCAAGAATCCCGACGTGTATATCGAAAAAGTTATTCTCAAGCCGCATCACGTTGAAATCCAATTGATGGGTGATCAGTACGGCAATATCATTCATTTCGGTGAGCGTGATTGCTCAATCCAGCGTCGTCATCAGAAGCTGATCGAGGAATGTCCGTCGCCGATCGTGTCGCCGGATTTGCGCAACGAAATGGGCCGGACCGCGGTCATCGGCGCGTCGACCATCAGGTATCTCGGCGCGGGGACGATGGAGTTTCTGGTCGATGCCGACGGCAATTTCTATTTCATGGAGATGAACACCCGCATTCAGGTTGAACATCCCATCACCGAGGAGGCCACCGATATCGATCTGGTCAAAGAACAGATTCGAGTCGCGTCCGGTGAAAAACTGCGGTACCGCCAGGAGGATGTCGTATTGCACTGGCACAGTATCGAATGTCGCATCAACGCCGAGGACGCCGAAAACGATTTCCGCCCGACGCCGGGGGAGATCAGGTCTTTTCATGTTCCCGGCGGGCACGGCGTGCGGGTCGACACCGCGGCGTATGCCAAGTATGTCATCCCGCCGTTTTACGATTCCATGATAGCCAAGTTGATCGTGCGGGCGCCCTCGCGCCGCGAGGCGATTCAGAAAATGCGTTTCGCGCTCGAGGAGTTTATCGTCGAGGGAGTGCCGACCACGATCGATTATCATAAAAAGATTTTAGACCATCCCGACTTCGTATCCGGCAATTTCGACACGGGCTTCATTCAGCGTATGACCGAAGCCCGCGAGAAACAGACGGAAACGAGTCAGTCTCCCGACCAGCATTAACCATGTGAGGTAATCGTGGATATTCCAAACGATCTGAAATACACCGAAGAGCACGAATGGGTGCGCGTCGACGGCAATACCGCCGTCGTCGGAATCACCGAATACGCCCAGGGCGAACTGGGTGATATTGTGTTTGTCGAATTGCCGGAAGTAGGCGCGAACGTGGACGCCCTCAAGCAGATCGGCACGATCGAAGCGGTGAAAACCGTCTCCGATTTGTTTTCGCCGGTATCCGGAAAAATCATCGAAGTCAACGGCGCTCTGGAAGATGACCCGATGGTCATCAACCGCAGTCCCTATGACGAAGGCTGGATCGTGAAAATCGACATGAGCAATCCCGAAGATCTTGACAAGCTGTTGCCTGCCGAGGAGTATCTTAAATTAGTTGAATAGGAATTAACTACTGCCATGGGGTATATACCGAATACTGATGACGACCGGCGCCGCATGCTGGAGAAGATCGGCGTATCGTCATTTACCGATCTGCTGGCGCCGATTCCGGAAAACCTGCGCAATGCCACTCCGCTTGATCTGCCGCAACCCCTGTCGGAACTCGAACTCCTTAACGAAATCGAGGGACTGTCCAGGAAAAATGCCGGGACGATGGCGATCTTCGCCGGCGGGGGAGTGTATGATCATTTCATTCCCTCGGCGGTCAACCAGATCGTCAGTCGCCCGGAATTCGCCACCGCCTATACACCGTATCAAGCCGAAGTGGCGCAGGGCACATTGCAGGTTATCTATGAATTTCAAACGCATATGTGCCGGCTGACCGGCATGGACGTGGCCAACGCCTCGATGTATGACGGCGCCTCGGCCGCGGCTGAAGCCGCCCGGTTATCAATGGCCAAAACCCGGCGCGGTAAAATCGTGATGTCCGATACGGTCAGCCCGCTGTATCGTGAAGTGATGAAAACCTACCTGTTCGGTCTCGAGACCGATCTGGTCACGGTCCCGCATCGCAACGGTCTGACCGATACCGAACGTCTGGCCGATATCGTCGATGAAAACACCGCCTGCGTCATCCTCGCGCAACCGAATTTCTTCGGTTTGATCGAGGAGGTCGAGGCGGTTGGCGAACTGGTGCATCGTGTGGGCGGGCATTTGATTCTCGCCGTCGATCCCATTTCGGCGGTGGTACTCAAGACTCCCGCCGCATACGGGGCCGATATCGCTGTTGGCGAGGGACAGCCGCTGGGCATTCCGCTGAATTTCGGCGGCCCGCTGCTGGGTTTCTTCGCCGTGAAGAAAGAGCTGGTTCGCCTGCTTCCGGGACGACTGGTCGCGCGTACTGTCGATACCGAAAACAATCCCGGCTTCGTACTGACTCTGCAGACGCGGGAACAGCATATCCGCCGCGATAAAGCCACGTCGAATATCTGTACCAGCCAGGCGCTGTGCGCCACGACCGCGACGGTGTACCTGTCGCTGATGGGCCGGAAGGGCCTGAAACGGGTGGCGTTGTTGTCCATGGACAAAACGCATCGGCTGGCGGAGAAGCTGTGCACGATCGACGGCTTCACGCCGTATTTCAACGGCCCATATGTCCGGGAAGTCGCGATCAAGGCGCCGGTCCCGGTCAAGCCGCTGATCGAAACGCTGATGCGCGACAAGGCCGTTCTGCCCGGGGTCAATCTCGGCCGTTTCTATGAGGGAATGGACGACGGTTTACTGATCGCCGCCACCGAGAAACGCACCGAGGCGGAAATCGACGCGCTGGTGTCGGCGGTGAAGGAGTATGCGTCTCATGCCGTATTGTCCAAAGTGTAGAGAAAATTATGCGGGCGATCTGTCCGCGTGTCCGGCGTGCGGGTATGAATTTGAGCAGAACGACGCGCCTGCCGATGACAAGGGCGAATGGATTCTGGTGGCGAAGGTCAACGACGCCACCTCGGCCAATTTCGTGAAAGAAACCCTGCAGTCGTATAACATTCCGGTGGTGCTGTTCTCGGAATCGGGATTTTTCGGACAGGCCGGTTTGAATCTGCCGCAGGCCTACGGCAAACAACTCGGACAGTTTCAAATTCACGTGCCGGCGGACTTCCGTGAGGAAACCGAGGACATCCTGACCATGATTCTCGGCGACAACTGGTCACGGCCGGACGATGCCAAGTAGACGGCTTAAAACCAAAGGAAAGGGAATAGAGATAAAGATGGGAGACGTAATGAACAAGAGATTGGATCGAAACCTGTTTACGGTACTGGCATTCCTGAGCATGCTGATGACGATGATGCTGGCCGGATGCGGCGGCGGTGAAAAGGCGGTCACCGAGCCGCCGTCGATTGCATTCATCACCGACTACAATCAGGCGTTGCAAACCGCCTCCGAGAAAAACCAGCCGATGCTGATCGACTTCTACACCGACTGGTGCAAATGGTGCAAGATGCTTGACACCGTGACGTATGTCGATTCGGCGGTGATTGCCAAATCGCGGGAAATCATCTTTGTCAAGGTCGATGCCGAAGTCGATTCCGCGACCGCGAAGGCATTTCGCGTGCAGGGGTATCCGACCGTTATTCTGGCCAATAGTGACGGAACCGAGATCGATCGCATCGGCGGGTATCTGCCGCCGGCCGAATTTCTCGAGACGGTCGACGATTACCTGAACGGGATCGGAACGCTGGACTACTATCTCAACCTTCCCGATTCCGAAATTACGACCGAGACGGTTTATGCCATTGCCGAGAAGTATTCCGACCGCGGCCAATTCGAGCCGGCTGACGAGTACTATCAGAAAGTGGTTAAGGTCGATCCCGACAATCAAGACGGATATACCGATCAGGCCATGATCGCGATTGGCAATATCATGCGTCGCAATGAAAAATACGACGACGCCGTGGCGCAATTCGCGAAAGTCATGAAGAAATTCGGCGATACCGAAGCGGGACAGGATGCGCTGATCTGGACGGCCATCTGTTATCGCCAGAAGGGCGACACCGCCAAGGCTATCACGAATTTCGAAGATTTTCTGAAGAAATATCCCGAAAGCCCCGACACCGCCTATGCCAAGGCCCAGGTCGAACGGCTGAAAAATCCGCCTCCCCCCGAGGAGGAAGGCTAACCGAAAGCACATCGACGCAATGATGGAACATAAAACACTCATCTATGAAAAATCGACATCCGGTCGCGAAGGATGTCCTTTGCCGAAGACCGTGCGATCCGAAGCGGATCTGCTGGCGTTGATTCCCGAGGCGCATCGTCGCACCGACGAACCCGCGCTCCCAGAGGTTACCGAAGGGGAATTGATGCGGCATTATATCGGTCTATCGGTCAAGAATCATCACATTGACCGCGGTTTCTACCCGCTCGGTTCGTGCACCATGAAGTACAACCCGAAAGTCAACGAGACGGCCGCATCCATGCCGGGTTTTGTCGCCCAGCATCCGCTGGCTCCGTGCCCGGGCGCGTTGGGTTCCCTGCAGATCATGCATGAGCTGACCGAGTATCTCAAGGAGATCTCCGGGTTCGACGGTCTGTCGTTGCAACCGGTCGCTGGTGCGCAGGGCGAGTTTGTCGGCCTGCTGATTATCCGCGCCTATCATCTGGATCAGGGGAACGTGCGTAAAAAAGTTCTGATTCCCGATTCGGCGCATGGGACCAATCCCGCCTCGGTGGTGCTGGCCGGCTACGAGGCCGTGCAAATCGCATCCAACGAGGACGGCATTGTCGCTCCGGAAACGGTCGAAGCGGCGATTGACGAGGATACGGCGGCTTTGATGCTGACCAATCCCAACACGCTGGGATTGTTCGAGTCCAATATCGAGAAAATCGCGAAGATCGTGCACGATGCCGGGGCGCTGATTTACATGGACGGCGCCAATCTCAACGCCGCTCTGGGCATTGTCAAACCCGGTAAAATCGGCTTCGATCTTCTGCATTTCAATTTGCATAAAACGTTCTCGACTCCACACGGCGGCGGCGGCCCGGGCGCCGGCGCCATCGGCGTGGTGAAGAAGCTGGAGCCGTATCTGCCGCTTCCGGTGATTACCAAAACCGGCGCGCAGTACAATCTGGATTATAACCGTCCGAAATCGATCGGGCGGGTGCATAATTTCTACGGCAACTTCGCCAACAACATTCGGGCATATGCCTATATTCGAACGCTCGGTGCCCAGGGGTTGCGTGCGGTGGCGGAAAACGCCATTATCAACGCCAACTATCTGCGCGTGCTGTTAAAGGATACGTTCGACATTCCGTATGACCGCATTTGTCAGCACGAGTTCGTGCTTTCCTGCGACCGCCAAAAAAAGCACGGTGCCAAAGCGCTGGATATCGCCAAGCGTCTGCTTGATTTCGGGTTCCATGCGCCGACTGTGTATTTCCCGCTGATCGTGCACGAGGCGTTCATGATCGAACCGACCGAAACTGAAAGCCGCGAGACGCTGGAACGGTTTGCCGAAACGCTGATTGCAATCTCCGATGAGGCCGCGACCAATCTGGAGAATTTAACCGGTGCGCCGCATACGACCCCGGTTCGCCGGCTCGACGAAACCCGCGCGGCCCGCGAACAGGACGTCTGTTTCAAAGGATAAAACAACGATTCACTTGCATATTTCCGCCGATGGTGTTAATTAGCCGTCGGCGGTTTTTTATATGATACGATTAACCGATGTTACATACACCTACCCCGGCGGCATCACCGCCCTGCGCAATGTCTCCCTGCATATCAAGCGCGGAGAACAGGTCGCGGTGGTCGGCAACAACGGTTCCGGCAAAACGACACTGGCATTGCTGATCAACGGCGTTTACCGGGCGGCCTCGGGCGATATCCGGGTCGACGGATTGAATCCGTCTGATGAGTGCGATGCCAATCGTGTCAAGCATACGGTCGGGCTGGTGTTTCAAAATCCGGATAATCAACTGGTGTCGACCACAGTCGAACGGGAGACGGCGTTTTCTCTGGAAAATATGAATGTCCCGCAACCCGATCTGACCGAACGGGTAATACGTTCACTGGAACAGTTCGGGCTGTCTCCGTTTATTGGACGGCTGACTTCGGAGATGTCCGGCGGCGAAAAACAACGCCTGGCGCTGGCCTCGGTGATGGTAATTCGTCCGAATGTCCTGATTCTCGATGAGCCGGGATCGTTTCTCGATGAATCCGGCAAACGGCAATTGTCCGAGGCGATCCGTCGCCTGCGCCGGGATAACCCGGATCTGACCGTAATCAGGATCACGCAATACGCCGATATCGCACTGAAATACCGGCGGGTGATTTTACTCAAAGACGGGGAAGTCCTGCTCGATGATACGCCGTCGGCGGTATACGACAAGATCGATGTTTGTCTGGATGCGGGAATAGAAGTGCCGTTGTCATTCCGCATGAAAAAACACATCGACTTTCCCCGATCGGCAAACGGATCCGTACCAGTGGAGGGCGCGGCTGTCGTGCACAAGAAGATCACAGTGCATGACGTGTCGTTTTCCTATGATTCATCAGCGCCGTTGTTCGAGAGGCTTTCGCTGGAGATTCAAAACGGATTTGTTTATGGTGTGGTGGGGCCGTCGGGAAGCGGCAAGACCACGCTATTGCAGATAATGGCCGGGTTGTTGAAACCGACCGAGGGTGCGGTTGCCTATGCCGGATTCGAAAACAAACCCGGTGCGGTGGCGGTTTCGTTTCAGCAGTCCGAACGGCAATTCTTTCTCGAGACGGTTGACCGGGAAATCCGTTTCGGTGCGGAAAACATCCATGTCCCGGATATCGATCGTGTCATCGATGATACCTACCGGCTGATCGGTCTTCCGCGCGAACGGTTCGCCGACCGCAATCCATTCATGCTTTCGGGGGGAGAGCGGCGACGTCTGGCATTCGGGACAATTTTACCATTGGGTCCGTCGTTCCTGCTGTTCGATGAACCGACCTGCGCACTCGATGCGCGGGGGATAGCGCAATTCAAACAATTGGTCGCCAAACTTCGCATCGAGGGAATCGGCATTGTCATTGTTTCGCATTATGGTGATATCGTGTTCGATTTGTGTGATACGGTCATCGTTCTCAAGGAGGGAACCGTCCGAGGCGTGCATGACAAACGGGAGTTTTTTGCCAGGGCCGCCTATGCCGATTACCTTTCGGAACCGGAGCTGGTGGCCTATCAACGTGAAGTCTTCGGCGAGGTGACCCTTTTTTCCGAACCCGAACTGGCGGAACGTCTTACATTATAATCCGACCGATTATTTATTTCCGCCGCTTTTTTCAATACCGTCTGATCAAACCGTCGATTATTTGCGGGATTTTTCCAGATTGCTCTTGACCAACCGGTAATATTGTATATAATCAGAAAACGTTAACCTTTTAAGGTCGTCCTGCGAGGCGGCTAAAGGATAATATGGCGGCAGGATTTTTACATTCAGTCACACCTTTCCATACACAACGGAATATGGTTCCGTCCGGTTTATCCTTTTTCATTCCATCACTGCAAGCGAAGGAGGAGTTTTGACCAAGCCTCAGGAAGAGATACTGCTTGACGACAGGAAAATTACTCGCGCCATCGCGCGAATTGCGCATGAAATCCTCGAGCGCAACAGTGGCGCGGAATCGCTGGTGTTGATCGGCATCCTGACACGGGGGGCCTATCTGGCCAAGCGCATTGCCGCGCAGATCAAGGAAATCGAGGGTGCCGATGTTCCGGTAGGCCTTCTGGATATCAATCTCTATCGTGACGACGTGCATTCCAAACTCGATCAACCGATCATACAGCGCACCGAAATCCTGTTCGACGTGGTTGACCGCAATCTCATTCTGGTCGATGACGTCCTGTTTACCGGGCGAACCATCCGGGCGGCGCTCGACGCCATTGTCGATTTCGGCCGCCCCCGCTCGATTCAACTGGCGGTACTGATCGACCGCGGCCATCGGGAACTTCCGATCCGACCCGACTATGTCGGCAAGAATATCCCCACCTCACGCGATGACCGCGTGCTGGTGCGGCTGAGTGAAAAAGACGACCGCGAGGTTGTGGTTGCCGTCAAGGGCGGGCTGAAGAAGGCGGAAAAGAAATCCGGTAAAAAGGCCGACGGCGAATCCAGCAAGAAAGGGGGCACAACGAAATGATCCTTCGTTCACGTCATCTTCTCGGACTGGAGGATATCACGGCCGGGGAAATCTCCCTGATTCTCGACACCGCCGAATCTTTCCGTGAAATCCTGGACCGTCCGATTAAAAAGGTCCCCACTCTGCGCGGGATAACCGTGCTGAACCTCTTCTATGAACCGTCGACCCGCACGCGGATATCGTTCGAACTGGCGGAAAAACGGCTTTCGGCGGACACTATCAGTTTTTCGACTTCGGTATCATCGGTAAAAAAGGGCGAAAGTCTCAAAGACACCGTGCGCAATATCGAAGCGATGAAAATCGACATGGTCGTGGTGCGGCATTCCTCGCCCGGCGTCCCGTATTTTCTGACCAATTGCGTCGAGTCGAATATTATCAACGCCGGCGACGGTGCGCACGAACATCCCACCCAGGCCCTGCTCGATATGTTCACCATTCGCCGCAAGTACGGCAAACTCGACGGACTGCGCGTGGTGCTGGTGGGCGATGTCAAACACTCGCGGGTGGTGCGCTCCAATATCTGGGGTCTGAAAACCATGGGCGCCTCGGTCGCGGTCTGCGGGCCGTCGACCCTTCTGCCCTACGAGGTGGAACGTTTCGGCGTGGATGTCTACACCGATCTCGATGAGGCCATCGATGGCGCCGACGTGGTCAATATCATGCGCATCCAACTCGAGCGCCAGCAGGCGGGGCTGTTCCCGTCACAGCGCGAATATACCAACCTGTTCGGTATGACCAAAGAGCGGCTGAAACGACTCAAACGCAATTACACCATCATGCATCCCGGGCCGATGAATCGCGGCGTGGAGATCACGCCCGAAGTTGCCGACAGCAAGTCGTCGGTGATTCTCGACCAGGTAACCAACGGTCAGGCGATCCGCATGGCCGTGCTGTACCTGCTGTCGGGAAAGAAGGAGAAGGAGAAGGAGGAAGATGACGAATGAGTAAGGCTGACTATGATCTGATAATTAGCGGCGGGCGCGTCATCGACCCCGCACTCGGTTTCGGGAAAGAAGCCGACGTGTTCGTCAAGGACGGCAAAATCGCACAGGTTTCCACCGAGACCGACAAGACCGAAAAATACGCGGCGAAAATGCCCCCGGAGTGCGTGATCGATGCGTCCGGCAGTCTGGTGGTGCCGGGGTTGATCGATATGCACGTGCATTTGCGCGAACCGGGACGAGAAGATAAAGAAACCATTATCACCGGATGCCAGGCCGCGGCGGCCGGCGGGTTCACGACGGTGTGTTGCATGCCAAACACCGATCCGGTGATCGACAATCAGGAAACGGTCAAGTTCGTGCTGTCGCGTGCGGAGGAAGCCGACGCCAATGTGTTCGTGATCGGTGCGGTGACCAAGATGTCGAAAGGGGAGGAACTTGCGGAAATCGGCGATCTGGTCAAGGCCGGTGCGGTGGCGATTTCCGACGACGGGCATTTCGTGCAGAACCCGGATATCATGCGTCGTGCGCTGGAATACGCGCGGATGTTCGGAATCCCGGTAATTTCGCACGCCGAGGACAAATATCTCAGCGCCGGTGCGATCATGAACGAGTCGTTCCAGTCGACCCGGCTGGGATTGAAAGGGTCACCGTCGGTGGCCGAAGTGATCGCGGTGGTTCGCGATATCAAGCTGGCGGAGTTTACCGGAAGCCGGGTGCATATCGCGCACGTGTCCACCGCCGGGGCGGTCAAGGCGATTCGCGACGCCAAGGCCGAGGGAATTCATGTCACCGCCGAGGCAACCCCGCATCACTTCACACTGACCGATGAAGAGATCGGCAAGGAGTTCAATACCAATCTGCGGGTCAATCCGCCGTTGCGGACGAAACGCGACGTGGAAGAGGTTATTCGCGGGCTGGTCGACGGGACAATCGACTGTATCGCATCGGATCATGCACCGCATGCCGAGGAAGAAAAAGACGTCGAGTTCGATCAGGCCCCGCCGGGGCTGATCGGGCTGGAGACGACCCTGGGACTGGTCAAGACGCAGTTGATCGACAAGGGGTATCTCAACTGGGCGGATGCCATCCGCAAGATGACTTACAACCCGGCGCGCATTTTGAAATTGCCGGGCGGTACACTTGAAATCGGCTCGACCGCGGATATCACGGTTATCGATCCGGAAAAACGCTGGACGGTCAGCGAAACCAAGTTCCGCTCGAAATCGAAAAACTCGCCGTTTATCGGTTGGAAATTAAAAGGCAAGGTGGACTGCACGATCCTCGCGGGTCGGGTGGTGTATCAGAATAAATAGTTCACCTGCAGGAGTAGATAGAAAAACGCGGTACATGAGAGCTCATGTGCCGCGTTGTTGTTTGTTTATCTCTATTACGTGCTCGGCGGATCCTCGGATAAAACAATCGGATGTCAAAATCTCTCTCCCGAACACCGCGAGGGAGAGGTGTGTTAAAAATACTTGTGAAAAGAAAGACGGGCCGTTCGCGAACGACCTCTACGATACAAATCGGCATAGTTGGTTTTCATTAATAGAGGATTGGTAGGATCACTGCGTCCGCCACGGCGGACTTGGATCACTGCCCTAAGCCAAAATCCCACTCGCGTGTGATCGGCGGGTCTTCAGACCCGCCGCGCGAAGCGTCTTTAGTATTGTCGGTCGCGGTTCCGAATGACGCATCAGCGTCATGAGAAACCCGACATGAAAAGATTCGTGACAATCAATGTCGGGTTATTCGCGTGACAAGTCACGCTCTGAACCCGACCTACCATCTGAGATTGCTTCGTCGCTGTCGCTCCTTGCAATGGCACTTGTGACATACTCCGTCAGATTCCCACTGCAAGCGGTAGGCAACAGGTATCCTGTAATATCGTGCATCCCCACCGCAAGCGGCGGGGCTCCCATTGGCATTAATTCATTGTGAATAAAAAACACCGGGGACGAAGACAAATCCCCGGTGTCGCCCTGCGTTAGGCATTATCCGGCGCTCAGGCCGGGTTGACGATCGCGCCCATGAATAACATCGTCCCGGTTTCGTTGTCGCGGATTGCGATCACGAACGGCCGGTCGACAATCATCTCGAACGGTTCTTCCGGCATCGCCGCCGCCATTTTCATACGCACCGAAGTCACCGCGGCCGCCTCGGTTCCCTCCTCGTTGACTTCGACAAAGGTCTTATGCCGTACTTCGCTGATGAAAATCCTGCCCTGACTCGGATCACCGTTCATGCCGGAGAAATCCGCCTGTGTCGGATTGAACGCGACTTCCATGCCGAGTGCTTTGAGAATGGCGTTGAGATTCTTTTCGTACTCCAGTGTGAATTTCGGCAATGCAAGTTTGCCTTTGCGCTCATGCAGACGCCCGATCCAGGTGTTCCAGTCGTCGCGGGTCATGCGGTTCAGGAAGTCTTTGTACGATACGTTTTCATCCGGCAGAAGCACCAGCATGCTGATCTTGTTTTCTCCGTAGGGGAGACTCACCGCCTGGAAATCCTCGCCGCGATAATAGTTGATCTTTCGATCGAGGTGCATCAGCGGATGTGAAATCACCGAACCGTCAAGCCGGTGGAAATCCCGCTTCTGCGTTTCAGCCGGATCGAATTTCATCCCCCAGGTTCCCTTGAAGTAGATGGCGTTGATCAGGATCATAATGTCATCGGGACTCAATTCGGTAATGATTTTGTCGATTTTGTCATGGGTCTTTTCGCCAACCCAGGCATTGATACGGTCGACCGAGGTCTGTGCGCCGAAGTCAAGTGTCGTGATTTCGGCGCTGTAAAAATCCCGCACCCGTTTCAGGTACTCCTGCTTGAAAATCATTCCCTGCCGCGCCCAGACGGAGTTGGCGATTTCGATGGTTACTCTCGGATCGATTTTCGGCAGGTCGGTCATTATCTTCCGATACGCGAGGTTGACCTCGTCGATATCGATACCCTCCAGCGCCAGCGCGTCGGCCATCGCGGCTTTGGTGTCACCCTCGGCGCCATTATACACCATCGCGAGCGCCATCGAGATACTCAACGGCGAGACAAAAATATTCTCGCCGAAATCCTCGTCGACGAATTTCTCGAAAACATCAAACGCAAACTGATTACTGCCCCGCATGGTTGCGTCCTGATTGCGGATTCCTCCGCTTAGCGCGGTCCCGAACAGAAGAACCAGGATCATACCGACTGAAAATATCGTGTGGAACTTCATCTACCCTCCTACGGCTGTTTTTTTCGTTCTAATGGTGATACCCCCGGCCCGGAGATATCTTCCCGGAAATTATAAAAAACATGCGATATTATTTTTGATCCTGATTGTATCAATGGACATAAGGTGCGCTATGTCAACAAGTTTTGCGTTCTCGCCCCTGTAAATGTTATTGACTTTTTTATATTCGCCCGTTACTGTGAAAAAATGCCGGAGTTAAAACTCGATTCACAGATTCAATATCTCAAGGGGGTCGGGCCGCGCCGCGCCGCTTCACTGGCGGGTGTGGGGATCATCACGGTGTATGATCTTCTGCAGTATCTTCCGCGCCGTTATCTTGATCGGTCGATGATCGTGCCGATCGGGGCCTTGCAGGCCAATATGGAAGTCACCATTGTCGGGCGGGTTTTGGGCAAGGGGATTCTCAGGGGACGTCGCTCGCGACTGGAGGTCGTCCTCGGTGACGATACCGGTATAATCGCGCTGATCTGGTTCGCGGGGTATCGCTATCTGGAGAAAATGTTCACCAAGGACGACATTTACGCCGCGACCGGGACCGTGTCGTATTATCAGCAACGGCAAATCGTCCACCCGGAAATGGAACGTATCGAGGACGAGGAAAGCCGGCTGATACATACCGGGCGGATCGTGCCGGTGTATCCCTCGACCGCCGAGCTGAAAAAAGCCGGGGTCACCTCGCGTTTGATGCGCGGGATAATCAGCCGGGCGCTGGAAATGATGTCCGGGCGGCTGGTCGACTATCTTCCCGAGAGATATCTTGCCGAGCCGAATCTCTGTCCGCTTCCGGATGCGATTCAACAGATTCATTATCCCGATGATATGGACAGCAAGGACCGTGCGCGTACGAGGCTGGCGTTCGATGAACTGCTGTCGTTGCAGTATATGATCCTGCAAAACCGCAAGGAACGCAAACGGGTCAGCAAGGCGCATACGTACCATCCTCCCGGGGATATAGTGAAACGGTTCACCGAGACGCTTCCGTTTACGCTGACCGAGGATCAGCAAACGGCGGCGGGGAAGATTCTTTCGGATATGCAATCCGACCGTCCGATGCACCGTCTTCTGCAGGGAGACGTGGGGTGCGGCAAGACGGTGGTGGCGTTGGCGGCATCGGTGTATGCGGCGGAAAACAATCTGCAAACCGCATTCATGGCGCCGACGGAAATTCTCGCCGAACAACACTTTCAATCCTGGCGGGAAGTCCTGGAGAAACTTGATATACCGGCGGCACTGCTTACGGGATCGATCGGCAAGGCCGAACGGGAGCAGATCGAGCGACGCATTGCCGACGGTACGGTTGATATCGTTTTCGGGACTCATGCCGTTATTTCTGAATCCGTGCAATTTGCGGCATTGGGACTGGTAGTTATCGACGAGCAACATCGGTTCGGTGTTCTGCAACGAGGTAAGCTGATTACCAAGGGAACGCGTCCCGATACGCTGGTAATGACGGCCACACCGATTCCGCGCACGCTGGCGTTGACATTGTACGGTGATCTGGATATTTCATCGGTGAAAACGATGCCGCCCGGACGTCAGACAACCCGCACGGTCTGGCGCACCGCGAATTCCCGTCCGGAAATCTACTCGTATCTCAAGGAGCGGATACAGGAAAAGGAGCAGGTGTTTATCATCTATCCACTGGTGGAAAAATCCGAAAAACTGGATTTGCAGGCGGCCGAGGATGAGTATAAACGACTGAAAAAAGAGGTGTTCGCCGATTGCCGGGTGGGGTTGGTTCATGGGCGTACCAAAAAAGACAAACGGGAAAAAACACTCGCCGATTTTCGCGCGGGGAAAATCGATGTGCTGGTTGCGACCACAGTGATCGAAGTGGGCATTGATATTCCGTCGGCAACCATTATGGTAATCGAACACGCCGAGCGGTTCGGGCTGTCGCAGTTGCATCAATTGCGTGGACGGGTGGGACGCGGTGAAAAACGCGGGACCACGATCGCTATCGCCGTTCCGCCGCTGAGTGATCTGGCCAAAAAGCGGCTGAATATGTTTCAGGCGTCGACCGATGGGTTTAAAATCGCCGAGGCCGATTTGGAACTACGCGGCCCGGGGGAGTTTTTCGGGACCCGTCAGCACGGTCTTCCCGAACTTCGTGTCGCCAACCTGGTGGTGGATTCGTGGCTGTTGCCGATCACGAGGAAGATCGTGACGGAGTTGTTGCGCGATGACAAAGAGCTTGACAGAGAGGACAGTAATCTGTTAAGCTGTCTCAGACAAATGAGTGGAAACCGCAGGGACTTAAGCCGTTTCGGCTGAGATACATGTCGCGGAGGAATCATGACCGATACCGAAAAGCATATCGACATGCACTTTTTCACGTTGGTTTCGTCGCTTCAGATGGCGGCCTGGCAACAAATGGGTAAAATCGCCTCGCCGATCAGCGGCAAGGTGGAACGCAATCTCGATCAGGCCCGCGCGAGTATTGATATGCTCAATATGATATTCGAGAAGACCAAAGGAAATCTGAGCGGGGAAGAGGACAAACTGCTGTTGCAAATTCTTTATGATTTGCGCATGAATTATCTGGATGAAACACAGAAGCCGGCCGAGAAAAAAGCCGATACAGATACCAGTACGTCGGATACGAAAAGCGCTGAAACGGAAAAGACTGATAAGAGCAAAGGCGACACCGAAAAAACGGAAGGCGCCGAATCCTGATCGGAAAGGACTTTACAGCCGTTAGGGCTTGATTTTTAACCGGATGCACGTATATTTACTGATGAGTATTGCAAGTAACAGCGGGCACATTGCCGAAGAGACAAAAGCCGATTTGCTGAAACGATTCGATGGGCGAATGGTCGCGGATCGACCTCTGGCGGATCTGGTGACATTCGGTATCGGCGGCAAAGCGGTGCTGTATGCGGAAGTGTCGACCGCCGAGGAACTTGCCGAAATCGTAGCGGCCGCCGATGATGTCGGCATTCCGTTTTTTATGCTTGGCGGCGGATCGAATGTGCTGGTTTCGGAAAACGGCTATGGCGGCTTGGTGATCCATAATAGTATTAAGGGCATGACTGCAAACGATACCAATATTGAAGCCGGTGCCGGGATTGATTTACAGGATATGGTTGATTTCGCAACGGAAAAGGAATTATCCGGCCTGGAATTTGCGGCTGGAATATACGGAACTGTCGGCGGCGCAATTTTCGGCAATGCCGGAGCTTATGGCTCGGAAACCGGCGCTATCCTGAAATCGGCGGAACTTGTTGACAGGAAAGGACGTATAAGAACCGAACCGGCTGAGTATTTCGATTTTGGATACCGCAGTTCGATATTAAAGCGAACCGGAGAATTCGTTACGCGGGCGAAATTTGCACTAAAAATGGGCAAAAAGGAACTGATCCGAAAGCGTGTTGATGAAATTCTGGCTCATCGTGCCCGGAAACTGCCACAGAATGCCCGTACGGCCGGATGCTTTTTTAAAAATATCCCCGATGTGAAAGAGGAGTTCGGGAAACTGGCGGCCGGGAAACTGCTGGATGAGATCGGTGCCAAAACAATGAGATTCGGTGATGCGCGGGTTTTTGAAAAACATGCCAATATCATTATCAATGACGGTAAAGCCAGCGCAGAGGATGTCCGTCGTTTGGCGGAGATACTGAAGGCAAAAGTGAAAGAGAAATTTGGCATAGAACTGCAGGAAGAGATAACCTATCTGGGTGAGTTCTGAAGGAGGCTTATCGACCCGTTCCTAACGATGTAAAATGAACCGACAAGTTTCGGTTGTACTACGCGCAGCAAACTCACATTTTCAGTTGTTTTCTTCTGGCTGTTGACGGCCGCGATGGCGGCGAACGCCGTTGAACCGGGACTCCAGGCCAATCTGAATGTCCCCGCCGGATTTGTTTCGCCCCTGCCGGATGAACGGCTTGATCCATTGATTTCAATGGCCAATTTTCGCAGGCCGCAATTCCGCATGACGTACGCCACCAAAGTACAGGTGGTGCGTTCCAGTTTCTTCGAAAATTCCCTGACGTTTTCCGGTTATTATTTCAAACACGGCACATTGCAGTATGAATATGTTCCGATGACCGCCGATGCCAGGGAGTTTTTGGAGTATCGCCGTGAAGTGTCGCTGGAACGAAGCATGAGTCAGTTCCAGGCCGAGGCGTTGACCAAAAGCCAGCGGGACAAGGCCGGCGGTCTGTTTCAGTTGCGTATTCCGATCAAGTCCAAGACGATGGAGTCGCTGTTCGGTGAGGGCGGCGCGGGAATCAAGGTTTCCGGTTATCATCGGATAACGTTTTCCGGCAGTTCCCAGTGGACCGACCAGGCGTCGACCGCCACCATCCGTCAGAGTAAGTTCCCATCACTGCAGATGGAACAGGAATCGCGGTTTGATATCAGCGGGACGATCGGTTCCAAAATTACGGTGTCGGTATCGCACGATTCCAAGACTGATATTCCTCTGGCCAACCGCATTATGTTACGTTACAAGGGCAGTGAGGATGATATCATTCAAAGTATCGAGGCCGGGAATACCACGCTGAGTTTGCCGAACACGCAGTTTGTCGGGTATTCGGCGCGTATCAACGGCTTGTTCGGACTCAAGACCACCGCTCAGATCGGTCCGCTGTCGTTGACCGCGATTGCCAGCCAGGAGAAGGGCACGACCGAGCGCACCTCGATCAGCGCCGAGAGCAATTCCCAGAAGACCTATATTCGTGATAATAATTACCTGAAAGGGAAAATATTCGATCTGGGACGTGTCGCCGGGGAACAGGGCGTAGAGTATGCCGAGGATGAAATCGATTTTCGTCCGGGCGATACGATCAAATACATCTCGATCTATGGTTATGCCAAAACCGGCCAGGTCGGCGACGTGACCGCCCCGGATGCGATTTTTTATATCGATCCCCTGCATCCGACCGATTCCGCCTGGAAAAACGATACGGTTGGGGTCGAGGAAATCGACCATGAATACTACTATATCAATACCGCCGAGCACTGGATTTTATTCGATCAGTTGTATGGAGGTATCGGCAACTCGTATATCGGGGCCTTTATCATAGTGAAACGCGGTGCGAATTCCCCCAATCCCGGTCAGATCGACACTATCGGTTCGGTGACGCCGGAGGTTGAGGGTGATCCCTATATATTAAAACTGCTCAGTCCGCTTAATCCCGATCCCTCCGATGTGACCTGGCATTATATGTGGCGAAACGTGTACAGTATCAATCAATACAATGTCAATGTCGAAGGTTTGGATCTTAATGTCTATAAGGGTGAGGACGGCACGGAATCGCTCGGAGACAATCTTGACAACCAGAATGGTGTCCCCTATATCCGCATTCTCGGTCTGGATCGGTACAACCAGCAGGGACAGGCGAGCCCCGATGGTCTGGCGGATGTCAAGACCAATCTGATCGACGCCGAGCGGGGACTGATTGTCTTTCCCGATCGGTTTCCATTTGCAACGTCGCAAACCTGGGGTGATGCGGTGCTTGATCCGCAAGTGCCGGAGTTGTACAACTCCGCGTCGCCGGAGGATGAGTTGAAGGCCAGCAAGTACTATGTCGAGGTGACCAACAGCAGTCGCTCCGCACAGGTCGGTTTGGGCAAGTCGAATATTATTGAGGGGTCGGAAAATATCACACTGAACGGTCGGACGTTGATCAAGGGAACCGATTATACCATTAATTATGATTTCGGCCAGGTGACGTTTTTAACCGATGAAGCCGTCGATCCCAACGCCAATCTGAGTATCGATTTCGAGTATGCACCATATATTGCCGCGGAGAAGAAAACCCTGTTTGGATTGCGGGCAGAGTACGAAAGAAGCAGTAATTTCAAAGTGGGTTCGACTTTTCTGTACAAGTCCGACAAGGCCACTCCGCGCAAGCCGAAAGTGGGGCAGGAAACGGCCGAGACCATTGTCTGGGACGTCGACGGTTCCTTCAAGATGAAACCGAATTTTATCACATCCGCCGTTGATGCCCTGCCGTTTTTCAGCACCGAGGCGCCCTCGAACCTGGCAATTTCCGGTGAGTTCGCCCAGTCGATTCCGAATCCCAATGTGGACGGTGTCGCGTATATCGACGATTTCGAAGGCAGTCGCGATGCGTATTCACTCGGGGTTTTTCGGGAGAAATGGTATTTCAGTTCCAAGCCGGTCGGATTGCCCGATTACCGCCGCCGGTCGCGACTGGTATGGTACAATCCCTACCGACAGGTGCCCACCGACGAAATCTGGGATCGGGAACTGGCCGCCGGGGAAAGCGGAACGCACACGCTCTGGATCGAATACGATCCCACGAAATTGGATTACCGCATTGCTGACGCGAATGAGGATACCACCTATTTCGATTCCTCCGAAAGCTGGGCGGGGTTGACCAAATTCATGACCGGGGGGTCCACCAACCAGAATCTGGTCCAACTGCTCGAAATCCGCCTGAAAGGAGACGTGGGGGTTATCCATTTCGATCTGGGAGAAATCACCGAGGATATCAACGGCTCCGACTCGCTGGACACGGAAGACCTGAATAATAATCTTGCGCTCGATGACGGTGAGGATGTGGGACTGGACGGCAAACCGGACGGTCGGGAGGACGGCGGGGGAAAACCGGAAGATCCCAATGATGATAACTGGTATTATAACGGGTACGGCGATGATTGCAACGGGTGTAACGAGAACGATTACAGTCATATCAACGGAACTGAAGGCAATGCGCTCGATCCCGATCGCTGGGGGTATCCGGACACCGAGGATATTAACCTCGATCGCATTTTCAGCACGTCCAACAACTATTTTGCCTATAGCATCGATCTGGCCGATGACAAGTTTCTGGTTGAGGGATCACGCAATGAGTACGGCTGGCGGACCTATCGTATCCCGCTTCAGGATTCGCTTTCGC
Source organism: Candidatus Zixiibacteriota bacterium (assembly GCA_016933695.1). Lineage (GTDB taxonomy): Bacteria > Zixibacteria > MSB-5A5 > GN15 > PGXB01 > JAFGAL01. The sequence continues at coordinate 45,514 of JAFGAL010000004.1, read as the reverse complement.
TTGACGGTATTGTCGGCGATCCGAAGTGGACGCAGATCGCCTATGTGCGGATGTGGTTCGAATCGCTCGACAATACGTCTTTTGATGTTAAAATCGCATCGCTTGATCTGGTGCAATCCAATTGGCGTGACACCCTGTTGTATGGCGAGGATCCCAATTCTCCGACCCAGTTCAGTGTGGCGGTTATCAATACTCAGGAAAACGGCGACATCTACAGGCCGCCACCCGGAGTTTCCGGATATTATGACCAGACCACGCAGGTGACCGAGCCGGAACAATCCCTGATGCTGACGTATGATTCCCTCGCCTATGGCGATACCTGTGTTGCCCAACGGGTACTGTATGATGCGACCAACTATATGGGATACGGCGCCCTAGAGATGTTTGTCCACGGACCGGAATCAGCCTCGACCGACAGCGTCCTGTATTTCTTCCGGATCGGACAGGATGACAGAAACTATTACTCGTTTCAGGACACGCTGCAACCAGGCTGGGACAGCAACAATGTCAAAATTGATTTCGATGAAATCACGGGCATCAAGGAAATATACCAGCAGAGTCGGAAAACCGGAGATACCTCACCGTATGATACCCTCGCGGGCAATTACCGGATTGTCGGCAAACCCACGATTACGCGTGTCAAATACCTGGCTCTGGGTCTGCAGAGCCTGACTCCCGGTCGAAACCTGTCGGGAACGGTCTGGTTCGATGAGCTGCGCCTGACCGATGTGCGTAAGGATGTCGGTATTGCGGCCCGTGTCACGGTGAGCGGTAATGTCGCCGACCTGTTTACGTACAGCGCCGGTTACCTCTATAAGAACGCCTATTTCGTCGGTATTTCCTCGTCTACCCGTGCGGGATCGCAAGTTAACCTGGGAAGCGGCAAGTCGACAACGTCGTACAATTTCAGCCTGAACTGGCGGGTGGATCGGTTCCTGCCCAAGTCATTTGACGCCAGTATTCCGGTTTCTCTCCGGTATTCGAAATCGACTGACGTTCCACGATTGCGGTTCAACACCGATATCGTTTTGCCGGTGGAGTTGCGCGATGACGAAAGCACTGTCAACGAGACCAAGGCCTTGACCGTGTCTCAGAAAGTGAATAAGAAGACCAACAATCCGCTCTTTTCGGTATTGCTGAACAATATCAAGACCAATTTCTCATACACCAGGACCGAGGGACGGTCGCCGTCGGCGCCGTTGTCGTTCAGCGAGAATTACCGTTTTGGCAGTTCCTATGGATTGAATATTCGAACCGTTCCGAGCTTAAGCCCGTTTTTCTGGACGAAACCGGTTCCATTGCTGAATAAGCTGAACAAGAGCAAGTTTTATCTCTTTCCCGGTTCATGGAATTTCACCGGCGATTTCAACCGCACGTTCCGTCTGACGGAAAATACCAGTGGGATTACCACCAATACCCTCAAACGCGATTTTCATGGAACCATGAAAATCACGTATCGCATTTCGGACGTGTTGACGACCAATTACAGCATGGATACCCAGCGAGATTTAAGCAATCCGGAAACCTACCATTTCAGTTTCAGTCCCAAAAAGTTTCGACTCGGTCTGGAAACCAATTACAGCCAGGCATTCAGTGCGGCCTATGATCCCAAGCTATTCGGGTTTTTAACGCATAAATTCAATTATTCCGCGGCTTATCGGGAGAATCTGAACGTCAGTGATACCACCCGGACCGCCAATTCGTCAAAAAGCTACGGTGTCGCCGGAACGCTGGACTTGCAGAAGCTGTTCACGGTCAGCAAACCCAAGCCGCGTCAGGGGCTTCCGGAAGTCAAAGGCAAGAAAATCGTTATCACGGATGATAACATTATCCGGCGGACGTTGCGACCGATTTCCAAAGTCATGGGCTTTTTGACGTCGTGGGTCGATCCGTTCAGTTACGATTACAGCGAGAAATACAATTACACGTTCATCGGGCTGGTCGAACGCGCCCGGATGAAATTCCGCTTCGGATTTACCGATGATATTGGCGCCAGAAGACGCAGTGACATTTCAACGACGTCATCCAACTCCGAAACCAAGACCGTGTCGTATTCCCTGCGGTCGGGAACCAGTTTCTTCGGGGGAATCAAGGCCGACGTTTCCTATACCAAGAAATATACCGAAGACGTGGTCAAATCGGTGAATCCGCAGAAAAGCATCAGTACCGTGTTCCCCGATATTCGCTTTTCGATTCGGCCGTTGCGAACGTTTACGACATTCAACCCGATTATCAAGACTTTCCAGCCGCGCACCAATTATTCCCGGTCGAAGGGAGAGACAATTAACCTGGAGACCGGTATTACCACCGGTGAAACGGTAACCACCGCCCAGCGGCCGTTGATGTCGTTTTCCTTCAATATCTTCCGCAACATGCAGGTTACATTCAACCTGGACCGCTCGGTCACGGAGGCCAAGACCTTTAACGGTTTGAGCGGTGTCGGAACCAAGCATACCAAATCGACTTCGAACACCAGCAAAGTGTCGACCAAATACTCATTCTCGATGCCGACCGGTATTCGCCTGCCGCTGTTCGGGCGGATTCGGTTCAAATCGACCATGTCGATTTCTCTGGACGTCTCGATGCAGAAAGAATTGTCGGAGAATTATCCGACCACTTCCGATGGTGTGACCACGAAGCTTTCGGATCGCTCCGTGCTGATGATTACGCCGACTATTTCGTATTCCTTCTCCAGCCAGATCAAGGGCGGTCTCAGCGGGCGCTGGCAGGACACCAACGATAAACTGCAAAGCCGCAACTCCCATGTGCGCGAACTGCGGATCTGGGTTGATATCCGGTTTTAAAAATATCATATCCCGCCATTTCCCGGCTTGTTTCTCTTCGTAATATATGGTATGTTGGCAGTGTACCATCTGCCGGTATATGACAATTGACCAAATGTACGGGTGAACACATATGACTGAGAAGCAAATCAAGCACCGTCGTGACCTTCCCGCGATCGAGGAATTAGCGAACGATCCGGCTGTTGTCGAAGCCGGAGCGGCGCTGGCGCGACCGCTGGTAGTCGACACTCTCCGCGAGGCGGTCGATGCCTGCCGGGGTAAAATGGAAACGGGGAAACAAATCCTGACGTATGCCGATATCGTCCGCGATGCCGTCGCCGCACTCGCGACCGTGACCGCCAGCCGTATCAGCCGGGTTATCAACGGCACCGGTATCCTGGTGCATACCAATCTTGGCCGCGCCCCGCTTTCGGAAACGCTGTTCGAAAATATCAAAAAGCATATCACCGGTTACGGCAATGTCGAGTTCGATATCCCCTCCGGTAAACGGGGCAAACGCGGGGTGCTGGCGGAACGGTATCTGGCAATGCTGTCGACCGCTGAGGCCGGAACCGTGGTCAATAACAATGCCGCCGCGTTGTTTATGATTTTGCATACGTACGCCAGACGCCGCAAAGTGATTATTTCCCGGGGTGAACTGGTGCAAATCGGCGGCGGGTTTCGGATTCCCGATATCATTCGCAATGCCGGGGCGAAACTGCTGGAAATCGGAACGTCCAATATCACCACCCGCGATGATTACCGCACGGCGCTCGCGGAAAATCCCGCCCTGATACTCAAGGTGCATCGGAGCAATTTCTCGGTGACCGGATTCACCGAAGAGGTCGATTTAAAAAGTCTGGTCGATCTCGGAACTGAAGCCGGTATTCCGGTCATTAACGATCTTGGAAGCGGGGTGTTCATCGACACGTCCGAGTTTATCGGCGTCAAGGAACCGACCGTGCAGTCGTCGGTCCGGGACGGCGCCGCACTGACCTGTTTTTCCGGTGATAAATTGCTCGGCGGAATGCAGGCGGGCTTGATTGTCGGAAGACGCGAGATGATCGACAAAATCAAGAAAAATCCCGTCTTTCGCGCGATGCGGGTGGACAAAACGATCTTCTCGACGCTGGAGGAATTATTGGGGTTTTATCTTGACGGCACCTGGCGCGAGAATATCAAGCTCTGGCGGCTGGCCAATACCAAAGAGGCGGAATTGTATGAGAAGGGGCGGCGTATGATCGAAGCGATCGGTGGCGGTGATCGGATAATCCTTGAAGGATCGCACGGGCGTATGGGCGGCGGCTCGCTTCCGGAGATTGCTCTGCCGTCAGTGGCGCTGGTGTTTGCCGGTAAACTGTCAGCCCGGCACCTTGCGACACTGTTCCGTAAAACGATTCCGCCGATAATCGGCCGTATCAGCGAAGATCGTTTCCTGATCGATCTCAAGGCGATCGATCGGGAGGACGAACCGATCCTGATATCGCACATAAAAGAAATTATAAAATCCCTGTAACGTGTTATGTTTGTCATTGGAACCGCCGGTCATATTGATCACGGGAAATCATCCATCATCAGACGTCTGACCGGAATCGACCCGGATCGCCTTCCGGAAGAGAAGGCGCGCGAGATGACGATCGATCTCGGTTTTGCCTGGTATGATACATCCGACGGCACGCGGATCGGCATTGTCGACGTGCCCGGACATGAACGGTTCGTGCGCAACATGATTGCCGGCGTCGGGGGAATCGACGCGGTGATTCTGGTGGTGGCGGCCGACGACGGCTGGATGCCGCAAAGCCAGGAGCATTTGCAGATTGTCAAACTGCTGGGAGTCACCAGCGGCATTATCGCATTGACGAAAATCGACCTGGCCGAGGAAAGCTGGATTGATCTGGTGGCGGAGGACATTCGCGAGAAAGTGACCGGGACCGGTTTGGCCGATGCGCCGATGGTCCGGTTATCGTCGCAAACCGGTAAGGGATTCGATGAGTTAAAGAGCGAAATCGACAAACTGAGCCGCACCATGGTCGAACGGGAAGTCATCGACAAACCGCGTTTGTATATCGACCGGGCGTTCGTGCTTCCCGGAATGGGCGGCGTTGCCACCGGCACTCTGCGCGGCGGCATACTCGAAGTCGGCAGAGAAATCGCCGTGTTTCCGTCACGCAAAACCGGCAAGGTGCGTACCCTGCAGTCGCACAATACCCAGGTGACAGTGGCCCAGCCGGGCCAGCGAACAGCCGTCAGCTTGACCGGAATCGACAAAGAATACATTACCCGTGGAAGCGTGCTGACCGTTCCGGAACTGGCGCTTGCGTATCCCGATCAGCCGGTGTTTGCCATGAGTGTCGAACTGCTTCCCGAATCGCCGATCGTCCTGCAGGATCGCCGCCGATTACTGCTGATTATCGGCACGACCGAACTGGAGGGGGAAATCCGGTTGTACGATCGCGATACTCTCAATCCCGGTGAGAAAGGCATTATTTTTTTCAAGCCGTTCGAGGCGGTGCTGGGGTTTGTCGGTGATCGTTTCATCCTGCGTCTGCCCACGCCGCAGATAACGGTGGGAGGTGGGATGGTGATCGATCTGCTCGACCGTTTCCCGCGCAAGAAACAGAAGGAACGTTTTGTGTCTTTGCACCGACGGATCGATCTGACTCCGCACGTGCTGGTCGATTCCCGGTTCGATCGGCAATTGTTCGTGAAAACCGATGACTTCCGTTATACGACCTATGCCGATGCAACTATAAAACGTGTTTTCAGTGATATGTTGACATCCGGAAAGATCAAGCAAACCGGTGACCGGTATTATCGCCCCGCCGACGTTGCCGACATGACCGGACGCATTGTCACGGCGGTGACATCGTACATTCAAACGCACTCGCATAAGGATGGTGTTCCCCTCGAGAAAATCGCGGCTGAACTCAGGCAATCAGCCGAAGCGCTGGAGCCGATTATCGGTCTGCTTTGCGAAGAGGGTCAATTGGTCAAACGCAAAAATGTTTATGATGTCCCGGGGCGCACAATCTCGGCGTCAGGCGAGATTAAACGTGTCGCGGATGCCATGGAAAAGCAACTGCACGAAACGGAATTCTCCCCGCCGACAATCAAGGAGCTTGTGGGCGATGATGCTGTCAAACGCGAGGCGCTGGACTATCTGTTGCGTTCCAATTCCTGCGTGAAAGTGGGGGGGATATTGGTATATCACCGTTCGGTTTGGAATCGCATGCTTGATACGATTCGATCGATGTTGCGAGAAAAAGGGTCGATCAGTGTCGCCGAACTTCGGGAAAGACTGAACAGCTCGCGCAAGTATATCGTGCCGATTTTCGAAACGGTCGACCAGATGGAAATAACGAAACGCGAGGGGGATGTCCGGGTGAAAGGAGATCGATTTGACCAGTCGTAAGGTGTACTGCCGGGGGCGCATTTATATACAGGGCGATGATAATCCGATCGCGGATTCGCTGGCGGTAAGCGGCGGCACGATCATTGCAGTCGGCAACGGTCTCGACCGTGATCCGGATTTTGCCTCATACACCAGAATCGATTTGCACGGCGCCACGGTTATTCCGGGGCTGGTCGATGCGCACACCCATTTTTATTTCATGGCGCAGTCGATGGGCAATGTCATGCTGGACGGGTTGCTTTCGGTCGAAGAGGTGCTTCGGAAGATAAAAAAACACGCGCAGGGACTCGGCAAAAAAGAGTGGGTCGTGGGGCAGGGGTATTCCGCCGAACGATGGACCAAATACGTAAAAGTCGATCGGTACATGCTGGACATGGCAACCGACGGCCGTCCGGCGGCCATCTTTTCCAAAGACCAGCATGTGCTCTGGGCCAACTCAAAGGCACTGGAACTGGCCGGGATCACCGCCGCCAGTCGCGATCCCGAGGGGGGACGGTTCGAACGTCTGCTGAACGGCGAGCCGTCGGGAATTCTCAAGGAATTGCCTGGGTATTTCCCGGTGTACAAGCTGATCAAGGGACCGCATCGGACAAAAATGCTTGCTCTGCACCGTCAACTGGTGCAGGAGATGTATGCCAAGGGTGTAACGGGGGTGCATTCGATGGACGGTCCCGATGCACTGGATTTCTGGGCGGAATTGGCGGCGAAACAGAAGCTGGGACTGCGCATCAATTACTATGCCCCGCCGAAAGTCCTGTCGGGATTGAACAAAACCCAAATAAGACAGCGATATACCAACGACTATTTTCGGTTGAACGGAATCAAGATGTTCGCCGACGGTTCGCTGGGAAGTCAGTCGGCACTGTGTTTCAACAGGTATCTGGGGTCGAAAGACAATTACGGCATTGAAACCACGACAAGAGAGGGAATCATTCGGGTGATGAACCGCGCCGCGAAACTCGGACTTCCGCTGGCGGTGCACGCCATCGGCGATCGGGCGATTGCCAATGTGCTTGACTGTTATGAACAAGCCCCATCGTTGCCGTCGTCGGCACGGTATCGTATCGAGCACGTGCAGATGATTCGTCGAAAGGATGTCGCTCGCATGAAACGACTCGGCGTGGTGGCGTCGATGCAACCGTTGCATTGTCCGTCGGATATCAAGATGGTCGAGAAGTACTGGGGCGACCGGGGGCGCAATTGTTATGTGTTCAAATCCATACTCCGGCGCGGCATCCCGCTGGCGTTCGGTTCCGATGCGCCGATCGAGCCGCTCGATCCTTTTGCCGGTATCCAGGCGGCGGTCACGCGGTCGCTCCCCGGCAAGCGCAAAGCTTTTTATCCGGAACAGCGCCTGACCGTGGCCGAGGCCGTATCCGGATTCACCGCCGGACCGGCGTATGCCGTCGGCGAGGAATTCCGACGAGGGAGACTGCTTCCGGGCTATATCGCCGATTTTACGGTGCTTTCCGATGATATCTATCGCAGGGCAGTATCGCGTCTGGCCGAAACCGAAGTGGCCGCGACGGTATTTGACGGACAACCGGTATTTCAACATCCCTCATCGCGCATCGCTTTTTAATGAATATCGCGATGCCGAGCGCGGTATTATGGATAGATTTTAAGGTTGACAGGTTATGCATGCGAGTCTTACCTTTCAATAGAAAGGCGTGTCATGTCACAAAAAAGCTTACTCATTCCGGTACTCTGTTTTCTGCTGGCGGTTTCGCTTTCCGCCGCCGACAGCCTCCTGGTCGATACGACGACCATTGCCACAGACAGTGTTACCGTGTCCGACGAACGTTCCAGTGAGATTCTGGTACTGACCATTGACGGTCCGATCGGGACGGTGACCGCCGACCGGGTAATCGAGGCGGTTTCGGAGGCGGAACGCAATCGGGCCGACGTTCTCTTGATTCTTATGGATACGCCCGGTGGCTTTAACGATTCTTTTTGGGCGATTACCAAGGCGATGATGAACAGTTCGGTTCCGGTGGTGGTATATGTGTCGCCGGTGGGGGCGCGTGCGGCATCGGCGGGGGTGTATATCACCTATGCCGCACATGTTGCGGCGATGGCCCCGAGTACGCATATCGGTGCGGCGCACGTGGTATCCGGCACCGGTCAGCCGATGGATTCGGTGCTTTCCGATAAAATCATGAACGATGCGGTCGCGGCCTTGCGCGGGATGGCCGAACGGCACGGGCGTAACGCCGAGTATGCCGAAAAAATGGCGCGGGAGTCGATCTCGCTGACCAGTACCGAAGCGCTGGAACACGGTGTGATCAATCTGATCGCCGCCGACGTGGACGATTTGCTGGCGAAAATCGACGGCATGGAAGTCAGCACGGCACTGGGGAAAAAGATCATTCATTCCTCCCATCCGGTGCAAAATCCGATTGAGAAGACATTCATTCAGTCCTTGTTGGAAATTATCTCATCGCCGAACGTCGCATTTATCCTGTTTTCGCTGGGCGGACTGGGACTGGTGCTGGAGCTGTACAATCCCGGCGCGATTCTTCCCGGTGTGGTTGGCGGGATATGTCTGATTCTGGCGTTTTACAGTTTCCGCACCCTGCCGATCAATTACGCCGGACTATTGTTGATTGTGTTTGCCATAATACTCTTCATCCTGGAGGTTAAGGTGGTCAGTCACGGATTGCTTACCCTGGGCGGCGTGATATCCATCATCATCGGAGGGATGATGCTGGTCGACACCGCCGATCCCGAACTGCGGGTTTCGAAGTCGATCGTCATTATTGTCGCGCTCTTTTTCGGGGCGCTGATTCTTCTGGCGTTCACGCTGGCGTTCAAGGCGCGTATCACCAAACCGACCACCGGACGCGAGGGAATGATCGGCGAAACCGGAATTGTCAAACAGCGCATCGACGGTTCGGGGTATGTCCTCGTGGCGGGGGAACTCTGGGAAGCTGTCGCCGACGAAATGATCGATATCGGTCAGCAGGTGTCAGTGATCGAAGTCGACAATATGCGCATTAAGGTTCGAAAAAAATAGCTGTAAAGGAGGTCGTATGCCGTCATTGGCGGGACTTGCCGTAATTATCTTTTTGGGAATTCTCCTGCTGTCCAGCGCCATTAAAATTCTGCGTGAATACGAACGCGGGGTGATCTTTCGTCTGGGACGTCTGATTGGCGCCAAAGGCCCCGGTATTATTCTTCTGATTCCTATTATCGATAAGATGATCCGGGTCGATCTGCGGACGATCACGTTCGATGTTCCTCCGCAGGATGTTATCACGCTCGACAACGTCTCGGTCAAAGTCAACGCGGTGGTGTATTTTCGGGTGATGGATCCCAACAAAGCCATCGTCGCAGTGGCGAACTTTTTCGAGGCCACCTCGCAGATCGCCCAGACCACGCTTCGTTCGGTTTTGGGGCAGGTGGAACTGGATGAATTGCTGTCCAATCGTGAAAAAATCAATCAGGAACTGCAGAAAATTATCGACCATCAAACCGAGCCGTGGGGAATCAAGGTCTCGGTGGTGGAAGTGAAAAATGTCGATTTGCCGCCGGAGATGACCCGCGCCATCGCGCGTCAGGCCGAGGCCGAGCGTGAACGGCGCTCCAAAGTGATTCACGCCGAGGGTGAATACCAGGCGTCGACCAAGCTGGCCGAAGCGGCCGCGGTTATTGCCACGCAACCCAGTGCCCTGCAATTGAGATTCCTGCAGACATTGGTGGAGGTTTCAGTGAACAAAGCCGCGACTATTGTATTCCCGCTTCCGATCGACTTGTTTGAACCTTTTATCAGACGGTTGGAATACAGGGAGAAGGACAAAAAAGCACCTGAGGGGCCGTAGGTAATTACCCGGAACAGCGAGTTTGTTTCAAAAGCCGCCGGCATAACCCCGGCGGTTTTTTTTTGCTTGATTCGCAGGCATATCGCAGAATATACTTTGCCAGCTCATTATTGCAATCCATAAAAGCCATCCGGCAGGGAGTATACCATGAAAAAAACGGTTTTCATACCGGCACTTCTGTTACTGCTCATCATCGTTCACTGCGGCAAGTCCGACAGCGATAGGCAGTCCGCCGAATCGGATCAATCCGCGCTGATGATTACCAGCCCGGCCTTTGCCGAAGGGGAAACGATCCCGGTCCAGTATACCTGCGACAGTGTGGATGTCTCGCCGCCGCTGGTGTTCGCGAATATTCCCGACGGCGCCAAATCGCTGGCGTTGATCTGCGATGATCCCGATGCCCCGGTTGGGAATTGGGTGCACTGGGTGATGTTCAATATTCCGCCCGATATGGGTCAATTGCCGGAAGATTTCGGCACCAGCGACTGGCATGTAAAAATCATCGACAGCACCGTTGCCCCGATTATTCACGGCATGACCGATTTCGGGCGTTGCGGCTACGGCGGTCCCTGTCCGCCGCCCGGAAAACCGCATCGGTACTATTTCAAACTGTACGCACTGGAAACGGTCCTGGTCTTCGATGACAACGCAATCGACAAGGGAGTGACGAAAGAGGCATTACTTGACAAAATGAGCGGTCATATTCTGGAAGATGCATCGTTGATGGGCAAATACGGACGGTAGAGGTTATTCCATGCTCTTAAAGGCGCGGATAATATCGTAGGGGTATTCGGCATTAAGCAATTCCCGGCGGAAGTCCTCATATTGCAGATATGAGGAAAGCTCTTTGAAGACTTTGAGGTAAAAGTTGTCGTCATAGGGCGGTGCGGCCATGACAAAAAACAGATTCGTCGGTTCACCATCGAGTGAATCGAATTCGTACCCGGTATGCGATCTGGCGATGCCGATGACGAAATCCTTGGCCTGCATCGACCGAACATGCGGGATTGCCACGCCCAGACCGATCGCGGTGGTCGCCTTACGCTCGCGATTGATAAAATCAATCAGGATTTTGTTGCGATTGACAACCTTGCCCGACCGATCCAGGATGGTCACCAGATCCGAAAGAATCTGCTCTTTGTTGCGCTCTTTCCATTTGACCGACTCCGAGTTTTCCGGAGGCGGTTCCTGTTCGGAAACGAAATCGAGCTCGATCAACTCTTCATTCATGAAACGTGTAATGTTCATAACACTTTTTAATATCGGTTGCAACCCGTTAAAATTGAACGAATTATATACGTTCCCCCGGGATTGTCAAGACCCTTTCTGTTCTCGTGCCAATAGCTGTAATGCGTTTTTATCGACATTGTTCCTATTGACAATTAATTTCTATTTACGTACTTTCGACGGCTATACTGTTAACGAAAGGTAAAAATGGTTTCGGTTATGCCGAACTAATCATATAAGTGATATAAACTTATTGGAGATATATTGCCGTCATTTTCAGAACTCAAACGAACCCATACTTGTGGCGAATTAACCGCCGCCGACGTCGGCAAGGCCGTCACGCTGAACGGCTGGGTGCAGGAATACCGCAACCTCGGCGGGCTTTTATTCATTGACGTGCGCGATCGTTACGGTCTGACCCAGATTGTGCTTAATCCGGAAAAGGTCGCCGAAACGGCTTTCGCGTTGGCAACCAGGGCTCGCCATGAATACGTGATTGCCGCCACGGGAGTGGTTCAACCTCGTCCTGAAGGGACTGTCAATGCCGGCATGGCCACCGGTGAGATCGAAGTCGCGGTGGATGAATTTCATATTCTGGCCGAGTCCAAGACACCCCCGTTTGAAATCGAGGATGTGACCGAGGCCAGCGACGTATTGCGGCTGGAATACCGGTATCTCGATCTGCGGCGCCGCCCGCTCCAGAATAATCTTCGGATCCGGCATTTCGCCGCGCGGGCGATCCGGGAGTATTTTTCGGACAGGGATTTCTATGAAATCGAAACGCCGCTGTTGATTCGCTCCACGCCGGAGGGTGCTCGCGATTATGTCGTCCCCAGCCGGGTGCAGAAACATAAATTTTACGCTCTGCCGCAGTCACCGCAGTTGTTCAAACAGATACTCATGATTTCCGGATATGACCGGTATTTCCAGCTGGCCAGGTGTTTGCGCGATGAGGACCTTCGCGCCGACCGTCAGCCCGAACACACTCAGCTTGATATGGAAATGTCGTTTGTCACGCGCGGTGATATCTTTGGCGAAATCGAGGGAATGATGACGCACCTGTTTCGTAAGGTGCTTGGAGTCAAACTCGAAACTCCGTTCCCGCGCTATGATTACTACGAGGCCATGAACCGTTGGGGAATCGACAAACCCGACTTGCGATTCGGCATGGAAATCAACGATATCACCGACATCGTGGCCGATTGCGGATTCAAGGTGTTTTCCGACGTCGTGAAAAACGGCGGTGTGGTCAAGGCGCTCTGTCTCAAGGGCGGTGGAAACTATTCGCGCAAACAGGTCGATGAACTGACCGATGTCGCGAAACAGTTGGGTGCGGGCGGACTGGCGTATATTCTTCGTGCTGAAACGGGCGACAAGTCGCCGATCATGAAATTTATCGGCGAGGATGTCAAAGATGCGATTTGTGCCAAAGTCGACGCGTCGGCGGGCGATGCGGTTTTTATTGTCTCGGACAAAAAGCTTAAGACCGAATCCATACTGGGGCAGTTGCGTTTGCAGTTGGGGCGCCGTCATGAGTTGATCAAAAAGGACGAATGGCAATTTCTCTGGGTCACGCGGTTTCCGTTGTTCGAGTACAACGAAGACGAGGACCGTCTCGATGCCATGCACAATATTGTCTCCAGTCCGATCGATGAAGATCTGCCGCTTCTCGACCGCAATCTTGCAACCGATCTGCCCATCAGCGATTGGCAACATCCCCTGCGACGTATCCGCGCTGAACAGTATGATCTCGTGCTGAATGGAACCGAGCTGGGGTCGGGGAGTATCCGTGTCCACCAGCGGCATATCCAACAGCGTATTCTCAATATTCTGGGGATGTCGGATGAACGCGCCGAGAAGATGTTCGGCTTTTTACTGCGGGCGCTCGAATACGGTGCGCCGCCGCACGGCGGCATTGCGCTCGGGCTGGATCGGATTGTGGCGCTGATGACCGGCAATGATAATATTCGCGAAGTGATCGCGTTTCCCAAGACGGCCTCGGCGGCGTCGCTCATGGACGGATCGCCGTCGGACATCACGCCGGAGCAACTGCGTGAGCTGGGGCTGGAGTTTTTGTCTCGCGACTGATTGCAGGGAGAAAGCAAGAACCGGGTGACGAGTACGATTACCAGGACGTTTACGATTGACGGGTATGATCCCCGTCTGTTGTTCGGGCAGAACGATGTTTATCTGCGGCGTATCGAAAAGGCTTTCCCGCCAACCATCGTGGCGCGGGGAAATAAAATCATCGTTGAGGGGGAACCATCCGCCGTCGACAAGGTTATACGGCTCTTTGAGGACTTAACGGAACGCTTGGGCAATGCCGAGTATATAACCGAACAATACTTGAATTATGCGATCGAGATGATACAGGAAGAAGGAAACGGACCGGCTCGGGTGATCGCCGAGGATGAAGCCGCCGGCGGGCAGTCAAAGCCGTACATTCGCCCGAAAACGATCGGCCAGAAAAAATATCTGGACGCAATTCAGAATAACGATATCGTGTTCTCCATCGGGCCGTCGGGAACCGGCAAAACCTACCTGGCGGTGGGGGTGGCGGTGGCGGCACTCAAGGAAAAACGGGTCAGCCGAATCGTTCTGGTGCGTCCCGCGGTCGAAGCCGGGGAATCACTCGGATTCCTTCCGGGCGATATCCGCGCCAAAGTCGATCCGTATCTGCGACCGGTATACGACGCTCTGCATAATATGATGTCGCCGGACAAGATTCAGAAGTATATTGAACTCGGCACCATCGAGATTCTACCACTGGCGTTCATGCGCGGCCGCACGCTGGATCGGACGTTTATCATTCTCGATGAAGCCCAGAATACCACGCCGGATCAGATGAAAATGTTTTTGACGCGTCTGGGGCAGGGGTCAAAGGCGATTATAACCGGCGACGTGACGCAGATTGATCTGGATATCAAGAAGAAATCCGGATTGATTATTATCCAGAAAATCCTGGTCGGTATTGACGGTATCGAATTTGTGTATCTTTCCGACAAGGACGTGGTGCGGCATCCGCTGGTCCAGCAGATTATCCGCGCCTACGAACGCTTCGACAAGGATAGTCGAAAGGAGTAACGGGGACAGTCGTTCCCGCACATGTATCGAATACTTTTAAAAATCAAGCGGGCTATTAAACGGTTTCTGAAAGTCCAGGCCGAAACCCGCCAGGCGACGGTTTCTGGAACGCGAAGCAAGGTCTACAAAGTCCTAATGCTGTTGGCTGCTGCGGTACTGATCGCGTTTTTATATCCGGCTGAGGAGTTGTATTATCCGCTGGAATACCCGCGCAAGGGGGAGATCGCGTTCGATGATATCGTCGCCCCGTTTCAGATCGCCATTGCCAAAACCGACCGCGAGATGGAGGAGGAACGTCAGGAGGCCGCCAATGCCATTCCGATTATTATCGAATACGATCAGGTAACGGTCGATTCGGCAATCTCGCGATTCCGGCAGTTCATGAACACGGCCGACAGCGCGCATCGACGCCTGAAGGCGGCGCGGACCCGTGATACCGCCGGGCAGATGGCCGCGGCGCTTCACGATACCCTGCAGGCCGGGATCATGCGGCGATTTCCCTATGTCGATACCGCCGTGGTCGGACGACTGCTGTCTGACAGCACGATTATATTCGCCCGCGATATTATCTCGGATGTCCTGTTGAATTCGGCCTATTTCTACGGTGTCATCCCCGATCTGGAGTTGTTGCCGCCGGTTAAAACCCCGTCGGCGGTGATTCGTATCGGCAACCGGGAGATGTACGCGTCACGCGACAAACTGCTTGACCCGCATCGCGCCAACCTGGCGTTTCGGGCGGCGCTCAAACAGCGCACGCTGAAGTCATCCTTTGACGTTGATTTTTACTATGATCTGGGACGACCGTTCATTGTCGCCAACCTGACCGTCAACAACGAGGAAATGCAGTTGCGTCGCGCCAAGGCGATGTCGGAGGTGCAGGAATACAGTGAAATCATATCCGCCGGTGACGTCATCGTCTGGGCCGGGAGTAAAGTAACCGAACGGGAAGAGCGCATTCTGGAGGAAATATTCCGTCAGGAAAAACTCACGATGGGTCAGGAAAACTGGTACAAGCCGCTGATTCCGGTTATGGCCAGATTGCTGTTGATCCTGACGGCGTTTGTCATTCTCTATTCATATCTGCGTTATTTCCACAAACAGATTTACTCGTCGAATCCGAAATTGCTGGCGATCTTTTTGATATACGGATTGGAACTGGCGTTGATTTATCTGGCGCGTATGATCGGGTTGAATATGGATTTGTCGTTTTATATCTTTCCGATCGCCATTTTGCCGATCATGATGACGGTGCTGTTCAATGCCGAGATCGGGATCATCAATACGTTCATCCTGGCTCTGCTTCTGGGCATCCTGCATCGGTTCAATTTTACCATGGTGTTGATAACGATTATCATCGGGGTCGCGGCGTCCTACTCGACCAGCCGGGTGCGTCATCGCAGTGACTTCTTCAAGTGCGCGCTGTATCTCGCAATTACGTATACGCTGTTGATCCTGCTGGTGGAGACGATCCGCCTCTCGCCGAACGACGACATGATGAGCCGTATCGGGCAGGGCCTGTTTGCGGCCGTGGTGGCACCGCTGTTGGCGATGAGTATCCTTCCGGTGATCGAATCGCTGTTCGGGTTTACCACCGATTTGACTTTGCTGGAATTGTCCGATATGAACAATCCCCTGCTCAAGCGACTGGCGCTGGAGGCACCAGGCACCTATCATCATTCGATTCTGGTGGGCAATCTCGCCGAAGCCGCCGCCAAGGCGATCAATGCCAATCCCCTGCTGGCGCGGGTGGGGGCGTACTATCACGATATTGGCAAGATGGAAATCCCCGAATATTTCGTCGAAAACCAGCTGGGGATCAAATCCAAGCATGACAAACTGACGCCCACCATGTCGGCGTTGATACTGTCGTCGCATGTCAAGAAGGGGAGAATCCTCGGCGAAGAGGCCGATCTTCCGGATGAAGTGCTTAACTTTATCGAGGAGCATCACGGCACCATGACCATGACCTATTTTTATAACAAGGCCAAGGAAATGGGAGTCGAGGAGCCGAATCTGGATGAATTCCGGTATCCCGGTCCCAAACCGCAGATTCGCGAAACCGCCATTGTCATGCTGGCCGACACGGTCGAAGCCGCCAGCAGAACGCTGGCCGAACCGAAACCGGCCCGCCTGCGTAATCTGGTGCAGAATATTATCAATGATCGTTTCCAGTCCGGCGAGCTGGAGGAATGCCCGCTGACCCTGGCCGATCTGGCCGATATCCGGGAATCTTTCGTGCAGATATTGATCGGCGTGTTTCATCATCGCGTGGAGTATCCCAAGAAAGAGGAAAACTGATGCGTCTGCAGATTATCTCCGAAAGCAACCGCCGTATCCCGCGCCGAAGAATCCGGCATCTCGTGGAAATCATCGAGGAAGACGAGGACCCCCCGGACAGTCAGCTTAATATCATTTTCACGCGTGACCGCCGTCTGGCACAACTGAATCAGGATTATCGGAACCGCACCGGCCCCACCGACGTGCTTTCCTTCACTATCGATGATACTTCCGGCGATGATGCCGTGATGGGGGAAATCTATATTTCCACCGACACCGCCGCGCGTAATGCCGAGCAGTACGGCGCTACGTTCACCGACGAAATCTTGCGGTTGTGTTGCCACGGGTTTCTGCATATCTTGGGTTACGATCATATGAAATCGAACGATCAAAAGGTCATGTTCGCCAGAGAGCGGGTATATTTGGAAAGGGAACGATCATGCTGATAGGCTTATACCTGCTTCTCATGGTTATCCTGTTTTATTTGGGCTATTCCTTCAGCCGCCATACGCTGGCGGTATATCTCGAACCGGATGAGATCAAGAATCTGTCGCGGCCGGTCGGCAGTTTTTACCAGAACTGCCTGGCCGAAATGCACAATGATCCGCGCAATATCCTTCAGTTGACAGTGGTGTTCAAGTCGTTCATTCTCATTCTGGCGGCGTTTTTCGCCTCCCTGGCCGGGATTCAGGTCGCGGTGAGATTCGCCGCCGATCCGACCCTGGCGGTGTTTGTCGGGATCGTAATCGCCTGGCTGATGTATTTGCTCTTTCTCGAATACCTTCCCCGGAGACGTGCCCTGCGCGAGGTTGATGATCGCACCTTGCGGTTTCTGCCGATTTTGGCGCTGGTTTATTTTGTGTTCAAACCGGCGATTGTGCTGTATAACCGGGTATTTGTGCGGGATGTCAAAAACGCTCTGTCCGAGGATCAGAAAGAGGATATTATCGAGCGGGCGATCGAGTCTCTGGCCGAACAGGTTGGAGCCGGTGAACGGATCATGGAAGAGGATGAAAAGGAGATGATCGGGCAGATCTTTCAGCTCGATATCACCGAAGTCCGTGAGGTTATGGTTCCGCGTATCGGCATGGTCGGTATCAATAAAAACGCCACGCTGGAGGAAATCCGTGCCCTGACCAAGGGGGCGGGATTCTCGCGCTACCCGGTGTATGACGATTCCCCGGACAAAATCATCGGGGTGCTGTATGTCAAGGACCTGTTCACCGATCTCAAGGCACAACAAACGACGTTTTCCGTGGCGGAATTCATGCGCGAACCGTATTTTGTTCCTGAATCGAAAATCATCAGTGATCTGCTGTCGGATTTCAAGGCCAACAAAATCCATATCGCCATCGTGATCGATGAATACGGCGGAACCTCAGGTCTGGTAACGCTGGAAGATATTCTCGAAGAAATCGTCGGTGACATTCAGGATGAATACGACTACGAAAAAGCCCCGATCATGAAGCTGTCGGACAACTCCCTGCAGGTCGATGCCGGAATCCCGCTTGAGGAACTTCTCGATGAATTACATCTGGAATACGACATGGATGATTTCGAGACGGTTGGCGGATTGATTTACGATCTGGTCGGGTCGGTGCCGAGTGTCGGGACCAAGGTCAAGTGGAATGAAATCCTGTTCGAGGTCACCGAAGTCGAGGGTCAGCGTATTAACCTGGTCAAAGTCTGGGTGAAAAAGGGCACGGATTAACGGTTATCGACACCGGGGTTTTATTCGTCTTTGGAAATGTCATATCGTACCGTAAACCGGCAATCATTGTCCGGGCACCAGTTTTCCTCGCTTTCCATTATCAGGTGGTATTCCGTGCCGTCGGATTCCATAATTGTCCCCGAATAATAAATCGTATCCACGACTGTATCCGCCGGACAGGATGAAATCGACATGGATTCTCCCTTTATCCAGGTGACGATTTTTCTGAAACTCACATGCAAATTGGCAGAGACCGTTCCCGACCATTCACAGGTAAACAGGTAATCGTCAATGGTGGTTACTCCTGATTTCGCAACCGTCCACCGCATATCAACAGACGTCGAGACGCTGTCATTTCCCCCGAATGTGCAGGCTCCGGTTTGCAGGATGGTCACCGTACCGCTCCAGTCACCATCCAAAAATGACAGATCCGGGTCGTCAGTATTGTTATTGGTCGGAGTGCTATTGTCGCATCCCGGACCGGCACAGAATAGTATCAGTGCCATGGCCGTAATCGCCACACCGTTTTTCATTGCCGTCCCTTTCTCGTCAAGGTTTTTATTTCGGCAATCGCATGATAATGATGACAAAGTCGACATTTCCAATATAGGCAAAAAAACCGTCTTTATGGCACAATTTCGCTGTCGAGTATTATTATCCTCGCGTATCAGTCATTAAAATACTCTGCATTGTCCTGTCGGGGGGACTCATTGTTTTTTACATTGCGTCCGAAATAAAAACATATACATTGTAGCTTCATTTTCCAGAGGAGGTAGGTATTGTGACCAAAACCAAAGAGGATGTCCTTCGCATAATTGATGAAGCCGGAGTCCGGTATATCCGGCTGAATTTTACCGACATTCTGGGACGATTGAAAGGCATGTCGATTACGCGTTCGGAGATTGAAACGATTCTCGATCACGGCCAGGGTTTTGACGGCTCGTCGATCGAGGGATTCGTCCGTATCGAGGAATCCGATCTGGTGGCGGTTCCGGATCTGCGGACATTTCGTATAATCCCCTGGGAAATCGGGGGAGAGAAAACCGCGATGATGTTTTGCGATATCTGCATGCCGGATGGTTCTCCCTATGAAGGCGACCCGCGTTATATTCTCAAGCGGACGCTGGCGGAGGTCGAGAAAGAGGGCTGGACCTATTATCTCGGTCCCGAGTTGGAATATTTCTATTTCGAGAATGAGCAGTCACCCGATTTGCTCGATACCGGGGGCTATTTCGACTATCTCTCGGCCGATCTCGGTACCACCATCCGCAAGAAAACCACCACCGCGCTTGATCTGATGGGCATCCCGGTGGAGTGTTCACATCATGAAGTCGCTCCCAGCCAGCAGGAAATCGATCTGAAATACCAGGAAGCGCTGGTGATGGCCGATTTTACGCAGATCTACAAGCTGGTTGTCAAGGAGATTGCGGCGGAAAACGAAATCTATGCATCGTTTATGCCCAAGCCGATTTTCGGCCAGAACGGTTCCGGTATGCATACCCACATGTCGCTGTTCAATGGCGATAGGAACCTGTTTTTCGACAGGAAGAACACCTATCAGCTGTCGACCATGGCACGGCAGTTTCTTGCCGGGATATTACAGCATGTCAAAGAATTCACGCTGGTAACCAATCAGTGGGTCAATTCCTATAAACGTCTGGTGGCGGGCTATGAAGCGCCGGTGTATATTTCCTGGGGACGTCGTAACCGGTCCAGCTTGGTACGGGTGCCGATGTTCGATATCGGCCGCGAGGTTTCCACCCGGATCGAACTTCGCTCTCCCGACCCGGCCTGCAACCCCTATCTGGCATTCGCCTGCATGCTCGGCGCGGGGTTGGAGGGGGTTAAAAACAAATATAAACTCCCCGATCCGATCGAAGAGAACATCTTTACCATGTCGGTCGAGAAGCGCAACCAGCTCGATATCGACTCTTTGCCGGGATCGCTGGAAAGCGCGATTCACCTGATGGAGAAATCGGAACTGGTGAAAAACATCCTGGGCGAACACATTTTCAACAAACTGATCGCCAACAAGAAGGTGGAATGGGATGCGTATCGCATGCACGTCAGCCAGTATGAAATCAACGAGTTTTTGCCGTTCTTGTGATAAATGATAACGGATGACTGACATGTAATCGCAGAATTGCATCGTAAAATAATGACAAGGCGCTGATGATCGACCGCGAAAGCGGCGACCCGGTCGGCGTCTTTTTTTATACCCAAATCGGCGGAAGTATTCAAATAAAAAGACTTGGTACTCATGACAGATAAGAGTATAATCAGGAATGCCATTTTGACGATTATTGCCAACCGGTGAGAAACATGTTGTGTTTTTTCTTGTTGGACAGATATGATAACAAGCCGTCGGTGGGATTCCTTGCGCGCCGGTATGATTGCCGATAGAGGAGAGGTCGAATGAGTGAAAAGGCTAATGTGGCCGTGTTTATCTCTGGTGGCGGCACTAACTTACAGTCGTTAATTAATGCGTCACATGAAGGGAAGTTGTCGGCGACCATTGTTCTGGTCGTTTCCCGACGCGAAAACGTCTATGGCCTGGAGCGGGCGCATCGGGCCGGAATAGACACTTTTGTATATAATCCGAAAAGGTACCCGGACAAACAGGCCGCGCATAAAGACCTGATCGAAATGATGGAAAGCTATGCCGTCGACTATATCGCATTGGCCGGATATTTGAACCTTTTGCCGGAATCGCTGGTTCGGAAGTATCGCAACCGTATCACCAATATTCATCCGGCACTTCTGCCCAAACATGGCGGCAAGGGGATGTTCGGTCATCATGTTCATGAGGCGGTGATTGCGGCAGGGGATACGGAATCCGGTGCGACGGTTCATCTGGTGGATGAAATCTATGACAACGGCAGAATTCTATTGCAAAAAAAAGTGCCGGTCTTACCCGATGACACGCCGGACAGTCTGGCGGCGCGGGTACTGGAAGTGGAACATGAAATCTATCCGATAGCATTGGAAAACCTTATTCAGGGGAAATAGTGATGATAGAAAAAGAAGTCCTGCAAACCGATATCAAGGAGTTCCCGCTGTTTCGACGCGGGAAAGTGCGCGACGTGTACGATCTGGATGACAAACTGCTGATTGTCAGCACCGACCGGGTGTCGGCGTTCGATGTCGTGCTCCCGAACGGTTTCCCCGGCAAAGGGAGAATTCTCACGTCGATGTCGCTGTTCTGGTTTGAATTTCTGGCGGATGTGATCCCGTCGCATTTGATCACCGCCAGGATGGAGGAGTATCCGTCGGAATTGCTTAAGCATCGCGATGTGCTTGAGGGGCGCAGTATGCTGGTCACCAAGGCCGAGCGGATCGATCTGGAATGTATTGTCAGAGGATATATCAGCGGATCGATGTGGAAGGAGTTGACCGTCGCCCGCAAGAACGGCTCGAATCGGGTTCACGGTTTTGAATTCGCTTCCGATTTGCAGGAATCAGGACGCCTGCCACAACCGATTTTCACCCCGTCGACCAAGGCCGAAGAGGGGCATGATGAGAATATTTCGTTCGAGCAGTCTTTTGACATTGTCGGACATGAGACCGCCGAACTCTGTCGTAATAAATCACTGGAGATATATACCAAGGCCGCCGAATACGCGCTGACCAAAGGCATAATCATCGCCGATACCAAATTCGAATTCGGGTACAAGGACGGGACCTTTATTCTGATCGACGAAGTGCTTTCACCGGATTCATCGCGATTCTGGCCGGCCGATCAATATGCCCCCGGAAAAGGTCAGCCATCATTTGACAAGCAGTTCATTCGGGATTATCTTGCCGGACTCGACTGGGACAAGACTCCGCCGGGACCAAGACTCCCGGCTGACATTGTTGAAAAATCCGTCGCCCGGTACGCCGAGGCGGCGAAACTACTGATGGGGTCATAGCATGAGCGACAGGATAACGATTAAACGGGCGCTGGTATCGGTTTCCAACAAGGATGGGTTGATTGATTTCGCCCGCGCCTTAAGTGATTTCGGTGTGGAAATTATCTCGACCGGCGGCACGCTGGCGGTTTTGAAAAAGGAAGGGATACAGGCGGTTTCGGTTTCGACATTCACCGGCGCGCCGGAGATTCTCAGCGGGCGGGTGAAAACGTTGCATCCGAAAGTGCACGCGGGGATTCTGGCCCGGCGGGACAATGAAGACGACCAGGCCGAATTACAGCATCAGGAATACAAGCTGATCGATATGGTCGTGGTCAATCTGTATCCGTTTGAACAGACCGTGGCCGATGCCGATTCGACCGACAAGGATATTATCGAGAATATCGACATCGGTGGTCCGACCATGATCCGCGCGGGGGCCAAGAATTTCGACGGGGTTGCGGTGGTGACCGATCCCGGCGATTATGCCGCTGTTCTCGATGAGATGAAGAAAAACGAAGGTGCGCTCGATATGAATTTCCGCCGTCAACTGGCGGCGCGCGCATTTGCGCTGACCAATCGCTACGACGGCGCGATCTCGGCGTATTTTGCCGGTGGCAAAGATACCGGTGCGGGCGAATTCCCGGAAAGGATGAATCTGAGTCTGACACGGATGGCGTCGTTGCGGTACGGGGAGAACCCGCATCAGAAAGCGTCGTTCTATTATGATCCCGGATTTGCCGGGCCGACTCTGGCCAATGCCCAGGTGCTTTCGGGAAAGGAATTATCATATAACAACTATTCCGATCTCGATGCCTGTCTGGATATGCTGCTTGATTTCAAGGAGCCGTTTGCGTGTGTGCTCAAGCATGCCAATCCGTGCGGTGCGGCGATCGGGGAGACGCTGGCCGATGCCTATCGCGACGCGCTGGCATCCGATCCGCTGTCCGCATTCGGCTCAATTATCGGATTGAACCGCAAGGTCGATATGGCCACCGCGGCATTGCTTCATAATACGCATTTCGTGGAGTGTATTCTCGCGCCGGGATTCGACGATGATGTTCTGGCCCTTTTGAAAAAGAAAAAGACTCGTCGCCTGCTGGTTCTTCCGGGAATCGAGATCGGCCGTCCGGGCGGCGAGATGGTGACCAAATTTGTGCGCGGCGGCGCGCTGTATCAAACCGCCGATGATATCGAAACGTTGGAATCATCGCTGAAAACGGTCACCAGGCGCGAGCCGACGCCGGACGAGATAAAATCTCTGTTATTTGCCTGGAAGATTGTCAAACACACCAAGTCCAATGCCATCGTGCTGGTGAAGGGAACCGCCACGGTCGGTATCGGGATGGGGCAGACCTCGCGGGTAGATGCCGCCGAACTGGCGGTAAAACGCGCCGGCGATCGGGCCAAAGGCGCGGTGCTGGCATCGGATGCATTCTTCCCCATGCCCGATGGGGTCGAAGTACCGACCTCGGCGGGGGTGACCGCAATCATTCAGCCGGGCGGATCAAAGGGTGATCCCGAGGTGATAGCGGCGGCGGACAAGGCCAACGCGGCCATGGTGTTTACCGGAGTCAGACACTTCAAACATTAAATTTGAATGAGGCGCGGAAATATCCTTGCCAATAGGGCGTTTGTCGCGTAAATTAGAATATTGAAAACAACGTAGGGTGAGGAAGAACTTTGGGTGACAGACTTCTCGAAATCGTTGTCCTGATCATGTCCCATATCAGAGAAACGCAGGGACAGGTGGACAGCTTTGACGACATCTCAGACGATTTGAAAAGCCAGGGGTTTACCGACAGTGAAATCAGTTTCGCCTATTCCTGGGTGATTGATCATCTGCAGGGCGAACCGGAAACGCTTTCGGAATCTCCGCCGACCGGTAACTCGATCCGGGTGCTTTCCGAGAAGGAACGTCAGCACTTCACCGCCGACGCATATGGATATTTACTTCAAATGAAGTATCTTAACCTGCTCAGTGACAACGACATGGAATTGATCCTCGAGCGCGGCGGGACGGTTGGGCCGACGCCAATCGATCTTGATCAGATCAAGATCGTCATCGGCGCTGTGCTGTTTCGTGAAGTCAATATCCCGGAAATTCTTCGCCAGCCCACGCACCTGTTTTCGTATGATGACGATCCGGTTCATTGAACCGGGTCGAATTCCTCATGTCTCTCAAAGGTTATAAAATCACGGTTGGGCTGACCGGCGGCATTGCCGCTTATAAGACGCCCTTTTTAATCCGCCTGCTGAAAAAGGATGAGGCCGAGGTGCGCGCTATTATGACGCGTAATGCCGAGAAATTTATTACCGCGCTGACGATTGAAACCGTGTCCCAGAATCCGGTGCCGATTGATATGTTCCCGCAAGACCGTTTTGTCGGCACCCATCATATCGATATGGCGGGCTGGCCGGACCTGTTTGTTATCGCGCCGACCACGGCGAATTTTATCGGAAAAGTGGCGTCAGGCATTTGTGATGATTTGCTGACCACGGTAATATGTGCCACCAACAAGCCGGTCATGATCTGCCCGGCAATGAACAGCAATATGTATCTCAATCCCATCACGCAGGGCAATATCGATAAACTCGTGAAGCTGGGATATCATGTTATCAGTCCCGGTGAAGGGGAACTGGCCTGCGAGACAGTCGGCCCGGGGCGGATGGCCGAACCGGAAGACATTTTCAAAGCCGTGACCGCCCTCCTTCAAAAAAAAAAGCTCCTCAATAAGAAAAAAGTAATCGTGACCGCCGGCCCCTGCCGGGAATATCTTGATCCGGTGCGGTATCTTTCCAATGAGTCATCGGGAAAAATGGGGTATGCCCTGGCCGAGGCGGCCCGGGACATGGGCGCAGAGGTGACCCTGGTGTCCGGCCCGACCGCGTTGCGGTCGCCGGGCGGGATGAAGATTATCGCAGTCGAATCGACCGAACAGATGTATATGGCGGTGAGAAAGGCGTTCCCGAAGGCGGATATTTTAATCATGGCCGCCGCCCCGGCGGATTATACGATTGCAAAACCGCAATCTCAGAAAATAAAAAAACAAAAAAGCGATTTGAATGTTGAGTTGTCCCCCACGATTGATATATTACAATCCTTGAAGAAAACCAAAAAGACGACACAAAAAGTCATCGGCTTCGCGCTTGAGACGGAGAATGGACTCGCCAACGCGACCGCGAAGCTGAAAGCCAAGGGGCTGGACATGATCGTGCTGAATTCGCTTGAAAACATTCACCCCTTCGGAGGCGACTCCAACCGGGTTACTCTTCTGCCTAAAAAGGGCAAACCGATTGCGTTTCCGACCATGACCAAGCGTGCTCTGGCCGATCTGATCTGCGAACATATAAGCAGGCTGTAATATCATGAGTATTCTAACCGGACGTCTTGACCGCAAAACCTCACTGCTGATAAAAAAGGCCCTGCGCAGTCAGGTGGAAATGGGCGCGGAGGAAATTATCATCAATCCCAAACGCATCGCCGCCATCAGGAAAAATTTAGCCGCCAACGGCAAGAAGGAGAATGCGCCGCGATTTCGTTCATTGGCACAACATGAGCAGTCCATCTGCGACTGCCGGAAATGCCCGCTCGGCGCCACCCGCACCAAATTCGTGTATGGCGCCGGTAATCTCAACGCCAAGGTTCTTTTCGTCGGAGAGGCGCCCGGACGCGATGAGGATTTGCAGGGGGTGCCGTTTGTCGGTCGGGCGGGGCAGTTGCTTGACAAGATTCTCGCGGCGATCAATTTCAGCCGCGACGACGTGTATATCGCCAATATTTTGAAATGCCGCCCGCCGGGAAACCGTGACCCGCAACCGGATGAGATGCTGGCCTGTATGCCGTATCTGATGGAACAGATCCGCATGATCAAGCCGAAGGTGATCTGCGCGCTGGGGCGAATTTCGGCACAGGCGCTGTTGCAGACCACCACGCCGCTGGGCAAACTGCGCAAGCAGTGGCATGATTTTCACGGCATCCCGTTTCTGGTGACCTACCATCCGGCGGCGTTGTTGCGTTTCCCGTCGTACAAACGCGACGTCTGGGAAGACGTCCTGATGCTTCGCGCCCGATATGATGAATTAACTTCGGAATAATACATGCCGGTCAGAACCGAAAAACCGAAACAAATCTCCCGACTGGAGCCGCCGCAGTCAATCGACGCCGAGCAGGCGGTGCTGGGATCGATCCTCAAGGATCAGGAGGCGATCTCATCGATTATTGAGGTCCTGGCCGATCCCGACAATTTTTATCATGCCAAACACCAGACGGTTTTTCGGGCTGTTTTGCAGTTGTACGAGAAGAACGAACCGTGCGATATCACCACTGTTGGTGATGAGCTGGTCAAAATGGGACAACTCGACAAGATTGGCGGGCGTTCGTATTTAATCGATCTGGTCGATGGTATCGCGACGACGGCCAACGCTGTGTCGTACGCCAATATTGTTTTGGAAAAATCGGTTCTGCGGCGTTTGATTGCGGCGTCCAATGACATTACCCGGAGTTGTTATTCGCTTGACATGGACGTCTCCGATATTCTGGACAGGGCCGAGCAGAATATTTTCGCCATTTCCGAAAGTCGTATGCGACAGGGATTCGTGGCGCTATCGGAATTGATTCCGCATACGTTCGAGCAGATCGAGGATTATCAGGATACACGAGGCGGCCTGGCCGGGCTGGAAACCGGCTTCAAGAAGGTCGATGATATGACTTCCGGTCTGCACAATGGTGATTTTGTCGTGGTGGCGGGACGACCGTCGATGGGTAAGACGGCCCTGGCACTGAATATCGCCGAGCACGTGGCGATCGAAAAGAAAGTCCCGGTCGGAGTCTTCTCGATTGAAATGTCAAAGGAGCAACTTGCTTTGCGTCTGCTGTGCGGGCGCGCCCGGATCAGCCAGCATCTGCTTCGCACCGGACGTTTGCGTGATTCCGACTGGCAAAAACTCAGTATTGCCGGAGATCCTCTGCGTGATGCCGATATATATATTGATGACTCGCCGACGCTCACGACACTTGAAATGCGCGCCAAAGCGCGTCGGTTGAAAGCGCAACATAATGTCGGCCTGATCGTGATCGACTATATCCAGATGATCAACGTTTCCGGGCGAGTCGAAAACCGTCAGCAGGAAATGGCGTTAATCTCGCGCTCGATCAAAGGCCTGGCGAAGGAGTTGAGCATTCCGGTACTGGCGGTCAGCCAGTTATCGCGCATGGTGGAAACGCGCGGCGGCGACAAACGTCCGCAGTTGTCCGACCTGCGTGAATCCGGCGCAATCGAACAGGACGCCGACGTGGTGATGTTCGTGTATCGACCCGAGTTCTATCTCTCGCATCTGGATCGGGATGACCCCAAGCGAATGGAAGTGGAGGGCAAGGCTGAAATCATCATCGCCAAACAGCGTAACGGCCCGACCGGTGTGGCCGAACTGGCGTTTGTAAAAGATTTCGCCCGCTTTGAAAACCTGGCCACTCAGTATCTGGAAAAGGATCAACCGTTTTAAGTGATGGGAAACGGATTTCTCCTCATCGGACGGCGGACGATTAATTTTATCCGCCGGGTCGGCAGTGTCTTTATGCTGTTGGGGAAATCTCTCTATTATTTCAAAGACATTCCCCGATCCGGAAAGTTGATTGTCGATCAATGTTTCGTCATCGGCAATAAATCACTCCCGCTGATTGTCATTATCTCCATCTTTGTCGGCGCGGTATCCGCCTGGCAGGCGGCCTATCAGTTTACGTATATCGGTGCACCGTTGCGCTATCTTGGTGCGGCGGTCGGAAAGGCGGTCGTCATCGAACTCGCCCCGGTGCTTTCGGCGCTGGTGGTGGCGGGACGGGTTGGCGCGGGAATTGCCGCCGAGGTGGGCACGATGCGGGTCACCGAGCAGATCGACGCGCTGGACACGATGGGGATCAGCCCGGTTCGGTACCTGGTGATGCCGCGTTTGTTGGCCAGCAGTGTTATGATTCCGATCCTGACGGTTTTTTCGAATTTCGTCGCCATCACCGGCGCGTTGCTGGTCTCGGTCATATTCGTGGATTTATCGAGCGAGACATTTATTCTGGGCGTAAAAAACTCCTTCAAGCTGTTCGACATTTTCGGCGGACTAATGAAATCCTTTGTTTTCGGCGCCACGATCGGCCTGATCGGCAGTCATGAGGGATTCTACGCATCGGGTGGAGCGCGTGGGGTCGGGCGGGCCACCACCGAGGCGGTCGTGATTGCATCGGTGTTGATTTTGATATCCGACTATATCATGGCGATTCTCCTGTTCCGGTTGTGAGGATATGGATACTGTCATAAGCATAGAAGACGTCGCCAAATCATTCGGCGAAAAGAAAGTCCTCAACGGGGTCAATATCGATGTCAGGCGCGGGGAATCGCTGGTGATTATCGGCCGTTCCGGATGCGGTAAATCGGTTTTACTCAAGCATATTGTCGGATTGATTCATCCCGACCGGGGTACGGTGCGGGTGTTTGACAAGGATATGGATACGGTCAAAGGGAAGGAACTGGCCGAGACGCGCAAGAAAATCGGCATGTTGTTTCAGTCCGCCGCGCTGTTGGATTCGCTGTCTGTCGCTGAAAATGTCGGACTGGGTCTGCGCGAGGCGAGACATTACCCGGAAGCCGAGATCGAACGCATTATCGAGGAAAAGCTGGAGATGGTCGGGATGGCCGGAACCGGCGAGATTTATCCATCCGAGCTGTCCGGCGGGATGCGCAAGCGGGTCGGGCTGGCGCGCGCCATTGCCACTGATCCGGAAATCCTTTTGTACGACGAACCGACCACCGGGCTGGATCCGATCACAGCGGATATCATCAATGACCTGATCAACGATTTCCGAAGCAAACTCAGTATCACGTCCGTATCGGTGACTCATGACATGAAAGCGGCGTACAAAACCGCCGACCGCATCGTGATGTTACATGACGGGGTGGTTGAATACGAAGGCACGCCCGAACAGATAAAGAACTCCGGTAACGCCGTGGTCGATCAGTTTATCAGCGGTCGTGCCGACGGCCCGATTCAGATAACGTAATCCTCATGGAAAAGAAAATAAAAACCGCATATGTCTGCACGCAGTGCGGATCGATCTACCCCCGCTGGCAGGGGCAGTGCAATCAATGCGGCGAATGGAACAGCCTGGTCGAGGAACGTATTGTCGACAAGGGACGAAGCCGGAAAACGATTGTCTCCGAGAAACCGCGACGGTTTTCCGAAATCGGCGCGGAACGCACCTCGGGGTATGTTTCCGGTCTGACCGAGTTCGACCGGGTCCTCGGCGGGGGACTGCTTCGTGGAAGCACCGTCCTTCTGGCGGGCGAACCGGGGATCGGCAAATCGACCCTGATTTTGCAGGCCGCCGAAGCGTACGCCAAGTCCGGTTTGCCGGTGCTGTATGTCACCGGGGAGGAATCTCTCAACCAACTCAAGAAACGCGCCGAACGTCTGCATGTTACCTCCGACAACGTCGCGGTGGTCAATCTCACCAATCTGGAGGAAATCACCGAGACCATTGATAGTGAGCAGTACGGCGTGGTTATTGTCGATTCCATCCAGACCGTGTCCAGCGGGATGTTTCAATCGCCGCCGGGAACGGTCGGGCAGATTCGCGAGTCGGCCGGGCGGCTGATCGAGCTGGCGCGCAAACATGAGATTGCGCTGTTTTTAATCGGACATGTCACCAAGGAGGGGATGGTCGCCGGGCCGAAAGTGCTTGAGCATATGGTCGATGTCGTTCTCAATTTCGAGGGGGACAGCCAGTATGTGTACCGTCTTCTGCGACCGATTAAA
The DNA here is from genome assembly GCA_016933695.1 of Candidatus Zixiibacteriota bacterium. GTDB lineage: Bacteria > Zixibacteria > MSB-5A5 > GN15 > PGXB01 > JAFGAL01. The sequence goes on along the minus strand of JAFGAL010000004.1, from coordinate 15,506 downwards.
AACCGGTACGGCTCCACGCTGGAGCTGGGCGTGTTTGAAATGTCGCCGGGCGGACTCAATCAGGTCGATAATCCGTCGTTGTTGTTTTTATCGCACACGGAAGACGGCGCGCGAAGCGGCTCAGTGGTCGCGGCATCATGCGAGGGGAACCGTCCCATCCTGGTGGAAATTCAGGCGCTGGTGTCGCCGGCATCGTACGGCACTCCGCAACGGGTGGCGGGCGGATTGGACAACAAACGTCTGGCGCTCCTGCTGGCGATTCTGGAAAAGCGAATCGGCATTCCGATGGGCGGCAACGATGTGTTTGTCTCCATTGCCGGCGGCTTGCGGCTGAACGAACCGGCCATCGATCTGGCGGTCCTGACCGCGATTGTTTCGTCGCTTCGCGATATTCCGGTCGATGTCAAAACTGCTGTCGCGGGGGAGGTCGGCCTATCAGGCGAGGTGCGCGCCATCGGCATGGCCGACCGTCGCTCCGCCGAAGCGGCCAAGCTCGGTTTCGATAAGATCATCCTTCCCGCGCAGACGGTCAAGGGAATCACCGCCAAACATATCACGCTTGCCGGCGTATCCTCATTGGAAAAAACACTGGAAATGCTGTTTTAAAGAGAGGGGCATATGGATAAAGTGCAACTGCAACCGAATACGATGCTGTTTCCGCTTCCGGCGACGCTGGTTTCCTGCCGGGCCGATGATTACGCGCCCAATATCATAACGATCAGCTGGATCGGCATTGTTTGCTCGAAGCCGCCGATGCTGTCGATCTCGGTTACTCCGGAACGGCACTCGCATAAGATTATAAAACAGGCCGGGGCTTTTGTGGTGAACCTGACATCGGAGGATAATCTCATCGCCGCGGATTATTGCGGTACGAAATCAGGACGCGATGTCGATAAGTTTTCGGAATTACATCTCACGCCGATTCCCGCGACCAAAATCGATGCCCCGATGATCGCTGAATGCCCGGTTAATCTGGAATGTGAAATCCGGCAGTCGTATCTGCTTGGTTCGCATGAGATGTTTATCGCGGAAATCGTCGCGGTGCATATTGACCGGGAAGTCCTGAAGGACAACGGACGCCCCGATCTGGACAAGATCAAACCATTGGTGTATTGCCCGACCGCAAGTGAATATCGCGGCGGTTTGGTCAAACTGCTGGCACGATATGGCGAGGCCGCGAAGAAGAACAAATGACGGGTTTTTCCTTTACACGAAACGGCACCGACGGCTCCGCGCGGCTGGGGACGATTACCACTCCGCATGGGATCGTGCATACCCCGACATTCATGCCGGTGGGAACCTCCGGTGCGGTGAAAGCGCTGACCTCGGATGATCTTGAGGAATGCGGCGCGGAAATCATTCTCGGCAATACCTATCATCTGTACTTACGACCGGGCAATGCGTTGATCCGCGAACTCGGCGGGCTGGCGAAATTCAACAGCTGGAACAAGCCGACCCTGACCGACTCCGGCGGCTTTCAGGTGTTTTCCCTGCAGGACCTGTTGAAAATCGACGACGACGGTGCGACGTTCAAGTCGCACCATGACGGTTCCCGGCATCAGTTCGATGCCGAGAAAGTAATCGAAATCGAACGCGATATCGGCGCGGATATTATCATGTCCTTCGACCAGTGTGCGCCGTATCCCTCTGCATATGATCTGGCCGCGACCGCGGTCAGACGAACCTATGACTGGGCGCAAAGGGGACTTGCGCACTTCAATCGTCTGGAAAACGTGCACCCCACCGGGACGGCATTGTTCGGCATTGTGCAGGGATCGGTTTATCCCGACCTGCGCAAACTTTCGGCGGAACAGATCACGTCGCTTGATTTTCCCGGCTATGCCGTGGGCGGGTTGGCGGTCGGAGAATCGAAAGAGGAAATGGAAAAGACGCTGGCATATACGATGGATTTTCTACCGTCCGGCAAACCCCGCTATTTGATGGGGGTGGGGTATCCCGAGGATATCTTAATGGCGGTGTCGTACGGAATCGATATGTTCGACTGTGTTCTGCCGACCCGCAATGCCCGCACCGGGATGGTGTTCACGTCCGAAGGTCCGCTGGTATTTCGCAATGCCGATTGCGCGCAGAGTGATCTTCCGCTCGATCCCAATTGCGACTGCAAAGTCTGCCGGCGTTACAGCCGGGCGTATCTGCGGCACCTGTACAATCAACATGAGATCACGGCCATGGTTTTGGCCACATATCATTCCACGTATTTTTTTCAGAATCTGATGCGCGGGATTCGCGCCGCAATAAAAGCGGGGCGGTTTGCCGATTTTCGTGCCGGATTTCTGGCGCGATACTCACAGGGTGAAAATGTAGCCGATCGTTAGCCAGGCGGTCGAATAGATCTGGTCGCGGTAAATGTCAATATACGGCATGCGCGGGTCACCCGGATTGTCGAGCAGAAAATCGAAATCCGCCCAGACCCGTTGAATCCCCAACTCAAGGGAATAGTGTTCTTTAAACCGTCCGCCGGCGACTACCCGGTATCCCCAGCCGTCCTCAAGTTTGACTCCGAGGAGACTTCCCGCGTCCAGCAGTGAATCGTATACTTCGTTATTGAACCGGAAGTCATCGAAACGATCAGGCCTATACGTATTGAACGTCCGTACCAATCCCACACCGAGATAAATGAAGTAGTCTTCCCGACCCCGGTACGCCAGGGCTTCCAGACTCAGATCAAACGCCTTGCGCTCTCCGTCGGGAAGATCGTGACTACCCGCCGATGAAAACGTGAAATTACCCGCCAGGCGTACTGCAATCGGATGAATGAGGACATATTCCAGTTTGGCGCCGAATTCGGGACCGGGATCGGAATACTCGGAACCCATATTCATGCCCGAGACAATATGAAAATTGACATCGTTAAGGGTGTCCCACGGCTCCGGCTGGTGATGGATCATCGGACATAACAGAATGGCGGCCAAAAGGAGTGTATTCATAAAGCCCGCTTGTTCAATGTTTCGCTGTCTATTGATACATACGTATCATACGGTTTTTTATCCAGAAATCCCCGTTTTTTTGTTAAATTGCCAAAAACATGCTGGTCTTTTTGTGCTTTGGGGTATAAGTTTCGTCTATTGTATGGAACATAGAATATCCGAAGTCTGAGAAGTTGAATGAAATACGCCGGAAACCTTCCGTTTCGTTTATTATTTTTGATTGTGGCCATTGTCCTGCCGACCGGAGACGCGATTGCCTCTGGTGACTCGACAGTTATCGCTTATTATCATGCCAACATTGCCGTCGATCTGGCGGATCATTACCTGACGAACATCGCAGGTTCGTATTCGTATACGGTTGCTTCGGTTTACACGAAAACCGACTATCGTGGCGAAGTGCAGAAGGTGGATTCCGCCGTGTTTTCGATTCGGCACGATACCGTATCGGGCGACTCCGTTATTGTGATCGATTCGGCGGATGTCTCAGAGAATATTCCGCCGCAAGACTTACCCTGGTATTTTCCCGTAGCGGAGCGGTATCGGTTTTATTTTTATCCCAACGACACCGGCGCCGGGACTCTGGCAATCGGTTTTGACCCGGACAGTGCCGACACCGATGCTCTTCCCGCCGGGCACATGACATTCGATCGCAATACCTTCCGCCTGCGGTCACTCACCCTGCACTATCGCGAGTACGGCGACTATCAGCAGTACTCGCTCGACTATTTGTTCCGGCCGGTCGATTCGATTCTGGTGCCGGCCCGACTGATTATCAACGGCACGCGCGGAGCGTTTCTCGGGCGGAAATACTCTCGTCAGGAATTGACGTTTTCGGATTATCGTTTCGACCGATAAATATTTTCTTGCACTGAGCTTTCCATGCGTCTATACTACCCCCAATGACCAATCACGCTGACAGTTTAAAGGCGCAGATCGATCCTGCCCGTCTGCCTCAGCACGTTGCCATTATCATGGACGGCAACGGGCGCTGGGCCAAGAAGCGTAATCTGCCGCGAACCGCCGGGCATGAAGCGGGAGTCGATGCCGTGCGCGAGGTGGTGCGCGCCGCCTCTGAAATCAATATAAAATATCTCACATTGTATACGTTCTCCGTGGAAAACTGGAAACGCCCGCGCGAGGAAGTGGCGGCGTTGATGAAACTGCTGACCCGCACCACGAAGCGCGAAGTCGACGAATTGAACCGCAACAATGTGCGACTCATGACAATCGGGCATATCGGCGGATTGTCACTGACCCGCCGCGAGGTGTTGGCGCGCGCCATGGAAAAAACCAGAGATAATGACGGGCTGGTGCTGAATTTGGCGCTCAATTACGGCGGACGGTCGGAAATCATCGACGCGGTGCGTGCCATTTCCATGCTGGTGCGATCCGGACATGTTGAAATCGGCGAAATCAACGAGGAGTTGTTTTCGAGTTATTTGTATACATCGGATCTGCCCGATCCCGATTTGCTGATTCGCACTTCCGGCGAAATGCGTATCTCCAATTTTCTGCTCTGGCAGACCAGTTACACCGAATTGCATGTCACTGACGTGCTCTGGCCCGATTTCGGACGCGCCGAGTTGTTTACCGCCATTATCGACTATCAACGGCGCGAGCGCCGATTCGGAAAAGTGGAGGTATAAATGAGCCGCAACCTGCTGACCCGTATTATCGTGGCTGTCATTTTCGGTCCCGCCATCATCTATCTCTGTTATCTTGGCGGGTACTGGTTGCTGGGGATGCTATTGTTATTTGCCACCCTCGGCATTGGCGAGTTTGTCTGGAATCTCGAAATTCGCCCGAATTCGATTTTGTTCTGGCTGACCATGCTGTTTACCCCGGCTGTTGTCGCGGCCAGTATTGTAATAGATTTCACTGCCGGATTGATTCTCTTGACCGGGTATTTTCTGTGTCTGGGAATGGTGCTGTCCATTCGAAGTGAAACCCCGGCGGAATTGTTCCAGCTCAACACGGCCCTGTTTTGGGGCGCGGCCTATATCGGGCTTTTATATCCCCTGCCGGCTTATATCAGGGATGTCCCCGACGGCAATGGCGCGCACTGGCTGTTGTTTTTGTTCGGCACGCTCTGGCTGTCCGACACGCTCGCGATGGGGATCGGCAAATGGCTGGGGAAACGCAAACTGGCCCCCACCGTCTCGCCCAATAAGACGATTGCGGGGTTTATCGGCGGGATGTTCGGCGGTGTCGTGGTTGCCGTGATTATGTCTTTCTGGCTGTTGCATGAAATCGCTTGGGGCTATTTGCTGACGGCGGGGCTTTTGGTTTCGATTGTCGGTCAGCTTGGTGATCTGGTGGAATCCTGCTGGAAACGAAGCTATGGGATCAAGGATTCGTCGGCCATCATTCCCGGTCACGGCGGAGTGCTGGATCGGTTCGACTCGCTGTTATTCGCCGCTCCGGTGTTGTACTGGTTTCTCACGTATCTGGTATACCAGTAGGGGGGATGGTGGTGCGGATACTTGATTTCATATTCGCCGCCCGCCCGATGTTGCACCTTCCGATCTGGTCGATCTTTCTTGTCTCTTATCATTATCGGCATGGTGATTTTTCCGCATCGGCGCTGATTGTCCTGATCGGATTGACGCTGATCGGAAGCGGCACGTATTATCTCAACCAGGTTTATGACTACGAATCGGACCTGCTCAATCGCAAACTCGGTTTTTTGCAAAAGGGTTTGCTTGAAAAACGTCAACTGCTTATTGCCGGAATCACCCTCTCGATAGTCGCCCCGATTATTGGCGCAGTGCAGTCGCTCGTGACCCTGGCGGTGTTTGTCCCGCTGATTGCGGGATCGATCGCGTATTCCCTGCCGCCGTTTCGTGTCAAAGATCGTCCGCTGGCCGGGCTGTTGGTCAACGCTGTCGGGTACGGAGTGTTGATTCCAATGACGGTGCCCGGGATGCTGACCCGGTTAGACCGTTTGGATGGTTTGCTGGCGGGGTACTTTTTCCTGACTGTCGCCGCGACGTATTTATTGACCGTGATTCCCGATCGCGCCGGTGATGAAAAGGCCGGCAAACGCACTTATGCCACCATGCTGACGGATCGTACAATTATCATCACGGCGTTGGCTCTTCTGGCGGGATCGATTTTGGTGTCATTGCTGTTGCTTCATCATCTGCTGGTGCCGATAAGTACAATCGGATTCGGGCTGTGTCTGTTTGCCCTGATATCGAAGCAACCGTCGCATGTCCTGCTGGCCTGCAAGGTGCCCATCCTGTTGCTGTCGCTTCTCGCGGGGTATTATTATCCGGGATATTTTATTTTTCTTGTTGTTCTGCTGGTTGCCACGCGGATATATTACCGCAGGAGATTTGGAATACCGTATCCGAGGTTGAACTGAATGAAACCGACAACCGGTCTTGTTGTGACGCTGTTGCTTCTGGTTGGTTGCCACGCCAACCCGAGATATCGTTCCAACGGAGGTGTTGCGGAGGAGCAACAGACCACTGAACCGAATCGGATTCAGGCGACGGACCGCACCAGCAAATTTGCAGCCACCGACAGCCGGCAGTTGATCGAACTGGGGCGCATTCTGCAGTCGTATCTGGGGACGCCGTATGCCGGACAATCGTCGTTCGAATCCGGCCTGGATTGCAGTCAGTTCACGCAGGACGTGTATCGCCGGTTCAATAAAACGCAACTGCCGCGTACTGCCGCCAAACAGTATTCTTCAGGGCGCAAGATCGACAAGGGTCATTTGCGTTACGGCGATCTGGTGTTTTTTCGCACCGACGGCAGTGGTGTCGCTCATGTCGGCATCTATGTCGGTCACAATGAGTTCATCCACTCCTCATCGTCACTTGGTGTTATCATCACCGATCTGGATGATGAATACTGGAAAAAACGCTATGCCGGCGCACGGCGGATACTGCCGTAACCAACCCCCGGGGAAAATAACGCGTAACATATTGCGATGATTGCCGTGTCCGAACAACTGGAAATGAAGATCAAAAATCTTCCCTCCGATCCGGGTGTGTATCTGTTCAAGAACCGGGACGGCAAAATCATTTACATCGGCAAGGCCAAGAATCTCAGGAACCGCGTCCGGACCTATTTCCAATCACCGCAGAATCTGACGCCAAAAACCGCACGGCTGGCTTCGGCGATTGCCGATCTTGAATTGATGGTTACCGATTCCGAAATCGAGGCGCTGATCCTCGAAGCCAATCTGGTCAAGGAGTACAAGCCGCGCTACAATGTCAATTTAAAAGATGACAAACATTTTCCGTATGTGAAGGTAACGGTCGACGAACCGTTTCCGCGCGTGCTGATTGTGCGGCGTCTGGAAAAGGACAACGCCCGCTATTTCGGGCCGTACACCAATGCCGGCGGCATGCGCAAGACTGTCCGTTTTCTCAGTCGCCTGTTCAAGATTCGTTCCTGCAATCTGACCATCCCGCATCCCACCGGGAAGGAGCAGAAGGTGTGTCTGGATTATCATATCGGGCGATGCGACGGACCGTGCGAAAATCTGCAAACCGAGAAAGATTACCGTGAGCAGGTCGAATCGGTGTTACTGTTTTTATCGGGACACGGAGAAAAGTTGATCGACAGACTGCGCGTGAAAATGGCGCAGTTGTCAAAGGCGATGCAGTACGAACAGGCCGCCGAAGTGCGCGACCGGATCACCGCGCTGGAATCGGTGCGGCAGAAACAAAAGGTCGACGTCGGCAAGGTGGTCGACCGCGATATCCTGGCGTTCGCCCGCGAGGGACGCGAGACGGTCGTGTTGGTCATGCAGATCCGCGAGGGGGTTCTGATCGGACGGCAGGATTTCCGTCTGAGTTCCGAGGCGGATGAACAGGATGATGAGGTGCTGAATGCGTTTATTCGGCAGTACTATAATCATCAGCCGAATCTTCCGCAGGAGGTGTACATTCCGCTCGATCTTCCCGATCAGGAGTTGATCGCCGGCTGGCTGACCCGTTTGCGCGGCAAACGGGTGATGGTATTCACGCCGCAAAGGGGGGAGAAGTCTCGTCTGGTTGATCTGGCCGCAACCAATGCCCGACTGCTTCTCGACGAAGTTCTGATTCAGAAAAAAGGTTACCGGGAACGGGTCGCCGGATCGGTGCAAGTCCTCAAGGATGAACTGCACCTGACCCATGCGCCGCGCACGATCGCCTGCGTGGATATCTCCAACACCGGTGAAACCGACGCGGTCGGATCGTTGGTGTATTTCGCCAATGCCAAACCGAAAAAGGCGGAGTACCGTCATTTTAAAATCAAGGAAGTGCGCGGGCAGGATGATTTCGCAATGATGCGCGAGGTGATCGGGCGGTATTTTTTTCGCCTGAAAAACGAAGACCGCACGCCTCCCGATCTGCTGGTAATCGACGGCGGCAAGGGGCAGTTGTCATCGGTGCAAAAGGAACTGCGTTCACTGGGATTCGCCGATCAGCGCGTGATCGGACTGGCCAAGAAATTTGAAGAGATTTATTTCCCCGACCGCAGCGAGCCGATCTCATTGCCGAAGGCCTCGGCCGGATTACGGCTGTTAAAGCAAATCCGTGATGAGGCCCATCGCTTTGCGATCGAATACAATCGCAAGGTCCGCTCAAAACGGACGATCGTATCAGCCCTCGACAAACTTGAGGGGGTCGGTCCCAAACGCCGCAACCTGCTGCTTAAGCATTTCGGATCGTTTAAACGGATTCGGGAAGCGTCACTGGAGGAACTTCAGGCCGTCAAGGGTATCCCCAAAAACGTCGCGGAACAAATCTATCGAAGCACGCATTGAAAAACCCGTGTAAAATTCAATTGCCAAAACTCAACAAAAGGATTGCATCTGCGGAAACATTCCGCATAGTTATACGATATGCATTCGATGGATGAGAAGATTTATACCGTTACGGCTATCACGCGGCTGATTAAGCATACGCTTGAAGAGTCGTTCGATACCCTGTGGGTCGAGGGGGAAGTGTCCAATTACGTGCACCATTCATCGGGGCACCGCTATTTGACGCTGAAAGACGAAAACGCCGCTTTACGAGTGACAGTCTGGCGATCGGCCGGGCAGTATCTCAAATTCGAGCCGGAAAACGGCATGAAAATCCGTGCCTGCGGCGATATTTCCGTCTATGAGAAAGGCGGTTCCTATCAACTCAACGCCCGCAAACTGACCCCGGTGGGAGTGGGGGAGTTGGAAGTCGCCTTCCGGCAATTGTATGAGAAATTAGATAAAGAGGGCTTGTTCGACCCGTCGCGCAAGAAACCACTTCCGGATTTCCCGGCTACCGTCGGCATTGTCACATCACCGACCGGGGCGGCCATTCGTGATATCATCACTGTTGCCCGACGGCGCAATGACGCCGTGAAGTTGATTATCTATCCGGCACAGGTGCAGGGGGACGGTGCGGAATTGACCATCAAGGCCGGAATCGAGTATTTCAATACACGCGATGACGTCGACGTTATCATCACCGGGCGCGGCGGCGGATCACTCGAGGATTTATGGGCGTTCAATGAGGAGGTGCTGGTGCGCGCGATTGCCGCGTCGCACAAGCCGATTGTCTCCGCGATAGGGCATGAAATCGATACCACCCTTTCCGATCTTGCCGCCGATTTACGCGCGCCGACTCCTTCAGCCGCGGCCGAGCTGGTTATCTGGAACAAGAACGAATTTCTTCGCGATATCGCCGACCGGGTGGAGCGGGCCGGTTATGCGCTGGGGCAAACCGTGGCATCGGGGCGCGAGCGGTTGCGCCGTCTGGTGGATCGACCGGTGTATCGGCGGCCGGAAACGCTTGTCCGCGAGCGGGAACAAACCCTCGACACCCTCCTGCGGGTGTTTGAAAGCGCCGGAAAAAACAGTTTGGAAAAACCAAAAAACGCTTTATCTTTGGCCGTATCCCGGTTGGAATCGCTGTCACCTCTGGCTATTTTGAAACGGGGCTATGCGGTTATCAGGGATGCTGGTGGCGATATGCCGATTAAAACCGTCGATGATTTACGAGCGGGGCAGGAGATTGAATCAATACTTGCGGATGGTTTTGCAACGGCAATCATTACGGATGTGACCAAGCGAGTGAAGAGTATATGACAGCATCGGCGAAACAATACAAGGATTTCGAGTCGGCACTGGAACGGCTGGAAGACATTACGAACGAGCTCGAATCCGGCGAGGCCAAACTGGAAAAGTCGATCGCATTGTACACCGAAGGGATCGAGATCGCCGCGTTTTGCAGCAAGAAACTGACCGAGGCCGAGAAGAAAATCGCCATTCTCAGGGAAAACAACGATCGTCTGATCGAGGAATCGTTCGCCGACGGGGATGACGATGACGAAAACTGACACGGCCACGCCGGGACTCGCCTATCTGGAAACACGTCGCCTTGAAGTGGACGCCCTGCTGGACAAATACCTTCCGGCCGAATCGGTCTATCCCCGGCGGCTTCATCAGGCCATGCGCTATTCGGTGCTGGCCGGAGGCAAGCGGATCAGGCCAATTCTGATGATCACCGCCTATGAGGCGTTCGGGGGAACGGCTTCAGATATTATCGAACCCGCCGCCTGCGCCGTCGAGATGATTCACACCTATTCGCTGATTCACGACGATTTGCCCTGTATGGATGATGATGAATTACGTCGCGGACTGCCGACATTACATGTAAAATTCGATGAAGCCTGCGCCGTGCTGGCGGGGGACGCGTTGCATGATCTGGCGTTTGAACTGCTGGCTCATTCCGGATCCGCCCGCGCGGTCGCCGAACTGGCGCGCGCGATCGGCACCGCGGGGATGATCGGCGGGCAGTTTGCCGACGTGGCGGCCGAGGGCAAGCAGGTGACGCTTGACGAGATTACGTATATTCATGCGCATAAAACCGGTGCACTGATTCGCGCCTGTCTTCGGATCGGCGCGATCCTGGCGAACGTGGATGAACAGACCCTGGAACGCCTGACGCAGTACGGCGAAAAAATCGGTTTTGCCTTTCAAATTATCGATGACATTCTCGACGTTGAGGGCGACCAGAAGGAACTCGGCAAAAAAATCGGCTCCGATTGCAAGAATCTCAAAGCCACGTACCCCGGGACGGTGGGATTGGAACAATCGCGAACGGACGCCGAACGTATAATAGAAGAGGCGGTTGCCATCAGCAGAGAGTTTGATTTGAAGGATAACTATTTTGAGCAAATCGCACGGTTTATCGGATGGCGGAAAAAATGACATGAGTCTTTTGGAATCCATCCGGAAATCATCCGACCTGAAAAAACTCGACGACGACCGGCTTCGCGAGCTGGCCGAGGAAATCCGAGGGGAAATCGTTTCGATCGTGGCTGATACCGGCGGTCATCTGGCGTCGAATCTCGGCATTGTCGAATTGACCCTGGCCTTGCATCGCTGTCTGGATATTCCCAATGACCAGATTGTCTGGGATGTGGGGCACCAGTGCTACGTGCACAAGATGCTGACCGGACGCAAGGACGAAATGCACACACTCCGACAGTACCGGGGTGTAGCCGGATTTCCCAAGCGCGAGGAATCACCCGCCGATGTGTTCGGCGCGGGGCATGCCTCGACCTCCATCTCCGCCGCCCTCGGCTTGGCCGCCGCCCGCGACCAGCGGGGACTCAGCCACAAAGTGGTGGCGATTATCGGCGACGGGGCGCTGTCCGGCGGACTGGCCTATGAGGGGCTGAACAATGCCGGCGCACTGCGCAAGGATTTGCTGGTGATTCTCAACGACAATGAAATGTCGATTTCGAAAAACGTCGGCGCCATGGCCAAGTATTTGACCAATATTCTCGCCGATCAGCGATTCAATAAGTTGCGCGATGAGATCTGGGAGTTGACCGGGCGGTTCAAACGCCGTGATAAAATCCGCGCGATGGTTTCGGATATCGAGGATTCCATCAAGGGATTGTTTATCCCCGGGTACCTGTTCGACAAACTCGGATTTCGCTATTTCGGACCGATTGACGGCCACGATATCGCGCTTCTGACCAAAACCTTGAATCAAATTAAAGACCTTGGCGGTCCGCTGTTACTCCATGTGTTGACCACCAAGGGCAAGGGATACAAACCGGCCGAATCCGACGCCACCAAGTTCCATGGAATCGGATCGTTCGACAAAATTACCGGCCAGGCCAATGCCCAATCGGGACTGCCTGCGTATACGAAGGTCTTTGGTCGCATCATGATGGAACTGGCGCAGAAAGACAACCGCGTGGTTGCGCTTACCGCCGCCATGACATCGGGGGTCGGACTGAACGAATACGCGGAGAAATTCCCGCATCGCTTTTTCGACGTCGGTATCGCCGAGGGGCACGCCGGCTGTTTCGCATCCGGTATGGCCGCCGGCGGCCTGCGGCCGTTTGTGGCCATCTATTCGACCTTTCTCCAGCGCGCCTATGATCAGATTATCCATGACGCCGCCCTGCAGAAACTGCCGGTCGTGTTCTGTCTCGACCGCGCCGGACTGGTGGGGGAGGACGGCCCGACGCATCACGGGGCGTTTGATTTGTCCTATTTGTCCGCGGTGCCCAACATGACCATTATGGCGCCGAAAGACGGCGACGAATTTCGATCCCTGATGCACCTGCTGGTCGAGCGCGATCTCGAAGGTCCATGTGCGATCCGTTATCCGCGTGCCGCCATTCCTCGTGAGATGACCAATCTACTGGAGTCGATCAAGTGGGGAAGCTGGGAGATGCTTCGCGAGGAAGGGGACACCGCGCTGATTGCCACCGGGACGATGGTGCAAACAGCGCTGGCGGTCGCCGATGCACTGGAGAAAGAATACCCACTGACGGTAATCAACGCCCGGTTCATCAAACCGCTCGACTGCGATATGCTGGAATCCTGCCTGCCGTATCGTCACATTATTACGATTGAAGAAAACAGTATAATCGGCGGGATGGGTCAGCAGGTGGGTAACTTCCTGAATGCGCGGGGATATCAGGGCGAGTTTGAAACCTTTGCCATTCCCGATAAATTCATCCCGCACGGTCACCGGAGTATTCTTCTGGAGCAGATCGGTTTGACTTCCGAATCGATCGCCGGACATCTGCGGCATTTACTGGGAACCAGACGGACGTTTTTACAACGTGTCACATTTCGTAAGGCCGAAAAAAACGGATCGCGTCCCGCGACCGGTTCGCCTTCGCGAAAAAAAGCCTTGAACGATTGACATGCGCTTTGGAATCATAGCCAACCTCTCGCGTCCCGATGCCCTGCAGGCGGTCGGGACCGCATTGGACTGGTGCCGCAAACACGAACATCAGGCCATCCTGTCCGATGAGTTGCAATCCCGGTTTGCAGGCGACCTGATCTGTTTGCCGCCCGATCAATTATGGAAACACATTGACGTCCTGGTGACACTGGGCGGTGACGGCACCATGCTTTCGTCGGTGCGCGCCCTCGGTCGCAATCCCCGACCGGTCCTCGGGATCAATCTCGGTTCGTTGGGATTTCTCACCCAGCATACCCCGGAACATCTGATTACCGCATTGGATCAGGTCGCCGCGAATGAGTATCAGATCGAGGAACGACTGGTGCTCAAGGCAGAGCTGGTTAATGGCGATGCGCTTCGTTACCCCTTTGCGCTTAATGATATCGTGGTTGACAAGGGTGGGGTGGCCCGGGTGATCAATATCAGCATTTACGCCAATGGCGAATACATTTGTTCCTACACCGCCGACGGGTTGATTATCTCGACTCCGACCGGTTCCACCGCGTATTCACTGGCGGTGGGCGGGCCGATTCTCAATCCGACCATGCAGGCCATAATCGCCTCGCCGATATCGCCGTTTTCGCTGACTTCACGACCGCTGGTGTTTCCGCCGGACTTCGAACTGGAAGTGCGTATTCGCTCCGAGCATGGCGAAGCGCTGTTGACGATCGATGGGCAGGTGGCGACCAAATTCTCGCCGCGCGGTTCGATACGCATCCGGCGCGCCGAGCATACCATGAAGTTTATCAAATTCGCAGAAAATAAATTTTACGATATCCTTCGTGAGAAACTGCACTGGGGCAAACAGCCGGTGGTCGATTACAAAAAGCATGACATCCTGACCCGGCCCGATGACAGCCAGGAGTAATGTCGCCGCTGTTTGACTATCTTTTGACATTGTCCGGCAGTATCATTGACATTGCCTCACCAGTAGAATTTGTGCATATTGGTAATATCGATATTACATAGGGGAGGTTACTATGGCGGATGACATGCATCGCGAGCCGGTTATAGTTGCGATGGGGGGATCAACGAAACCGGAACCGGCTTTGTCCTGGAAAGGTCTGTGGCGGGTTATCACCACACCTGCCGAATTGTTTGTCAAACTCAGGGAATACCCGCGGGTGCTGATTGCCTTGCTGGCGGCCGTTGTGGTGTTTTGTATTTATATCCTGCTGGTTCTGGATAAAATGATCGCCCTGCAAATGACGGAAATGACCAATGCCAACCCGGGGTTGGATCCGAACCTGATCCCCAAAGGTGTTTTGGAGTTGACGACATTCATTTTCGGATCACTGACCATCATCGCAATTCCGCTGATCACCGCCGTGTTCGCGATTTTCTGCGGAAATTTCATTTTTGGCGGCAAGGCCTCATTCAAACAGGTGCTGTCGGTGGCGGCATATGTCAACATTATATATATGGTAGGCCTTCTGGCAACCGTGCCGCTGGTTTTGGCCACAGACAGTATGGCGGTGTCCTATTCACTCGCGGCTTTTTTCCCGGAACTACCCATTAAGAGTGTTGCCTATGTGGCGTTGTCGAAAGTCGGTGTTTTCTATATCTGGGAGTTTGTTGTCGCCGCCATCGGTTTTTCAACCATGTACGAATTCCCGCGGAGTCGGGGATATATCATTGCCGCTCTTTCCGTTGGATTGATGTCGCTGTTGCATGTCGCGTTTACCGCGTTGGGATCATTGATACAGGTCGGCGTTAACACCGGCGGTTGATTTCCCGCAAGATTACGCTTGCGAAATTGTTCCATTTCGTATAATATGGGACTGCGTTAATAAGCGGGAGTAACTCAGCTGGTAGAGTCACAGCCTTCCAAGCTGTTGGTCGCGAGTTCGAGCCTCGTCTCCCGCTTTTTTTGTATGCCAAAAGCGGACAAAAAATGGTTCGAGGCCATCCCGGGGGACCCCCGGATAAAAACATTGTAACATTTTTAAACAACCGATTAAAGTCCCGGCAAAACGAGTCGATTATTGTAAAGATGTCCCGGATGTTTGGTATGGGGGAGCGGCAATACTTTTTGGTAAAAAATGGGGCTGAGATTTAAAATTACTCTTGACAAGCATTTTCCGCTTGATATATTGAAGGCTCGCCTAAATGGCGAGGTATGCCTATTTGGTGTGGATAAATATATAAGCCCAAGTAGCTCAGTCGGTAGAGCACATCCTTGGTAAGGATGAGGTCACCGGTTCAAATCCGGTCTTGGGCTTTTATGAAGGAATACTAAGCAGGGAAAAGTTTCGGGAGGAATTTTTTCTTTATGGCTAAAGAGAAATACGTACGGACGAAGCCGCATGTGAACGTAGGCACGATCGGTCATGTTGACCACGGGAAGACGACGTTGACG
>JAFGAL010000014.1 GCA_016933695.1 Candidatus Zixiibacteriota bacterium | reverse complement strand
ACGGTTCCGAAATACAGGGAATCAGCATCAGCAGAATATGTGACTTTTCCCGTTCCTCCGGAAATGATACCGTAGACATCAGTCAGCTGACCTCCCTTGTTGGTGATATACACGGGGATGCTTGCCGATGCGCCGGGATCGGGGTTGCCGTGATTGAATCCGGCCACCCGTAAATCCGATGTTGCTGCCGGGGCGAGCGCCTCAATCGCCGCCGGGATATAGATTAAACCGTATCCCATCGTGTCATTGGGCGATGATTCTCCCAGCGGAATACATCCATCTTTCAATGCCTGTTTGATCTCGTCGACCGTGGCGTCGGGGGCCGCCTGACGGAGAAGCGCCACCGCACCTGACACGTGGGGCGATGCCATTGAGGTTCCTCCGGCGGAGTAATAGGGAATCGTGGTATATGATGATCGTATCGCCACTCCGGGTGCGACCACGTCCGG
Source organism: Candidatus Zixiibacteriota bacterium (assembly GCA_016933695.1). Classification (GTDB taxonomy): domain Bacteria; phylum Zixibacteria; class MSB-5A5; order GN15; family PGXB01; genus JAFGAL01. The sequence continues at coordinate 80,358 of JAFGAL010000014.1, read as the reverse complement.
TTTGGTTGTGGTACCGTCGCAATCCGACGGGCCAAGTGAGGAGAAGTTGGCAATCAACGTATCAGTGGTGGTAATGGAATCGAGCGCTCCGACCGCGAAACATTCGGGGCGATTGGCCGGATTACTGATTGACCCAGCTACCCCATCGTTTCCGGCCGCGAAAATATTCACGATCCCGAGAGCCTCGGAGTTGTCGATCATTGCCCAAAAATAGTCATTACATCCGAACTCTTCGTTGGTGATTCCCCAACTGTGATTGATGACATCGGGGACATCGCTGATTGTGTTGGGATCGCCGTCGGGATCGGCTGCCCATTCAAAGGCATCGATAATCGATGCTCCAGGAACGTCGATAACGCCCGCCGCAATCCATTTCGCCTCGGGTGCTACTCCAATCGTGTCGCCGGTGACGTTGTCGATACCGACCATGGTCCCCGTGGTATGGGTGCCATGCCAGGGATAACTGCCTGCATTAGCAATATAATGCGGAAAACTCTCGCCATAGATGGGGTCAAACCAGGCCGCGGCTGAGTCGCCGTCGTGACCTTTCCAGCCGTTAATCAGTGCCGGATGGATACCCTTGACCCCGGTATCGAACGAACAGACCAGCCGCCCGGCGCCGGTATATCCCAGACGCCAGGCCGAATCGGCGCCGATCGCCTTGATATTCCATTCAATTTCACCCGCCAATTTGGTTAAGTCAGGAGATTCATCCGATTGCTTCGGCGGTGCAATGCCCACCGCTTTGGGTACCAATCCTACTTCAAGCAGATCTTTGCGCGATGCCAATTTTTCAAGTTCCGATGCGGCGATCTCGGCGGTGACCGCGTTGATTAACCAGTGGCTTTTGATCTTGGCGGCCAGGCCGGCGGTTTCCATCCGGTGTAGTTCCTGCAAAATACCCTTTTGATCGTCATCGGCTCTTCGCTGAAGATATCGCATGCCATGATTATGGCGCTCGGCGCGAGTGGCATATGATGATACCAATTTCTCTTTTAATGATATAGCGTCTTTCCGGTCAGGCAGTATTACCAGCACCGGGATACGTTCACCGTTTGCGGCGGTTTTTAAAGTCGCGGAAAGATTCGAGGAGAGCGTTCCCGCCGTTGAAAAAGACGATAGCCCCAGAAGGATCAATATTAAACATGAGAGAATGCGCTTTTTTTTCATAATTCGCCCACAATATAAATTATATTATCTCTATGCGTATTATAGTGTTCCGGAATCACCGCCATCCGGATGAATGGATATAAGTCCATTGTTAATCAACAACTTAAGAATAACAAAAAAGCTCTAAAAAGCAAGCGAGAATGTTGGAGCTCCTCGTTTACGAAAGATTCGCATTCATGAAGAAACATTATACATAGAACATTCGATCCCCTGTATTCGTTGATATATTACAGGAACTGATAGTGTGTTATGGAGGTCATAACTTGATGAAAAACAGACGCTTTCTTCAAATATTGCGTGTGATTGGCCTTATCGTCATTGTTGGCATGATTCCTGTCGTTTCTGTCGCGGGTGTGGAAATAACGGTATATAATGACTCATCGAGTCTATTTATAGTGGACAATACGATAACGGCTCTTGCCTTTGATGATTCCGGTTATGCCTGGATTGGATTCAACAGTGGTTTTTTTAATACCAACCTCGTAAAATTCGCCGGAGAATCGTCCTATTTTTTATATGGTGACAGTCTGAATCCAGGATTAAACGCCTCATGGGTAACCTCGATTGATTTCACTGAGAATTTTGATGTATGGATAGGCACCCAGACCCAGGGGGCACGACGGTTCGACCGCGATTCCACCTGGTGGGAATATCGCCCCGACAATTCTGATCTGGCCGATTTAAGCGTTTATACTGTTGCAATCGGCACTGACGACCATATTTGGTTCGGTTTCTACGAGGCCGGCCTCAGTCAGTTAACTCCCGACAGCGTCTGGTCGACCTACCAGTCCCCTTCATATCCCATGGACAATAGCATTCGAGACGTGTTCGTTGATTCCGACGGCGATATCTGGACGGCGGCCATCGGCGGGTTGTATCGCTATGACGGCACTGCAGTATGGACATCATATGTTGTCGCAAACAGTGATCTGCCATCCGATACCGTTTACAGCGTGAATCAGGATTGGTCAGGTGATTACTGGATTGGAACCCATAACGGTGTCTGTCGTTTTGACGGCGGTTCAAATTGGACCTGTTTTACATCGGAAAACAGCGACCTGGCGCCGGGGCCGGTAACCTCCCTTGCCATTGACAGCAACGGGTATGTCTGGTGCGGCCATCGCGAAATACAGGAAGAACGGGACTCCGTCTGGGTGAGTCGTTATGATGGAATCTCCTGGATAAAAATCAATATCGATAACAATGAACTCGTAAGAAACATCAGTGTAACCTGTCTGGCTGCAGATGCCGGCGGTGATATCTGGGTTGGCACATCCGGCGAAGGGATTTCGCAAATACGGATGACCACGCCGGTGCATGATGATGATCACGGCACACTACCGAATGACCATGTTCTGTCGCAGAACCACCCCAATCCGTTTAACTCATCCACAAAAATATCGTACCGAATTCCGAAACGATCGGACGTAACACTGCAAGTGTACGATATTCTCGGGCGGAAGGTGACAACGCTGGTGAATGAAATTCAATCGGCCGGAACATATTCCGCGGTTTGGGACGGTCTCGGTGCGACGGGACAGCGTGTTGCTTCCGGTATTTATCTATACCGCCTCAGTGCCAATGGATTTACGCAGACCAGAAAAATGATACTGTTAAAATAGATTGTCGACGACTGAAAGGTCAAACGCCCTTGATTGCCGCCGCTTAATATCCCGGATATAACGGGAGCCTTGGAGGTAGGACAAATGATACGTATCGGTAAAAGCCTTTTCTTGATTTTCATATTGCATGCGGCGGTTTTCGCCGAGTCCGGAATTTCATTTCTGCCCAATGTCAATTATGTCGTGGGTGGGCCATACTCCGAACCATCTTCGGTTTCTTCGGGCGATTTCGACGGAGACGGGTTCCGAGATCTGGTGGTTGCCAACAACAGGAACAAAGAGTTGTATCTTCTTTTCAACAATGGCGACGGGACTTTCGGAGACAGTGCCAAATACAGTGTATTGAGTAATCCGGTTGATGTGCTGGTCGCCGATCTCAATGCCGATGATCATCCCGATTTGGCAACTGCCAACGGCAATGCCGTTTCGGTGCTGTATAACAACGGCGACGGAACATTTGCCGAAGCGCTTAACTATGAATGTTACAGCAATGCATCGTATGTTGTTGCCGGTGATCTGGACAACGACGGCGATATCGACCTGGTGGCGACCACCACTGTAACGAATGACTTTGCCGTGTATCTCAATCAGGACAATACCGCTTTTTCCGGGGTGCCGGTTTATTACGGTGACGGTCACGGGGCGCAGGCGATTGCCCTTGGTGACTTCGACCGCAATACTACGCTCGATCTGGCGATCGTGTTGACCCGGGATGACGCTGTGCAGATCTGGAAAAACAATGGCAAGGCGGAATTCACCAAGCAAGGACTATATCCGGTCGGCAGAGTGGAAGAAAGCAATCCCAATGATATCATTTCGACAGATATCAATGGTGATGACCGGATCGATGTGGTCACGGTCAATACCATTCCTCACGATATTACTCTGTTACTGGGCAATGGGAATGGTTCGTTTATGGATACGATCAATCTTTCGACGTACAGTTCCAATCCGATCGCGTTGATTGCGGCCGATCTGGATAACGATACTGATCTGGATATCGTAACGGCCAATCGCTATTCCGGCACCATCTCAATATTCGAGGCCGCCGGGGGCGGAACGTTTTGGTACCCGTTTTCGATACCGGTTGGAATTGCCGAGGGTCCGCAACCGGAAGACGTGCATGCCGCCGACTTCAACAATGACGGCGCGATCGACCTGGCGGTTCCGTGTTTTTACTATGCCGGTGTAACGGTGTTGATAAATGCCAAGAATGTGCCGCTGGACGCCGATGATGATGATCCATCCAATCTGCCGATGTCAGTGGTTTTGCAACAGAATTATCCCAACCCGTTCAATCCCGCAACCACCATCGCGTACGACCTGCCGCGTCGAACGGAAGTGACATTGACGGTGTACAATCTGCTCGGGCAGGCCGTAATTACCCTGATCGACGATGCCGTGCAGTCGCCCGGGCATCATACCGTAGTATGGAACGGTTTGGTCGCCGGCGGCCGGGAGGCGGCGTCGGGGTTTTATTTCTACCAGTTGAAGGCCGGAGATTTCAGGCAAACCCGGCGTATGCTCCTGTTGAAGTAGACGCGATTGATGCCATAAAATAACAGGATTCGGTCTATTGGCCCATTTTTTTACGCGCCGGATTTTGTTGAGATGATGGCTATCAGTTTGTAAGCAACTAAAAGCCAATTATTTGCACGATTGGTGTGTGATTCCGGCAGTCCCGGTTCCCAATCAGTTCACATTGCTGGTTATAATTCAACTCTATCTTTACGTGAAAGATAAAGGCTGTTTTGTCACCTTTTTGATTAAGGGTTTGGTAATCCCATGGGATTGCCAAACCTCTGCGGATAACAGACCACCGGGGATCATTATTGACATGGTCATGGTCCATGGCGTCGGTGGTAATGGTTTTGCGGAGGTGACAACAACGAAAACGCGCGCCGGATGATCGGCTGAATCGTTACCACCAGTATACATCAGCATCTTCCGACTATTTATCATGCCAGTGAAAAGAAGTTGAGCATCTTCCGTGTTCATTTCCCGCCAACCGCATGTCCATTATACCGGACCGGGCCGAAGCGGACTTATGTGAAGAGGTATCTTATGTGCAAGTATCTGTCTGTGGTTTTGCAGTGTTTCCTGTTGATGTTGTTGCTGTTCCTTCCGGCCAATGCCGATATTCCGATGTCCTATTCATCCATCTGGCAGGGCGGCAATTCCGCCCAGGTCCCCACGGGTGTGGGATGGGCCGATTTTGACGGCGACGGCTGGCTGGATTTGGCCGTGACCAGGGGATTGGATGAAAGTTATGTTGGCAATGTTGTCTATTGCAACAGCCCTGAGGGTCTTCCCGATACCGTGGGATGGGTCTCCGATGATGCCCAGCCATCCGGCCAGTTGTATATCGGGGATTTCGATAATGACGGTGATCCCGACCTGGTGGTTTGTAATCTGGGGTATCGATATACCGGGTTTCCCTCGGTTCCGCAGGTAATGTATATAAACGACAACGGTCTTTCCCCCATTCCGGCCTGGCAGTCGACAGGCACCAATGTGTTTTCCTGCGGTGGCGGGGATGTTGACGGTGACGGCGATCTCGATCTGGCGTTTGGCCAGGGCATTCGCAGTATCATCAATCCGGACTGGTCGAAAGCCATGCCGGTGGCACTGTATGTCAATCATGGCGGAGCATTCGACACCATTCCGAACTGGCAGTCCAATGAATTGTACTATGGTACCGACGTTGCCTTCGGTGATATCGATCTCGACGGTGATCTTGACCTGGTGCATTCCGCAGGTGCCGGCAATGCCGGGGTGTCGGTGTATTATAATCTCGGCGGTGTTCTGGAAACCAGTCCCTCCTGGCACACCAATGCCATTGTCGGCGGTCGGCAAATGACTTTTGGCGATGTCGACGGCGACGGCTATCCCGATCTCGCCGTCGCGGGTTCCGGTTCGCATTTCTTCCTGTTTCACAACAATGCCGGAACGCTGGACAGCCTTCCGACCTGGACCAGCGATGCCTATGATGAGCCGTCGGCGGTGGCCTGGGCCGATTATGACAACGACGGCGATCTGGATCTGGCCGGAGGCGGCTGGTACTCGCATTTCGGCATCTTTGAAAATGTCGGCGGGACGCTGACGCAGAAATACATCTGGCGGTATTTGACGGGGGGGGCGGTGACCTACTCCATCCAGCAAATTGTCTGGGCGGATTATGACAACGATTATCTGGTGGATACCACGGTCGCCATCACCGCCGATGGAGTTAAAAAAGTGTTCTATGTCGGTTTGCAGCCTCTGCAGGCAATTACCCAGGTTGCCCTGAACGGTACTCCTCTCGATTTGACACAATACTGCTATGATCTTAATGAAGGATGGATATCACTCGGTCTGCTTCCCGCCGATGGTGATGAGTTGACCATTGTCTGCAAGTACTCGCACGATCTTGATCTGGCCGCAACCGGGACGGAAATTATCGTGATCGAAAATCAGACCGTCACCGATCCCGATGATATCAATATCCTGCTTGTCATGGACAATCATTACGGCGCCAATTTCAATTACAATGACGGCAATCCCAATATTCTTCAGCATTTTGAGGATTATCGCTGGGACGTAACGATCGCCGCCCTGACCGACAGTATTTATCCCTGCACGTATGCCGCATCGGTCGGCAGTCCGTGGTTTCCGGTTAATCGTATTTTCACCTCCATTCCCGATATCACCCAGTACGATTGTATTTCCATCATGCCGGGTGATTCCCATGATTCCCTGCGGGCCGATCAGGATGCACTGGATTTGATTGCGTTGGCAGCCGATGAGGAACTGGTGGTCAGCGCCTGGTGTCGGGCAACATGGGTGCTGGCAACCGCCGATGTCATCGAGGGGCGGGAGATTGTCGGCAAAACCGATTATCTCGCCGAGTATGTGGCGGCCGGAGCGATATTTCTCGGTGACGATCATCCTCCCGTGATTGACGGCAATATTGTCACATCGGTGCGAAGCCGGTTTTATCGCACTGAAATGTGCGAAGCGATCGCACAGGCGATCGATCTCAAATACCATCCCTTCTATATTTTCGATTCGGTGCAATTCGTGGACCAGAACGGCGACGGCTTTTACGATTCCGGTGAGACGGTGGCGTTTTATTTCTTTATCAAGAACAACGGCATGGTTGATTCCAATGTGACGTTCACGATGTCCAGTATAAATCCCGACGTCGTGTTCACCGAACCGGAAGTCACATTCCCCGCCGTCGAGGGACGCGGTGCCCGCTCGAATAATCTGGGGATACCGCTTTCCTATATCATTCCGGAATTGGATCATGCTATCCTGGATACGTTCATGATCACGATTGAATCGGACAGCGGTGTGTATGGTGAGGTGTTTACTTTTGAGCATGAGCTGGGTCATACCGGCATTTTGATTGTCGATGATGATCGTGGCGATCCGTACCAGTACGAAAACGTCTATCGCGATGATCTGCGCAAGAAACGAATGCCCGCTCATGTCTGGGAAAAGGCGACCGAGGGATCGCCGCCGGGCACAGAGATGAACAAATACAATACCGTGATCTGGTTCACCGCCGACAGCGCCGATGATTATCTGGTGGTTGATGATATCATCGCCATGAAAGATTTTCTCGATGCCGGCGGCAATCTGTTTTTAACCGGTCAGGGACTGCTTTCGGAACTGCATCAGGAAGACTCCGCCTTTCTCGAGGATTATCTGCACTGCCGATATGGCGGCGATTATTTCTGGTACGAACATATGGGCGTTGATGAATCGCGAATCGGCGACGGCTTTAAATTACGATATCAAGGCGGCGCGGAACAGGCAATCAGCCTGTCACAATGGGCTGTGCCGGTCGGCGGCGCGGAGCCCGAATTTCATTTTACCAATTGCAATGACTGCTATTCGGCGCTGACATACAACGGTGACTATCGACTGGCGTTGTTCACGTTCGGTTATGAGGCCATCGCCAACGGGTTTACCGCCTGGGTCGGTCGCGATACGATCCTCACCCGGGTGCTGCTGTTTCTCGAGGGATGGGCCGGCCCGGTGTGTATCGATTCCGACGGGGACGGTTTCGGTGATCCGGATTATTCCGACAACAATTGTGATCCGGACAACTGCCCCTATATATATAATCCCGATCAGATCGACAGCGACGGTGACGGCATCGGCGATGTGTGCGATTACCGGTGCGGTGATGCCAACAGTGACGAGGCGATCAATCTCCTCGATATTCTGTTCCTGATCGATTTTGTCTATGGTGATCCGCCGGGAGTGGCACCGGATCCGATTGAAGCGGGCGATGCCAACGCCGACGACAATATCAATCTGCTGGACATCTTGTATCTGATTGCCTTTCTCTATGGATCGCCGCCCGGCCCCGAACCGCTTTGTCCGTAGTATCACATGCGCAAAATAAAAAGCCGGGATTGACAATCCCGGCTTTTTCAATGTGTTATCGGCATGTGCGATTTATCGCCCCTTGCCAAGACGGCGCATTTTCTCCGCCGCACCCGGATTTCTTTTTTCCAGCCAGGCGTGTATTTCATCGGCTTCTTCGGTCATGCCCAGTCGCAGGTATACCGAACCAAGTGCCACTTTGGCTTCCTCGCTGTCGGGGTTGATTCGCACCGCCTCTTCGAATTGCTCTCGTGCCTCTTTATTCCGATCGGCCAGAATGGACATGACACCCAACCGCATCCGTGCATCGAAATGATCGGGGCTTTTTCTCAGGATTTCCTTCAATCCGGTTTCCGCCTCCACGACATTGCCGGTTTCATGATTCGCCACCGCCAGGTAGTATTCGTATTGCAGGTTGTTCGGTTTGAGTTTGTGTGCCTTATCGAAAAAGTCGACACATTGGTACTGCTGATCGGCGGCCAGAAGTCCGCGCCCGATCAAATAGTATACCTGGGCATCGGTGGTATCATAAGCAAGGACATTTTTCATCGCAGAAAGCAATTCACTCAGCCGATGCATCCCAAACAGCAGGTTGCCGAGATTGACCGCGAAACGCGTCTTTTCCGGGGCGAGTTTCACCGCCAGACGGTGCATCTCAAGTGCGCCGGTGGTATCGGCCAACCCGAGCAGGGCAATACCCCGGCTGTTGTATGTGCTGGCGTTGGTTGAATCGAGTGCCAGTGCCCGATCCAGATACTGTATCGCCTGTTGGTAGTTATTCACATCGGAATAAATGACGCCGAGTGACTGCAGTGCCAGGACATTATTCGAGTCTATCTCCAGCGCTGCGTTGAAATGTTCAATCGCCAGGGGATAATTGTTGTTGGTAAACGCCCTGCCGCCCTCTTTTAAGTGAACACCGAGGCTGTCGATGGCCGAAGCCGCAGATACCACCAGCAATGCACCACCGATGAGTAACAATACTATTCGCAGTTTCATCGCGATCGTCCCTTATACGTCATGTCTCTTGTTTATATCTTATACTAAGGTCTCGGATAGTCGCGCCGGAATATACTGCCGGAAAATAACGGCGCCCGCCTCGTTAAGCGGGCGCCAATCCAAGGTGACACTTTAAAGAGGTAACCGCCGCCTCTTTCCATGAAGCGGCTTTTTCTTAAACGGTTTTTCCTATTTGATGGTTCCTTTTCCATCCTGAAGGTTTTTCAGGGCAAACGACAGATATTCCAGTTCCATCGACATATTCTCATTGCGCAAGAACACATCCGGTGGGACTTTCAGATTCAGCGGCGCAAAGTTGAGAATCGCCTTGATCCCCGCCTTAACCACATCATCGACAATATATTGCGCCACTGTCGCCGGAACCGCAATCACCACGATTTCAATATTGTTTTCTCGCAGATCCTGTTCCAGATTCTGGATATCGGAAACCTTGATCCCCTTGTGGTTGGAGCCGATTTTTCGTTGGTCGTTGTCGAAAATAACCTTGATACGAAAACCCTGGCGCAAAAATTCCTTGTAGCCGACCAGCGCCGAACCGATATTTCCCACTCCGATCAGCGCCACATTCCACACCCGGTTCAAACCGAGAATTTCGCCGATTTGTTTTTTTAACTCGGAAACAGGATACCCCAGGCCACGGGTGCCGAACGAGCCGAAAAACGACAAATCCTTGCGGACTTGCGCCGGAGTCAATTTTTCGCGTTTCGCCAGTTCGCGCGAGGAAACCGTCTGGTAATTCTCTTTTTCAAGAACCGACAGCACGCGATAATACAACGACAAACGGCGAATGGTTGATTCGGATATTTTTTTTCTGCCACCGGCCACAGCTACCATGAATCCTTATGCCATCAGATGCGCTATCCCATTACACGATTGTGAAATCCTTCACAAATGTTAAGGTAGCCCCCAGAGAAAAATATGTCAAGCGAAAAATTTCTCCGGTTTCTTCCCTGTCCGGGTGTTTATAAAATATGTTACCACACGGAGTATAAAAACAAGTTAAAAATACACAATTTGTTGTCTGGCATCATGATAAAAAAACATATCGTGGAATGTTACACCAACACCCGCGGAATTTTAGCACTCAGGCGGCTGAGAATTTCGTAATTCACCGTGCCCGCCCATGAAGCCAGTTGATCCGCGCCGATTCTCTCATTTCCGTCGCTTCCCAGCAGAGTAACCGGATCTTCAAGTTTCACGCTTTTAATGTCGGTGATATCCACCATGATGAGATTCATGCAGACTCGTCCCCGCACCGGGGCGCGTTTTCCTTTGACAAGCACATGCGCCAGGTTTGAAAGTGAACGGTCGTACCCGTCGGAGTATCCGATGGGAAGAACCGCCAATCGGGTCTTTGCAGTGGTGCGATACGTGCATCCATAGCCGACATAGGCGTCCGGGGCGACATCCTTTATTTGCACGATGCGGGTTTTCCAGCTGAGCACCGGCTTGAGGACGCTGTTGGTTCCGCCCTGCAGGCGATAGGATAAGTATGTCTCCTTCGACGGCCACAGGCCGTAAAGCGCTATTCCCGGGCGAACCATCTCGAATTTGGTTTTTTCAAATAGCAGCAGGGCCGCCGAACAGGCAGTATGCCGCAATTGCGGTCGAAAACCGGCGGCGCGGATATCTTTAACGGCGGCATTGAATACCGCCAGTTGATGATTGGCATAACTGTGATCGGTGGTATCCTCGATATTGGCGAAATGGGTCGACACCCCCTTGAGTATCAGCTTTGGAAAGGCGCGAACGGCATCGAGGAATTTGCCTATCCGCGAAATCTCCACACCCTGGCGATTGGTGCCGGTTTCGATTTTCAAATGAATCGATATGGCGACATTTCGTTGTTGTGCCAGTCGTCCGAGTCGGGCAACCGTGTCGATATTATAAACTGTCGGTTCGATATGGTATTCAAGAACGCCTTCGAGTTGGGATCGGGGAATATAACCGACACAGAGAATATGTCCGGTCCAGCCGTATTGTCGTGCACCGGCGGCCTCGTCGACCGAATGCACTGCCAGATACGCGATATCTTCCTCACGCAACAGCCCCACGATCTCCGCCAGCCCGTGTCCGTAGGCATTGGCCTTGACGGCCGCTGCGATGAGCCTGTCACCGGCCAGTTTTCGGAGACTGGCAAGATTGTGTCGGAAGGCGTTGCCGTCTATTTCAATCCAGGTAAGATGCGATGATTTCATGCCGGTAGTATACACGACGGTTTGGTCAGGCAAAATAAAAAAACATCAACTGCACTGAAGGTGGATGGTTCTGCAATCAGTCATCGAGCTTGTCGAGCAGGGAATTGATCAGCCGCATGTGTCCCTCTTCGAATTTCGCCAGGTAGTTGAACACCTCTTTGGCTTCGCGGCTGTCGCTTTCCTCGGCCGCACTGCGATACAAATCCCGGGCCGCGGTTTCGAGATCGTAGGCGATGTCCAGTATTTCGCGGATCCCGGACGCTTTTTCCACCTGGTCGATCAATTCCTTGTGTTCACCGGTCATCTCTTCGTTGATTTCGGGAAGACCGTTCTGCTTGAGAACGTCGGCAGTACTGATCCATTTTTCCGATCGCACCAGTGAATCGTACTGTTTTTCCAGGTAGTGGAAGTGTTTCTTTTCTTCGATTGCCAACTGTTCCAGCGTGTCCCGCAGTTGTTCGTCATCGAAACGTTTGTAGACTTCCCGATAAAAAACATAGGCCGCCACTTCGGATTGAATTCCGGTTGTCAGGGCCGCCAAAATATCAGGATGCACCGGTGCCATGCTTCTCTCCTCTTTGACTGATGGTTCAAACTTTTCTAAACTATTTCTTTAACGCAAAATGTCAACAGAATTGGAACAAATTCTCCAACCAATGCGTCGCCGTGGCCCAATTAGCTTGAATTTGCGGTATAATAAAACATATAGTATATAAGGACGGTATAAAAGAATGTTGGCGCATATAAAGCAAAATATCGCGGATCTGATAACACGGATCGCACGCGCCGCCGAAAAGGCGGGACGCGATCCCGCTGAAATTACCCTTGTGGCCGTTTCCAAAAACCACCCCGTCGAGGCCGTGGCGGCCGCCGCCGAATGCGGACTGACTGTTATGGGCGAAAGCCGGGTTCAGGAGGCGGCGCCCAAAATCAAGCGGCTGGGAGAAGCCGTCACCTGGCACATGATCGGGCATTTGCAGACCAACAAGGCCGGCCGGGCGGCGCGGCTTTTTGATATGATACAATCGGTGGATTCCTATAAATTGGCGTCTGTTCTGGACCGGGCCGCGGGTGAGGCCGGCAAACGCCTTGATTGCCTGCTGGAGGTCAATTCCTCGGGGGAGAGCGCCAAATACGGAATCGCGCCGGTAAACGCCTCCGGGCTGATTTCGGGGATTTGTGCGCTGCAAAATCTTTGTCTTTGCGGGGTCATGACAATCGGTCCTTTTACCGATAATGAAAAAGAGATTCGTAATGCCTTCAGGATCACCCGAAACGTCTTCGATAAGGCTCAGGAGATTGCGGGAGATGGGATTACGGTGCTTTCGATGGGGATGTCGGATGATTTTGAAACTGCCATTGATGAGGGATCGACAATGGTGCGTATCGGCACCGCCATTTTCGGCTCTCGCGGGTAATAAACCGGTATTACGGCAAAAACATTGAGGGGAAAACGACCATTTAATAATGAGGGATAGTATGGAACTGACACCCAACGAAATGCGAAATCAGACCTTTGCCAAGTCATTCCGGGGATACGCGCCGACTGAGGTCGACTCATTCCGGGACGCCGCGGCGACGGCACTCGAGGAAGCGCGGGTTAAGATCCTCAAAATGACCGAGGAGTACCAGTCGCTCAAGCAACGTTTTCAGGAATTGAAGAATCTGGAAGAGACGATCAAGATCGCCGTGCTGGAAGCGCAGAAAAACTCCGAGCAGATCGTTGCGAACGCCCGCAAAGAGGCCGAGCTGATTATCGATCAGGCCAAGCATCGCCGTGACAAAATGATCGAGGAAAAACATCAGCGTCTGGCTGAACTGGACGCTCAAATTGAAAAACTGGAGTTTACGCGCAAGAGCTTCTATAACAAATTACGCGCCGAAATGCAGGCACATCTCAAGCTGGTCGATTCGATATACCCCGAAGACACCGCGTCCGACCAGCGCCCGCAAAGGCAGGTATCTCGGCCGCGACAGACGGCCGCGCCGGCACAACCGCCGGAGTCGCAACCTGTGGAGGCCGTCAGCGAGGAATTGCACACGGCGGATGACGAACAGGATGAATCGCCCATGACGTCTGAGTTTCCGGTCGACGACGAGTATGATGAGCAGACCCCGACCGATCAGATTAGGGTCGAGGAGCCGGTGAAAGATCCGATGCAGACCGCGCAGATTCCGGTTGCCCAACAGCCGCTGGAACATGCTCCCATGCCTGATACGCCGGTGGATGCTCCCAAACCGGCGGAACCGCCGAAAAGTGAGGTCCCGCGCGAACCCAAACTGGAATTGAATGATAATGATATCGATCGCCTGGTTGATGGATTTGGCGAAACAACAGAGGATGTTGAGGAGGTAAAGAATGGACAATCTCAGGGAGACAATTTCTGAGGCGGTAAGGCATATCCGCACCAAAGTCGACCTGGTTCCGAAGATCGGCATAATTCTTGGGACGGGTTTGGGATCGCTGGGTGACGGAATTGACATAACCGCGACGGTGGAGTACGGCACAATTCCGCATTTTCCGGTTTCCACCGTGGAATCGCATCAGGGACGTCTGCTGTTCGGGTATCTGCAGGGCAAACCGGTGGTGGCCATGCAGGGACGCTTTCATTTTTATGAAGGGTATACCATGAAGCAGGTAACCTTCCCCATGCGGGTCATGAAGGAATTGGGCATTGAAACCCTGATTGTCTCCAATGCCGCCGGCGGATTGAATCCCCTGTTTGATCGCGGCGATATCATGATTATCACCGATCATATCAATTTCCAGGGTACCAATTCGCTGATCGGGCCGAATGACGATAGTCTCGGCGATCGGTTTCCGGACATGTACAACTGCTATGACAAGGATCTTCGACGGCTGGCCGAAGCGACCGCGCTGGAGATGAAAATCCCGGTGAAAAAAGGCGTGTACGTATCCGTGACCGGGCCGAATCTCGAGACCGCCGCCGAATATCGCATGTTCCGCGCCATGGGCGCCGACGTGGTCGGGATGTCCACGGTGCCGGAAGTTATTGCGGCCCGTCATCAGAAAACCAAAGTGCTGGCTTTCTCGATTGTCACCGACATGGGACTGCCGGATGCACTCGGGCCGTGTTCTCTCGATGAAATTATCGCCACCGCCAATAGGGCCGAGCCGAAACTTCGTGACCTGATTGCGGGATGCGTGGCGAAAATGTAGCAAACGTCAGGTTTTTATACTATCCCCGGAGCGGCCGAAATCGGCCGCTCTTTTTTTGTTCTCACCGATGCAAAGATTATATTGCCGACCTACGGGTGAACCGTTACCCTTATGGAGGACATGTGTGAGAGCACCACACGGAGCCAAGAACTAAAAACAGTCATTCTAACGGGAGTAAATGAACAAACACAACCGAACCGCGGTGTCGGGTGGCTGGCGGGAAATCATGCATGAGGTGATATTTGAAGCCGATACTCCCGCCGGGCGCTATTTCGACGTCCTGTTGATTATGAGTATTGTCGCCAGTGTGGTCGCGGTCATGCTCGACAGCGTTCATGGTATTCATGTGCAGTATGGCGATATTCTGTATCGGGTGGAATGGTTTTTCACGCTTCTTTTTTCGGTCGAATATGTCGCACGGATCATCTCGGTCGGACGGCCGTGGCGTTACATGACCAGTTTCTTCGGCATTGTTGATCTGCTGGCGATTTTGCCGACCTATCTGAGTGTTATTATTCCGGGGAGTCAGTATCTTTTGGTCATTCGGATTCTGCGGGTCCTGCGCATTTTCCGGGTGCTGAAACTGGCGCTGTATATTTCCGAGGCGCGGCTTCTTCGGCAGGCGCTTCGGGCCAGCCGGCACAAGATTATCGTTTTCCTGTTCACGGTGCTGACGATCGTCATCATCATGGGATCGATCATGTACCTGGTGGAGGGGGAACGTCACGGATTCACCAGTATTCCCCGTTCGATTTACTGGGCGATCGTGACGCTTACCACGGTCGGTTATGGTGATATCTCGCCGCAAACCAATCTCGGTCAGGCGCTGGCGGCCGTGATTATGATTCTCGGGTATGGCATAATTGCGGTGCCGACCGGAATCGTGACGGTTGAACTCTCTCGCGCACGCGGCAATGAACAAACCGCGTGGGCCTGCCCGGAATGCGGCCGCAACGATCATGACAATGACGCGGTGTACTGCAAGCATTGCGGTGCGAAGCTGTAGCGGCATCAGGTTTCGCATACATCCGGGATAAAACAAGAAGGCCTCGGCCTTTGATATATTTTTAACTTTATCCCGCCGACCCCGAATCGTATTCTTATCAGTGAGGGAGGATAACGAATGACGCGACTGTTCAAAAAAGTCTCGAAAAAAGCAGGCCTGATGCCGGGATCGATGGTGTATGTCGGCGACAAACGCGATGAAGCGGTATCCATCAATATCATTGACTATGACGACGGTCATTTCGAACAGAAAGAGGTCCTGGCTCCCGAGGAATGTTTCCCGTTTCGGGATACTCCCACGATTACCTGGATAGATATCACCGGCATCCATAATGTGGATGTCGTCCGCACGATCGGCGAACATTTCGATCTGCATCCGCTGGTGATGGAGGACATTGTCAACACCGGTCATCGACCGAAAATCGAAGAAACTGAGAAGTACGTCTTCGTCGTGTTGAAAATGATTTATCACAATCCCGAAAACGAGGAACTGGTTGCCGAGCAGGTCAGTATTGTTTTCGGATCGAATTTCGTGATCTCGTTTCAGGAGAAGAAAGGCGACGTGTTCACGCCGATTCGCGAACGCATTAAGAAAACCATTCCGCGCGTGCGTTTTCTCGGGGCGGACTATCTGGCTTATGCCCTGATCGACGCTATCGTGGACAATTATTTTGCCGTGCTGGAAATGCTCGGCGAACAGGTGGAATCTCTCGAGGACATGCTGATCGACAGGCCGGAACCCACCAGCCTTGAAACCATCCATGATTTAAAACGGGAGTTGATATTTTTACGCAAGGCGGTCTGGCCTCTGCGTGAGGTGGTCGGCGGAATGGAGCGTTCGGAATCCCCGTTATACCATGATTATACCAGCGCCTACCTGCGCGATTTATATGAACATACGATTCAGGTTATCGATACCACCGAAACCTTTCGTGATATGGTGTCCGGACTTCTGGATATCTACCTTTCCAGTGTCAGCAACAAGATGAACGAAGTGATGAAAGTGCTGACCATTATCGCGACGATATTTATCCCGCTCGGCTTTCTGGCGGGTGTGTATGGCATGAATTTCGACACGTCGGCCAGCCCGTTCAATCTGCCGGAACTGGGCATGCGTTTCGGTTATCCGTTGTTCTGGGCGGTTGCGATTGCTATCGGCGGCGGTTTGTTCTGGTATTTCCGCCGCAAGGGATGGTTGTAATTTTATAGACGAAATTTTGGGAGCTTGATATGGATGTTAATCAAATTTGGGACATAACCCGCGACTGGCTGATGACCAGCGGAATTCGTATCGTTATTATCATTATCGGCCTGCTGATCGCGCTTAAACTGGCGGGTGTACTCTCCACCCGCATTTTCAGCACGTTAAAAAAATCCACCGACGACAACGAAATGCGCAAGCGCGCCGATACGCTGGGATCGTTGTTGAAATATACACTGACAGTGGTCATCATGGCGGTCGCGCTGGTGATGATACTCGGTGAGGTGGGCATTGAAATCGGCCCGATTCTCGCCGCGGCGGGGATTGTCGGGCTGGCGATCGGTTTCGGCGCCCAGCAGTTGGTGCAGGATGTGATCAGCGGCTTTTTTATTCTGCTGGAGGATCAGATTCGGGTCGGCGACGTTGTCAATATTGCCGGCAAGGGCGGTTTGGTGGAGCGGGTAACCCTGCGCACGACAGTGCTTCGCGACCTGGAAGGTTCGGTACACTATGTCCGCAACGGCAATATCGATCTGGTGACCAATATGACCAAGGGGTATGCCTTTTTCCTGGCCGATATCGGCGTGGCGTATCGTGAAAATGTCGATGACGTGATCGAGGTGATCAAAAAGGTCGATGAGCGGTTGCGCGCCCTGCCGGATTATACCGATGACATTCTGGATCCGATCGAGGTTTTGGGGCTGGATAAATTCGCGGATTCATCGGTGGTGATCAGAGCCCGGATCAAAACCAAACCGATCAAACAATGGAGAGTGGGTCGCGAGTTCAATCGCCTGTTGAAAAAGGCGTTCGATGAAAACAAGATCGAAATCCCGTTCCCGCATGTCACGCTGTATATGGGCGTGGGTAAGGACGGCACCGCCCCGCCGGTACGGGTGGAGAAAATAGAACGATAGGATTGAAACAAACAATCGTTGACAGCACGCGTCTTTCCTGTATTTTACCTGTCTATGGATAGCAATGCGATAGATGAAGTCATTCTGCGGCAGATCGAAGTCGCGTTAATGGAAGATATCGGGCCGGGTGATATCACATCGCTCGCCACGATCGAGGACAAACCGGTCAAAGCGCGAATCGTTGCCAAATCTGACGGATATCTGGCGGGACTGCCGGTGGCAAGCGCCGTTCTGCAGATTCTCGACAAGGAACTGAAAATCAACACGATCAAGCATGACGGTGAATCGTTCACTGCCGGCGACACGATTGTCGAGTACGAAGGCAATGCTCGTGCGATTTTAACCGGCGAACGCACCGCGCTGAATTATCTGGGGCATCTTTCGGGAATCGCCACGCTGGTATCGAAATTCGTTGAAAAGATCAAAGGCACCGAGACGGTGATTCTCGACACCCGCAAAACCACTCCCGGCCTGCGGTATTTGGAAAAATACGCGGTTACCTGCGGCGGCGGGGTGAATCATCGATTCGGCTTGTATGACATGGTGCTGATCAAGGATAATCATATCGCCTGCGGATCGATCACCGTGGCGGTGAAACGTGTACGGGATTTCGCGGCGAAAGATGATTTCGAGCGCAACTACGGCTATCCCGGCGACAAACTCAATATCGAGGTGGAAGTCGAGACCGAGGAACAGCTTGCCGAGGCGGTCGCCTGCGGGGTCAAACGGCTTTTGCTGGATAACCGCTCTCCCGAGCAGTTAAGAGCATTGGTAACTAAAGCCCGTTCTCTGGCCGATGATCTTCTGCTGGAAGCGTCCGGCAACGTCAATCTTGAGACGGTCCGCGCCATCGCCGAAACAGGAGTCGATTTTGTTTCCATTGGTTTATTGACCCATTCGGCGCCATCGTCCGATTTTTCGATGAAAATTTCATCATAATATGAACCCGATCGAACTCGATGCGCTTTCGGATGCTTTGCTGGCGAGAGTCCGCCGAAAAAAGGGACATCCGTTCAATCCCGACCGCATGACCCGTAATCTCAAATCCACGAGGGAACAACTGGTCGAAGCGGTTAACCGTCTGACCCAGCTGGGTTATTCGCTGAAAATCGACGGCAAAGGGCGGATCATTTTTCGCTCCGCGCCGGACAGTTTCCTTCCGGCGGAGATTGCCAACGGCCTGAAGACCGTCTTTGTCGGTCGCCGGGTGGAGGCGTATCGGTCGATTCAATCCACCAATTTAATCGCGCATCGTCTGGCAATGAGCGGCGCGCCCGAAGGAACGCTGGTTATTGCTGAAAGCCAGACCCGGGGACGGGGACGGATGGGGCGTTCGTGGCATTCACCGCACGGGGTAGGGCTGTATTGCTCACTGGTTCTCAATCCCAGAATCCCGCCGACTATGGCGCCGGGGATATCACTAATGACCGCGGTGGTTTTAGCCGAGACGATTAAAGAATACGGTAAAATCGATGTCAAAATCAAATGGCCCAATGATGTCCTGATCAAAGGCATTAAAGCCGCCGGGATTCTAACCGAATTGTCGGCGGAAATCGGCCGAATCAATTATGTCGTGGTTGGGGTCGGGGTGAATATCAATCATGGGCGCGGCGATTTCCCCAGGGAACTGAAAAAACAGGCCTCCTCGATCAGAATCGGTTTGGGAAAAAAAGTTAATCGGGTGGAATTCGTTCAGCGATTCCTGACCGCATTTGAAACCGCCTACGTGTTATTCAAAAAAAATGGTCTGGCGGCGATGCGGGAGCGGATTCTTTTACATTCCTCCCTGTTGAAGACCACGGTCAATCTGAAAATGGGGCGAAAAACCATCACCGGCACCGTGGTCGATATCGACGATATGGGGCACCTGGTGGTGGAAACCAAAAACGGCCTGCAGATTTTCAGTGCTGGTGAGGTAACCTCGCATCACAACCGCTAACGCGGGTCAGTTCGGTCCGCTTGAATCCCTTGCCATTTGGCCGCGAATCCATATATTATATGCCTTGATTATTACGGCTGAGAGGTTTACGAATGTATTCAGAAAAGGTTATCGAACACTTTCAGAATCCCCGCAATGTCGGCGAAATCGAGAATGCCGACGGGATCGGCACGGTCGGAAATCCCTCCTGCGGCGACATTATGACGATCTACCTGAAAATCGATGACGAAATTATTTCGGATATAAAATTCAAAACGTTTGGGTGCGGCGCCGCGATTGCAACCAGTTCCATTACCACCGAGCTGGCGAAGGGGCGGACGCTGGCCGAAGCGGAAAAACTCACGCGCGACGAGGTCGCCGATGCGCTCGACGGCCTGCCGCCGGTTAAAATGCACTGCTCGAATCTGGCAACGGACGCATTGAGGGCGGCCATTGCCGATTACCGCAGTCGCAACAGCGAGGCGTAACCATGAAAATAAAAACTGCCATACTGCTGATTATTCTGGCCGTGATGATGTGCGGGTGTGTCGAACGGTTGGAACGTCCGAAAAAAATCATTCCCTCGGACTATTTCCCGCTTCATGAAGGTGATCGCTATTTATTCAGCTCGTCCAAGGGTGAAGCGGTCGTGACACGGCAACTCGATAACCTGTTCACAAAAACCTACTACGATTCGGCGGGGCATCCGCTGTCACATGAGGATTATATCCTTGATGAACATGGTGGCGTGTACTGGAACAATATGTATTTCGGCAGTGCCCGGCTGGCGTCGGTGCATTTTGTCCCGTCGTTGCCTTTTGCCCCCTGGTCGAATATCGTCGGCGACACGCTGCTGGTCTCGGCAGTGGAAATACGCTCGGATTCGACAAATACCCATGTCCGGGTGCAGGTGGCATATGAAATCATGGCAATTGAATCAGTGGTAACGCCGGCTGGGTTATTTGAAGACTGTGTCAAGGTTCGGATGAGTTATTCCGCGCTGGGGGGGGCGGCAAGCCGTGTAATTGCTCCGGAAATCATCCGCTGGTTTGCCCGCGATGTCGGTGTTGTCAAGTTCGAAACGTCACTGATAAAAGGCGAATTGCTGGAGGCGACCGTCGATGGTGTCAGCTATCCGCAGAATCCATAAGATGAGGTTCTCCCGATGATTACCATTACCAAAAACACCACCATGGGCGAAATCCTGGAAAAAGTCCCGCAGGCCGCATCGGTTATCATGAAGTATTTTCACGGCGGCTGTTATCAGTGTCCGAGCATGAAACTGGAAACGCTGGAAATGGGCGCCGCATTGCATGGACATGATGTCAATGACATTATCGCCGATCTCAATCGGATCATTCAGGAGGAACCCAACTCCTGATCCGGGAGTGGATGGTACCAAGGGGCTTGACCGATGCCGGAGATGCCGGAAGTTGAAACCGTCGTGCGCGGTCTGCGCAGAGTGATATTGAACCAGACTATCGCTAATATCCATCTCAACGCCCCCAAAATAGACGCCGACAATCCGCGCGGTTGGCTGAATCGTCTGAAAGGCCAAACGGTTGTCGCCATCCGCCGTCGCGGCAAAAATATCCTGATTGATCTTACCGACCGCTACACCCTCTGGGTGCATTTGCGCATGACCGGGCAGTTTCATTATGTTCCTCGCAATCATTCCAGGGATAAACATGATCTGATGGAGTTTTCTCTTCTGGGCAATGGCCATGTCCTGCGCTTTCGGGATTATCGCCGTTTCGGGCGGGTTCGCCTTCGCCACACGGATGAAATCATGCAGGAAGAAGGATTGGCCGATCTCGGCCCCGAACCGCTGGAGATCAGCGCCGGGGAATTCGTGCACTTGTGCCGGAAATCGTCGCGCATGATCAAACCGGCCTTGCTCGACCAGAGTTTTATCGCCGGATTGGGCAATATCTACACCGATGAGATGCTGTTTGCGGCGGGTGTTCACCCCAGGCGGCTGACCGACCGCATTTCCCGAAAGAAACTTGTTGCCATGCACGGCGCCATGCAGGCGATGCTGAAACGATCGATCACAATGATGGGGACGACGGTTGATACGTACACCGGAGTCAACGGCCGTACCGGGCGTTTTCAAAAGTATTTGCGGGTGTACGGTCGCGATGGTGAACCCTGCCCGAATTGCGGGACAATGATTCGCCGCGAGAAAGTGGGTTCACGCTCGGCGCACTTCTGCCCCAAATGCCAGCGACTGTGGTGATAGCGCAATTTATTGAATTATCATATTTGCATGTTCCAGGATATTTGTGATTTTGTTTGTTGGTATAAAACTGTATGTATGTTTGCATTATATGTCTGTATCGTCTCGTATAGAATGGACGGATTCGACCTGGAATCCCATTACCGGGTGCACCAAGATCAGCCCCGGATGTAAATACTGCTATGCCGAACGTATGTCCAAACGTCTACAGGCGATGGGGCAGGTCAACTACCGCTATGGTTTTACCGTTACTTTGCATGAAGATATCCTGGAGTATCCTCTGAACTGGAAAAAGCCGCAGAATATATTCGTCAATTCAATGAGTGATCTTTTTCACGACGATGTTCCCGTCGTGTTTATTCTTAAGATGTTCGATGTTATGAACCGGGCGGATTGGCATCGCTTTCAGATTTTGACCAAACGTTCACAACGTCTGCAGGAACTTGACAATCAATTGATCTGGACTCCCAATATCTGGATGGGGGTCAGTGTCGAGAATGCCAAATATAAATACCGGGTGGATCACCTGCGCCGGACATCGGCGGCGGTTAAATTCCTTTCAATCGAGCCGCTTCTCGGTCCAGTTGGCAAACTCAATCTCAGAGGGATCGATTGGGTGATTGTCGGCGGGGAGTCCGGGCCGAAAGCACGTCCGATGGAGCCGTCATGGGTTGTCGAGATACGTGACCAGTGTTTCGACTCGGGGGTACCATTCTTTTTCAAACAATGGGGTGGCAAAAACAAGAAAAAGGCTGGACGCATTCTTGATGGACGCACCTGGGATGAAATGCCGATACCAACGCGTGTGTAAAATATAAATCCGTTGAAAAAGACAGAGCCGGGACATTGTGTCCCGGCTTTTTGTATATATGGGAGCGGGCCTTGGGGTTCGATTTGATCCTAAATGGCAATTGGCCGACAGGTCAGCCATTCAGATACCGCAGAAAACATGCCCGGCGAGATGATATGGCGAGACCTTTGATTAAACTGTATGGGACAACAGGTTGGAAAACCGTTTTGGTATACTGCGACACTTTTCAATTATAACAATACCGAAAAACGCGGACAAGTTGAGGGTTCTTCCCCATACAATGCGGGGCGATCTCTCATGATGTCTTATCGACAATCCGGGGAGCACGGCGTTTATCGGTTTATGTTCGCCTCCCCGATTTCGAGTATAGAGCGGCCGGAGTGCTATGTCAAGCTTTGCAGGTATTCCTTGCCGTACTCAATGGGCAATTGCACCCACATCGGAAAATGGTCGGACATGCGGAATGTACGCCAGGAGCGGTAATACGTACGTTTCTGACTGTCGGTTCGCCGTTGACCGTTGCTTTTGGTGTGATACGCGTCACCCATTGCTTCGACATATGTGGCTTCTTCCTCATCGCGGTACAGCGTCTTGAAAAAGTCGAACACTCCCGATTTCAAATTGTCGAGATTCATGCTTTGCCTGAGCATGAACGCGATTTGATCATAGTGCTTTCCACCTGAAACATTGGATGTCTTGGCCTGTAATGCCTGCGGAATAATAAAGCCGTTGTCGGTCAGCGCCTGAAACGTGATATCGTCGGTACTGAAAATATTAAAGTCCCCGAGCAGAATCAGGTTATTACTCCAGGCGGTTTTATCCTTTGCCCGGTCTTTCAGCAATTTCGCCAGTTTGCGAATCTCCTCGATACGTTCCGGGTCATCGGCAGTATTCGATCCGTACAGTATGTGTACTGTCGATAACATGAATTTGAACCACCCGGCTTTGAATCCGCATACAAACGGTGTCCGCGCAAATTGCAGAATCGGGCTGTACCCTTCTCCCTTGCTGAAAGTTGGCGGAAGTACGATCTCCCCGGCGAGACCGCCGAAACGCACCTTGCGCCCGTCGAACACGAAAGCCATACGTTCCTGGTTGCCGCGGGTGCCGATCGTGACATCAGTGACGATATAACGCCACCAACTTCCCAGAATCCGGATGAGTTCCTGCAATGCCTTGAGATCATCACGCACTTCCTGAATCGCCACGAGATCGAACCGCGAGACAATTTCGGCGATATAGCAATAGGCCTCCTCGTCGCGGGTGCCATACTTGGTGGAATCGAACTCCCGGATATTCCAGGTTGCCAGGTTCAGGGTGTCGATCACGGTACGCTGGGGTATTTCATTGTCAAGCTGTTCTCTCAGCGCCAGCAGTCTGGATGCAATCCGACGTCTGGTTTCGCCGGTGCTTTTGAAATCATAGTAAAACGCCATAGCCTGCCTCCTGTGTGAATTGTTTGATCTGCTTGTACTGTATAGTAAGGGGAATTGTAGATGACGGCATTTGCACTGATTGTTGCTTCAGTCGATCAATTGCACGACCAATGATTGTCGGGCCGAATACCCCTTTAGACTACCGCAACAATATGAATTGCAAATTCCTTGATGTCAAGAAGATAATGGCAACTCGCGATATTGCCGTGCCTTTCGGGCAGAAACATTTTGTTGCCGAATCGGTCAGTTATGACGTAATATGACGTATATATCATCTTCAACAATTCGGCGGAGGATATATGGGTCAGTCATTGACATATAAAATATTACAAGAACACCTGGTCGGCGGCAAGTTGATTCCCGGACAGGAAATCGGTATTACCATCGATCATGTTCTCATCCAGGATATTACGGGGACACAGGTCTTTCTTCATTTTGAGGCAATCGGGCTGGATCGGGTCGGGGCCGAACTGGCCGTCTGTTATGCCGATCATAACGTGTTGCAGGTCAAATCGGAAAATATGCAGGATCACCTGTATCTGCAAACCGCCGCCAGAAAATTCGGCGTCTGGTTTTCCAAGCCGGCCAATGGCATCGGGCATCAGATCCATCTTGAACATTTTGCCGTTCCCGGCAAAACCGCTATCGGATCGGACAGTCATACGCCGCATTGCGGTGGAATCGGCATGTTGTGTATTGGGGCGGGAGGCCTGGATGTTGCGGTGGCGATGGGCGGTGGGCCGTATCATGTGGTTATGCCCCGGGTGGTCAACGTGCATGTGACCGGCGCACTGCACCCCTGGTGCAGTGCCAAGGACGTGATTCTGGAATTGTTGCGGCGCATTACCGTCCGAGGCGGTTACGGCAATTCGTACGAATTTTCCGGGCCCGGAATTAAAACTTTAAACGCTCAGCAACGCGTCACGATCACCAATATGGGAACCGAACTCGGGGCAACCACCAGTATTTTCCCCAGTGATGAAATCACTCGGGAGTTTTATCATGCCATCGGGCGGTCGGATGACTGGCGTGAAATGTTGCCTGATTCGGATGCTGAGTACGACGATCGTATCGAACTCGATCTGACCACGATCGAACCGTTGGTGGCACTGCCGTCGCTACCTGACAAAGTCGTTCCGGTGCGTGACGTCGCTGGAGAAAAAATCGAACAAGTCATTGTCGGGAGTTGCACCAACGGTGCCTATGCCGATCTGAAAGCGGTTGCGAAAATCATGAAGAGCCGCACCGTGCATCCCGATGTCAGTTTTGTTATCCATCCCGCCAGCCGGATGGCATTAGAGCAACTCGCCGATGAGGGGTATTTGGCCGATCTGCTTAAGGCCGGAGTGAATGTTGCCGAACCGACCTGCGGTGCCTGTATAGGCACCGGACATGTTCCCGCTCCGGGAACCAGATCGGTGCGGGCTTTTAATCGCAATTTCAAGGGGCGAAGCGGGTGGAAAGATGACCTGGTGTTCCTGGTCAGTCCGGAAACCGCCGCCGCAACGGCAATCACGGGTGTCTTGACCGACCCGCGCGAACTGGCTGGCGATGCCCCGCCATCGGCATTGCCACCCAAATTCAACCAGAACAATCCCAATCTGATTGCCCCGGCATCAGCACAAGATGCTCGAGATCTGGCCATTCGACGCGGGGATAATATCGTGCCTGCTGCCCCCAAGGAGGCCCTGAGTCAAACCGTTTCCGGCGAAGTCCTGATTAAGGTCGGTGATGATATCAGCACCGATCACATCATGCCCGCGGCGGCAGATATTCTGGCATTTCGTTCCAATATTCCGAAAATCAGTGAATTTGTTTATTACCGGGTCGATCCGGAATTCAGTAAGCGCGCCAGGGAAAAACAGGGCGGCTTCATCGTCGGCGGTGAAAATTACGGACAGGGATCTTCACGGGAACACGCCGCTCTGGCGCCGATGTATCTCGGCGTGAAAGGTGTCATCGCCAAGTCATTTGCCCGGATTCACCTGGCCAATTTGGTCAATTTCGGGCTTCTGCCGTTGCTGTTCGATGATAATTCGGATTATGATCGAATCAACCAGGGGGACGAACTGATAATTGCGGATACGCATCGCGCGGTCGACAAGAAGTCGTTTGTGATACAAAACAAAACTATGGGATTTACCTTTACAGCGCATGCCGTTCTCACCGATCGTCAGAAAGAACTGTTGAAGCTGGGCGGTTTGCTGGCGTATACGAGGCTTCAGGGTTCGAACCAATGATGTTCTATTCAGGTCGAGGCGCGATAGCCAGAGCGTTCGACCGCGGAGATCAACTGATCGGCGGTCGGTGCGGGATCGCCATAATGCACTTCCGCGGTTCCGGTGGTATGGTCGACGATGGCTTCGGTCACTCCCGCCACTTTTTCCAGGACGTCTTGTACGGTCAGCGCACAGCCACCGCATGCCATCCCGCCGATTTTTAATTTGATTATATTATCCATAACGACTCCTGCCTTTGTTTTTATCACAAACGCACCATACGCGATAAAGTTCCATCCGGCAATGCCTTTTAGTATTCTCTTTGATTTCCGGCCAAACAATCGCTTGACATCGTATTTGTAACATACCTTTTTAGTAGTGGTATTCGCCCGGGATAACCAGAGGTAATACGCCGCACAATCAACCTGTCACCGGTTGATTTCCGGGCGGCAATTCGCGGAGGAGAATCAGATGGATAACTATCGCAGACATGATTCCGAAGATGATGATCAGGAACAGGAAGAATGGGAACGCGATGAAGACTCAGAAGAGATTTCCGAAAGTGAACCGCCTCGATTTACGGATGAGGATATCGCGAAATTCATTCTGGCCCGACTAAAAGCCGGAGATGACAAGGCATCGATGGTGAAATATCTCACCGATCAGGGCTTGCGAAGTGCCGATGCCTCGTATCTGGTAGAAACACATTACAGCAGAATCGTTGCAAGAGTCGCTCGTCAGCAATATCGCAGCGAGGCCCTGCCTCCGGCAATTGCAGGTGGAGTTCTCGCCGCGGTGGTCGGTGGCATAATCTGGGGAGTCGTTTCAGTGGTCACCGACCGTGAAATTGGCATTATGGCGTGGGCAATCGGATGGCTGACCGGGTACGCCGTTCTGCTTTTTGCCGGCAAACGCCGGGGTTTGCCGCTTCAGCTGGTTGCGGTGGTTACCGCGATCCTCGGAATTGCAATCGGCAAATATGTTGCCTTTGCCTATCAGTTTATGGATATCGTGGGCGATGCGTACGGCGAAGAAGTCGCCGGGGAATTGTCGATATTCTCGGAGGAAGTATTTCTTCAGTTTATCGAAAATATCGAAATGGTTGCCAGCATGCACGACATTCTCTGGATTATCCTGGCGGTTGTCACGGCCTGGGGGATCCCCAAAGGATCAGGCATCAAGCTTCCGGAAATCGGCTATTATCCGTACATGGGGTGATATGTGACCGGATCATCCGGTTTTGTCGAGTTTAATCATATGACACGAAATGACAAAATATGTGACATTATTATCAAGGGCAAGCTGGTTAATCTTCGCTCAACGGTTCCTTCAGATGTTGCAGATTATGAACGATGGAACAATCCCAGTCTGCGGGTGTGGCAGTTCGACGGGCCATGGTATGATGACAATCTTGACGGCATTATCAAGCAACGCCGAAACTGGCTGGCCGGAAACCGCAAACCGCCGTGCGGCTTTCTTGAAATCGAAACCGTCGACAACGTCCATATCGGGTGGGTGGTGGTATATGGCAAGGCGGATGACCCGCACCTGACTGAGATCGGTATCGATATTGTTGAGGACATCTATTGGGGTAAGGGTGCCGGAACAGAGGCGTTGTATCTCTGGATTACCTATCTCTTTCGCGAGCGGCGTTTGCATCGTATCGGTTTTTCGACCTGGTCGGGCAACCGGGCGGTTTTGGCAGTCGGCCGCAAGCTGGGTTTTATGGAGGAATGCCGGATTCGCGACGGATGCGAAGTGAACGGCGTTTTTTATGATCGCATAAAAATGGGTATTCTGCGCGAAGAGTGGGACAGGCAAAACGCCGATTAGTATTATCCGAGCCGAGACGTTTTTCCTTGTTCTTTCCGGGTGGATCTTTTATAAATGGATGGCGTTTCTTTTTGTGCGAACTTGACAGAAAATAAATACGGTGAGAATTAACAAGTAACGGTGACAGGAACATGAGACAGGTTTTACTTTTTTCGATTCTGCTTATATTCGGATTGATAGGATCCCAGTATTTGCCGATTCTGGATTCCGTGGAGAATTCCGCGCGGGAGATTATTCGCCTGCTGACCATGGCATCGCTGGCGTTTATCATGATTCATGTCGGATATGAGTTTGAAATCGATCGCACCCGTTTAAAAAGCTATGCCGTTGATTATGGTGTCGCCGCGACGGCGGCTGGACTTCCCTGGATTTTTGTTGCCATGTATTTCGTCTTCCTGCTGAATCCGCCGAGCGTCTGGTGGTCTTTTGACACTTGGAAAGAAACTCTTTTGGCCGGGCGCTTTGCCGCCCCAACCTCGGCGGGTGTGCTGTTTTCCATGTTGGCGGCCGCCGGGCTGTCCGCCACCTGGTATTTTCGGAAAACCCGGATTCTGGCGATTTTCGATGATCTGGATACGGTGTTGTTGATGATTCCATTAAAAATGATGATTGTGGGTTTGCGCTGGCAGTTGGGTGTTATTATTATCACTATGGGTGCGCTTCTCTGGCTGGCCTGGAAATACCTGCATCAACTGAAAATCCCCGTTACCTGGCCGTGGGTGGTGACCTACGCCGGAGTTATCACGGTCGTATCTGAACTTATTTATCAGTACAGTAAACTGCTTGATGATATCGTCCCCATTCATATTGAGGTTCTGCTTCCGGCCTTTGTCCTGGGGTGTATGCTGGCACGACCGGCAGACGCCGATCCGCATTGTGATGATGCGCGCGAGGGACATCAGGAGGGACCGGAATGCCCCTCGGAACAGCGCGTTGCCCTGATTGTCTCGGCGATATTTATGGTATTGGTGGGGCTTTCCATGCCGCTGATTGCAGCCGGAGGCGGCGGTATGGGATGGGATTTGCTTGCATTGCACGTGCTGGGGGTAACCGTGGTTGCCAATCTCGGCAAAATGTTTCCGTTGTTTGTGTATCGCACGGAAGCCCATTGGAAAGAACGTCTTGCCATTGCAATCGGGATGTGGCCGCGCGGGGAAGTCGGCGCGGGAGTCCTGGTGGTATCACTCAGTTACGGTATCGGCGGTGATATGGTGACGATTGCAACTCTGTCGCTGGCGCTTAATCTCCTCCTGACTGGTGTCTTTATCTTTATTGTTAAAAAGCTGTTGCGTGGTGTCCCGGCCGAATATCAAGATCGCAATACAGTAATACAGTCGTAGTTTGATTGCATGAATAGTGCGGTTATGTTTGTTGCATTTCGACTAAGACACCAAATTAAAGCTTGCGGGACAATGATTTTCTTCGTAGTCTGTGAAAACGCGTGTGTGAGAACATTGGTATCGCGCATAAACTGAAATGAACATAACAGTTTCGGTGTAAGCTGTTACGTGGGATTCTCATGGGTTCTGCTAAGCTTGGACTGAGACAGAACCATGGCAGGAGGATTCCCATGAGTCAGGCGGAAAAAGGGTGTCGGGTCAAGGTCCATTACGAGGGCCGACTTGAAGACGGCACCATTTTCGATTCGTCCAAAGACCGTCCCCCGCTTGAGTTTGAAATCGGCGGCGGCAATGTCATCCCCGGTTTCGAAAACGGCGTTGTCGGGATGACGGTCGGCGACAAGAAAACGGTTACCCTGAAACCCGAAGACGCCTACGGCGACCGGCGCGACGATCTAACCATCGAGGTGGACAAAGCACAGTTTCCGGAACATATCACCCCGTCGCTCGGCCAGCAGTTACAGATGGAGCAACCCGACGGCCAGCCGGTGAGTGTGACTGTGACCAATATCGTCGATGAGAAAGTGACACTTGACGCCAATCATCCGCTAGCGGGCAAGACGTTGATTTTCGACATCGAGTTGGTCGAGATCTCGTAATTACCAGCCCCCTTTCCCGGTAACCGGCCAAATGTCGCAATGTATCGTAAGGGATACCGGAGAGGGGGTGATGTATGTCCGGGAATAATCCACATATCTTTCTGCTTATTCACACTGGACTTTGCTGTTGTCTTCTCCGTTGAAAATCATTTTTATATGAAAAACAATCCTTCTAATGGAGTGGAAAAATGCGCAAGTTGGGTATTCCGTTATTACTTGTAACTATCATTTGCCTGTTTGCCTGTGCCAAGAAAGAGGGGAATTATCAGCGACTATTGCGCTACATGACCGGGTCGTTCAGTTCGCAACAGCAGGCGGAAGCCGATTCCGGTTATTTCGATATTCGGCTTGAAATGACACCGATCTGGCGGGAACGATCCGATGCGTTCTGGCTGTATGTCGAACAGGCGACCGCAACAAGCCTCGACCGTCCCTATCGCCAGCGTGTTTACCAACTCGTGCAAATCAACGACAGCACCTTTGAAAGCATTGTCTATACGTTCGATGATCCCCTGCGCTTCGCCGGCGCCTGGAAAGATATAATCCCGCTGGCCGGTTTGACGCCGGATTCGCTGGTCGAGCGGGAGGGATGCTCGATTATTCTCATGCCGAAGGGTGATACCGCTTTTGTCGGCAGTACGGTCGGGAAAAACTGCACCAGCGATCTCAACGGCGCGGCCTATGCGCGATCCGAGGTGATTATCACTGAAACCGGGATGATCAGCTGGGATCGGGGATTTGATTCCGTTGATAATCAGGTCTGGGGCACCGTCGAAGGCGGCTACATATTCAAGAAAATCAGCCCCCCGAAAAAATGATATTTGGGCAAATGATATTGAGGCTGATTCCAGGTCGATCTCTGTTTTAACAATCTTGACGTTGCCATTACAAATCAATATATTACGACAAAGCCGGCGGAGACGTCGTCCGCCAAAATCCGTGTAGCCGTATCATCAGCATTTTCAATCATTTTGTCTAGAGCAAGATGCGGTGTTGTTGCATCACTGTTCGACCATATAACCGGATACGTATTAACATGCCTTCGGCACAGGCATAAAAGGAGGTCGGCTATGTTCGGTTCGGAAATTGTCGATGTTATCATCGGGCTGGTGTTTGTCTATTTGCTTGCCAGTCTGATCTGTTCGGCGCTCAATGAGTGCCTGGCGCGGCTTATTGCTCTTCGTGCCCGGGTATTAATGTCCGGCATTCGCAACCTGTTGGCGGATTCCAGCATCGGTGAGACAATTGTGGCGCACCCGTTGGTTAAGGGACTGGCGAATCGGAAAGGGCTTGAGGGGAAATGGCTGAAGGTGGTTTTTCCGTCATATCTGCCATCCAAAAACTTCGCACTGGCCATGCTCGATACCATGCTGGAGGCGGGTAAAACGGCAAAAGAGAAAGATACGCCGAAAATTCATCCGGCAGAGGGTGATGCAGATAAAAGTAAACAACACGATGATAAAGATACGTTTCAAAAATACGCAGAGGACACGTTCGATACTCTTGAACACTGGTTCGAATTGATCGAGAAACAGGGGCAAGATGCTGACGCGGTTTCCGATGAAGACAAAAAGGCGCAGGTAATGAAATCCCTGCGTACCATGCTGACTGTGGCCAGAACCGAAGCCAAAAACTGGGACGATGCCCTGGCGAAATTCCGCATGTCAATTGAAAACTGGTATGATGATGCCATGGCGCGGGTCTCCGGATGGTATAAACGCAAAACGCAATTGATTGTCTTTTATCTTGGGGTGGTGGTCGTTTGTGCCTTTAACCTGGATTCGATGATGATTGCGGATACGTTGTATCATGATTCCTCGGCCCGCGAGGCGATCGTTTCCATGGCCGCGCAAACCGCGGAGGATGAAACCCTGCTTCAGAGCGACTCGACCTATGCCCGCGTGGAGTATTTCGTGACGGCATTGGATAAACTTCCGCTTCCGATCGGCTGGATCGGTTCATCGCCGGAGATTGATGATCCTCGGGAGTTTCCGGAATTCGGCTGGCCATGGGTATACAAGCTGCTCGGCCTGTTGTTTACAGTCTTGGCGGTTTCACTCGGGGCGCCGTTTTGGTTCGATGTGCTTAACAAGCTGATGCAACTGCGCTCTTCGGGACGACGGGAAGTGAAAGCCGAAGGCGTTACCGATGATGCCGGCGGTATACGAATCGCATATGTGCCAAAGGAATAACATGAAAATTATATTATAACTTGCTTATTACAGCCGTCAAGAAGGAGACATGTAAATATGGCTGAATGGAGTAAAAACAACGCGGCCTGTCTGACCACCTGGATAACACTGCGAGTGCTGGAGCAGAGTTTTAAGGTGTTTAACGATTCGGCTGCCATTACCATGAAAGAGTTGGCGTATTGGAATACCGCCGCCAGTGATGATATGCGGAAAATACAGGCCACAACACTCGCACATCAATTGGATAATATCTTTATCAAGATACGCTGCGCCAGGTATGAAGAAGGGAAAACGGCAGAGCAGGCGGTCAGCGATACTGTGACTGTACTTATCGATGCCGATAAGACCATGAATGATCTGGCCGCGGTCATAGATGCCAATTACTTGTTTCTCAGGGAGCAATTGGATGATTAGATACACAATACTCCTTTTTGTCTTTGTCATTGTGTTGCCTTTCGTGGAGGGACCTGTTTATGCGCAGGGCAATGCCATGAACATCGATGAATTCACCGAATACCTTGCCGTTTCCGGTATCGAAAAGAGTGCGGTGAAGGAGGCGCTTGCGGCACTGGTGAATGACACGGAAAACCTGAACAAGGCACTGGACTATATCCTGTCACAGAATGAGCGCTGGGCGATCCTGAAAAACCTGAACTTGCAATTCAAAATGCTGAAGGGATCCGACGCCGATTCGGTATCCGATCTGGGATTGAGTTATGCCTGGTCAACCGACATTAAACAAACACTTCTCAGTTCCACTTCGGCCGGCATGACCGGTATCAACCTGCAGGCAAGCGCCGACGGCAATGTCACGTTTAATGAGAAAAACAATCCCTTCAACTTTCTGGAATCATCGCTGTCTTTTCATTTCTATCGTTCGCAGGGAGGAGCAATAACGGCGACCAGAGAAACCGCAATTAAGCTTGATTCCTTAACCGAGCTTTTGGCCATGATAACGAACGAGGAGGAATACGCCCAAAGCCCCTTACTGAAGGAATTACTGGATATTCATTTCGATCATATGACCACGCAGTATTATTTGGACCTGTCGGTTCATGGGGGGATGGAATCGAATCAGGCGTTTACGCAGAAGAATTATGTCCTGGGCACGCAGCTTGGATTTGATCTCAAAGCCTGGAATCCCAACTCGACACTTGCCGGATGGAACGTGTTCGACTGGCCGTTTGCGCTGGTCCGCTGGATGACCGGGACTGACACGAAGCCGACTCCATTAGGGACGGTTTTCCCGACCGTTTTATGCGGACTGGATTATATCGATCCCGATCATGATTCATACCGTGCCGCGGTCGGCGACAGTAGCGGTTACCTGCGCATCAATGCCGAGACGGCGTTTAAGACGCCGATCGCAAGGACGTCGGGAGCGACGGTATTCCTTCAGGCCGATGTACGCTATTTCCGAGAACTGGCGCCGTCCGATAAAGTCGAATCAGCTGATCTGGAGGATTATGTGTATTTCACCGCCGCGCTGGTTTCATCGAAAGGTTTTTATGCCGGGTATACCAACGGCAAACTGCCGTTTGACAATCAAAGTGATGAAGTATACGAAGTCGGCTTTGTATTCGATTTTTAATGCGGTTTTGTTCTGATTGCACCGAAACCGTTTGCTCTGCCGGAGGTAATGACTATATTGCATTAACGCATTCACCTCTGTTCAGGAGTAAAGCAATGCACATGCACGATGAACCTTCGCATCACGGAATCGACGATGATCGCGCGCAATCATATCCCAATCCAACCATGCAATTGCTGTTACAACGGGCCAGTTGCCGCAGTTTTGAGGACAAGCCTATTCCGGACGATGTCATGCGACTGGTACTCGAGGCGGGGATTCACGCGCCTACCGGAGGCAATTTACAACCGTATTCGATCATAAAGTCCGACAACAAACAAACCGCGGCCAAGCTGGCGAAACTGTGCGGTGAACAGCCCTGGATTGCTGACGCGGCGACCAATTTGCTATTTTGTATCGACTGGCGACGCCTGGAACGCTGGGCGGAACTGGAGATAGCGCCCTTTGCCGGCATGGCTGCCTTTCGCAATTTCTGGATCACCTTTCAGGATGTAATCATCAGTGCCCAGAATATCTGCACGGCCGCCGACACGATGGGGCTGGGATCGGTATATATCGGTACGGTCATGGAATGTTTCCGTGAACTGGTGGAGATGTTTAAACTGCCCAAGGGCGTTTTTCCGGTGGTTTTGCTCTGCCTCGGTTATCCCAAGCAGCGACCGCTTCCCCGCCGCAAACTGGGCGTTGATATTGTCGTGCACGATGAAACCTATCACGAACCGAATGATAAGACCATTCGTGAGGCTTATCAGGATAAATATCCGAACTGGAAATTGCAGATAACCGAGGAACGTCTGGAAATCATGCGACGAGTATGCCGTAACGTGCATGGCGACGAGTTCGCCGATAGATGTATTGAGAAAGTCAAAGCACAGGGATATTTCAGCCCGGTGCAGAACTATTTCGGCTTGCATTATCAGGCGGATTTCATGCCGCAGGGCAATGAAGAATTTCTCGCCATGATGGAAGAACGCGGTTTTACCTGGTTCAAGAACTATGTTCCCAAAGGTATGGAGTATCAGTCATGACGACACCGGCCATCGCCTCATTCGGTTCCTGGAAATCACCGATTACAACCGATGATATCATATCGGCGCATATCGCGCTGGTTCAGGTGGTACTTGATGCCGACGACATATACTGGCTGGAACGTCGGCCGATGGAAAAGGGCCGGTGCGTTTTAGTGACGCGAAGTTCCAGCGGCACAATCACGGATATCACCCCGCCCGATTTTAATGTTCGCACTTGTGTCAATGAATACGGTGGCGGGGCGTTTGTCGTTCGTGATGGAATCGTGTATTTCTCCAACTTCTCCGATGGACGCGTGTATTGTCAGGAACCGAATACCGCCCCGCGAGTCATTACTCCGCCGGGGCCGATGCACTTCGCCGATTTCACCATTGATGCGAAACACCGGCGATTGATCTGTGTTCGGGAGGACCATACCGATTCCGAATCCGAAGCGGTAACGACCCTGGCGGCGATACATCTCGATAATACAATGGCTGTTGCAAATCTGGTGCAAGGCGATGATTTCTATTCATCCCCGCGTATCAGTCCCGACAATCGTCAGCTGACCTGGTTGTCATGGAATCATCCCAACATGCCGTGGGACGGTACCACATTGTGGCTGGCGGATATCAACGACGACGGCACACTCGATAATATCCGCTCTATAGCCGGTGGAGAAAACGAATCGATATGTCACCCGGTATGGTCGCCGGACGGTGATTTGCATTTTATTTCGGATCGAACCGGTTGGTGGAATCTGTATCGTCGGCATGATGATCAGATTGACGCGGTTTATCCGATGGAAGCCGAATTCGGCACGCCGCACTGGGTATTCGGCACGTCGACGTACGCGTTTGTCTCCGCTCATCTTATTGTCTGTGCGTTTTGCCGCAATGGACAGTGGCGGATGGCGAAACTGGATACGACAAACGGTGTATTTCGGCAAATTGACCTGCCACATACTCTCCATAAGAGCTTCTCATTATGCGCCAATGAAAAGCGCGTTGTGTATATTGGTGCTTCGCCGACTGCCTATGTTGCAGTGGTGGCGTTTGATCTCGACCAGGGTGTATGTGAAACCATTCATCGTTCGACTTCCGAACACATCGATACCGGCTACATATCGGCGGCACAGGCGATTGAGTTCCCCACCGAGGGCGGCTTAACCGCCCATGGTTTTTTTTATCCGCCGGCTAATAAGGATTTCACCGCGACAGATACTGAACGTCCACCACTTGTGGTGATGAGTCATGGCGGACCGACCAGCGCCACGACCGACGCGCTCGATGTCGAAATCCAGTATTGGACCAGCCGGGGAATCGCCGTCCTCGATGTCAACTATGGCGGCAGTACCGGCTATGGTCGCGAGTACCGTCAGCGACTCAATGGCCGATGGGGTATTGTCGATGTGGACGATTGCATTAACGGCGCGCGTTTTCTGGCCGCGGACGGCAAGGTCGACGGCAATCGTCTGGCGATTCGTGGCGGGAGTGCGGGTGGGTATACCACGCTGGCGGCACTGACGTTTCGCGACGTTTTTCATGCCGGATGCAGTCGGTACGGCGTGAGTGACTTGCAGTCACTGGCACGGGATACGCATAAATTCGAATCGTATTATATGGATCACCTGGTCGGCCCGTATCCCGAAGCAGTCGATTTATATATCGCGCGTTCGCCAATACATTTCATTGCCGGATTATCCAGCCCGGTGATCTTCTTTCAGGGGTTGGATGACAAAGTCGTTCCACCCGATCAGGCGGAGAAAATGTATCGGGCGCTGAAAAACAAAGGCATC
Organism: Candidatus Zixiibacteriota bacterium; assembly: GCA_016933695.1. Classification (GTDB taxonomy): domain Bacteria; phylum Zixibacteria; class MSB-5A5; order GN15; family PGXB01; genus JAFGAL01. The sequence continues at coordinate 43,621 of JAFGAL010000014.1, read as the reverse complement.
CCCACCGCGTATATTCCGTTCGAGGGCGAACAGCACGGATTTCGGATTGCGGAGAATATCAAGGCGGCACTGGACGGCGAATTGTATTTTTATTCGCGCGTTTTCGGATTTCATCTGGCCGATGATATCAAACCGGTGGAAATCGACAACCTGTGATTGATTGCAACTTTGTCATCAGCACATCGTCTATTACAATAGCTATGGTAGCACCGATTGTCGGTTGGAGGAGAATATGTTTCTGAGGATTATCCTTTCGCTGTTAATCTTGGCGGGCGGTGTGGCGCAGGCTTCATCGCTGGGTTTAACCGTAAATAATAGCGGCATCGGTTTCGGCAATTCCAAATATCTGAACGGCATTCGTATCAATCTGGTCGATCATCAGGTTCGCGCCGTCAACGGACTCAATGTCACGCTCTGGGTCCCCAAGCAAAATCCGCATTTTGAATTCAACGGTCTGGCAATCGGACTGACAGCACCGGTGGGACATCGTATCAACGGCGTGGCGATCGGCTGTTTCGCCGTTGCGGCGGACCATATTAACGGCCTTATAATCGGTGGTCTGGGAGTCGCCGCCGATGACATAACCGGTGTCGCGATTGGCGCTCTGGGAATGGGGTGTGATAAATTCACGGGTGTGGCTATAGGCGGTTTGGGGGCGGGAGTGGATGAGCTCGACGGTATTGCCATCGGTGGTTTGGGTGTGGGAAGCGATGATGTGACCGGTTTGGCGGTCGGTGGTCTGGGTGTTGGCGGCGACCGGATGGAAGGTGTTGTGATCGGCGGTTTGGGGATTGGCGGCGATGAGATCAAGGGGCTTGCCATCGGCGGATTGGGTGTCGGTGCGGATATAATCAATGGCGTCGCTATCAGTGGACTCGGAATCGGCGGCCACAGTCTTGAGGGTGTTATGATCGGCGGATTGGGTGTCGGCGGTTATGATGTCAACGGTGTTACTGTTGCCGGATTGGGGGTTGGAGGCAGGACGATCGATGGCATTTCCGTTGCCGGTTTAGGTGTCGGCGGGCGTAAAATCCGCTGGTTGACCATTGCGGGCGGAGGGATTGTCGGTGTGGATATAGAGGGCGTATCAATTGCCGGATTACTGATTAAAGGCTATAATCTCGACGGATTCAAGCTGGCAGGATACTGCCAGGCCAAAGAACGGATGACGGGCGTATCGATCAGTTTGCTGAATATTGCCAGAGAACTAAGTGGCCTGCAGATCGGCGTCCTGAATTATGCCGGAAATAATCCCGCGCCGTTTAAACTTCTGCCGCTGGTCAATTATCATAAATAAGCTTCGTTTTCATAAGCCGGATTGTTCAATCCCGATCACGCGGGTTATTTTATCATATTTGTCATCATAAAAAACTGCATATATTCCCGATATTGCGATTATAAGATGTATGGCGGCCATGGAATTACTGGGGAAAAAACCTGATCGTAAAATCGTTGTCTATTTTCTGACAGCAATTGTGATCGGGACGGTTTTATTGTCTTTGCCGGTCAGTTCGACGAATGGACGTATCTCATTTGTCGATGCCCTGTTTACGTCCACGTCAGCAGTCTGCGTGACCGGGTTAACCGTGCTCGATACCGGGAAAGATTTCTCAACATTCGGACAGGTGGTGATTCTGCTGTTAATCCAGTTTGGGGGATTGGGTATCATGACTCTGACTACGGCCCTGCTGGTGTCATTCATGCCACGTCTTTCATTCAAAGATCGGTTGATTCTCGCCAATACACTGGGTAACGATCGAAAAATCTCGTCGACAAGCCTTCTCAAATCCGTCATCGCGGTGACACTGGCATTCGAACTGATAGGCGCCGTAGTGTTGTTTGCCCTGTTTAGCAAGGGGCTTCCTGTCGATCAGGCGGCATTTGACGCAGTGTTTCATTCCGTTTCGGCGTTTTGCAATGCGGGGTTTTCGACATTCAGCGACAGCCTGGAAAGCTTCAGCGGTAATGTTCTGGTAATCGCGATGTTCTCGTTTCTGATTATCTGCGGGGGATTGGGCTTTATTGTTATTGCCGAGTTGTTTTCGCTGGCGGTGCTTCGTCGGGGACAGCTTTCGCTTCACTGCAAACTGTGCCTGAGTCTGACCGGTGTTTTATTGGTCGGTGGAACAATCGCGTTTTACTTCGCCGATTTCAACAATGCCTTCGACGAGATGGGGATAATATCCGGACTGGCTAATGCCTTTTTCCAGGCAGTGACAGCCCGTACGGCGGGGTTTAACACCGTTCCCCAGGCCGGATTGACCGAAGTGAGTCTGGTGCTGACCATGATTCTCATGTTTATCGGTGCCTGTCCGGGATCGACCGGCGGCGGGGTGAAAGCCACCACCTTCGGCATTGTCATGTTGCTGGCCTATAATCGTTTTCTCGGTCGCAACGCGGTGAAAGCCTTCCGGCGTTCGATTAGCACTGATTCGGTTTCCCGCGCCCTGACTGTGATCCTGATCGCGGTTTTTATAATCGTTCTCATGCTGGTGACATTACTGGTTGCCGAAGAAAAACCACTGCCGCATCGCATGGTGCACGGATGGTTCGGCGACAATTTGTTCGAGGTGATCTCCGCATTCGGTACCGTGGGCCTGTCGCTCGGGATGACCGAGCATTTGCATGATTTCGGCAAAATCATTATTATCTTATTGATGTTCATCGGTAGGGTGGGATTGCTGACGCTGGTATTGACCCTGGCGCATCCCCCGCGCAAGGGTGAGATCGTATATGTTGAAGAACCGGTTATGGTAGGATGAAGTCGATATGAAAACATTCGGTGTAATCGGGCTGGGGAATTTCGGGGCGACCGTGGCCAAAGAACTGGCCGGGCTTTCATGCAAAGTGACTGCCATTGATGTCGACAAAAACAAGGCGCAGTCCGTGCAGGAAAAGGCCCACATTGCCATCGTGGCCGATGCCACGGAGCGGAGTTTTCTGGAAAATCTCGGTGTCGATGCCTACGACTGTTTTGTGGTTTCGACCGGCAAGGATTCGCACGCCGCGATTTTAATCACCCTGTATCTTAAAGAGCTGGGTGCGCGGTCGATTATTGTCAAAGCCAATTCATCTGATCATGCTAAAATCCTTATCAAGGTCGGCGCAACCGAGACGGTGATACCCGAAGAACAAATGGCGATTCGCCTGTCCCATTCACTGGCTCGTCAGAATTTAATCGATTTCCTGCCGCTGGCTGATGACTTCTACGTGGCGGAACTGCTTCCGCCCGATGCTTATTTCAATAAGCAGTTGAAAGAGCTTGGCCTGCGTTCGAAGTATCATGTTCAGGTGGTCGCGGTCAAAAACAGTCAAACCGGCGAGTTCTATTTCGCTCCGGGCGGTGAGTACAAAGTGCTTGATACCGACGTGTTGATTGTGCTGGGCAAAGAAGAAGATATCATCAAAATCAAGGGGTAATACGTCTATTACGATAACGCCCCGATATGTTTTTAAAGGAGGATATGATGCGCTTTACAGATATCGGATGGCTGTGTGCGGTTCTTGTTGTTTTCGCATCCGTTGTGTTTGCCGGTGAGATTGATGTTGTTTCATACGACATGCAGGTATCGTTCGATCCAGAATCGAATCGCGTCGATGTGACCGCCGATGTGCATATTACCAAGCCGGATGATATCGACGAGTTCATGATGCTGTTTTCTTCGTTTGCCGGGATTAAGTCGATACAGGCCAAAACGGACGGTTCCGGTAACTGGTCCAATATGCATTACAGCTTCGGCGGGCAGGATTCGCTGTATCTGGGCGTGCAACCCGATCAGGTTGAGGCAACCGAATTGATCCTGCGTTTTGTCTATGCTCTGCAGTTTACGCAAAAATCCGACCGCTTGGCGCTTGATCGCGGTCATCGCTGGTATCCGATGATTGCCGATGATAACGCTATCGTAACCATTATCGCCGAGGTCCCGGATGATTTTATCGTTATTGCAAGCGGCAATCTGATAGAAGAAGACACCTATGCCGATCCCGCCCGATTTGTCTGGGAAACCGCCATTCCGGTATTTAAAATCCCGATCATTTTCGCACGGTCCAATTTATATGAGATCACCAAAATCGAAAATACCCGAGGCGACAAGGAGATATATTTTTACAATTCCGGCATGTTGAAGGATCAGTTGGTGGATAATATCCTCAATGAAGCTGCGGCGGTGTTCGATTTTTTCAGCGACCGTCTGGGTGATTACCCGCATTCGCGACTGACGCTGATGGATGATTCCGATTTGCAGGGAGCGAATGTTTCCACGGGGCTGATGACGCTCGGCAAACAGTATCTTGACAGCTATCGCCAGGGGCAGTACGAAACCCTGCACGTCTCGATTGCCCAGCAATGGTTCGGCTCCGGTGTATTCGGACGGTACCAGGGTAAGGGATTCTGGCTCCCGGCGGTGATTATTCCCCAGCATGCGCGCATGTTGATGAACAAGGAAATTATCGGCGAGGACGTATACGTCCGCGAAATGCAGGCCATGCTGGCGCAGTACCATGAAATCGAGGGATCGCGCGGAGATATTCCGATTATCGATATTGATCAGCTCGACAGCCAGGCTAAAGGCATGGTGATATACGCCAAAGGGCCGTACGTCCTCGATGTTATCTGTCGGCAAATCGGCGACGGCGCCTACTGGCAGATGTTGAATGACATATATCGGGATTTTCTCGGACGGGTGTTGACCTATCAGGATTTCATGACGTACGTGGCGAATTACGATCCGGACGGAACGCTTGAGACGAAAATCCGGGTGATGCTTTCCCAGCCGGGATTGATGAAGTAAAAGGGTTTTTCTTATGCAATACCGTCTTGAGCCGATGATGCCGGATGCGCGCACGGCCGTTATTGATATATTCAACTATTTCGTGGAAAACAGCTTTGCTGCGTATTTCGGTGTCAAAGTCAATTACCGTCTATTCGATCGGTTTCTCATGATGATCGGCGATTATCCCTCGCTGGTCGTCAAAACCGAAACCGGCGAGATTGTCGGATTCGGTTTCATTCATCCCTATCATCCGGCGGATTCGTTTGGTCGCACCGCTGAAGTTACTTATTTTATCCTGCCGGATCATACCGGCAAAGGGCTGGGCAAACAAATGCTTGATCATTTCGAAGCCGAAGCCAGAAAGCGCGGCATCGAGATATTTCTGGCGTCGATTTCATCTCTTAACGACGGAAGCATTCGGTTTCATCGCCAACGTGGTTTTATCGAATGTGGACGATTTAAACGTATCGGCTGTAAAAAAGGCCTTGATTTCGACATGGTCTGGATGCAAAAGACATTGTAATACATCACGATAAAGAAATAATGCAATTTGAGTTGATGGCGGTGAAACCGACCCGATAGATGGCAGTTGAAAAAGCCACTGTCAATAAGAGGTTTCGCCGATGTGCAAGATAGCCGCCGATATGCCAATCCGTAATGCGGGTACAATGTAAAGGCGGAATCGAGTGCAATTCCGCCTTGTCGACTATCAGGTGTACGGGATATTTTACCCGCCACCCAAACCAAGCAGTTGATGCAACCAGATTAGCCAATCCGGTGCATTGCCCCCAAAGAACAGGGCGCAGATCAGGTTGTGAAGCCAGAGAAACATAATGTTTACCTCCCTTGGGATAGCATTATGTTGCGGTTGCTTCCTTCAGGATACTCCAAGCTGATACGAATATTGTAAAGAAGGAAGGTTTGTAATTTGTATAGCCCAACTATCTTCGCCTGCAAAATAAGGCGGGAGTCGAATCTTGTCAACCCTTTATTGATATGGGTTTTTGACGATTGGAAGTTCTTTCTGTGCAGAATGGAAACATGTGAGGGGTCTTATTGGCGTCTGGCGCTTAAAAGGAATGGACTTGCGAAATGATACAATCGTGATTATTTTATTACGGGAAAGAAAGATCTCTTTTATAGGTTTGGCCGGGATTCTCATCTCTGACGACCCTCGCAGCAATTCCGGCGGAGCTGGACACGAAAAACCCATAAGGAGGTTCGAGCCGTCATGAAACGTTTACTTGTATTCGGTCTTATCATTTTAATCTGCCTGCCGTCAGCCTTCGCCCGCAAGAAAAGGCCCAAATCGGGAGACATCGACAAAAACGTCTATACCGATGCGGAATACGATTTCAAGCTGACTCTCCTGGAAAACTGGGAGCCGGAACTGCAAAAGCCGGACAAGAAGATTCGCCTGGTTCTTCAGCAAAAGGATCATGAAATTCCGGGCGAATTAATGGCATATCCCGGGCTGGCCAAGGTCCCCACACTGGAGTTTTATATCGTCGAAGAACCGATGCTTCCCGGCGCACTGGTGGATTCGATCGCAAGCAACAGCTACAAATCCGATAACAAAAAGGAAATTCTCAGCATACTGTTGCAGTTGGAGGAAAATCTGTTTTTCGACGGCCTGAACCGCGAGAATAAATCCTCGCTTGAAATCGACGGTAAAAAGGCCGCTCGCTGGGATGGCGGTTCGCATTTCACCAAAAAGCTCGGGATGGACGAGACGATCCCAAGGACCTATGGAGTGGGAATGATCGCAGTCAAAAACGGCAAGTATACGCTGTTTTGTCTGCTGGACTGTGAAAAAGCCTTTTACAATGACTTGATGAAAGAAGTTCTGACTATGGTGGAAAGCCTGAAATGGCCGGAGCTGAAATAGTAGAATGTAAGTCAGGATTGCGATAATTAGAATTATAAACCCCGCCCGATGGCGGGGTTTTTTTATTGGTGAAATACAAAGTGACAAAATAAAACGCCGCTGTTGCCAGCGGCGTTTTGCTAAGAGAGGATTACGTGTAAGACAGATCCCTCTTGTCCGAAGACCGGTTTTCCGGACTCCGAACGCCCCCTCGTTTAGAGATCATTTCAGTTTATGATAGCTTTCATGTTACACGATACCCCCGATCTGCGCCCGGTAGAAATATACCCGGAGGCATATCCGTCGGCATTCCAGTTGGTTGTCGCCCGTCTCTGCCGGCCAGTTCCTGCTATTTCCGCAACCTTCCGACCGGCGATATTGAAAATGGTAATCGACCAGTCCGTGGCATCCGGCAGATACATCTCGATCATGGTCGCAGGATTGAACGAGTTGGGGCGATTGGTGAGGCTGGAGCCCTGTGGCGTGGTCAGAGCCAGCATATCGCCGCCGTCGCCGTACACCCGGCCGCTTTCACATGCGGAGATGACGTTGTTGTCCGCGGGACTGTACGTCATGGTCGCGTGCGAGATATCGGTCTCTTCGAAACACCATTCATCGGATGGCTTCTTGACGCCGGAAATTTGAAAATCGTCGGTACCGTCCGAGCCCGTGACGGCAGTGTACGTGCCGCCGGTCGGATCGGTTGCGGTTACGTAAACCATAGCGTTGGGAACTGCCTGGTTCAGGTTATTATACATGGCTATCGTGCCGGTGACTATTCTGACGTTATCAACCAGTGGTTGTAGAAAAAGCTTTGCCGCAAGGACGGCCGGCAGAAGAAACACCAATATGATAGTTAGAAATATATTCATTATTCTCCGATGAGGGAAGAGCGGTTCTCCCATAACTGAAATACGCATGTGGTCAATTGCGGCATATCGCCCCCTCCTTGTGCCAGGTATTATTCAAGCCCCTGAATCGTGAGGTTGTCATGTAATCGAATGTGCGAAGACGTATTAAAATCTCGTCTGACCATTGTATATTGCGCAATCCTCATTTAATGGGAGAGTATCGAGAAGGTAAAAAAATGCAGGATTTCTCTCTTCTGCCGGTGTAAACGACAGCTTTGCAGCCAAATTATAGAGTCAAATGATCTGAAATCGTTTTGAGGAAGAAAAAAACGGCCCCATCGTGAATGACGGGGCCGTTAAACAAGCGTCTTTTATCCATCGGCGCGTTATTCGCCTTTTTTGTATACTTCCTCGATCAAAATCCGGACATCTGCCGTGTCCACCAGTCCGGAACCGTCCACATCGCCGACAGCGCGGATTGGCAGAGGCGCCGGTCCGGCCATATTGACAAAACGGTTTAAGAAATCAATATCAAGAAAATTTACTTCACCGTCGTCATTGACATCGCCTTTGATAATACTCAAAACCGCTTCATATACATCGATACAGCCATCGCCATACTGCGGATCGTTTAGCGGCACTGTCCCCCATTCTAGATCGGTATTGGCAGTTGTCTTGATATGATTCCAGACTTTTCTGGATTTCCAGGCCGGCTTTAAATCAAGCACCAATGCGCAGGCGGCGCTGACAAACGGAGCGGCGAATGATGTTCCCGACCAGGTGCCCCATTCATATTCGCCGGACAGTGCACTGTAAATATCCACTCCCGGTGCACAGATATCAATATAGTCGCCATAATTCGAAAAACTCGCGAGAACATCGGCATCATTGATGGCCGAAACCGCCAACACGTATTGATATGCGCCGGGATATGATGTTATGTCACAGCTGTCATTTCCGACCGCGGCAACGAGCGCAATGCCCGCCCGGACCGCCTCCGTAATAGCGTGTTCGATTAACGGATTGCTTTGATACATACTGAAACTCATGTTGATGACATTGGCATCATCGTCGATTGCTTTGGAAATCGCCTGGGCAATGGCAAAGCAATTGCCGACGCCTTCTTCATTAAATGCCCGAAGGGGAAGCAGTTTGCAATCCGGCGCAACGCGAACAACAATCCCGGCCACGAAAGTCCCGTGGCTTTGCAATGTCCCCGGTTCCGCAGAGGCATCGTTGTCGAAGTCGATATAATCATATCCTGAAGATATATAGGCCTGTTTGAACAGCGGATGATCAAAATCAAATCCGTTGTCGATTACGGCAACCAAAACATCGGTCCCGGTGGCGATGATATTGGCGGAATCAACGCCGATATTGTAAACCCCCGGCTGTTTGTAATAGGTTTCCGGACTGACTCCCCGTACGTACACCGGACGGTTTCCATCGGGGAATTCCTGGCTGATCTGTCCCGTTTCGGGAAGAGACATCACATAATCCGGCTGAACGAATCTTACACCGGGCTGAGATGAAAGGTTTGTGACCATGTCGTCGATTGAATTGGATTCGGAAAATGACAGCAGGTGGACATTCATACTCTGGATTGACCGAACGACTTTCGCTCCGACGCGACGGGCGGTTGCTTCCGGCGATGATCCGTCGTAAAACCCGACAATGACCTTTCCCGGAATCATCGTTTCCTGGCTGAAGAGAATGGACGGCAATATCAATACCGTCAGCAGTACTAAAAAGCGGTATGTTCCCCCACATGTCTTGTGCCTGTGCATGGAAACCTCTCTTCTTCTAAACACCCAGCAAAACAAACGCTCCCCAAAATGCCGGGTTGTTCGTGCTGTCACTCATTCTTTGCAAAGCGGAACGATAAGCCGCCTGTATGTCTTTTTTATCGGCCAGCGCCCTGTAAAACGTCATCATAAACCCCATGCTGATATCATCCGACACCGGCCAGAGCGACGCCAGCACGTACCGCCCGCCCGCCTGATGAAAGGCTTTGGCAAGGCTGAACGAGTTACCGTAATATAAGCCGGGAGCGGCGGTTTGACAACCGGAAAGCGTTACCAATTGAGCTTTCACGCCCGATTTGAACAAATCAAAGGGGAAAAACGGCCCCTCGTAAAGCAGAATTCTCGAGAAAAGCGGGTTTTCCGAAGATCGCGAGGCGTGGGCCGCGATATGAACGAATCCGGTGCAATTGCACAATTCTCTGGTCAGGTTGTCGCAGGTAGCTTTGTCGGCCATATAGACATGGGCTTTGGAAAACGCCTTCTTGATATGGCCGGTCTCGGTTTCAATTGACGGCAACAGGTCCGATGAAACGGCAAAAACGGCATTGCGCCGGGTTTGCCATTTGGCCGGAGACATCCGACGATACTCCATGTCATTCGGATTGATGGCGATGTGCATGGACAGCGTCTCGTTAAGATAACGGCCTTCATGATCCCGCAAGGCATGAAACGGAATCTGATTGAACGGGCTGTCAGCGAGAATAAGAATCCGATTTCCCGCAAGGTATGGCTGTAGTGGCGCGATCAAATCGCTGTAAATTTCCCGCAGATGTTCATCGGCCATTTCCTTCATGGCCAAGGCATCGGCACGATCATAGACCGAATTTTCAAAAATAAAATGCAATTTGCGCAGTACAACTTCCAGCGCAGTTGTCGACACATTGAATTCAATGAACCGCACGCGATCCAATGTCACGCAAAACGCCCCCGTACGTGTCCCCATGGAGATAAAATTGACAATCGTCTCATCCGGCTCGAGCCGGGTTTGCAGGTTGCCTCCAACCAGAGGGGTTCGGTTTCGTGAGGGGTGTTCGGGATACAAACATGACCGCATTTTGCGTTCGGTTGACCAGAGCTGGTGCTCCAATACGTAGTACACTGAGTCGGTGCTTTCCTGGCGGTAATCGCTTTTCGACGGATGGTGCAATCGTTTCAATGCCGCGCGCAGAGCATTGCGCTGATCGAGCAGTTCCCGGGGAACCTCCGCTTCAAGACGGGAGGCAAAGGCGAATTCGCCGTTAATAATCTCCAGCGCCCGCAGGTTGGTCATGAACGAATCGCGATACCGCCCCATTTTCAGCAGGCAGTCCACCACCATTTTATAACAGTCGTACTTGTCGATCACAAAGAAATGCCGGATTTCATCCGGATACAATCCCGTCAGCATCTTTTCCACGTTGCGGACACCGGATTTGTATTTGGCCAGCGCGGCTGTGTATTCCCGGCGCTCGAAAAGACAGCGCCCGACCAGGCAATCCAGATTATAGCGCTGATACCCGACCAGCTTTCTTTTCGCCAGTCGGTCCGCCAGCCGGAATCCCTGCTGGTGTTTGCCCGATGCCACCAGCACGTCCAGCCTGGCGATCTCGGCGTCGTTTTTCCGGCGAATGTCGCCACTGCGGCTGAACTGACGAATCGCCTCCGCCGCCGCCGCCAGCGCCTGAGGATATCGCTTTTGCGCCACAAGCAGTCTGCTTCTTGCGATATTCACCATCCCCTGCCAGAGGATATTGCCTTCCCGGATAAACAGCCGCCTGGCTTTTTTCAGCTGCTGCAGTGATTGGTGATAATCCCCCAGCCGCGCCCGGGCTTCTGATGCAAAAAACAGTGCCTTGGCCTGTTCGTATGTCATGCCCAGAATCTGAAAGGTCGGGATAATGTCCTCTGAGATGGCGATGGCGCTTCCGAACTGATTGAGCTGGATATTTATTTCCGCGATATCAAGCTGGGTCACGGTCGACGATTTACGGTCGCCCAGACGGCCGAAGTCGTCATATACTTCTTCGAAGGTCTTTAACGCCTGGGTATACTTGTGCCCCAAGAAATACAAATACGCAAGCGAATATTTCGCCTGGCACTTCGCGATGTGCATTCCGGTGGTCTCATACAATTTGGCCGCCGTTGCATACAACCGCTCCGCTTCGTCCAGTCGATTGAGATTGGCATAAATATTGGCGCGGTTGTATTCGACCACCGCCAGCGGGATTCCGCCGTCCTTGGCGAAGATGTCTCTGGCCCAATCGTAGTATTTCAGAGCCATGCGGTTGTTGTCCATGCGATGATAGACATTGCCGATATTGTTCATGACTTCGCCGGCCGTGCGGTTGAGCCCGTGCCGACGAAAATACCGCAGAGAGGTTTTCCCGATTTCGAGGGCCTCATCGTACCGTCCCAGATACCGGTACACCTCCATCAGCCCCTTACCTAATTTTGCGGCGCGTCCGGCATCCCCCCTCCTCTGGTAGATGTCCCGAGCGCGCCGATAATAGCGCAATGCCGCTTTTTCATCGCCCGTCCAGTGAGCGACCCGGCCCCGTATTGCCAGCAGTCGCGGCTTATACTCTTTAGGCAGGTATCCAAACACGCGCACCATCGCGGACGCAATCCGCCCGGCTTGTTCCAGATCGGTGCGCAACAGGGTGTTGATGGTGTTATCGACATCATCGATAAATCGTACCAGATCACCCTGATACTTCCGCGTTACATATTCGGCAACACGTCGCCGGTTTTCCAAAGACTGTATATGCGACAGCGCTATCATAATTCGATATCAATCATCCCGCGATTTCTTTTCCCCGATTTGACCGTCAGGGTATAGGTTTGAGTCGGAATGCGTTCCAGCCGAAACAGACCGTGTCGATCCAGCGGCGCGGTAAATGAGGATTTCCCCGAACGAAGCATGACCGTGACATCATCGTACGATTCCAGCCCCGCAATTCTGCCGATCAATTCATACGAATCGGTAGTGACCGGGTACAGGGATATATCCAGATTCATATCCGCGAATGCATACTTCAAACGCCGCGTGCTGACCGTTGCCGGTCGGACTCCCTCGGGAAGCGGCAGCATCTGTGAATCGAATACTGTAATACCCCGCATCGGTCCGGCCTTTTTCCGTTTTTGAAAATCATCAAAAAGTCGCTTTGACAGTTTGGCCGCCGTGTCCTGAGTCTGTTGCCAGTCGGTCGTTTTCCCGGTCCGGTGCAGGTGCCGAACGAGTTCGTACAGCTCCACCGCTTCGCGGTCAGTCCTCAGCCATGATTCGACCCGCTGTCGTTCCTTGGAAGAAAGCGTTCCGCACACATACGCCGTTAACAGATCGATTATGTGTTCTTTGTTTTTCATTCCCTTGGTCCCGATAATTCCTTTTCCGGGTTTATGGTAGATGCCTTCTCAATCAAAGAAATTCCTTCTTTTCATTATGGTATACAGCTTTCGCAATGCTCGCCCACGCGCCGATCCGATCGTCGGCACACCGATCCCGAGTCGCGCCGATATATCCTCGTAGCTTGGTTGCGCAGAATCGAAAAAGAGCGCGTATAAAAGTTCATAATCTCTTTTGGGCAACAGCGCCATCGCCTGCATCACGCCCTCGGTAGTCCGGGTTTGTTCGAATATTTCGTCGGGCGTTCCGGGTTGTGCTTGATACATTTGCTCGATCATGGTATCGCGGGCATTGCGGAAATATAACGACCGTCTGTGTCTGGCGTATATTTCCCGGCGTGTCATAGTGGCAACATACGAAAGCAGTTTATCCGCCGACTTAACGTTATCAAGATGTTCAAGCAACAGCAACAACACCTGTCCCAAAACATCATATCGTTCGTCTCTGCTCAATTCCACGTCGTGACAGATCGAGAATATCAGCGGTGTAATGCGTCGAACCAGAATCTCCCAGGCCCGTTTGTCCCCTTCACGGCATTGCTTGACCAGGGATATCAGATTGGTGCTGTCATAGGTACCCACGATGCCAATGTAAACAATTTGATTTTTAAAGTCACCGCCGAATACGGTCCCCGACCGTCTTATTCCATTTTCTCCCTCGATCTTCTTTTAAAGAAAGGGCAGGAAGTGAGTTAGGGAATTCACTCCCTGCCAGCTAAGCACAAAACAGAGGGTAATTTATGTAATCTGGTCCAGCAATCTCTGCCATGAGCCGGGCATAACTCTCTTGATTCCTAGCGAATTACCCACCCAACTCATATGCAAGAGTATTTAACCGGCCCAAAAATGCCGATCCCCCCTGTTTTTTTTACATATTGCCGAAAAAATGCGTTTGATTTGATCATCGGCGCCTGTTTTGGCGCCGATGATTGGCTTTCTGAGCTATTTACGCCGGATATTCAGCCTTGAATCGACCCCTTTTACACTCGACATTGGATCAACGAATGCGCTTTCTGACAGACGTTTTCCACGTTGAATCCGTATTTATCCATGACGATTTTGCCGGGAGCCGATGATCCGAACCGATCCACCCCGATCGCAGTGACATTTGTTTCCACATATGACTGCCATCCCAATGAAACCCCTGCCTCTATTGTCATTATCGGGATGTTCCCGGGGATTGTTCGGGTGCGGTAACTCTCATCCTGTTGCATAAAAAGGTTCCAACTGGGCAGGCTGACAACCCTGATCTGGCATCCCTCGGAAGTAAGTTTTTTATGGGCTTCAAGAGCCAGATGAACTTCGGACCCAGTCGCGACAATGATAAGCTCCGGGTCGTTTTCCCGTGATGATTCCGCAAGTATATAACCGCCTTTGGAAACTCCCTCAGCAATGCCGGGGATAGTTGTCTTATCTAGAACCGGTACTTTCTGTCTGGTCAGGGCCAATGCCACCGGTTGATCCCGGTGAGTGATGGCATATTGCCAGGCCGCCACTGTTTCATTGGCATCGGCGGGACGTATTACAACCAACCCCGGAATCGCACGCAAAGCCAATAGTTGTTCAACCGGCTGATGGGTGGGGCCATCCTCGCCGACAGCCAGACTGTCATGGGTAAAGACATATATAACAGGAAGTTTCCCCAGTGCCGCCAGACGGATTGCGGGGCGCAAATAATCACTGAAGATCAGAAACGTTGCGCAATAAGGAATGAGGCCCTTATGATAAGCCATACCGTTGGCAATCGCCCCCATGGCATGTTCGCGAATCCCGAAACGCATATTCCGCCCACTCCTGTTGGCGGGAGAATAATCGACGTCATTGGCTATTAACGTCTTGTTACTCGGCGCCAGATCAGCCGAACCGCCCATCATTTCGGGTAGATGCTTCGCAACAGCATTCAATGCCTTGCCGGATACCGCACGGGTCGCCAACGGTCCGTCGGCGGGAGTGAATTGCGGAAGGTCGTTTTCCCAGCCGACGGGCAATTCACCCTTTATAGCCCGTTGGAATTCCTCCGCCAGATCCGGGTATCTTTTCACATAGGAAGCAAACAGCACTTGCCATTTATCCTGAACATCCTTGCCTCGGGCAATGACCTGTCGGAAACGATCACGGGCTTTATCGGGCACATAAAACATCTTGTCTTCCGGCCAGCCGAGATTGCGCTTGGCAAGACGCAATTCCTCTTCACCGAGCGGCTCGCCGTGGGCGGAAGACTGATCCTGTTTATGCGGACTGCCGAATCCGATATGGGTGCGCACCTCAATCAGCGATGGCCGATTGGATTCTTGTTGTGCCGTTTCGACTGCACCGGCAATCGCCTCGACATTGTTGCCATCAGATACCGTTTGCGTATGCCAGCCGTATGACTGAAAACGCCCGCCAACGTTTTCACTGAACGTTAAATCGGTGTTGCCCTCGATGGTGATATTGTTGCTGTCGTACAGGACAATCAGTTTTCCGAGTTTGAGATGCCCCGCCAGCGAAGCCGCCTCGGATGAGATCCCCTCCATCAGGTCGCCGTCACCAGCCAGTGCATAGGTATAATGGTCGATTATTATGTATTCCGGACGATTGAATCGCGCCGCCAAAGAGGTTTCGGCGATTGCCATGCCAACCGCATTGCCGATTCCCTGTCCCAAAGGTCCGGTAGTGGCTTCGACTCCGGGAGTCATGCCGTATTCCGGATGGCCAGGCGTACGACTTCCCCATTGCCGGAAATCTTTGATTTCGTCGAGTGACAAATCAAATCCGGTAACATGTAATAGCGCATACAACAGGGCCGAACCGTGCCCCGCCGAAAGGATAAATCGATCCCGATCGGGCCAGTGCGGATCCCGGGGATTGCATTTTAAAAAATGATGCCAGAGACAATACGCCGGTGCCGCCGCTCCCATCGGCAGACCGGGATGTCCGGAGTTGGCCTTTTGCACGGCATCCGCTGACAGAAAGCGAAGCGTATTGATACAAAGCTCGTCCAGTTCGGTATTTGACACAAGACCCCCGAAAGTTATTCGGTCATTCACGCGATCCGAGGTTTTTAACTTAGGTTCCCACGCTTTGTAATAAACAAAAATGGCAGGCGTCTTTCAATGGGATTCTTGCGATTATTCCTGCGATTTTCCGTCAGGATGCAAAAAAGATGGCGGCGGAACCGAAGTCCCGCCGCCGCTTGGAAGCGTAATGAGTGACTTGTATCGTTTCGGCCGGTGTGATTCCGGCGTTCGAACTATGTGGCGGTAACCGCCTGTTTGGCCTGTTTCGGGTTGTTATCCTCGATGGTGCATTGCGACCAGATGCTGTAGAGTTCATCTTCGCGGGTGCGGGCGTTGATAACCGGATCGGCTTTGCCCTGGTGAATGATATTCATGAAACACTTCAACAGGACCGGATCGAATGACGTCCCCGATTCCTTCTGCATGATATCAAGCGCCTTGTCGGTATCGAACGCGGCACGGTACACGCGGTCAGAGGTCAGGGCGTCGAATACATCGGCAATACAGATAATTCTGGCTCCAAGCGGAATATCTTCTCCCTTCAGTCCCAGCGGATATCCGCGACCGTTCATCTTTTCATGATGATGCAGTACCAGCGGTTTGATGTCCCAGGGGAATTCCTTGCCACGGAGAAGCTCCACGCCGAATTCCGGATGCTTCTGAATCGCCTGAAACTCCCGGTCGGTGAGTTTCCCGGCCTTCTTGAGAATGGTATTGTCGATGTGAATCTTGCCGACATCATGCAACAGCGCCGCCGCGACGATAGTCTTGAGCATGTTCCCGCGCAGGCCGAGTTCCTTGGCCAACAGCAACGACAGAGACGCCACGCGATCGGAATGACCCTTGGTGTACTGGTCTTTGCGATCGACGCGTTGCGCCATGGAATTAAAAATGTCGAGGTACAACGATTCGAGGGAATTGATTACTTCCTCGGTCTGTTCCCGTTTGCCGTCGGCTTTCAGCCCGGTATAAATATGGTAGGAGGATTCCAGATCAGTCAGCGAGTCAAGATGCCGCTCCATCGCCATGAACAGCTTGCCTCGCTCCAGCAGGACTTCCGCTTCAAGAAACTGTGCGCCGATATGGCGGCTGAGATCGAGCGCCTCGGTCAGATATGACAGGGCGCAATCGTAATCCTGTTCATGATAGGCTATCTTCCCGGCGGTCTTTTTGGTTTCCACCAGTGTGGAGTTGCTCCGATTGGTTTTGATCAGATACTGCTCCGCCCGGCGGCAATGCCGTTTCGCGTCGGCAAGATCACCTTTTTTCAGATACAGATCGGCCAGATTAATATCAACGATCAACGTCAGTGCCTCGTCTTTAATCGACACGGCGATTTCATACGCCTCCTGAAACCAGGAAAAGGCATCGTCATCCATGCCCTGTTCGGTGAGCGTGATTCCGACGTTGTTTCGGGTATAGGCGGTTTTACGAATTTCTTTATTGGCTTCATAAATACGCAACGACTCGCGGTACAGCTCCAGTGCCTTCTGCCACTTGCCGCGCATATTCATGATCGTGCCGAGATTGTTGACCAGGTCGGCGTAGACCATATCATCGCCGATTTCGCGGGCGACCGCAATCGCTTCGTCGTACGTGCCTTCGGCTTCTTCGAACTCACCGAGTTCCACGTAGATCACCCCGAGGTTCCGCAGGGCCTTGCACATACCGCGCTGATCGTCGAGTCGACGGTAGGCGCCGATGGCGCGTTGCAGATATCCAAGAGCACGATCATGGTCGCCCTTCTTGGCCATCAGCTGGCCAATTTGCGTGAAGGTCTCCGACTTGACCCGCAACTGTCCGGCATCTCGGCAAAAATTCAGGATTTTCTGATATTCATGTGTGGCTTTGTCGAGCTTACCCTGCGATGCCAGAGCCTTGCCTTTTTCCCGATGGAGTTCAAAACGCAACTCCAGCGAGAATTCCGGCAGTCCCTTGGTATTCCAGATTTCTTCGAGCGTGTTGAGGTACTCAACGGCCCGATCGAATTCAAAGGACTCGTTGGCTTCCCGGGCCAGCTTGAGCAGGTTGGTGATAGTGTTCGCCCAGTCCGGTTCAGTGGCCGCGCGACGCGCCATCAGCATGTGCTCCAACTCACTCTGGAAGTCGACATTGACTCTGGTGCGGGTCTGCTCAGGCATCCGTCCTCCTTGAAAGATCATTCAACGCCTGTACCGCATCCTTGAAACCTCTCTCGATACCGAGCTGCTGGAACAGCTTTGCGGCGGCATCCAGTTTAACCCGTGCCGGTTCCGGCGTTCCCTGACCTCTGGCGACAATTCCCTGCTCGAGCAGGATGTCAGCCGTCAGAGCGATCAGGTTATGCTCCATCACCATGGCATGAGTTTTATTGAGAAGTTCCTCGGCGGCAGACAGGTTACCCATCATGCGGAGTATTTTGGCATCGATGACATTCAGTTCACATTCCAGTGCTTTGGAATTGAGACCGGGGAGAATCTTGCGGGCGGTGTCGATAACCGACTTGGCCAGAATTGTATCATTTAGTTTCAGATGGCATTTGGAAATATTCTGGTAACAGATTTCAACCAGTGTCAGGTCTTTCACTTCCAGAGCAATCGCAAGCGCCTGATTGAGACTGATAACAGCGTCACCGTAATCGCCCATTTCGGTTTGCGTCAGTCCGATATTCAACAGGACATTGCCTTGCCGAATCGCATTGCCGGCACTCTGGAAATCAGCCAGGCAGAGTTTAAATGTCTTCAATGCTTCCTGTAATTCGCCCGTGGCGGATTTGATCGCCGCGATTGTATTGAGAATGGTGGCTCTCAATTCGTAATCGTTAATCGTCGATGCCCAATCCAGGGCCTGGTTGCATAAATCCTCCGCTTTGTGATATGCGCCTTTCTGAAAGTGCAGGTTGGCTCTGTTGCGGGCACATTCAGAGGCCCCCTTATGATCTTCAACGCTGACAAACACCCGTTGCGCTTCCAGGTAGTATGCTTCCGAGCTCTCCCATTCGGATTGCATCATCTTGACACGACCGGTTTCTTTGAGGATCCGCGCTCTCAGGGACTGATCCCGTTCGGCTTCAGTGGAACTGATCGCGGATTTGAGCAATTCGTAGGCGACAATGGGATTCCCCTGCTGTAACCAACCGCGTGCCAGATCGAGCAGTGCATGTCCGTCGGTAATGCCGGAGCATAACTCGCTGTGCATCGTTTTCGTCATCAGTACGTTCATGGTCTTTGTCACCTCTATAATAAGGGCGGTTCCGGGTTAAAGCGGGAATCCAGTACGCCAGTCAGAGATCAAACCATAAGCGGAGAAATGATGCAGTTCCGCGGTAACGGTCATGTTGTCCATGTCGAGTTGACATTCGACGTCTTCGTACTGCTGGGTTTCGGGATCAAAAAAGGCGATACGGATTGTGGACTCAACCACCTGCGAAAGGTCGGCATCACGATACGACATCGTCACCGTTACCGGCTTGTTAAACACCAGGCCGCTGGTGCCGAACTCGTTGTAAAACACCGTCAGATCGGGAATGTCGATACTGAACAGGGTGTCGCTGTTGAGCGCTCCCGGAGGAATATCCATAATGACGTCAAACAGGGTCAGGCGTCCACCTTCAGCGGCCGAAATCACCTCTTCCGCATGGAATATCGACGCGTTCAACTGCGCGGCCGTTACGGCGGCGGCGGTGCGGCCGAGAAGAGCCGGTTGCTGTGAATCGGAGTTGTCGGCCGGGCTTTCCAGGGGCGAATTGGAACATCCGGCAAAAAGCATTACGGCAACAATAAGAATCGAAGCGACTCTTATGGCGGGATTGCCAAACGTTACTCGTGCCATCTGTGTGCTCCTTTCTATTATGGTAGGCTGTGTTTTTTCCTTCATGTGGACTCAAGTAATCGCAATCATGATGCCAACCCGGGGTGTCATTCTCAATCCGTTGAAAGGTAAAAAGATAGCGCAATGTCGCTATCGTCTGAGAATGACCCTAAACCATCGCGACTGGATCGAATTATTCTACCCGAAAAGAGAGGGTTTGCTTTAAGATATTGTATGGTAAAGGATTATGTGCCAAATGCAGACTGGAACGAATCGTGTCACTCAGACCGGTGACGTCGATTTTGTTCCAATCCGGCGCTTTCGATAATACGCCGGAGACGAGGACGAGATATTCTCAGGAATTTCGCGGTTTCAGTTTTATTCCATTGGAACATGTTAAGCACTTGGGAGACAACGGAATGTTCTATCGATTCCAGAGTAATTCCCTGAGACGGAATTTCAATAATGATCTGGTTGCGATCAGCAATGGACAGGCGCCCTCGTGAAAGAGCCGTCTTAATATCTTTGGGTTTAATCTGATTGGATTTGGTCAGCAGAACCGCCCGCTCAATTACATTACATAGTTCTCTGACATTGCCCGGCCAGGGGTATTCCTGCATGCTGGTCAAGGCTTCCTTATTGATAGTGACTTCAGGTTTGCCATACAGAGTAGAGTAAAACCGCAAATAGTGCCCAACGATTCCCGGAATGTCTTCCGGGCGTTCATATAGCGGAGGAACTTCTATGGTCAATAGATTAAGTCGATAGAACAAATCCTCGCGGAAAGACCCGTCACGCACGGCTTTTTCCAGCTCCAGATTGGTAGCGGCCACCACCCTGACATTGATTTCACGCTCATTGACATCGCCGACTTTGCGGAGTTTTTTATCTTCTAAAATCTTAAGCAGTTTTGCCTGCGATGATGCCGACAGATTGCCAACTTCGTCCAGAAACAATGTGCCATTTTGGGCATATTCAAACAGTCCGGTTTTTTCCGATTTGGCATCGGTGAACGCACCTTTGACATGACCAAACAACTCGGATTCGAATAATTCGTCCGGAATTGCTGAGCAGTTGACCTCGACCATGTTGTGTTTGCCACGAACACCATTATGATGAAGGACTTTGGCGATCAGGCTCTTACCGGTGCCTGTTTTGCCAAGAATCAGCGCGCTGGGAAAGTCCACGTCGGCCAATAGCTTGACTGTCGATCTGATCTCCTGCATGGCCGGAGATTCCCCGACCAGAGCATGGATCCCGAATTTGGAAGGAGGAGGGACGGTTGCGGCGGGCGTTTTCTCCAATTCCGCCACGAGTTCATGCAGGCGATGCAGACATTGTTCTTCGGTCAAAATTTCCGATACGCCCAGTCTGGAATACTTGATCGCATCCTGTACATTGGGTTCACTGGCTTTGCCGATCAGTTTGGTTTTCTTCCCGGCAGTGGCAAGCGATATAAGGAAATTGGGATCTGTGTATTGGGGATCATCAAGGTCGACAAACACCAGTGAAGCATCGCGGTCCTCACCGACCAGCGTGGCATCCTGTTTCCATAAGACATCTTCGGCAATCCGCTCCAGGGATGTTTTTATGGAGTCACGCTGTTTGCTTTCGATTATTTCCCCATAGATTATTGTCTTGCCCGGCATAATTTTATCCTTATCATCCATATATCGGATGATCGGGAGATTATTTGAGATATCAGGTGGCATTAACGGCGGGCAGGACTTGTTTTCTCTTATGTCCGGCAAGTATTGTTGCTTTAAAAGACACCCGGCGGGAGCGAATGTCCCGCCGGGGAGCTGAATCACATCATTGGGTATATTGATGGATAGGCTTCCACCCCTTTGGCTATTTTAATAGCACCATTTTGCGGGTGGCAATCCGATCGCCGGCCTTGATACGGTAAAAATAAACACCGCTGGCAACCGGTTTTCCGCTGTCATTTTGGCCATCCCACACTACAACATGTTCACCGGGATCCAGCCAGCCATCCTCCACCGTGGCGACCTTTTGACCGGTGATATTGTATACATCCAGTGTTACCTGACATGCGGTCGGTAAACTGAATGTGATCGTAGTGGTCGGATTGAACGGATTGGGATAATTCTGCCGCAGAGAAAATTCGACCGGCAGAACATCATCCAGTTTGGGTTGTCCGCAATCACACGGAGCCGGGCCGCCATAGTGCAGATAATTGACCAAGTATGAGTAATCCGCCAGAGTGATTCCGGGATTGCAGTTGACATCGCCGGCCTCGTACGGTACCGGCGCGGGACCGCCGTAGTACAAATACGCCAAAATGTACTGGCAATCCAATGTATCGACCACGTCGTCATTGTTGGCATCGCCGCAAATAAAGGCATAGCAATCGTCACTGAACGACGGACCGATGTTGTCGAAAGTGCGATGGTAACGGTACGACGTCACTGGGGACGCGCATTCATTAAAACCATAGTCCTCGTAATTCATAAAAACCAGTTCTCCGGCGTAGGTTGCGATGGCCAGGTTCACTTTTCCATTCTGCCCCATATCACCGATAATGGGTGTGTAGCGATCGAGGGTGTACCCGTCCGGATCGAGAGTCATCGAAAATTCCTCGAGCAATTGTCCGCTGGCATCCCAGGTCCATAGCCACTCGCCTTTCTGTTGGGCCAGAATACCCTCGATACTGGGATGACCGCCGGCGACGATTTCCGGCTGATTGTCATCGTTCATATCCGCCAGCAGTATATAGTCGATAATAGCCGGAGTCGGCGCAGTCAGGAAATACCCGTTGCCGGGAACCAGAGGTGTGCCGTCGATATTCCAGGCATAAATCATGCCGGTGGATAGATCGTACTTGGTTACCAGGTACTCAAGTTCGCCGTCACCATCAACATCGCCAAAGACCGGCATCGATGGAGCTTCCTCCCACGGAAATCCCAGACTGCGCGGAAATCCGGAAACCGGCTGGAATCCGTAGTCATAAGCGTACAGCCAGAAACCATAATCATAATAACTGCCGAATGCCAGAAGTTCCAGTTCGCCATCATCATCGATATCAAACGCCGAAAGACCGTAACAGCCGAATTTCTGGCCATTCATGGTCAAATCAACCGAGTTCGTTGTCGAAAACGACGTCGTGTACTCCATGATATCGCCGTAGTACATATGATATGCATAGATTTCGTATGTCCCGTCATCGTTGAGATCAAGCGGAAGAATCTGCCGGTAATTGTTATTGCTGTGGACGGGGGTCGGTTGTCCGACCTCGCATGCCATACTCCGTGACATGGTCCTCAGGTATATTTCATCGATGCCATCGTTGTTGACATCCTGAAGCAGAATATAGGGATGCTCTTCTTCGCTTGCGGAAAACGCTCCGCCCAGGGTATTAAACGTCGGTAAATTGATGGCATATGGGACGCTCGATGAGCGATAGCAGTACATCGTGAATGTGGTCTGATTGACCGCGACAAAATCGTCAATGCCATCGTTGTCCATGTTTCCGATGGCAATGGGAATACGATAATCACCGGCGGGAAGATTGGCGACCGTCTCGAGATACTTCTCGGTTCCATCGAGATTATACAGCTTGACGCCGTTGGTCGTGCCAATGATGATTTCATTATACGTGTCACCGTCGAAATCCCCGTAATTGGGCATGATCGATCCAGTAGCGCCAAGGTCAACCCGCCAGGTGTTTCCGGCATCAAAGGGGCCGACATACACCAATGCGGTATCGACTACCACTGCGGTATCGATATTGACAGTGAACACGCGCAGACGAAGCAGGTAATCGCCGGGATCGTAATAATGCGAGTACCACACCCCCAGTGTGTCTTCATAGCCGGGGATCGACGAATACGCGATTTCATCCCAGACATCCAGCGGTTCCGTCACCGGTTTGCATTCCAGAATGTAATGGGTAAACAGGTTGCAGTGGGCACTGCCGATAACGCTGAATTCATTGACCACGGTATCCTGATCGCCGGGATTGGTTATATCGGCGACATGCTGGTGCGCCAGATAGAAAGTGGATTGGTCGATATTGTTGTCACCGACCCGCAGACGGATGGTATATCTGCCCGCCATCGGATACGGGGTCCAGGTTCCGATAATGCCGCTGGCCGGGACACTCACCGGCGTAATCTGGTTCCAGGTTGACGGTGTTGGGCCTTCTCCCCATTCCAGATAAGCGGCGGTGCCAAGCGGACCATCGGTATAGCCACTTACCATTACATAACCGGCGTAGACTTCATTAGGTTCGGGGACCTCGATTTTGGCCCGGGTCAGCGGCGCCAGCTGGAGAGCGGCATACAAATCAACCCGGCCATATCCACTGTAGATGTCCCATCCGGGAAGGTTGGCCCCTGTTCCGTACGGATCAGTCAAATCCTCGGCCGATTGTTCGATTATCTGTCGGACCTGATCGGGGACGAGTCCCGGCGAAACCGACCGAAGGTATGCCGCCACGCCGACCACCATCGGACAGGCCATACTGGTGCCGTCGGCAAGATAGTAATACCCATTGATAATGTGAATGCACGGTTCATTGTCCTCGGCATACATATCGGTGTTGGCGGCCCGCAATGACAAAATGGCCTCGCCCGGAGCGACCACATCGAGGTGGTTACCATAGGTCGAAAACGTTGTCACATGATCGGAATCATTGGTTGCGCCGACCGCGATACAAGCATCGTAAAAGGCCGGATAGGAAATGTACTCGTCGCCGGTGTTGCCCATGGCCGCGCAAATAACCACGCCTCGTTCCTTGGCGTAATTCAGCGCCTCTTCCATGGCCATGTTGGCATACGGTGATCCGAGGCTGAGATTGATGACGTCGGCGTTATTGTCCGCCGCATAGATGATCGCCTTGACCAGTTTCGAGGGGACCGCCAGCGGGAAGACCTTAAGCGGCATAATGACCACATGGGGACAAATGCCGGCGATTCCGTAGGCATTGTCGGTAATCGATGTCACAATTCCGGCACAATGGGTGCCGTGGCCATAATAATCCTCGGGATCATTGTCGTCGTCGTACAATAACGTGTCGGACGCGGAGAAATCCCATCCGTAACGATCGTCGATATAACCGTTGTTATCATTATCCATGCCGTTGGGCGTGGAAGATTCGCGGCTGTTGATCCACATCCGTCCCTGCAGTTCCGGATGCGTGTCATCAACGCCGGTATCGATAATGGCCACCACCACCGTGTCGGCGTCTTCAGGGGGATCTACCAGCACCGGATTGGCGGCGATATCCGATCCACTGATGCCTTGCACGTAAACCAGACTGTCGTTTTCCGGGCCGAATACTCGCTTGACATGGGGATGCAGTTGTCCGGCATTGTGCAGGTGCCACTGGTATGAATACAAGGGATCACTGGGCCCCGGAATGATGGGATCGATAATCGGGTCCGGTCTTCCCGATCCCTTCAAAATATACAGGTTCAGCGGGTATTCAAACTCGACATAGGCGACCTCCGGCAACGCTTCGTAAGCCGCCTTCAATGCCAACATGTCCGCCTCGTCCGGAATGGCAACAGTGTACACCTTTTTAAACGGGTGATCTTCCGGAAGCTGTGCGGCATTATCCAGAAGTGATACCATTTCCTCCACCCGGAACCGTTTGTTGACGGCATCAACGGCCGCCAGTCCTATCGTCGAGCGGCTTCTTGAACCATCGATCAGTGTCAAATTAGCATTGCTCTTGAATTTGACAATCAGTCCGAGTGGTTCATCTGCCGGATGGTTGGTCTTCCCCTCTCCGGTGTTCAGGGCAAAGACTGCCCCGCTCAGTATCAGCGTGACACATATCACGCCGGCGATCATGCGCATAGTTCTCATGCTACCTCCTTTGGTGCAAGGTGTTGAGGGAATAGTGCGGGTTATCAATTCACAATGCGAACGGCGTTCATTGCGAATGAACCAGTTTACCATGTTGTTTCCTGTTTTCATTGCCGGTGTGCTTTATTGCACCGGCTATTCGTCGAGCCGTCGGGTGGATGGGATTGTGATGAGTTCACTATCACCGGCATTTCATCTGGCTTGTTTGGCGAATGACGGGATTCTTACAAAGATTAGCCGAATCTGTGGAATATTGGATATTGACTTACGGCTCGATATGGCGTACTTTCTTATGATAGAGCACATGCCAATGGACCATCTTGTATTACAACGACTTTTCTCCCGTGCCCGGGGCGGTGATCAGGCCGCCGAAACCGAGCTTTTCGAATATCTGTTTGTTAGATTCGTTTATCTCGCCAAACGAAGGATTGGGGAAGAGGAGGCCGAGGATATCGCCCAAGACGCCTGTACGACTATCCTCCGTAAATTTCGGACCGAAACCGGCGTGGAGCGGCTTGATATCTGGGCGTACGGCGTACTGAAACGGAAAATAGGGAATTTTTATCAACGCCGGGAAACCCGCCGCAAAATCATAAATGAAAGCGGAGATGTTGATGATATGACCGGCTTGGTTCAAACCGAATCGAATCCCGAGTTGCGGCGCAAACTGGTGGTCTGCCTGAGGAAGCTGATTGTGTCATATCCGCGCTACGCCCGCATTCTCAATCTGGTGTACCAGGGATATTCCACCGAAGAAATATGCCGCAGGTTGAAGGTTAAACCCGGCAATATGTATGTCATGTTGAATCGCGGCCGGAAATTGCTGAGTGATTGTCTGGAAGGGGGAAATGACTAATGGATGCACAAAAATGCATTAATCCGGAAGTCGGCGCGATGATCCACGCCTATGAACTGGGGGTGTTATCCGCCGAGGACACGGAACGGTTTGAAACACACCTGCTAAATTGCCCGTTCTGCTTTGCGGAAATCAAACGATTCGAAGCGTCGGCCGATATCTTGCGTTCCGACGAGACAGTGAAAGACGAAATTCGGCAGTCATCAGGATCATCCGAACGGAATCGGTGGCGTGAATATCTCTGGCCGAAACGTCCATTGATCCTGCGTCCGGCATTTTTGCTACTGTTGATTCTCATCCTTGCGTACCCGGCTTACCGAGGATTGATACCATCGCACAAATCTGCCATCGGACCGCTTCAGACTATTGTTCTCTCTCCCACGCGAGCGACATCAGCCCCAACACTGTGTGTGTCCTTGCGTCGAGACGGCGTGATTTCGTTTTTATATCGCGATGCTGACCCGAATGTACAATACCGCATTACAATTAAGTCGGATGACGATCACGAGATTTTGGTGGTACCCTCGTTTGATGCTTTTGACGAGTACGGTGTTGGCAGTATTCTGTTTCCCGCCGATCTGATGCATTCCGGATCGTACCGGCTGGAAATTGTTCCGGAGACGGGCGATCATGCGGACGATCGACAGGTATATCCGTTTCGAATTGAATGATGTATAGTATTGCCTGCTTTCAGGCGGGTGGTGGAGAAATACATAAGGAGTATCTGTGTGTCGTTGCGGCGTTCAGGAATATTATTCCGTACAATGATGGGCTTGCTGCCGATACTTGTCTTTTTCGGCGCCGGTGTTGCCAAGGCTGATACGTACAAGTCACAATTTCAGGATGTTTACGACCTGCTTGACCGGTCGCAACAGGCACTTCTGTCCTATGATTACGATTCAGCGCTGATGCTGGCCGAAGCCGCCGATCAGACCGCCGTCAGGCTGTCTGATCTTCCCGACACCGTCCGGGCTACAATCTATATTGCACTGGCAAAATCCTATTACGAATTATGGGATTTTGCAAACTGTGAGAGATATCTTGCGTTGGCCGATTCAATCAGATCTGCCGTGTTTGATGTCGATAATCCCCGCCGCATTGAAATCAATGGAGAACTGGGACGGCTGTATATTTCACAGGCAAAATATTATGATGCGGAACGGGAGTTGAACACGGTTCGCTCATATTATGAGTCCCTTGCACAGCGGAATGATTCCGCCTTCTCCATCGTGCTGGGCAATCTTGCCACGGTTTACCGATTTCAGGGGCGCTACGAAGAGGCGGAATCGCTGTGCGTTCGCGTTATTGCCCTCGATGAACAGGTCCTGGGGCCGACCCATCCCGCCGTGGGCAACAGCCTGCGGGAGTATGCGATTCTTCTCAACGACGTATGCCGGTATGCAGAGGCGGAAAAGATCCTGAATCGTGCCGTTCATATTATCGATGAGACACTTGGTCCCGATCACATTCGAATGGCGTCCTGTCTGCATGGTCTGGCGGCATGCTATGAGCACCAGGGGCGATATCAGGATGCCATCGATTTGTATAAACGGGTTCTGGATATTCACGAGAGGTTTTACGGTGCCGACAATTTGACGGTTGCCAGTGCCCTGTCCGAACTGGCGGGAATCAACCTGACCATCGGCCGTTATGACGAAGCGGAGCCGTTGTTTCTGAGAGCATTGGAAATACAGAAACAAAAACTGGGGATGGCGCATTCCAGTGTTGCAACCACCTGCGACAATCTGGCCTGTTTGTACTATATGATCGGCAAATACGAAGACGCCAAGCCGCTGTTTGAGCAGTCCCTGCAAATCCGCGAACAGGTGTACGGATCGGATCACCCGGATGTGGCATACAGCCTCAACAATTTGGCCACTCTTCTCAGGAAAACCGGCAATCTTGAAGCGGCTGAACAGCTGCAATTGCGAGCATTGGCAATCCGCGAGGCGACATTGGAACCGGACAATCCCAATATCGCCTATACCCTGCTTAACCTGACCAATCTGTATCGGCACATGAAGCGATATGACAAGGCCGAAACCATGATCAGGCGGGCGATTGCCATCTGGCAAAAGACATCTGGACCGGAAAGCGCCGAGACCGCGCTGGCGTTGAAACTCCTGGGGGATGTCTGCCAGCATCAGGGAAAATATGCCGATGCCGAGAAACCATATGAATGTGCCCTGAGAATCACGGACAGCCTGCTGGGGCCAATGCATCCCAATTTCAGTTATACCGCCGAAGCGCTGGCCCGATTATACGGTCTGGCCGGCAAGTTCGATAAGGGCATTCGCGCTTTTCAGCGGTTGATCGCATCCCGACAGCAGTTAATCGAGTATGCCTTCTCGTATGCATCCGAAGATTTGAAACTGCGCTGGGTCGATGAACACCCATTAATAGATGATTCCTTTTTGTCATTGGCGCTGTTATCCGGCGACTCGACGGCGATATCATCGGTCTTCGAAATGATACTCAAGGGAAAAGCCGCAGTACTGGATGCCATGATGGCAGAAAAAGAAGTGACGTTTTGTGCATACGATCAGGAAATGGATGCCATTCTCGACCGGCGCGATGCGATCCGCACCGAAATTGCCAATTCGTTTATGGTCGGTCTCCGAGAGGGTGCCGGGATCGGTGACAGCGTCAGAATACTGCTTCGGACACAGGATTCACTGGATACGCAACTGAGTCGCAGATGTGCCGCGTTTGGAGAAAAACTCGATCAAGGTCGGTTTGGAGTTGCCGACGTGGCCGCCGAACTCCCGGAGCGGGGGTTGCTCTGCGAGTATTTGCGTTATATTCCTTATGATTACGCCGCGGTCGGTCATGATTCCGAACGATTCGCCAAACCGTGTTATCTGGCGATGACACTTGATCGGTCAAAGCATATGCGGCTTGTTGATCTGGGCGATGCCAGTGCGATCGACAGTCTGGTACAGACTGCGCGGAAAATGATGTATGATTCGTATGCGGGGGTCTTTTCTCCATTGGCCGCCGAGTTCGAACAGCAGCTGGCTGTCGTTACGGGACGGCTGTATGCTTTGGTGATGGAGCCGTTGCTGGAAAACAACGATACCGGTTATGATCTGTATGTGGCGCCGGATGGAATGCTCAACCTGCTGGCATTCGAAATCCTGTCGGATTCGGATACGTCGTACCTGATTGAATCGCATCGTATTTGTTACTTGAGTTCCGGGCGGGATTTGCTTCGTGACGATAATTTTGCCACGATCGAATCCCAAGCCGTTCTGGTCGCCGATCCCGACTTCGATGCGATCGGGCTGATGGCCGCATTCGACCATGACCAGCAAACCGACACACGCGATTGGCTGGCCTTCGCTACGCCCGCGCGTTCAGCAGATTGTTTGCATACCGAATTCGTGCCGCTTCGTTACAGCCGAAAAGAAGTAGCGGCGATTGCCGAGATGCTGGAAACCGGGACCGATATGACAGTGCGTCGTCTCGATGGTCCCGAGGCGCGGGAAGAAGCCCTGAAGGCGCTTGGCGAACCACCCGCCATCATGCATCTGGCGACGCATGGTTTTTTCTGCAAGGATGATTCCGCGTCCGGATCGGCCGCACTCAGCACGACGCTTTTAAAGTCGGGATTGGCTCTTGCCGGAGCAAACCATGCCGGAGAGGAGCAAAGCGCCAACCCCGGGCAGGATGACGGTATCCTGACCGCGTATGAAGTATCCGGATTGAATCTGGTCGGAACCCGACTGGCGGTTCTTTCCGCCTGTGAAACCGGATTGGGTGATATCTCTCAGGGGGAAGGCGTCTTCGGATTGCAACGCGCCTTTCGTCATGCCGGGGCGCAAGCGGTGTGCATGTCATTGTGGAAAGTCCCCGATCAGGAAACCGCGCACTTAATGCATGATTTTTATGAAGCCTGGCTGGATGGGAAATCGCGGCGTGATGCTCTTCGTGAGGCCGAACTGCGCATGCTTGTTTATTCACGGATACAGAACGGGCATGGTCACCCGTTGTTGTGGGGAGGATTTATCATGACCGGCGATCCTGATTAGATCGGCTTTTTCCCGCCCGAGCCACTCCGGGAGGCCGCATCCCGGAAACCACCAGCGCGGCGAAGATCAGCAGACCACCGATAGCCCGCCGCAATACAAATATCTCCCCGCCGAGTGTCCATGCGAACATTGCCGCGAATACCGGCTCCAGTGCGAAAATCAGCGACACTCTCAGCGGTTTGGCGATTTTCTGTGCAACCATCTGTATCACAAAAGCAGACAGCGTCGGAAACACCGCCAGGAAAATCACCATGCTCATCGTCCGGTGGGAAGCGATTCCAAACGGCAGGTCAAATAGTAGCCCCGTGAGTAAACTCAAAACGCCGACGATAATAAACTGCTGGCAGGCGCTAACGAACGGATCGATGCCGCCTTTCATGTACTTATCGGCATAGAGCAGATGCAAAGCATATGCCATTGCCGTGATGACGGTCAGCATATCGCCGATATTGATATCAACCAGGCCGCCGGTCAGCACCCACAAACCGACCAGTGATAGCAGCGATGCAATCAACTCCGGAACGGTCGGCCGTCGCCTGAAAATAGTCAGCAAAAACACCGGCACAAAAGCTACAAACAAGCCGGTAATGAACCCGGAATTCGAGGCCGTGGTATACTGCAGACCCATTGTCTGCGGGATGTACAATATCCAGAGCAGGACTCCCAGTACGATTGCCTGTTTCAGGTCGGCTATCAGCCGACGGCCTGACAGCCAGACATAGACCAATAAACCCAGTCCGGCGATAAGAAAGCGATATCCGACCAATACTACCGGATCGATATCATCCAGTGTCGATTTCACAATGAAGAATGTCGCGCCCCAGATTGCGGCGGCGTAGAGAAGACCGAGATCGGCCAGAATGGAGTTTCGTTTGACGGTGTGTATTGACATGCGCCAATTAACGGAATTCTCCTGGCGATGTCAAAGGGGATATATCGTACGCCGGATTTATTGGTCGCGGAGATACTTCCCGTCGAGTTCAGCCCGGTTCAGCAGGTATGTTTCCATTTCCTCGAGGTATTTCACTCGGGCGTCGAGGTAATCGGTTTTGCTTTCAAGAAATGTTATCTCCGAGATATGACCGTCTTCCATTCTGCCACGGGCGATTTCAAGACGATTCTGCGCCAGCTCGACCTGCTTGCGCATGATTTCGAGACGTCGGTAGCTGACATCAAGCTGGTTGATCAGGTTAATTATCGCCGCGCGGGTGTTTTGTTTTTCACGCTGGAATTCCAGCCGGGCCTGCTCGGCCTGCAATTTGGCGGACTTGATTTCCGCTCCCGATGAACCGCCGTCCCAGAGCGGATACGTGAAATCAAGCGATATTTCCCATCCCCGCGTGTCGATATCTTCGTCAATACCGTCGGTTTCAACCGTTCCCTGTCCGGTGGAGTAATTACAATTGAGTTCACCGGTCAGGCCATGCCCGGCCGATTTGTATTCGGCGTCGCGCCTGGCCTTGTCGTATTCCAATTCCGCCTTGTGTATCGGGACGCTGTTTTCCCATGATGACAGACAATACTGCTTTTCGGTTTCCTCAAGATGCGCCACAACCTCCGGTTCGACCGGATTGAACTGACCCTCAACGTCAAAATCAAGCAGAATCGCGAGTTTGCGTTTGAGTTCGATTGCTTCGGTTTCCATTTCGAATCTGTTCAACTCGGCATCAAGGCGGTCTGAACGGGATATCAGCAGGTCCTCTTCGGATATAACCCCGTCGTCAAGTTTCACCGAATCGATATCCGCCTTTAGCATAGCTGAACGGTATTTGTCGGTATACATTTCCTGTTTGACGGATGCCTGCAACAGCCCCATATATGCCTCAATAACCTCTTTTTTCAGCATCATTTCCTCTTCGATTCTGGCCAGTCTGGCGATTTCGTAATCATCCCTGGTGTTTTTCAGGTTATGCTTTGACGTGGAGGGTTTCAATAAAGGCTGGGAATAACTTATCGTGAAATACCCCTGGCGGGTTTCCTCGTTGATATTGGTTCCGGGCGTTACACCCGTTCTGGTGTTGGGATATCTCTCATCGTTGGACATGAGATTGGCGGTCATGATGATGTCGCCGCCGGTGATCAGGCTCTGGTTGAGTTCGATAAAGGAGTTATAGTTCACCTTGCGGGTTTTGTACAACTGCTTTTGATCGGCGCCGCCGAAAAAGCGATAGGATTCATCAACCGCATAAGACGGGGCCGATCCCTTGATTGAAATTTCCGGCAGATAAAAATTGATCCGATTGGCATTGTAGTTTTGTTCGGCGACTTCCAGATTCCCATCGACCATCTCCCCGCGCGCCGTATGATTGCGGGCAATATCGAGAGCATCGTCGAGTGTGATGGTTTTGGCGGTAACCGATGCCGCTGTCAGGATGAGTGTGGCAATTATGCCGCTCCATAAGGTTATATATCGTGGCACAGTTTTCATGATTCCCTCTTCTCACTCCTATTCATATCTGAGCGATTCGATAACATCCAGCCTGGCCGCCTTGCGCGCCGGGAAAATACCGAATAAAACACCGACCGTGGTGGAAACTCCAACGGCCAGAACGATGGAGTATGCTGATACGATAGTTGGCCACCCCGCGTAAAACGAGATGGCTTTCGAGATGATAAGTCCCACCGCGATCCCCGCGGCGCATCCCAGCAGACAGATCGTTATGGCTTCTATGAGAAACTGCCGCAGGACATCGGTTCTTCTCGCACCGACGGCGCGTCGCACGCCGATTTCACGGGTACGTTCCAGCACCGATGCCAGCATGATGTTCATGATTCCGATACCGCCGACCAGGAGTGATAATCCCGCGATAGCGCCCATGACAATATTGAATATTTGCTGAGTTTTCTGCGACTGGCGCAACAGCGATTCGGGCACCACGATTTCATAGTCCTCAATTCCGGCATGACGTCGCGCCAGAATCCGTTCCACCAGTTTGCTGACCACCGGAACATGTTTCAGGTCGGTGACCGATATGGTCAACTGGTCGATTTCGGGGGTGTTGTATGCCTGCCCGCCCTCCTGTGAGCCGATGATAACAAATGCGCCGAAGTTTTCCTGTTGCTCGATCCGTTCCATTTTCTTCTGGGCCGTGGACAACGGAATGTACACGTCTTCGTTGAAGTTTTTCAGTTCTAATCCCTCGACTTTGCCCCGGCCGATATATTTATCCGCCATTACGCCTATGACGGTAAAGCTCAAGTCGCCGATATGGACGCTCTCGCCAATAGGATCTGCGAAAGCGAATAGTTCACGTTTGGCTTTCGCACCGAGGACGCAAACCTGGCTGAATTCGTCAATATCCATTTCAGTGATGAACCGTCCGTATTCGACCTCAATCGATGATGAATAGATAAAATCGGGCGTCGTGGAAACCACCCGCACCGCGGCCTCGTTTCCCTGATAAAAAATGGCGCTGATCGGTTCATACCTTTGTGGGACAACATTGGCGATGAGATCCTCGAATTCCAGTAAATTATCCGCATCAGCCAGTGAAAGCCCCGGCGAACGTTGTAATCCCACATCGGAACCATCGGGCATCTGTGGCACCTTGGCATTGACAATGACATTGTTGATTCCGAGGATGGAAATCTGTTCCAGTGCCTCCTGCTTGGCTCCTTCACCGATCGACAGCATTGCCACCACCGCGGCCACGCCGATAATCACGCCAAGCATGGTGAGAAAGGTGCGCAGTTTGTGATTTCCCAGGGCCTCGAAAGATTCCTGGAAGAGAAAGGATGATTCCATCGGCCCTTATCTCCCGCGCCGTCTGGGAGGACGCTGGCTTCCATTTTGACCGGTGCGTCCCTTGTTAAGCTCAGGTTCGGTGGCCCGATCACCGGGAAGTCCCTGTTCGTCGAGTGTCGGATCGGCCAGGCATACCCGTTCATCTCCCTCCAGTCCCGAAAGAATTTCGATGTTCATATCGTTGCGTCGTCCGACTTCGACCACCCGCTTGTCTTTATTCTCAAGATAGACCACCACTTCGCCGTCTTTTTCGAACACCGCCTCGAGCGGAACCGAGATGACATCGGGAATACGGTCCATGATGATTCGGCATGAGGCCGACATGCCGGGCTTAATACGGTCATCTTTATTATTAATGGCAATCTCGACATCGAAGACGTTGATTTTCGAACCCGGTTCCTTGCGCCGGGCCAGTGTCCCTTTATTGATAACCTCGCCCTCGAATTGCGTCTCGGGGAACGCATCCAGCTTGACGACTACGGCCTGACCGGAATCGACCTTCGACGCGTCGACTTCTGAAACGGCCGCGTTGACGACCATCTCGGATAAATCGGGAATATTGATCAAACCCTGTCCGGGCCAGGGGGAATCACCTTCCTGCACTTTTTCCATCGAAGAACCTTTCCAGATTTCTAAGTACACGATCATTCCCGGAATAGGCGTTGTCAGAGTGGTCTGTGCCAGTTCGCGTTTTGCTTCTTCCACCCGGTCCTTTGCCCGCTGGACTTCGAGTTCGGCTTTGGAAACGTCGGCACGGATCTGCTCCAGTTTGGCGCTGGAATTAAGCTGTGCCAGTTCCAGTTCGATACGTGCCTCTTCGGCCAGTTTGGGCGCTTCGTGTTTTTTTTCGTTGTAATTGCGTTCCGCCTGAATCAGCGCCAGGGACAGTTGTTTTTCCTGAATGGTCAATTCCTGGCGTGACCGCTCCAGTGATTTTTCCGCGATTTTCAGGTTTGATTCATTTTCTGCCAGATCGGCCAATTGCGAAGTGGCATCGAATTTAATGACTTCAGCACCTTTCTGCACCATTGAACCTTCCGGTGCCAGCCAGGTGATCTGCAGTCCTCTGATCCGCGGAGTCGAAATCATGAATGCCTGTTTGGCATCGACACTGCCGTTGGCACTCAACGTTATTTCAAATTCGCCCCTGCTGACGGGGGCGGTAGGTATGTCTGCCGACGTTGAAAAAACCGCATTGACAATGAGATATCCGCCCAGAATAACCATGAGAATGATTGCCGGATATATATACTTTTTCATTCAAGCTCTCCCGTTTCGTTTCCAAACCGCCTCGGAACATTGGTGCCGGACGTGATTCTACCGAAATCTATACAATAAATACCTTCCTCAACTGTACAAAGTTGCGGTTACGTTTGAAATATATCAAATTTCTTGGGATTCACAAGATCTGCCGGCAAGTATTAGTCGGCCGTGTCCACATTTGTTACAAACCGACGAGTAAGGTTGCTGAATTCGCTTGACAGTGAATCGATATCGGCTACATTAGTGGGATGAACAAAACAACCTGAGAAGCGTATATTACATAATGAGATATTTAGCCAACATCAGTGGACTGATACTATGTGCGGCAGTAATCATGCTATTCTGGGCCGAAACCGCACAGGCCTATATCGACCCTTCATCGGGAAGCTATTTTTTGCAGATTCTCCTGGCCGGCCTGCTGGGCGCGCTTTTCACTTTGAAAATCTATTGGAGAAAAATCAAGGCTTTCTTTTCCGGAAAGGATGCCGACCATGACGCCGGGCAATAGCACCCGCCTTTCCGGCTCCTTCCGCGATCCCAGTGGTTTTTTATTTTATCGCGAGCAAATTCTGTATCGACAGATCAATCAATCCTATCGTGACCATTACGATCTGCTGATGTCGTCCGGGCTGTATCGTGAACTGACCGAAGCCGGGATGTTGATTCCGCATGAGGAAGTCCATATCGTTCCGACCGATCCCGATTTGGCCTATACAACTATTCGTCCGGAGACAATTCCCTTTATATCCTATCCGTATGAATGGTGTTTCGGCCAGCTGAAGGATGCCGCGCTGACCACACTTGCGATCCAGAAGGCCGCTTTGGCACACGGGATGGTTTTAAAAGACGCCAGCGCCTATAACATCCAGTTTCACGAGGGCCGCCCGGTTTTGATCGATACCCTGTCGTTTGAAACCTATCATGAAGGACGTCCATGGGTGGCCTATCGTCAGTTCTGCCAGCATTTTTTGGCGCCACT
The DNA here is from genome assembly GCA_016933695.1 of Candidatus Zixiibacteriota bacterium. GTDB lineage: Bacteria > Zixibacteria > MSB-5A5 > GN15 > PGXB01 > JAFGAL01. Next base: position 7,448 of record JAFGAL010000014.1, on the reverse strand, counting down.
GGCGTTGATGTCGTATCTGGATGTCCGTCTTGGGCAATTGCTGAGGATTCATCTCGACGGCATTCCGCTTGATCTGGCCGCGACATTGCTTCCCAAACGCACGCGGTTTTCCTTCCCGCTTTTGACCAATATTCATCTTCACGCGAAAAGCCAGCGGCATTATGAGTCCAAACCGGTAACTTCCGATCGTCAGATGAAACGGCAGGGTTTGATGGGATTGATCGACAATTTGGAATCGGCGATCGGGCGGCTCAACTGGAAGCCCGAGGACACGGTGTGGGCGGATTATTACGAAATAACCAATTACTCCGATCAGGCGAATCGGCATAAAACCGAACTGGTTAGGGCATACGCGCAGAAGGCCGGCGCCAAAACGATCTGGGATCTTGGCGCCAACGACGGAACCTTCAGCCGCGCCGCCGCACACGAAGGGGCCTCGGTTGTTGCCTTTGATTTTGATCCTGCCGCCGTGGAAAAAAACTATCGGGCCTGCCGACAGAATCATGACGCGCAGATCCTGCCGTTATTACTCGATTTGACCAATCCCAGTCCTGGAATCGGCTGGAGTCACACCGAGCGGATGTCGTTTATCGAACGCGGGCCGGTCGACCTGGTGCTGGCATTGGCGCTGGTGCATCATCTCGCCATCGGCAACAACGTTCCCTTCGATCAACTTGCCGCGTTTTTCGCCGCTACTTGCCGGTGGCTTGTTATTGAATTCGTCCCCAAAAACGACTCGCAGGTCAAACGTATGCTGTCGACCAGAGAGGATGTTTTTGATTTCTATACCGGAGAGGATTTTGAGAGAGGTTTTTCTGCGTTTTTTACCATTGAAGAGAAAAGCGAAATAACCGACAGCGTTCGCACCCTGTATTTGATGAATCGTCGATGAACAAGACAGTAAAACGCAATTTTATTTGGCATCCGTTTCTCTTTGCGGTTTTTCCCGTACTGTTTCTCTATGCCCAGAATGTCGATGACATGTTGTGGGACCGGACCGTTTTCCCCATCATTGTCAATCTGATTGTGGCATCGGGACTGATTTTGCTGTTAACGCGGCTGTTGCGTGATTATTTCAAGGCGGGTCTGGTCACCACACTGCTTTATGTCTTTTTCTTCTCTTTCGGGCATATCGTGACCGCGCTTTACAAGGCGAGTATGAAATATTTCGATCTCGACATTGGATGGAGCAAGTTATTTTTACTCCCCTGGCTGGTGTTGCTGATTTGTGCCGTGTGGTATGTCATCAGAACCAAACGCGATTTGCTGACGATCTCCAAAGGGTTGAATTTTATCGGACTGGTGCTGGTGCTAATCCAATTTTTCCAAATCGGCCGGGCGATGGTCCTGCGGGAGTGGAATGACCTGCCGCCGCATGATATCACTTATCAGGTGACGTGTCCCGACCATCCCCATGATGTGTATTTCATTTATCTGGACGGCTATGCGCGGGCGGATGTGTTGCGAGAATTGTACGGATATGACAATGATGCATTTCTGTCGTTTTTGCGCGATCGCGGGTTTTATATCGCCGACAGCAGTCACTCCAACTATTGCCAGACGGTTTTGTCGGCGACCGCCACGTTTAATATGAAATATCTAAGCGACCTCGGTGATCTGGACCCGAGTTCGGATGATCGAGTGCCGCTTACCAAACGGTTCTGGAATAATGATGTCATGACGCTGTTCCACGACATGGGATACGCCCGGGTGGCTTTCACGACCGGGTATGAATCGACCGAATTGCGCGACGTTGAGCATTTTCTGGCCGCGGCCTGGGGGGCCGATGAATTTCAAAATATCCTGCTGTCCACGACCCCGTTGGACTTGATACTCGGTGAAAGTTATTCCGGCTATGATATGCATCGGAAACGGGTCACCAATGTTCTCGATCATCTAACCGGAGATTTTGGGGTTGCCTCGCCTAAATTCGTTTTTGCCCATATTGTCAGCCCGCATCCGCCTTTTGTATTTGCCTTCGATGGGGAACCGCGCCATCCGGACCGCGTGTTTTCATTAAGCGACGGTTCGCATTACTACGATATCGGCGGTGATACGCTTTCGTACCGGTATGGATACCTGGGACAATTGCGTCATATTAACATGCGCCTGGAAGGCATCATTGACACCCTGCTTGATCGTCCACCGGAGCGGCAGCCCATTATTATCATACAGGGTGATCATGGTCCCGGTTCCGAGTTGAGTTGGGTCGGCGCGGCGCAAACCAATCTGAAAGAACGGCTATCGATTTTCAATGCGACGTATTATCCGGATCACCAATATCAGGGGTTGTACCCGTCGATCACCCCGGTCAACACCTTTCGGGTATTGTTGAACACGTATTATGGCGCATCGTTGGAGATTCTGCCCGACCACAGCTTTTATAGTACCTGGGCGAAGCCATTTGCGTTTGTCCCGATCAGTAAGGAATCCGGGGGAATCTATGAAACCCTGCTTGATTTCTATGTAAGCCGATCTCCGGAACGAATCGAGTACCGACATATGACGACGCCCAAGCCGGCCGGGACGCCCTGCGATGCCAAGGGGTGTATTATGATGAACGATAATGGCCTGTGTATCGATCTGGAAAAACCATATCAGGCCACCCGGATGGAGGTCAGTGTTGATTATAACGACAATTATGCGGTGTATTATCGGCTTGACAGCACAATCATCGCCATGAACACGATCTATGCAGATAAATCGGCATCATCGGGATTGAAAATAGACACGCTAATAGTGCCGTCCGAGGCGGTGCAAAGCGGTTTCAATAATATCTTTATTTTGCCCCAGGGAGGCGATGATATATATGGCATCGGGCATATTCGACTGGGGTCACCACGACAACCCTGAGTTTTTATCGCATTCGATAAAATCTGAAGTAAACTCTTTGAACTGACCGTTTACCAGTTCACCCGGTCGTCGACATTGATATTGTACGCGTCCGCGAATCCCCCGTTGACTTCAACTACATATAAAGCCGGTTGACCCGATAAATACTCTTCTTCGACATACGGGGTGGTGTTTTTATGGATGCTGACAATTTCCTTTTGAGCATTGACAAAGATGATGTCCAGCGGGATATGCGTGTTGCGCATCCAGAATGATCGTATTTCTTCCTGTGCGAAAATAAACAGCATCCCGCGGTCGGCTCCAAGTTCATCGCGATGCATCAGCCCCACCGCACGTTCGATATCGTCATCGGCAATCTGAATATCAATTTTGGCAAGAAGCGCGCCACCGGGAGTGATAAACTCCAGTTCCGCTTCTTTGCGAAATTCAGGGTTCCCCGATTCGGTGGTTACCCGGGAAGTATTATCGGATTCCGTATGTCGGGTGTTTTTATTTTCCCTCAGGATAAAGAACACGGCGATAATCCCGGCCAGGAAGCACACTATCGGCCAGAAATATACGACTGTTTTTCGGGATGACCTTTTGGAATGTTTCCCTTTACCGGATGTCTTTTGTGACTTTTTTCCCGCCATCATTTCACCAAATTAGTTCATGTCAGCCAGCATGTATGGTAATATATCCCGATGCAAGATTCAAGAGTGTAATTTCAGGTATATTCCCCGCAAATCGACAGCTTTTTTTTCGGGATCCTATTCGGGGCAGAAGATGCTTGTTATTACGGGGGCATTCCGTATATTCCGGCCATGCGCATGAAAGAAACCTGTGCGGTTCTCGGATACGGTTCACAGGGACGCGCCTGGGCGCTGAACCTTCGCGATTCCGGTGTCGAGGTCGTCATCGGCCTGAAAAACCGCTCCACATCGCGGTCTGTGGCACGCCGGGACGGCTTTACGGCTATAATCACTGTCGGTGAGGCGGTCAAGCGCGCCGAGGTGGTTATTATGGCGGTTCCGGATCATGTGCAGGGACGGCTTTTCAAGCGAGAGATCAGCGCAAATCTTCAATCCGGATCAGCACTGGTGTTTTTGCATGGTTTTTCGGTGCATTTCAAAACCGTGGCAGGGCCTTCGGGTGTCGATGTTATCCTGCTGGCGCCGCTTGGGCCGGGGCATGCGGTGCGCGAGAAATACCTGGCCGGAGAATCGGTCGGATTCTTTTATGCGATCGGTCAAAACGGTACCGGACGGGCAAGGCAGCGTCTCGATGGCCTGATCGACGCGCTGAAAATAAATCGCAAAACGCTGATTAAAACGTCGTTCGCCGATGAGGCGATCGGCGACTTGTTCGGCGAGCAGGCGGTATTGTGCGGTGGTTTGACGCAACTGATCATGACCGGCTTTACTACTTTGCGCAAGGCGGGATTATCCGCCGACAAAGCCTATCTCGAGGTTGCCTATCAGCTCGATCTGATTGTCGATTTGATCAAGCGGTTCGGTATCGCGGGGATGTACGACCGAATCTCTTTGACCGCGTGTTATGGTTCGCGTGAGGCCGGCCCGAGAGTGATCGACCGTACGGTTGAGTGCAACATGCAAAAACTTTTCAACGAGATCACTTCCGGTCGCTATGCCAAAAGACTCAATGCTCTTACGCCTGATGCGGAAACACGTCTGCGTCGGGATATCATGAATATGACTTCTCCGGATTTCGAACGCGCCGCGCGCAAATTCTCACCCGAACGCAAAAAGAAATAACCTTCGTAGATATCGTAATCGTCGATGGCGACTTGCCTTTTTTGTTGACGGCGGAAGATCGGCAAATGATCTTTCTTGTGACCACGAACGGTTTAACGTCATACTGAAAGATATATGCCCATGAAAAAGGCAGGGATTATCCTGATTGTCATTCTGGTGATCGCGGGAATGGCCGCGGTTATCCATTTTGGTCTGTTTGACTTTTCCGGTGGCGTCTCCGACAAACTCGCACGTATCATGCTTTATGAAGACACCCGTTCGGCGCCTCAACCGCTTCTTGATCTGCTTTCCGACAAAGACGCGGTAGTGCGCGCCCGCGCCGCGCTGGCGGTGGGACGAATCGGCGAAGCCGGGACGTATGAAAAGTTGTTCAACCTGATTACTGATTCGGTATCGGAAGTGGCCGAGTCGGCGGTACTGGGAATCGGCCTGAGCGGCAACAAGGAATTCGCCCGGCGGCTGATGCGTAATTGCGACATCTACTCCCCCGACCTGCTGGCATCGACCATTCAGGCGGTGGGTTTTCTGGGCGATTCGACCATGACCGATGTAATTATAGCCCTGACCGATTATTTGCGGCATGAGGACCATCGCGTTCGCGAACAGGCCGCCTATGCGCTGTTTCGGTGCAATGCCGGTGTGGCCGCACCGCAGTTGAAAACGGCCTGTAACACCGATGCGGTACGCCCGGTGCAGGTGGCGGCGTTGTATGCACTGGCACGGATGCGGGTTCCGGCGGATTCGCTGTATGCCCAGTGGCTTCCCGACAGCGATCCGTTCGTGCGGGCGCTGGCGGTGCGCGGTCTGGCGTTGAATAAAAGCGATATCAACACCCGGCTGGTGGCGGGGGCGCTCAATGATCGCGACAATAATGTGGTCGCACAGGCGATCGGTTCTCTGGGGCAGATCAACAATCCCCTGGCGGTGGAGTATCTGGTCAAACGCTATGAGGGAGAAACCGATGAGAAACTCAAGACCTATCTTATTCAGACCTATCTCCGACTGAAAACCGGCAAGGCGCTGGAGCAGGCGCACGAAGCGATCAAAGAGGATTCGTCGGTCAATGTCCGCGCCGCCGCACTGGAGTATTTGTCGGCGATTCAGGGCGATGAGATGTTGCCGCTGATCGACAGCCTGCTGGATTCGGCCGACGTGTATATGACTGCCGCGATTGCCTCCGCGCTGGGGGATATCGGCGGTGAGACGGTCAAGCCGCGTCTGGTGACACTGTACACGCATCCGTCGCCGATGGTTCGTCTGACCGCGCTGGGATCGCTGGCGACCGTCGACTCCGGCAATATCGACTATTATCTTGAAACCGCGTTGAAAGACACGGATTACGTGGTCAATGCCGACGCGGTCGATTATATCGGCGAGCACCTGATGACGCACTATCTTCCGCAGTTCATGACTATCGTACAGTCCAGTGCCGGCAAGGTCGATTTGATGCGGTCGGTGGTTGCGGCGGTGGGCAAGATTCTGGAAAACGAACGGAACGAGCTGGCCGAGGAAATCCTGTATCATGCGCTGATGAACGACAACCATACGGTCAGCAAGGATGCGGCGGAGGTGTATCGCGAGGTCCTTCAGGTCGACAAGTCGGCGTTTATCAACAAGCCAATCGCGATGGTGGACAAACGCAAGTACCGGTCGTTTATTAGCAAGTACTCCGAGAATCCGCACGCAGTGATCCGCACCGATAAGGGTGCGATCGAACTTGAGCTGTACGCCGATATCGCGCCGTTGACGGTGTACAACTTCATCAAGCTGGCGAGTGACGGATTTTACAATAAGGTGATTTTTCATCGGGTGATTCCCGGATTCGTGGCGCAGGGCGGCGATCCGCGCGGCGACGGGTACGGCGGGCCGGGGTATGAAATCCGGTCGGAGTACAGCGGGCTGACGTTTGCGCGGGGGGTGATCGGGATGGCGCATTCCGGTGATGACACCGGCGGATCGCAGTTTTTTATCGCGCTGACGCCACAACCACATCTGGACGGTCGGTACACGATTTTCGGGCACGTGGTCGCGGGGATGGACGTGGTCGACAAAATTGTCCGGGGCGATGAGATCGAGTATATCAGTATCCGGAAAGCATCGGATAAAGATGACAAGTAGTGCAAACGAGAGGATAGAGACATGAAGACCAAGATCGTACCGATCGAGATGCCGGCTGATGTCAATATCATTTTCGGCATGACACATTTTATCAAGACGGTCGAGGATGTGTATGAGGCGATGATCGGGATTTCCTCGACGGCGGAGTTCGGGATCGGCTTCTGCGAAGCATCGGGACCGTGCCTGGTGCGTACCGACGGCAACAGCGAAGAGCTGATCAAGCTGGCCGAGGAGGCCGCGTTCGGGATCGCCTGCGGGCATACGTTTATCATCTACATGCGCAATGCCTACCCGATCAATTTCCTTCCGCGCATCAAGATGCTTCCCGAGGTGTGCCGAATTTTCTGCGCCACCGCCAATCCGGTGCAGGTGATTGTCGGCGAGACCGATCAGGGGCGTGGGGTGATGGGGGTGATCGACGGGTTCATGCCGAAAGGTGTCGAGACCGCCGAGGACAAAAAGAAGCGCCACAAATTCCTTCGGGATATCGGATACAAGCGGTAGTCGGTATTATTGTTGTTGCGAGTGAGGCGAAGCAATCTCGGTAGCTTTTTGAGATTGCCCCTCGAAACTCGGGATCTTCGACTTCGTCGCTTACGCTCCGAGCAATGACATTTCGTGTTATTCCCACCGCAAGGGGCTTGTTGAAAAAGCCGGAAATATGTCATCGCGAGCGAATCCGCCGTAAGGCGGATGACGCGTGGCGATCTCATTGCATTATGT
>JAFGAL010000013.1 GCA_016933695.1 Candidatus Zixiibacteriota bacterium | reverse complement strand
CTTCCGGTTTATCCCGGACTCATGATAACCAACGTTACCAATGCCCGCTGGCTGTTGCCGATTCGACTCCTGGCCTACGTGCTTATTTCGGGCATTGTGTTTTTCCGAATCAATTTCCCGAATTTTCTCAGTTTCCCGTTTTTTGCGTACTCCTTGCTGACATTACTGCTTCCGGCGCTGTTGGTCGCCCGGCGTTGGTTGCATATCAGTTTTGTCCTGAAAAGCACCGCATATGTCCAGAGTGTTTTTGAAATTCTGGTCATTCTGGGTATTGTATACGTAACGGGGAATATCAATTCCTCATATTCCGGCCTTCTGATTTTGTGTATCATTTCGACGGCGCTGGTCAGCCGTCTGGTTGGTACCCTCAGCATCGCATCGCTGGTATCATGCGGTTACGCCTTTATTGTCTGGTTCGGTCTCGGCCTTGGGGGCGACGAGGGGAGCGCCACCAGGGCGCTGGAGACAATATTTTCATCACAGGACGCGGCCTTCTACAGCATTTTCCTGCACATCCTGACCTTTTTTCTCGTGGCATTTGTTGCCGGATATCTGGTCGAACATTTGCAACGCGCGGATCGTCAGCTGGCGGATACGTCGCAGGCGTTACGGCGGGCACGACTGGAGACGGACGACATTCTGCGACATCTCAATTCCGGTTTGCTGACTATCGAACCGGAGGGCCGAATCATCTTTTTTAATCGGGCCGCCGAGGAGATTCTGGACGCCAGCGAAATCGATGTCAAGGGGCATGACTTCCGCCGCGCGTTTTCCGATCGCATGGCAAGCCTGTCCGATGTTCTGGAGGAGGTTTTGCAATCGCGGAAACATTCCCGCCGAAGCGAAGTGGACATACGCAAGCGCGACGGAACCGTGGTGCCGATTGGGTTGTCAACCTCCATTCTGGTCGATGAAGATGGCAGTGTCCGCGGACTGATCGCAATCTTTCAGGATTTAACCGAGACGAAAATACTTGAGGACAAGATCAGGACTGCCGACCGGATGGCGGCAGTCGGTGAACTCTCGGCCGCCATCGCTCATGAAATCCGCAATCCGCTGGCGGCCATTTCGGGGTCAGTCGAAGTATTACAGGCCGAGCTTGATCTGGCCGATGAAAACAACCGTCTGCTGGAGTTGATTATCAAGGAATCGAGTCGACTCAATCAGATCCTGGCCGATTTTTTGCTGTATGCCCGAAGCAAGCGGTCGGCGTTTAATCGCGTGGAATTATGTCGGCTGGTCAGTGATGTCATGGAAATGGTCAGGCATCTGCCGGCATATCATGAGGGCATTGCCCTGCGCCTGCTGGCCGAGGAACCGGTGGTGTACGTTTTCGGCGATGAAGATCAAATCAAACAGATACTGATTAATTTGGTCGTCAATGCCATGGAGGCAATCGAGAACACGCCGGGTGAGATAATCATAACCATCGAAGGGGACGATGCCCTGGAAATACCGGTCGTGGTGTTGAAAGTGACTGACAGCGGTCCCGGTATTCCCGAAGACATTCGTGATAAAATATTCGATCCGTTCTTTTCCACCAAACGGGATGGCACGGGCCTGGGACTGGGTATCGTGCAACGGCTGGCCGAAAGCATGGGGCTTGATTTGTATGTCCACACCCGGGAACGAGCCGGGACCTCGTTTATTCTGACGTTTTCCCGCTTGCCACAGAGTGTATCCTCATCAGAATCGATGTCGGAAGCGGCTTCGACCGATCAGACCGTCACGCCGGTTCGATCGTAATTTTCTTTTTAGGGCTTGCTTTTCGGCCCAAACTGTATAATCTATATATTTTCCAGTAATGTGAGAAAGGGTAAACTCTATGTATACTGTTCGCGCCGTTCTGACCGCATTCATGCTTCTGGCCATTATGTGGGGATGCCGTCCACCCGAACCCGCTATGGAAACCGCGCCCGACAACGATTTCCCGGTTGCGACGATTGACGACAAAATCCATGTCAATTATTCGGATCTGTATAATCGTCTGGCCGCCAGTGATTTACTTAAGGAGGGCGGGCTTCTGGACTCCACGACTTATTTTGACACGCTTTATGCAATTGTTGAGGATTCACTGGTTTCACAAAAGGCCCTTACCGCTGACTTGCGAAACAGCGATATCAGACGTCGCGAATTTGAATTATTATATTTCGATTTCTACGTCAAGTATCTGTTTCAACATCTCATCCTGGATTCCATTAAGATCGATTCGCTGGTGCTTGACAGCTTTTATCACGAACACGAGGACCGCTATTTTTATCGTGAACAGGTGCACGCTCGCCAGATAACGATTTCCCCCGATGGTTTTCGCTTTGGTGAAGACTCGGCCAAATACGCGAGTTTTACCGATGAGCAATTGGACTCGGTCGCGCAAAAACAGATAATCGAATTGAAAGCCCGCACCGATGCAGGGGAGAAATTCAATGTCCTGGCCTATGATTTTTCCATGAATCGTGCTACCGGCGACAAAGGTGGCGACATGGGATATTTCTTCCGAAATACGTTCAATGATATTGTTGACAGTGTTGCGTTCACGCTGGAACCGGGAATCGTATCCGATCCGTTTCGCTCTCCCGACGGCTGGCATTTGATGCAGGTTCTCGATCATATCGATTCCGGATTAGCGCCGATGGAGGGAATAGTATATGAGCAGGTTCGTCATGAATATATTTCCGAAGTATCAGGGCGACGGGCCGGGTCCTTTGTCGATTCCCTGATGAATAGCACGCATTACGAGTTCAACGATTCGGCGCTGAGTCTTCAGCCGTATTCCGTACCGGACACGGTCTGGTCGGTTGTCTTAAACCATCGCGATACGGTTGATTTTTATCGTCTCCCTGACGTTTTTAACCGCTTTCAGACGCGTTTGGGAAAAGATAGCCTGACTTTGGAGGAAAGACAGGAAGCCATCAAGTATTGGACTCAGAAAAAAATCATTGTCGCCGCCGGCGACACGCTGGGATTCGACACCATTCCGGAGGTACGCGAGCGACGCGAACAATTATACCATAAGTATGCCATGGCGATGGTTCGTGATCTGAGCATAGACCGAACCTACCAACCGTCTGATTCGCTGATTGAGGCGTATTATCAGGAACATATCAACGAATATACCTACGAGCAACCGGTTTACGTCCAGCACATTATCGTCGAGGATTCTCTTCTTGGGGAATATCTTCGCGATCTGGCGCTTTCCGGTCTTGACTTTCTGGAACTGGCGAAAGAATACTATCCGGGTGCTCCGGAAATTCGTGAATCGGCCGCCGATCTCGGTTTTGTCGGTCCCGGTGAGATGCCGGACGAGTTTTTCCGCGTGGCGATGGCGACCGCGGCGGGCGAGGTTTCGCATCCGGTCAAAACGGAATTCGGTTATCATGTTATCAAGGTTTTGGAACGGCGATTCAGCAAGGATTTGCTTGCGGTCAAGGGTGATATTATTCGCATCCTTACTCAAAAGCATAATCAGGCGATTTATGAGAAGTGGAATAAGGAGTTGTTCCGGGGTCATAAAGTCAAATACAATCTCAAGCCGATTAAAACCATCAATCTGCCGCCGAAATCCATACGAGTAAACATCTGAGGTCGGGGCTTGGAACCAAGAGCCAACGCAAAGCAGATTTCATGGAAGGGTGAGTGTCTTCGCAAAATGACCCACTTGGGGGCGTTGGTCATACCGGTCGGCTATTATCTGCTGGGACGCACGGTCAGCCTGGCGGTGTTGATACCGGTAACAATTGCCATGATCATTATCGATGTCGGCCGTCTGCGTGACTGGCGGGTCTGGCATGCCGTGAAATGGTTCATCCGTCCGATGATTCGTCACAACGAACAAGAGGGAGCGGATTTTACCGGTGCGACCTATATCCTGACCACCGCCTGTGCGGTCATTGCGATGTATTCTCCGTCGGTCGTGGTCGCGGCGTTGGTGTTTATTATTATGGGCGATCCGGCGGCGGTGTTAATCGGCAAATCGTGCGGGCGGCATTATTACGGCAGGAAGACAATCGAAGGATCACTGGGATTTCTGGCGATGGCCGTTCTGGTGGCGCTGGTGGTGCCAGGATTGCCCAGAACCGTGAGTCTGATCGGCGCTGTGGTCGCCACGGTCACCGAGGGGCTTTCCACCAAAATCGACGACAACACCAGTGTCCCGCTGATCAGCGGACTGGCAATGCAACTTCTGCTGGCAACGGGTTGGTTTTAAAGATGCGATGGGAAGGTATATACCAGCCCGGCCTGAAACATAATTCCGCTTCCGTTCACATTCGAAATGTCGATTTTTTCGTCCGAGGCACCTTTCACCGAACCGTAACTGATCCAGCGATACCCGACTGTTCCGGTCAACGCCATGTGCGGCGTGAATTTCAGCAAGACCCCCGTCCCGAGATTTAACCCGATTCCCGTGAATTTGGCATCGTCGATGCCATATACATCGTTATGCGATGTATTCTCAGCTTTCAGCCACGGTACACTCAGGCCGACCATAAGAAACGGCTGGGTCGGGATATAGGGGAGTGGGTAATATTTCACATCGAAGTTGAATGCCTGGAAAACCACGTCGGTGTTGATTCCCTGGTATGAAGCGTCATGCGCACTGCGGACATAGCTGATTTCGAAGGCACCCCGTCCGCGTTTGAATCCACCGACAATACCGAATCCCATGCCACCGTCGATTTCCGGAATGTAATTGTCCTCGTACAGGCTCGGTACCCGGATATAAGAATTTCCCTTGAAATCACCGCTGATGGATTGATACCCCACCACGCCTCCGAAATACACCCCGTCGATCAACTGCGGGCGTCGTACCACCGCGTCAGAATCGCCAGTAAACAAAACCGCCGCCAGTACTGCCAGTATCGCGGTTCCCATGATTCCGAATCGCCCTGCTTTCATGACCATATCTCCTGTTGTAACCCAATTTCCCGTTTATACACTCAATATCCCCGATTGCGCCGTATAAAATTACATAATATTGTATCATTCTGGGCGGGTCAATCATAAACCGCTTTGGACTGGCCTCGGCGCGGCTTTTTTACTATATTGGTCGTCATGAAAACCATAGACTTGCGATCGGATACGGTCACCAGACCGTCGGAGGAAATGCGTAAGGTAATCGCGAACGCCGAGGTCGGCGATGACGTGCTGGGCGATGATCCCACTGTCAATCGCCTGCAGGCGGTGGTCGCGGACATGTTCGAGGTCGAGGCGTCGCTGTATGTGCCGTCGGGGACCATGGGTAACCAGGTGGCGCTGAAAACGATCTCGCGACCGGGATGGGAAATTTTATGCGAGCGCGAATGCCACATTGTCAATTACGAAACGGGCGGCCCGGCGATTCATTCCAATTTGATGATTAACATGCTGACCACCGAGCGCGGCGTGATGACCGCCGAGCAGATTGAAAACAGTATTCGACCGGACAATATTCATGCACCGCGGACGAAAATCATCGAAATCGAGAACACCCACAACCGTCACGGCGGAACGATATACCCGCTCGATGAAATCCACCGGATCAGGAAAGTCGCCGATACGTACGGCCTGTTGATGCATCTCGACGGCGCGCGAATCTGGAACGCGCATATCGCCTCGGGAATCTCGCTGGCCGACTGGGTGCGGCCGTTCGATTCGATTTCGGTGTGCCTCTCCAAGGGACTGGGAGCGCCGGTGGGCTCGATGATTCTTGGATCGAAGCCGTTTATCGAAGAAGCGCGTCGCAACCGCAAACTGTTCGGCGGCGGTATGCGACAGGTCGGTTTGCTGGCGGCGGCGGGGTTGTATGCGATCGAGCACAACCTGCACCGCCTGGCGGAGGATCATGACAAGGCCCGCGCGATCGCCGAGGGAATCAACGGGGTCAACGGCTTTGCGATCGACATGGTGCGGGTGCAGACCAATATCCTGATTATCGATATCTCCGCGACCGGCCGCGATTCGCTGACCGTGCTTGAGATCATGCAACGCGCCGGGGTGCTGGGCGTGCCGTTCGGCAAAACCCGAATTCGGCTGGTGACACATCTCGATGTCACGATGGAAGAGTGTATCGAAGCGGTCCGTCGGATAGCGGAGCTGGATTTTTCGTAAAAAAAAAGATGTCGAATCCACCATTCGAAAGTTTCCTTCGAAAACTCAGGACCTTTGGCAGGATCTTCGACAGGGGTTTCGACTCGAACTCACAATGACAGTTATGTAACCTTCATGCTTCGCATGAAGTGTCAGGACCCCGGAGGGTCACTGACGACTCCCTTTTTCATCATTCGATGCAAATAAAATTGATAGAAAACGCTTACTCTCGCACCTAATTGGATAAATACCACGCCCAAAATCCGGAGGGAGTCATTATGTACAAAGGTTTGCTTTTAGTGAGTGTGTTGGTTGTTATCTTGTTGTATGGCAATGTTATTGCGGCTGATATGCCGCCGCCCAACTACCAGGTGTCATCACCGACCAGTCAGCTTCAAAATGAGGAAATGATCGTTGTCAGTCCAACCGACAGCAATATGGTCATGGCGCTCTGGCGGGATTTTCGTCTCGGCTATCGTCAACTGGGATTGGGGATTTCTTCCGATGCCGGCGTGAGTTGGGGAGACATGCTTTTTGGTTATTATCGCTATGAGCAACAATCCGATCCGGCGATTGATGTCGATCGTGACGGCAATTTTTACCTGTGTTACATGGATTACCAGGTCCTCGCTGGCGCTCGGTCCGGGTTGAGTATTTCCAAATCGACCAACGGCGGCGTAACCTGGAGTTGGCCGGCTCATACGTACGAAGCACCGGCGGGATACGCGGCCGAGGATAAGCAGTTTTTCACGATCGATCGCACCGACGGACCGTATAGCGGAAACATTTATATGGTTTGGAACCGGTTTCCGTCATGGTCGGGCGGCTATCCCCGGATTATGTTTGTCAAGACCGATACCTCGCTGACATCGTGGTCGGACACGATTCTGGTTGGTCCGACCTGGAGTGCGCCGGAATGCGGAGTCAGTATCATTTCCGGGGGAATGCTCCCGATGCCGGTTGTGGGCAGTGACGGCACCGTGTATGTGTTCTGGTGCGGCCCGGCACTGGACAACTGCGAGTATTACACGGCGATTTACATGGTGAAATCAGTTGACGGTGGTGACAGTTTCACCGAGCCGGTGGAAGTGATCAATACCGAAGGGGGCTGGGGTCTGGGGACGTATATCGACGGAACGATTGATGTTTATAACTCGCCGATGTGTGCGGCGGATATATTCGGCGGTCCGTACGACGGCAATATCTATATCGCCTACTGCGATTTCGACGAAACCAACACGGCATTTCATGACGCCAATATCGAGTTCATACGATCACTTGACGGCGGCGCGACATGGTCGGAACCGGTTTATGTCAATGATGATCCGACCGGACCAGGGGCGATGTATGATCAGTTCCATCCCTGGCTGTGTTGCAATCAGGAGGGGACGCTGGTAGTGCTGTTTTACGATCAGCGTATGGATGTCGATGATCATTTCCAATTCGATGCGTTTGCGGCGTATTCATTCGACGGTGGGCGGACATTCACGACCAACCACCGAGTGTCGGGGGTCTCAAGTAATCCATATAACTGTGCGGCGACTACTCGTGCCGGAAAGATCGGTGAATACATCGGGGTGACCGCGTTTCGCGATCATGTCAATGCGGTGTGGACCGATACTCGCAACGGCAATCAGGACGTGTTCGGGGCGAACTGGGTGATTCCGTTTCTGGAACCGCGGTTGGTATCTCCGGCTGATAATGGCTGTACGAAAACCACTCCGGAACTGCGCTGGGCGACAACGTGGAAAGAAGACGATGATCAGTACCGGGTGGAAGTGGCCGGCGATGCTGATTTTACGAGTGTCGTGTATTCTGCTCTTCTGGACTCGGTTGCGATCACTCCTGACCCGCCGCTGTCGAATGGGCTTTATTACTGGCGGGTGAAAGCGTTTAAAACGTCGTCAGGAGATTCCAGTGAGTATTCAGCGGTGCGGTCGTTTATTTCCGATAACTATATTCCGGTGAAACCGGCGTTGGTGCTACCTGAGGACAAGAAAACCATCGGCGACTCGCTCCCGGATTTTGTCTGGAACGACGATCATACCGCGATTGCACCGGTGACGTATACTCTTGAAATCGGCACCGACGAAACGTTCGGGAATCCCGCTGTAACTCGTCAGTATTCCGGAATCGCCGATACGGCCTTCGCGCCGGGTGACCGGGTGTATGCCGACTCGGTGTATTACTGGCGGGTGGAGGCGGTCAGTGCATTCGACGAGAGTAATGGTTTCACTGAACCGTACGAGTTTTCATATATTGATTTCATGTGTGGCGATGCTAACGGTGATATGCTGGTGAACCTTCTGGATATTTTGTATTTGATCGATTACCTGTATGGTTCACCGATCGGGCCGGCTCCCGATCCGGAGGCTTCGGGCGATGTCAACGCGGACGGGAATATCAACCTGCTCGACGTGTTGCAATTGATTGACTATCTCTATGGCGATCCACCGCAACCGGAATTGATCTGTCCATAAACTACCAGGGCAAGTACGACAGAGGACTTCTTTGAGCGGTTACCGGGACGGTGTGAACCAACACCGTCCCTTTTTATTTTGCGCCGTCGCTGTCGACGATATCGACCTGGTCGGTGATGTCGATCGGTTCGCTGACACGGGGATGCGACGCCCGGTACTTGGCCACCAGATCACTCACCAGACCGCGGATGAGGCTGTTCGGTTTGGTCAAATCGTGCACCACGAAACCGATTATCGGTGCCGCGATGGCCGAGAACCCGGCCCATTTGCCTGATTTTCCGGACATAGCGCGCCTGAGGCCGCCGCCGCCCATACCGCGTCCGCCGCCTGCCATTCGTTGAGGCATACTAACTCCTTTTCTTCTTTATACGTAATCTAACATGGATGGGCAATCTGTCAAGCCGCAATTTTGTGCACCGCACACGCAGGGGTGTGTTTAAACATATAAAAGCATGTTTATAGGTATGCCGGAGAAATTACAGCCGGCGTGGCGGATTTATCGTGTGACGGGTCACACTCATAACGCCGACCTACATTGGAATGAGATTTTTAAGATTGCATTGGAGTGATCGTCTTTGTTATTCATAGCATTATGCCTTTGACATTTACAATACTCGGGTCGGCGTCGGGACTGCCGTCAAAAAATCGCAACTGTTCCGGGGCGGTGTTGCAATACAAAGGCAGACTGCTGTTATTCGATTGTGGAAGCGGAGTCACCCGAGCGTTTCTCCGGGCCGGATTGAGGCTTTCGGATGTTGAGTATGTTTTTATTTCGCATATGCATTCTGATCATGTTTCTGACCTGCCATATTTTATTCAGGCGGTCAAACATTCCGGGCCGCGCGGACCATTGACGGTATGTCTTCCCGAAGAGGCGATTGCACCGGTAAGTAATCTTCTCAATGCCTGTTATCTGTTTCCCGAGAAGATAGATTTCGGGTTAACGATAGCGGCGCATCAAGATAAAGCAACACTGTATGACGATGAAGTCATTGTGAATGCCATTCCAAACAAGCATCTGGAGCATGAAATCAACCGGAATATTATCGCTGAGTCCGGCTATCCCAATCTCATGCAGAGTTACTCGTTTGCAATCAGGGCCGGGGACAGGTCGATTTTGTACACGTCTGATCTGCTGTCGTTCGATGATATTGCATCGCATGTCTATGATCTTGACTTGCTGGTGATCGAAACCACCCATATTGATTTGAAACGCCTGATTGAGAGCATACCGGACCGTCGAATCGGGCGAGTGGTGTTAACTCATATCGCTGACGAGGACGAAAAAAGGATTAAGAACATTGTATCGGCATATGCCGACTCTGCAGTGTTGTCTGTTGCCGAAGAGGGCCAGGCGATAATTCCGTAAACAAATCCTGTTACAGCGCAGTAAACCTCATCGTCGGTTTCGGTTTTCTCTCCGGCGAAATCAATTGATGGCGACAGGTTAGAATATTATTCACCACTATCGCGAAACGCTGGGGATTCAGATGTTGCAAACCGTATGAGTGCCAACAGTCTTTTTCCGGCATGGGTGGGGTATTTGGGGACAGACTATCAGTCCGCATATCAACCTCCATGAAAATGATCCGGTTTGGTTGTCGCCGGATAGATAGCTTTTTCCATTTGGTTGATATAACGGCGGAGTTAAGGTTTTATGATGTCGGGAAAAAAACGAAAAAACCGATTATTTTCTGGTTCCTTTTGGAAACCTAGGCGTATAAGGGATGGAGTTTTACGACTTGGTACAGAGGAGCCTCAATCGACGCTGGCAGTGATTGAGGCTTTTCTCATTATGGCACAAGGGATTAGCCGTTTTGACACAATCCCTCCCATATCCGAGGTTTTTCAGACTGCAATCCCGATTCTCGGTTGCGGTTGATAAAACCAGCTATTTTGTTATCGCCTTCAGAAACTCCCGATTCATTCTGGCGATATTTTTCACCGAAATCTCTTTCGGGCAAACCGCTTCGCATTCGTAATAGTTCGTGCAATTGCCGAATCCTTCGAAATCCATCCGGGCCACCATCTTGCGCACCCGTTCGACCCGTTCGACCTGTCCCTGGGGAAGCTGAGCCAGGTGGCTGACCTTGGCCGACACGAACAGCATCGCCGAGGCGTTTTTACATGCCGCGACACATGCGCCGCATCCAATACAGGCGGCGGCATCCATCGCGGATTCAACCGTGTCCTTTTTAATGGGCAGGGCGTTGGCATCGGGAGCCCCGCCGGTATTGGCGGAGACAAATCCTCCCGCCTGCATGATCCGATCCAGTGCGGAACGGTCAACCATGAGGTCTTTGATAACGGGGAAAGCCCCGGCGCGGAACGGCTCGACCGTAATGGTATCACCATCAGCAAAATTGCGCATACGCAATTCGCAGGTGGTGCACCCTTTTTTGCCGCCGTGCGGAATGCCGTTGATAACCAGCGAGCAGGCTCCGCAAATACCTTCGCGGCAATCGTGATCGAAATGGATCGGTTCGATCCCGTCTTTGACGAGGTTTTCATTCACCACGTCGAGCATTTCCAGAAACGACATATCCTCACTTATGTCGCGGGCCTGGTAGGTTTCCAGGCAACCTTTTTCCCGGGCGTTTTTTTGACGCCAGACTCGTAATGTGAAGTTCACTATTTATAACTCCTCGTCGTAAGTTCCACGTTTTCAAACGTCAGCTCCTCTTTGTGAAGCTCCGGTTTGACCCCGTCGCCCGTGTATTCCCAGGCGGCGACATAGGCGAATTTCTTGTCATTGCGCAAAGCCTCGCCCTCCTCGGTCTGGTATTCCTCGCGGAAATGCGCGCCGCAGGATTCTTCGCGATTGAGCGCGTCATAACAGAACATCTCGGCGAATTCAAGGAAATCGGCGACGCGTCCCGCTCTTTCGATAGTCTGGTTCATCTCATTGTTGTCACCGAGGACTTTGGCATCCTGCCAGAATTCTTCGCGGAGAGCGGCGATGTGAGAAATCGCTTCTTTCAATCCCGCATCGTTGCGGGCCAGACCGGCTTTCTCCCACATAATCAGGCCGAGTGCTTTGTGGAATGATTCCACGGTGCGTTTACCCTTGACTGCAAAAAGTCGTTCAATACGTGAACGGACCGATTCCTCCGCCGCGCCGAATTCGGGCCGGTCGGTGTTAATATTCTGCGCGCCGACACGGGCGAAATAGTCACCGATGGTATACGGCAGGATGAAGTACCCGTCGGCCAGACCCTGCATCAGGGCCGATGCCCCGAGACGGTTGGCGCCGTGATCGGAGAAGTTGGCTTCGCCGATCACATGCAAGCCCGGAATGTTACTCATCAGGTTGTAATCCACCCAGAGACCGCCCATGGTGTAATGGGACGCCGGATATATGCGCATCGGGACTTCATACGGATCCTCATCGGTGATCAGTTTATACATCTCAAAGAGGTTGCCGTATTTTTCGCGGATAACCTGTTGCCCCAGACGACCGATAGCCTCGGAGAAGTCCAGATAGACGCCATATCCGGTTGGGCCGACACCGCGCCCGTCATCACATACCTCTTTGGCCGAACGCGAAGAAATATCACGCGGAGCAAGATTGCCGAAACTGGGGTATTTTCTTTCCAGATAATAATCACGTTCATTTTCCGGGATATCGTGTGGGGCGCGTTTGTCGCCCTTGTTTTTCGGCACCCAGATTCGACCGTCGTTACGCAATGATTCGGACATGAGGGTCAGTTTGGATTGATAATCGCCGGTATGCGGGATACAGGTCGGGTGAATCTGCGTGAAACAGGGATTGGCAAACAGTGCCCCGCGTTTGTAGGCGCGGTAGGCGGCGGTGACATTACACCCCAGTCCCATCGTGGAAAGGTTGAAAACCCGTCCATAACCGCCGGTTCCCAGCACGACCGCATCGGCGGCATGGCGTTCGATTTCGCCGGTTACCAGATTACGGACAATGATGCCCTTGGCGTGGCCGTCGACCAAAACCAAATCAAGCATTTCAGTGCGTGGGAACATCTTGACTTTGCCCAGACCGATTTGTCGCTGAAGCGCGGAATAGGCACCGAGAAGCAGTTGCTGGCCGGTTTGTCCCCGGGCGTAGAAGGTTCGGGACACCTGTGCCCCACCGAAGGAGCGGTTGGCTAAAAGGCCGCCGTAATCCCGGGCGAAGGGAATGCCCTGGGCGACGCACTGGTCGATGATGTTATTGGAGACCTGTGCCAGTCGGTAGGTATTAGCTTCGCGGGAACGGAAATCGCCACCCTTGATGGTATCGTAGAACAGCCGCCAGATCGAGTCGCCGTCGTTCTGGTAGTTTTTGGCGGCATTGATTCCGCCCTGTGCGCCAATCGAATGCGCACGGCGCGGGCTGTCCTGAAAACAGAAGGCTTTGACATTGTATCCGAGTTCGGCCAAAGAGGCGGCGGCGGATGCGCCCGCCAGACCGGTGCCGACCACGATTGCGGTGAATTTGCGCTTATTGGCGGGATTGACCAGTTTGATCGAGAAACGGTGGTTGTCCCATTTGTCGGCCAGCGGACCGGATGGAGTTTTGGAATCGAGCTTCATATCACATTCCTCCTTCCGGCAGGATAACCAGTTTCAAGAGGACCGCTACGGGAATCATCGTATATCCGATAAAAATCACTGTCGCGATCAGCCATCCGATAATGTCAAACCGAAGGCGCGTTTTGTCGTTATTAAGCCCCAGGGTTTGGAAAAACGACGGAATGGCGTGTGTCAGATGATAACACAGACACAGCATTGCCAGAACATACACCGCCGAAATCCATCCGTTCTGGAATCCCAGTACAACCATCGAATAGACATCGTGGCGTCCCAAAGCGTCATGAAGTCCCGCATACTGCGGATTGGTAACGATAAACGTGTAATGAAGCAGGTGATAGACAACGTAAAGGAAAATGCCGATGCCGGTGAATATCATGGTGCGCGATGCCAGCGAGGCCTGCACGGTCGCATTGACGTGATAGCGCACCGGACGGGAGGCGCGGTTTTCGAAATAAAGCTGGATGCCCCTCCAGACATGAAGTACCAGGCAGATAAACATCACCGTCCGCACCGACCAGGTCAGGGCGGGCAGGTCTTTCAACGCCTGGGCATAGGTGTTCAACTGGTCCTGCCCCAGAAATATCTGTAAATTGCCGACCAGATGTCCCAGCACAAACAGGGACATGAAAAGACCGGTTGCGGCCATAAACAGTTTCTTGCCAATGGAAGAACTGAGAACCATCGATGAAGTCTGGGCAGGACCGGAGCTGACTTGAACAGTACTCATGGTATCATACCCTTAACGGTTAAAGATTTTTGACATTAATATCTGATGTTGTCACGCCGGTCAAGCAAAAAACGCGCATATCGTCAATAATGGATTATAAAGAGCCATAATATTTATACAATGGTGGATGGTTTTGCGGGTAGTATATTGCGTTTTTACGATGTTACGGGGCAAAATCCAAGGAAAATTAAGCATAATGCGGGTCCATTGGCGTAAATCGAATCCTATTGACTTTTTCCCGACTGGTGTTACATTGACCAAAATCGTTGTGAAGTAACGGCTAGGCTGAGCATAGAAGGAATCCAATCCGAATGAGACTGTATGAATTTGAAGGCAAAGAGCTGTTTAACCGGCTTAAAATCCCCATTCCCAATGGGCGACTGGCGGAATCGCCCGCGGAAGTGGGTAAAATAGCGAACGAATGGAACAAACCGCTGGTACTTAAGGCGCAGGTGCTAACCGGCGGACGCGGCAAAGCCGGCGGTGTTAAAGTGGTTAACAATCCCGATGATGCGCAGGCGGTTGCCACGGAGTTATTCGCGTTAAAAATCAAAGGTTTCCCGGTTGAAAGACTGCTGGTGGAACCCAGGTTGAGTATTCAGAAAGAGATGTATGTCGGAATAACAATCGACCGGGTGAATTACAAGGTGGTGGTGATTGCGTCGTCCAAGGGTGGCGTGGATATCGAGGACGTGGCCGCGAAAACACCGGAGAAGATTTTCCGAAAATCCTATGATATCGATGAGGAGTTTTACGATTTCGATGCCATCGAGCTAGCCAAGCAAATCGGTTTACCCTCGCAGTATGTAAAAGAGGCTTCGCGGATTGTTATGGCACTGTTCAGTCTGTTCAAGAAATACGATGCCAAAATGGTGGAGATAAACCCGTTGGTGTTGACGGCGGAGGATACGTTGATCGCCGCCGACAGCCGGATATCGCTGGACGATGACGCGCTGTTTCGTCATCCTGATCTGGCGGAGATGGGAATCGAGAAACGTCATGAAGAGGGGGAAATGACGCCGCGTGAGCAGCAGGCCAAGGAGTGGGGAATCCCGTATCTCGATCTGGACGGCAATATCGGGATGTTTCCCGGCGGCGCCGGTTTCGGCATTATGGGCAATGATTTCATCCACTATTACGGCGGCACGCCGGCCAATTTCATGGATTCCGGCGGAGGACCATCGCCGGAGCGTCTGGCCAGGATGCTGGTTCTGCTCGATGAAAATCCCAACGTGAAAGCGATTTTCGGCGCACGGTTCGGGGGAATATCGCGGTGCGATGATTTCGCCAAGGGAGTGATTATGTTCCTGAAGGAACATGGATTGACCAAACCGATGGTGACCCGTATGACCGGCAATGTCTGGCAGGAAGGCGTGCGGCTGTTCGAAGAAGCGAAAAAGGAAAATCCGGAGTTATTTGCTCATTTTGAATTTCACGGCATTGAGACGCCGATCGAGGAGATCGCCAAACGGGCGGTGGAATTGGCTTCCGAGCAGGAAGGGGGCAAGTGATGGCGATAATGGTTGATAAAAACTCCCGGATTATGGTGCAGGGAATAACCGGTCGCGCCGGAGCGTTTCATGCCAAACGAATGATCGAATACGGCACCAATATTGTCGGCGGAACGTCGCCGGGCAAGGGCGGTCAAACGGTTGAGGGCCGTCCGGTATTCGACACGGTCAATGAATGCGTTCGTGAAACCGGGGCGGATATTTCCGTGATTTTTCTTCCGGCGGCGTTTGTCAAAGAAGCCGCAATCGCGGGGATTCGTGCCGGACTGAAGACGGTGGTGGTGATTCCGGAGCATATCCCGATTCACGACATGCTGTTGGTGCGCAAAGAGGCGGTTGCGCACGGGTGTACGGTGATCGGCGGTAATACCGCCGGCATTATCACTCCCGGCGAGGCCAATCTGGGCATTATGCCGGATATCGCGTTCAAGCCGGGACGAGTCGGGACGGTGAGCCGGTCGGGATCGATTACGTATTATATCGCCAATACCCTCACCGATGCCGGTTACGGCGAGACCACCTGTGTCGGACTCGGCGGCGACCCGATTCTGGGTTCGACATTCGATGAAATTCTCGCCAAATTCGAGGCTGACGAAAAAACCAAAGCGGTGGTGTTGACCGGTGAGATCGGCGGTGTGTATGAAGAGCGCGCCTGTGAACAGATTTCGCACATGTCGACCCCGGTGATTGCCATGATCGGCGGAATTTTCGCGCCTCCGGGCAAGCGGATGGGGCATGCCGGAGCGATCGTGGAAGGTAAAATGGGCACCGCGAAAGAGAAGCTCGATGCACTGGCCGAAGCGGGAGCACATCCGGCTAAGACATTTCTAGATATCCCGAACATACTCAAAAAACTCGGGGTATAGAGATTACAAACGGGGTGTCGAAAAGACTCCCCGTTTTTTTATTTTTTTTGCATTGATTCTGAATAAACATTCATCACGGCTGATTCGTCATTCTTATACACACGCCATCTCAGTGCAATCGTATGCAATTGGCAAGCAAGATATCGGGGGGATTTTGCTATGGCTCGACACGCCGTTATATACGGGCTGGTTTTCATCACGCTTTTTATACCAAACATTTTCGGTCAATCAAACCGGTTTGATCCGGAATCGGATGTTCCGCCGCCGGTCGGCTATGATCGGTTCGTGAGAAACAAGAAAAACCCGAAACATGAAGTACCGCTGGAGCACACCAAGACCGCAACCCTGCTTCTTGGACAGGATCGTGGCGAGCTGGTGTATTCCCTGATGGTTCACAATGAACGATATCGCTATGAAATTACAACTCCGGATGACAGCACGTTGATTGTCACGGTCGACGATTGCGCATCGTGGAATTGCGGTGATCGTGTCGAAACACAGAATGTCACATTGCCGACGATGGAAGAAAACCAAACCGTAACGTGAACGGTGCTGTTCGGAAGTGATACCGCCGTGTATTTGGTATCATACGATCATGCAATAAATGAGCTGACCGTCGAGAGTGTTCGCAAGTCGGAATTCGTCTTGGCGGAGATTGTGCATGAGTTCCCGGATACCGGTCATGTCTTGGTACAGATGGCGGGAGCATATACGGCATTATCGACCGAGTCTGGGGTGCGGTTCGGTGGCAGGGCGGAACGGGTGATAATTGAGCCCGGCTATTGCAGCAGTCCGGCAGGAATAATCAGTATCGACAGGCAAAGCGGCCGCCGGGGGCGCTATCGGGGAGTTGCATGCAATGTCACCGATGTCGGGACGTTGTATATATATCGCGTGACGAGTGGAACCCGGAATGAATTCGTCATTGCGATTGATCAATGGATGCGCGAGAAAAAACTGGTGCGCAATCGGGATTACTTTTTGATGATGTTGTAACCAGGGGAGGGGAGAATGAAAATTGTAAAAGCAGTCATGATCGCCGTAGTAGTGCTGATGGTGACAATGCATGTATTGTGGGCGAATGATGATAGAAACGATGATTATCAGACGGCGATTGCACGCGGTGTGGTGCTGTATCAAGCGGATTCTTTGAAAGAGGCGGTCGAGGTTTTTCGGCAGGCGTGCAGGGCTTTCCCGGATTCCGCCCTGCCGCATAATGCCTGCGCATCGGTACTTATTAAAATGGCAGATCAAGCCGTGGACATCGGTGAATATGACAACTGCGACCGTTTCCTGAAACAGGCGGCCGGACAAGCCCGAAACGCGGTCGATCTTGACAACATGTATGTCGCGGCGCATTTCAATCTGGGGCTGACCTATCTGAAACTGCGGCGTGCCAAAGACTCCGAACAATGGTTTCGCCGGGCAATTGCGATTGATTCCGGATATGTGACCGCGTACCGCCATCTCGGCTATGCCGTATATTGCCCGCAATCGGATGAAAAGACCAATCCGTCGGATGCTATCGACATCTGGAGAAAAGCGTTGGAGGTTGCCGTAAGCGGGGATGATTCGATGCTGTTGCATAACGATATTGCGGCGACACTTTATCTATCGGGGAATTCCGGTGGTGCGCGAGCCGAGTATACAAAGACCCTTGCGATTGATTCCCTGAATCTTGATGCCCTGTTCGGTATGGGGCAAACCTGTGCCGATCTGGATTCAGCATTGGATTACTATGAGCAGGTGATTGCGATTGATCCGTCGCAGGTTCGGGTATTCGATGCGCTGGGCAATGTCCTATATGTTCAGAAGGATGTTCTGGCGGCGGTGCGTTCCTGGCAGAGGATTACCGAATTGCCGTCGGCATCCGATTATGAAAAAGCGCGGGCGTATCGGAAGATCGCCATTGATTTACATCTGCTGGCGGGGGTGTTCAAACGCCACCGCGATGCGAATTTTCAGGCCGCCGAGTGTCTCGAATTAACCCAAAAGAGAGAGCTTTATGATTGGGGGCATTTGTATACGACCCGGGGCGAACTTGATCGCGCCATTGAGAAATACAGGGAAACCATACCGCGGATCTATGAGGTCTGGCAAGCGGAGATTCGTGGCGGTTTTCTTGAACCGGGATTTATCGGAAGGCGGTATGAGACACTGGTCAAGGAAGTCGCAAACGATACGGAGAATTACCGGGCGCGCTATCGTCTGGCGATCTATCAGCATATCTTGGTGTTTGCGTGCGAATTACATCGAGATCGCGCCGTTGAACACGCCGCGAACCTGGTGCCGAATTGCGGCGTTCCGGTATTCGTAAAATATGATCCCCGGCATCCGCTGGAGACGTTTTTCAATTGCGGAAATCTCGGCTCTTCGGGCTGGCAACAGGTGACGATTGGACGAATTTACCACTAATCTTCGTAAAAGAGAGTCTTGTAGGGATTATTGGGCAGCCAATAAAAAGTTGCTTTTTCTGGGGCGGTCTTTTATATTTTTATGATCAAGGGTGAACCACGCCAACGTCGATTCCAACAATTCAACCCGACCAATAAGTAACGCGACGCGTGGAGGTAAGCGTGAAAAAGCGAGGTTGGTGCGAATTTAAAAAGGTCAGGGTGGAATACGATATGCGTGTCATCTGGCCGGGTGAACCGGGTAATCCGACCCGAAGGCCGATCAAGCAGATCGGCAATTGCAGTCACTATGATTTTTCTTGCAACGGGTTTCGATGTTTACTCGAACCGGATGCCAGTCTCGGGGCAAGCAATCCGTTTCCGGGACAAACGTTATAGCCCATGACATTCGCACCACAGGGACACCAGTCCGGCGAAAAGCCTGACTGATCGGTCATGACTGCGGATTGATATGCATGACCGATACCGTCGGGCTTTTTGCGTTTTGCCGTTCGGCAATCCGATTCCGACTTTTCTTGACTTTTACGGCAATTTCCTTTAGTTACCGGAGATATTTTTGACTGGAGGAAATTGCCATGAATTACAACGGGAAAGAGTACGAGTCGTTCGGCTCGGCATTCAACGATAAAGCCTATACCGGCCGATTGGTCGGACGAAGTATTACCCCGCGCATCCCGCATCGCAAAAACAAAGTGGTCAGCCTTGAAACGGTTATGGAGGTGATTCGTGACGGCGACACGATATCATATCCGCATTATTATCGCACCGGCGACAAGGGGCTGGAACTGATTGTCAGGATCCTTAGGGTGCAGGGCAAGAAGGATATCAAGATATACGGCAATGCCTATTTCGATAATGTCGATCCGTGGCTGATCGATGCGATTCACGACGGCACGATTACCGGGTTGTACGGCAATCCGTATCGCAAGCTGGGGGAGAGTATTGCCTCGGGCGAATTGCTTCCGTGGGTGTCGGTCGGATTCTCTCACGGCAACCGGGTGCGCAAAATGCAAACCGGTGAAGTGAGTATCCGGGTGGCGTTCGGCCCGGTGCCGATTGCGGACGTGTACGGCAATGCCAACGGCATTTACGGCAAGCCGGAACATTTATGCGGCCCGGTGGGATTGTTTTCCGCCGATGCTGAATACGCCGAGTTTGTTTGTTTGCTGGCAGGAACGGTCAGCGAGACGGTGGTGATGCCGACGCCGCTTTCGATGGAGCAGGTCGATTTCGTGGTGAAAGTGGACGATCCGGGACTGAATTCCGGGATCGGATCGGGAACGCTGGATATGAACAAGGCGCGCGCCAATCCGTTTAATGCCCAGGTGGCGGATAATATTACCAGGGTGATCAAAGCCGCCGACGTGGTGAAAAACGATTTCGCGTTCCAGGTGGGAAGCGGTGCCGGACTGCTGATTCTGGAGAACATCCGCCAGATGTTGAAAGAGGAAAAGATTCGGGCCAATTTTTCGATCGGCGGGGTGACGTCGTTGCATGTCGACATGCTCGACGAGGGAACGCTGTTTCAGTTGATGCACGGCCAGTTGTTCGAGCCGAACGAGCGGATGTTCGAATCATTGCGCACCAACCCGCATCACCAGCAGATCACCACGTCGTACTATGCCTCGGTGGCTAACAAGGAATCGGCGGTGAACATGCTCGATCTGGCGGTACTCTCGACACTGGAGGTCGATCTGGAATTCAATCTCAATACGGTTTGTGCCGGGGGACGGATTATCGGCGGTATCGGCGGCGGGCAGGACGTTGCCGCCGGAGCGGATTTGACGATCATTTTTATGCCGCTGGCGACCGGCAAGAACGGCAAGGGTTTCCCGAAAGTGGTCGACCGGGTGTATACGCGCACCACACCGGGCGAAGTGATCGACGTAGTGGTTACCGAGGAGTATGCGGCGATCAATCCCCGGAGTAAAAGCACGTATAAAGAGGCGATTCTGGAACGCGCCAAAGATTTCGGGGTGCGGTTGCTGTCAATAGAAGAACTGCATCAGAAATCGAATGCAAAGGCTAAAGAATACGGTGAGATTCCGGTACCGTTGGAAACGACCGATGAGGTTGTGCATGTGATTGAATGGCGCGACGGAACCCTGCTAGATACGATAAAAAGGACAGTATAATAGGTGGACCTCAAACGGGGCGGCAATTCAGTTGCCCCGTTTCACTTTAGAATAGTATGGGAAATCTGGAAATAGTGCTGATCGGGGCGGGGCTGGCGATGGATGCCTTTGCGGTATCGATTACCTGCGGGGCGACGATCACGGAAAAGCGGGTTTTTCAGGCAATGCGGGCATCGTCATCGTTCGGGTTGTTCCAGGGTGGGATGCCGATTCTGGGCTGGCTGGTCGGCACGACATTTCGCGGCCATATTGTCGCATTCGATCACTGGGTCGCATTCGGTTTGCTGGGATTGATCGGGATCAAGATGATCTATGACTCGTTCCATCAGGATTGTTGCGGCGGGAATTGCGTGTTGATAAAACCCGGAACACTATTGATGCTGTCGATCGCGACCAGTATCGACGCACTGATTGTCGGCGTGGGATTCGCCTTGCTCGATGTATCCATTCTCCATGCGGCGCTATTAATCGCGGCGATCACGTTTGTCATCTGCCTGATCGGCTTTTACCTGGGACGGCATACCGGGCGCCTGCTTGGCGGGCGGGCGGAGTTTATCGGGGGGGTGGTGTTAATCGCCCTGGGAATCAAGATTCTGATCGAACATCTCGGCCAATAGTAAAACCGTTGCTACGGCCTACTCTGCAATTTCCGGCAGAAGATTCTCTTTTTCCAATGTATGCGTGACTGAACCCGAATCGGTCCGGACGGTGATGGTAATCGTCGTGACGCTGTCATTCGCCAGTATCGCGGATAAGTCCGCCGGCTTATAGGCATTGATATCACGCTGATTGACAGAGACAACTTCGTCGCCCGGCTTAAGACCGGCCCGATCCGCCGGGGAATCTTTCCACAGGCCGGTAACACGCATGACATTGTTGTCATCGAGACGAATCCGCACCCCGACGCTGAAGACATTGTTGTCGAATCGCATATCCTCGTAGGGAATAATGCGCATTTGATTGGTCGGGTAATTCAGCACGGTAATAAACTGATCGAGGATATTGCGTCCGATGAGAATGTCATGTACATCGGCGAAAATCACCGGAACATTGTCGATGGTGAATTGGCCGAGACTGAGGCTTTTCAGCCGCCCCAGGTAGTTGGGTTTGTCTTCGCTGTACGGCCATCTGGCCATGACACCCACCGATGGGATTAAATGCGATATCTGATAGCCATACAAGACGTCCATCCATGACAGGGGCATAACGATGCCATAGGGCGAACCGACATCGATCATACACTCCGCCGGAATATGTCCATTGATCATGCCGTCGGCCATCGGCGCGCCCATCATTTTTTGCCGGGTCATCGAGGCGTAATACGTTCCCGAAACCGTATCGAGCGAATCGACATGGTGAGAGAAGGTCAGAGTTTTGGCGCGGTAGTCGATGGTGACATTGAAAAAGGAGGCGAAATCCGTGCCGATCATGCCGTCGTATTCGGTAAACCCCGCCTGTCGGAGAAAATCAAACACGACGCCGACCAGGTTGTTGACTTTCGCGCCGCCCACGTCGACCGTCTCCAGCACGGTGGAATAGGCTTTGATGTCTTTGTCATAGGTCGGGACACTCATGCCGTGCTCGAGATTGAGATAGTCAGCGAGTTCGGGATTGACAAAAGTCAGGCCGCCGGTATCGAAAATGAAATGATAAGTGCTGTCGGTGCCGTTAAGCTTGACTGGAACAATGAGCGTGTGACCATCGAGTTCGAGCGGGACGACGTATTCGGTTTTATCGCCGATAACGACCTCGCCGGTGTTCTGAATGGCGAAGGAGGTGGAATAGATTACCAGCAACGGGATTATAATGAAAATCATTAAAGCCAGCCAACAACGTTTCATGGGCGGGGTCCTTTCGATGGTTAACAAAGTGTAATTATATAACTTACTGTATTGGGAAACGTGGCACAACAGGAAATATTGCACTCCATTGACAAGGCCGAGTGGAGGTGTTATTATGGCGGATAATACCAACCCCAACGGCCGGGGGGCTGTTTCCCGGCACAGGTGAAAGAGAATATTTATGGCGGAACTGGTCGCGAAAGTCTATCGCGGAAAGCGCGAAGAGTCGGTGCACTACGGCTCGGTGGCGGTGGTGGATCGGGACGGCAAACTGACGCATTCTGTCGGCGATCCGGAGTTTTTCACGTTCGTGCGGTCCTCATCGAAACCGTTTCAACTGATCCCGCTTTTGCGGACCGGCGCGGCGGATACATATGAGTTTTCGCAGAAGCAGATATCGATCATGTGCGGTTCACATATCGGCACCGATGATCATCGGGCGACCGTATTGTGGAATCTCGAAACGGCCGGCAACAAGCCGGAAGATTTACAATGTGGAGTCCATACGCCGCTTTTTATGACAATGGCCAACAAGATTCCCGAACACGGGGAACATCTGGATGTTCTTCGCCACAACTGCTCCGGGAAGCATTCCGGATTTCTGGCACTGTCGCGGTTTCTGGGGGAGGATGTCGCCAATTATCTCAATGTGAATTCCATGGCGCAGAAGATGATCCTCGATGCCATTGTGGAGATGTATGAATACCCGAAAGAGGATATCGTGATAGCTGTCGACGGATGTTCCGCGCCGAATTTCGGGATACCGTTGTCGCGGACGGCGGTGGCGTTTAAAAAGCTCGCTCTGGCGCAGGGGCAAACGCCGGAAATGACCGAGGTTCTCACGCGGATCACGGCGGCGATGACGGCATATCCGGAGATGTTTTCCGGCGAGGGGCGGTTTGATCTGGCGTTGATGCGGGCGTTTCCGGACCGGATGATCTGCAAGGGCGGCGCTGAGGCGATTCAGGGAATGGCGCTGACCGACCCGGAAATCGGGATTGCGGTGAAGATTCATGACGGCAATGCGCGGGCGCTGTATCCGGTGTGTTGCGAAGTGTTGCGGCAGTTGGGAATCGAGCCGGATGCCGAACGGGAAACGCATCTGGCGACATTCCGCAAACCGGAGGTGCGCAATTTGCGCAACCTGTTGACCGGATATATCGTGCCGGAATTCACCTTGAAAAAAACCTGAGAAATGTGTATGTTTAGAAGCCAACGTAATAATCTTACCATCGCAACCGGGAGGTAACGTGCACGATTACAGACATCCTGCCGAACCCTTCAGAATAAAATCTGTCGAGTCGATCCGTCTTCTTTCACGTCAGGAAAGACTGCGGATCCTGCAAGAAGCCAGGTATAACGTTTTCAAGATCAAAGCCGAGGACATTTATATCGACCTGCTGACCGATTCAGGCACCGGGGCGATGTCGAATGAACAATGGGCGGCGTTGATGCGCGGCGATGAATCATACGCCGGGGCGCGGTCGTTTTATCGTTTCGAAAAAACAGTCAGGGAAATTACCGGAAAGAAGTTCATTATCCCGTGTCATCAGGGGCGTGTGGCCGAAAATGTCTTTTTTTCCAGTGTGTTGAAGGCCGGGGATTATGTCCCCAACAATACGCATTTTGACACCACCCGCGCCAACACCCAGCACAAGGGCGGAATTGCGATCGATTTGCCATGCCCCGAGGCGGCAACGAATGAACAAATTCCGTTCAAGGGCAATATCGACGTCGAACGGTTGGAGAGTTTTATCGAGAAAAAGGGTGCGGATAAAATTCCGGTGGTGTTCATGACGGTAACCAACAACTCATCGGGCGGTCAGCCGGTATCAATGGCCAATATCCGGGAGACCTCGGCGCTTTGTAAAAAACACGGGATACGGTTTTATTTTGACTGTGCGCGGTTTGCCGAGAATGCCTATTTCATCAAGCAGTCGGAGCCGGGATATCAGGATAAGTCGATCAAGGAAATCGCTCAGGAGATGTTTTCATATGCCGACGGAGCACTGATGTCGGCCAAGAAAGATGGTCTGGCCAATATTGGCGGGTTTATCGCGCTCAACGATGACGGTTTGAGGCAGAAAATTATCGAGCTGTTGATAATCATCGAGGGCTTTCCAACCTACGGCGGTATGTCCGGGCGCGATATTGACGCGATGGCGGCTGGATTGCAGGAAGTGCTCAATGAGGAGTACCTGGCCTATCGGGTCGGCCAAATAGAATACTTCGGGAGCATTATTGAACAGGCCGGCGCGCCGATAATCAAGCCGACCGGCGGCCATGCGATCTTCATAGATGCCGGGCACTATTTGCCGCATATTCCGGTGGATCAGTTTCCGGGGCAGTCGCTGACGGTTGAGTTGTATCGTGAGGGGGGAGTCCGGGCGGTGGAAATCGGCTCGTTGATGTTCGGAGGGCTTGATCCGGTAACCGGAGAGAAAATAACCGCTCCTCGTGAATTGGTCCGTCTGGCGGTGCCGAGAAGGGTGTATACCGGTAGTCACCTGGAGTATGTGGCCGACTGCATTGCTCGTATCACCAAGCGCAAAAATGACTTACGAGGACTCAAAATTATTCGTCAGGCGGCCTTCCTGCGGCATTTTACTGCGGATATGGCACCGTTGAAAGAAGAGGAGATAAAGGTCGGATAAAATTATCAAAATGTGAATGATTTTGCGCCTTATAACTGCCGATGAGAATACGTAGAATATACAAGATTGTTTCTAAGGTGTTGTGTGGCGAATAAATAGGAAAAAAGCGGGGATTGTGATTGCAACCGGCCGAGATTTTGCAGGATAGAAACCAACGTCCGCTTTAAGTATTTGAATTCTTGACATTTATAGCGGAACTTTTTATATTTTTTCGACCTATAACAGTATGGAGGACAAGGTATCGAATAAACGGTTAAAGGATTAAAGCGAACTATATGCAAGAGAGGCATACGGCCCTTTAACTGTACGTTCGACTTCCTATTCCAGGGTCGAATTAAGGGCCGGGTGATGCACAACCCGGTTTTATGATCTTCCGATTGATTGGCAACGTTGCAGGTCTTCTGCTAGTGCTTGTCGCTGTCGCGTCGAGTGCGTCTTCCCATTATTCTGATATTGAAGTTATCGCTTCGGATCGTGCCGGAGTGTCGTTTGCGATGACATTGTCCGATCCGGTTGCATACATGTGCGTGAACGCCGCTGATTCATCGGTGGAGTTGGTCCGGACGGTCGTCATCGGCGTTCCACCGGGAACGGTTCCGGAGTTGACATCCGTGTTTGTATCACGGGCCCGAGCGGTGCCGTTGTCATTGGCCGGGGTACACATGCAGTCCAGCCCGGTCGGGGCGAAGATTGTCGGTATTCGGATGGTTCGCGGCCGACGCATCGCCACCGTGGCTTTGTATCCATTTTATCAGGGGATGTTGTACGGCAGAATCGAAGCGACACTGGCATTCCGACGCATTGCCGGAGTTTCGGCGGATGATACGTATGCGGGATCCGATCCGATGTTCGACGCAATCTTCGGTCACGGCGTATTGAATTACGACGCTTTGAGAAGCTGGCCGATTGAAACAGCCCTGACCGCATTGATGAAACCGGCCGAAAGCGCCTTTTCAAACGCTGACACCTGGTATAAGATTGCCATTGCGGATCAGGGATTGATCAGGGTGACCGGTCAGGAATTGTCAGCGGCAGGCATTTCGTTGTCGGGATTGAAGAGCGATTCCTTACACCTGTTTTATGGCGGAGGCCGTCCTCTGGACATTTTAAACGACCGTCCCCGCCCCGATTTCGTGGAACAGGCAATAATGGTTTTCGACGGTGGCGACGGGAATTTCAATTATTCGGATTATTTCCTGTTTTACGGCGAAGACGTCGACCGCTGGCACTATCCGGCGGATTCCGAACCGGTTTATATCAACAATCCCTACACGTCTGCAAACAGTTACTGGCTGGCCGTGTCCGGCGATTTTGCGACGGGTGGGAAACGCATGGCGACGTATACCGAAACCGCGCCTGCCGATACCTCGATCAGCCAGGTATGGTTTGAAACCCGCTTTGAAAAAGACTCGATCTTGTATTCCGACAATAACAGTGTCAACAGCGACTGGTATACCTGGTACTGGACAACCCGTTCACCGTTTACGTTTTACGGCTCGCTTCCAACGGCAGTTGCCGGCAGTAACGCCGAAGTGCATTTGCGGCTGAAAGCAGGCAATCCCATGTCTTTGCTGGTGAACGGTTTCAGTGCAACCCAGACGTACAGCGGTTACTGGGATCAGACGTTTACGACCACGCATGTGCAGGCGGGATTGAATGCTTTCCGCATCACGGCCAATGACGCTTTCGATTCCCCGCCGCATCTCGATTATGCCGAATGTTTTTATCAAGGCCATCTGGCGCCGTCCTACAATGAACTGGTCTTTGCGATTCGCGATGTTGCGGGTGTCGCGGAATTCGTGATCGAGGATGATTTCAGTTCCGATCCCTATGTGATCGACCTGTCCGACCCGGCCACGGCGCGATTAATCGACGGTGTCGAAAGCGGCTCGGGGGTGATAACATTTCGTGCCCGGCTTCAGGAATCCGGCAACCGGTATTTTTTGGCATCG
This sequence comes from Candidatus Zixiibacteriota bacterium, assembly GCA_016933695.1. Lineage (GTDB taxonomy): Bacteria > Zixibacteria > MSB-5A5 > GN15 > PGXB01 > JAFGAL01. The sequence goes on along the minus strand of JAFGAL010000013.1, from coordinate 73,208 downwards.
CCGGATAAGGTATATGCGCCGATCGATATCACGTCCTACCAGCCCGCGAATCTGCGAAACATGGTTGAACGCGCGGACTTGCTGATTGTTGCGCATGACGAATTTACCGCCTATCTCGAGGAGTATGCGGCCTATCGTGAGGAACACAGCGGCATAGAGGTGAAACTGGTTTCCGTTGGTCAGGTCATGAATGAGTTTGCGTACGGGTTGTATGATCCTGCCGCCATTCGTGATTATTTCAAGTTTGCCTACGAACAGTACCCGTCGCCGAAGCCATCGGCGGCATTGCTGGTCGGCGACGGCATTTATGATTTCCAAAACCATCTGGGAACGCCCGCGCGCAATTTCATCCCGCCGTTTATCACGGCATACGACTCACTGGCGTCGGATGATAATTATGTGTATTTCGGAACCATCGGCTATCTGGACAGCGATCCTCTGGAGTATCCCGGATTCGATATGGTAATCGGTCGCTGGCCGGTGCGCTCGATTGCGGAGTTGATGACAATTGAGGATAAAGTCCGCAATTATGAAGCCTCGACCAATTATGGTTCGTGGCGGGCGACGGTGACACTGGTTGCCGATGACGAAATCGGGGCGTATCAGACCGAATCGTTCCACGTTCAGCAAACCGAGCGCCTGGAAAAGGAATACCTGCCCCGGCGATATTTCCGGAATAAAATTTATCTGTGGGATTATGATCGCAATTCCAGCGGATTGAAACCTGAAGTGAACGAAGCTATTATCGAGAGTTTCAACGACGGAACGCTGGTGATTAACTTTGTCGGACATGGCAATCCCGATACCTGGGCGCATGAGCACGTGTTCAACAAGGGATCGGATATTCCGCAGTTGAAAAATACCGACCGTTTGACACTGGTATTCACGGCGTCGTGTTCGATCGGGTTTTTCGATGATCCGCAACGGGAGGGAATGGCGGAGGAATTAGTGCGATATGCCGGCGGCGGCGCCATCGCGAGTGTCGCGGCGACGCGTCTGGTGTATTCATCGGAAAACAGCGAGTTCAACCGGATGACTTATGAATACCTGTTTGGCGAGGATCCCCTGACGATTTGTCAGGCGGTGTACGCCGCCAAACTGGCCCGTCAGCCGGAACGCAACGATCGCGCGTATATCTTTTTCGGCGATCCGCTATTGCATCTGGGAACTCCACATTATGAAATCAGGTTTACCGATGCCCCCGACACACTGACGGCACTGCAACAACATCAGGTGGCCGGCGAGGTTGTGGGTGGTGACGGCAATCCGGTTGCGTTCGACGGTTCGGTCGAAATCACGGTGTATGACTCGGAAGTGCTCAAAGCGTACGAGGTGGGAAACGTCACCACCGAATACGCTCTGGCGGGGCCACGGATTTTTCGGGGATCGGCGGACGTGACGGATGGTGTTTTCGGTTTCACGTTTATCGCGCCGCTCGATATCGGTTATGGCGGACAGGGGGCGCGCATTTCGGCCTATGCGCAATCGACGGCGGCCGATGCACTGGGATTGGCGGATTCCCTGGTAATCGACACCACCATTACGGTTACGACCGACAATGAGGGGCCGGAAATCGTGTATTCCTTCGCGGGGCGGGACAATTTCATGTCGGGCGATTATCTCCTGCCGGGGGAGACGATGATCCTGGATATTTTTGATTCGAGCGGCATCAATCTGACTGGCGGCGCCGGGCATGCGCTCACGCTGACAATTGACAATCAGGTTGAGAATATCATCAATTTGACCGATCTTTATGAATATAATGCGGGCAGTTTCACCGGCGGACGAATAACGTATCCGCTGGGCGATCTGTCGGCGGGGCAACATGTGTTTAAAATTAAGGCGTGGGACAACGCCAACAATTCATCAACGGTTGAATTCGGAGCCGTCATCAATGCGGAGAACCGGCTGTTTATGACCGACCTGTTGAATTACCCGAATCCAATGCACGATCAGACGACTTTTTCCTGCTATTTGTCGTCACCGGCGCATCGACTCCGCCTTGAGATTTTTACGTTGTCCGGAAAACGCATAAAACATTATGATAGGTATTCGGTTCCGTCCGGGTATCAGGAGTTCTATACCTGGGACGGACATGACGATGATCTCGACCGTGTGGCGACCGGGACGTACATTTACAAAGCGTCGGCGTTGTCCAGCGGCACAAGGGATGCGGTCGAGGCCTTCGGTAAAGTAGTCGTAATCAATTAAGCCTTGTGGAGGTTGTTTAATGCGGAAAGCAATTAGTATTCTGATGACCCTTACGTTACTTCTGATTGTTGGGGCACAGTCATCACATGCCAGTGGAGTATCCAGTGCCGCCGTTCTCTTTTTGCGGATTGCCGCGGGAGCTCGCGCGGCCGGTATGGGGGAGGCATTCGTGGCTGTTGCCGATGATGCCACGGCAACACACTGGAATCCGGCCGGATTGGGAACATACCCCCTGTCGTATGAATGGGTAACGATTACGGTGCCGACGGAATATCGTCCGTTGAAAAAGATCGCCCTGATCAAGGGTGACGCCAGCGGAAACACCTACGGTACCTATGATATCTGGGCGCTTTCCGACGCTGGACTGCTCAAGTATTCCGAAGGCAAGTGGGTCAAAGGCGCCGTAATCGAAACCGGTGCCAAAGAATCGGCGGAGATGAAGCTTCGCCAGTATGTCGGGCTGTCCGGGGATATTCCGGCGGAACGCCTGGAAGAGTTAATGAGTCGTATGGGACGTGCCAACAATAAATACCCCTTCTCGCGAATCGAGGAGTTGGCGCAGACGGTCCTTCCGGCGTTTTCAGCCGACACGCTGGTGAAAAATGAGGTGGAATCCACTTTCGTCGAAATGAAGGCCGCCTACAACAAGTGTATGATCAACTGGGATGAATTCGGCCAGGCCGAAGAACGTTTCCGCGAGGCGTATAAGGATTCCATGATTCTGGAAAGCGAATCGGACCGCGTCCTGTTCGCGCTTCAGAAGGCAATTCGCAAGTACATGCCGGGCGAACTGCATATCCCCTTCGATATCAATTTTATCGGGAAACTCGCGGATATCTCCGCCGATGAGAAAATGCTCTGGGTGGCGATGGATTCGAACCTGTACCGGTACAACGGCAATTTCTGGCAGCATTTCGGTGTCGATGAAGGATTGCCGGAAGCCGAAATCCTGGGGATCAGGGCGTACGACAAGATGCTGTATGTGAGAACCGATGCCGGTCTGGTGGTTTATTCGACCGGGGCATTCACGAAGTATGACGAAACCCTGGGATTGCCGTCAAAGCCGGTCGAAGCGGTGGCGGTGGTCAAGGCGAACAATGTCTGGGCGGTTGTGGACAACGACTTGTATCATTTCGACGGATCAATCTGGAAAAACTATCTCGAATTCAATGACGTTCTCGATGAGTCGCTTGATGCCATTTACGAACGGTTTCAGATCAGCGGCACCAAAAACGAAAAGAACCGTTTTCTGGCCAAGTATGAGGCGTTGAACGATACCACCGCGACAAATAAAATCGAAGAACGTCGTTCGGCTTCGGATTTACAGAAGATGATCGACTCGGTTGGCGTGATGGAAGCCTTCAAGGCCACTCAGATAAACGAGGACAAGAAAACGGAAAATGCCGACAGTGCCAGCACTCCGATCGGTCGTCAGTTACGAATCCCGTATACTGCGGGGATTCCGTATGATGTGATCGACATGGAAATGGACGCGTCCGGCTTTCTCTGGGTCGGCACCGAATACGGTCTGTTGCGGTTTAACGGCCGGCACTGGACTCGGTACGGGTATCGCGATTATCCGATTGAGCAGGACATCTCGGTCAACGATCTGGCGCTGGGATTCGTCCGCGGGGATGCCGCCCGGGCGGAGCGCCTCGTGGAAAACATCAAAACCGTCAACGAACTTGACGACGATATCCTGCGCAAGGGGCAGGTGATCAAGATGTACACCAACCCCGCCGGGGCGCGGATTAACGATATTTCCATAACGGGGAAGAAGATTTATTTCGCGACGGAAAGCGGCACGATATTTTTTGATACGCGCTGGGCGCGCATGACCGAAGAGGGACTGGGACGCCGTAACACGCGGACTATCGTGGAGAATAACGAGAATCTCTGGTTTGCCACCATCCGCCAGATTAAAATCCGGGCGGCGGCTCAGAAAGAAATCGCCATGATGCATGTCAACTGGTTGCCGGAACTGGCGGATGATATCTATTATGAATTTTTCTCCTATGTCCAGAACATCCCCGAATGGGGAACGGTCGGCGGGAATATCACGTTTCTGTCTTATGGAAAAATCGAACGCACCGATGCCACGGGAACGTCGCTGGGTGATTTTAACGCCTTCGATATCGCACTGACGCTGTCGTACGGCACGCCGTTGACGGCAAACCTGAGCGGCGGTATTTCCGCCAAGGTCATCTATTCACATCTATCATCGATCGGCACCGGTTCCGAACAGGGAAGCGGCACCTCGACCGGACTCGCTCTCGATGTCGGTCTTCTGTACAAGTTTCATCCGCGCTGGACACTCGGCATGGCGGTGACCAATCTCGGTCCGGATGTGGCTTATATCGATGTCGCTCAGGCCGACCCGTTGCCGCGCAATCTTGCCATCGGTTTGGCCACGTATCTGATCAAGTCGGAATACAACAAACTGTTGGTGACGGCGGAAATGAATAAGTCATTGGTTGGTTTCGATGATTCCTTCTCCGAGGAGGTCAAGGAAATCATCTATAATGCCGGTGCCGAGTATCAGTATGGTTCATTTATCGCATTCCGCGGCGGGTACGTGTACGACGAGGAAGGCGAAGTGAAGACGCCGACGCTGGGATTCGGACTGATGTACCGGCTGTTTAAATTCGACTTCGCGTATATTCCGTCGAGTGACGATGTCCCGCTGGCCAATACCATGCGGTTGTCGCTGTCGGCGAAGTTCTAAATGATGAGGAAATAGCCTTTTGAAGAGAATATTGTACTTATTGTCTTTTCTGGTCGGTGTCCTGATAATGGAACAGCCGGCTTGGTCTGCCGACGGATATAAACTATTGCCAATGAGCAGGCGACAGAGTAGCCCGGTAATGGATATCGAACGCCAACCGAATCCGATGGCGATGCTGAATCGTCCGTCAACACGCAACCTGCTGGGGCTGGATCGCGACAAACCGTGGCGACTGCCCGACCGCGGGCTGGTGTCGGCGGCGGAGCCGCGCACGTTGCGGATTCTGGCGATGCGATTCGATTTTATCGAGGATGACGATCCGTTGACCACCGGCAACGGCAAGTTCGATTTCCGGGATTTCGATACCTTTTACGAGGAAGAGGGGCATTTTATCGATCCCGCTCCGCGTAACCGGGAGTATTTCGAAAAACATCTCGAAGCGCTTGCCAATTATTACCTGGCAGTTTCGGAAAGCACATTGGTGCTGGAATATATCGTGTATCCGACCGAAAGCGACTCGGTGTACCATCTGCCGCAGACCATGACCCATTACGGTGAACGTCGCCCCGAATTCGGTATCGCCGAGATGTATATCGACTGTATGACACTGGTCGACACGACCGAACCGGAAATCACGTTCGCGGATTACGATTCATATTTCATATTCCATGCCGGCTCGGATCGGCAGGACGACGTGATTCCCGAGGGGTTTCCGGGATCGACGCCGCATGATTTGTACGCCGGGTTTATTGTTATGGGGGAACCGGTGTATGTCGACGACAGCACCTATCAGGTCCGTGAGGCTTTAATCATGCCGGAGACGGGAAGCCAGGACGGCCGCGTGGTGGCACTGAATGCCACGGTTGCCCATGAATTCGGCCATCAACTGGGTCTGATCGATTTATACAATACCGGAACCTTGCCGTTTATCACGCGGGTGGGGGATTTCGCGCTGATGGATAACATGGGGCGCGGGACGGTGGTCGATCTCGAAATGCCGGCGGGGCCGGTGTCCGATATGTTCCCGGTGTACCCGACGGCCTGGTCACGGGCGTTTCTGGGATTCGTGGAACCGGTTGTGTTTTATCAGGGAGTTTCGCTGGAACTCGTCGCGGCGGAAATGGTAAACACGGGGCTGGAAGTGGTAAAAATCCCGATTTCCGAGCAGGAGTACTATTTGTTGGAGAACCGTCAAATCGATATCGATGGCGATTCGACCTATCCGATTGCGGATAGCGTTACGACGGTTATCATGGGCCCGGGCAAGCCGGTTGTCGATCCGATTTCCGGCGATACCAGCCTGGTGCTGACGGGAGAATACGACGTGTTGATGCCGGGTTCCGGTATTTTGATCTGGCATGTCAACGAAAGCGTCGCATCCGATGAGATCATGATCGTCAGCAATTTCACCATCAATGCTCCGGTGGAAGACGAACCGGACTCGGTGGTCAGCGACACTACAATTCTCACCCGGTATGATGCCAACATGATGCAGGTCCTGGTCGACCGTCCGTTTCTGGAACTGGTCGAAGCCGACGGCCTTCAGCAATTCGGGCGCGGGTATTACGTCCCCGGGTATATCGGGGTGCCGGAAGATTTGTACTATGCAGGCAACAATACGGCATTGACACCGAACAGCAATCCGCCATCGATGACGTTTGCCGGTGCCAACAGCGATATATATATCACCGATATCTCGGCATCCGATACGATTATGACCTTTTCAATCGGGCAGGATTTTCGGTCGTCCGGATTCCCCCGGCGGGTGGGGTATCCGTCCATTCCGTTTTCTCTGCATGCGGTTGATATTAGCGGCGACAACATTACCGAGTTGGTTTTGGGCCTTAATACCAATGTGCTGGTGACCAGTGAAACCGGGGTTGATTACTGGTCGGTTGCCTCACCATATTACGATACGGCATATTCGTCGACCGGCTCGCTTCCGCATGTCCTCCCGGTGTTCGCGCATTTCGAGGATGACATCACCGCCGACATTGTCGTGGGTGACTTCGGTCTCGGAAGCGGCGATCAGTACATCGCGGTCGGGGTGAAGAACACACTGTATGTATATGAAATTGCCGATGATGATCCAAATGACGGCCAGCCCGATAATCTGTTTGAACCGGTCGCGTTGCCATTGGGCAATCAGATTGTCTGGATGGCGTTTCAGGATTCGATTCTCAGTGCCCTCAGCGTCCGGCCGGTGCTTGGCGGCGATGTGGAGATTCGCCTGACCACGTATAATCATCTGGGGGCGCGCGCCACGGTTTTTCCGACAATTCGGCACAATCCATTACTTTACGGTGCGGTCGTGCTCGGTGACCATTATGCCGTGATTGCCGGTGATGCATCCACGACGCGGCTGTTTTTTATCTCATCGTCAGGAGATACAACCTCATTCGATCTGGAGGGTGAGTATATTCAGGGACCGGTGGCCGGCGATCTGGATCGTGACGGCACACCGGAAGTGGTGATGGCGACTGATGACGGCATGATAAAAGTCGTATCGATCGATACGTCGACTGTGACACCGTCGTTTACGGCAGTGCAAACTGATCTGCAGGATGTTATCAGTGTCAATCCCGTCCTGGCGGATTATGATGACGACGGGTATCCCGACATTATCGTGGCGGGACAAAACCGCATTTATGCGCTGGATAAAAACCTGGTCCTGCTGACGGATTTCCCGATCACGATCGATCGCGCCTATCCGGCGGCAATGGCGGCTTCGGCACCGGTCGTGGCAGATATCGACAATGACGGGCAACAGGATATTGTGGTGATTACCACTGAGGGAAACTGCTATGCGTTCGGTCCCGAACTCAGGTATGGTTTTCCGGTGTCATCGGGTGGCGTTCGAACCGACTCGATCCTGACGTATGACGGCTTTGGCGGCGGCGAATTCGTGTATGCCGGAGTGTTCGGGGTGGGATCGCCGGTGGTATATGAGAAGCAAACTGGCGGCGGACTGGCGTTTGTGGGGGCGGACGGATGGCTGTATTCGTACGACATCTGGTTCGATTCTTCGCGGGCCGACTGGGCCATGAGCGGCGGTGATGCCTCGGGCGGATTCTATTACGATAACGCGACGGCGGGTGAGACACCGGCGACAAGTGCGGCTTTACCGCAAGAGCGGTTGTTCTGTTACCCCAATCCGTCACTCGACGGTGTCACAACCCTGAGATACTATATCGGTGATAATGCCCGCATGTCATTGCATGTTTACGACCTTACGGGCGTCTTGGTATATGAAGACATTTTCTACGGCCAGGCCGGAACTAACGAGGAGCAGTTGTCGCTCGCGTTTCTTCCGACCGGGGTATATCGTTGTAAGGTGAAAGCGGATTTTAACGGCGCCACCAGCGCGGCTTTTACTGATATTGCAATCGTGAAGTAAGAAAGGATGGATGGCAATGAAGAAAGCTGGTATTCTGACGTTCATACTCGTATGCATGGGTTGGGGAATGTCGTTCGGTCTCGATTTGCCGGATAGTAAACTGGAGCTTGAGATTCAATCGCTGAAGACGGGCGGCGCCGATATGATAGGTTCGCAATTTACCGTGGATGAAGATTATGATGAATTTGCCACCGAGTTCGACGACGGCGGCATTTTCGATTATGAGTACAAATCACCCAAGAAGGCCTTTTTGTATTCGCTGGTGGTACCGGGCTGGGGACAGATGTACACCAAATCCAGTATCTGGAAACCGTTGGTCATGCTGGGACTCGAAGTTGGTTCCTGGGTCGGGTATATATCCTATCACAATAAGGGCAACGATCTTACCGATGAATACGAAGCGTTTGCCGATTTGCACTGGATCGAGGGGGATCGTGCCGATTCACTCGACTACAGTATCGATCTTGATGATCCCAATTACTGGGATTGGTATTATACGATGATAAATACGGAGAATAGCGGCGTCCCCACCACCGAATCATTGCCGGAAGGACGGAATCAGCAGTATTATGAAATGATCGGCAAGTACAGTCAGTTCGTCGGCGGCTGGGATGATTACTGGACGGTGAATGCGGAGTTCTTTGATGAAAACGGCATTCTATTTATCGGATCGGTGGTAAACACCCCCAATCGTGTCAAGTACAATGATTTGCGCGGCAAGGCCAACGACAAACTCGATGCGGCCAATAATTTCATACTGGTGGCGATGGCCAACCATCTGATTTCGGCTTTCGATGCGGCGCTGGCGGCGAATCGATTTAACAAGCGCAACAGCGAGGAAAGCTGGCTGTCGGTCCGAACCGAAATGAAGAAATATTCCGCGACGGAGGAGATGCCGATCGTGAGATTTACCTATCACTTTTAAGTCATGGCGGATATGTTGCATATGTCCAGATTCCGATTGACCCTTGTTTGCATGTGTTGTGCCATCCTTGCCTGGTGCGGACTGGCGGAAGGAGCGGTGGAACTGCCGACGTCGCGTCTCGATCTGCAATTCGCCATGACCGGCCCCGATGCGGCGTCACTACTTGCCTCACAGACCTTGTCGATCGCCCCGACGGCATCGGTGAATCCGCCGGGATACGAAAAGAAACGGGAGATTTCGAGGACCAAGGCAATTGCCCTGACCCTGCTTCTGCCGGGAGCGGGACACCTGTACATGGGCGAAAAGGGGCGTGCGGAATTCTTTCTGGGAACCGAGGCCGTGGCCTGGCTGGGAGCGGCGGCGTTTTACACGTACGGCAACTGGAAAGAGGACGATTACCGCAATTATGCCGTGGCGCACGCCGGTATCTCATCGGCTCAGGATGATAACGAATTTTACAAGATGCTGTCGTTCTATGATAATGTTTATGAGTACAACGGCTCCGGCCGCTTGTATGAATCGGGACGGCCGTATTACAATCCCAACGATCCGATGACCTATTGGTACTGGGACAGTCCGGATTCGCGCGCGGAGTATCGCACCATCCGCAACGCGGCCGAGTCCTCGTTTCGCAATGCGGTGTTCATGATCGGAGTGGCCGCGGCCAACCGCATTATCGCCGGTATTGACGCCTTCCGTATTCTTAAAAGGAAAACGGGCGGGCAAAAGAAGGATGATGAAGAGGAGATAAACGACGATTACCTGGGACTCATCAGCAAATTCAAGGTCTCCGGCAGTCCGTTCGGAGACAACCCCAGAGTGAATCTGTCGTTTTCGCATCAATTCTAAACATGTGGCGACTTTGCCGTCAATGTCGGATGATTCCGGCGCTGGTTCTGCTGTTGCTGTCCTGTGGCCCCAGGCCGGGACAGGAAACCCGCCCAGTTGCCACCCCGCTCGGACTGATTCTGGAAACCGTGATTGAAGGCACGGTGCTTTCGCGTTCTCTCTCACAACCCAAAGGCGTTACGGTCGACAATACCGGCGCGGTGTATGTGGTCGATGCAGGCAATAATCGCATCATCCGTTTTTCCCGCGACATGCAGGCGCTTCGGGATGTCGGCGGTTTCGGCACGGCCGAGGGATTGCTGAAATGGCCGACGTACATTACAGCCGACCGCAACCTGAATCTGTACGTGTCGGAAGAGGGCAATCAGCGCATCAGTGTTTTCGATACGCATCTCAATTTCGGGTACCTGATCGACCTGGTCGATCCCGAAGACCCGCTCAAGTACGGTCGTCCGGCGGGAATCGCGATCAGTGAATTCGGCGAAGTGCTGGTGGCGGATCGCGATAATTCCCGTATTGCCGTTTTCAACAGTTTCAGCAATTTCGACCGTTTTGTCGGCGGTGCGGAGACATCGGCGGGATACCTGCTCAAGCCCACGGGGATATATCTTTTGCCGGACAATACCATCCTGACCTGTGATAACGGCAACGCCAAGATCGAGAAATTCGATGCGTTCGGCATATACATGTCGTCGTTCGGCGGCGGGTATCTCAATGACCCGTCGGGGATCACGGTCGACGATCACGGAAATATCTGGGTGGTGGACCGAGATCCGGCGGCGCTGTGCTGTTTTGACGGGCAGGGAAATGCGTTGTATATCGGGGAACGCGGTCGGGACGCCGCCTTCGACAAAATGGAAGAACCGTTTGACGTGGCGGCGCTTCCGGGTAGCCGGCTGATCGTAAGCGATGTCAAGGGCGACCGCCTGCTGGTGTACCATATCCTCTATCAGGACTGATGATCACGTATCGCCATCCGGGCTTTGTGTATATGATCGCCGTCCTCGCGCTGGTCGCGATTGGGGGCGAAGCCATCGCGGCATCACGGGTCTTTTCTTCCGTTCAACTCAAGCCGATCATGCGTATATCCGAGTCGCTGATTGTGACCGATTCCGACAGCCTGTTTTACAACGGCCGGCGTTTGGAACGGGATCATGATTATCGTATCGATTATGCCCGGGGTATGCTTTCCTTGTCATTGCCGCCGCCGTCCGACGGCGATTCACTGGTGGTGTACTATACGCCGTTACCCTCATGGTTGAAATCGCGTTATGGCATTGCCCCGCCGGAGACTTCCGAACAGGCGTTACCATCTCCCGGGATCACATCGGTCGCGTCACCATCGCCGTTGTCGCGGAAAGAGGGCGGGGTGTTTATCAAGGGGGCGAAGCGGTTCTCGATTCTGTCCCAGAGCGGCGGGACATCGGAATTCAGCCAGTCTCTGGATTTGTCGATCGCCGGCGAATTGTCATCGGGAGTGACCATACAGGGTTCGGTGACCGACCGGGGATATGATCCGACCTACGGCACGGTCAACAGCCGTATCAGTGAACTGGACAAGCTGTATCTGGCGGTGCGATCCCGGCGGTTTTCATCCGAGATCGGCAATCTGGAAATTACCACACCCTCTGGGTTCGGACGCTCCGCACCGAAACAGGTATCGGGAATAACAGTCGGTTATGCCGACCGCACCATTTCGCTGGGCGGTATTCTGGCACGTCCGCGCGGACGGTTTGCCAGTGTGCAGTTGAACGGAATCGATCAGATGCAGGGACCGTATCGAATCGCGACCGACCGCGCGGTGACGGCAATCGTGCCGGGTTCGGAGCAGGTATGGGTCGACGGTCGTTCGCTGGAGCGCGGTGCGGACAAGGATTATGTAATGGATTATCCCGGCGCGAGCATCACGTTCATGCCGAGAGTCCCGATCGATTCACGGTCACGAATCGAGGTCGATTTCGAACCGTTGACCGATGAGTATCAGCAGGAATTGTATCGCTTTCATACCGGAGTGGCATCGAGTGATTCGACCATGTCCTTTACGGCGGCGTACTATCGGGAGGGAGATGTCAAAGATCAGCCGGAGACCGGCGAATTGAGTGCGGAAGATATTGCATTATTGGAATCGATTGGCGATGCGGTCGAATCGGGTTTTCGCGACGGTGCCGTGGCGGACACGACCGGATCGTACGCAGAACGTTTTGACAGTCTCGGCCATCGGTACTTCGTATATGTCGGCGAGGGATTGGGTGAGTATCGGGTGACATTCACCGCTGTCGATGCCTCACAAGGAGAGTATGTTTACGAGGGAGGCGAACGCTATCGGTATGTCGGCGCCGGGGCGGGGGATTATCTGCCGATTGTCCGGGTCGCGGTTCCGGAGCGAAAAGAATACTATGAAGTCGGCCTGACGGTTCATCTGACGAAACAAAGCCGTATCTCTGTGCTGACGAAACAATCCGACTATGATGCCAACTTGTATTCCGACCGGGATGATAATGACAATCGCGGCGGGCAGTATATGGTCGAGGGCACCATCGGAGCGCAGCCGACGATAGGGGCAACCCAAAACGGTGCGAAAGGAAACCTGCACATAATCAATAAGACCTATACCTCAACCATCCGGCGCAATCGTCCGGACAGGTCACGTCGGTATCTGATTCCGACCGGGTGGGTGATAGATACCGATGAAATCGAAGCGACCGGATCGGCGGCATTGATCACTCCCGGTCCGTACCATGTGTATCTTGACGGCGGGATGTTGAGCTTTAAAAGGCGGTTTTCCTCGGTCGTGGGGACTTTTGCGGCATATCCCGATTCGGCGCGGTCGTTTTTGCCCTCAGTGGCATACACAAGAATCAGGGCCAATCTGGATTCGCCGCATGTCCCGGGTGATGGCATAGGAGATATCGCTCAGGTGAAAGTCGATCATGCTTTGACGCGGCATATCCAGGCGCAGTCGGGGTTTATCTATGACCGTCGCCGGAATACGTACCAGTCGGAGACGCGGGGAACGACGGAGTATCAATATGACCTGACCCTGTCGTACAAGACCGGAACAATCGGGTTTCAGCATTATGAAGAGGACACGCTTCAGGGCGACTGGCACAACCGGCTTCGTCGCGACCGGGGAACGGCAAATGTCACCGGCAAACTCGGTCCGGTCCGCACCGATTTGTTTTTGCTGGCGCAAAGGAACGTACAGGACGAAGTCCGTGAAAACCAGTACATGACACGCGTCCGGTACAATTACAGCGGTCGGAAACCCGATTTGAGTATCGATGGGACAATCGCGATATCCGATGAAAACCGCTATGAACGCGGCGTGCGGTATCTCGAAGTCAATTTGGGCGAGGGGCAATATGTCCTCGAGGACGGGCAATATATTCCTGACCCGGAAGGCAACTTTATCGAGGTGGAAGAGGTGCGCTCGACGCAGGCTTCGGTGAAATCCGGACAGAAATCGTTTAACGTGACCTACAGTGTCCCTGACATATACGCGCGTCTGGTTTCGACCATCGACGAGGACATGCAGGCCGACGAGGATCGCAACCTCCTGTGGTTGTTGCCGTTTTATTCCGATAACGGCAAGACCTATCAATACCGCACGGTGTACTATTCGGGTGAAGTGAAACTGTTACGTTTTGCCGGGTATTATGCCGTGACGATCGGAGGATCGTTCCATCGGGAAGATCGCCTGTTGAGCGGGAATGCAACCGAACGCCGGGAGCAGGCGTGGCGTCTGGCCTTGCGCCAGGGATACGAAAACTGGCTGTTTCGCCAGGAAGGGGAGTATTTTGCCTTTGATCGCGACGAGCATTATGCGGTGACGGAACATATCGACGGTTTACTGCTGACTTCAGCGGCAACAGGTAAATTCTCATCGGGGCAAATCGACGGCAGTCTGGCGTATCGTTATGCCGAAGATCTCAACGGTTCAAAGTCACGGCAGTACATCGCGACGGTCAAACCACGCGTATATGTTCTGAACGCGGGCGAGAGTTCGGTTGAAATCAAGGGGTACATTCAGGATCTGATTGAAACCGCACCCGTGTCGTATCGTCTGACTGACAATCTCGCGGGTAAACGCGGCGTGGTTTGGATAGTGCGATCGGATGTGCGGATTCGAAAAGACTTCCGCCTGACATTGAATTGTACCGGTCGTCATTCCGATGATCGGAAACCGCGTCTGACGGCAAGGGGGGAATTTGTCGCGAGTTTTTAACTTAATCATCATCGCGGGACTGATTGTCTGCGGGATTGTCATGGCGTCGGAGACCCCGCATCTGGGCAAGTTGATTCTGGAGGGCGACCGAATCGATACCCTGCGGATCGATGCGGTTTTCACGCAAAAACACGTGGAGCCGATACTGGAATCAATGCTGAACGCGTATCAGGACAGCGGCTTTTATTATGTGTCGCTTTCGCCGGCAGGGGCGATTGGCGAAGGCGATACGATTGACCTGCATGTCCATGTGCAACGGGGTCCGGTGGTAACCATATCGGGGATCGGTATCGACGGTTTGAAAAAGACCCGTCCGGAATTGATCCGCCGGTATATCCGCCTTTCAGTGGGCGATACGTTGTTTGCCGACCGAATCAACCGATCAGCGGATCGCCTCCGCGATTTGTCATTTGCGAGTTTGGACCGTCCGCCTGACGTCGTCCCCGACCCCGGATATCGGACTGCGACCGTGCGCTATGCGCTGAGCGAAAAGCGGCAGTTGATTATCGACGGCGCGGCGGGATATGTGCCCGATGATGATGGGTATCTTATCTGGTACATGAATCTCCAAGCGCGGAATTTTCTCGGTGGGGGAAGGCAGGTGTCGCTTTTGGCTGATCAGCGTGAAAAATACAAAACCGTGTTTGACGTCCGATATGCCCAGCCGGTGTTCTGGATGGGGATCGGTGAAATCGGAGGGAACGTGCATACGCGTGATTATCGCAATGATTTCTATGAATTCGGCGTTGGCATATCCTACCAGTTGGAATTGTCATCGCGTATGCGAATAACGGCATCGCTCGCCTGGAAAAATGTCGAGCCCGCCGACGATGCCTTGCGCTCGTATGCCTCGTATGAAGCCGGGGTGGGGGTACGAATCGGCGGAATCGATGCGACCAGGTCGACTCGAACGGCGTATCTGGTGGACTGGCGTATCAGTTATTTGGGGCGAATCTATCGCGGCGGTGATACGGTTTCGGTCGCACGTTCGGCGTATAATGATACCAAAAACGAAGTTCGCCTGGAATACTCGCAAAGGCTGATCCCCGGATTGACCGGGTTTGTCGGCGGAACATTTCGGGATGTGAAAAGTTCCGAGGCACCGCTTCCGATTTCTGAATTGTTCATGTTCGGTGGGCCGGGATCATTGCGAGGGTACAGGAGCGATCAGTTTGCGGCACGCCGAGTTGTTTTGGGGACATTCGAATGGCGGGTGTTTGTTTCGGAGATCGACTATATCTATCCGTTTGTTGACGGTGTCCATTATGAGTGGGATCGCGATGCTGACGGCACGGTCAGTAAAGAATCGGAATATCGCTGGGGGTATGGTGCGGGGATCAGGCTGGCGTCGGCCAGCCGCGCCCTGCGGATCGAATTTGCCTGGAACGAGGACGCCGGTTTTGATCAACCCCGGCTGTTGATAACGCTTTCCAACCGCTTTTAATTAATTGACTTGAGGAACTCGTCGGTGTATCCTTTGCCATGCGAACCGCATTGGCCCTGTTACGATTAACACGTGTTCATAATGCCCTGATGGCTGGTGTCGGAGTCTGGCTGGGCGGGTTTCTGGCCGGCATGGATGGGGGCGAATGGCGTCTGATACTGGCGTCAGTTTCCGCCGCACTGGTATGCGGCGCGGGTAATGCCTTCAACGATTTCAAGGATATTGAGGTCGACCGAATCAACCATCCCCGACGGCCGCTTCCGGCGGGGGATTTGCAGTCGTACCAGGCAATACTGGCCGCAAGTGTCATGAATCTGGTCGGGCTGATTATCGCCGGTGTGGTCGGATCGGTTTTTCTGCTGGTCGTGGCGGTCAGTGTGGCGCTGTTGTTTGTCTATAATTTCTCATTAAAGAAAAAGGCGTTGTGGGGCAATCTGGTCGTGGCGCTCTTGGGTGCACTGACATTTATCGCGGGGGGATTGGTAAAGGATTTTGCCGCAGTTCGGACTTTGCCCGGGCCGGCGATTCCGGCGGGGTACGCTTTTTTATTCCATTTCGGCAGGGAGTTGGTGAAGGATATAGCCGATGACCGCGGTGATCGAAACGCGCATTATCGCACGTTGCCGATGTTGATTTCGCATAAAAACGTCGTTGTTCTGATAACGGCGGTATATCTGGTGTTGATCCTACTGGCAGTGCTGCCGATCGGATGGACGTGGTATACTCAAGTCTATACCTATTTAGTAATATTTGGGGTCTCGATTCCACTGATGGCAATAGTGGGGTATCTGATCATGGCGAAATCAATGCGGCGGTTTGTATTGGCAGGCGGGGCATTGAAAATTCTTATGGTGGCGGGGCTATTGGCGTTTTTACTGGGTCGAAAATAAAATTCCATGAAACCTGTACGAAGAAGAAAGGTATAATCTAATTACGGATTGGGCAAGGGTCTCGGAGACATGGAGTTGACAAGGACAACGAATTTTGTATAATTGCCTCTTTCCAATGTTGAGGACAAAGTGACCGTGCATAGATATATTATTATTGTTCTGACCTGTTTGCTGTCACTGGCGGTCGTGGAAGGCGCGGCCGGTGGGGAACTCAGCCTGTCCGCCAGGCTGGATAAAACCGATATTGCGTTCGAAGAAACCGTTTCGCTGGTTTTGGAAGTGCGCTGGACCGGGACAATTGCCGATTATCGGTTTGGAATCCTCCCGCTTCCGGAAACTGAGTATCTGGCGGTACAGGGATCGAGTTCCGCGATTTCCAGCGAGGAACAGGACGGGCAGGATATTACCACCCGAATATTTCGATACGAATTCAAGCCCACCAAAGGCGGTATCGGGCGGATTTTGCCGATCACACTGGAATATCTCACCATGCCGGATTCGATTTCGGGGCAATTGACGACTCAGGAATATTCGATACAGATCGCACCGCCGGTCGTGCTTGCCGAACCGACCGGGTTGGCATGGTACCATTATGTGATCATCGCGGTTGTTCTGGCCGGGGCGGTCTTTGTGGTGGTCCTGATTATTAAGAAGGGACGTCGGCCGGTTGCGGTGGAAACCACTCCGGAACAGACAATGCTGGAGAAACTGTCGGAAATCCGGGGGGAGGGGCATATTGACCGCAAGGTATTTTACACCCGGTTATATAGATTATTGCTGGATTATATCGACCGGAAATACGAGATTGCCATTGTCGGCGGAATGACGCCGGATGTTATTGCGGCACTGGACGATAAAGAAATCCCGCGGGGTGAGAAAGAAAAGCTGGCCGGATGGCTGACGCTGGCGGATCGTGAAAAATACGCACCCGGCGGCGGGGAACCCGGCGACACGATTCGTCTTATAACAGAAATGGAAAACTACATGCAGAATTGCGATAGACGTGGGTAACGGAGGCATCATGAATAGAGACATACAGGAAATTCAGGCGATTGTTGAAAAGGAGGCGGCGTTTATCGAGAAGCTGACGTCGCAGATCAGCAATGTCATTGTCGGTCAGAAATACATGATCGAGCGACTGCTGGTCGGCATTCTGGCCAACGGACATATCCTTCTCGAAGGCGTGCCGGGACTGGCCAAAACGCTTTCAGTCAAAACCCTTTCGGACGCCATCGACACCAAGTTCCAGCGGATTCAGTTCACCCCGGACCTGCTTCCCGCGGACTTGATCGGCACGATGATTTACAATCCCCAGAAGGCGGATTTCACGGTCAAGAAAGGGCCGATTTTCGCCAATATCATTCTCGCCGATGAAATCAACCGCGCCCCGGCCAAGGTGCAGTCGGCTCTGCTGGAGGCCATGCAGGAGCGACAGGTGACCATCAGTGATACCACGTACAAACTCGATGAGCCGTTTCTGGTGCTGGCGACCCAGAACCCGATCGAACAGGAGGGCACCTACCCGCTTCCCGAAGCGCAAGTCGACCGGTTTATGCTCAAGCTGAAGGTGGGGTACCCATCGCCGGCCGAAGAACGGATTATCATGGATCGCAATACCACCGGCGAGGCGATCACGGTCGACAAGGTGATCACGCCGGATGATATTGTCAAGGCGCGCAAAGTGGTCGCGGAAATTTACGTGGACGACAAGGTCAAGGAGTACATTCTCAATATCGTGTTTGCCACGCGCGAGCCGGAGAAATACGGCCTGAAGAACCTGAAAGATATGATTTCCTACGGGGCGTCGCCGCGCGCGACGATCTATCTGAACCTGGCCGCCAAGGCGCATGCCTTTTTGCGCGGGCGGGGATATATCACTCCCGAAGACATCAAGGCCATCGGTCCGGACGTGCTTCGCCACCGGGTCCTGGTAACGTATGAAGCCGAAGCGGAGGAAAAAACCTCCGACGATTTGGTGCAACAGGTGTTTGACACGATTGAAGTACCGTAATACGCGGGCGGGCAGTCATGGATCAGAAGGAAGTTTTTAAGAATATCCGACGGATAGAAATACGCACCAAGCGGCTGGTGAACGACCTGTTTTCCGGTGAGTACCATTCCACGTTCAAGGGACAGGGGATGGAATTCGAGGAGGTTCGTCACTATCAGCCCGGTGATGATATCCGCCTGATCGACTGGAACGTGACGGCACGCACCGGGTATCCGCATGTCAAGAAATTCCGCGAAGAACGCGAACTTTCGGTGATCTTCCTGGTCGATATGTCGTCATCGGGGCATTTCGGCACCCGCGATCGGTTCAAAGAGGAGACCGCCGCCGAGCTGTGTGCCTTGCTGTCGTTTTCGGCAATCAAAAACAATGATAAGGTCGGAATGATTATTTTCACCGATCGGATCGAGAAGTTCATTCCGCCGAAAAAAGGCCGCGCCCATGTTCTGCGGCTGATTCGTGAGATTCTCTCTTTCAAACCGACCGGGACGGGGACCGATATCTCCGGTGCGCTGGAATATTTCAATCGGGTGATCAAGAAGAAATCGGTAGTGTTTTTAATTTCGGATTTTCTTTCGGAACATTATCTCAAACCGCTTCAGATCGCCAACCGCAAGCATGACATTATCGCGATGAAGATTTCCGATCCGCGCGAGTTGGCATTCGATAATGTGGGGCTGATTGAACTTGAGGACGCCGAGACGGGTGAGACCGTGATTATCGATACCGGATCGCGGTCGTTTCGTAATGATTTCGCCGACCGCGCTCGGCGCGACAGCACCGATTTGCAGTACGCCCTGCGTTTGATCGACGTCGATTTTATCCAGATTATCACCAATGAATCATATATCGTGCCGCTGATAACCTTTTTCAAGATGCGCGAGAGGCGGCACTGACGGGAGTTGACGAAATGGCGAATGCCAAAGGATCATCTTTATCGCTTATCAGTCTGCTGTTTTCAGTCGTGATACTGGCAGTGGTGATATATATGCTGGCGACGACATCGGGTGGCGGACCGGCGCGTGATTACGCCGCCGAGAAGAGCATCGCGGGCGAATTGACCGAGTACAATCTGCATCGTGGGGCGATCGCAGAATACCAGGGGATTCTCGATGATCCGACGCTGGATGTCGTGACGCGCGCCAATATCAACTATCTGATCGGGAAGATATATTTCAATGACCTGTTCGATTATGAAAACGCCGCGGCCTATTTTGTCCGGGCGCGCTCACTCAATCCCGACGGATCATTTTACGACGAGGCCGGGCGTAGCTTAATCGCATCATTGGAGAAAATGGGGCGGGTCCTCGATGCCAAGCGCGAACTGGACCGGGAGGCCAATTTCGACTCGGTGTATGCCGAACATGAGGGCGATCCGCTGGTGGCCAAGATCGGCGATCAGCCGGTGTTTTTGTCGCAACTGGAAGACGAACTGCAAAACATGCCGCCGGAGATGCAGAAGCAGTTCACCAGCCGCGAGGGCAAACTGGCGGCATTGAACAAATATCTGAGTTGGGAGTTGATTCACCGCGCGGCGATCCGCGAGGGGATGGACACCGATCCGGAGTTTATACAAAGGCAGAGGAATCTTGAAAAGCAATTGCTTTTGGAAAAATACATCACCGAACGGATCATGCCGGAAGGGAGGATCGACACCGCGGACGTGCACAATTACTATCTGGCGCACAAGGGTGACCGGTATGACGACAAAACGTACGATGACGTGCGGGATACCGTGATGCGCGATTATCAACAGGAGAAATTCCAGCAGATGATCAATGAACATGTGAACAAACTGGGGGCGGTTGACAAGGTGCAGATATTCGAGGAGCATTTGCGGTAACGATGAAACGTCGCGCGCTTATCATATTCGCTTCTTTGCTGACGGCTCACGTGGGACTGCTGATTCTGTTTGCCGCCTTTCGCGTGCTCGGTCGCGATGAGGGTTTTTACCTGAATGTGACGCGGCTGATCGGACAGGGGATGTCGCCATACACCGACTTCTTCTTCACGCAGTTGTCATTGATGCCGACGGTGTTTGCGCCGCTGGCGCTGGACGGATGGAATTCGTTTTGGATTCTGCGCGGATGTGCGGTGGCGGCAGGCGTGTTCTCCGCGGTGGTGCTATTCATGATCGTGCTGAAAACAACCAAAAATACGAACTCGGCACTTCTGGCACTGGGGATGTATGTCTTTTCGGGCTTGATTCTCTCCTGGCATTCGGTTTACAAGCCGTTGGCGTTCAGTCATTTGTTTGCACTGGCGACGTTTTATTTCTGGCTGATGACCTATCGGAAACAGAGGCTGTTGTACGTTATCATGACGGGGTTGGCACTTTCGGCGCTGGTGAATTTGCGCGCGGTGTTTATCGTGCTGGTACCGCTGTATGTGATCTCACTGTGGCTGACCGTCGACCGGTCACGTCGGGGAAGGATGATGGGAGCGATGGTGCTGTCAGTGATTCCATTTGCGATTCCCACGGCGGTGAAAATCATCACGGCGGCGGACCGATTTTTCTTTAATACGTTTATATTCCAACTTCACCGCGCCGATGAACACAGTTGGGGGTACATTTTCACGAATAAAGCCTTAACAGTGTTGAAAACAGTGATAGATCCGCATTTGTTGATTATTGCGGTACTGACGGTACTGTCGGTATTGATTATGCGGAAAAACGGTCGCTTGCATGGAATCCGTGATCTGGTGACAACGCCGGAAGGCATGGCACTGATGAATTTGGTTTTGATTGCGGGGATTTATTTCATGCCGAATCCGATTCTGCGTCAGTATGTGGAGCAATTTATCGCGTTCGGGATTATTGTCGCGGCGTTCGGGTTTTCATCGATGCGGGAGCGTCTGCGGGCCGAGGCAACGCCATTTCAGCGCCGCGCGGTGCTGGGGATAATTGCGGGGTTGTATTTTCTCTCGCTGATACCGTACGGCGGCGTGTATCTGATAGGCATGCGCCCGGATGATAAGATGTACACTCTGCGGGAAGTACGAAGGATTACCAGCCAGATGGCGTCTTTGGGGGAGCAGTCAGATACCGTTCTGGCGGAGTACGCCGGGTATCCGTTTTTGACACGGCAGGTGCCGCTTCCCTACACGGAATTGGTGGGATTCGAATATCCCCTGCCGTTGGATCATGACGGATACATGAAATACAAACTGGCCGATTATGTTTATTTACGCGATCAGATAAGTAAGAAGATACCGCGACTGGTGGTGACGATCAACCGGGTCCCGCCGGCGTATGCGGATGTTTTGAATGAAGGGTACATGTTCGCCTATGAATCAGGCGGAGTGACGATACATACACGACGATGAAAAAAATCATAGTCCTTATCATAGCAGTGGTATTGCTGGCAAGTGGCGGGTTTGCACAAAGCGTGACTCTTCCGGATACCGTGCAGAGTGCGCCGGGAATCACGATCGAAACCGCGGTGGATCGATCCGAAGTGTATATCGGGGATCTGATCCGATATCGCCTGACGATTACGTATGATTCGTCGATTTCACTGACGCCACCGCCGATCGGGGCCAATCTCGGGGCGTTCGATGTCAAGGACTATGAGGCCGACGATCTGACACGACTCGATGGCGGACGAGTTAAACTTGAAAGCCGGTTCGTCCTGAGCACGTTTACGACCGGTGATTATATCATTCCGCCGATTCCGATCGAGTTTTTCACCGCCGACAGTGTGCGTAAGATTCTCATCTCGGAGCCGGTGCCGATCAAGGTGAAATCGCTGATCGCCGAAGGCGCGGACACGGCCGATATCCGCGAAGTCAAGGGGCCGGTGTCGTTCGATGCCGGAGTTCCGGTGGGGTACTATATCATCGCGGTCACGGTGATTGCCCTCGCGCTGATCGGCTTTGTACTCTGGCGGCGACATCGTCGCAAACAGGCCGAGGAACCGGTTGACACCCGTCGTCCCTGGGAAATCGCGTTTGAGGATCTGGCACGACTCGGCCAGGATGATCTTCCGGCGGCCGGTGAATTCAAGCAGTACTATGTTCGCCTGACGGAAATCGTGCGGGCCTTTTTCGGGCGGGTGTATCGTTTTGCGGCCATGGATATGACAACGGAAGAGTTTCTGGGGCGCGTCATTGACGAGGATATGAGTGAGCAGATGTACCACCGGGCGAAAACATTTCTGACACATGCCGATCTGGTTAAATTTGCCAAGTACGTTCCGGAGACCGAACGAATCGTCTCCGATTTCAACGAGGCGCGCGAGATGGTGGATCAGATACGGCGGCAGGTGCAGGAACGGGAAGCGATGACGCCGGTGACCGAGGCGGTGTCCGGGGAAGGGGGCGCCGGTGTTTAGATTCGCAGGATTTCATATCACGCTGTTCGATTATGAAATATCGGTCCCGGCGCTGGCGATTTTCGCGGTTTTTCTGGCGATTGTCATTTTAATGGTGCTGTATCGTCTGAAAAAGGGCCGGGTATACGCCGCGACGATTAAGTACAGCGATTTGAAAATAGTGAAACGTTCGGCCAAAACCGGCCGGGCGAAATGGCGCGGCATACTCACTGTCATGCGGATTGTCGCGGTTGCCCTGCTGGCGGTGGCGCTGGCCCGTCCGCAGGCCGGAACCGAAAACCGCGAAGTGACATCCGAAGGAATCGATATCATGCTGGCGCTGGATGTCTCGGGGTCGATGAAGGCCGAGGATTTCAAGCCGGAAAACCGTCTGTATGTGGCGAAAGAGGAAATCAAGAAATTCGTCAACAAACGATACAGCGACCGGATCGGGCTAGTGGTATTCTCGCAGTCGTCGTTCACGCAGTGTCCGCTGACGCTGGATTACGGTGTCCTGCTGACGTTTCTCGACCAGGTAAAATTCGGCATGATTCAGGACGGCACAGCAATCGGGATGGCGCTGGCGAACTGCATCAATCGCCTGCGCGAATCACCGTCGAAATCGAAAGTGATTGTCCTCTTGACCGACGGCGTGAACAACGCCGGACAGATCGATCCGCTGACCGCGGCCGGAATCGCCAAAACGATGAACGTAAAAATTTACACGATCGGTGTCGGCAAGCCGGGCAATGCCATGTATCCGATTGAGGACCCGATTTTCGGCAAACGCTATGTGTATCTTCCCAATGAAATCGATGAGGCGAGTCTGCGTCAAATCGCCGACAAAACCGGCGGGAAGTATTTCCGCGCCCGTTCGGTCGAGGAACTGGAGCAGATTTACAACGAAATCGACCTGTTGGAAAAAACGGAAATCAAAGTGAATGAATATGTTCAATACCGGGAATTGTTCCCGCCATTGGTATACGCCGGGTTGTTGTTATTGATTCTGGAAATATTCCTTGGACAAACCGTATTCAGGAAAATACCATAAGGAAAGCGTGGGCGGTTAAGATGAGATTCGCATCACCGGAAAATTTGATCCTGTTGGGGCTTTTAGTTATTCTGGTAGTCTTTTATATCTGGGCGATTCGCCGGAAAATAAAAATACTGGAACGATTCGGCGATATGCTACTGCTACTGAAGAATTCCCCGCATATTTCATTTGCCCGTCAGGGGGGAAAGGCGGCGATGTTGATTGCCGGAGTGTTGTTTCTGGTGTTGACATTGTCGCAACTGCAGTGCGGGACGCATATGGAGATGATGAAGCGGGAGGGGATCGATCTCATCATCGCGATCGACGTTTCCAATTCAATGCTGGCGGAGGATATGAAGCCGAGTCGTATCAGCAAAGCCCGTCAGGAGGTACGCGGGATTATCGACCGTCTTCAGGGCGACCGGATCGGGCTGGTGGCGTTTGCCGGGGAGGCGTTTGTACAATGCCCGTTGACGCTGGATTATTCGGCGGCGGAGATGTTTCTCGATGTGGTCGATGTCGGATTGATTCCTCAGCAGGGGACCGCTATCGGATCGGCGATTCGCATGGCGACCGAGGCGTTTGAAAGCCAGGAACGCAAACATAAAGTGCTGGTATTGCTAACCGATGGCGAGGATCATAATACCGACCCGGTGGGAGCCGCGGAGGAGGCCCGCAAGCAGGGCGTAAAGATTTACACGATTGGCATCGGGTCGCCGATGGGCGAACCGATCCCGGTGGTTGACCGTCAGGGCAATCGAGTCGGGTTCAAGAAGGATCAACAGGGGGAGATGATCGTTACCAAACTGGACGATATGACTTTGCAGAAAGTCGCGCTGGCGACCGGGGG
This sequence comes from Candidatus Zixiibacteriota bacterium, assembly GCA_016933695.1. Lineage (GTDB taxonomy): Bacteria > Zixibacteria > MSB-5A5 > GN15 > PGXB01 > JAFGAL01. Next base: position 48,338 of record JAFGAL010000013.1, on the reverse strand, counting down.
CAAATTTTACCATGCCACACCCGGTGAGATGGAACTGGACAAGGTGTACGATGAAATCGCCCGGATGGAAAAGAAGGAGCTGGAAGGCAAACTGATGATGCAGTATGAAGACCGGTTCCAGTACCCATTGATTCTGGCGTTGCTGTTTATTATCGGTGAATTTTTTATATCGGAAAAACGTCGCAAAAACGTGTAATATATTATGATGAACATATTGCGTTACATCGTGGCAATAAGCCTGATACTGGTGTCGTCGGCGTCTGCGGACAGTTTCAGCAATCTGGTGGAGAAGGGCAATATTGCTTTCAACGAACAGGAGTATAACACCGCACTGGAATATTATCATCAAGCGGAAGTGGAACGCCCGGAAACACCGGAACTCGATTTCAATGTCGGTACGACATTGTATAAAACCGGCAAATACGAAGAGGCGATAGAAAAACTGCAGAAATCGCTGGAAACGGTCGATGTCGGGCAGGAAGCCATGGCGCAGTACAATCTCGGCAACACCATGTTCCGCATGGAAGACTACCAGGCGGCGATTCAAGCATACCAGAAATCGCTGGAACTGAATCCGGATGATCTTGACGCCAAATACAATCTCGAACTGGCGCGGATTCGTCTCAAAGAGCAGATGCAGGCCAATCCCCAACAGAATCAGGACCAGCACCAGCAACAGCAGGACCAGCAACAGCAGGATCAGCAGGATCAACAGCAACCGCCGCAGGACCAGAATCAGCAGGAACAACAACAGGAGCAACCCCAGCAGAATCAGCAGGAACAACCGCAGGAAGTCGATGAGAACGAAATGACCAAAGAAGATGCCGAGCGAATCCTGAACGCCCTTCAGGATGACGAAAAAGACATCCAGAAGGATCTCAAGCGCCATCAGGCGCAGGGCGGCTACCAGGGGAATGACTGGTGATGAAACATCTGTTCACGGTTATCTGGCTTGTTTTGATTGTGACTGCCTCGGCGGCGGCCGACGACGTCACGGTCGAAATGACTCTCAGCAAAGACACGATCGGACTGAATGACGAAGTCCTGCTGACGGTGATTGTCTCCGGACCCCAGCAGGATCTGCCGAATCCGACCTTACCTAACCTGTCGATGTTCAACGTCTATTCACAGGGGACTTCGACCAATATCTCCATCGTCAACGGCCGGGTCGAAGCGTCATTGCGCTACCAGTATTTATTGGAGCCGCAACGCAAGGGCGTTTTCAATATCAGGCCGGCCAGTATCATCATCGGGCATGATCGGTATGAATCCAACGAACTGGTGCTGACGGTGCTTGATCGCGGCTCAGCGGCATCGCCGTCGGTCGAGGATGAAGCGGTCAGCGATCAGGGCGACAACAAGGACATCTTCCTGGTAGCGGAGGTGAACAAAAAAAACGCGTATATCAACGAGCAGGTTACCCTGTCGATAAAATTCTATCATGCGGTCCGGCTGTATTCGCAACCGGAGTACAGTGCACCGCAAACGACCGATTTTTGGGCCGACCTGATCGAACCGCAGAAATCATATTATGAAACAGTCAAGGGGCGACGGTACAAAGTTATCGAGATTAATTCCGCGCTCTTTCCGACCCGGTCGGGAGAGTTGACCATCGGCAAGGCGTCAGTAGAGGTGCAGGTCCCGGCCAGTGCGCGCCAGCGCCGCGATCCGTTCGGCTCCTCGATTTTCGACATGCTCGGACGCGGCGAATTGAAAACGATTTCCTCGAAACCGATCACGATTCAGGTCAAGCCGCTTCCAACGGAAAACAAACCGGGCGATTTTTCGGGAACGGTCGGGAATTTTACGATTAGCGCCATACCCGACAAGCGGACGGTCGAGGTCAATCAGCCGGTGACCGTGACGTATAAAATCAGCGGAACCGGCAATATCAAAACGGTTGCGGAACCGGACATCGAAGAAATGGATGATTTTCGTATCTATCGGTCGTCAAGCAGTGAAAAAATATCGAAGGTCAATGATATTATCGGCGGGACCAAGATATTCGAGGAGGTTTTTATCCCGCGCCGCGCCGGCAATCTGACGATTCCGGCCGTGTCGCTGAATTTCTTCGATCCGGCAAAAAAGCAGTATCAAAGGGTCACCACCAAACCGATTGTGCTGACGGTTACTGAAGCCGCAGACGCTGATTATGCCGATCTCGACTATATGCCCGGCACACCCGGGCGGGTAATCGATCCAAAGGCCAGGGATATTCTGTATATCAAGACCGATCCCGGTCAACTGGAAAAAAAGCGTTCCTTGATTCTATTCTCTCCGCTGTATTTGATTCTTAACAGCCTGCCGGTCTTGCTTCTGGCCGCAGTGGTGATCAATCGCAAACGCCGCGAGAAACTGGCGTCGGATATCGGCTATGCCCGGTCACGATCGGCCAAAAAGATGGCCAAAAAACGTCTGGGTGCGGCGCAAAAACTGGTCGGTGCAAACAAGCCGGCGGAGTTTTATGCCGAGATCAGACAGGCGCTGTTTTCCTATGTGGCCGACAAACGCAATATCTCGCCTTACGGGCTGACCGGTGACCGCTTGCTGGAGATTATGCAGGAAGCAGGAACTCCCGGCGAGGTTCTCGACCGCGTGCGCGATATTCTTCGCAGAGCGGATTTTGCCCAATATGCCCCCGCACAGGTTTTAAGTGATGAAATCGCGGATTCATTGCAACAAGCCGAAGAGGTCTTAATCATGCTGGAGGGGGTGCGGTTTGCCTAGATGTTTGCTGATACTTGGCTCGGTGCTGGTGCTGATGGCCGGATCCGTATCGGCGGCAGAAATAAATGCCGACTCGCTGTTTGCCGCCGCCACCGGTCATTATGAAAACATGGAATACGATGCCGCGCTGGCGGATTATCTCAAATTGGAAGAAGCCGGATATGTCTCCGCACCGCTGTATTTTAATATCGGCAACTGTTATTTCAAGCAGGATGAACCGGGTTATGCCATCCTGTACTACCTTCGCGCCCAACGACTCGATCCGACCGATGAGGATATCGCCGGCAACCTGGCATTTGCCCGGCAATTCATGGCGGTCAGTATGGAGGGGGTACAAATCAATCCGGTAACAACGTTCATGGATGGTCTGGTCAAGCCGTTTACGCTCAACCAGCTGGCCTGGCTGGCATCGATTCTGTTTATTGTTTTCATTTCCTATCTGTGCGTGATTATCGCCAGGCATTACGGGGGAATCGGCATACGTATCATCGGGTATATTCTGGTGATCGTGTTGTTGATTTCATCGGCGATGACAACGTATAAATACCGCACCGATTATGGGCGTGAGACGGGAGTCGTGATTGCGCCGGAAGCCAATGTCTACAGCGGACCAGGCGAGGGTCATGATCTGGAATTCGTTGGTTCATATGGGCTTACGTTCATGGTGGAACGGGCGAAAGACAATTATTACCTGGTTATATTTGAAAACAAACGCAAGGGGTGGATTGAAAAGCAACTGGTGGAACTGCTCTGACCGCTGGGGAATGTTTTTATTGACACCCTGACGCTTTGTTTCTATCTTCATCTGTTATTCAAAAAACCGGCCCCGGCCGGTTAACTTTTTTAGAGTGCAATGCCGTCGTTTTTGAAAAAAAAGCAGTTTTGGGGCAGTATTATCGCCCTGTTATTATTGGCGTTTATCGTCAAGGATATCAGTCCTGACGATTTGCGGCGGCTCTATAATCGGGTCAATCCGTATTTTCTGATTCCCTGTCTGCTTGCGCAATTCATGATTTTGTTCTTCAAAGGCTGGCGCTGGCGGACGATCGTGGAACGATCCAAACCAATGCGTTTGACTCAGGTTGTGCCGATGTTCGCGGCGGGACAGGTGATCAATATTTTTATGCCGGCGCTGACCGGCCAGGTCGGGCGGTTGTTGTTGTTTTCGCGTAGAACCGGGCTTTCCAAGACCTATATCTTTTCGACCATCGTGCTGGAAGTACTGTTCGACGCCATGAGCCTATTGGTGTTTATCGCGGTACTGTCGGCGGCTTCGTTTGCCTTTCCGCCGGAATATCGCAAGGTGGGATTGATTATCGCAATCGCCACGATATCACTGCTGACCTGCCTGTATGTATATCTCCATTTTCAGGATGCCGCCGGGATTTTGGGGCGGAAGCTGTGCCGTAACCGCTGGCCGGGCTTTTATATCACGGTGAAGAAATTCACGCGATCATTTACGCGGGGCATCACCATGTTGCGGTCGACGCAGTATTTTACCAAAACCCTGTTGTTGTCGCTGGCCGCCTGGGTTTCGCAGTTGATGGTCGTATACAGTCTGTTTAACGCCTTCGGATTCGATCTGCCGCTGGTGGCGGCGATGGTGCTGATGGTGGTAAACACGCTGGCGGTGATGATCCCGATCACGCCGGGAAATGCCGGAACCTTCGAGCTGGCGGTGCTGGCGACATTATCGCTGTTTTTCGGCCGGATCGGCAAATCCGACGCGGCCCTGTTCGGTCTGGCGCTTCACATCTTCGATATCCTGCCGATGTTTGTATTGGGGTATTTGTTCTTGCATATCGAAAAAATCACGATCCGTGAGATTGACGTCGAGGAAGTGGAACAGGAACGATACGGGATCATGAATCAGATGGATGAAGCCGAGGCGGTGAAAGAGGAGGACCGGGCATGATCAGATCGTTTTTCTGGAAAGCCGGTGAACCGGTGCGTCAGATTGACGGGATTGCCGATTTCGACGCTCTTTTTGCCGATCCGAACGTCGTGCTGTGGATCGATATGACCGATCCTGATGACCACGAGTCGTATATCCTGACTCACGACTTCCATTTCCACCCGCTGGCGATCGAGGACGTAATCGAGGAAGAGGATGCCATTACCGAATGGCAACGCTCCAAGATCGACGATTACAAGAATTATCTCTATGTCGAATTCCAGGTCGCGGACTATGTCGACTATGACGAAGGGATTCGGCTCGAAGAGGTCAATCTTTTTCTGACCCGCAACACGGTGGTGACAGTTCATGACAAACCGCATCGCATCTTCAATTATTTATATCAGCGGGCATTAAAAGACGAGCGGGTGCTGGGCCGGGGTGCGGAGTTTTTGTTTCACACCTTGATTGACGTTATGGTCGACAATTATAACAGTATTCTGGAGTTTTTCGAGCGCGAAGTCGACAAAATCGAAGACGCGGTTCTCAGTGAACCGGACGAGGAAACGGTCAAAAAGATATTCACGATGCGTCGCGATATCTATGAGTTGAAACGCATTACCCTGCCGCAGAAGGAATTGATCGGGCATATCTCACGGGGGCAGTATTCCATGATTTCGGATCGGGCTCGGTTGTATTTCAATGATATCTTCGACCACCTGACCAGGATTATTGAACTGGCCGAGTCACATCGCGATACCCTGATCTCGGCGCTGGAAGTGTATTTCTCAAGTGTTTCCACCAAGACCAATGAGATTATCAAAGTTCTAACCATCTTTACCGTGATTTTAATGCCGCCGACGTTTCTGGTTGGTTTGTGGGGAATGAATTTCCGTTATATGCCGGAACTCGAGTGGGATTACGGTTACGCGCTGTTTTGGGTGCTTCTGGTGTTGATCACGCTGGTCATGGTGCTGTTTTTTAAAAAGAAAAAGTGGCTGTAGTGAGCACACTCAGGTTTATCAAACGATAACACATCGCTAACGATAAAATCATGAAAAAGGTGAAATATTCCGCTTGACGATTGCGAATAATGGTGTATTATAGATACCAATCGGTATGTAAATAGATACCGATCGGTAGGTATTAGCGGGTTTTTGACAATGAAGCGAAGCGTAAAACAGAGTCCCAAACTTCCCGCCGAAAAACGCCGTGCCCAGCTGGTTAAGGCGGCAACCCGGCTGTTTATCCGGAAAGGATACCGCTGGGCTACGATGGATGAGATTGCCCGGGCGGCCGGAGTAACCAAGGGCGCGCTGTATTTTCATTTCAAAAACAAGGAAGATTTGTTGTTCGCGGTGGTGAAACAGAGCTGGGAAAGAGTTTCGGGGCCGATCTATGACCTGAGTGAGACAGAACCGTCGCCGACCGCATTGCTGGATAAGACTCTTCGGATGTGCCTGGAAGACATTGATCGGGGGAATTACCTTTCCATGGGACTGTTGGAACAGGCGCTGAAGATTCCCCGAATCCGCAACTACTGGAGTCGGGAGAATATTCGCATGGCCGACGCGTTGGCCGAAGCACTGGTTGTCAAGTGCGGTATCGGGAGAGAAGAAGCGCTGATGGCGATAAAACTGCTGGACGCCGTTATCGACGGGCTGATTGTCCAGCGTAACATATTCTTAAGCAAACAGGAAGCCAACAGGCTGGCGGACCAACTGGTCCGGCTGTTCGGCATTTACTTAAATCAAGCGGATAAGCGGTGAGTGATTTATGCGACATATGATTCTTGCAGTATTCGGTATCGTAGTGATTGCGTTTGGAGTGGCCCGGGGCGAGACGATTCTGACGGTTGACGAAGTGTGCCGGTTGGCGCTTGAATACAACCGGCAGTATCTGGCGGCCGAGCGGGAGCTTGACCGCGCGCGCGGCGACATAATCGCGGCCCGTGCCGGGGCGTTGCCGCAGGTGAGTATTGACGGGCGGTATACGCGCAATATCAAAAAGGGCGAGATGTTCCTTCCCGGTGAGTTTTTCGACGCCGATGGATTCGTGAAGGTCCCGGTATCGCAGAACAATGATTTCAATCTTTCCTTTTCGCTGACCCAGCCACTATATGTGGGCGGAAAGGTCGGCTCGGCGATTCAGATTGCCAGTATCTACGAGAATTATTCTCGGGAAAAAGTGCGCGAAGTGGAAGCAGACATTATTTATAACGCCGAAGCGTTGTTTTACGCCTCGATTCTGGCGGAGTCAAATCTGGACGTGCTGGAAAAGGCATACGAGCAGTTCAGTTACAATTATGAGACGGTCGAGAAATTCCACAGTCAGGGGATGGCCTCGGAGTTTGAGTTGTTGCGAGCGCGAGTGGAGAAATCGAATCTGGAACCGCAATTGGTGGGTGCGCGGACGGTATTGAACATCACCCAGAAGTCACTCAAATCCTTTCTGGGATTGTCGCTTGACGAACCGGTCACGCTTCAAACCGAAATCACCGATACCACGGCGGTCAATGTTCCGTCGCTGGATTCATTGACCGCGGCCGCACTTCGCAATCGTCCCGAAATAAAACAGGCCGAACTGCAGAAACGGGGATATGACAAAGCGGTTCGGATTGCACGGGGAGACTGGTTGTATCCAACCATTCGCTTGAATACGAGTTATGATATTTCGGCGTCCTCGGAGGATTTTTCGCTGGGTTCGCAGGATATCACCAAGAGCTGGACGGCATCTCTGTTATTGACCATACCGGTATTCGACGGTGGTCGGACCATCGGCGAAGTGCGCAAGGCGTGGGTCGATTATTATCAGGCGATGCTGGCCGAGCAACAGGCGCAGGACGATATCCGCCTGGAGGTGGAACAGGCGCATGACAATCTGGTACAGGCACGAACCGCTCTTGATGTGCAAAAAGAAACCATTGTGCAGGCGGAGGAGGGATTGCGTATCGCCAATCTGCGGTACGAATCCGGAGTCGGAACCCTGCTGGAAGTGCTTTCCGCACAAACGGCGCTGACCGATGCCCGCACCAACATGGCTGATGCGATATATCAGTACCGATTGGCAAAGTCGGCTTTGAAAAAAGCCACCGGAATCGAGATTTAACGATGAGGACGAGCATGAAACGGATAACAGGAACATTACAGTGTCTGGCAATAGCGGCGATTGTGATTGTCGGTGGATGCTCCGGCGAAAACAAAACAGAACAGACTGTAGAACAGACTGTGGTCGAAACCGCACTTGCCGTCAAGGGGGAAGAGATCGTTACGGTGTCGCGCGAGTTGCGGAGTTCGTTCACCGGATCACTGGAAGGGAAAAAGCAGGCCGTGATTCGCGCCAAGATCGCGGAAGCGGTTGAAAAGATTCTGGTGAGGGAAGGCGACCGGGTAACGCCGTCAGATGTCCTGCTTCGTTTGGATCGCACCGGGCCGACTTCCAATTACGTCCAGGCGTTTTCGGTATTTAAGAATGCCGAGAAGAATTATAGCAAAATGAAATACCTGTTCGGCGAGGGAGCCATATCGGAATCGGAATATGACGGTGCGGCGACCGAGTACGAAGTGGCCAAAGCCAATTATGAAGCCGCCAGTCAGCTGGTCGATATCCGTTCACCCGTGTCCGGAACGGTCACGTCGATCGACGTCGCCCCCGGCGAATATGTCATGGTCGGGCAACAGGTCGCAACGGTTGCGGCTACCGATACCCTGCGCATGAAACTGGGGGTTACCTCGGCTGATGTCAGGCATTTTACGGTCGGTGTTCCCGTGGAGATTTTCATGGAAACCATGCCGAACGTGATTGGATACGGACGGGTCAGTATGGTGGCGGGTTCGGCCGATCCGGAAACCCGGGCATTTCAGGTTGAACTCCTCATAGATAATTCCGAGGGGCGGTTCAAACCGGGGATGTTCGCCCGGGCGGAGATAACGCTGGCGAAATATCGCGATGTGATCACGGTGGCGCACAAAACCATGCTGGAGCGAAGTGGCGACCGGTACGTATTCGTGGTCAACGGCGATCGCGCCATACTCCGCAAGGTGATCACCGGAGTCGAGTTCGATGCCTTTACGCAAATCGTGGCTGGTTTGAAACCGGGAGACACTGTCATTACGGTGGGCCAGGATTATCTGGAGGACAGCACCAAAATCAATATGGTGCGTTTCGTCAATGCCCGGGGTGAGGAGATCGAACTGTGAAATTAGCTGACATATCCATACGGCGGCCGGTATTCACCACGATGATGGTGCTGGCATTGATTGTGCTGGGGTACAGCTCGTATCGCCAAATGAATATCGATTTGATGCCGGAGGTCGATTTTCCATTCGTCATCGTGCAAACGATGTATCCCGGCGCCAGCGCCGAGGCGGTCGAAACCGATGTTTCCAAACCGATCGAGGATGCCATCAACCCGATTGAAGGGGTAAAGCATATCACTTCGTATTCCCAGGAAGGCTATTCGTTGATTTTCACGGAATTCGTCCTGGAGAAAGACGGGCAAGTTGCGGCGCAGGAGGTCCGCGAGAAAGTCGTGGCGATCCGCGATGATCTTCCGGATGATATCGAAGAACCGGTGATAGCCAGATTCGATCCGAGCAGCGAACCGATTATTTCCGTGACGGTTTCCGGGGAACGTGCCCTGCGGGATATTACGCAGTACACCAAGGATGAAATCCAGAAACGTCTGGAAGCCATTCCGGGGGTCGGTGCCGTAACCTTGATCGGCGGATACGAACGGGAGATCAATATCTATCTCGATATCGACAAGATGGAATCGTACGAGATTGCCGTTGACAAGGTGCAAGGCGCCGTTGCGGCCGCCAATCTGGAAATTCCCGGCGGACGAGTCAATGAAGACAACCGGGAGTACCTGATCCGCACCATGGGTAAGCTGACGTCGGTCGCGCAGTTCAATACGATCACGGTGGACAATCCGCAGGGCCAGCCGGTGTACTTGAAAGACATCGCGCGGGTAGTCGATACGGTCGAGGAACGACGGTCGCTGGCCCGGGTCGACGGGAAAGACGCGATCACGCTCAATATCACGCGGCAGTCCGGCGGCAATACGGTGGAAGTGGCGCGGGCGGTCAAAGCGGAGATCGGCAAAATCCAGCAGGTGCTTCCGCCCGACATGAGTCTTGATATCGTGGTCGACTACTCGACCTTTATCGAGGATTCGATTCACGAAGTCCTGCTGAATATCTATTATGGTGGCTTTCTGGCGGTGTTGGTGATCTTTCTATTTTTGGCGGACATTCGCTCGACAATTATCTCCGCAATTGCGATTCCGGCTTCGATCGTGGCCACCTTCACATTCATGAAGGCGCTGGGTTTCACCCTGAATATGATGTCGATGCTGGCGCTGGCGATTGCGGTGGGGCTGCTCATTGATGATGCCATTGTTGTTATTGAAAATATCTATCGCCATCTCGAAAAAGGCGAATCGCCCCGGAAAGCGGCATTCAATGCCACCAAGGAAATCGGTCTGGCCGTTTCGGCGACCACTTTCACGATCGTGGTGGTATTTTTGCCAGTGGCATTCATGCATGGAATTGTCGGGCGGTTTTTTTACCAGTTCGGCATGACCGTGGCGTTTTCCGTGGTGGTGTCACTGTTTATCGCATTCAGCCTGACGCCGATGCTGTCATCGCGCTGGCTTCGTCAAGAAGGCGAAACAAGTGCGCCGCCGAGGTTTTTCCTGTTTCGCTGGTTCTGGTGGATCTATCAAATCAGTTTGAAAATTATTCGCCCCTGGAATCTGTTTTTCGATAAAGTAACCGACATTTATCGGTCGCTGTTGGGCTGGTCGTTGCGTCATCGGTTGATTGTCCTGGTATTTGCGACGTTGACCTTTGTTGGCGCGCTTTACTTGGGGCAATACGCCGGCGTGGAATTCCAGCCGGAAACCGACGAAGGCGAGTTTATGATCAGTGTGGAAACCCCGCCCGGCACTGATCTGGAGACCACGTCGGCCAAGCTGATGGAAATCGAAGAGTTAGTGCGGTCGCGATTTGCCGAAGTGACGCTGTTATTCACGACAATCGGATCCGGAGACAATCCGGTCAATGACGGACGTATCTATGTCAAGCTGACCGACAAGCACGAGCGGTTGTATTCCGCCAAGCAGATCATGGACAGCGCCCGTGTTGTGATTAGTGAGCATATTCCGGGTATCAAGTACTCCATCGGTCGCGGCGAGGATATGGGGACGGATAAATCGGTTGAAATTTCGATCCGGGGCAATGACCTGGCCATCCTGACCGATCTGGCGCATCAGGTGGAGGAGATTTATCATCGCACTCCCGGGGTGGTTGATATCGACAACTCTCTTCAGGAAGGCAAACCGGAACTGCAGGTGACGATCGATCGCGACATGGCCAATGATCTGGGATTAAATGTCTACGCCATTGGAGCCTCGATACGTGCCCTGATCGAAGGCGAAGTCGTTACTCGCTATAAAGAAGGCGATGATGAGCACGACGTGCGCATCCGCCTGAGCGAGAAAGATCGCAACAGCACCGCGCAGGTCGGACGCCTGCTGATTGCCAGCAACAAGGAACTTGATGATCGTCGTTCATTTCTGGTGCCGTTATCGTATACGGCGGCGTTTCGCAAGACATCCGCTATCGGGCAGTATGATCGTTTCGACCGTCTTCGTGAAGTGCGGGTCGGCGCCAATGTGACCGCCGATGCATTCGCCGGAACGGCCATGCAACAGATTATGCTGGAGGCGCAATATATCGACGTTCCGCCGGGATACTATGTCGGTCCGACCGGGGTCGCGGAAATCCAGGAAGAATCATTCGGATACATGTTCGAGGCGCTGATTCTGTCGATCGTGTTTATTTACCTGTTACTGGCATCGCAGTTCGAGTCGTTTTTCGACGCGTTTTCGATCATGTTTTCGCTTCCCCTGTCTTTGGTGGGCGCGATCGTGGCCCTGCTGATCATGGGCGATTCGATTTCGATCATTTCGTTTATCGGGATTATCATGCTCATGGGACTGGTAACCAAGAACGCCATTCTTCTCATTGACTTTATAAAGCAGAATAGGTATCGTGGAGTGGAACGTACGGAAGCGGTATTACTTGCCGGCCCGGTGCGGTTGCGTCCGATTCTGATGACCACCCTGTCGCTGATTTTCGGCGTCCTGCCGATTGCGCTGGGAATCGGTCCCGGAGCGGAGTTGCGCGCGCCAATGGCTCGTGCCGTTATCGGCGGTATGACCAGTTCCACCCTGCTGACGCTGGTGGTGGTGCCGGTGGTATATACGGTCATCGATGATATCGTCGCCTTCTTCCTCAAGAAGGAGACCGTGACAGTCAGGAAGGATGTATTGGATGATACAGGAACAACTGGTTAAGCCGGCTGACGTGTATCACTACAGCGCCCTTTATCGGGACTTTCTCGCGCGTGATCCGAAAGTGAACAAGTATGTGCCCGTCGCCTCGCCATCGGAGGCGGCGCAGGCTATTGTGCCGACCGGTGTCGATCGCAACGCGCTCTGTGATATTCTCGTCCGGCAAAATGAAGCGTTTCTCGCCAAGCCGGCCACGATGGCGGCGATCGAAAAACTGCGGCGGGAGGACGCCCTGTGTGTCTTCACCGGCCAGCAGGCGGGGATCCTGGGCGGACCGCTGTATACGTTATACAAGGCGGTCGGGGTCGTGAAAATGGCGGCCAAACTGCAGATGGAATTTGATCGCCCGGTGGTGCCGGTTTTCTGGGTGGCGGCCGATGATCACGATTTCGATGAAATCCGGCAGTTGACCTATCTGGAAAAAGACGGATCCATTGCAAATTTCAAATATGGCTCGGGCGATTCCAAAGGTGTGCCGGCATCGGAGATTGTCCTCGACAATGAAGATGACTATAATGCTTTTGCCGACGCCGTCAGGAATGCCTACGGCAACACGGATTTCACCGATGAGATGTACGAACACATTTTCAACGCCTATGCGATGGACGTTGACTTTGTCGAAGCGTTCGCGCGGTATTTCGCCGAAATATTCCCGGATTTGGGATTGATCTTTTTTTCACCGGGAGATATTGACGTCAAGGCACTGTCGCGGCGTTTTTTCCAGAGAATTGTCGAGCATTATTTCAATGTCAAAACGCTACTCGAGGAAACCGCCACGTCGCTGGAAATGGATGAGTATCATATCCAGGCGGAGAAAAAGCAATCGGCGGTGCACCTGTTTTATCATGATCCGGCTCGCAAACCGATTCACTTCGCCGATGAGGCCTATCTGGTCGGGGAGAAGCGGCTGGCCCTGCCGGGATTGAACGATTTGATCGAACGGAATCCCGAGCAGTTCTCGCCGGACGTGTTAACCCGCCCGGTGTGGCAATCGTATCTGTTTCCGGTGGTGGCCCATTGCGGCGGCCCGGGGGAGATCGCCTATTTTTGCCAGATCGGGAAACTGTTCAAACTGTTCAAACTGCCACAACCGTACTATTTCGCACGACCATCGGGAACGATTATCGAGGCGCGCCAGGAAGAGTTGATGTTCCGACTGGGGATCAAGCTGGATGATTTCACCGGCGACGTGGAGCAGGTGATCAACCGGGTTCTTGCCAAGTATTTTCCGGAAGACATGGATGAGCAGTTTCAACGGTTCCGCCGCCGTCTGGACAACGATTACGAGGCATTGGCGAATTATATCGTGGAGTTCGACGGACAACTCAAGCCGATGACGGAGCAGGTGTTCGGGAAAATCGATTTTGCCCTCAAGGCGCTGGAAAAGAAAATATTCAGTCGTCACAAAAAACAGATGAAAGACAGCCGGGCGCAGATATATCGGATGGCATCCGCGTTGTATCCTGACCGCAACTTACAGGAACGGACATTTTCAATCAATGACTATATCGCGAAGTACGGTCCCGACGTGGTGGAACATATCATCGACAAACTGTCGATCGACACCACCGATCATCAGATGATTCCCCTTTCGGACTTCCGCGGTTAAACATGAGAATCGGAATCACCTGTTATCCGGTTGCGGGGGGATCCGGGATCGTTGCGACGGAATTGGGCCACAAACTGGCCGAGCGCGGCCATCAGGTGCATTTTATCAGTTACGCTCTGCCGTTCCGACTTGATCGTTTCCAGCCCAATCTGTTTTTCCACGGTGTCGAAACCACGGCCTATCCGCTGTTCAAACATCCGCCGTACACTCTGGCGCTGGCAACCAAGATGGCGGAAGTTGCCTGTGAAAACGAACTGGAAATCCTGCACGTGCACTACGCGATCCCGCATGCCACCTGTGCGTTTTTGGCCAAACAACTGGTCACGTGCAAAAAACCGAAGATCATCACAACCCTGCACGGAACAGATATCACGCTGGTTGGATCCGATCCGTCGTACTTCGACATTACCAAATTTTCAATAGAGGCGTCCGACGGAATAACGGCAGTATCGAAATATCTGGCCGATGAAACCATCGAAATCTTCGAAATCGACCGTAAGATTCGTGTCATACATAATTTCTTCGATGACCGCCGTTTCAGTCCACAAACGGATCAGTGTTGCAAACGCCATGTTTTCGCCAAACCGACTGAATTCATCATTTCTCATCTTTCCAATTTCCGGCCGGTCAAACGGACACTTGATGTCATCGCCGTGTTCGATCGTATCCAGAAAGAGCTTCCGGCGAAGCTGATGCTGATCGGAGAGGGTCCCGATGCCATCCTGGCACGTCGCCAGGTGAAAAAAAGAGGACTTAAGGACAAGGTGACATTTTTAGGAAATCAGGACCGCGTGGAGGCGATTCTGCCGCTGTCGGATTTGTTCTTGCTGCCATCGGAGGACGAATCATTCGGGCTGGCCGCACTCGAGGCGCTGGCCTGCGGGGTGCCGGTGATCGGCACCACCAATACCGGGCTGGTCGAAGTGGTCAGCCATGGTATCGACGGATTCCTTTTCCCGGTTGGCGATACCGCGGCGATGGCCGAGGCGGCCATTGGTCTTCTGGCCGACCGGGAGCAATTGAACCGTTTCAAAGCCGAGGCGGCGAGTCTGGCATTGCAACGGTTCAATGCCGACAAAATTATCGATGAGTACGAACGCTATTACGAGGAAGTTCTTCATGGCTGACCGGGTGAAACTTGATGCCCTCGCAATTGCGGCGCACCGCGACGATGTCGAAATCACCTGCGGCGGCACGATAATCAAGCTGGTCGATGCCGGGTATCGGGTGGGGATTCTTGATCTGACCCGCGGTGAAATGGGCACCAAGGGAACGGCTGAAGAACGCGAACGGGATGCGGCCGCGGCAACTGAGATCATGGGCGTGGTCTGGCGCGGCAACCTGAGTATCCCCGATGCCGGAGTGGAAGTCACCCGGGAAAACAAACTCAACATCGCGCGGGTGATTCGTCAATACTTGCCGGAATTGGTGATTTTGCCGTACTGGGAGCAGAGACACCCCGATCATCTGGCCGCCTGTGAACTGGGGTATGACGCCTGTTATCTGGCGGGGTTGAGCAAACTTGAAATCGAAGGCGAGGCGCATCGACCGCGCAAGATTATCTATGCCTCGTCATTTCGCGACGTGCGGCATTCATTTTTCGTGGATGTCACCGAGCAGTTCGAGCGCAAGCTGAAATGTGTTGCGGCATATACGTCGCAGTTCGACGGCACGCCCGAATCGAACCGTATTTACAAGCCGGGTGTCAATATCGTTGAGTTCATGACGGTCACGGCGCAGTATTACGGGCATCTGGTTGGTGTGAAATACGCCGAGGCGTTTTCGATCAAGGAGAATATACTGGTCGATGATCCGCTGGCGATGAAAGTCCGTTCAGTATAGGCCATGGTTTAAAAACAAAAGCCCACGGCGTTGCTGCCGTGAGCTTGTCGTCAGACTCCTGCTGTCACCTATTTGCAAGTATCACAATAGCCGACGTCACTGTCGGCCTTTTTGTTTCAGTATAACGCATTGATGCCAAATCAAAATAGCAGACCCGGTTGGTATTCAGGTTACTCCTTAAACAAAATCGTGGACCGGTATTGTTCCCGATGGAAAGCAATCTCAAACCTGGCTTTAGTATTCATGATAGACAAGCCATTGGATGCCAGAGGTATGCGAGAAGTATATACTGACCTGGAAAATCGCCGGGTGAATTCTTGCCTATTTGCTGGTTTTTCATATATTGTTCCCGGAAGCGGATAGGGTCTGGTGGCCCTTGCGGTCTTCAAAACCGTGGGGAGGCGGTAGTGCCGTCTCCGGTGGGTTCGATTCCCACCCCTTCCGTTTTTTTATGGCAAACAAAGGCCCGTCGATTGAAATCGACAGGCCGATAATTGTCGTTTTTTCGTCCTGAATATCAGGTTTTAATCATCACAATGTCCGGGGCCGATGATTCCGTTGTTGTAGTCATCGAACATGGTCTTTAAATCGAGAACCATGTCTTTTTCCTCACCGCTGAGTTTCTTCCAGTTAGTGTAGTCGTGGTCGGCCAGGAAAGCATCGGCTTCGGCAATGGCATCGGCGACATCAACATCACTGGCGCCGGAAGCGATACTCAATTTGGTCCCCAGAAGCTGGGCATATAGCTTGGTAATACCATTGGAATTGCTTCCATAGGTTTTCATCTTCAGAACATTGACGGCGGTAGCGGCATCGGTGACGGCAAGGCTTTTCGCGCCACCCTCAGTCCCGAGCCAGATCGGCAAATAGGCGCTGACCATGTCGGCCTGCGGACCGAAGCCGGCATGCGTTTTCCAGTAACCGATGGTGCGGGAGCATCCCTCCTGCTGGGGAGGCGCAACTTCCAGGTCGAATTTCACCAGCGATTGTTTTTCGAGATCGGTTTCATCTTCCCAGCCGGTATACAGCCGCCATTCGGCGCCTCGATTGGTGTTGGGAATGATCTGCCAAATGTAGGCGTCGGCCATGGCCAGGACACTGTCGCACAGGGTTTCGCCGTTAACCGAATAACAGACACGCAGATACGGATTGTAACGGTCGCTTTCGCGGCTGTGGTAAATAGTCCGCGGATAGGTCTCTTCAACCTGATCCATCAGAAAGCCATAGTTTTCGTATGTCCCGTCCATCCACGATCCGACCAGTCCGGTCAGATCGATTTCATGCCAGCCGACTTCGGTGGGCGTGAACGTGGTCACCACTTCGGATTCATACGCCCCGCCGAAATTGTTCCAGGTCACCGTCATCTCTTCCCAGGGGGCATTGATGCGGTGGATATTGATCGGCTGGCCGGTGGCGCGAACGACATACACGACAAATTCCGCCGATTCCAGCGTGGCGCCCTCGGGCACCGCCAGGCCGGCGGCGAGTGAATGCAGAGATGACATATCGGGAGATGTGAGCAGGTCGGGTTCATTCCCGCATCCGATCAGGCCGATGATCAGGATAAGTGACAGAATCAACAGTCCCGTTGACTTGAACATGGAATGTCCTCCATTCAAATTAGTTATTATGTCGGTTGGTATATGTTAGTTTTTCGCCGGTTTTCACGTTATAGATGCTTTACGTTGCCAAATGATGCATAAAAAACGCAATAGATTGTGCATATTTATGCAAGTCACCGCCTCCAAACCCTGTGAAAACCTAATTGCTCCTGTATATGTGCAAAACAGATGCCTCGGATAATTGTTTTATGTGAATTTTGCTGAGTGACACCCCTGGCAAATAATCGGATACTGGATATAATAGGCCTATGAAGAATTATTGATAAAAATAAAAAAAACTTGTTGAATATGGATTTGATATGGCTATCCTATACATCATTACTTGCAGGGCTAAGCATTCTTACCGGAGGAAACATGAATAAGGGATTGATTTCCATGTTGGGTTCAGGGCTCATTTTGACCATTATCACCATTCTAGTGGCGGCTTCCATTGCGGCGGGTCAGGGCATCACCGCCGATCACACCTGGTGCACCGGCGAGAATTTCAGGCTGTATCAAACCATTCCCGACTCAGTCAAACAGGACATCATGGACAATTACCCGTTCTATTATCACCATACCTCGCATGGTGGGCAGATTTTAAGCGGCATGGTATACATGCGCAACGCGGAGGGGTGGCCGGATTATGCCACCACGCAGGTTACGGAAGTGGCCAGCCATGTCGGAGCCGACGGTGACACCAGCTGGGCGCCGTCGTTTCGGAATTATCTGAACAACCACCCGGAGTGCAAAATCGCGAGTATTTCCTGGTGCTGGGAGCACCAGTATTATACCGAGGAACAGACCCAGATGTACTGCGAAAAGATGACGGAACTTGACGACGCGTATCCCAATGTGACGTTCGTATTCCAGACCGGGCGGTTGAACGGGGGAGGCATTGACGGCAACGTGTATCGGCACAACAATCAGATACGAGAGTATTGCGCGGCGCACAATGAGGTGTTGTTCGATTTTGCGGATATCGAATCGTGGGATCCGGACGGTAATTATTATCCCGACGAGAGCGACGCCTGTGGGTGGTGCAGTGACTGGTGCGCGGAGGTATCGCATGACTGCGGGGATGACTGCGCCTGTGCGCATTCGCACTGTTTCAACTGCTGGCAGAAGGGACATGTCTGGTGGCTGTTGATGGCGCGGCTGACCGGGTGGACGTTTGCGGAGACGACTGATTATGATATCAATGCGGATGGTGCCGACGACCTGCTTGATATCCTATTCCTGATACAGTATTTCTATCATGGGGGAACGGCGCCTGACCCGATCGCGAAAGCTGATTTCGATGATGATGGTATGGTCGATATTGCGGATCTGATGCAGTTGGTTGCATACATTTACTGGCCAATAGAATTATAGGAATTATATCAGGGGGCACCCTGCCGATTTCGGGATGAATACGCTCGATCTACCGGGAAAAAACGCTTGGTGAATATGGACAATGCCTGTATATTCTTAGCAAATAGTACTTACCATTTCTAAGCTTTCTTGCCGGAGGTAATATGCACAGGGGAAGATATCCCACATCAAGCTTAGGGCTCGTTTTCATTCTCATCACCATTCTCCTGGCGGCGCCGTTGGCGGTGGGCCAGGGTATCATCGCCGATCACACCTGGTGCACCGGCGAGAATTTCGTGCGGTATCAATCCATTCCCGAAACGGTCAAACAGGACATCATGGATAATTACCCGTTTTATTATCATCATACCTCGCATGGCAGTCAGATCCTGACCGGTATGGTGTATATGCGCGACGTGGAAGGCTGGCCGGACTACGCCACGACCCAGGTGACGGAGGTTTCCAGCCATGTCGGGACCGATGGTGACACCACCTGGGCGCCGTCGTTTCGGTCTTATCTGGACACTCACCCGGATTGCAGGATCGCGAGTGTTTCGTGGTGTTGGGAACACCAGTATTACACCGAGGAACAGACTCAGGCCTATTGCGAAAAGATGACGGAACTTGACAATGCCTATCCCGCTGTGACGTTCGTGTTCCAGACCGGGCGTTTGAACGGGGAAGGTCCGGAAGGCAATGTCTATCGTCACAACAACCAGATCCGGGCGTATTGCGCGGCCAATAACGAGGTGCTGTTCGACTTCGCGGATATCGAATCATGGGATCCCGACGGCAATTATTATCCCGACGAGAGTGACGCCTGCGGATGGTGCAGTGACTGGTGCGCGGAACCGTTGCATGACTGCGGCGACGATTGCTCCTGTGCGCACTCGCACTGTTTCAACTGCCGGCAGAAGGGACATGTCTGGTGGCTGTTGATGGCCCGTCTGACCGGGTGGACATTCGGCGACCCTCCCGACTATGATGTCAACGGCGACGGCGGGACCAACCTTCTGGATATTCTGTTTTTAATCGACTATGTTTACCAGGAAGGTCCGGCGCCCGATCCGCTCGAATTGGGGGATATCAACGGCGACTCCGGAATCAATCTGCTGGATATCCTCGATTTGATCGCGTACATCTATTAGGCCGATAACCTGTATTTCAAACATATCAATCGACCCGGCGCGCATGCCGGGTCGGATTGTATTCGCATGCATATACCAAAAGCCCCCTGCCGTCGGCAAGGGGCTGTCTTGACCATTAAAGAGAGGTATGCAAAAAAATGGTCTTTCAATCTACCAATTATTTCTTTAAACGAATCACTCTCATCGATTGTTCCATTTGAAACTGGCGAATATGGATATCACTCGCCTATGATTGACCTTGTCGCAGGAATGGTCAAACCGTTGGCCGCGCCCGTGTCGACATAAAACGTCCTATTGGGGCCTTTTCCCGAATTATCGTTGTGCCGACAAGGGCTTGACTTGCGTCGCACGGTGTGTTATGTTTGCGGGAAATTTATGGTGAGGCAACAGGTTATGGATATTAAATTCATCGATTTACAGGCACAATACCTTTCGATAAAAGACGAAATCGATTCCGCGATTTCGGAGGTCATTAACAACACCGCGTTCATTCTGGGACCGTCGGTGAAACGGTTCGAGGAAGCATTCGCGGAATATTGCGCCTCGAAAGAGGCGATTGCGGTCAACTCCGGCACCTCGGCCCTGCTCTTGCCGCTCAGGGCGCTGGGAATCGGCCCGGGCGACGAGGTGATCACGGCGGCCAACACGTTTATCGCGACAGTTGCGGCGATCGTCGAAACCGGCGCCACGCCGGTTTTGGTCGATGTCGATCCGGCCACGCGGCTGATCGATATCGATCTGATCGAGCCGGCAATCACGAGTAAAACCAAGGCGATCATGCCGGTACATTTATACGGCTGTATGGTCGATATGGATAAAATTCTGGCGATTGCCGAACGTCACAACCTGCAGGTGATCGAGGATTCCGCGCAGGCGCACGGGGCGCGGCAGAAAGACCGCCCGGCGGGTTCCTACGGTATCGCCGCGGGATTTTCGTTTTACCCGGCCAAAAATCTCGGGGCGTACGGCGAGGGAGGCGCAATCGTGACCTCGGACAAACAACTGGCCGCGAAAATCCGCAAACTTCGCGATCATGGATCGGAACGAAAGTATTTTCATGATCATTTCGGATACAACGCCCGCATGGAAGGCATCCAGGGGGCAATCCTCGGCGTGAAACTGAAATATCTCGACGCCTGGAATCGCGGACGCAACCGGGTGGCGGGGCGTTACCGCGAGGAGTTGAGCGGGATGCCGTTGAAACTTCCGCGCGAGTTCAAACATTTTTATCAGGTGTATCATCAGTTCGTGGTGGAATCGGACGTGCGCAACGAGCTTCAGCAGTTTTTATCGCGCAATGGCGTCCCGACACTGATTCACTATCCGATTCCGATCCATCAGCAAAAGGCCTATGCCGAGGCGGGGCTGACGAGCAATTCCTATCCGGTGACCGAGAAACTGGCGCGGACGATTCTGTCATTGCCGATTTATCCGGAATTGACCGACGAGCAAATCGGTTATGTCTCCGCCAAAATCAGGGAGTTTTTTGGAAAAGAGTATCAAGACACCCTTCGGCTTGAAAACTGAGACCGTTGCGTTTATCATTCTGACCGGAATCGCGCTGTTTGTGCGCTTGCATTACCTTTCGGCTGATCCGCCGCTCGATCTCGCCTATAGCAGTGCGGTGTATACCGATCCGGCTCAGTATATCTCATTTGCGCGGAATCTGGTGTTGTGGGGGGATTTCAATCCCCTGCATGATTTCCGGCTGGTGTTTTTTCTGAAATCGGCGGTGACCGTCGTCTCGTTTTTAGTATTCAAGGTCGCGGGGGTGGGTTACGTGCAGGCCAATCTGGTGGGACTGCTGTTTTCGTTTACGACGCTGATGCTGTTTTATTTTATCGTGCGCCGTCTCGCCGGCAATGTCGCGGCGCTGTGCTATCTGCTGTTTATCGCTTTTGATTACAATCAAATCTTTTTTGGCCGGTATCCGTTTCTGGAAAACAGCATGACCTGTTTCACGGCACTGGCGGTTACAATACTGCTGTATACCAGGCGAGGGATATGGGCTGTACCGGCCGGGATATCTCTTGGGATCGGCATCTTTTTCAGCAAGATGATCGGGCTGGTGTATCTGTTTCCATTTGTCTGTTTCATGCTATATGAGTACTACCATGATTACCGCGACGACTTGCGGATGTATCTGACGCGATATGCGTTTTTCTGGGCCGGAATGCTTGCGGTAACCGTCTTCTGGTACTATTTCAGCTATCGCCCGATGATGTCGTCGGTGGAGGGATATCTGCAGGAACAGGCGCTGGGACTGTACGGTTCGCCGGATGGTTTGAAATCGGTCGATTTCTTTTTGTACAAGTATATGACATTCGGCGCCACGAGCAAACTGTTTCAGAAAATGCCGGCGCCGGCACTTCTGGCATGGGCGATGATCCTGATCTTTTTCTACCGGGCACTGACCCGGGAGGGATGGAAAAGCCGCCTGTATGGTATCGGTCCGGGGACGGTCTTTCTGATCGCGCTCACCATTGCGACCTACGGCGCTCTGATGATCTGGAATTACCGTCCGCTTCGTTATCAGACCATGCTGATTTATCCGATCTGCGGCCTGGCCGGGATATTGATTAACGACTGGCTGACCGGACACCGATCGGATAAACCGCTGACGATGTCGTGGTTCTTCCCGGCGGTGCTGTATTTTTGGGCGCTGATCCCGGTGTTCCAGTTGATCGCGACCGCCTTTGAGAATTCAGTCAAGGTCGATACGTACTATGAATATCGTGTTATCGTGTTTGTTGTGACGCTGGTATGCACTGGGGCGGTGGTCGGTTTGAAACGTTATATGCCCGGGATTTTTCATCAGCCGCCGCGTTGGGCGGTTGCGGGTGTGGTGCTGATTGCTCTTGCCGCAGGTGTCGGTCCGAATGCGTATCGGTATGGTTCCTGGCATGCCGTGGCGTCGTTTACCAGTGTTGCGGCGGCGAAGGATCTGGATACGATCGTATCGCCGGAAGCCATCATATCCGGGCCGTATGCGGCGCGCCTGACCCAGGACAACAAGATTCGCAATCTGATACACATGTTCGGTGTGGCCAATGTCGACTCGGCCTTTTTCCGGCGCTATCCGGTAACGCATTTGCTTCTCGACAAGGCCAATGAGGAGTCGGCCCGCGCCGATTATCCCGATATCATGGACCGGGCGATTCTGGTGACCGAATACCGCATTACCAATCGCCTGATCAAGCTGTACCGGGTGGCCGGGGCGACCGGCAATATTACCGCCAATCATTACCAGTTGTCGGATTACGAACGGTTCCAGTATTTTTATTCGGTCAGTCAGGCGGATTCGGCGGAGTCTTATCTTCATAGGTATCTGGATGATCATCCCGACAACATGTCCGCCAATTTGCGGGTGGGAGTGGAATCGTTCGCGGCGGAACATTACGATGTTTCGGGAACGTATTTACAGCGCGCGGTGGATTTTTCTCCGACCGATTTTCACTTGCATTATAAATTGGCGGTGTTCTATATTGAAATGTATGCGCTGACGAGGAATCCGGAGTATGCCGATCGTGGTATAACAGAAGCCAAGACGGCTCTTCGGTATAATCCGACGTCGAAAATGCTGGCCGCAAATGTCGATAAGTTGTATGAAATAAAGGACGCGGTGTCACTTGAGTAATGTAATATCAGTCATTGTCCCCGCCTATAACGAAGAGGGGAATATTCCGGAATTGTGCCGGCTGTTTGGCGACATGGTATCGACGGCGACACAGACCTACGAACTGGTTTTGATCGACGACGGTTCCGATGATGGGACGTTCGCCAGGATTACCGAAGCCGCCCAAACCTATTCGTTTATTAAATACGCCCGACATCCGCACAATCTCGGCCTGACCGAGGGATTGCAGACCGGATTCAGCGTGGCATCGGGAGATATTTTCGTGTTTTACCCGGCGGATTTGCAGTATCTCCCCGAAGATATCCCGGCGCTGGTGCAACCTCTGCTTGAGGGGGCCGACGTTTCCACCGGCTGGAAACAGGGTAAGTACAAAAAACGTTTTGTCTCGAAAGTGTACAACTGGCTTTCGCGGCGGATTTTCGGTTTGAAAGTGCACGATCTGAATTCAGTCAAGGCGTTCAAGGCCGAAGTGATTAAAGACCTGTTTCTACGCAAGGACTGGCATCGCTACCTGGTGGTGCTGGCGGCGGACAAGGGATTTCGGATCAGTGAGGTCAAGATTCCGTTATACGAACGGAAATGGGGCAAATCCAAGTTTTCCATCTGGCGTATCCCCATCGGCGTCCTCGACATGCTGGCAGTAAAAGCGCAATTGTCGTTCTTACGCAAACCGCTTTTGTTTTTCGGATTGATCGGATCATGCTTCCTCGCGGTGGCGGTTCTGGTCGGTCTGTATGCGGTATACCTGCGGTTTTGGCTAGGCGATGGTCAGCGTCCGCTTCTCTATCTGGTCCTGTTATTCAGCGGTCTGGGGATGAGTCTGTTCATATTGGGTTTTCTGGCGGAATCGCTGGCGGGGCTGAAAGAGGAAATGGGGGCGGTGCGCAAGAAAGTGGATCGCCTGTTCGATCACCGCGACGATCGCACGTAAGGCCGTGTGGGTACCATGTCACGGTTGATATACACACCAGTCGGAGAATCATGATGACCAAAAAGAAAAAAGCCGATAGCCATCAGAAGGCCACCGGTCGCCCGGCGAGTTTCAATCCGGAAAGCTACCGGTATTATTTCCCGGTTGTACTGGCAGTAATGCTGGTTGGTGTGGTGATCCTCTTCCACAAGTTTTTATTCTCCGACTTGATGCTGTATGGTTCGGACACGATCTCGGCCGGGATATTTTTCCGTCATTTTTATGTTGAATTCGCTCACGCCTACGGTTCGGTGCCGGTTTGGAATCCGTACATTTTCGGCGGCCTGCCGTTTATCGATGCGTTTCACGGTGATGCCTTTTATCCGCTGTCGGTTCTGAAATTCATCGGTAATTTCTACCGCATGCTGGGGATGAATCTGGTCATCCATATTTTTCTGTCGGGTATTTTTATGTATTTCACGGCGCGGCAGTTTCGGCTGGGACGGATCGCCGCGACGGTGTCGGCGCTGGGGTATATGTTCTCCGGTCTGCTGGTATCGCTGGTGGCGCCGGGCCATGATGGCAAGATTTTTGTCATCACGCTGTTTCCTTTGACCATGCTGTTTCTTGATCGCGGTTTCGAGCGCAAACCGGGACTGAATTTCACGTTGCTGGGATTGGTGATCGGGGTGATCATTCTCAGCCCGCATGCGCAGTTGTCGTACTATTCGCTGTGGGCAATCGCGTTGTACGGCCTGTTTAAACTGATCGTCTTATATCGTGAAAAGAAATCGATTACGCCGCTGATCAAGCCATCCGCATTATTGACCGGGGCGGTGGTGATCGGATTGTTGATTTCGGCCATTCAGTTTTACCCGGGATATATCTATACCACCAAGTATTCGCCGCGTGCCGATTCCAAGAAGGGGTACGACTGGGCGATATCATGGTCGATGCATGAAGAGGAAGCGATATCATTGGTGGTCCCCGAATTTAGCGGAACCAACAGCGGGAGGGGCAACTATTACTGGGGCAAAAACGCATTCAAGGACAATTCCGAATACGCGGGGGTTATCCCGCTGTTTCTGGCGGCCATTGCGGTTATTTTCGCGAGGCGCAAAGAAACCTGGTTTTTCGGAGGACTGGCGCTGTTCGCCTTCATTTACGCTCTGGGAGATGAAACACCCTTTTTCAAAATTTTCTTTTATCTGATTCCCAACGTGAAATCTCTGCGCGCTCCGTCTACCATTATGTTCGTTTTTCTGTTCAGTGTGACTTTGCTGGCGGGCATGGGGATTCAGTATTTAATCGATCAGGGACGGGAACTTGCGGCGACAACGAAAAAACGATTGAAGTTGTTCCTTGCGATTGTCCCGTCGGTGTTGTGTCTCGGGGCATTGCTGTTTGCGGTGTCCGGTGAGGCGATGCTGTCGCTGTACAGTTCGGTTTTTTACAGCGATGTAAATCTCATCAGGATCGGACAAAACTTCACCAAGTGGAATGCCGCGCTGATGAATCTTCCCAATGTGCAATCCGGTTTCTGGGTGGTCTGTTTCCTGGTGGCGCTGACCGCGGCGGTGATCTGGTTGTATCTTTCACGACGGGTGGGGGCCGCGGTTTTGCTGGTGATTCCCCTGTTGATCATGATCGACGGGATTCGATTCGACGGCCGGTTTATCAGCACGTACAATCCCGCACAGAATTTCTCTCGCAACGCGATGGTGGACTTTTTACAAAAACAGCCGGAGCAATTCCGGGTCTTGAATATCGATGCCGTTCCGGCGACATACCTGGCGTTTTTCGGTATTCAGGATGTGACGGGATACCACGGCAACCAGTTGCGGTGGTATGATGATTTTCTGGGGGGACCGTCGCTTGCAAATCTCGGCAATCCACGTTTTCTCAATCTGGTGGGGACAAAATACATCGTGGGACGTCAGGACCGTCCGCTTCCGCCCGGCTATTTCGGAGAACGACCGCTGACAGCCATGAAAAACTACGGTGCGGTCACTCTGTATCGAAATGATAATGCCTTTCCCCGCGCCTTTCTGGTCGATCATTACGAGGTAATTCCGGAACGCGACAGTATCTATCCGCGGATACTCGGCGGGATGGTGAATCCGGCGCAAACGGTAATACTGGAGCAGGAACCGGAATTGTCTATTACGCGGGCTGATTCCGCATCAATCGGATCGGCGGATGTTACCGCGTATGCTAATGACTCGGTTGCGATTGCGGTCAATGCCGAACGAAACAGCATTCTGGTGCTGACCGATAATTATTATTTTGCATGGAAGGCCTTTGTCGATGGTGTGGAGACGGAAGTATTACGCGCCGATGGATCATTTCGGGCGGTGCCGCTGACGGCAGGAGAACATCAAGTGGTGTTTCGCTATGATCGATCCAGAAATAATTGCTCCAAACTGGTGACGATATTGACTCTTTTCCTTGTTGCGGTTATATTAGTGGTTTATTTTGTTATCCATGTGAAAGAGAGAAAGAGGATGACAGCGACGGTATGAATGACACCAAACGGGCGTTAATCATCTTTCCGACCTATAACGAAAAGGAAAACATCAAGGCGATCATCGCGGCGGCGCTCAGGCAGGACCCGCGTCTGGATGCGCTGGTGGTCGATGATAATTCGCCGGACGGAACCGGCCGGATTGCGGACGATTTGGCCGCACAGAATAACCGGATTCACGTCATGCATAGAGAGCGGAAAGAGGGCCTGGGACGGGCATATATCGCCGGTTTTCGGTGGGGGATCGAGCGTTCCTATGATTATTTATTCGAAATGGACGCCGATTTTTCGCATGGGCCGGAATACCTGCCGGACTTCCTGGCGGCGATCGAAAACCATGATCTGGTACTGGGATCGCGGTATATTTCCGGCGTCAATGTCATCAACTGGCCGATGAGTCGGCTGTTACTGTCATATTTTGCGAATGTATATACCCGGGTGGTAACCGGCCTTCCGGTTCGGGATGGAACCGGCGGCTTTAAGTGTTTTCGTCGGGAGGTGCTGGAGACGATTAATCTTGATGCGGTTAAATCAAACGGGTATATATTTCAGATTGAAATGTCGATGCGCGCCTGGAAGAAGGGATTCCGGATCAAGGAGATTCCGATTGTGTTTGTCGATCGGCAGAAGGGCGCATCCAAGATGTCGAAGAAAATAGTCCGAGAGGCGATATGGAAAGTCTGGTATCTGCGGCTGATGTCAATGCTGGGGAAGATGCGATGACGCGTAACGGTGACGGAACGGATACGATCGCGGCGATTGTCGTGACGTACAACTCGTCCTCGTGCATTATACCATGCCTGGAGGCTCTGGAGCGCGAAATCGCCGACTGCGGCGGTGACATACTGGTTTTTGACAATAATTCGTCGGATGACACCACAAAGAGAATTAAAGCCGCCATGCCGGAGATGCGCGTGTATGAATCGCCGCGTAATCTCGGATTCGCCGAAGCCAATAACAAGGCGCTTGACATGATTGACGGTCGCTATGTCCTGTTTGTCAATCCGGATACGGTTATGGATGAAGGTTCCCTGCGTCAACTGCTCAAGGCAATCAAGGAGACTGATGACGCCGGCGCGGTGGTGGGGCGGATGCGCAATCCGGACGGTTCCTTCCAGCCGACCTGCCGTAAAGTGCCGAATACCCGGAATATTTTCTTTTCGCGCGGATCGGTGCTGAGCAAGCTGGGAATCCCGGCACGCAATGGCAACACGTATACCCTGGGTGATTTCGCCACGAAAACCGAAGTCCCGGCGGCGGCGGCCACCTGTATGCTGGTGGAACGCGAGTTATTCGAGCAGATCGGCGGATTCGACAATCGTTTTTTCCTGTTCGCCGAGGATATCGACCTGTCCATCCGAATCCGTCAGAATCAACGCAAAGTGTATTTTGTCCCCGAGGCGGGCGCATTGCATCTGTGGGGTGAGGGGGCGAATGTTTCACCGGTGCGACGAAGCTGGCATCATCATGTCGCGGTCTGGAAGTTTTTTATGAAGCATTATCCTAACGGATTTTCATTGTTGGTTTTGCCGGCCGCGCTGTTTGTCAATTTCACCATTCGTGCCTTCACCGGGCTGGATTCCAAGTAAACAATCCCGAATGAACAACCGGCGCGACGAAATGTCGCCATTGATTGATCAGGAGTCGTTGGGTCTTCCTAAGTGATTTTACGGCAAGGTGTTAATTTTGGGACCTGATGTGGTTTTTATGGTTGTTATTTTTAAAATAGTGTTTATCTTATAAACTTGTGTTTTTCAGGCGGGACGGGAATTCCGTCTCGTTATTTTGGCATGAGGTATGGAAGAAAGACAGATCCTGGAATTTGAAAAGCCGATTGTGGAGTTGGAGAAGAAAATCTCCGACATGATGGATTTTGCCGCCGGAGCCAATCTGGAATTGAGCGGTGAAATATCTTCCCTTCGCAATAAGGCCGAACGGATGCGCTCCGAGATATTTTCCAATCTTACCCGCTGGCAAAAAGTCCAGCTGGCCCGGCATCCCCGGCGACCCTATACCCTCGACTATATTGAACACATCACCACGGATTTTGTTGAATTGCACGGGGACCGGTATTTTGCGGATGACAAGGCCGTGATCGGCGGTTTTGCCAAACTCGACGGGCGTGAAATCCTGATTATCGGTCAGCAGAAGGGGCGGGACACCAAACAGAAATTGTATCGCAATTTTGGAATGATGCATCCGGAGGGGTATCGCAAGGCACTGCGGCTGTTCAAGCTGGCCGAAAAATTCCGTAGGCCGATCGTGATCATGATCGACACGCCGGGGGCGTATCCCGGGATCGGTGCCGAGGAACGCGGTCAGGCCGAGGCGATCGCCCGCAATATCCGTGAGATGGCGATTCTCAAGGTGCCGATCGTGATTGTGATTATCGGTGAAGGGGCCTCCGGCGGCGCGCTGGGAATCGGCGTTGGCGACCGGGTGTACATGTTGCAGTATTCGTGGTACACGGTGATTTCACCCGAAGGATGCGCGGCCATTTTGTGGCGGGACGCATCCCATGCGCCGGAAGCGGCGGAGGCGTTGAAGTTGACCGCGGACGATTTAATCAAGCAGAATATTGTCGATAAAATAATACCCGAACCGCCGGGCGGCGCGCATAATAACCACCGGCAGGCGGCGGAGACGGTTAAGCGGGAATTGATGGCGACGCTTGATGAACTGGAGGCAGTGCCGCTGGATCGTCTGTTGCGGGAGCGGCTGGAAAAATTCCGCCGTATGGGTGTCTTTAAGGAGTAGGAGGTGTAGCATGGCACTCTCTGAACAACTGCTGGACATATTGGTCTGTCCCAAGTGCAAGGGCAAACTGACCTATGACCGAGAAAATAATCGGCTGATCTGTGAAGAGGGGCGATTGTCGTATCGTATTGAAGATGGTATTCCGATTCTGCTCATTGAAGAAGCGGAAAGTTTTTAATTGAGGGCCCGTTATGAAACTGTCAAAATTTTGTTCCGAAGATCTGATTACGTTTGATGTGAAATCCACCGACAAGGACTCCGTGTTGCGCGAACTGGTTGATCTCGCGGCCAAGTCGAATCTTGTGAAAGACGCCGATGAACTGGTTAAAGACATTCAGGAACGAGAGGAACTGGTTACCACCGGGGTCGGCTATGGAGTGGCATTTCCGCATGCCAAGACCAAGGCCACCAAGGGAATCGTGATTGCCTTCGGTCGCAGTGACGCGGGGATTGATTTCGACGCGATGGATCATCGGCCGGTGCATTTGTTCTTTCTGATTGCGGCGCCCGAGGATGCCATCGGGGCACACTTAAACGTGATGGCCCGCCTGTCGTATATCATGAAGTCGGAAGAGAATCGCGAGAAAATGATGAAGGTGACCTCGCCGGGTGAGTTACTGCAAATGATCGATACCGTCGAATAAAGCCGGGCCGGCAGGGAGGCAGGGCGCATATGAAATGGACGTCGACGATTTTGGGAAGAAATCGTCGTTTTATCGGCTTTGGTACCGCAGTATTTCTGTTTTTTCTGATAACGATTTTATCATCAACCGTCAGACCGTTTTTCGGCAATGTGTCGTCGGCATTAATCCTGTACCCGTTTGCGGAGCTGAAAGGGTATGTTGCCGGTTTGCAAAGCGTCGCCGATGAAAATCGTCGTTTGAAAAACTCCCTGGTGGAAACGTCACTTCAGCTAAGCGCGCTTGCCGAGGCGCGTCGAGAAAACACCCGCCTGCGGGAATTTCTGGGATTCGACGCCCCCGAGCATTTCCGGGTTGTGCCGGTCAAGATCGTGTCTTTACGCCAGCAGGTATATCCCATCGCCGCCGTTATCAACAAGGGGAGCAGTGACTCCCTGGCGGTGGATCAGCCGGTGATCAACCGGTTCGGGTTGGTCGGGCGGGTGAAAGAGGTGATGCCGCATTTTGCCACGGTACAATTACTGACCGATCCGACCAATGCCGTGTCGGGGCGGGTTGCGGAAAGCCGGCAATTCGGCATTGTCAGATTTTCTCCGGCGCGGGGGATGTATTTCGACAATCTTCCCGCCGACGCCGAGATTCACAGCGGCGATTTGATCATTTCATCCGGTCTTGGAGGAGTGTACCCCGCCGGATTATCGATTGCCATTGTCGATTCGGTTTATGCCGCCAAGGGAGATATCCTCAAGCAGGTCTGGCTCAAGCCGACCGTGAATTTATATGAAATCGAAGAATTGTACGTATTGATAAGTGACACGTTATGAGAATCCTGCCCTATTTGCTGTATCTGTACTTGTTGGGATTACATCTTACCATTCTTTCCGATGTAACTTCCATTCAGGGGGTGAGGATCGATCTGGCGGCTCTGTTGGTGATTCTGGTGGCGCTGTATAAAAGCGATTTGGTCGCACTCTGGTTCGCACTTGCCTCGGGAATTGTGGTCGGCTCCCTGCGGCTTGATCTGATGCCGTGGGAGATGTTCGTCCTGGGAGTGATTGCCGTGGCGATCCATCAAAGCAGTCGGCGGATGAATCTGGAATCGCTGACGTCGCGACTGCTTTTACTGGGCGGGTTTCTTTTGTTGCACGGTCTGGCCATCAGCCTGGTGATTTCCACCAGTGATTTCGGGACAATGCTGATTCGCCAGGTAATTCCGGGAACCGTCTATACCCTTCTGTTCGGGTGGTTGTTCCTGCTGTGGCGGGACGGCTGTCTGACCTGGGAAAAAATAAAAGCCCTGTTTTAATATGACCGCACTGACCACGCATAAGGATACCCGGGTAAAAATCGCCGGCGCCCTGGTGATCCTGCTGTTGCTGATTATTGCGGCCGGGCTGTTTTATCATCAGGTTCTTCGCCACGACAAGTATCTGGAGGAATCGGAAAACAACCGCATTCGTATTTCCCCGATTATTCCCAAACGCGGTCTGATCTATGACCGGCATCGCGAGGTAATCGCCGATAACCGGGTATCATTTACGGTATCGATCGTGCCGTTTGAGCGCGTCCCCGACATCACCACCGACCGACTCGCGCAACTGCTTGATATGGATACGGCCATGATCAACAAACGTGCCCGCAGTAATTTTGTCAGCAATTATATTCCCTCGCCGATCAAACGCGGTTTGGGAATGGATGTTATTTCGATTTTGGAGGAACAACAGCAGTACTATCCCGGAGTGGCGTACAGTGTCGAGTCGGTGCGACGGTACGAACAGGGGATTTCCGCGGAAGCCTTTATCGGCCACGTTGGTGAAGTCTCGCCCGAGGATATCAAATCCGAGCGACGCAAAGGATATCGGGCGGGAAGTATGGTCGGCAAGGAGGGGATTGAAAAAGCGTATGATCAGTCTTTACGCGGACTGGAAGGAACCGATTATCTGGAAATCTCCGCCAAGGGACAGATTACCGGATCATATGCGGCCAAGGAGAAAATCCCCGCCGTCCCGGGTTCGGATATCGTGCTGACCATCGACAAGCGCTTGCAGCGATATATTGCCGAAAGCTTTGACAGTCTTGAATACAGCGGGGCGGTGGTCGCGATGGATCCCCGCAACGGTGAGATCCTCGGGCTGGGTTCTTTTCCCGGATTTGACCCGAACATATTTTCCGGTGTGATTCCGCCGGCTATTTGGCAGACAATCATCTCCGATACCAATCACCCGTTACTCAATCGGCCTATTGCCGGGCTGTATCCACCCGGTTCGACCGCCAAATTGATCGCGGCCGGAGCGGCATTGGAAATGGGGATTATTACCGAACATACCACGTTCAAACCCTGTCTGGGGAAGATGCGGTTCGGCGATCGGCTGTTCGGGTGCTGGGATCTGGGCGGGCACGGCAAACTTGATGTGTACGGTGCGATCGAGCAATCCTGTGACATTTATTTCTATCAGG
Source organism: Candidatus Zixiibacteriota bacterium (assembly GCA_016933695.1). Lineage (GTDB taxonomy): Bacteria > Zixibacteria > MSB-5A5 > GN15 > PGXB01 > JAFGAL01. Next base: position 15,878 of record JAFGAL010000013.1, on the reverse strand, counting down.
TGGGGCAATTACTGGGGGTGGACAGCTGGGGCGAATACGCCTCCGCCTGCGGTTTCGGACGTGAGACCGGAATCGATATTCCGGGCGAACTGAAAGGGATTGTCCCCGGTTCGGATTATTATGACAAGTTATACGGACCGCGCGGATGGACGCATTTTCTGGTGTTGAATCTCGCCATCGGGCAGGGAGAATACACGATCACACCGCTTCAGTTGGCGCAGTTTTATTGCGGTCTGGCCAATAACGGCGTGGTCTATCGCCCGCATCTGTTGAAAGAGGTTCTGCGTCCCGATGGAATAGTCGAGCAGATCGACCCGGTAGTGGCGTTCACTTTGCCGTTTTCACGTCACACTCTGGAAGTTTTGCATACCTCGCTGGAACTGGTCGTCCAGGGTGAGCACGGCACGGCCCGCTCGTTGCGCAACAAGCAGTATACCATTGCGGGCAAGACCGGGACGGCGCAGAATCCCCATGGAAATGAACACTCATGGTTCGTGGCATATGCCCCGTCGGACAATCCGCGCATTGTCGTGGTGACGTTGGTGGAGAACGCCGGACATGGATCGGAAGTGGCCGCGCCGATTACCGGCAGAATAATAAAAGAATATCTCGGCGATCTGCGAACAGTTGAGACCCATGCCGGGGGAGAGAACACGGTGGCGGATGAGTCTTGATTATCGACATCTGGACTGGAAATTGATAACGGCGGCGCTGGTTTTGTCACTGATCGGAATTCTGCTGATTTATTCGGCGCAGTATGATTCACTGCGGGGCGAATCCCATCAGTTTTATCTGAAACAGGGAATCTGGCTGTTAGGGGCATTGTTCGTATTTGCCGTGGTCATTCATCTGCCGCTGAGGGTATATGATTTTCTGGCGTATCTGTTTTACGCCGGGGCGTTGGTCATGCTGGCGCTGGTGCTTGTTGTCGGTCACTCCAAATATGGGGCGGCGCGGTGGTTCGCGTTCGGACCGGTGCATATCACGCCGTCCGAGGTGGCCAAACTGGCCTTATTGATAGCGCTGTCACGGTTTTTGGCATATACCAAACTGGCCAAGGAGTCGATCCGTCGCCTGTTTTTCTCGGCGGTAATGACGGTGATTCCGGTGATGTTGATTATCCGTCAGCCCGATCTGGGAACCTCGATGGTGTTCGTGGCGATGCTGTTCAGCCTCTGGTTCTGGTCCGGGATATCACCCTTGTATTTGCTTCTGATCGTGTCGCCGTTGATCTCATTATTGGCGGCTTTTCACTGGATTACCTGGGTTGTCTATCTGGCGATACTGATCGGATTGTTATTACTCATCAAACCGCGTGCGATTTTCGGGATTGTGACACTTGTTGCCAATCTGGCGTTTGGTATCATTACGCCGTTTTTCTGGAACCGGCTGGCCGATTACCAGAAACTGCGCATTATTACGTTCCTTGATCCCGGTCGCGATCCGCGCGGCGCGGGGTATCAGATTATTCAGTCGAAGATCGCGATCGGTTCCGGCGGTATTCTTGGCAAGGGATACCTGGGAGGTTCGCAAAGCCAGTTGCATTTTTTACCGGAGCGACACACTGATTTTATCTTCTCGGTGCTTGGAGAGGAATTCGGGTTATGGGGAACCCTGTTTGTTGTTGCCATCTTTGGTTTTATTTTTTACCGTGGCATCATGATCGCTTCCCGTTGTCGCTCGCGATTCGCATCGTATATGGCCTGGGGGGCGCTGACCATCCTTGTTTTCCAGTTCTTTGTCAATGTCGGTATGACTTTCGGCCTGACCCCGGTAACAGGATTGCCCTTGCCGTTTCTCAGTTACGGCGGGACATCACTGATGCTGTCCTGGACCCTGGTGGGATTTTTGGTGCTGGCCGATTATTACTGGACTGAATATTGAGAAATTCAAACGATTTGGAGAACGCATGGCACATTCTATTCCGGCCAAGACGTTTTTATTGCTGACATGCATCATTATGACATCTCTTTCGGTGCTCGGCGCCGATATTCGTGATTATCTCAATCCCGATGAAGTGCAGGCACTCAGCAACGTTTCGTCGCTTAGACTGACCGGTACCATTACCATGAGTGGCATGACCGGAACCTTCGAGCGGGTATTCGCCACTCCCAACCGGACGTATGCATATTTCGATCTCGGGATCATTCAGTTTTCCCAGGGATACGATGGCAAGACGGCATGGGCCAAAGATCAGAATCAGCAGGTGATGGCGTTGACCGGACTTGATCTGCGAAAAATTATCAACGAAGTGTACATCTTCGGCGGTGCCTATGCCATTGACGGTCGCATGCCGGGGCGTGTGACCTATCAGAAAGACACCCTGATCAACGACGTTGTGTATCACACGTTTTTCATCATGCCCGAAGGCGGCGATTCCCTATGGGTGCTGATCAACGATGAAACACACCGGATCGAAATTACGAAGGAATATCTCGACGAACTGGTCATATACAGTTATTCCAGCGATTTTCGGACCGTCGAGGGAATGGATCTCGCGTTTACGGTCAAAGCGGAAGCGTCGAATGCCCTGATGAGTTATACCATGACGGTCAGCTCCGCCGAAGTGAATGAAACGATCGATCCCGCCCTGTTTGTCATGCAGTCCGTTGAGACAGTCGATTACCGGTTTCCGGACGATGTCGATTCGGTGATAGTCCCGGTGCAGTATCATCGCGGGCATCTCTCGATTGATGCAACAATCGGCGGTCTGACCCGACGGTTTCTTCTGGATACCGGAGCGGGAATGAACATTCTCGATGAGAAGTTCGCATCCGATTTGAAACTTGAGGCGACGGGCAGCATTCCGGCTAAGGGAGTTTCGGGATATGATACCACCGCCATAACCGATATCGATACGCTGGTTGTCAGTTCCCTGGCGCTGGTGCATCAAAAAGCCTCGGTTCTGGATTTCGGCGGATTGGATTTGGGCGTTCCCGGCGAATTCGGCGGAATACTCGGGTACGATTTCCTTTCCCGCCTGCCGTTTCGCGTGGATTATAATATGCCGCAGATTGTATTTTATCACCCCGAACGCTTCCGAGCCCCGGATACGGCGGCGGCGATTGATTTTGAGCTGTTCATGAAAACCCCGACCATTGGGGCAATACTCGACAATTGCCCGGGGCGCTATTTAATCGATCTGGGAAACAGCCAGGGATTAATCCTTCACGGCGATTATGTCGATGATTGCGAACTTGCCGACCGTCTAACCGACCATCAGGAAGTAGCCGGTGTCGGCGGTGTTGGGGGAACGTCCGAAGCCTACGCCGCGGTGGGACATCAGCTGGTTCTCGGCACGGTAATCGTGAAAACCGTTCCGCTGTTGGTTGCGACCGGGGAAAGCGGGATTGTGCGCTCAACCGAGGTGGACGCCAATATCGGGAATTTATTGCTTGAAAAGTTTTCTCCGTTGTTCAATTATTCCGAGAGGACTCTGTATCTTTTGCCGAAATAGTAATTGTGGGAACGGTCGTAAACGCCGGTTGTTAAAAGGGAACACCCCTGGGGGATTAATTGGCTGAAGAAAACGGGACATGATGTTAATCATACAAGTCGTTGAGGTTTGTTTTGCATAATCGAACATGTCAGATTCTCCTGTTTTTGCCGGTAATCGCGCTGGCGGCGATATTGCCGATGGACGCATATGCCCAGGAGCAGGACCGTCACCATTTCTATTCCCAGCATTTTGCGGGCGGACGTTTCGGGGTCTGGGTAAACGCCGGTGATGAGTACCCGATCAGCGAATCACAATATAACGCGGATAAGGTGTCCGGATCTGCGGTATATGGTGAGTTTTTCTATGCCCATCGCCTGTTACCTGCCTTGGCGATGGAAGTCAGCATCGGGATATACAGCCGGGGTGAGATTAAATATTACTATGAAACCAACACCTATGAAGGCAATGTCAATCTGTACCCGGTCAACCTGTCGGCGAAAATCTATCCGCTGGCGGCGATGAAAAGACTCTCAATTCATCCGTATCTCCAGATCGGGGGAGGAATATGTCACGGCAAGCGTGACAAGATTGATTATTTTAACTATATCTGGTATGAAGATTCTGAAACCAAGCTGACCTATACGCTCGGCGGGGGCGTTGATTTTCCCGTGGCGGAACAGGTCGGATTAACGGCTAACGTGCGCTACACTCCGATCGATTTCGGAGATGCCCTGGCGGAATACAAGGATTATTCCGCGTGGCAGGTCACGGTGGGCGTGGGATATATTTTCAAAAACAAGTAGGATGTTTTTATGAGGAGGATTCATGTCAATTAAAGTCGGTATCAACGGATTTGGCCGCATTGGGCGGCTGGTGTTCAAGGCGGCCCGGACGGCCGACCTTGAGATCGTCGGTATCAATGATATTACCAGCGCCGCCACTCTGGCGCACCTGTTAAAATACGACTCGACCCAGGGAAAGTACCCGGGCAAAGTCGAACACAGTGACAATGCCCTGATCGTCGACGGCAAGGAAATTCCGATTACGGCCGAGCGCGATCCCGCCAATCTGCCCTGGGCCAAACTGGGTGCGCAGGTGGTCGTGGAATCCACCGGTTTGTTCCGTGACAAGGCCACCGCAGGCAAACATATCACCGCCGGCGCAAAAAAAGTGCTGATTTCCGCCCCGGCCAAGGAGCCGGATGGCACGTTTGTCATCGGTGTCAACGCCGATAATTACGACAAGGCCAAACATAATATCATTTCCATCGGCAGTTGCACTACCAACTGTCTGGCTCCGGTGACCAAGGTGCTTCAGGATACCTATGGCATCGAAACCGGCTTTATGACCACCATTCACTCCTATACCAACGACCAGCGGATTCTGGATGCGCCGCACAAGGATTTACGCCGCGCCCGTTCCGCCGCGGTCTCGATGATCCCGACTTCCACCGGTGCCGCCAAGGCGATTTCCGAAGTGATTCCGGCGGTAAAAGGAAAGATGGACGGTTGCGCCATACGCGTGCCCACGCCGGACGGGTCGATTGTCGATCTGGCGGTGGTACTGAGCAGGGAAGCGACCAAGGACGATATCAACGCCGCCATGAAGGCCGCGGCCGAGGGTCCGATGAAAGGTATTCTGGAGTATTGTGTCGATCCAATCGTGTCAGTCGACGTGGTCGGCAATTCGCACAGCTCGATTTTCGATTCTCTGCAAACCATGGCCAAGGGCAAGGTTGCCAAGGTCTTTTCATGGTATGACAATGAGTGGGGATTCTCCTGTCGTATGGTCGAGATGGTTGAGAGGATGCTGTAGAAGATGCATCGAGATGTCTCTTAACGTGAGGTAAAAACCATGAATAAGCTGTCAATTTCCGACATAGATGTCAAAGGGAAACGCGTTCTGGTGCGGGTTGATTTCAATGTCCCGCTCGATGATTCGCAAAGAATCACCGACGACCGGCGGATTACGGCCTCGCTTCCCACGATTAAAAAACTAATCGGTGATGGCGGGCGGGTGATTTTATGCAGTCACCTTGGCCGCCCGAAGGGCAAGGTCGTTTCTGAAATGTCACTCAAGCCGGTGGCGTTGCGTCTGGCGGAGCTACTCAACGTGAAAGTTCTGTTCGCACCGGACTGTATCGGGGAGAATGCCGCCGCTTTGGTCAACGGGCTTTCCGACGGTCAGGTCGTATTGCTGGAGAATCTTCGCTTTCACAAGGAAGAAACCGATAATGATCCGGAGTTCGCCCGGCAGTTGGCCGCGCTCGGCGATGTGTATGTCAACGACGCCTTTGGGTCGGCGCATCGCGCCCATGCCTCGACCGAAGGGGTGACCAACTATATCGACACTTGTGCGGCCGGTTTCCTGATGGAAAAGGAATTGCAATATCTCGGTGGAGCGCTGGCCGATCCTCAGCGGCCGTTCGTGGCGATTCTCGGTGGCGCCAAAATCTCCGGAAAGATCGATGTCATTGAAAACCTGCTGGACAAGGTCGATACCATTCTGGTCGGCGGCGGCATGGTTTTTACATTTTTTAGGGCGATGGGAAAGTCGATCGGAAGGTCGCTTCTCGAAGAGGACAAGGTCGAATTGGCCGGTGAGATTCTTGAGAAAACCCGAACCAGAAAAGTTAAATTCCTGCTTCCGACCGATTGCGTTGTTGCCGCTGAAATAGCTGAAGATGCCGGGGCCCAAGCGGTTTCGGTCGATGCCATTCCCGACACGATGATGGGGCTGGATATCGGGCCGGAAACGGTTAAGCTGTTTCGGAAGGAATTGTCCGGCGCAAAAACCGTGATCTGGAACGGTCCGATGGGGGTGTTCGAGGTTCCCGCCTTTGCGAAGGGGACATATGCCATTGCCGAAATCCTGGCCGAGGCGACATCGTCGGGTGCCGTGACCATTGTCGGCGGCGGTGATTCCGCCTCGGCGGTCAAGAAAAGCGGCCTGGAAAACAAACTCAGCCATATCTCCACGGGCGGCGGCGCGTCGCTGGAGTTTCTGGAAGGCAAGATTCTTCCGGGTGTGGCGGCGTTAACTGATGCGAAAGTGGAAGTATAATCATGAGATTGAAGATTATCGCCGGCAACTGGAAGATGAATAAAACCAACGCCGAGGCGGTGGAATTGACCAGGGTGCTGGTGGATCTGGTCGGTGATCGGGAACACCCGCGGGTGGTGATCTGCCCGCCGTTTACGGCATTGAGCGAGGTTGCCCGGACGCTGACAGGAAGTAAAATCCATCTTGGCGCCCAAAATGTCTATTCCGAGGAATCAGGGGCATTTACCGGTGAGATATCCCCGGCAATGCTCTTGACAAGCGGTGTCTCTTACGTTATTTTAGGCCACTCGGAAAGGCGCGAATACTTCGCTGAGTCCGATCAGATGGTCAATGCCAAGGTGAAGATGGCATTGCAGGCGGGACTTCTGCCGATTGTCTGTGTCGGAGAGAGGTTGAAGGAGCGCGAAGCCGGTTTGACCGAGGTGGTGGTCGGTGAACAGATTGACGGTTCACTGGCCGGTTTGACCGAGGAACAGATCGCCAAAACAGTGATAGCGTATGAGCCGGTTTGGGCGATCGGTACCGGTAAGACCGCCACACCGGAAATGGCGCAGGACGTTCATGCGTTTATTCGCAACCGGTTGAAGAGCCGCCATGGAGCGGTGGCCGATGAGGTCACGATCCAGTACGGCGGATCGATGAAACCGGACAACGCCTCAGGTCTGTTAAGTCAGCCCGATATTGACGGTGGGTTGATCGGCGGCGCAAGCCTGAAGGCCGAGCAGTTTGCGAAAATAGTGGATTCGGTATAGACGGAGGTTATTGGCTTGTTATTTACAGTAATGTTGGTTTTCCACACGATTGTTGCGATTCTTCTGGTGATTGTCGTGTTGATGCAATCGGCCAAGGGTGAAGGGCTGGCTGGCGCATTTGGCGGCGGTGGCGGTGCCTTGACCGGCGCGGTATTCGGTGGACGGGGCGCGGCCTCGTTTTTGTCGAAGGCGACCACGGTACTCGCGATAGTGTTCATGATTAACTGCGGTATTCTGGCGTATATGTCCTCACATCGGACCGGTAGCGCCTCAACAACGAGTTCGGCGGTAACGACCGAGGCACAGAAAGAGATGGAACGTCAGGCTCAGCAGCAGCAGATGATTCCGCCCGAGGGCGGCGAGCAGATGCCTGGTGTTGAGGGTGAAGCGGGCCAGTTGCCGGCTGGCGATCAGCCGCAGGCGCAACCGGAAACACAACCGGAAGGCGGAGGCCAATAAGGACAAGTACGAATTGACATCTTGCGGAAGTGGTGGAATTGGTAGACACACTATCTTGAGGGGGTAGCGCCTTACCGGCGTGCGGGTTCAAATCCCGCCTTCCGCATGAATTTATAGTCCCCGTGAGTCATTAATTCACGGGGATTCTTCTTTGACGATCAAAGGGCATATTTCACTCGTGTGAATGGAGAAGACGCTGCCCGATAATCGCCCCATAATAATCCCGATGTTTTTCATGTGAGTATTGCATCTTGTCCGCACAGGCAATATCTTATTTATAATTGAATTAAGCATACCGAAGTGTCAGCAATGCCGATTCAGTGGCTTTCATACAACGATAAAACAATTGTAAAACACCTGCTGTATTTGGGGGGATTGGCACTGGTGTTGCGATTGGTTTACCTGTATCTGGCGGTCGACCATCTGGGAATGGACCGGTTCTGGCATTATGCCAATGATACGAATTTCTACTGGGGGATTGCCGATCATATTCTCGTAAAGAGGAGCTTCATCGGTTCCTACAGCCTGTTTCTGGTCGGTCCGGGGTACGGACTGATTATTACCGCCATCCGGGTGCTGTTTGGCTCCGACCCATTATATACCATCCTTTTTAGTGTTCTTATGGGGACTCTGGCCCCGATGGTGATTTACTTGCTGGCCTATCATCTCTTGAATAATAAAACCGTTGCTTTCATTGCGGGATGCATTTCAGCGATATCGTGGACATCAATAAGTATGAGTTGTCACATCATGACCGATCAACCCTATTTCACAATTCAGGCCACAGCCTTGCTCTTTTACGTTCTGGGATTCAAGTTCGGACGGATCAAGTGGTTTCTTTTTGCCGGCCTGTTGACCGGAATTGCCGCCTATCTTCGCTCGATGGGGATGTTCTGGCCCGTGATTCTTCTGTGTGTCGTCCTGGTGATGCCGGTGCCGCGAGTGTTTGCCTCGCGGTTAGCCATGATCAAACGGGCGGCCATACCGGCGCTGATTGTCCTGGTCATGACCGTTCCCTGGATGGTGCGCAATTACGTAGTACATGATGTTTTCACGTTTGGCAGTAACGGAGGCATGGCCCTGTGCACCCGCCTGGTGGCGCAGATGTATGCTATTAATGAGGGGAAACATTCGATTCTGGAATATGGTGATATCTGGAACCAGGAAGAAGGATATCTGACCGAAAACATGGGGCCGGGATACAAAAAGGCCATGGAACGCGTGATCAGGGCGGCGGTCGAACATCCCGACTGGATGATTTCGGCTATATGGAAAAACATCGATGAAAACATTCGGACGTACAATTACTTTGTATTGCGACAAATGCCGTACGGGGTTGATGTCATCGAAACAATTAACCGTCGCTTCTGTCATTGGGGTGGTTACGTGTTATTGTTTCTGACAATTGCGGGATTGATCATTATGATTATAAAGGGGAAACATCCGGCCTGGCTGATACTCGGAAGCGCTTATTTCTTTTACACGATCATTGTCGGGGTCAGTTTCTGGCAGGGATCAAGACTTCATTACCCGGCGGAAATGGCCTGGTCGATCATCGTCGCTTATTGCGTATATGTCGTCGCAACCAAGATAAAAATGGCGATCTTAAGAACATCATCAACGCGATCCTGATCTCATTATCTCCGCATCACTGGTCAGCTGTCATGCTTTAGGGCGGTCTTTAAAGGATTATATAAAGTCTGTTTCCATAACACGATAATTTTAGATCCGGCAAAAAAAGACCCCGTGAATCGGTGAAATTCACGGGGCGACGGTATTTCCTACCGTAAAAGAGAGGTATGCGTCAAATGATCTTCGTAAAAACGCTTACGCGCACGAACGGCGCGAAAGTGTCGAAGGAGATCTCATCATATTCGGGTATGGTACTCACATCGGTTTTGGCCTTACGGTATTTGATCCCGGCTTCGAGGAATAAAAAATCCTGTTCTTCGAATTCCAGTTTCATCCCGGCACCGGCCTGCACGCTGAAACCGGCCTTACTCTCAATGTCATATCCCAGATCCCAGATATCGAATGAGGCTCCGGCAAATCCGTAATAATCTTCCGTCGCGAATTTTATCACGTTGAACGAAATGCCATAGATATTTGAGGTCCGACCGCAGGCATATCCGCCGAGTTCTCCGTAAAATCCTGATGCAATCGGGAAACGACCGGAAATGCCCATGCCGGGCATAATTTGCGCATCGACGTCGGCGGGAATAGCATCATTTTCAAAGGAGAGAGTCCCGTAGTCGCCGAACAGCGACAATCCCATCAGTAATTTGCCGTCAAAGTCCTGCGCGGACACGGTCAAAGGCAAAGCCAAAAGTGCGATCAATGCCAGTTTTTTCATTGTATCCTCCGCAATATCAATACAATAGTTTTTCATTCTTATTTCGGCTATTCAGATTATCGGCAGGTTGTGCAAAATTGTGACAGGTTGAGGCGAAAATCCCGCAAAAACACATCGAGATGCGATTTCGACGCCGTTTTTTGGTTGCGTCAGGGCGGGAGAGTCGCCTATTATTAAAAAATGAAGAACTTCCATAAAACGGTAATAATAGGCTTTCTGATGCTGATTGTGGCGTCCGGTGCGCTGTTCGGGCAGACGGACCAAAAGGCGACCAAAGCCGCCGATAAGCGCATCTGTGTCACTTTTGACAATCTTCCCGCGGAACGCAATTACGGTGAAATGGAGCGGCTGGAGATTAACCAGCGGATTCTCGATGCCCTGGCGGCGCATTCCGTGAAAGCTGCCGGTTTCGTGATCGGCGACAATGTCGAAAGCGATTGGGATATTCTGGTGGAATGGCTGGAAGACGGGCATACGCTTGGATTCCAGACTTTTTCCGGCCAGGATATTGAGGGCGTGCCGGCGGAACCGTTTATCGGGGATATTATCAAGGGGCAGGAGGCACTCGAGGATATTTTGCAGAGTTACCGGCAGAGCGATCGGTATTTCCGTTTCCCGTATTTGCATTATGGCAGTACCACCGATAAAAAAGACGCCGTGGCCGAGTATCTGGCTGGAACCAAAATCAAAGTGGCGCATGCCACCATCATCCCGGAAGATTTCGTCTATAATCTCAGTATGGAGAAAATCAAGAATCATCGCGACAGTCTCGAACTGGTTGCCCTTCGCGATGAATACCTGAACCATTTGCTTGATCGACTGGCATCGGCCGAAACGATGGCGGTCAAGACGGTGGGACGCCCGGTGCGGCATATTCTCAGTCTGCGGGTGAATAGGGTGAATGCGGTCTTTCTGGATGCTATCCTGACGATGCTGGAAGACAAGGGGTATGGTTTCATTACACTGAAAACGGCCCTGAAAGACGAGGCATACGGCATGGTCGATCATTATTACGGAGCCAAGATCATGTCGTTTCTCGAACGGCTGGCGGTTCCCGAACCGGAAAAAAAGTGAACGATACCGATCACACGTTGTTTTACTCTCCAAAGAAACGATAAAAAACGCGGAGGATATAAGCATGGATATTATCGAATTTGCCATGAAAATGGAAACGGACGGCAAGGCCTTTTATGAGAAACAGGCGACACTGACATCTGATCCGGAACTGAAGAAAATATTGCTGGAGCTGGCTGAAGAAGAGGGGCGGCACTATGAGTATTTTCGGCGGCTGAAAGACAACCCGAATGATCTTTCCGGCGGAGAGGCGTTGGCCGGATCGGAGACGCTGGCGAATGTGAGAAATATTTTCGAAGTCCTGGCACAGAAAACCGATCAGAAGCCGTTCGGGAATGATGTTGTTTCGGCGTGGCGCGAGGCGCGCACGACCGAGGAGAAATCCGAGGCGTTTTACAAAGAGAAGGCCGGGCAGGAGTCGAACCCGAACAAGAAAAAACTGCTGTTGAGAATCGCGAAGGAAGAAAACAACCATAAGCAGATGATCGACGGGGTGTTGATGTTTCTTCGCCAGCCGGCGGATTTCGCACAAAGTGCGCAGTTCAGGAATTTCCAGAGTCTTGAAGGGCGCTGAGCCGATTTCCTATAGACTGAAAATGACCGACAATCATTATAAGGCGGTTAATAATACCGCCTTTATGACTATCTCTTGATTTCCGGCATGCGCCGATTCCGGCAACATTTGTACGGATATGTCAATTCCCTGCTTGTGTTGCTTTCATAATACATGCTATCTTTATCGAAAACCATTAACAAAGGCACGTGGATGACGGAACATCTCATTCGTGAAGATTACCGCGACAACGAAACATTGCGTGAGGCGTATTATGCCTTTATTCAGACCGTATTTCCCGGGGTCAATTTCAGGAACTGGCATGACCGGGGATACTGGCCCGCGGAGTATATTCCGTATTCCCTGGTCAATGGTAGTCACATCATCTCCAATGTGTCGGTATATAAAATGACCGTGCTGGTCAGCGGACAACCGATTCGGGCGGCGCAGATCGGCGCGGTGGGAACGCTCCCGGATTATCGGGAGCAGGGATTATCGCGGCATTTGATGGAATACGTGATCGACAAATATCGCACTGAAGTCGATCTGCTGTTTTTATTCGCGAATGAAACCGTGATTGACTTTTATCCCAAATTCGGATTTGCGAAACATCTGGAGTCGGTTTTTATCGCCACGTCCGATATTCCCACGCCGCATTATGCGGTGAGAAAGCTGGATATCAACCGTTCATCGGATATGGCGTTGATAGCATATCGTCTGAAGAAGCGGAATGATCTGACGAGTCTTTTCGGCGCGAGAGACTACGCCGGCGTGACACTCTGGCATATTCTGAATATTCATTCGGAGCGGGTGTTGTACGATGAAGAAGACGGGATCATCTTTATCGCGAGTGAAAAGGATACTATCCTGCACGTGTGGGATATCATCTTCACCCGGCCGTTCAAGCCGGAAACGGTCCTGCCGAAGATAATCAAGTCCGACGCGATAACATCGATCCGTTACTATTTTTCGCCGGAAGTGACAGGGTTTTCGTATGATAAAACAGAAAGTATCGATGATTCGCCGCTGTACACACTGGGCGATTTTTCCATAGACGGAGTTCCATTCAAGTTTCCCGCCACAGCGCAGACATAAAAAAGACAAGCTTTGCGCGCGGTCGATCCGTGATCGACCGATCACGGGTAGGGATATGCAATGTCCATATTTTCCACCGCAAGCGGTGGAGCATCGGGGCAGTGTTATTTCAGCAGGATCATTTTGGCCAAGGCCGTGAAATGACCGGCCCGCATCCGGCAGATGTACATGCCGGAGGATACGGATTCGCCCGTGTCGGTGCGTCCATCCCAGATCACCGAATACTGTCCGGCCGTCTGCGACTGATCGATCAGGGTGCGGACCTGCCGTCCCCTGATGTCGAAAACGTCGATAACAACCCGCGTGTGACGGGGCAGATGGTAGGCTATCATCGTCGCAGAATTAAACGGATTGGGGTAATTTCCGTTCAGCGTAAAATCCGATGGTGTCGTGGTGCCGTCGGGATTGTTGTCGATAAGGCCGGTTATCGGATCGCAGACATCGCCAATCCCGTCGCCGTCGGAGTCGGCCTGGTCAGCGTTGTACAATCCCGGGCAATTATCGCAGAGATCGCCGACATGGTCATGATCGAAATCCGCCTGATCGGGATCGGGCAGGTCGGGGCACGTGTCCCAGGGATCCATGACGCCGTCGGTATCGGTATCTGTCAGGCCGCCCCACTCAATGATCGACCAGAAATAGCCGTGTTGATGATACCAGAGCTCCCACTCGCCGGGATCGCCGTAGACGGTGGAGCTATTACCCCACATCATCAGCACCCCTTTCTGGACATAGGATGCGGGCTGATTGGGTGCCCAGTTGGTGTAGACGAATTCCTCGCCGGTGATCCATCGCTGGCCGTCGGCATCATGCACTCCACCAATGCAGTATTCATCGTATGCCGCCGTGTTGTCGATGTCGGCGATGACCTGGTCGACGATGAACGCGTTTTCCGCGGCGGATGTGACCGTGGCGAGATATCCCTGCTGGTTTTCGCGAATGAAGGTGTGCGCCAGGCTGTCGGCGGTATCCCAGTACTCAATAAACGGATGGATGGCGTACCAGTGGTCATTGCCGCCTTCGGATGACGACCATTGTATCAGATTGACCAGCGAATCCTCGGTGATGGATGGTGTTTCGATGAGGGAATGGTTATTATCAACCGCGGCAGACCGGCCATAAGCCAGGGCGACCATAAGAAGCACAATTAAGATGCATCTAGATGCTGTTTTCATACAACCCGCGTTGGCGATACACATTGTCCGTTATAATACAAGACGTATGGACGGTGGTTTTGGTTACAGAAAAAAGACATATGATCGGTTGCGGGTGCACCCGAGGCGGTGTGCACCCGTAATCCAGCAAGTCAGTGTCCGCGTTTTTCCAGTTCGTCGATTCGCCGGTTCAGCTGGTCGATTTGCGTTTGCTGGGTTTTAACAGCTTCTGTCAGCAGGGCCACCAGCCTGGCATAGTCGATTGATTTGAATCCGTCCTCGCCGGTGGACACGATTTCCGGCAAGACCTGTTCGACATCCTGCGCAATCAGGCCGATCTGACGTCCATCGGGAAAATTCATGTCGGCATACTCGTCGCGATTCCATTCATAACTGACGCCCTGAAGGCTGGTGACGGTTTGCAGGGCGTTTTCGATCGGGGCGATATGGTTTTTCCAGCGACGGTCGCTGTGATACAGGGTGGTATTATTGCCGATCGTTCCGCGCACATCGAGCGTGTAATTGGGGCTGTTCGTTCCGATGCCGATTTCCCCGTCGCGCAGAACCAGGGTGTTGCTGTAATGCGTGCCGGCCTTTTTGGTTCCGAAGTACATAAAATCATTATCATTGTTCCATGCCAGCCAGCATCGATTATCCTCATTCTCGCCGGCGGTCAAACCGGAATAACCGCCGCTTGATGCATCGCCAATGACGATCATCTCACCACTGTAAGCGCCGAAATCCCTTCCGATAACCAGCGGTTCGCTTGGGTCAGCCACGCCAATCCCGACTTTGCCGTTTTTCATAATAATGGTATGGACATAAGGGAAACCGCCGACTGTGGTTCCGAATTGCAGGCAATCCGTATAGGTATTCCAGTCAATATACCCACAATTGGCGTACTCCTCGCCCATGATTAATCCGGCGCTGTTTCCTCCGCTTCCGGAATAACCGATGATAATATAATCGCCGAGGGCATTGCCGAAGTCTTTGCCGACCACCAGCGGTTCGGTGGGATTGGTAACCCCGATGCCGACATTGCCGTTGGCGTGATAAATATCATTGCCGTTAATACTCCAGGCGGGACAGGTGGCACTACTTCCGGCATTGGTGGCATAGTACGCAAAGGGAACGGACGCCATCGGTGTGCGCGGCGCGATTTCGGGATCCTCGCCCACTTTGATTCCCAGAAAACGTTCATTGGCGGGATTAAAGACCGAAGATCCGATTTCACCCAGAATAACCGAGAACAATCCGTTCTTTGTGTATATTGACATGGTCCCGCTATTCCAGAGTTCGGTCCCGCCGGTCATATCGTCATAGATGGTGAACACCACATCGTAATTGCCGTCGGCAACGGGATTCCCGGTGTTATCAGTCAGCCGCCCCTGATAGTTGATAAATGGCGGCTGGGCCGCGATAGCGGAAAGCGCCGATGCCAGCAGGAACACGATCAGCAGACGAAGGCATTTCGTTGAAAGCATGGCCAGTCTCCTCACAGAAAGAGTGTTTTTATGCCTGAACTTGAATGACAATTGTCATGATTCGTGAGAATTACCTTATAATATAGGTCTTATTTGGCTATTATCAAAGAAATAAATGCGGGGGAGATTGGTTATCGTGTGACTCTGAGTCATGCAATGCGCAAATTTACAAATGGGTTCGTTTTGTCATGCGCGTTTTTTTACCCATATTGTTAAGGGCTGAATACACATAAAGCGCCCAGTTGCAACAAGGTGCATTTGGGTTCGTTTCCTCAAATTCAATTCGGTAGTAGTGATGTTGTAGTAAAATTGTCGTTTTTCCATGCCGGTAATAAGACCTCTTTTCATATACGGGGACGGTGTGATATCACCATCGGGTTGGTAGTGATTTTGTGGGAGAAAGACGGGCGGTTCGCGAACCGCCCTTTCGGTTGGTGCGAGCCTTTCTCCAT
>JAFGAL010000012.1 GCA_016933695.1 Candidatus Zixiibacteriota bacterium | reverse complement strand
TGAGACCTTCGGCCACACCGGAGGTCTTTTTTCTTCAAAGTAACCATTATTCACTTCGTCGCAAATATACAAGGTCGAAATCTCCCTCCCGAACAACGCGAGGGAGGGTGTTTCGACAGCTTGTCTCCTTATAATGTGTCATTCGGTTATTCATGGAGGAATATATGACCAAAAAGGAAATGACCGCGCTTCTCGATAACATCCGCGCGGAAGTCAAACGGATCGATGTCCCGGCCAATCGGATGGACATGCAAAGATTCTTCAAAGAGAAACTTAAAAACCCGATCACCATCCGCTCCGCGGTTTTGCACAAACTCTCCAACGAGTTTTTCAAACGAGTTAAACATCTGCCCAAAAAAGACATTCTCGATTTTTGCGATTTCATCCTCGCGACTGACTTTCGATTCCGACGGTTTTTCGCGTTTGAATGGGCCGGCAAACTGCACACGCAATACCTAAAAAGCGATTTCACGCGATTCGAATTCTGGCTGAAAACCTATGTCAACAACTGGGGTGTGCATGACCATCTGGCCCAATCATTCGGACATCTTCTCCATGACTATCCCGAGCTTCTGCCCAAAGTGAAACGCTTTGCCAAATCCAAAAACATGTGGCTTCGCCGCATGTCGGCGGTGGCGCTGATCTATCCGGTCCGCAAAGGCAAATATCTCGATGACATCTTCACCACTTCGGATATTCTATTGCGCGATCAAGAGGATTTAGTACAAAAAGGCTACGGCTGGACCCTCAAGGAAGCCGGCAATGTCTATCCCGACGAAGTTTTCGCGTATGTCATGCGAAATAAAAAAGACATGCCGCGCACCGCACTGCGTTACGCCATCGAAAAATACCCCCCCGATATGCGCAAAAAGGCGATGAAAAAGGATTGGTAAGATACACATGTCGAAACACCCTCCCACACATTGTTCGGGAGGGAGATTTCGACCCACGCCAAAACTTTTCCGGTCATTGCGATGAGCGAATGTGACGAAACAATCTCGGATGTTTGGTAATCATAACATTGATACAATGCTATATAGCATTATGTAGATCGTGGTTCCGAATGATGTGAAAGCATCATAAGAAACCCGACATTTTTTTATATTTGTCTTTTGTCGGGTTTTTCACGCGACAAGTCGCGTTCAGAACGCCGACCTACGGGACTATGGGATTACCATGGTACAACCTCGATGACTACCCGTAGGGGCGGTTCGCGAACCGCCTTCTTCGTTTTCGACACCCGGTAGTCCAACGGCACCCCGTCACTCGGGGTGTGATCACACGACCGTTTTAAAACCGGGAAAAACGCCGAAATGTTAGTGTATGTTATTGTCTACATTGGCATTATCCTGATTTTTCAAATGGGTTTGTTTTGTCGCGAGATCGGTTTTTCGTCTCTTCAATTTGGGTTCGTTTCCCCATATTTTATGCCTCGATAGTAACATCGTAGTAAAATTACATAACAATTTCTCCCCACCACGAGTGGCGGGGGCCACAAGCGGCGGGGGCCACAAGTGGCGGGGGCCACAAGCGGCGGGGGCCACAAGCGGCGAGGCACCACGTTTTGGCGGCGCAATGCGCTTTCCGGATACATATATAGACAGTACTCATTCTACTTACTGAGAGGATTTCGCGATTACCATCGAATCGATAGTGATTTCGTGAGGACGACATCTCTTCATGCTTCGCATGAAGTGTCAGGACCCCCTTCGAAAACTCAGGGCCTTCGGCAAGGGTCTGAGGTTCCCTCGTTTTAGTAGACACGTGTCAAAACACCTTTCCGGAGCGGTGGCCCAACCATTCAGGGTTGGGTTGAATTACACGAAACATTTCCCAAGTCCAAAGGCATTGGCCACTAAGAAAGATGTCAAATCCACGGGGGATTCGACTCAAGACTTCATCGACATCCGAATCACACGAAACATTTCCCAAGTCTAAAGACTTGGGCCACCACGTGATCTTCTTTCTCCCTTGATTCAACATCTTGAAAACCATACTATTTATTCGGATGTGAACTGCTATAACCACGAGGATACCCTATGGTCGATACAATTGCCCAATGGCTGATCTCCGAAGGTCTCGCGGAAAATATCGCCGGCACTATCGGATGGCTCGCAGTCGCAATCGGAATACTTCTCCTGGCCTGGCTTTCCAATGTCATCGCCAAACAAATCCTTCTGCGGCTGGTCGCGTTCTTTATCAAACGAAGCAAAACCCGCTGGGACGATGCCCTGCAAAACCGCAAGGTCTTCGTCCGGTTTTCGCACCTCGCGCCCATTCTGGTGATCTATTTCGGCGCCGCCGCGTTACCCTCCATTCATGACGTATTGGAACGTGTCTCGATCGCGTACATGTATTTCATGGGGATGTTGATCGTGTATGCATTCCTCAATGCGGTCAATGACATTTACGAGGAATACGACGTCTCCCGCGAGAAACCGATCAAGGGATATATCCAGATCGTGCAGATTATCCTGATGCTGTTTATCGCGATCCTGATTTTCGCCAAATTAATCGGACGGTCCCCGGTGGCGCTCTTGACCGGATTGGGCGCCATGACCGCGATACTGCTGCTGGTATTCAAAGACACTATTCTCGGACTGGTCGCGAGTCTCCAGTTGTCGTTCAACGATATGGTGCGGCGCGGCGACTGGATCGAAATGAAGAAATTCGGCGCGGACGGCGATGTGATCGACGTGTCACTGCACACGATCAAAGTGCAAAACTGGGACAAAACCATCACCTCGATTCCCAGCTACGCGCTGATATCCGATTCGTTCAAGAACTGGCGCGGGATGTCGGAATCGGGCGGGCGACGGATCAAGCGGTCGATCAATATCGACATGAACAGTATCAAATTTTGCACTGCCGAGATGATCGAGCGGTACAAAAAGATTCAGTACATCACCGAGTATATCGATAAAAAAACCGCCGAGATCGAACAGCACAATAGGCAGATCCGTGCCGATACGACCACACTGGTCAACGGGCGGCGCCTGACCAATATCGGAACGTTCCGCGCCTATGTCGTGGCATATCTGAAAAACCACCCGAAAATCCATCAGAATATGACCTTTTTGGTGCGGCAACTCCAGCCGTCCGAACACGGCCTGCCCATCGAAATCTACGTGTTCAGCAATGACCAGGCATGGGCCAGTTACGAGGCTATCCAGGCCGACATTTTCGATCATATCCTGGCGGTGGTGCCTGAATTCAACCTGCGGGTCTACCAAAGCCCCACCGGAAGCGATTTCGCGGCCCTGGTCGAATCCCGGGCCGCCGGGAAAACGTAACCCGTCAAGAGAACACCGTCACCGGCCGATTATGAGAGAAACAGATAATAAAGTGCCGAACTGAGATGACAACCACAACGCACATCATACCGAAAGACCGTCCCGCATATATCGCCTTCGGACTGCTGGTGCTGTTTTACCTCCCGGCGATATACGATCTGGTGATCGACTGGTATACCGATCCGAATTATTCGCACGGCTTTCTGGTTCCGATCATCTCCGCGTATCTGCTCTGGAAAAAACGAACCGAACTGGTCTCACTTCCTCAATCCGGAAACAATGCCGGCCTGATTGTTATTATCCTCGGTATGATTCTATTCGTCCTCGGCAACGGCGCCTCGGAATACTTCACCGTGCGGTTTTCACTGGTCGTGATGATTTTCGGACTGGTGTTGTACTTGTGCGGCACGCCGCTGGTGCGTCGAACCTGGTTTGAAATCCTGTTTCTGGTGTTCATGATCCCGATCCCATACGTAATTTACTTCTCCGCCACTTTCCCCATGCAATTGTTCGCCAGCAAAGTAACGGTAACTCTCTTGTCACTTCTGGGCATGCCGGTGATCAGGCAGGGCAATATCATCCACCTGCCGAATCAAATGCTCGAGGTTGCCGAGGCCTGCTCCGGTCTGCGGTCGCTGATCTCACTTCTGGCGTTGGGGGCGTTGTACGCATACATGACCCAACGACAACTCTCCGGAAAAATCATTCTGTTTCTATCAACCATTCCAATTGCCATCATCGGCAATGTCTTTCGCGTATTCGTAACGGCACTTCTGGCCTATACGCTGGAAACCTCGGTCACCACCGAGCCGATTCACACCATCATGGGGTTGTCGGTTTTTGTCGTGGCGTTCGTTCTGCTGTTTGTCTTCGGCGCGATTCTACGGTGGATACTCCGATGAACACACGACTCCTGATCGCAATCATTTTGATCGTGCTTGGCGGAATCGGCGGAAACGTTTTGCGGTATACCGAAGTCGCTCCCGACCGACCCGCGGATTTTGGCCTGATTCCCAATGCCTACAACGGATATGTCGGTACCGAGCAGTTTTTCTCCGATGCCACCTATGATGTGCTCAAAGCGGATTTGACCACGTTCCGGGATTTTACCGGGTCGGACGGTTCGCGGGTGGGGCTTTTTGCGGCGTATTTTTCATCGCAGAAATACGGCAGTCAGATTCACTCGCCCAAACACTGCCTGCCCGGAGGAGGCTGGCGAATCGATGATATCCACCCCTACCAATTGCATCTTCCCGGCGGCATCACCAAAGAAGTCAATCGATCCGTGATTTCAAACCGCAATTCCGGCGCGGTCATGCTGTACTGGTTCGAAACCCGTTCCGGCGCAATCCGAAGTGAGTATGGCCTCAAACTCGATCTGGTGAAAAACTCCCTGCTGTTCCGGCCCACCGATGCGGCGATAATCCGTCTAACCGTCAATGCCCCCGGCGGAAATGTCGACCTGGCGACCAGACAGGCGGAATCATTCCTGCAGGCTTTTTACCCGTCGATCCAAAATGCCCTGCCGTTTTAACCAAACTTTCTCTTGAATTTACCCCTGGTCTGCGCTTATCTTTGTCGTTATGATCACATCCGTTATTAAATTGCTTCGTCCCTCGCAATGGATCAAAAACGGCGTGGTCCTCGCCGGGCTGATTTTCGCAGGAAAAGCCCAGGCTACTGGGCTGGTGGAACGGGCGCTTTTGGCGATGATCGCGTTCTGCCTGTTGTCATCGACGGTGTATGTCCTGAACGACATCATCGACCGCGACCGTGACCGTCAGCATCCGCTCAAGAAAAACCGCCCAATCGCCGCGGGCAAAATCGCAATACCGTCGGCGATCATGATCGCCGTTCCGATGGCCGTCGCCGCAATGGTAATTTGTTATCTCATCAATAGCAATGTCCTGATTGTGGCGATCGCGTATTTGACCCTGCATATCCTCTACACCTCTCTGTTGAAAAATATCGTGATTATCGACGTGATGGCAATCGCCGCCGGATTCGTCCTGCGGGCGCTGGCCGGTGCGGTGGCAATCGAAGTGGAGTTTTCCGGCTGGTTGTTGATTTCCACCTTCCTTTTGGCGTTGTTCCTCGGATTCGGCAAACGCCGGCATGAACTGACCCTGCTGGCCGATGAGGCCTCGGGCCATCGACGAATCCTCGCCAGCTATTCGCCGTACTTTCTCGATCAACTGATCGGCGTGGTGACCGCTTCGACGGTTATCACCTACCTGTTTTACACCTTGTCATCCGAAGTCAGCGCGAAACTGGGAACCGATTACCTGTTCGTCACCATTCCCTTTGTTATTTACGGCATTTTTCGATATCTCTATCTGGTGCACCAGGAGGAACGCGGCGGATCGCCAACCACCCTGTTATTGACCGATTGGCCGCTGTTGTTCGATGTCGTGCTCTGGCTTGCGTCGATAATCATTATTCTGTATATTTTCTAATACGACGAGCGAAAGTGTCCGGCATGAAAAGACGCGATTTCCTTAAAAGAACCGGCTCGGCCATTACGCTGGCGGCAATCACCGGCGGAACGGGATTCTTGTTTCACAATCTCGAAACCTCCACCTATCAGGCCGCTGTCAGTAAAAGCCGCGGGTTCGAAGTACCTCACGATACAGCATTGCCCAAAGTTGTGCTGGCCCGCAATGAGGATCATATCGCCGCGTTAAATCAATCGCTCGATGCCATCGGCGGAATCAAGCGCTTTGTCAAACCGGGCGAACGGGTAACGATCAAGCCCAATATCGGATGGGACCGCACTCCGCAACAGGCCGCCAATACCAACCCCGTGCTGGTTGCCGAGATGGTCCGGCGGTGTCTGTCCGCGGGCGCGTCCGAAGTAATCGTCAGCGATATCACCTGCAATGATCCCCGCCGGACCTTTTTGCGTTCGGGAATACGCGAAGCCGCCGAGAATGCCGGTGCGAGAGTGCTTCTGCCGTCCGAGGATGATTATATCAACATCGATATCGGCGGCAAGCTGTTGACCAGCTGGCCGGTCCTGAAACATTTTGTCGAAACCGACCGCCTGATCAACATGCCGATTGTCAAACAGCATTCGCTTTCAACTTGTACTATCTCCATGAAAAACCTCTACGGCATCATCGGCGGGCAACGTCACCGCCTGCATCAGGATATCGACCAGTCCATCGTCGATCTGGCGGCGTTCGCCAGGCCGACATTGACCGTGGTCGATGCCACAAGAGTACTTCTTCGCAATGGCCCGCAGGGCGGATCACTCAGCGACGTGGCGGAAGAACACACCGTCATCTGCGCCACCGATCAGGTCGCGGCGGATTCTCGTGCCGTGGAATTCCTGGGATATACCGGCGAATTGGTCAGCCATATCATGCTGGCGCAGACCACCGGACTGGGAACCATCGATTATCGCAATGCCGGATACAAAGAAATAGTGTCATGACCGTTCAAACCGTCAGAAATCTCCGTCGCATTTCACAGGTGTTGTTCTTTCTGATATTTTTCTGGCTGATTTTGCGAACCAATTTCGACGTCTCGCTCGGCATGTCCGAATCGGGCGAAATCATCCTCCCCTACCCGGTTTCGATTGCGCTTGAATTCGATCCCTTGACGGCATTGGCGACACTGCTGGCGAACGGCACACTGTACAAAGGCCTGCTGTGGTCGCTGGTGATAGTGATCCCGACCATATTCCTCGGACGGTTTTTTTGCGGCTGGATCTGCCCCCTGGGAACTCTCAACCACTGGATTTCCGAAATTCCGTCGGAACGCCTGCGCCGCAAGGGACGGCACAAAATCGAATCAAACCGGTACAAACGCTACCAGCGCCTGAAATACTACATCCTGTTCGTCTTCCTGGGCACAGCCGTAACCGGCGGCCTGCAAACCGGACTGCTTGACCCCCTGCCGCTGTTGGCACGGTCACTGGGAGCAGTCGTCCTGCCCGGCATGCATACGGCCGCGATGGGAATCGTACAAGCCGCCAAATCGACCGGATTCGGCCCTTTTATAACCATCCCGCAGGCGATATACGATATCATCGCACCGATCTTTCTGCCGTTTCGCCAGATGCATTTCAATGCCATTGGCTCAATCGGGATTCTGTTCGTGCTGATCCTGGTGTTCAACCGAGTCTTCACCCGGTTCTGGTGCCGGGGTAT
Organism: Candidatus Zixiibacteriota bacterium; assembly: GCA_016933695.1. Taxonomy (GTDB): domain Bacteria; phylum Zixibacteria; class MSB-5A5; order GN15; family PGXB01; genus JAFGAL01. Next base: position 5,941 of record JAFGAL010000012.1, on the reverse strand, counting down.
CTGCCCATTGGGGGCACTACTCGGCCTGTTCTCCCGGTTTGCGATATTCGGACTGCAAAAGGACGAATCCACCTGCGATCACTGCAATCTCTGCCTTCTGCACTGTCAGGGCGCGGACAATCCCGACATCGGCTCACGCTGGCGTCAGGCGGAATGCCACCTTTGCCTGAACTGCCAGGCGGTTTGTCCGAATAATTCACTGTCGTTTACATTCTTCCCGAATCGCGACGGGACCAAAGCCAATCCCGCCCCGGTCGATAAAATCGACGTGTCGAGGCGCAAAACGGTCGGCTCGATTGCCGCCGGGCTGGTCATGCTTCCGGTCCTGCGCTCCGGAGTGTCATTCGAGGCCAACGCCAATCCGAAACTGGTTCGCCCGCCCGGGTCGACACCGGAATCGGATTTTCTGGCGCGATGCATTCGATGCGGACAGTGCATGCGGGTGTGCCCCAACAACGCCCTGCATCCGACCTTCATGGAATCGGGGCTGGAGGGAATCTGGACACCGATCATGATCGCTCGCATCGGCTATTGCGAACCGACCTGCACGTTATGCGGGCAGGTCTGTCCCACCGGCGCGATCTTACAGCTGACCACCGCGGAAAAGACCGGTGGTGACGACACCCCGCCGAACCGCATCGGCACCGCCTTCATCGACAGGGGGCGCTGTCTGCCGTGGGCGATGGATCGTCCGTGCATCGTCTGCGAGGAATGGTGCCCGACCTCACCGAAGGCCGTCTATCTCAAAGAGGAAACCGTCACGGGCCGCAACGGCGAACAAATAACCCTGCAACGACCGTATGTCGATCCCAATCTCTGCACCGGATGCGGAGCCTGCGAGTTCGCCTGCCCGGTGGCCGGACAGGCCGCGGTTTATGTCAACTCGGTCGGCGAATCGCGGTCACGCGAAAACCAAATCTTACTGGAACGAAAGGGAGTATCCAAACATGCGTAAGGCGCACATCATGGGATTTATTCTGATAGCCGCCATATTCATCAGTGCCGGATGCGGCAAAAAACAACAAGAGACCAAACAGGGCGACCCGCAAAAATACCTTCCCCAATCGGCCTCATCGATCAATCTGGAGCGTTCATCGGAGATCCGCACCTTTGAAGGACAGTCGTTATGGGAATACATCGATGGCGGAGCGGAATTGTACTATACCTACGATTTCCTGGCGGTTGCCACCGCCGATTACACCGGCAACCATGCCGAACTGCTGGTCGATATTTACCAGTTCGGAACCGCCGATTACGCCTTCGGCTTGTATTCCATGCTTCGCGGCGCCGATGCCCAACTGGTGGCGCTGGGAGTTGAGGGATTCACCGATCCCTTGAGTATCACTTTCGTCAAGGGGGAATATGTCGTCAGGCTGATCGCCTACGAGGAAACCGACGACAATCTTCTGGCGCTGACCAATTTCGCGGATGAACTCGCCGGGCTGATTCCCGGAACGACCTCCAAACCCGATATGTTTTCGCTGTTCCCGGACACCAACGCCATTATCGCCACCGACCGGTTGTACGCCGAAGCATTTCTGGGAAGCGGCTTTCTGACCGATGTCTTCTGCCGGGATTTCGCGCTTGGCATTGATACGGTGACACTATTCGTTTCTCGCGACGAGACAGGCGCCAAATATATCGAATGGGCGAATCTGGCAGATTCCCTTAAGCGGCGCCATGATCTTTCTTCGGAGATGCCGTTCGATGAGGACTACGGTTTTATGACAGGGGACAGTTTCTACGGTCCGATCATGGTCGGCCTTAAGAACAATCGGCTGATGGGGTTGATCGGCACAACGGAAAACGCCCCGACGTTTCTTAAGATATGGCTGGAATCAATGCCGTAATATGTGTATACTAGACATCACGGCAACGGAGTTGACGGCCTCAATCAGCGAACGACAGGCACAATTGGGGGTATAAGCTCCAAACCTGATAAAGGAGATATTCATGTTGGTTCGACTGCTTGTTATTGTTCTGCTGGCGACGACAACGTTCGCCGGGGATTTGTTCAAAGACTGGCCGAGGGGAATGACCGAAATGCTGTGGTATGATATCAACACCATCATGCCCCAGAAAACCACCAATAGCCTGGAAATGAAAATCACCAAAACCACAGGTGACACACCGACATTTGAAATCAATCAGAATCTCAAAATAACCAATCAGAACATTGATATCTCAGTTACCGAAATATATAACGGCGGGGATTTTCAACTGGCAAAGACGATCAACTGCTTTCAGTTTCCCGCTGAACTTAGAACCCAGCTTGGAATCGATTCGCTGGTGATAACCGGCGTGCGAACCGGCGACAGCCTGGATATTACATCGAATTCCTCCCGCATGGCTCCTCCCTGCAAAGTCCCGGTGGATAAAGGACTGGTAACCAGCTCGGGATCACTGCTGACAACACGCAATATGAGTTTTACCGTAGGCGAAACCCGCACCTTCCGCTATATCAACCTGCTTATGCTGACCGGCCAGATCTATACACCGCTGGAGATTACTGATTCGGTGGTCGGCGACGCTCACATCACGGTTCCGGCCGGAACATTCGATTGTTACAAAGTAAAAAACTCCGTGGCAGGGTCCTACGGGTATTCCTATTACAGCAAGGAAAAAGGCCATCCGGTGATCCGAACGGAATTGATCGATCCGGAAACGAGCGAAATCGTTATGGAAGTCGTTCTCAATCGCCGCGAACAAAGCACAAAATAGCGCTTGCGATTGCGGGCAAATACGATATCTTCACGTTCTATGAAACAATATCGGGGACGAAAACCAAAGCCCAGGCATAAGCCGAATTTCTGCCTGGTTATCAATTCGCAGGCGGCCGACTTTTCGCAAGACAAGATTAAAAAGCTGATCCTGGCAATCTCGCAGACCGATACCGACTATTCCGTGGTGGATACCGATATCCCCAAGGAAATTTCGTTCAGGATCAAACGAAGCCTGCAACGCTTTCCCACCGGCATTATTGCCTGCGGTGGAGACGGCACCGTTAACATGGTGGCGCGGCATCTGATCCGACGCACCTCCGCATTGGGCATTTATCCGTTGGGAAAATTCAACAATATCTATCGTTCCCTGTTCGGTAAACCCGATCTCGATAAGGCCATCGGACATATCCTCTCCCGACAGAACAAACGGATCGATCAGGGTCTGATATCGGGACAGGTATTTCTCGGGTCACTCGGCATCGGCCTGATGCCCGAAATGCACCAGATGATGGAAAACAAACGTCTGCCCCGCTTTGCCATCGGATGGTCCCGGCTGGCGGCACAGGCGGCGGCGGCGGTTCCGCCGCGAGAGTTCTCACTCAAAGTCGACGAATTCGCGTTTCAGATTTCGCCCCTGGCATTGAATATCAACCTCCTGCCGTATTCGGTCGGCTTGCCGCTGACCCCGGCATCCATTGCCGACGACGGAAAATGCGAGATCATCTTTGATGTCGGACGCGGCCAGGCGGTGTTTTCCAGTTATATCCGTCAGATATACAAACAAAAATATCTGTATTCCGACGATATCCGCATGTATCGCGGGACAAAAATCACGCTGGCCCCCACTGCGGGACAACGATTGTACATCGATGGGGATATTATTGATGCCCCCTCCAATGAACTGAATATTGAAATCTTTACCAAACGCATCCGGGTGCTATGTAAAACCGAGGAGTAAGCAATGACCGGTCAACGTATCACCCTGTCGGCGATTATGGTCTTGCTGGTGTGCCTGCCGGTCTCGGCCCAGTCACTCCCCGCCTCTGAAACGGGATTTGCATCCTATCTGCGGGCATATGCAGGTGTCGAGGATCCGTCGCTGGACGGCGTGTACGCCGATCAACCGCAGGACACCGTCAAAATCCAGAATCCCACCGTGGCGCTGTTCAAATCGATGTTCGTTCCCGGTCTGGGGCAAATCGGCAACAGGGAATATGTCAAAGCCGCGATTATTATCGCTTTGGAAACAACCCTGATCGGCACCTATATACACTATTACAACAAAACCAACGACCGTGAAAACGCCTTTCAGACTGCCGAGGGATCCGCACAAACGCGATTATTCGAAGAATATGAGAATGCGCGCGATCAGCGTAACCGCTTCGGATGGTACACCGGGACGCTGATCTTTCTATCGATGTTCGATGCCTATGTCGATGCGCATCTGGCGAAGTTTCCCAAACAGAAAGAGGGGCTTGCGGTGACGGTTATCCCCACCCCGAACGAGTATGTCCACGTCGGTGTGGGCTATAGTTTCTAGATAAGATCTTTAGTCTGCCAGCACAATCTGCTTGATATCAAGACCGTACGAACCGGGATCGATTATGCGGGTAATCCGGCGCGAGGCGTTTTCCGGTTCGGCCAGATCAAGATCGACAAATTCGCGCAGAGGCCCAAAACGATTGCCGATGACCCGAACCTGCGGGTGCATCAAATCCTCCTGACGGTTTTTCATGACCACCGCCAGTTCATCGGTACTGAGCACCACCAGTGTCCCCGGCGGATAAATACCGATGATATTGACAAACAGCTTCAATAAAAACGCATCGAACTTGACCGTCATCTGATACATCATCTTGCGCAAAACCTCATCAGGCGACAGCGATTTCTTGATATACACGCGTCCCGATGTCAGCGCATCGAACGTGTCGGCGATGGAGATGATCTTTGAAAACAGATTGGTCGGCCGTTCCCGATGCAGCTTGGGATACCCCGTGAAATCCTCATTGATATGATGTTCGAATGCCGCCACTGCGGCACGGACTCCGCCCCGGTCGAAACTCGTATTGCGCAGGATGGTCTTGGCCCCGAGCTGGGGATGTTTCTGCATCTGCACCCAGTCGTTTTCATCGAACACGTCCGGCTTGCGCACCAGATCATTGGGCAATTTAACCTTGCCGAGGTCATGAAACAATGCGGCAAACCCCAGTTCGGACAGCTGATTGCGATCCATTGTCAGCCGCAGTCCCATGGTCAGGGCATAGACACAAACATTGGTACAATGCGCGAACGTGTACTCGTCGAAATCGCGGATGGCGGTCAACTCCAGCAAAGTGGATTCGTCGGTGACGATCTGATCGATCAGCGAATGCACGGTGCGCCTGGTCTTGGAGATATCGATTTCCTTGTCCTCTGCCGCCCGCGCCATGACATCCTCAACGGTGGCAATGGCACGGAAAAATGTCACCCGGGCCGCGCGGCGCATCAGGGTGCGCTGATCGTCAGTAAGTTCGGTCCGATTCGGTTCCTCCTCGACACTCAGCAGGGTGATCCCGTCGATTCCCAGATCGATCAGGCGTTCACTGACGGCGCGCTTACTGTGTTCGGCCAATCCGGTCCGCGCAATCAGATACACCAGCTTGTCGATCATGCGCTGATCGAGAAATTCCTCGATAATCATCCCGCCAATACCGAGCCGCCGCCAGGTATCCATAATGCCCCGGGAGCGGACGATACCGTCGCTGTTGAACTTGGCCAGACGTTCGTCGACAAAAATCCGTCCCTCGATGATCTTGATAATCAACTTGCCGTGGGAATCGGTATACGTGCGAAACAATCGGTAAAACTTCGCCGACTGCGCCTGGTACCCCTCGTTGTTCTGATCGACAATGGAGGCAATACGAAACAGGATAAAAAAGGCGTTAAGCAGTGCCAATTCATCCTGACCGGCATACTCCAGTTTCTGGTTGTTCAGATGAACCGGTTCCATATCATTCTCCGTACATAATCCCGCGCCGCCAGACCAGCGCCTGTGACGCCATACGGCAGATTTTCTTGCGAAAAGATCGGCTGTATTTTTTCAAGGCGACTTCCGCTTTCTGCGACCGGTTTTCAGCCAAAGCCTGAAAGGCGGCCCGTTGATTGCCGATACGCGCCAGAACGGACACGGTATTACGCACCACATACCAGCGTTTGTCATAAATAACCCTGGCGATGAT
>JAFGAL010000011.1 GCA_016933695.1 Candidatus Zixiibacteriota bacterium | reverse complement strand
TTTACCTCAAATATGACCACCGGTACGGCCTATGCCGAAATCTGGTCGGGATCGGCACCCATTATTGAGCACTGCGAATTTACCCATATTGTGTTGACGATTCGCGCCGATCTGCGTTCGACCGACGCCGAGATCACATATAATGTCTGTCGTGATGGGTACTATTCACTCTACTTTGCCGCGCAGGACAATACCATCGTCGATCCCGGACAAATTTCCAATAACGATTTTGACGGCAATACCAACGGAATATTCTTAAGCGGTGTCGATACCGGCGGTGAGGATATCCCGCTTCAAAATAATTACTGGCTAGACGGCACCCCGACTTTGTTGGGGAGTGTAACCGCCAGTATTAATTTCGACCCGGTGCTGGCCAGTCCTCCGGCAACAGCCGGCCCCACCTGGTAAAAACCATTTTTCCTTAAAATACAAACGGGCACGCAATGGCGTGCCCGTTTTGTTTATTCGGATTTTTTCGTGCGCCACGGCGGGTGACGGAATTCCTCGGGATATTCCACCTTCGGCCGCCTGATCCCGAGATAGCGCTGGTACCAGCGCCACTTCTTCTTCTCCGCCCGCATGAATTTCTTGATCTTTTTTTCCCGGTCGAATTGCATGGCGTCGTATTTTTCAATTTTCTGCAGAAGATGCTCGACGTTCTCCCGGCGTTCCATCGCGGAGCGAAACGCCTCGTAATACTTGAAATTGAACAGCGACTGTACGATCGGTTCGAAAAACACCATCACCTGCGAACCGATATAATTCAACGGTTTGATCGATTCCAGAAAGATAATCGCCGGCACCGCCATTCGCCATTCGACCACTTTCATGGCGACTTTTTCCAGCACTTCCTCCTCCTCGGCGGGAATCGGCGGCTTGCCTTCTTCCGGCTGATTGGTCTGTCCCTTGAACAGCGACATGCTATGCCTCTTCATCCTTTGTAGATGTCTCCTGCCCGATTCTGCGTTTCACGAACGTCACCACTTCCTCGCGGTTGGCGTCGTATCGCAAATACAAGCCGCGAAAATTCTCCAGCCGCGACGGCCGCGCGAACGGCGACAGGAGCACCCCGTTCTTGTCGGGATAGTACGTCCGGTACTGCGACCATGTCTTGTGCAGTTTTTGCGTGGTGGTTTTGACGATAATCTCGCTTTCGGTGAGATGATAGCGGGTCGGAAAGAAAAACGCCGCCAATGAACCGGTCATGATTAAAAATGACAATACCGTGAACAACGCCGAATAGGTCAAAAAATACACGCTGACCACGATCGCCGCGATCAGCAGGACCACCGCACCGGTTACCAGACGGTTGCGTTTGGCCGGGTGACAGACCCAGGTCAACTCCTCACCGTCGGACGTGGTCAATTCTTCAACCGGCGGCGGTTCGCCTTCCGGTGCACTGCCGAAACCAAGTGAAAGCTGGTGTTTGTCCTTGTCGGTCATGAACAACCTATTTATGCAAGTCTTCCGGCGACCGGTATCGTTCTTTCTTGATCGCCTGTATCTTTTCCATGAACTCGCGCGGATCGATCACTTTCTTCTCGATCAAAAGACTCACCAGCGCCTCCTGCGCCAGATTGTTGGACAGCGCCAGTTCTTCATACGTAACGCCGCGCTCTTTACCGTCGACCACCATCTTCAGCGCGAATTTCTGTTCATTGTCGGCCATTATTTCTCTCCCGTTGGTTCGATTGGATTCAGGCTCCCCTGGCGGTACCCCTCGAGATCAACCGCAACATAACGGAAACCCGCGTCTTTAATCCCTCTGACTATTTTATCTCGCATGTCGCGTGTCAGGACGCGATCGATATCCTCGGGCCGCAATTCCAAACGCGCCACGTCGCGATGATAGCGCACCCGGAAACCGTCGAAACCCAGTTTCCGCACCGCTGATTCCGCCCGGTCGATTTGCCGCAGTCGCCCGGCGGTCACCGCGATACCGTGCGGTATCCGCGACGCCAGACAGGCCGAAGCCGCCTTCCCCGCGACTGACAGGTTGTGACGACGGGCAATGGCGCGGATGGCCTCTTTGTCCAGCCCGGCTTCTTTCAAAGGTGAAACCACCCGAAATTCCTCGGCCGCTTTCGCTCCCGGACGATAATCGCCCGTGTCCGAAACAGTGGCTCCGTCGAAAACCACCTCGACCCCCTTCTCCCTCGCGATACGGGTCAACTCCCCGAACAACTCCGCCTTGCAAAAGTAACAGCGATTGGGCGGATTCGCGGCATAATGCTGATTTTCGATTTCCCGCGTTTTGATTGTCAGATATCGTTCCGGAGCCAGGCCGATCTCACGCGCCGTGTTCTGCGCCGCCCGGGCCTCGCCCGATGCATACGATTCCGAATCCGAGGTCACCGCCCAAACCCGTTCCGGTCCGAGCGCCCGCACCGACGCCCACAGTACCAGCGCGGAATCCAGCCCGCCGGAATACGCCACCAAAACACCTGTATACTGTTGAATGAAATCAAGAAGCGCCTGTTCGCGTGCCACACTCACGACTAAAATTCCACTCTTTTCGGATCCCCGTACTCGATGGTGTAAATCGGCATTTCCGTGTTTTCCCGATTGGCGCCGAAGGTCACGGCTCCCGCCACACCTTGATAGTTTTGCACGGCGGCAAGATAATCGATAATGCCGGAGCGCGTGTATTTCCCGGCCCGAACGGCGTCGCAGATCAGCGACATGGCGTCATATCCGAGTCCCTCAAGATGCCCCGGCTGACGGCCGTAGCGATGATCGAAATCGATCTTGAATTGCATGTAGCGGTCATTGACTTCGGTGTTGATTCGTCCCGATGAAAAATAACAGGTCTTGAGAACGTCGCCATCGAGGTCGTACACCGCCTTGCTGTCCCAGCTGTCCGATCCCAGAAAAACCGTATTGAGATTGTAAAACTGTACCTGCGGTAATAGCATCTGCAACTGCGACGGCTCCGCCGGAATATACATGCAGTCAATCCAAACCGGGACCGCTTCGGCGTCGATGGTGTCGCCCTCGTCGGTTAAAAAGATAATCGAATCGAGTAGTTCACCGATAATCTGGGATTTGATATCTTTCACGAACGGACCGAAATCGGTTTCGCGTATACGAAAATACTCGATCGTCAAAATATGCCCGCCCAACTCTTCGAACCGTTCCGCAAATGCCCCCGCCATGCTTAAATTGTCCGCCGAGGTCGGCGTGATGATCGCGGCGGTATCGGCACCGAGCCGGTTCACCGCGAAATCGGCCATGCGTATCCCCTGCCAGTCGAGGTTCGGTTGCAGTTGAAAGCAGGACGTCGACAATTCGGTCAAACCGCTTTGGGTCGCCGCCGGTACCATCAGCGGTAAATCAGTGCACGACAGCACCGCCGACGCCACCGACGCCTCTTCGCTGGTCAGCGGCCCGATCGCGGCGGTTATTCCCTCGCGATCCATCTGCTTGACAATCCGTGCGGCCTCGATGTTTTTCCCCTGCGTATCGAACACCACCGGCGTGATCTTTTCCCCTGTCTCCGCCATAAATTGCGCCAGCCGCAACATCGCGCCATCATGAATATTCTCACCGAATTTTTGCAATTCGCCGGACAGCGGCAGAACCATACCAATTTCCAGCTTGCGTTCCAGCGACTGTTCGGCCTGACGGATCAGATCGCGCGCCAGATTCGACTGGCACGCCTGCAAAACCGTCCGCACCTGCTGGTACTTCTTATGCGCCAAAAGCTGTTCCGCGACCGTTGTCAGTAAATCGCATTGCTTTGCCCGGGGAATATCCGCGGTGGTGATCCGGTCGATCACGTTTCGATCCGGACTGGCCGCGGCCGCAGAACCGATGGATTTGATCAGGACATCGTTCAACTCCGGGTCGGATGACAGCGCGTACCCGCGAAGGTACTCGTCAAGAGCCTGTCCAATCTGGCGGTACCGATAATGAATATTCCCGGCGAACAGATGGACGTACGGCAGATAGGTCGACTGGGGATACGCTGCCCGGATATACTCCAGGTCGCGCATGCTCTCCGGAAGCAAATCGGCGTAATACGCCGCCTTCGCCTTGTAAAACATGTACTTGTCGATATCGCGGGAATTCCGATCGGTTTCACACAATTGCACCAGCATATTGTACGCCTTCAAATACTTTTCCTGCATCATCAGGTCGTACGCCTCCTGAAACACATCGGCGTCGTTTCCGGCCGTTGCCATCCCCGGAGTCAACACCGTTATTCCCAGTATAACGATCAGCAGTCCGCGTATATTCATATCGCCCTACAAAGAATATTTGCCGAAATCTTCGGGATTGATCTTGCGCAATCGATCCGCAAGCGATTCCGGATCATTACTCACGTCCGAACTCGGTTCGGTTTGCTTTAAATTGAACAACGCCTCCTCGGCATAGATCGGCGCCTTGAGTTTCAGCGCCAATGCAATCGAATCGGACGGACGCGCGTCAATGGTGAAGCTGTTGCCGTTGCTCACCAACAGCACCTGGGCGTAAAACGTCTGCTCCCGGAGTTCGGTTATCTCAACCCGTTCCAGACGGGCCGACAGCGTCATGATCACCGTCTTCAGCAGATCATGCGTCATCGGGCGTTTCGATGCGACCCCCGAAAGCTCGGTGGCTATCGCCCAGGCCTCGCTATGACCGATCCAGATCGGCAGCACTTTGTTCACATCAAGCGGAGACAAAATGATTACCGGAGAATTGGTCGTCATATCAAGGGCCAGACCTTCCACCTTGACTTCTAACATAGCCATAACTCAGGCCTTTCTGATAACCCAGACCTTGACGTTGGCGATAATATCCTTCTCCACCTTCACCGGAATCGTATAGACCCCGAGCGACTTGATCGGATCATCCAACAGAATGTTCCGTTTGTCGATGGTGATATTTTCCTTGGCAAGTAATTCCGCCACGTTCTGGGACGTAACCGACCCGAAAATTTTGTCCTCCTCGCCGACCAGCACTTCGATCGTCAGGGACAACTGTTCCATGGTGTCTTTAAGTTTCTCGGCCTCGTTACGTTGCTTGCGTTCACGTATCTGATTCTGCTTTTCAATCTCGTTTATGGCGCGGACATTGGCCGTCGTCGCGGCGATCGCGAGGTTGCGCGGGATCAAGTAATTGCGCCCGTACCCGCCCTTGACCTCGATAATCTGTCCTGCCTTTCCGATATCCTGGACGTCTTGTTTGAGTATGACTTTCATCCGTCTATCCTTTCTCAGAGCATTTCATCTAACCGATCAATCGGGCTTTTACCTTGCGGAAATCGAAATAGCTGTCGAATAATCCCACGGTGGCCGCCAGAATCAGCCCCGGCAGTTGCAACAACAGGATGCCGATATAAAACAGCACCCGCATGAATAATGACAACCTCGTTTTCTTGAGATAAAACTCGAAAACCGAAAATCCGAACAGGGCATAAAAAAACCCGAAAAACAATATGAAATTATCGGCAAATATCTTCATCGCATCGGTTCCCAGCAGACGGAACAATACGATCGCACCGGTTACGAACACGTAATAATCGGGCATCTTCCAGAAAATGAAATCCCGAACGCTCGGAACGAATTCCCCGAGCCGACGCAACATCACCAGCAACAGCACCCATCCGACAAACACCTGCCCCACCGCCGACAGCGTCATCAACGCCGGCATCAGCCGTTTAATCAGCGCGATGGTCGATCCCATGGCTTCCACAAAGGCCTGGTTTTCTGCCGCCCCTCCACCGTCCGCCGCCATCAGCCCCTGAGCCCAGTCATAGGACGCGTCAAGCGTTTCCGAAATGACCGTATGACTGCCCCAGTATAATCCGATCGAAATCACCATGGTTATCGCGATCACGATTATGAATGTTCGCGCGATCGGGACTCCGGCGCGCAACAGCCGGCCGAAAGCCGTTCCCGGCAGAACCGTCACCGCCCACATCCCGAACAGGATGATATTCCAGTCGAATAGAAAGCCGCACAGAAGCAGTGAACCGAGCAGTCCCGGTACAAGCAGGAAAAGAAGACGGCGATAGGCGAAATACATCACCGCACACATTGCGGCCGTCTGTACAACGTACCCGATCCCCGGAATTCCCGAAACGATCGGGAAAACCAGCAACAGAATCACGCCGACTCCGCCGAGTACCTTTTCCGCTTTTTCCCAGTCCAGCATGGGGGCTCCCGCTCTTTATACCTTACCGATAAATCTCGCTCGTATAGGGAAGGATTGCCAGATGTCTGGCGCGTTTGATCGCCGTTGTCAGGCGACGTTGATGAAACGCGCAGTTCCCCGAAATACGACGCGGGACTATTTTCCCGCGTTCATTGATAAACCGTTTCAATAAACGATCATCATGATACGGGATGTAATCGATTTTGTCTTCACAGAAACGGCAAATGCGCCGTCTCTTTCTATCAAATTCCGCCATTGGGTTATCCTCACTTCAAATACTGAATCATTTCCAAACCGATTGCCGGCGTCGGTTCTCACGACGCCGGATACGCCACCTTCCCGTCCCGATCCGGAACGGGAAGTCGATCAATCGATGTTATGCATCCGTTTTCGGCTCATCTGATTAATCGGTCGTTTCCGGCTCTGAATCCGATTCCAGCTTGGGCTTTGCAACTTTTTCCTTTACCGTATTCTCGGACTCGTTGTCAACGGACACATCACCGTATGACCTGCCGCCTCTTCCCGATGACCGGTGATCGCGGCCCCTGTCGCGGGGGGAATCGGAATCGTATGAACGACC
>JAFGAL010000003.1 GCA_016933695.1 Candidatus Zixiibacteriota bacterium | reverse complement strand
GCGCAATATTCCCTACTGCTGCCTCCCGTAGGAGTCTGGGCCGTATCTCAGTCCCAGTGTGGCCGATCACCCTCTCAGGCCGGCTATCCATCACAGCCTTGGTGGGCCGTTACCCCGCCAACAAGCTAATGGAGCGCGGGTTCATCCTCAAGCGATAGGTTGCCCCATCTTTGATCTTCGGAAGATGCCATCCAAAGATATTATTCGGTATTAGACCCCCTTTCGAGGGCTTATCCCGAACCCGAGGGCAGATTACCCACGTGTTACTCACCCGTTCGCCACTTTACTCGTCCAGCCGAAGCCAGACTTTCTCGTTCGACTTGCATGTATTAAGCCCGCCGCCAGCGTTCGTTCTGAGCCAGGATCAAACTCTCCGTAAATATTAAAAATGACTATTGTCACTTTTATAGTTACGAAAGCTGTTTCCTGCGAAACGCTTCGTTATTCGATATTAATTGACGATCTCGAACACGCCCGAAGGCGTGCCGTGATCCGCATCAAACGTAACCATTTGGTTCGTTAGGCTCGGTGCTTACTATTCAGTTTTCAAAGATCATTCACTTAATTCGTCGCCCGCATCTCGCAGGCAGATGCAGAGTATAAACAGCTTTGCCCCCCTTGTCAAGAGGAAAAATCACCCTTTCGCAATTTTTTTTGCTCTACTGCGCCCTCTACAATGCTGTTTACGGTAAATTGTTCCCGGCCAACTGTGCTTTTTTTGAACCGGGACAAAGCCCTATAGTTATTCGGCACTTCAATATAATACTTTACCCCTGTCTGTCAAGGTTTATCCGGGAGGCTGGTATTCCGCCCCGATTCGGCTCTTCCCCAGCCGGAAAGTGTCGGGGCGACCGGTCGGCTCAACCCGTATCACTGGTAAAAGAATCTTTATTCATGCCGATACCTGAAGAAACGGCGTATCCTGAAAACGGGTTATTTACCAGTTGTGAAAGGGGTTAACACCATATGAAAACGATGTTGTCCTGCCTGCTTTTGACGGCCGTACTTCTGCCGCTGTCCTGTTCGGATGACAGCTCATCGCCCACGACTCCGGGCACACCGTCGGAAGAACCGATTGCGATCAGCGGTTCCCTTCAGGCCGCGGCCGCTCCGCTGGGTTCCGCATCGGGAAGTCCGGCCGCCGCCACGGCAATTTCCGATTACAAAATTATCGCCCAGGCGCTGAACACCAAGCGCATTTACGTGGTCAGCACCGATGCCAACGGGGAGTTTTCCTTTTCCGTTCCGGCCGAGGACACGTACACGTTCCATATTCTCGATGACAGTTATTTCTATGTCGGGCCGGTGATTCTTGACGAATACGATGCGGACGCCGAGGAGGTTCCGGAGGGACTGGAAACCGACACCGCCGATGTCGACCTGGGCACAGTTATCCTGAGCGAGGATGACTACGTGGCGGTGCTTGCCGACGGCGATGTGGTGACGATCGACTCGTCGATGCTGGTCAGTGCAATTGCCGGCGTTCCGACCGGCGCCGCGAACCAGGGCGAGACGGTCAGCGCCGGAACCGGCTCCAGCCTCGATTTGGACGGCGACGGGGTGATCAACATCATGGACTCCGATGATGACGGCGACGGCATTCTTGACGAATTCGACGGGGATCATGTTGTGGAATCGTCGTGCACGGTCGCGGATTTCATTGGATTGTTCAACGGGTTCCGCAACGAGCTCGATGCCGACGGTAATTTCGCGCCGACTCCCGACGACGGCATGTACACCGTCACGGTCGAAGTCATCATCAACGAGGAGTATTACAACGTCGTTACCGGCGTGCATGCGTATGGACCGGCGTATCTGGATGCCTTTGCAATTACCCCGGAAGATACCACCTATCCCGACGGTAGCGAAAACTGGGAGACGTACAACAGCAAGGGTCTTCTGGAAAACTATTTTGCCCTTGCGACCGGCGAACGCTGGGGAGCGTTTCTCAACGGCACGGCGCAGGGCCATGTCTGGGAGGTGATCGAACCGGGCGACGTCTGGATTTTCGAGATCACCTACGAATTGAACGATCTGGAATATACTGAATTGATGGCCAAGAAGATCAACTTCGTGTTCACGGAAACACCGACAGAGGTCATCATCAACGACCTGGCCTGGACGTCCCAGAATATCTACGGCCTGCCTGACACGGTGGTCATTCGGTGGAATATTCTGGAAGACCTGCCGGGGATGAATTATGGCGTCGCGTATTTCCCGGTGGTTGACGACGTGCAGTATTTCCCCGAAGCGGGTACCATAGAAGCCGGGGTCGACGCCGACTCACTGGTATTTGTATTTTCCGACACGACGCTGGCGGGTGAGACGATTGAGGCGTACGACATCGACGTGGTCGCCAGCGACTCGTACGGGGACAACGCCTCGACCATGGGCGGCCGGATCAGCAAACAGATTACACGGTAAATCGGATATTTTTCGTGGCTATTTGCCGGCGGTCGGCATCCCGGCCGCCGTTGTATTGATTCGCTATCATCATTTAGACACATATGCCCGGCGGGGAATGCAGTCGGGATTTTAGCGGTCTTTCCATTCGGCGAATACTCCGGAAATAATCTTTTCCGGCGTTACCGTCGGTTGAGTACCAGTCGGTGTCATTCCGTTTTTTGTGACATTTTCTCCATTCACAGTTAATTCGTCCATGATGCCATAGCTGTTAATACGCCCGGTGGCATAATCACCCGTGACATTGCCGGCGGTACCGGCCGGATCCGGACCGGTAACGGCGATCAGAAAAATATCAGCATGACTTAGCTGATAATTGAAATGATCTCCGGCAAAGGTAAAAGTGGTATCACGGCTGTAGACATAATCTGCGTCGGCATACGATCCACTTCCGGTATCGATGAGATACCGACAATAAATGCCATACCATTCGGCAAATTCCACCTGGTGCCAGACGATGGTGATGGGATCGCCCTGAGAGTAAACCGTGTCATCCTGTGGCGAGATCACCTCCAACGCACTGGCGGCGGGATCAAGCAGGCTGACAATGGCACTACTTGCTCCCCAACGGCTATAAAAACGAATCGTAGCGTAATCACCCGGTGCATACATCGGTTCATCGCTATCTTCATACAATAATGTCCAATACACGGGATCGCCATAGCCTCTTGCGTAGTCGTAAATTATGTGACACAACGAATCGCCCACTTTGGCGGAGTCGAGATACGGATTGCGTCCGCCATGGCCGCTGACAAATGTCTCCATGACACATTCCGGACGGACATCAATTGTGCCATTGATATATGCCACCGGTGCCGGCGGAGCAACGACCTCGTCATCATCACTGCACCCGATATTAACTGCTACCGTCGCCAGAAGAAGTATCGCCATTGATAGATATTTCATATAACGCATGGAGTTGCACCTCCTCTACTGATTTCCGCAGAATGCGCGGCTATCGCGCCTGATCATATATCTTTTGTATAATACCTCTCGGATTCACGTCTTCCCTCATCTGTGCAAACGATTGATCCTGTACTCCTCTTTTTTTGTCCACCCCTTCACCATAAATGTACAGACTCACGAAGTCACTGTAACTGAACACCTTGCCGATGGCATAGTCACCTGTAATATTGCCCGTGGTGGTTCGCGGATCGGGGCCGGTGCAGGAAATGACATTAAACAGGATGTGGTCCAATGAGGACATGAACTGATCCGCGGCAAAGGTATACGTCGTATCCATCGCATACGTATACTCACTGAATTCCACCGGCTTTCCCAGTGAGTCATACATACCGGAATAATACAGACCGTACCATTCGGCGGGCTCGACTTTATGCCAGATAAACGTCAGCGGGACACCTTGAGAAACCGTGCTTTGGTTCTGCGGCGATACAATTGAGACGATATCGTCGTAATGATCTAGGACAGTCACGCTGGCATAACTGGTTTTGCCATGACCATAAAAGACCACTTCCACATTATCACCGGAAGTAAACATATAGTCATCGCCGTCCTCGTTAATTTCAAAAGAAAAGTGAGGATTAGCACCTCCCCAGTAAGGATGTACGATGGGGCTCCCCAGCGAGTCGCCGACCGTAACTGAGTCAAGAACCGTCACCAATCCTCCGTTGAAGTGCACCTCACCATAAAAATGGCAGTTTGGCTGAAGGCTGATTTCGGCATCGATATATGCGGGCGGACTGCCGGATGCGGTGATGTCATCGTCATCGCCACAACCGATGGCTATGACGACGAGACAAAGCATCAGTATGCCCGCGAGTATTATGCGGAACCTCTGCATAGTAACACCTCTCGATTTGCCTATGATTGCATACGAATGATTGTATATAAGTATACCGATTAATCAGCCGGAGTTCAATAAAAAAGGACTATATATTCCCCATTATATCCTGATATAAACAGAGAAGGGAAAACCGATTTCTATGGTCGGCTCGGAAAATTCAGTGCGAACGGCGGAAATGGCGCGGCAGTAGATACTGTCGTCCATCGAATTCAGTGACGATCAGATCGCCGGAAGCGATCAACTCCGGCACGACCTTCTCCCCTGCCAGTCGGCGGGCAATTTCCTCCGCCTGATCCCGGCGCAAAGGATGACGGGAGCCGATTTCCAAAAGCGCGGTGCGGGCATCGGAGAAATTCTCCAGTGCGAATTCGCCTGTTTCGCGATCGACAATCGGGATCGCGCCGCCGAGAATGGACTGCGCTTTCAAGATGCGTTTCAATACAGGCGGTTCCACCCAGTGTTCGGCCGGCGGACGAATCGGCGCCAGCACGTACACGCGATCCGGCCGGACGGTGTCAATCACCTTTCGAATACGACCGAGTGAGTCATCACCGTCATTGAGACCTTTCACCAGCATCACTTCGATCCATAGTTCCCCGGTGTACACAAGACGAAAATCTATCAACCCCTGTATCATGCGGTCATAGGTGATTTCGCGGTGCGGACGATTGATCATGCGAAAGATGGCCTCGTCGCCGGCATCCAGCGTCGGGATGACAACATCGGCATGACATAAATCGTCGCGGACGTCCTTGCGATACAACAGCGATCCATTGGTGATCACGGCGGTTTTCGCACCGATGTGTGTTTTGGTCTCCTGTATCAGCCACCCCAGATCGGCGCACAGGGTCGGCTCCCCATCGCCGACAAAGGTTACATACTCCGGTGCGGTTTTCCGGGCATGCTCGATAATCTCACTGAGGATGGTATCGCGGGGGAAAAAACTCTCACGCTCAACCTGCAGGCGGTTGGTTCGTCCCAGTTGACAATATACGCACGTATATGAACAGACTTTGGCGGGAATCGGACTGACGCCAAGCGAGCGGCCCAGGCGGCGCGACGGGACGGGACCATACACATACATTTTTTGCCTCTCAACCCAAAAATCGTTACCCCAGTATATTACATAAAATCGGATGCCTTTCCAACGGTATTTTTATAACGAGGCGACGGTTTTCGACGGATCCGTCGCCCGGATGCCATAGTTACGGTCGTTCCAGAACCCGACGGACGATATCTTGAGATGACAGGTTCGGTCGGACCTGGCTGTTGATATTCATATTTCCCTCACCCATCAGCTGGACAACTGCGACATTCGTATAGGAGACGATCTTCCCGACGGCATAATCACCGTCAATATTACCGACGGCTTGGCCGGGATTCGGGCCGGTACAGGAACAAACAAGGACATTGATGAAATTCAGGTATTCATCAGGATAATCGCCGATGATGGGATACGTAGTATCAAAGGCATACGCAAAGACATGTTCGCCGCGAGCAAGTCCCAGCGAGTCGATCTGCCAGTAATAGTAAACGGCGTACCATTCGGCATTATCGACGCGGTTCCAGACAATGGTGGGGTGTTCGCCCGGTGATAGGATCTCGCCGCTCTCCGGCGAGACGATGACGGGTGCATCCAGATCGAGATCGAGAATCCGCAGGGATGCGGTGCCGGTGCCATTTTCGCCGTAAAAGGTTATAACCGCGTTATCTCCGGACGCAAACATGTAGTCACCCTCAGTTTCTATTACATGCACAGTATAGACGGGATCCGCAATACTGAAATACGAAAACAAATCGATATAGCATAACGAATCGCCCATTCTCACCGAATCCAGGCCCGGATCCATTCCGCCCTGACCGCGGACTTCAGCATACAACACACATCCAGGCGAAAGGTACGCAAATCCATCAATGTATGCCGGTCGATTCGTCGATTCGACGATGTCATCATCACATCCCAGGAACAAAACACAAATCGACAGCAATACTGTTCCGACCGTCATTGGAGACAACTTCCTCATAACAACACCTCCCAATTTGGAAAAAATTGTCGGGAATATCGTGGTTTTTCATGCGGGGACTCATCCCGCTCTATGTTGAATTCATCGAAGATTGTCAGAACGAGACCGGTATCGGTTCGTAATGGCGCAGTTGCGTTGGACCTCGGCGAATCACGATTGGAATGCCGAATCGGCGGAAATGTTCGCCTTTTGCTCGCGGAAGAGCGACACGCTTCCGCCCAGGTGCGTCAGCATCAGCAGGCCGTGCCGGCGGTCGCAGGAGATGTCGCCGGGTTCTTTCAGGTTATCGACCACCACGGTCAGGGTGGTGTCGCCGGGGCAACAGCGATACACGACGCCCTGGGTGCGGTCGGCGAAATACAACTGCCCGGCCGAATCGACATCGATGCCATCCAAATGTTTGAATGCGCTGTCGGTTTTAATGATAGTCACGTCACCAGCAAGCGACACCCGGTACAGCGCGGGGCGTTCCCAGCCGACCGCATACAGGCCGTTATCGTGGAAACACAATCCGCTCGGCGAGAACATCCGTGTCAACAGCGACACGTTGTTGGCGCGGTCGATTTTATACACCGCATTGCCGATCATATCCGACACGTACAGATTTCCCTCGCGGTCCCTGGTGATATCGTTAAGATAAGCGACATGGAATTCTTCTCTCAGTGAAATGGTCGTCACCTGCTTTCCGGTTTCGACGTCGAATCCCCGGATCGCATCGATATCGGCAACGTACAGGATATGGTCGCGAACAACCATCCCCTTGGGGGCGTGAAGCGTTTTATCGCTGTCCCTCCCATCGATGAAATAATTATCCACCAGGGCCATTTTACGGTCGAACTTGATAATATACCCGTTGTCCCAGCGGGTGCAGGGATCACCGTTGATATTGGAAACGAAATAGCAATCGGATTCGGAATCGAAGATAAAACATGCGGGGCTTTGATACACCACGCTTTGCCCCAGACTGTCCCTGTGGATAAAAACATGATTGGCGGTCGGCGACCAGCCGTCGTCATTCGATTCCGACGAACAGGCGCACAAGCCCAAGACCACCAATATAACCGGCAAGACAATCGCCGAGTGTTTCATTCCCGAAAGCAACGTAGCCAGCATCATCGGTCTCCTTCACCGAGTCCATAGCCATTCATATCGGCAATATATACAATCCCGTGCGGAACACAATTACTTATTAGCTTATACGTCGGACAGCGCGCCGGGTTGTTCGGGATTTGTCTTTCTCAAGTCACGATTTCGCAAAAGAGGCTTGATTCGTCGATTTCATGGATGGCATACGCGGCGGTGAAATTGCTCACGATTTTCCTGAAATCGTCGGCGGAATAGGTCGTTCCGAAGAATCCATCCCTGCTGACAATCCTGCCCGGGCGGGTGGCTTCATAATCGATTTCACCGTGCAAGCCGTGTTGTGCCTGCAGTTCGAACCACTTCAGGCGATCCGCCCAGAATTTGTCCGAATAACTCGAAAGTAGCACCCGTCCTCCGGGCCTGGTAATACGCAGACTTTCGCGCACCAATTGGACCGGATCGACATGAAAGGCGGAGATGCCGTTCTGGATACACACGACCAGATCGAAGACCTTGTCGGCAAAGGCCATCGCGACGGCATCCATGACCGCCAGGCGGACATTGTCGGCGTGAATCTGTTTCGCCAGCCGGATACTGGTCGGGGAATTGTCGATTCCGTACAGGATGCCGGCATGATCGGCCAGCGCCAGCAAGACCCGTCCGAAACCGCATCCCAGTTCCACGACGGTATCATGCGGGTTCATGCGGCTTTTGACGAATTCGATTTCGGACCGAAGGTACTGCCGGACACGCGGCGGGGCGATTTCATATGCCTGTCGCAATCGTTCGGCGGAGAGTTTCTCTTTATAATAATCGAAGGACATGCGAGGCTACACCAACCCGCCCACTATCGTCATCTGCGGACTATCATGCCACGTCCGGGCGTGGCTGTCGGCGATTGACATCGAAATCAGAATAAGAATCGCAATCAATGCAACGATCACGATCACTCCCGTTAACGCTCGTATCAAAGACGAAAACCGCCGCATCGTATCCCTCCCCGGTTTAATCGGGGCGTTGCCGCCGCCGATCGGTATATGTCGCATGGTCATGGTACCATACATACCGGTCCGGAGCGTGGAATATTCACTTGCGTTACGATTTCATCGTAATATGTCACTCTCTAAAAGCCGGGTGCATATCGAACACCCGGAATAAAAAGGCATAAGTATCGGCGGCTTCATCCAGTTGCTTGCTGGTCGGTTTACCGCCGCCGTGACCGGCTTTGGTTTCCACGCGCAGGAGAATCGGGTTCTTGCCGCTGTCGGCGGTTTGAAGCGCGGCCGTGTATTTCTTGGCGTGGGCCGGCACCACCCGATCATCGGTATCGGCGGTGAACAGCATGGTCGGCGGACAGGTTATGCCGAGTTTGACATTATGCAGTGGCGAGTACTTCATGATGTACCGAAACGCCCTGGGGTCGTTTTCCGGATCGCCGAATTCGGAAATCCAGTAGTGGCCGATGGTGAACTTGTGATAGCGCATCATGTCGGTCAGCGGGACCTCGCACAGCACGGCACCGAACAGCTCCGGCCGCTGATTGAGACACGCCGCCACCAGCAAACCGCCGTTGGAACCGCCTTCGATGGCCAGCCGGGAGGTATTGGTGTATCCGTTTGCAACCAGCCACTCGCCGGCCGCGATGAAGTCATCGAACGCCACCTGACGGTTTTCCAGCATGGCCGCCCGATGCCACTCTTCGCCGTACTCGTCGCCTCCGCGAATGCAGGCCTCGGCAAACACCCCGCCACAGGCCATCCACAGCGCCCGTGAACTGGAAAAGCTCGGATACGCCGCGACACTGAATCCGCCGTAACCGTACAATATCGTGGGATTGGTACCGTCACGTTTCAGGCCTTTTTTATGCGAGATGAACATCGGGATGCGTGTCCCGTCTTTGGATTCATAAAACACCTGATGCACTTCGAACTCATTCGGGTCGATTTTAATATCGGGCCGGAAATACACCGCCAGTCTGTCGGTTTTCACGTCGTAGCGCATGATACTCGACGGGTACGTATACGATGTGAAATCGAAGAATAACTCGGTAGCGGCGCGTTCGCAGTTGAGTCGGCCGACCGAACCGAGCGCGGGAAGTTCGATCTCATGGTCATACACGCCATTGAGATCAAACAACTGCAGGCGCGTGATGACGTCATGTTTATACGCCACGACCAGCCGGTCTCCAAGCAGTTCGACCTGAGCGAGGACATCGTCGCTTTCAGGAATAATCTCTTTCCAGTGTACACGTTCGGGTTTGTTGACATCGATGGCGATGACGCGCCCTTTGGGAGCGTCGAGATCGGTACGAAAATAAAACACCGATCCGATATTTTCGATGAATCCGTATGAGGCGTCGGCGTCATCCAGCAGGCGTACGAAATCACCGTCGCTACCCAGCGGCCGATAGTATATACGGTTTTGATTCGCGGTCCCTTTCCAGACGTGGAAGATAAGGTATTTTCCGTCGTCGGTGACAAACGGTTCGAACGCCAGGTCGATATCATCCGGTCGTTCGTAGATCAATGCATCGGCCGATTGCGGTGTGCCCACGCGATGCAGATATACCTTATGATGGCGGCCGTATTCTTCATCCGGTACCGCACCGCTGTCGGGAAAACGTCCGTAATAGAAGGCGGAGTTGTCCGGTAGCCAGGCGGTATGGGTAAAGCGGACGCGCCTGATCGTTTCGTCGTACTCTTCGCCGGTTGCCGCCTTGCGGATCCGTATCTCCTGCCAGTCGCTTCCCTGGCGCGAAATGGAGTAGGCAATCAATAAACCGTCCCGGCTGATAAACGTTTGCGGTACCGCAACGGTGCCGTCTTCACTCATGAGATTGGGATCGAGGACAACGTCTTCCATTCCGTCGAGTCCCCGTTTGCGGCACAGGACATACTGGTCTTTCAAGCCGTCGTTTTTGTAATAGTAATAGTATTCGCCCTTTTGATTCGGGCAGGTGTAGCGCACATAATCCCACAGTTCGGCCAGGCGATTTTTAAACGGATCCCGTTCCGGGGTGTTGATAAAATCGGCGGTGAGTTTGTTTTGCGCGTTCACCCAGGCGATCGTTTCATCGGAATCGGGGTTTTCCAGCCAACGAAACGGATCGGCGATATCCACGCCGTGGTATTGATAGAACAGGTTATCCCATCGCGCGGTGGGATACGCATTGCGCCACGATGGCGGCTGTTCGGCGGAAAGCAAAGCCGCCGAAATTGATATCAGGCAAAACAGAATAATTGCCATTCCCATCAGGTGGCGATTGAAATTGGGAGAGGCGTTTTTTTTCTTTTGCAGTGGGTTCATAGCAGTCACTCCTTATCAAAACCGGTATCACTCTTCTTTGTGGGATTCCTTCTTTTTGATGATTTCCTCGAGCCTCGCGCGGCGATTCTCCAGATGTTCGATTTCCGATTTAAGTTTATCGCGAACCATCAGCTCAAGGGAGTCTTTCAACTGTCCCTTGAGTTCATCCAGCATCCTGCCGTCGGCATCGAAATATTCCCGAAGTTTTTCAATGGATTCGGCCTGCTCGGCCTTGTCAAACACCAGGGTTTCGGGTTTTGCCGTTGGTGTTTCGACTTTATCTTTCACGATCGGTTTCTGCGGGATAAACTGCTCGTCCTTGCCGAACGCGCGGGTATTCATGAACGTCGGTGAAACGATTTCCACTCCGCCTTCATGCAGTTTATCCAGCATCATTGCCCGCAGATGTGACCGGGTCGACAGGACATGCTTGATATTGGTGAGAAGCCCGGCCACACGGTAGGAGATTGAGAAATCCCCCAGTTCGATGACATACACGAAGGCCTCTTCCAGGCCGGCCGCCGAGGCGGCATCAAGCAGGAGTTTTTCGACTCGTTCATGCGGGATATCATATCCCAGTGATACTTCGGCTGAGATAATGGTACCGGAGGCGCGGATCACTTTCACCGGATGCGTGACCAGATACAAATTCGGCATGGTGGTCAGATCGCGGTCTTCGGTTTGAATCTCGACATGAAACAACCCCTGTTCCGACACCCGCCCGAAATGTTCACCGACACGGATGAAATCGCCGGGCCGGAAATTACGGACACTGCGAAGCATGAAACCCGCCATGATATTGCCCAGGAAGGTGGTCGAGGACAGCGCGATCGCGGCGGTGAATAAAATACCGATCAGGCTGAGGAGTTGCCCGCGGGTGCTGTCGTTGATCGGCAGGACCAAAACGATGACCAGAATGCCCAGAAACACCACCAAAAGCGTCACAATCTGGCGACGGAATCCGCCATCGGTACGCCCATTGGGGCCTTTACTTATTATTCGTCGAACAATGAACAGTACCACGATCAATCCGAACACGGCGATGACAGTGGGCCAGAATGATTGCAGGGTTTCAAAGGCGTTATGTATGAAATCCATGTCTTCTCTCCATCAAGACCGGTGACTAATTGTCTGAGAGCCGATTGGCGCAACCTGTCAATGTCTGCCCTCTATATAATAAGGCAGTTTATCCCTGGCGACAGGGATAGTCTAATGGATTATCCGGCAAATTACCAATATAAATTTACAGATTATTGAAGGCTACAGACAGACCGAGGTCAGCCTTTGAATAAAAGCACAATCGAGAAAAACGACACCGATGCGGGCAGGGCGACCGACAGTGACAGCGAGGTGAAGATCACCAACAGGAAGGTTGTGGCAATGGAGGGCACCACCACATAGCGCAAAATATTCAACGACAGTCTCACCAGCTTGATTACGACCTGCACGGCAATGGCCATGCACAGGATAATCAGCGCGATCAATCCGGGCGTTCCGGTTTTTTCCAGAATGGCCTGCTTTGCCGTTATGAGCCATTCGGGCACGGCGACGATTAAGTCCAGAGCCTGCTGAATATAATTAGCCAGGGCTTCCAATGCGTGACCTATGTAATTGCGCAGTCCTGATTAGTAGGACGTCGGTGAAACTGTTACCCAATTATATTAATTGTACGCTTGAAACACGGCCTTGTCCATTAAAAAAACGCTTTACTTGGGCGCAAATTAGTCGCGCGAGTTACTATGAAGACACGCTTTCGTTTACCGGCAGGATGTCAAGAAGATCGCGAAGAGACAGGATTTCAAAATCGGGGTTATGGGATGTGTTATTTGTGGCGTTATTTCGATTCAGCCAGACCGACCGGACGTGTGCCGCATGCGCGCCGGCGATATCGGTGTCGGGAGAATCGCCGACATGGAGCAATTCATCGGGGCAGCAGTTCGCTTTCTCGACAGCGATTTTGAACAGACGGGGATCGGGTTTTTCGATGGCATGATCCTGCGAAAACACCACGAAGCTGAAGATGCCGTCAAGGCCGCATTTTACAGGATAGCTGTGCCGCTGGAAAGGATGCCGAGGGTGTAATGCGGTTTGAGGGCATTCAGAGTCGGCAGGACATCATCGAACAGCCCGATATCGGTAAAGCGGTTTTGGAAATACACGTCGTTATGCCGCAAGGCGATTGTTTCATCGGGATGTCCGATTGATGTTAAGCTATCCCTGAAAGCTTCCAGACGAAGTCGTTCCAGATTGGTCTCCACGCCTTAGAGTTTATCGAACACCTCCAGACGGATTTGTATCATGCGTTCGATATCCAAAAGCGGTGCCGCTCCGGGATCGAGTTTGGTCAGCTCATCGAGTGATGCTTTAAGTCCCCGCCGCATGACGGTTTCAAAATCCCTGCGGGTGTTATCGACATCGAAGGTGATGGTTTTTATTCCTGAGAGTGATTTCATCAGGATTTCGCTTTACCCCGCGATTTCTATTAATGTCTTAAGCGATGAGATCACGCGGGCGGTATGGTTGCGGTCGGCATCGGTGTATCCATCGAACACCCCACCGTTCGAGTAATCCATACGGGTTTTGTTATCATCGTCGCGCTTGATCAATACCGGTGTCAGGCCCGCCGCCAGCGCGCCCTGGACGTCTTTGATCGTGTCACCGACATAGATCACGCGATTCGGCTCGACCCCGGTTTGCTCCAGCGCGGGTTTGAAAATGCCGGGATCAGGTTTGGTGATTCCCACTTCACCAGATACGATAACAGATTGGAAAAACGGTTCCAGCCTGAAATTCTTCAGCAGTTTGTATAAATGCGGGGGATGATCGAAATCGGAGATCAGGGCCAGTTTCTTGGTTTTCGCGAGTTCCGTCAGCACCGGAATCGCATCGGGGTCGGGTGTGATATACTTCTGCCAGGATTGGGCGGTTTCATCAGCAGTATTTCTCAGGGCTTCAGTGTCGAGATGCAATCCGATCGCCTGGCAATGCGCCCTGATTCTTCGTTCGTAGACGGTCAGATTGTCGCCGTCGGATTCGGGTTCCGCCCGTGCAAAGAAGTTATTGCAGGTTTCAGCGAATGCCGTTTTGGAAACGGTCAGACCGCGACGGCATAAGCTGGCATAAAAGACTTCAAGCCACTCAGCCCAGGCGGTTTCCATATCTCCATAAATAAGCAGGGTCCCGTATAGATCGAAAAACACGCCGGAATATGTCATGTGCTCATTCCTCCCGGCAGTTAAATGGTTATGCTGTCACTCCTGATACGGCCAGCCTGGAAGATTCTTCCGGCGGGGTTTGTCGACCCGGTACCCCAGCGCATAGTCGGCCTGCATCAGCTTGTGAATTTCGCGTGTTCCCTCATATATCGAGGCCCCCTTGCAATTGCGATAGAACCGTTCCACCGGGTATTCGTCGGAGAAACCGTACGCACCGTGCACCTGCACCGCATCGGCGGCGGCCTTTTCAGCTTCCTGGCAGGCGATCCATTTCGCCAGCGACGTCTCGCGCGTGGCGCGGAGGCCCTCGTTGCGCAACCATCCGGCTTTCATCCACAAAAGGCGTGCGTATTCGTACCCGGCGTACATATTGGCGATCATCTCCTTGACCAGTTGATGTTGCGCGATCGGCACGGCAAACGTTTTGCGGGTTTGCGAATACTCCAGACAGGCATCGAGCGAGGCCTTGATTAGCCCGGTCGACCCGGCCGCGACGGTGTAACGTCCCTGCTCCAGACAGAACATGGCGATGCCGAATCCCTCTCCCACGTTGCCGAGCAGGTTGGACGCGGGGACTTCGGCATCCTGCATGGCGATCCATCCGGTATTGCCGGCGCGGACGCCCAGCTTGCCGTGAATGGTACCGGTGGTGATTCCGGGGAAATTGCGTTCGACAATGAAGCCGGTGATGCCGCTGTGATCGCGTTTTTGCTTTTTCTCAAGATCGGTCCAGGCGAAGATTAAAAACGTATCGGCAACGTCGGCGAGGCTGATCCACATTTTCTCACCGTTGAGGATGTACGTATCGCCTTTTTTAACGGCGGTGGTTTGCAGGCCGACCGCATCCGAGCCGGCGTTCGGTTCGGTGAGACCATATGTGGCGATCAGCTGTCCTTTGGCCTGACGGGTGAGATATTTTTCTTTTTGTTCCTCGGTTCCCCATGACAGCAGAGTCAGCGAGTTCAGGCCGATATGCACCGAGAGAATCACCCTCGCCGAGGTGTCGGCGTATTCCAGTTCTTCACAAGCCAGCCCCAGCGAGATATAATCCATCCCGGCGCCGCCGTATTTTTCCGGGAGGCACAGTCCCAGAATGTCGGCATCGGCCATGCGGATGAGAAGCGACCGGTCGAAATGTTCGGTGCGGTCGTTTTCCTTGATCGTGGGGGTGATATATTTCGCGGCAAAATCACGGCAGAGTTTCTGCACCGATTTATGATCTTCGTTTAGCGCAAAGTCCATTGAGTCTCCCGAGCTTGACGATGTGTTTGGGTAACGGTTATCATAATGGAAAGCGGCCGGATTTTCAAGCGGAATCGGGTGCATTCGGATCGATATTATATCAGAAATAGTAACGCAATCAGCGCCGCGATCAGGGTCCCGGCGGTATTGACCACATCGTTGCCGATCCATCGAAAGCCGCGGATCAGCGGATTGGGCTGTCCGCCGGATTCGATCTTTTCCGTTATTTTGCCCGTGATTGAGCAACGGTATTGTGCCTGTACGGTTGCGCCGAGAATGGAATCAACCAGCGATCCGATAAAACCGGCAATGACTACGATTATATATATTGAGGGATTGCCATGATATGTCGGGTTTATGGCCGCCATTCCCGCATAGGCAGTCGCGACGGTCGTAATCGCCCCGGCAAAAGCCGCCAGTGTCCCCAAAGTAGAAACCCCACCGGATTGTCCGGGCGCGACTTGTCTGCATGTCACAATAGATACCGGGCGGTGTTTGGCAAGGGTGCCGATTTCGGTGGCCCAGGTGTCGGCGCAGGCTTCGGAGATACTTGCCAGATAGCCATAGAACCAGATGTGGTCGGTGGTGAACAATCCTGCCAGCAGGCACAGCGCGCCGACGCCGCCATTGGCAAAGACCTGTATCAAATCTCTCGGGCCGGTTTTACCGACCGTATCGAGCGCCGCTGTCTTGGCCGCTGTTTTCATTTTCGATAACAGGCTGGATGAAATGAAGAAATATACCAGGGGAATCGCAGAGACGATGCCGCCCAATCCGAAGGCGATGGTTCCGATAATCACCATCCCGACCGCGCCGGATTTTGTCAGCGCGCCAAAGCGCCATGCCGGCACAGCCAGAACCGCCGCGATAGCGCCTCCGATGATGATATACATTGCCGACAATTCTGTCATGAGGTCATGCATACGAGATTCGGCGGATAATTGCAACTACTCATATATGATACAAAATCATTCACGTGGCGTTGCCGGAACGCGAATGCACATTGTGCCAAACAAAAAAGCTGTAATCAATCGATTACAGCCTTTTGTTCGCAATCGCGCGACTACAATTCCCCAACTGCCAGCACCCCTTCATCCTCGGCATGTCTCCCGGGTACATCCTCGGCACCCGTTATATTGCAATCACTTGCGACGTTTACTTCACAAATTTCTTGAACCGCGCGTTAATGCGCTCCCAGTTGAGATTGTTCAGGAAATTGTCGATATAGACGGCGCGTCCGGCACCGTCCTTGTGATAGTAGGCATGCTCGAACACATCGCACGGGATCAGCGGGATCGCACCCCACATCGCACCGTAATGGTGCTCGTCGACCAGCACGTTAAGCAGTCGCCCGCTGTAGAGCTGATCGAACGCCAGCACGCCCCATCCGGACAGCTTGGCCGAAAACGCGGTCGCTTTGAAATCCTCTTTCCATTTCTCGAAACTGCCGAATTCCTTTTCGATCGCGGCCAGCACTTCGGGGCCTTTCTTCGGGTCGCCATCGCCGCCGAGCACTTCCCAGTAAATGTCATGAAGCAGGGCGCCAGCATGATTCCAGGTTAAACGGCGTTTCAACTCGCCGACTTCGGAATAATTGCCATTGGCGGCGGAGCGGTCAGCGGTTTCCAGCCCCTTCTCGATCGTATTGAGCGCGACTACATATCCCTTATGATGCTTGTTATAATGCCAGTCGGTCGTTTCGGGTGAGACCACGCTCTTCAACAAATTCTTTGCTTCGTCATCGCTATAGGGTCTCTTATTGAATTTCCATTCGTAAGCCATGATATGTCTCCTTCCAGTCCAGTTGCTTCTTTTATCATCCCATAATATGGAGTGATTTTCGTTACTATTTAGTCTTTGATAACAGGCCTGCCGAAAAAAAGTTCCCCCAAAAAGTAGAGTATTTACTTGCCAATAATACTGTTTTAATTCATAAAAGGGCTGATTGACACGATGCCGCTACTGTTCTGCATTCAATATATTGTCGATGATGTGACAAAAACACCCGTCATACGGGACTTTGGGCGATTTTTTCTCACCGGTTGGTAAAAGTGGTTCCCACACAAGCCATTGAAAGGCATCCTTGTGAACAAAATCACATTTTTCAGAAATTCATATTGACAATTCATTTCATACACCATACATTTGGTGCTTAATATCGGGTATATCTAACTGACTGGTAATAGGTTTGATTTACACTGACGATTCAAGCGCGGGACCTCGGAAAAGCAAAGTAACTATCAATATAATCACCTCAAGGTAAGGGAGTTTATAGATGGATCATTGGATCTATTTGTATGCCGCACAGATTTTGGGGGTGGTGGGTATTCTGTTCGCGTTGTTACTCTACTTCACAATTAAGTCGAAGGATTCGGGTAACGACCTGATGAGGGAAATCGCCGGGCAAATCGCCCATGGCGCGATGGTCTTTCTGAGACGGGAATACTCCATCCTCGCAATCTTTATTGTTGTCGTATTTTTGCTATTGTTGTGGAAGATTTCGGCCGCGACGGGCATTGCTTTCATTTCCGGTGCCTGTTGCTCAATGCTGGCCGGGTATTTCGGAATGCAGGCGGCCACCAAGGCCAACGTCCGCACCTCGGCCGCGGCCAAGAGTCAGGGCCAGGGCGGGGCGTTGTCTATAGCGTTCACCGGCGGCGCCGTCATGGGCATGTCGGTGGCTTCGCTGGGGCTGTTGGGCGTCGGTATTTTCACCTATTTGGTGTTCCGGCTTGATTTCTTCACCTGGTCGGATCTGGCGGGCTACGGCTTCGGGGCTTCATCGATCGCGCTTTTTGCCCGTGTCGGCGGCGGTATTTATACCAAGTCGGCCGATGTCGGCGCCGATCTGGTAGGCAAAGTCGAAGCGGGGATTCCGGAAGACGATCCGCGCAACCCGGCGGTTATAGCCGATAATGTCGGCGACAACGTGGGCGACACGGCCGGTATGGGAGCCGACCTGTTCGAATCCTATGTCGGTTCCATTATCGCCACAATCGCCATTGCGGCGGTTGCGCTCGGGACCAGTCTGCCGACCGGTGAGACTCTGGGTATGGTGCTTCTACCGATTGCGATTGCGACTGCCGGCATCGTGGCATCCATTCTCGGTGTCCTGTCGGTTAAGGCGTTCGCGGGCATGAAAAACCCGGCGGCGGTCCTGCGCATCGTGACTTATGTCGCTTCGATCGTACTTTTTGTCGTGGCCTGGTTCCTAATCGCAAAATTGGGACTGGATCAAAAACTGTTCTGGGTGATCCTGTCGGGTAACGTCGCCGGTATTCTGATCGGTCTTTTAACCGAGTATTATACGGCGGGGAAACCTATTCGCAAAATTGCCCATGCCTCCGAAACCGGCGCGGCGACCAATATCATTCAGGGTTTAGCCGTCGGTCTGGAATCGGTTGCGATCCCGGTCTTTGTTATTGCCATGGCGATTCTGGTCGGTTTCAAGCTCGGCGGCCTGTATGGTATCGGGCTGGCGGCGGTCGGTATGCTGTCGACCATCGGCGTGACCATGTCGGTTGATGCGTATGGCCCGATTGCCGACAATGCCGGCGGTATCACCGAAATGGCCGGTCTGGGCGAAGACATCCGCAAAATCACCGACCGTCTCGATTCCCTCGGCAACACCACGGCCGCAATCGGCAAGGGATTTGCCATCGGCTCGGCGGCGTTGACCGCGCTGGCGCTGTTCTCGGCATATGCCACAGCGGTGGGCGTGGAGACAATCAGCCTCCTGAATGTTTATGTCGTGGTCGGTTTGTTCATCGGCGGTATTCTGCCGTTTCTGATTGCCGCGTTGACCATGACCGCAGTCGGCAAGGCCGCGTTCAAGATGGTTGAAGAGGTCCGTCGCCAGTTCCGCGAGATCAAGGGTCTCATGGAAGGCAAGGCCAAACCGGATACCGGCCGGTGTGTCGATATCGCCACCAAGGGCGCTCTGCTTGAGATGGTGCTTCCCGGCCTGCTGGCGATCCTGGCGCCGATTCTGGTCGGGCTGTTGCTCGGCAAAGAAGCGCTGGGCGGCTTCCTCGGCGGTGCGACGCTTTCCGGCGTGCTGATGGCCCTGATGATGGCTAACGCAGGTGGCGCCTGGGACAATGCCAAGAAATTCATCGAAGCCGGCAATCTCGGCGGCAAAGGCTCCCCCGCTCACAAGGCGGCGGTGGTCGGCGATACGGTCGGCGATCCGTTCAAGGACACGTCCGGTCCCTCGATGAACATTCTCATCAAGCTGATGGCGATGGTGTCGCTGGTGCTGGCCCCGCTGTTCATTTAAGAAATATACTGAATCGAAGTACAGAGACCCGGCCGATCGGCCGGGTTTTTTAATCCAAAAAATCCCAGGTTATCCCGTAGTAATTGTATCGTCCGAGAATCGTTTGGTCCTCGCGCAGTCGGTATTCAATCGACGGGAGATCCTGAAAGATGTAAAAGAAGCGGAATTGTTTAATTCGAAACGACAGCTTGAGATTCAGGATCGGGTCCTCCCCCAGCTTGTCGCCGTTGCACCCGGTGTACGGCCCGCTGTACAACAGTTCCCCGTAGGCATACAAGTGTAATTCCAGTTTCGAAACGTAATAGTACAACTCAAGACCGGTGAATCCCTGGTACTCCGGAGCGTACGGCGGGTCATCGTCGTCGGCGATCTCAAGGTACCGATAACTCCCCCCCCCCGACCAGGTCACGAAGGAGCCAAGGTGCAAACGCTTTCGGATGGTGGCGTTGGCATATTCCAGATCATGATTGACCGGACGGAAACCACCCGTTTCGAGTCCGAGCGTATCAAATCTCCGCCAGTCGATGCCGTCGAAAATCTTCCCGCCGGTCAGCGACACGGTCACATCCGATCCCGGTTTGCCCAAACCGAAGGTCACGTTGCCGCCGATTTGTTTTTCCGGTTTCAACTGCGGATTGCCGATTTCGTAGTAGTCGTATTCATCATTGTCATATATCGGTGCGATCCGTTCCACCAGATCAAGTTCATACTGGCGCGGGAAACGCGTGCAGTATCCGACCGATGCGGAAAAACACCATGACGGACCTCTTTTAATATAAGCCGCCATGGCGGTCGGGGCGGGATCATAGCCGCCGACTTTTTCGGCACGGGCGTACATCGTGAGAGCCGACGCGGTATCACCGGACAGCACGGCCGCATCCACCATCCCCCGATGCCGTTTGTTTTCGACGAGATTTTTATCTTCGAATTTCTCCTGCACTCCGGAAACGCGTAATCGCACACCGAAATTGCCGGCTTGACGCTCATGGGTAAGAATCAAGCCGTTGGTGAAAATATCGAGATTGCGATAGTACGGTTCCGAAGACTGCTCCAGCTTGGTTTCGGAACGTTCATGGCGAAACGATACCGTGGTTTTCGACGTTACGTCGTGATGCAGGGCAAGCGCCGCCGACAGATCACGGTCGCGGCGAAAGCGATCCAGATCAAACAACGATACGTCCGCCTGCGGAAGATATGCCCCGTCCCGGCGATACAGTCGTCCCGACAGGTTCAGCCAGAGTCGTTCGGTCAGCGGCTGACGAAAATCGCCCCACTGGTGATAGGCATCGTCGTCCAGATTGCGAAAAGCACCATTGGCTTTGCGATATCCCGCGGCAAAACGCATTTGTCGCCCGCGTTCGTTGCGATGCGCAAACCTGCCCCTGGTATACGCATAGCCGAATGATCCTTTGTCGACGGCCATTCCGGAAACCGCCTGAGTCGTGTCCGGCGTCAGCGGAAACATCACCAGTGACGATACGGTTCCGTTCCCGCCGAATGCCAATCCCAGCGGCCCCTCGATATTGTATGCCTCATTGGTAACGGCGGTCGGGATATCGTTGAAATCACGACGATTGTCCGGTTCGATCTCATGGGCGATCGGGTGCAAGGCCCTTTGATCGAGGATAACGTCGACACGATCTCCGGGTAAACCGTACGGAACCACCACGGTCCGCATCGGCGTGTTCTGATAATAGATTACCAGATTCGACGGATTGAATTTCAGGAAATCGCCGGCATCATGAAAAAACGAGCGACGGACATCCGCCAGGACATCATAGTGCTGCGTTAAAAACGCGGTGTGCAGGGCCTGTCCGAAATCATAGGCAACCAGCGGGGGACGTCTGGTTTTCGAAATGGTGTCGGTCGGCTGGTATTCACCGGCCACCCTATCCCAATAGTCATTGGGCAATTCCGATGAATCGGTCGGGATGGCTTCTTGCGTTGACAGATTGCCGGAATCCGCAGGAATACGGGATGTGGTATCGATCCTGCCGCTGTCGGAGGGCGCGGATAATTCCTGACTGAAAGACGATACCATCAAGCACAGTGTACACCACACCGCCACGAAAACCATGCGCAAACACCGGGCGAAAATCTTCATAGCGCCAATCGTTTCTCTCTCTCCCGCATAAACGCCAATACCGGGAAAAACAACGGGAATATAATAGCATTTGAAACGATGGTAATCAATGAAAATACCGCTCCGCCGATCAGGCGCGGCCAGAACGGCTGATAGATAATGGCATCGACCACATCCACCACCAGATGATACATCAGTCCGCATCCGAGACCGGCCAGTGCCAAAAGAACGATCGTTTTCATATTCCCCCGTCGGGGATCGATGACTTTTTGCGCAAGGACGCCGATCACCCCGGAGAAGGAGATTCCGATCAATTGCGAAATTAACAGCGGCAGGGCTACCGGCCCGTAGGGGTTAAAAGTCGACCAGAGAAAAAAGCCGACTACGCCGACGGTGACACCGGGGCCGATCCCCCAGAAAAAACCGGCGGCAAACACCACGAAAAAGCAGGGATTGACATTGGGCAGGAACACCGCGGCGTAACAGGCGGCAAAAACCAGGGCGGAAAACACGGCCACCCTGGCCAGCAAACGCACCCGGGTCGTCATCGAAACACGGCAACCTTGTGTCGACCGTACACGTCATCGCTTCCGTCGGTGAAGACCAAACGATAGAGAGCCAGGTAGACACCGGATGCGATCCTGGTGCCGCTGTCATTATCGAAGTACCAGTCCACGGCGATATTGTCGACGAATTCGGGCGCCGATTTCAGCACCCGGACTTTTTCACCGGCCACGGTGTACAGCGAGACTTCCAGGGACGCTTCTTTGGCCCCGAGCGTATCGACATAGGCGTTGGCGCGAAATGTCACATGATCGCTTTCCTGCGTAACCACGATCGGATTGCCGTACGGCGCATAGAAGTCATTGCCGCGCGGATCGACATAGTTGAGGACCGTGAAACTGTAATCGTAGTCGCCGGGATAGGCATTGGGATTCGTCGATACCGGCGTGGGGATCAACACAACATTCAAGTAATCTTCCCCCAGACCGAGGGTATCGAACACAATCTGTCGAATCGGGACGACTTTTCGATCCACTTCCACCGGGGACTGAGCATCGCGGGGGAATTTGATATACGACATCGCGTACTGAATATTATATGGCGAATCCTCATCACCGTACATCGCAATTCTGACGGTATCCGGGATGGCACTGACGGCCCGCAGGTTGGCATAATTGGCGGACAGGTTTTCCGGGGATCGTCCGGAGCGACGAATGGTGAGATTGTTGACGACCAGCTTGTATTTGGAGTAATCCGTAATCACCGAATCAGGCAGGGCCGGATAATCGGCGCCTTCGGAAAATCCCATGCCTTCGGGCGCCAGAGCGGCACGCTCCCCGGCGAAATAATTCCAGACGGCGAATTCATTGAATGCCAGGCGCAGGTTGGATTCACCGCCGGAAGCGGCGATAATGGCATCATCCATGGCCTGATGGGTTTGGAAACCGGGACCATAATCGCGGCATCGCTCCCAGATATCCCGGACAATATCCGGGCCGTATTTTTCGCTTAAATACAGAGGGAAAATACCGGCGCCGTACTGGTGCAGGGTCATAGCCGATGAGTATTCAATGGAGATCCAGGGAAGCGCATAGTAAAAGGGAATATAAGAATAATAATCATTAATGTGGTCATATACCTGCTCTTCCATCCACACCGCACTCATTTCGAACCAGTAATGCTGTTTCATATCATTGACAACATGCGGTTCGGAAAAATCCATGCCGAACTGGATCACATGGAAAAACTCATGCGCCAGTGTCACCCGCACGGCATCGAGCGGTCGTGAGGCATAGTCCTGCACCCGGAAATCGTTATTCAATTCCATGTAAGCCGTCACGGTCTGCGAATCCCCCGCAGAGACGTACATCTCAGGAGTCGTTGATCCGAAAACATAATCGCCGAGGTCACGGATATAAAAATCAAAGCGCGCATCACCGCCGTCGGGATAAAAATCATCCGTCGGAGGGGCCGGATATCCCATCTCCACAATTTCCTTATCCCATACCGAGTCCGCTATTATTGCCATCCGATTAACGAAATCGGGGATGCCGTCGCCGCCGTTAAGTACATCGACATTGGCCTGGTACACGGCATTGGGTCCGGTCGTGGTATAGTGAAACAGAAAATGTCCGCCGGGCGATCCGAAGGTGTCGGGAAGATAGGTGGGGCGAGCCAGCAGAATCGACGTTGCCGACTTCGCCGACTCATCCAGATACTCCCTGTTGAAGAAGGCATCCAGAACCGACGATGTACCGCTCCAGTGATGCGCTTCGGTCATTGCGGACGGACGTTCTCCCCGCCCTTTGACATATGCAAGGTTTTGCAAAATGGATTGTTGTTGTTCCTCGGTAAGTGTTTTGCCGAGGGTAATAGCCGATGCGCCAAGCACAACGGTCAGGCAAAAGACGATGATTTTGTTCAAGACATTCACCCGTTAGCTTCAGTTAATCTCTTTTTCATGGCCACTAAATAGTCAAGCGGAACCGGTTGTGAGCCGATCATGCCGTAACGGCCGCCTCGGCCGTGATAGTCCGTTCCGCCGGAAACCAATAACGATTTGGATTGTGCGATTGAGATAAAGCCCTTTCTGGTGTGTTTGTTGTGCTTGGAATGATATACTTCAATGCCGTCCAGACCATAGGTGACGAATTCATCAACATACTTGATGGTATTGCCGATTGCCGGATGTGCCAGAAATGCCAGCCCGCCGGCCTGATGAATCAGCGCTATGGCCTCCTTTGGTTTCAGGTTTTCCTTGGCGACATAGGCGTCACAGCCGATTCCAATGTACCGTCGGAAGGCTTCATCATAGTTACGCACCGCTCCCACCCGAACCAGCGCATCGGCGACATGCGGACGCGCCACGGCGGAATTCCCGGCGATTTCCCGGATAAGCCCTTGCGGAATGGCAATGCCAAGCGCCTGCAATTTTTTAAACATCTCATCGCCGCGCAGGTTCCGTTTCTGCTGAAGATTGGCCAATGATTTTTGAAGCGCAGTCGAATTCGGATCGATAAAATACCCCAGGATGTGAATATCCTCACCGGATTGCCCCGCGGAAAGTTCCACCCCCGACACCAGTTCCGGGTCGCCATCGCGAAGACATTCGCGAGCTTCCCTATATCCCCCGACATTATCGTGATCGGTAATCGCAAAGGCCGCCAGTTGTTTCTGTCGGGCAAGTTCCACGAGTTCTTCCGGGGTATCGGTTCCATCGGAATAGATCGTATGCAGGTGCAGGTCAATAAATTCGGCCATTTACAGCTTGCTTTCCACGATCTGCCTGATTTCCGCGGCCAGCGCGTCACTGCGTTCCTGAATGGGTTTGATTTTGGCTTTCATCTCATCCACAAATGCCTGATCTTCAAAGCCGCTGATATTGATCCGGACATTATACAGCGCGCCGTCGATCGCGGCTTTGGCCATCAGTGCGGATACGCCGGCATCGGAAACCGAATTGACATTACCTTTCGCTGCCACGATTTTACTTTGCTCGAGGACTTTGAGTGCCGTTTCGGCGGTTTCCAGCGGCACCAGCGCGGCGCCCCTGGTGGCTTCGAAAATGGCTTTGGCGCGTTTCTCTTTCTCCTCATCGAAGTCTTTCGGCATTTTCATCGCGCTCATCAGGGCATCAAACGCCTCGCCGTCGCGCTTGATTAAATCCTGGAGGATATATCGCAGTTGTTCGGAGTCATCGCGAAGCGCAGTCAGTTCCTCGGCCACGTCTTTGTATTTCTTCTTCATGACGGTCAACCGGCAGACCATGGAGTTCAGGGCCGCGCCCAGCGCTCCGGCCGACGCCGCCACTGAACCGCCGCCGGGAGTCGGACTTTTCGCCGCCACTGCTTCGTAGAAGTTCTGTGCCTCACCTCCGCCGCTGGATGATCCGGCGCGCCGCATCCGTTCTTCTAGCACCTGATCGGGGCTGAAATTTTCCAGTTGCAGATAATAGTCGGCGACATCAAACAACGCCTCCTGCGGAAGCAGGCCGACGATTTCGGATGACAGAACGTTTACGCCGTAACGGGCCGCCTCGGCCTTGATCGTCTCGAAGACGCGAAATATCGGGGTCTGGGTATAGTTAACCAGGTTCATCGATACCTGGGTGCAGTCTCTCTCCTTGATCATGAATCCCATCGCCTTGACATAGCGGTACCCGCCCTTGAGAAAACGCACCGCGTCGGCGATTTTGCGGGCAATCGACACCCGGTTGGTGTCGAGGTACACGTTGTATGCCACCAGCGGGAAGCGCACTCCCACAGCGGTGGCGCCGGCCTGAAGGTGCATTTTGGCGGGACCATAATCCGGCTTGCGATTGGGATCTTCCTCAATGGCTTTGATTAATCCCTCGTACTGGCCTCTGCGCACGTCCGCGAGATTCTCGCGATCGGGACGGGTCGCCGCCGATTCATAAAAGAAAACCGGAATATTGAGTTCCTCTCCGACGCGCTTGCCGAGTTGATGCGCCAGTTCCACCGCCTCGGAGACCTGTAAACCCGAAATCGGGATGAACGGGCACACATCAGTAGCGCCCATGCGGGGATGCTCTCCCTTGTGGGTCCGCAAATCGATCAACTCGGACGCTTTCTTAATCCCCCGGAAACAGGCTTCCACGGCGTCCTCCGGCGGACACACAAACGTCACCACCGCCCGGTTGTGATCGCCGTCCATCTCATAATCAAGCATGGTGACATTGGCAACCGTCGTGATTTCACCAATTATTTGTTCGATAACTTCCTTGCGTCGCCCTTCGGAAAAGTTGGGAACACATTCCACCAGTCGTATCATTGCCGTATCTCCATTTTCTTATCTGATGTTCGTAACATACGCCTTCAATCCCCACGCCAAAAGGGGGATCATCAATTCATGATGGCCGACAAACGCATATCCCCGTCCGCCGTCGGCGGTCGGGCGTTTGACGACATTGGTCAGCGGCCGGTACTGGCTGATCATATCGAAATTCGCGGTGACGATGCGCCGTTCGCCTTTTTTTATATTTCGCGCCACGGTCAGTGCCTTTAAGAACACTTCCGGCAAAACCACCGCCGAACCGACATTGGCAACCACTCCGCCGCGATCGGCCTCGGTTAATATATGGGAGAGAATTTTGAAATCAAGATAGGAGGCCTCGGCCGTTGCGGCCGGATCGAAAAAACTCATCTGGTTGACGATATCGGTGCCGATGCCGACGTGTATCGTCGCCGGGAGATCGCATTCACGGGCAGAGGCAAACAGTGACAGATGGGTATGCGGGGCCTTGTTTTCGAGGAGATATTCGCCGGCGGCCTGCCCCATACCGATCCCCCGTGCTTTGGCCAGTGCGGCGACATCGGCGAACCAGCGTCCGGTTTTTTCGGACATACCAAACGATCCGTCCTTTAGTCCCGCCTGCACGTCCTCGGAAGTCTTGCCCGCGAACGCCAGTTCCAGGTCGTGAATCAGTCCGGCGCTATTGAGAGACAAGCCGGTTATAATCCGGGATTTCATCAGATCGATCACGATCGGCGACAGACCGACCTTGATCACGTGCGCCCCCATGAGGACATGAAACGGCAAACCGTTTCGGCGCGCCTCGGCAACACGTCCGATATACTCGCGCAAGTCGGCGGCTTTGAGGAATCCCGGGAGACTATCGAAAAAGGCCCGCGCCGAATCGGGCGGGCAGGGATAACCCAGCAGGTCAATCGCCACCTTGCTGTCGCGTTCATCAAGCGCAATGGTCGTGACCCGATTGAGGTCAACCGTTTTAAAGCGACTGTTATTCGTCATCAAAAATCCATCATTTCGCCCAGTTCATAATCCGTCAATTCCGCCGAGATCGATCCCACCAGGACTTTGGATTTCATCAGCACCGGCATCTTCAGGCGGTCGTTGGTCAGCCACACGGTCAGTTTGCCTTCATGTTTGAAAATCCCGGAGGTTCGCAACAGTGGTTCCACGACAATACAATCGAACCGCCCCGCTTTGACTTTGACCGTTTCTTCGCGCAGAACCCGCACTTCCATCGCGTAATTTTCGCCATCGGTGAAATTATCGATATATACCGATGATCCCACTTTCAGGTCGCAGGTGCGTGTATAGTATAACACCGACAGGGCATCCTGCACGAACGGGGCGACTTCAATCGTGTCGCCGTCATACACCGTCAGCCGGTTCTCCTGATCGAAACCGTAGGCGCGGGTCGACCGGTAGCTTCCCTCTTTCAGGTTTTTTTCGAAATACCACGAGTACAATCCCCGGGCGTCGACCACCGACTCGACCACGTCCTCCACACGATAAAACGTCGAGAAGAACTTGTTCGAATTGGCCGTGGAGCGCAACAGATAGCAGGGACGGTCGTTGTATTCGATCACATCCGCGACTTCCATGGTTGCAAACCCGGCATTAATGAATCCATAGCCGATGTCAAACGTCAGCTTCTCCCCGACGCCGAAGGCATTGTTGACGACAAACCGATTGATCCCCTCGTCGAACATCGTGGAATCGGTTTGTGCCACGGCCGTTGTTCCGCTGATATGCAGATAGTATAATCCCGCCATGAACGCCAGCAGAATACCGAAGGCCGCCAGGAAGCTTTTTATCATGAATCCGCCTGTTCCTTTCCATTCGCTTCGGCGCGTTCGATGATCATCGGCAGTATCCGGCCGATTTCCTCCGCGATTTCGATAAAGGCGCGATTGTACACATCCAGCGAACCACCGATCGGATCATCGACACCCTCGCCGACACATCCCGGTTCGGGGAAGTTTTTCAATAAAAACGTTTTATCCTCGGCGGACGGATCAAGAGTTACCACGCGGTGGCAGTGTGACGGCGACATTGCCAGAATCAAATCCGCAATCTCGATCAACTCCCGAATCAGCGGTTGCGATCGATGTCCGGAGATATCGGCATCCCATACCTTGCAGGCTTCGACGGCGTATTCCGTAGCGGAAAACATCGGCGTGGCCCCGGTTCCGGATGAAAAGACCTCAATCCCGTTGACCCCCCGGTTTTCCAGCAGTTTGCGCAACGCCCCCTCCGCCATCGGTGAGCGGCAGGTATTGCCGGTACAGACAAACATCACTTTATAGATCTTGCTCATAATGCCTTTCCAATCACGCGGTTGATTTCCTCTTCGGCAATCACTCCCCGTCGCAATACCACCGGCCGGTCTCCGGTGCAATCGACTACGGTTGACGGCGGTCCGCCCAGCGGCCCGGCATCAAGATACAGCGGGACGGTCTCGCCAAATATCTCTGCAATTTCGGCAACGGTTTCCGCTTCCGGTTCGCCCGACAGATTGGCGCTGGTGGCGGTCAGCCGGAAATCGATCCGATCCAGCAAACCGGCGATAACCGCCGACGACGACACGCGAATCCCGATTTTGCCGTCGACCGTCACGGGCGCCGGCAAGTTCTCGTGCGCCGACAACACCACTGTCATCGGCCCGGGCAAAAACCATTTCGCCAGTTTGGACGAACACACGGTCGGACGGGCGTACCGGTCGATTTCCGCAATCGACTTCAGAAAAACGGCGGTAGGCTGATCCAAACGTCGTCTTTTCATGCGGTATAACTCCCGCACCGTGTCGGGGCGATCGATTCGCGTCAGAAGTCCGTATCGTGTTTCCGTCGGCGCCAGCAGAATACCATCCTTTCGTAATATATCTACCGCCATTTTCAGGATTGGTTCCGCGGGAGTATCGGGATTAATCGTCATAATATTCGGTCGTGTCATCTTCCTGCTCCGGCGGCGCAGTCTCGTCTACGTCGGTTGAATCGTACATCGGTGGGATTTTCTCGTCGTCATACATGCCGTCGATCCGCCAGACCTCGAGATTGACCTTCACCACCCAGGCGGTGGGATAGCCGGCTTCCTTCACTGCGGGCAGGTAGGCTTCGGCCGCTTCGCGGTCATCGAAATCGCCCACGCGAACCTTGTAGTACGGCACCTCGTAATCCAGCCAGGTGACCTGATCGAACACTTCATCGGCCACGGCGCGTTCGTGCACCGCCGGTCCGTACGTTTTCGACGTGAACAACTGGATGCGGTACGATTCGTAACGGTTTTGTTCATCGGCAATCGAATCGGCCGGGGGCATCGCAACCGCCAGGCTGTCATCGGTCACAACCGAATCGACTCGTGCCAGAATCGGGTATTTGTCCGGCACGATCTCGGCATCCGCGGGCAGTCCCAGCGGATTGTCACCTTTGGGCATTTCGGTCGGACGTTCTACCGGCTGCTCCTCGCCCGGTTGCCGCTCGAATCCCTGTCGACACGCCGGCACCATCAGCGCGAGGATCATGATGCCAAACAGCATGGCGGCGGATAGTCGTTTCATAAGTACACTTTCATCTTGTCATCGCCGTTCATCTCGGCCAGCAGTTGTTTGACCTCATTCACTTTGGTTTTATGGGCCACCAGCACGATATCGTCGGTTTTGACCACCACCAGATCGGAGACGCCAAGCGATATGACCAGTCCGTTGCTGTCATTGTAAATCGTATTTTCGAACGAATCGATGGCGCGCACCTGTCCAACGATGACGTTGTTTTCCTGATCGCGTTCCTTGTATCGTTCCAGCGAATTCCAGCTTCCGACGTCATCCCAGATAATATCGCCCTTGATCGTTACCACGTTGCCGGCGTTTTCCAGCACCGCGAAATCGATCGAGATCCCATCGCTTTCCTCGTAGAGTTTGCGACGGCAAGCCAGCTCGTCGCTTTGGTCGATATGACCGGCATATTCATCGAGCGCCCGACCGATATCGACCTGGCATTGGTTGATGGCGTTGATAATCGTCTCCACCGACCAGATAAACATTCCGGAATTCCACAGGTGTTTGCGTCCGTAGTAATACTCCTGCGCGACCGCCGGTTTGGGTTTCTCGGTGAATGAGTCCACCTCGAACACCTGAATATTATTGACCGATTTGTAC
Organism: Candidatus Zixiibacteriota bacterium; assembly: GCA_016933695.1. Taxonomy (GTDB): domain Bacteria; phylum Zixibacteria; class MSB-5A5; order GN15; family PGXB01; genus JAFGAL01. The sequence continues at coordinate 87,650 of JAFGAL010000003.1, read as the reverse complement.
AACTGCGACAGTTTGATATAGCCGTACGCCGTATCGGGGCGGGTGGGATCGATGCCGATCGTGATCAGCTTGTCGTCGGCGGCGGCGATATCCGCGCCGACTTTGATCAAATCGTGAAGCCGTTCGGCCGGTTTGATAATATGATCGGCGGACAGCACCGCCATAACCGCCCTGGGGTCCTGCCGACGCAAGTGTTCCGCGGCCAGACCGATGGCCAGACAGGTGTTGCGTCCCATCGGTTCGGCCAGGATGTTTTCCGGCTTGAGAATCGGGATTTCCTTGAGAATCAGGTCGATCATGTCTTCCGATGTAACCACGACAATGCGTTCGACCGGGATTAACGGCAGAATGCGGTCAATGGTTTCCTGAAGCATGGTTTTATCGGAAATCAGCCGCAATAATTGTTTGGGTCGCTCCGCCCGCGACAGCGGCCAGAACCGTTCACCACGCCCCCCGGCAAGGATTACACCGTATGTCAATCGCCTATCCTCCAATTATGTAAAATCTGTAATAATAACAATTTTCGGTGTCAAAGTCAAGCCACTCACTCCCCGAAAACCAGCGCCTGAAAGCGGTAAATAACGGCATCCGGCGACCGGTATGCATCTGTCGGAAGCCCCGCTTTGCGGCAGGTTTGTTCTAGAAATTGGGTTCGGTTCCAGCCGTAATCAGTCGCGACCTGCGGAAGCAATAAACCGCGATTATTTCCCCTTTCAATCATCAAACCGTCGCGGCCGACCTCGATGGTATTGATATCATCCACCTTCTGCATCGGCGTTAATACCGAAATTTCCAGATGTAATTGCGAAAGTTCCGCCGCGCTTACCGGCGGGAACCGACGGTCCGCCACCGCCGCCTGCACCGCACAGGTCGCGACCGTTTGATACAACGGCGCCACGGCGGCGACATGGCCGATACAGCCGCGCAATTGTTCCTGTTTGGTCAGGGTCACAAACGCCGCGCCCGGTTCGGCCAGTTTGCCTTCGGCCCGGAATTCGGCCGGATGGCCCGTCTCGAGGTAGGTTGAGATCGACGTTCTCGCTATTGTCAGTAATTCATTCTTTTCTTTTTCGTTTAATTCATACAACGGCGGTCGATCCGGCTTTTCAATTCGTTTCGATTCCTTCGGGGCGGAGTTTTCGCCCGATGCGTATATCACTGCCGCGACATATCCGACCACGGAGCTTTTATCTCCGGACATATCCCCCGAATCGCCATATTTGAGAATTCTTATCCGGTCGGCGCCTCTGGCTTTCGCCGCTTTCATGATCGCCACGGTCGCTCCGCCGCCGCACATTTCGACTTTGCCGTCATCCAGAAGTTCTGTCAGCCGTTTGGCATCATATCGCATCAGGCAATCGATTCCCAGCGAATCCATTACCCAGCCGGCGCTTGCCGGACGGTAGTGCTGCCAGTCGGTCGACGCAATCATAATCGTTTTGTCATCCGGTTCAATCGCAGTGAGCGCATCGGCAAGCAGTTCAATCGTTTTCCGGTCGGGATACCCCATCAACACCGGCACCAGTTTGAAATCATCCAGCACCGTCTGCAGATACGGCAATTGCACCTCAAGACAGTGTTCTTGCAGGTGCGCCTCTGGGATTTCCTTGATATGGCCGTCATAGTTTAAAAGGTTTAGACATCTCTCCCTGTTGCACGAAACATCTCCGAGTGGGGTTTTCCAGGTAACATCCGGACCATACACGGATACTCCGGAAAAACGATAACGATGCGATGGCCCGCAAATAACGGCGGTTTGGATATCCTGTCCCTCAAGCAGTTTATATGCGTGCGCCGCGATCTTTCCTGAGTACACCAATCCGGCATGCGGGACAATAATCGCGACGATCCGCCCGTCGATATCCGGCAACTGGCCAACCGCATCGAGATGGTTGTTAATCATGTTTTGCAGAACGGTCGGATTATCGGGATAAAACGTCCCTGCCACTGTCGGAAGCCGCTCGGCGGCATCAGCCATCCTTCCCCCAATCAGTATAACGGCGATAACCCATAGTGTTGTAACGGTTTTATACATTATTATTAATCCCGTTTCAGGATACCATTCTTTATACAACCGGTCAAGAAAAAAGTATTGACTCAATTGCCCAAAACCGTTGTATATAAATTAGATGAGTAAGGTTGTCGTCATCAGATTAGCCGAAAAACCGGATGTATCCGGATTGTCCGAAGAGCAGTACCGGACGTTGCTCTATCATGGCCTGTCGGCGTTATCCGACGGAAAACCGTCGCGCCAGGTGTTGTCGGATTTGATGCCGCGCGGAGTAGTTGGGATGAAAACCAATTGTCTGACCGGCCGATTCAATTCCACGCCGACGGTGTTGATCGACGCACTTACGCATCTGCTAATCGAGGCGGGTATCAAAGAGAATAATATTGTCATCTGGGAACGTTCCAACCGGGAATTGACCAAAGCGGGATTCGCATTGAACGCGTCATCGTTCGGAAGGCGATGTCTCGGCACCGATACCAACGGGGTAGGATACAGCAGGGAGTTTTATTCCTGCGGCGAGGTCAACTCGCTGGTCAGCAAAGTCCTGACGGACCTGGTCGACCACAATATCAATGTCCCGATTTTAAAAGACCATTCCATTGCCGGGTTGTCGGGCGGCATAAAGAACATGTTCGGGGCGATTCATAACCCCAATAAGTACCATTTGACCAATTGCGATCCCTATGCCGCGCAGGTTATCAATCTGGAACCGCTTCGGACCAAACAGCGGTTGACGGTTATGGATGCCGTTCGCGTTCAGTATCACGGCGGTCCGGGATTTAATCCCAAACATGTGGTCATGTACGGCGGGATTGTTATCTCCGCCGATCCGGTGGCGGCCGACAGCATCGGACTGAAGATTATCGAGCAGTATCGCGCCCAAAACGACCTTCCCGCATTATGGCAGGATCATCGGCCGGTGAAATATCTGCAGACGGCCGCAAAACTCGGACTGGGCATCGCCGACGAAAGCAGGATCGACCTGCGGACGATTCATGTCGACTCCAACGGCTCAAGCAAGCCGGGAGAGTTATTTCCATGAACCGTCGGCTGTTTCTCCAATGTCTCGGATGCGGCGCGACCGCGACGGTTCTCACTCAGACCGATTTGTTGCCGTCGGCGTTGGGCGGGATCCAGAACGCCTGTGCGTTCGATTATACCAAGACGCTCTCCGAGGTCGAGGCGCGTTATTATATCAAACGCGATGAGGGCGGAATCGAATGCCGGCTCTGCCCGCGTCACTGCCGGGCAACCGATCTGGAACGCGGGTATTGCGGGGTGCGGGAGAATCGCGGCGATGTGTACTACACGCTGGTGTACGGTCTTCCCTGCTCGGTCAATATCGACCCGATCGAAAAAAAGCCGCTGTTTCATTTTCATCCCGGAACGGCCGCCTTTTCCCTGGCGACAGCGGGGTGCAATGCCAACTGCAAGTTTTGCCAGAACTGGGAGATATCGCAAACCCGTCCGGAACAAACCGACAATATCGAACTGCCGCCGCAGAATATTGTCGATATCTGCAGATCGCGGCGAGTTCCGACTATCGCGTATACCTATTCCGAACCGATCATATTCTACGAATACATGTACGATACCGCCGAACTTGGTCACAAACACGATGTCAAATCGGTGATGATTACCGGCGGCTATATCGAACCGGAACCGTTGGGCGTTTTGCTGAAAACGCTCGATGCGGTCAAGGTCGATCTCAAGGCGATTCGCGAGCAGTACTATCGTGACATTGTCAGCGCGGAATTGAAACCGGTGCTGGACGGATTGGTGCAGATTAAAAAGGCCGGGGTCTGGCTGGAAATCGTGTATTTGGTCGTGCCGACACTCAATGACAGCGAGCAGGAGTTTGTTGACCTGGCGCGATGGATTAAGGCCAATCTGGGGGTCGACACGCCGGTTCATTTTTCGCGGTTTCACCCGCAGTACCTCCTGAAGAATCTTCCCCCGACACCGCTGACCACACTGGAAACCGCATGGAAAATCTGCAAGGCCGAGGGGTTGCACTATGTCTATCTCGGCAATGTGCCCGGGCATGAGGCGGAGTCGACATGGTGTCCCCACTGCGGCAACGCCGTTATCGCCCGACGGGGATATCAGATTCTGCAGAATAACCTCCACGGCAACACCTGCAAACAGTGCGGGCAGATCATTCCCGGAGTTTTCCAATGACCCGCAAGGCGTTCCTGCTCGGGTTTTATTCGATCGGCGGGCAGGTTCTGCTCTTGCGTGAACTGACCGCGTCGTATCGCGGCGATGAGTTATTTATCGGCTTTGCCCTGTTCGGCTGGCTGTTGGCGGTGGCACTCGGTGCGATTCTGGGGGGGAATCAGCGCGTGAAAATCACATCCGGGCCGTTGTTTGTTATCGGGATTATCCTGCTTCCCGCAAGTATTATCGCCCTGCGCTTCTCACCGTTTGTATACAGCGGCATTATCTGGGAGACGGTGCCTCTCAGCACCGCGGCGCTGATTGCTATCGTGCTGATGTTCCCGGTCGGGCTGATATCCGGCTGGCTGTTCCCGGTGATCAACCGCGAGGGATACCGTCCGTCGGAGTCGATTATCCGGGCGTACTTATTCGAGGGAATCGGGGCGTTTGTAGGCGGGGTGGCAATCGTGGCGCTGGTAGGGTGGGTGTTTTCCACGTTGACAATGGCGATGGCTATCGGCATTCTGGTGCCGGGTTTTTATTTCGTGGCGCCGAGTCGGAAGAATGCGGCGGTTTTATCGGTCGTCTTGATCATCCTGCTGGCGGGGATTATGTTATTCGCCGGCGGGCTTGATCGCATACTCGATACTCGGAAGTACTCTCCATACGATGTTCTTCGGAGTTTCGACACGCATTACGGCAGACAGGCGATTCTGTCCCGCGACGACGATTTGATTCTGGTCAGCGACAATGGCATCGAGGCGGTGTATCCGGGCGTGCAGTCGGCCGAGGAGGCACTCATCCCGCCGCTGTTGAATCGTCCGGAGGCAAAACATCTTCTGCTGATCGGGCGCGCCGAATTCGGCATCATGCAGGTGGCCGACAGCCTGCGTGACATTGTGCTCACCGCGGTTGATCCCCGGGTGCAGTTGACTCAGCGGCTCGATTCGATCCTTCCGCCGAATCCGGCCACGGTGCAGATCGACTCCGATCCGATCTCGTTTCTGACCGATATCAAGCATATTTCGAAATACGACGTGGTCATCATACATCCCGGCGAACCGGACAATTACAAAGTCAGCCGCCTGATCACGCCGGGGTTTTTATCTCAGGTCAAAGTGCTTCTCGGCCCAAACGGCCTGCTCTATCTTCCGACCGCCTATGACACCGACCGTCACATATCATCGGAGAAGGCGAGAATTATCACCATCATTCATAATACCCTGCAACGGGCGTTTCGGCATGTCACGATCTGGCCGGGTGAAAGCACGCTTTTTTTCGCATCGGATTCGTCGTTGGCATTGCCGAATGACTCGGTTGCCCAAAACGGACAGGACCGGCACTACGCGCCGGTTTATGTCAATGAATATTATCTGCCGGATCGTTTCACCGATCTCAAACTGGAGCGACTGGCGGAGGCATTATCACGTGACACGGTAACGATCAACGAACTCAACCGTCCGGTACTTCCGCATTTCCAGGCATTGTATCAGGCCAAAGCGCGCGGGGCGGACACGATGATCATTCCGTTTTTGCTCGACAATCCGTTCTGGCTGGTTATCCTTCCGGCTTTGATGCTGGTGTTTTTTATAGCGACGTTGATCAAAGCGAAACGCCGACGGTTTTACGGGCTGTTTTTGTATTTCACCGCCGGGATTGTCTCGCTGACGCTGGAGTTGCTGTCATTCTATGTTTTTCAGGCGCAGGCGGGTTCGCTGTATGCCGAGTTGGGGATACTGATCGGGGCGTTCATGTTCGGGCTGGCAGTCGGGACGTTCTATTCGCACCATACCCCCGTGGAGGGGATCGCGATTCCGGCCCTGCTGATGCTGTTGACCGCAAGTACGCTGTTTCTGACCACGTTTGACCATATCTCCGCGCAGGCGCTGGTCTTCTATCATGCCCTGTTTTTATTCTCAACCGCGGTTGCCACCGGAACGTTGTTTGTCGCCGCAACCCGGCGGTATTATTTCGGAAAATCATCGGCCAATCGGGGGTTGGGGTATGCGGTCGAACTGGTCGGCTCATCGGTCGGGGCGTTGTTTGCGATGACCGTATTCCTTCCGATTCTGGGGCTTGGCTGGCTGTTAGGCGCAATTGTCATTTTTCTGGTGATAACGCTTGTCGGCGTGCTGATATCTTCATAACTTGGCCTAATGGCAGATTCCGACAAAACATATATTCTCTTTTTACATCACCGCTATACCGCGCGTGACAATGCCTTTTATGTTCGTCTTCTGAGCGGGAAAACCACGGTTGCGGTCGACGGCGGCGTGCGGTTTTTCCGCAAGAATAAACTCACACCGGATATCCTAATCGGCGACTTTGACTCCTCTCCCCGCTTATCGAAGAAATATCTTGAGAACATTGAGGTGGTCGCGCATCCGGTCCGCAAGGATAAAACCGACAGCCAGCTGGCGCTGGAGCTGGCGCTGGAGCGCGGGGCATCGGAAATCGACATTTGCGGGGCGATGAGTACGAGTGAGCTGGATCATACGCTCGGTAATATCTTTCTCCTGGAGTCGGCGCATCGATATGCCAAAAAAGTCAAACGGGATATCATGGTTCGGCTGATCAGCCCGGACTGGATCGCCCGGCTGGTGGTCAATGACACGGTGGCGTTGCAGGGTCGCCGGGGTGACATGGTGTCGCTGGTTCCATTGATCGCCGGATGCCGGGTTGCGTATTCCGGGCTGGACTTCCCCGCTCCAAAGACAGCGCTGATGGTCGGCGACAGTCTGACACTGCGCAATCGGTTCGTTTCGCGACGGGCGCGGGTGACGGTGCGAGGCCGGATGCTGATTATTATCGGCCGGGGCGGAAAAAACAAATAATTGCTAATTCAAATGCTTGACAAATCCGACAAGACATATATATTGGCCGGATTATAAGCCGTCGGGAAGTGAACATCCGTCGGCAACCAGTGAGAACTGGGGGATCGTCCAACGGTAGGACATGCGGCTCTGGACCGTAGTATCGGGGTTCGAATCCCTGTCCCCCAGCCATTTTTTTGTACGAAATTCCCGTCAAAAGCCCGCTTAAAAACTAATTGCCGAATACCAGAGTCGTTCGTATATTTTAACGATTTCTGATATTCTTTTGCATATTCATAAACTCTAATAAACAAGGGGAATGCCATGAAGTATTCATTCCTGCCGGCGCTTATCGTCCTGGTCGGTCTTGGCCTGCTGGCGACAACCTGTTCCAATGATCCCGCATCATCGAAGAAAAAGCCGACGCCGACCGTTGTTGAACTTCTGGCGACCGATGAAAACGGTCTTGAGATCGCGTTCACGGATGGTCAGACGATCGAGATATCGGTCACCGACACGGTTTCCACCAATCCCAACGGGCTGGTCGAGGATTGCGATCTGTGGACCGACGCCGACGGTATTGCGGATTGTCAATATGTGACATCAGCGCCGGAATGCCGGGGGTTGCCGTTCATGGCGCTGATCGGCAAGACCGGTAGTATTTATTTTTTGGTGGGGACATCGTACAGTACGACGTTTACCGGTGACGGGACATTGACGCTGGAGATCAACGACTGGGAGTTTTACGACAACGCCGGGAAGTTTGTCATTTCGTATACGCTGGAGTAAGAAAGATGGCGGGATCGCCCTTCGAAAACTCAGAGTCTTCGACAGGGATCCCGCCCTATGCCTTGGTTGAAATTCATTTAATTTAAGGATGTTAGAGATCCGTTTCCATGGACAGGCGGGCGCCGAAGGAGAAGCCGCCCAGATTCAAATAATCATCGGTGCCCTCGTATTCGACTTCCTCAGAATAATAGGCGTCCAGATACAATCCGAAGCGATCGAAGGAATCATCCTCTCGGAAACCGGCGAATCCGAAAAACAAACTTGCGCCGGCGACTGGTTTGAGATAATCGACCTTCTCAAAAAAGGTGCGGGATTTGGTCCAGGTCGGTTTCAGCCAGAGTGCACCGCATTTCACCGACAACGCCACGGTTTCCCCAATACTCAGGAATTTCGGGCAGATATTCAGGACTGCCAGTCCGCCTTCGCAATTGTGCAGGGTGTCCGACAGAAGCGCCGAGGCCTCAATCCCCATGATACCGTGAAAACGCAGACTCATCCCGAATGAAATAAGCGTCGTATAGTCCTCATGCAGGGAATCAGTGGTGCAGAAGGACACTCCCCCGTGAAAACCGAACATTAGTTTGCCATATCCGTCATCCGGTTCATACCAATACGGGTCCGATTCGGGTTCAGGATACGTATACGGGTCAGGTTCAGTCACGACAGGAGGCGGTGGCGGGATCACGGAATCAATTTCGAGCGCCGGTAAGTAGATCCTTGTGGATTTGCCGGCAAATATGTTGAGACTATCAACGACTTTATCGTTGCAGTACACACGGTATAATCCAACCGGGATATCTTTTAGAGTCGTATCTTTTTCGAACGCCCTGAACCGTTCGGCACTGCAATCGGCGTTCACAAACGAGTAAATATCGCAATCATGCTTGCCTTCTTCAATTAGCACGATTGCATTACCGGTGGCGATTGCCTTACGGTAGTCAAGGTCTTTCAGCGGCATTCTGGCTGACACAGAATTGAGCAATTCCTTTCCGTCGCCATCCTCCAGACGAAACGACGGTGCGTACCGAAGCCCAAATTCGGCTTTTTCATCACCAGTAAGGCAACGGCAGGTGATCGACAACGCCGAGGCATAGTCCCGACAGGCTTCGCATTGACTGCTGTCGTGGGGGACAAGAATAATTTCGGCCAAGTTACTCAAACAGGAATGTTCATACAGGAATGATTCCAATATCGGTTGATCGTATTTCTTAAAGTCCTTCCCGAAATTATAACATAGTAGTAGCCGGTGTTTTTTATAATCAATATCCTGAGTATATCCGGCAGATGCCAGACTCCCGATAAGGACTATCGTCACAAACACGATAAGAGTCCGTTTCATCATTGATCTCTCTCAACAGTAAAGCCTCCCTCCCGGTCTTCAAACCAAACCTTGTGCCGATCGATAAAGGCGAAGCCGTATTCGCCGGGGGGCAATTCGAGAATGACATCCGCGGAATCTTTACGAGCCATAACTACGCCATTCTTGTCCAGGATAACGTATTCCGCATACCGATTTCGCCTTTGGGGAACCATCGAAAATATGACCCTAACCAATTCAGTCGTATCGAAGCCGAGTTCCCAGAAGTCCTCATTTACCATATTAGTCGTATCGATTATCAGGATATCAGCGAACAGATTGGTGAACATCGAATCATCTATCGGAGGAGGAGGCGGGATTACGACTTTGACACTATCGGCATGTCCCGGCATTAACATCATTTTCTGAACTGAGGGGTATACTATAAAATACAAGGCAATAATAGAAACACAAATACTTAATATCCAGTAGAGGACGTTAAAATTCCTGTATGTTTTTTCCTGCATATAAATTTCAATCTAAAAAGAATGTATGCTTTGCCCAGTTTAATTCACTGGCCGAATACATATAATACACCGTATTTTTGGTATCCGGGTGCTATTCATTATTACCCGATTGGCCCACTCTTTATTCGATTTTACTGCTGACAATTTCGCGGTATCCGTAAAGATTCCGAAGCATCATCCCGAATCCTCCAGACTCACCCGCCCCTTTACAAACTATATATCTTCCGCCTCAATCATACTGGGTAATTTAATCTTTGATAGGATCAATATAACATGATTCCGCCGTCGGCGCAACAGATAATCGCCGTCACTGCACAGAGGAAACCGTTATTCGGATTCAGACAAGAATCTTCATGCTTCGCATGAAGTGTCAGGACCCAGGGGGTCACTGACCTACGTAAAGAGCATGAAGTGTCAGAACCCAAGGGGCCACTGACCTACGTAAACAGTGGTCGGCGGGTTCTCAGACCCGCCGCCAATTTCATATGAGGATATTGAATGTCGTTTGCGATGCCGCTTAATCGTGGGACAGGGGTTTGTCAGTGAACAAATAGTCTTTCAGTTCGGATTCAAACCGCTTGTCATTGCGGCGAATCCATTCAATCAGCATTGCCGCGTGTTCTTTTTCCTCGTCGCGATTGTGCGCGAGAATTCCTTTCAACTGTTCATCCTGACAGGCATCGACGCGCTGATTGTACCAATCAACCGCCTCCAGCTCCTCGATCAGCGACACGACCGCCCGATGGAAATCGACGGTTTCTTTGGCAAGTATGTTTTCGGCTTCGTGAAGATGTTCCGATCCCATGCTCTGCTCCTTCATTGTCTGCATCCATAATGTCAATTCAAACACAGTATATGAAGATATTCCCGAAAATCAACCCCAATATCCACGCTACTCGAATGACAACCGTCCGTAGGTGGCCGGATCATAGTCGATCGGGCTTTGCCAGTTCATGACATGGTTGAGTCGTTTCTGTTTTCGCCGGAAGTTCAATCCCCATTCGCTATCCGCGGCCGTTTTCACCTGCAGTTGTGTCAGCGGGATTTTTATTTCGACTGTCCAGAAATCGACTCCGCGATCTGTCGCGATCTCCGGTTCGGTGTTCCAGCTTCGGTCGCCGGCATAATACTCATCCTCTTTCGGCGCCAGTTTCTGATCGAACACCGCGCCGGCAGGATTGACATATATCTGGTATATGACTTCTCCCGCCAAATCCGGCTGGATAAAATACCCGACACAGTCCTCGCTGTACACCGGGCCGTCATGTTCTTTGACCGACGCCGTGAGAGAGTCCATCACGCTTTCATAACAGATCGCCGCCAGGTAGACCGCCTTGTCATCATACGCAAAATAAAATCGGGTCGAGTCCCCATCGGCCGGGACGCCGTCATCGTCGAGCAGAAGCGTTTCCGCCTCCAGCCAGCATGATTCGTCAAGTTTGCCGTCGATCGCCGGTTTCTTCACCGCGGCAACACATATCGCCTGTCGGGCGACATGCAAATCCCGGTTGACCTGATGCGCCTGTCCGGGTTTGTACGGGATGCGGGCGGATACCGACGGAAGCGGGTACAGATCGCCGCGTTGCATCAACTCGAACGTGATGGTGCGTTTCGCTCCCGGCGCGATTTCAACGGGTGTACTCATCGGATCGATCTTCCAGTTGTCGGGGAGATCCCATTGCAGGGTGTCATGAAGAGTCACCTTATCACTGAGATTGGCGACGGTCACAGTCAATTCCGAGGAAAGCACTTTCAGCTCCGCATCGACTGGAATCGGCCGATCGAATGTAATGGCACAGCGTTCGAGACGGCTCATGAAATAGGCATCTGCGACCGTAATCAGATCCCACGGATGCACTCCCCCCATGCTGATCGGGGCAATCGTCATTCCATCGCCATCCACCGTCACCCAGCCGAAATGATATCCGAGGACATTGTCACCAAGATGGGTTCCCGCGCCCGAGGAGCCTATACCGGTGTAGCGGATACCGTCGAATTCACCGCTGAAATAATGGTGAAAATGTCCGGTGAAAACGGCATCCACCCCGAAATCGGCAAACAGTGAATGAAGCGTGTCCGGCTTGCCGATCGCGGTGGAGTTGTACCAAAACGGTTTGTGCATAAACACCAGGGTCCTGGGCGCGTTCCGATTGGTTTTCAGATCATCGATCAGCCAGGTGAGTTGTTCTGAGGGCAGTTCGTCGGATGATTCCCAGCGGCTGTTATCCATGACGATAATATGCAGGCCGCGATGATCGAACGCATAATAGGGTTTGCCGATATACCGGCGATATGGCCCCTCGGCGACATCATAGGTAATATCGTGATTGCCCGGCGTATAATAGATCGGCATCGACAGCGGCCTGACAATTTTCAGGTATTCCTCCCACTGCTCGTTGCAGATCGTGGTATCGGTTTCGTACCCCTCTATCATATCGCCGACGGTGATGACAAACTCCGGCTGAAGCGGTTCGATTTCGTCGACGACTTTACCGTAAATGCCCTCGACATGTCCACCGGTGCGATCACCCAGAATGGCGAATCGAACCGGATTTTCGACCAAGGTGCCGATTTCGGTGGTCGATGCGACAACAGCCGATATCATCAGGCAACAGACAATAATCCCGATTGTCCTTAAAGCGGCTTTCATGGCTTCCCTTCCCTGTGTTATGTTGGCGTGTTCAGTATGAGCAATTTTGTTTTGGATTTACAGGGATAAAGATAAGGTTATTGGATTGTCAATTCAATGGAAAACGAATGGGAATTTCAGGCAAAAAAGAACAGGTAGCCACGCCAACTACCTGTCCGACCTGAATCGTTATAACCGGGAAAGTTATAACGGGTTAAATTCAGGCAAAGAACCGCTTATCAAACAATCGAGAACAATATCACCAAGTTTTTGGAAGCCACTGCTGATAATGGAAAAATCGGAGAGGGTTGATTCGGTCTCTAACATAATGCCGGTTATAGAAATAACCAACACAACGGACATCACTGTTATTATCCATTTCGGCATATGCAACTCGTTTTCCATTCAGGTTACATGGTATTTGGTGCCTTTGGGGGCATTTTCTTTCACGCAACGGGAAAATGCCGATTAAAAAAGGCCTCATTGTTATTGATTTTTCGAACAGGCCGAAACAAATTATTAAAAGGCAAGTAATTATATATTAACAAGATCGGGATCGGGGACGAGCCTGGCATCCGCCTCCCTCACAAGAACGGACAGGGAACTGCGTGTTAGAGCCGACAATCAAGATTTTGCATCATCAGTCAAGTCAGGGCGATTCTGCCTCTGAGAAACGACTTTTTGAAGTTTTATCCGAAAGATTTCTTGAGTTTACGCGCCGTAGAATATGGGATAAACAAGATGCTGAGGAGATTGTGCAGGATGCGCTGATGGTGATATACCGCGACTACCGCGGGATTACCTACACATCCAGTTTTACGGCATGGGCTTACAAGGTTCTCGACAACCGTATTCTGGCGTATCTCAAGAATAAGAAACGCCGAAACGAGCGGCAGGTTACCCTGGATCATTCCGATTTGACGGCTGTCGCGCGGCACGATGATTTCGATCCCGATGTGAAACGCCATTTGCTGGAATGCCTGCGTAAAACGGCGGAGGCCAATCAGCGCTACGCGCGTATTTTGAATCTCCATTATCAGGGATATTCCACCGACACTATTTGTCGGCGGATGGGAATGACCCCGAACGGGTTTTACATACTTCTTTCACGAGCGAGAGCGATGTTGCGAAAATGCCTCGGGAAGGAGGACACCGCCAGTGAGTAACTGCAACGATCGGCGCTTTGAAAACATGTTGCATGCCTATGAATTGGGTATGCTTTCCGAATCGGAACGCGAGGAGATTGAAATCCATCTGCTGGATTGTGACCACTGTTATGCCCGGCTGATGGAAATGAAGCGGGAGATGGCGCTTCTGCGGAACGATCCTGATGTTCGCCTGACGATCAATGACTCCGTCGGAAAAGAGTCTTCCGAAAGGCCGCTGCAAGCGGAAACCATCGGACGGCGGCCGTTCTGGCAGAGAATCATGCCGACGCTGGTGACGGCCGCGGCGCTGTTGGTGTTTCTCATTATCAAACCATGGCGGCTGGAATTCCATTCTACCGAAGAGGCAATTGCGGCCGAGAATCGCATGGCAATCATGTATTTCGAAAATCTAGCTCAAAGGGACGATCCCGCGCGGCTGGGAGAGATTGCTGCCAATTTGCTTATTACGGATTTATCGGAATCCAATTATCTGACCGTCATTTCGGGCCAGCGCCTATATGATATTCTGAAGGCGATGGGTAAAGAGGGCGAGAAAGTAATCGATCGGGATATCGCCGGCGAAGTCGCACGGCAGGCCGACGCCAGGTGGATGATTCTCGGATATATCCTCCAGGTGGAGCCGAAACTGGTTATGACCACGCAACTGGTCGATGTGGCAACCGATCAGGTGGTCTCCTCCCAGCAAATCGCCGGAGAGGATGGCGAGGACGTATTCGCGCTGGTCGATCGTCTGACCGTCGAGATTAAAACCGATCTGACTTTGCCGGTCGACGCCTTTCGCGAGGCGGATCGCTTTATCGCCGATGTCACCACTCATTCACCGGAGGCGTATCGGTATTACCTGACCGGGCTCGATTACCTGGCCCAGAATTATTGGGCCGAGGCCAAGGTCAATTTCCGCAAGGCGATTGAGGAGGATTCGACCTTTGCCATGGCGTATTATTATCTCACGGTTCACGAGGATTATTCCCTGATCGCCAAGACCGTTCAGTACATGGATAAAACCACTCGGAGAGAGCAATACTATATTAAAATCCTCCAGGAGGAACTCAAGGGCAATCATGGTCAGGTGCTGGTGTATCTTCACGAATTGCTTCGCTTGTATCCCGATGAGAAAGAAGCGCTGTTTCTTCTGGCCGATGCCGAGCTGGTAATGCAGAACTACGATATGGCCATTCGGCTGTACAGGCACATTCTCGAACTCGACCCGCTTCACAAGATGACACATAACCAGCTGGCTTTCGCATATGCGTACAAAGGCGAATTCGAGAAGGCGCTTCAGGCCAATGATACGTACATTTCACTGGCGCCGAACGAGGCCAACCCGTACGATTCTCGCGGCCTGCTTCTGGCAGGCGAAGGACGACTGGATGACGCCATCCTTTTCTTTAAAAAGGCGCTCGATATCAAACCAGATTTTAATACGTCCTGGCTTGAACTGGGCAATATTTATGTTTTCAAGCGTGAATTCGACCGGGCGCGTGATTGTTACAGGCATTTAATGGCCGATCCACATCCCTATCCGCGGACGGTCGGGCGGACCAGGATGGCACAAATTCCCCTGTATCAGGGGAAATATCGTGAGGCGCTGACCCTGCTGAATGAGGCCATTGTCACCGACAGTATCGAGAACCTTCCCCCCACCTGGATAAACACCACCGCCATCAAGTACCGGTTGCTGTCGGCAATCAATATTGAAATAGGCGATTATGATGCGGCGCTGAAGAACATTCGGAAGTACACGGATATTGCCACGACGCATTTCCCCATGTATCGCAACGGGTACTTGTTCGAAAACGCGGTCACGCTGGCCCAGTGCGGCCAACTCGACGAGGCCGATGCCGTGGTTGACACGTTGAAAAATTACCTGTACCAAAGCGGTCAGCCGCAGTCATTTTACCAGGCGGCGACCGGCATTGTGGCTTTGCTTAAGGGTAATGTGAATCAGGCTGTGAGTAGTTTCGAGAAAATCAAACCGGGACTGTCATCGTTCCAGATGGAATACTGGCATGCCTCGGCGTATATCAAGGCAGGTCAGGCCAAACGCGCCCTGAATATTCTGGACAAATACCGCGATAATTATTCGAGTTTCCGTTCACAGAACATGCTGATCGCGTCGAAATATCTCTACTTGTACGGGGTGGCTTATCAACAGGCCGGTATGCGGGATCAGGCGATTGCGGCGTTTGCGGATTTTCTTGATTTGTGGCAGAATGCCGATCGCGATCTTTTCATTCTGAAAGACGCCCAATCGCGGTTGCGGGAATTACAAGGCAACCATTAGACACGATATGGTCCAGAAAGAAAGGCGGAGATTTTACTCCGCCTTTTTTTATCAATGGAAATGAATCCAATCGTCAGGCATGTTTATGTTCGATCGGGAACGTGAACCTGAATGTCGTTCCATTGCCGAGAGTTGAGTCGATATCGACCGATCCGCTGTGGGCATCGATAATTGCGGCGCAGGCTTTCAACCCGTAACCGTGGCCGTTCTCCTTGGTTGTCAGACGGAACTTGAACAGCTTCTCTTTTATCTCGGGATTGACACCCACTCCATTATCGCTAACCGACAGCACGATTTCATTGCCGGCAGACGATGTCTCAAGCGAGATAACACCGTTTTCGCGTTTCGCTTCGAGGATGGCATCGGCGGCGTTATTCAGCAGGTTCAGCAGTAACTGCGACATTTGATCAACGTCCATATTGATGGACGGCAGGCGCGAATCCAGCATGGTCGTGATTTCAATCCGGGCGAATTTCTTCTGAATACTGACAAACGACAGCACATCGGTGATAACATCATTCAGATTGGCCGCTTTCATATTGGTATGGATGCGACCATAATTCATCAAGCCGGCCGTAAATCGCTCGATTTTCTTGACACTGTCCTTTAGCTTTTCCAGCGTGGAGATCGCCTTTTCGGTGTTTCCCTTGGCAAGAGCGACCTGCGCCAGTTCCGCTCCGCCCAGGATCAAACCGAGATGATTGTTCAATTCATGGGAAATGGATGACGCCATGATCCCTTTCTCGGCGAATTTCTCCAGATCATACAGACGGTGTTCGCTGGCGCGCTGTTCGGTGACATCATCCAGCGTAACAATCAGATCTCTCCCCGAATGAACATCATTCGTCAGCGTGCTGACCCGCACGTTGTAGATGGATTCGGCGTTTTCCGTGCTGACCACCATGCTTTCGGCGAACCGCAGTCGTTTCTCGACGCGGGCCCGCATGAATCGGCTTGACCAGTCTCCGAAACAATCCTTGGGAAACACCTCGTCGATGGTTTTATTTCGCAGCGCAATCGGATGAATCAGACCGTTATTGAATTTTTTCAGGAGGTAAAATCCGGTCAGGTTCATCTGACTCAGGCGATTGGCCGCATCGAACACAAACACGCCCTGTTCCACGTTGTTGAGAATACTCAGATACCACGAATTCAGCGTGGCGATTTCCCAGAAATGATAGGAACTGGCCACGAACGGCGTTATGGTATTGACCAGGGTGTGAAACAGGTCGATATCTTCCGGCTGAAACGCCTTTCCGGTCACGCGTTTCCCCAGTCCGATCACCCCCAGCAGTTTGTCGTTGTTGACCATCGGGCAAATGATTTCGGCATCGACTTCTTCCAGGAAGTCAAAGAAACTCCGGCAACAATCCGGGACGTTTTCCCCGGAAACCACTTTCGGTTCGTTGCGGCTGATCATATTCCGGCACTGCTCATCATTTAATTCGAGATTCATCATCTTGGGATTATTACGGTATTTCCCGGTTCCGAAAAAGCCGTGTTGTGCCTCTTTCAGCCCGGGTTTATGGAGAAGCGCAAAGGCGTCGGCCACGGAAAACTGCCCGGAAAGTGTCAGCAGAAGGACTTCGATCAGTTGATAGAATTCCGGTTTATTGGAAAACTGACGCGCCAGTTTCGACAAGGCATCCAGCCCCAGCATTTGTTTGTCAAGCGAGCGTCTGCCGCTTAAGATAAGTTGCTGAGTATCGGTCAGGGTTTCATTAGAGGTCACAGCCTTGTACTCCTATACTCTTCCCACAGCGACGGCTTCATCCTTGTCGGATCGAATGGTGAAGAAATCCGCCAGGTCGAGGACATTGAGAATATTCATGATATTTTCAGACACATTGCACAGAACGATATCGCCCCCGTTGGCGCGGGATTCCCCGACGGTTCCGAGCAGGGATCCAACCCCGGCCGAAGAGATGAACTCAAGTTGCGCCATATCGACAATAATATAGCGATAACCGTATGCCTGCGCGGCCGTAATCATCTCCACCATTTTATAGGCGTTGTTGTTGTCAAGAATCTGCTCCGGTTTAAGAATCACGGTCGCGTCGTTCACCGGTTCCTGGGTAATGACATATTTATCCACGATTCTGGCTCCACTTTTTTTCAAGGGTTAACACATTAACGCTGTCGTAGCGACGCCTGTAATTTATTTCATCCATTAGTTTGCGGATCAAGGCGATGCCGAATCCATGTGTTTGTCCGGTTTTGACGGCACGAGCACCGTCGAAAACGATCGGCTTTTCGATTGGATTAAACGGTTGTCCGGCATCAACAAAGGTCAGGGATATCCGGGTGCCGTCCATCCTGGACTGAAAGGCAATAGTATCGGGTGCCGCGACTCCTCCGTGAGTGCGGATATTGGTTGCGACCTCATAAAAAACGGTACGCAATTCAAACCGAACCAATTCCGGCAGGCTCGCCTCGGCGAGGAAATTCTGAAAGCGACTGATGGCCTCATCGATGCTGCCGCGATCGGCCGCAAAGCGATCGGCGTAGCGGCGCGGATGAAGTTCGGTTATATCGGCGGAGATAACTGTTTCGGCGCTATCAGGCTTGATATCAACGCCAAACACCTCCCGCAGATCAAGGGCATCCAGAATTCTCACCAGTCCGGCGCCGGGATTCAACAGGCTGATGGCAATCCCCGCCTCGGCACATATCTGGTGAGACTCCCAGAGCAGGCCGACATGCGCCGACACAACCCGTTCCAACTCTGCGCAGTCAATTACCACGGTTGCGGGATGCCGGTCCAGAACCCGGCGCAATTGACGACGCAGGTCATCTGCCGTTGACAGAGAAACATCCCTCGGCAGGGTGACATGCGGAGTAACTTGCGTACTACTTCTCATATGTTGCTTCTTCCAATTGTCTATTTCTTATATCGACCGACGGCGTTGTCCACTTCAGGGCCAACAGCGTAATATCGTCAAATTGCGGGGCCTCACCGACAAAATCGGCCTGCCGGCGCATAACGCCATCGATTAAATCCTGCGGGCTTGCTTCGTGCAAGGCGGTCAAAGACTCGACAAACCGTTTCATTCCGTATTCTTCTCTTTCCATGTTTTGGGCTTCGTTCACCCCGTCGGTATATTGTATCAACCAATCCCCCGCGCCAAGTATGAGGTTACCGGTTTCGATCCGGGAATCGAACTGGTCGGGCGTCATCATACCGAGCGGATACCCTTTGGTTTTTACAAGTTTCGGTTGTTGGCCGTCGGGAATGTGAATCACCGGATTGTGACCGGCGGAGGCGAAACGGAAACGGCCGCTTGGTCGATGGAGCAGGCCGCAAAACATGGTCACGAACATGCCTTTCTTGATATCCGGCAGTAACTGCCGGTTGAGCTCAGTCAGAATTTCGGCCGGTTCGCGGGTTTGCCGTGCCAACTGCCGCACGATATCCCGTGTCATCAGCATCACCAACATCCCGGGCAGGGACTTGCCGGAAACATCGGCGACAATAATGCCGAGATGTTCTGCATCGAATTCGATAAAATCATAGTAGTCGCCGCCGACTTCTCGCGCGCTTCGGTAGGCTCCGGCGCAGGCAAAAGTGGGCGACTGGGGGAAGGCTTTCGGCAGGATGCGGTTCTGAATTTCATGGGCGATTTCCAGCTCGCGCTCGATTCGCTCGCGCTCGATGATTTCCCGTTGCGCGGTGTTGAGTTTCGCACCCATCACCCGCAAGGTTTCGGCCAGATATCCGAATTCATTGTTCAGTTTGATCGGGATGTCCAGCGCGATGTCGGCGAAGTCGATATTGCGGAGGTAATTGGTCATGACGCTGACCGGTCGCAGTTTACGATTCAGGATTACCATGGAAACCGGCACGCCCAGAAGAATCATGATCAGGGTGATGGTGGCCACGGTTGTCACCGAGGATTGCCGCGCTTCGGCAATTTGCCGCGCCGATGAGGCCGCTTTCAGACGCCCGACGACGATATCATTTTCCAAAATGGGAACGCTGATAAAAATGGTATCATTGTGGATTTGGACTTTTTCCCCGAGTTGAAGTATATCGGACAGCGGTTCGCTGTCGATATGCTTAAACTGGTTTGACGTCACGACTTTTTTAATGTCGGTATGAGCCAGATAGACGCTGTCGACGCCGGCGATTCCCACCCAGTACATGTCCGGATTATCCATCGCCATTTTTTTGCAGATATTATTCAACAGCAGGGCATCGGGACCGTCGGTCGAAATGATCAGTTTGCCGGCGGGTCGGGAATATGAGCGGGCCTGGATGATTTCCCTGTCGACGATGTTCTGCGTCACGGTTTTCACATAGCGATCGGTAATGACATATCCGCTGATCAGCATCAGGCAGAGAATAATGCCGGAAATATACAGAGAAAATTCGAGTCGTATGGATTTTCGATAGGCCTTTGCCTGCGGCCAGTCCGTGGACAGGTTGTGTTGTTCGGTGTTGCTATTCGCCGTCATATGATAATTCTTCCAATCGCTTGATTTCGTTCTGGGTGCGTTTGATATAGCTCTTGATTTCATTGTTGTCGGGATTCAGGTCGGCGGCTTTCTGCCATACCGCGACGGCATCCGCAAGGCGGTTCTGACCGTAGAGTTCGACGCCGACGAATTTATAGGCATTGACCAGATATTCACGCACAGCCTGATACTGCGGCGAAAGTCGTTCCACTTTTTCCCATTGCGCGATGGCACCCTGCAGGTCCCCTTTTTCAAAACGGTGGCGGCCCTCTTCGTATGCGGCCGCGACTTCCCGGAGAACATCGGGACTGATCTGCGGAACGGATGCTTTCTCGACGATTTCAGTTCCGGTCGGTTTGCTTGATTCGGTTTCAATCCGGCGTTTCATATTCAGGCACCATTGCTGGCCGGGGAATCGCGTCAGGGCGGAATCCAGCGCCCGGTCGGCATCCGCCAGATTGTACATCTCGAAGGCCTCCGAAGCTTTTCGGCGCCAGAATTCGAATTCCGCCCGAAGCAACATCCGTTGCACCTCTTCAGTATTCGGTGCGAATTCTTTGAGTGTCTGCAGTACCGTAATCGCCTTTTCGATACTGCCGTAACTGAGAAGTGAATCGGCGGTATTCAATCCGGAATGAACGATCTCATCCTGCTCTTTACTCTGGCTGAGCGCGCTGTCGGCGGCGGCATACAATCGGGTGGCATCGGGAGAGTCGGGAATCTCCGCCAACGCCAGTCCCGCGAAATAGCAGGTCGCCAGGAAATCACCGGCCTGCAGACTGACTCGAGCCGAATCGGTATACTGACGGTACCGGTATTTCCGATTGACATCGGTCAGCCGTTCCTGCGTCATCTGTCGGAACCGGACGATGGCGGTGGTATCGACATTATTGGCATAGGCCAAAAACAGCGCACGATCAAAGCAGTTGGCGGCTTCAACCAGATCGCCGTCGTCCAGCAGGTGTTCTCCCCGCGTGGTTAACTCCCGAACCATTGTCTGGTTGCGCTCATCGAGGCGATCGTTCATCAGTGTGTTAAACTGCTCTTCCCGGTTTTCCAGTCGCTGTCGGCGACGTTCCTCGACCGTTTTCCCAAACGCCGTGGTAAGCGATATCAGATGCAGACTTCCCATATCGCGATCGACGAGAGCATAGTCAACCGTAAACATCTTATAGGTAAGACCAACGCCGAAGGCCGGACGGTTGTCGCGGTATCCCCCCCGCAGGTGCACCATGTTTTCGATGCTGTATTCCAGGCCGACGGCAGCGACGGCATCGAGATAATCGACTTTGGTAACTTTGACCGACAGAGTGGCAAACTGTTGCCAACGGATACAGGGCACGAATTTCAGCGACAGACCGGCATCGATAGCCAGCGGATATTCGACACTTTCCTGATCCAGTTGCAGACTCGGTTTGAGCAGGTTGCGGCCACTGATTGCGGCATCGAGTTCCGGCAGGTTGGCCCAGGGTATCGCCAAACGTCGGCCTAATGAAAGATTGACACCGGGCGACGAGGTGTTATTGTATTCATCGAGGGAATGATGTTCGAATGTCACGGCCAGACCGAGATCGTAGTTCGACACCGTGCGGCCATAGGCCAGATAAAAAGCCAGACGGCTGTCGCTGATGTCCCCGAGATGGGCGTTGTTGTTATCGCGCCTTTCGATTCCATCGACACCCAGGCGAAACACGCCCAGACCGAAAACGCCCCAGTCCATCGACGGATACACCAGGCCGAGGTACTGATACGCAACGTCGGATTCATAGAGATTGCTGTGCAGCACGCCCAGGGTCGGGCGTTCGGCCGTGGCCAAACGGGAGGCATTCCAGTAAGGCGCGGCATAGATTGAACTGACCGCCAGATTCGCACCACCCAGCGCCAGGTCACGCGCACCGGCGCCAAAGGCAAACGGCGATTCCAATCCGGCATCAGGCGTCGCCAGAACGATCCCGCCGAAAGACAGCAGGAGAAGCGAATAGAAAAGCATTCTCTTCATCGTATCACCGCCACCTTTCGTCGGAAACTCTCCTCGCCACCGGTCGCATAACGAGCGGTAATGCGGCAGAAATATGTTCCCGGGACAACCTTCAGGTCGAGTCCATTGGTACCGTTCCAGCTTTCGTATTGTGTTTCGCCGGCGGGAACGACCGCACCCATGACGATTGCTTTGACCGCTTCGCCGGTGATCGTGAAAATCTCGATATCCACTGTGGCATCGCGATCCAGGACATAGCTGATCGTGGTGCCCTCATCCCGCCCCGGATTGAAGGGATTGGGATAATTGGTGAAGGAGCCATCCAGGCTTCCGGGCGCCAGCGACAGTTCCGAAGAGGTCAGCGGATAGATTCCTCCACTGAGGGACGGATATATCGCCGTGGCCATGTTGTAATCGGTCATATGAATGAATGTCGAGTCATCGAAATACATGATATAATTGGCCAGCGCGGCCGACGGATTGATATCGCAACGAAGTTTCAGTGAGACCTCCGTTCCGCCGGTGATTCGGTATGCCGATTCCAGTGTCAGCTGTACGGAATCATCGGTCAGGATGGAATCGACCGCAACGATTTCGTCATCCAGCAGAAGCGTAATCACACTGAACACATCGGCCGACGGTGTCGCGGCGTACTCCCCGCCAGTGCGGCGCAGGACACTGCCATGCACGGCATTGACGGCAACGTCTCCCACATTTCCCGTCGCCGGGTAATTGAAATTGAATTCCGCCAGTGTTACGCCGCTTTGGCCGGGATAGGCGATTCTGGCGGCGGTATTTTCTCCCTGGACTGTCGGGCGCCCCGCCGGCAGGAAGATCGACGATGTTTCGGTCATGAACGGCAAATCCGAAGGACATTCGACGGGGATAATAATACCGGGATGCGAGGATGTATCAGTGGCATCATAAAGCAACACCCCGTCAATATCGGAAACCATCAGGATAAAATGATCATACGGGACATCAGCTTCGATATCGGCGACCAGTGTCAGCGCCAGCGTGTCGCCGGGATTCACGAGAAACCCGTGATCGTCTGGCTTGAACCAGGCTTCGCCGGGAATCTCGCCGATCTGGTCAAGGTAGATCAGGCTGTCATTGTTGTCATAATATCCGACCCGGTCGAACAATTGTCTCGCATCCAACGGGCGAGTCAGGCTGTCGATGACGCGAACGCGCAATGACCGCAGTAAAATCGCCGAATGGGTTTCATCGCCGCCGCAGGCCAGTGACAACTCCATCAATGGCAGACTGTCGCGGCCGCCGCCGATCGACGACGGCAGCAGTGACTGCAGGCACAACATGGGCGGTATTGCCGGTAATTTGATATGCGTATGGCCGGAGTGCATCGGAAACACCGTGGCGGTTGCCAGGGTGGTATCGGTTGTCGCGGTCAACAGCGATCCCGACGCAAGATCTCGGACGGTTATGGCGGTGCTGTCGGGGATGATGATACCGAAACCATCATCCTGCGGGTATTCGTTGAGTGACACCGCCAGAATGATATCGACGGTTTCTCCGAGATTGAGTGTGATCGGCGATCCCAGCGGCATCGTCACCAGATCGGAATCCCCGGTCGTGATGATTTTCTCATTTATAATCAGTTGTTGCCGGATTACGGCCATACTGTAACAGACATCCGATGCGAACAGCGGTGCATTGAGCGTATCCACCACGCCGATCGTCAAACCGGTCAGCTGAATTTGCGAACTGCCGAATTCACCCGGATGCCGCAAGGCCAGGTGCAGGGCGGGGACATACTCCTGTCCGACATTGACCGTTTCGTTCAATACCGGCTCGAACGACACCGCCAGCAGTTGTGAGGGATCATCGATACGACAAACTTCCGTCTTCAATGGAAACGCAATACTCCCGTCAATCGCCACGGCATCGCCGGTGTTCACATCGGTAAAGACCAGATCATCGGGGCCGGCTAACTTCATGGCGAAATTGTTCGCCAGTGCCATGCTGTCGATGGAAACCAGGAACGTCAATACGATCTCTTCGCCCGGTGCGACCAGAATCGGGTTATTAAACGGAAGCGACACGGCGGACTGACCGGGAATATCATCAATAACCACCGGAAGCGTCGCCCCGGCCGCCAGAACGATCTGTGAAAACACCTGATCGGCGGGTAGCGGCTGGGCGGATTCATCCTCGATATGGATGCGAATGCTGTCCAGTTTCAGCGAGGCGGTGGCCAGTGCCGTGTCCGGATGGGCGAAGCGAACCGACATCGGAAAGACGTGTTCCTGCCCCCGGGTTACCGAAGTCGGGATGGAATTGACCACGCTGATGGCGACATCGCCCGGCGGCGCCTGAATCTGTATCGATTCGGTGGTAATGATCGCCGAGGAATCCGACAGGGTCGGCGCTACCGCGCACAATTGCCAGGCGACTTCACCGACCGCGTCGGCCTGGTAGGTAAACACATAATCGGCGGACTCTCCGGAATTCAGCGTTTGAGGATCATGCGCGCCATTGACGGCGGTAATCAAGCTGTCATTGAGAATATCCCCAATACAGACATGGACGCTGTCCAGCGCCGAGGTCCAGGTATTGGTGACATGCACCGTCAGGTCAATTTGCTGGCCGATCGAATAGGCGGTATGCATGGGTATAGATGATATCCGAAGCAGAGAACTGGAAATCGGCATGAGGGCCGACGCCGTAACGGGTTTGTCGATCGGGCCGTCATTGCCGGAAAGGAACTGACATCCCTCAAGCGGTATCCGTCCGCGAAATGCCGTCCCCGCTGTCGCGGTTGCCGCAACCTCGCCACGCACAAACAACGCGGGAGGCATCGCATCGATTTCAATTTCCAAATCGGTGATTTCCCAAACCCCGTCGGTATAGACGAAATCACCCAGCGACAGGTCGGTCTCCTGCCAGATAGCGTCGTCATCCGCATCCTGCCACAGAGACAGTTTCGCGATATCGGATGTGTCGGCAATTTCCGTGTTGGTAATACGCAAAGCGTGCAGGGTGTCGATCATGTCGCCGTTCACCGGGGGGCAAAACGAGAAAAGGTCGGCGGTATCTCCGGGGGACAGGGTTCTTGAGGGCAGCGCGATTTCGCGATACTGGGCGGACACCGAGCCGTCGGCGACAAGATAACCGCCGCCGGTCAGCGGCAGATCTCCGTTGACATTGACCGGTTCGTCAAAACTGAAATGATGCGCTTCCATAATCGCGACGGCAAGGCTGTCGGCGTCAATCAATGACTGTGGCAGATCGACCAGTACGAAGAAATACGAAAGTGATTCCGGCGGCATGGCGACATCGAGTCCCGACAGCCGCAGGCCGCCGTCGGAAAAATACCCGGTGGCAATCAGCGAATCATTATTATATATGCGATTTTTATCGGCATCGAAACACAGGGACACCTGTCCCAGTTCAAGATCGGCGAAGTCCGGTGTGGATTGCGTGATCGTTCTGTTGGTCAGATTGACCGCGGTCAACGTTTTCACCTGCCCGATATAACCGTTATACAACGCAAAGGTCAGGATCGTGTTGTTGGCCTGACCGGGATGCACCGTGGTCGACGCTGACGGAATCGAAATGACGGTCATGCGATTGGACGGAAAAACCAGATGCGCATCCGGGTCGGTCAGGTTGTCGTCATCAGGCCCGGTCATTCCGGAAGTGCACGTAATCCCACCGACGGGAATCACGAACTGCAGAATCCCGCCGTCGAAGTATTCATTGACGACATCGACGGTAATAACAAAGCGCGTCAGGGATTCGGCCAACGCGACATTGATATCGGACAATTGCCAGTAATCCGAAAACTCCGAAAAGGCACCGACCGCCACATCGTCATTTGAAAATCCGTCGCCGGTGAGATCCCGCCACAAACGCACCGCATTCAGCGCCTGGCCTTCATCGAGGGTTCCGGCATTGACAATGCGGATCTGGCGGAGAATATCGGAGGCATAGCCGTTTCGGGGCAGAGCAAAGCCGAATACGGGTTGATTGATTCGTCCGCCATACAACGTGGCCTGACCGGTTGGAAAAGCCTCCAATGCGGCCACCGGAAAGGCATCGATATCGTGTTCGGCGTCGCTGGTCAGCGGGAATTCTCCTTCGGGTACTGCAGCATCGGCGAAATACCAATCCTCGGCATCGGCGATACTGACCATGACGATTTCACCGTTGCGCGCATTGCGCAGATTTATCGCCGCCGCGATCGACAGCGACACCTCTCCCCCGGTTGGTGCTATGGTCAAACCGTTTGCGGCAAAGACCGCTACGCCATCAGAAACCAAAGCCGACGCCAGAAGCGTATCGGCCGCGCCGAGAACGGACGGGTTGCCGTCGAGGTCGTGATATAACAGCAGGCTGTCGAACTGTAAATCGTATTGATCCTGATCAACGATTTCAGTAACGGCGTTCAGCGACACCCGGATGCTGTCCAGTTCTGATGAAACACCGCGACCGTTGATAATCGTCAGACCGGTCAGCGGGGCGGTCAATTCACCGGGGATCAGGGTTTGGCCGACCAGTTTGACCGCCGCGATTTGAATTGTTTCCGACGTGGCAATGACAACGGTATCCACCGCCGACAGGCCCGAATCGATCGGACCATCATTACCGGACCAGACGATCAGGCCGTCCTGCGGGATGGAGAGCGCCAGTGTGGCGCCGTTGGCGGGATAGCCGGACAGTGTCGTGCCCACATACAGCCTGGTCACCGGACCGCTCAGCGGCTGAGTAAAGCCGCTCAAACTCCAGCGGTCACCGATAAAGGCCAACTCGCCGAGCAGGATTTCAGTGTTGTTATCATCCCAACTGCCGTTGCCATCGTCGGCATATAGCAGTAATTGATCCAAATCGCCGGCATCGGCAGTACCGTAATTGACAACTGTCAGGGCGTGAAGCGTGTCGGTTTGGTATCCGTTGCGCGGGATATCCATTCCCAGAACGGGATATACCCCCGCACCGGGCATGATCGTATCGGCTCCGGCGGCATACAGGGTGATTTGTTCGGCAACCATACCGTTGACTGTCACCACTCCGACGGAATTGGCCGAATCGGCACCGGATGGAATCGTGGCATCGCCGGTGATGATATCATCGGCGGGGATCAGAAAAACATCGATGCTGTCGCCGTCGCGGGCGTTGCCATTCAGATCAACCGCGGTCAACAGGGTGATGCCCGTGCGCGCGGTAATGGTCAGCGGATTAAAACTTATCATATTGGCACTGCCGTCGTACGATATCGAGGCAATCAGGCTGTCTCCGGCGGTCAGCGCCGAGTCGTCATCCTGATCGAGATATATTTTTAGCAGATCGACATTGGCCAGCAGTTGTTCCGATATTCCCGCTCCCGTGGAGCCATCGTGCAGGATGATATCGGTAATGGTTTTATCTTCGTCATAGTAATTATCTATCGTAATTGTGAGAATCGACAGGTCGGTTTCTCCCGGATTGGCGTTTTGCGTCCCAATCGGGATGGTCGACACCAGCAATTCCTCGACATCGATGTAGCCGGTGGTGTCGGTGACGTCGTTAATCGAGCTGAGGGCGCTGACTTTGGCCCGTCCCGGTGCGGTGGCATGAAACAGGCCACTGTTGTCGATAGTCCCGACCCGACCCAGTGCTTTCCAGGTAATATCGCCGGAAGCGACGGCATTATTGTCGGCATCGAATCCGTCGACAGAAAACTGCACCGAGTCGCCGACACCGAGGTCGATCGAATCGGGCGAGATCACCAGAGAATATAACGCCCCGGCGGTGACCGTAATCGGGCCGACCGTATCGTTCAGACCCGCGGCCGTCGCCGCAATCTGCCCCACGCCAACGGTGGTGGGATCGAAATCGCCGTTGATGTCTATGTCCCCGATAGCTCCGATAACTTCCCAAGTCGGAAGGGCGCCGGGAACACTCGGATTGCCATCGGCGTCATACGATTGACAGGTAAAATGCAGAGCGCTGTCGGTGGAGAGTTCGGCGGAATCGGGAGAGATATCAATGGAGGCCGGTAGCCCGCCGACACAGATAATCGTTCCGGTGGTGTCAACCTGTCCCTCGCCGTTGTTGACCGCGATACGGGCGGATCCGATGGTGGTCAATTCAAGCGTGCTTTGACCGCCGGTGGCCGGATTGAGCACCCCCAGCGTATCATCGATAAAGAGCCAGTCGGCCGCAACGATTCCCAGAAGAACATCACCGGAGGTATATCCCCGGCAATACAGTTCGGTCGTGTCATTGTCGGCACTGAGGGTGGTATCGTCAACCGGAGTGCCGTCGGCCAATTCAATGCGAATATAACTGAGCGCATCGGTTATCAAGATATGACCGGAATCTTTCAGGATGCCGAATTCAGCCCTGTTGTAGTACTCACCGCCGATTGCTCCCGCCGTATACAACCCGGAAGCGGAAATCGATCCATCCGGATCGGTCGTGAACCAGCTGGATTCATTGGTGATACTTTTCACGAAATTTGAATCGACATCATAGGCATTTGCTGCGTACTGAATGGTTTGTCCGGGCGATTTGGTGTCATCTTCCGGTTCCACCTCGATAAAGGCAACTGCGCCGGGTTTCCCGTATTCGTACGCTCCCATGTCCGGGGCGGATTCATAATATGGATAGCCGAGATTCATACCGCTATTTCGCGCCGGGGATTGGACATTCAAATGAAATTCGTTGGCGCTGGGATTGATAAATTTCGGATCGGCGGAGATCCCCCCGGCGGAGTCGGCCACACCGCCGACATAATTACCGCCGGCATTGTTCCACACGTCATTGAATCCGCAGATATTGCTGGAAATGGCATGAATCCCCTCGCCGCAGTTAACCACAATATTGTTAAACACCCTCGCAGTAGTGACAGCATCAGTTAACCAGATGCCGATGTCACCGCAGGAATAGACGGTATTATTGTGAATCAAATTATAATCGGCACCATCGGTACAAAGCAATCCGCGCAATCCGGCGTGATCGACAACATTTCGATACAGGAGATTATAATCACCGAAAACGCGAATACCCGATTGGACGCAATCACGCACGAAACATGTCGAAATCCTGCAGGAATCAGCTGAGACCTGAATTCCCTGCTGACCGGCGTTTATGACACTCATATTTTTAAGAATACTGTGATTACCGAGTAGTGTGACACCGGCCCAGTCATTATCTTCAATATCGAGGATGACCTCATCCTGCGATTCTCCCAGATACAGCACGGGATGGTTGGCCTGCCCGTACGTACTCAACATAATGGCGGCGGTCGTCGTATAGGTTCCATTGAGAACATACACTGTGTCGCCCGGATAGAGCAGGCCTTTGACATCGCCATTATCGATCGATGCCCAGGCGGTTCCTTCGGTCAAGCCGTCATCGTCGTTGTTGCCGCCGGTGCTGACATAATATTTCGTCGTCACATGCGGTGATTCCCATGCCCCCATATCGGGGCCCGACTCTTCAAAGGCATAGCCGAGATCCAATCCGGTATTGATGGCCGGAGAACCGGTTTGTAAGCTGAAATCCCCGCCGGCGGCATCGGTAAAGAGCGGATCGGCGGAAATGCCTCCTGCCGAATCGGCAACGCCACCGGAATAATCGGTACTGCTGTTGTTCCAGATATCATTGAATCCGGCCACGGTCGATACCGGCGCCGACACACCGTTCAGATTGCCGGCGATAATGTTGTTAAACAGCCGGATTGCACCGGCGCCGTCAACGACGGCGATTCCCGTGCCGGTGCATCCATATACGGTATTGTGATAATATTCATTGGTATGACTGGTGCTGAAATTCGTGATGCCGTTGCCGGTGACCGAGTATATGATATTACGGAGTATCAGATTGACGTTTCCATCGACTTCAATTGCCGGTCCGGAGGTGATATTGGAGATGGTGCAATCGCGCAGAGTGATTCGATCCGCGTTGATGCGAATGCCGATCGTCGCGGCATTGGAGACCGTAAAGCCGGAAACGATGACGTCATTGCCATCCAGAAGCATGACAGTGGTTGGATTCAAACCGGCATCGAACACGACCTCGCCGGATGAATCGGCCATGTACACTATTTCATTGCCCAACGCTCCATTGATTGTCAGGTGATACGTACCGGTCACTGAATAAGTCCCCGGCAGAACCATAACGGTATCACCCGCCGCAAGAATGAATTTCTGATCGCCGTTATCGATCGAGGCCCAGGCGGTTCCCTCGGCCAGGCCGGTGTTGGCGTCATCGCCGTCAGTTGCGACATAATAGGTCACGGCTTCGGCCGACACAGCAGCGGAGAAAAAGAGAATCGCCAGTAGCAGAACCACCGACAATCCGTATCGCCGGTTGTTGGGAACAGGTGATAGTGAGACATGATGAGACAGAATTCGGTTTCCCCCTATAGGTACAATCCTACCGAATATATTATAAACGGTCGCTAGAAATCCTTTTCGGCGCAACATGTCTGACACATTTCCCCGCGAGTCATTAAACTTTTTTATAGTAATAAGTTATATTCTGATATCGGCCGATGGCGGGTTGTCCTTTATCGACAGAGATTTTCAATTAAGTGCCAATCATGCCATGTTTTGCGATTTCGAAGCGCCGCCTTCCCCGATCAACTCATATAATATTGCCTGACAATAGGATACAAGGATCGCGGGCAAGTCCGGCGGGCTTTGGGCAAAAATATGAAGAAACCGTTTTACGATAATGCAAAAGAGTATTATTATATATATTGAGGGTAGTTAATCACATATTTACACGGCATGTCGATGTCAGAGACAAAAACGGAACCCGAGTACTTTATCCTTGAAGAGAGGTTGTCCGCCAATAACCTGAGTGAATCGTGGCTGGCGCGCGATACACGCGACGGGCATCGGTGTTTTCTGAAAATCCCGGCCGGCGATCCACAGTTGGGTCATGCCGTCATTGAGGCCATTTTACGGACATCACTGACCTGTCAGAGACAGCTTTATAACCGCCACATTTTAACGGCGGTGCGCCGTCACTCGTATCAAAATCGGCTGTATA
This sequence comes from Candidatus Zixiibacteriota bacterium, assembly GCA_016933695.1. Taxonomy (GTDB): domain Bacteria; phylum Zixibacteria; class MSB-5A5; order GN15; family PGXB01; genus JAFGAL01. The sequence continues at coordinate 56,535 of JAFGAL010000003.1, read as the reverse complement.
TCGAGTATCCCTACCTTAGCAGGCAAATCTGGCGGGAACTTTCCCCCGAGTTATTCTGGGCGAATTATCCCGAATCGCTGATTCACATCTGCCTGATAATCGACTACGTGCATCTTCAGAATCTGGTTCATGGCGATATTAAGCTTCAGAATTTTCAAATATCCGATGGAGTCGGAAAGCCCCGCCTGTTGCTGATTGACCTGGATTTTCTCATGCCGGCGAATTCACCGGTTAACGCGCGCATCTTCGGTACCCGGGAATTCATCGCGCCTGAGATCATCAATAACGACACGGTGCTGCCGGTGTCGGACAATTACTCGCTGGGGATTGCCGTACGCGGGCTGCTCGATCCGACCGGGGACATGTCTTCACCAGGCCGGCCAGATCCGGCGATAGTCGGCAAATTGGCCACCTTTTCGGACGCCCTTACCGCGGAAAGCCCCATCCAGCGACCATCGCTTCTGATTGAGGCCCTGCACCGGTTCGGCATTGTCGACGATACCGGTATCGCCTCACTGCGCAAACGCCTATTTCTCATGCAGATTGCGGGGAATTTCAGGATTAACCTCGCTCATGTAACAAAAGGGAACAACTGGCTGGCCAGATTTTTCAAAACGGAGAATCATGTTTTTGGTGTCCCCGATGAGCTTCTGACACAACTGGAGCAATTGACGTCAATCAAACCGAAGCTGGCATTTCGTATTCTGGTTCGCCTGTTGCAGAAGGCGGACGTGCACCGTTTCGGTGATTACTGGCATCTTCGTTTTACCGATGATGATCTACGCACGGCGCTCAAGGCAACCGATGCGATGACACGCGGGAAATCCGCTCAAAGGGTGTTAACGGAGATGCAGGCCACGGACGATCTGGATCGTCTGTCCGCCATTATGACCGATCTGCAGGCCAACGATCTTCTCTTGCGGACATTCCTCGATACGAGGGAAAAACTCAAAACGCTGGGAAATGAGAGCGAGCCGAAAACTGACGACGCGCGATTGCGCCTGCACCGTCAACTTATCATGCTTTCCCTTGCCAACGGTCGCCTGGACGAAGCCCTTGATCATTTTTCGGAATCGTTGCGTCTTGCCGATCACAACGGTGTCCGGGATTACCGGCTGTTGTTTCTCTATGCGTTTCACCTGATTATCGGCGGACAGCCGGCACAGGCGGAGAAATCGCTGATGCGGGGCATCGAACAATTGCAGGGCGATGATTCCCTCGCGGACCGCCTCGCGTTTCAAAGACTGCTGGCGTATGTCCTGACGGCACGCGGTCGACATCAGGAGGCGGAGGTAAAACTGCAGGAAACGCTGGAAACGGCGACCGCGCACGGATTGCATGAGGAGGTCATAAAGCTGTATACGGTTCTTGGCACGCTGTATTTTGTGCAGGGGGACTTTAATCGGGCGGGGCAGTCCTATCAGCAGGGACTGAAAATACAGAAACAATATAAAGTCACCGGGGATGTCTTCTCGTTATACTCCAATGTCGCAATGATGTATCAGGAGTTGTCGGAGTTTAAGAAGTGCATTACGTACAACAAACTCGCCCTGAAACACATCGGCGGACCGGTATACCATAACCGGCTGTTGAATGTCTATGGGGCGTTGTGTACCTGCAATATAAACCTGAATGAATACGATCGCGCTGAATACTGGATGAATATGATCATCTTAAAACATCCGTATCAAATCGAGGTGTCGCATTTTAAAAACTTCTTTCAGCATCAGGCCAACTTCTATTTTAAACAGGGAATGCTGGATCAAGCCGAACAGGCGGTGGTAAATGCCCTATCGTTATATACCGATGAAAACCGTGACAATACGATCGGATATTGCTACCGGGTGCTGACCGTGATTTATGCGCAACGCGGCAACATTGCCCTCATGGAGACTTATCTGGATAAACTCCGGGCGTTTTCTGAAGAGTTTCATAATCAGACATACCTGGTGGAGTTGGACTATGCCCGCACCATAAGTCAATTGCCGATGGCGGCTTTTACACATCGTGGAAACCTGATCAGTTTGTTACGAAAACTCGCGGAAAACAACATGCCGAGATTTTCAACGCGATGCCTTATCCTGATTTTCCTGTATGGCAACACGGCCGACCGCACGGAGGCGCTTAAGATCATCTCTCATCTGTTACCGCAGATCGAAAAACAGGAAACGGCGATTTTCAAGGCCGTCTGGAGGCTGATCGACGACGCGACCCGGGATGAATCGGTGCTTACCCCCGGCATCGATGCCTGCAAAAGAACATATCTGGAACTCTATCAGTCCGGGGCCAGGCATCTGGCCATGCTGGTTTGCATTCACGTGGCGGAACGTTATGGCAGAAGAAAACAAATCAAACAGGCCTCGAACTTTTTCAAACAGGCCCTTAAAATATGCGATGAACTCGGTAATCATACCGTGGCCGATTATATCAGGCAACGCCAGGAAGTCTTCGCGGGAGAACGAGTTGAAGATCGCACGCTGATGGCGGAGTCCCTGCTCAGTATTTCTCGTATCCTGCAACATGTCGATGAATACGAACGCGCATTGCACGAGTTGGTCGGTTATGCGGTGCAGATGACGGGTGCCGAACGAGGAGTCATATTGCTTCGCTCCAAAAACTCGACGGCATTGAATATCAAGGCAGCGGTAGGGTGCGACGACGACGAACAGAGTCTGACCGACATCAGGAATTTCAGCGAAAACATACCCAAGAACGTGGCGGAAGCACTCACTCCGGTGGTGGTCGAAAACGCGCTTGAGGACAAACGCACCAGAAAATACGACAGTATTATCGCCCACAACATCATGTCGGTAATCTGCGTCCCGATCAAAATCACCGACAATGCCTTTGGGGTTCTCTATCTCGATCATCACACCATTCCCGCATTGTTTGACCGCGACGACGTCCTGTTTATATCCTCCATCGCCAATTTCATGTCGGTATTGCTGAATACGATTCAGGAATTTCGTGATATTCGCCAGGAGAAGGAGCAGCAGGACGACAAATTACGCCAGTTGGGCGCCTCCCAGCATTTTGTCACACAAAACCGGAATCTGTTAAAACTTCTCAAGGAATTGCCATTGATGGCCCGCAGCAAGGCAACGATTCTGATAATCGGAGAAAGCGGCACCGGCAAAGAGATTCTGGCCAATGAAATTCACCGTCAAAGCGGCCGGCAGGGTAAATCCCCGGTCAAGGTTAATTGCGCGGCGATCCCGCCCAATATGATTGAAAGCGAATTGTTCGGCGTCGGCCCCAAGGCGTTTACCGATGTCAATGAACGCGAGGGGAAATTCACGATTGCCGACGGCGGCACGGTCTTTCTGGATGAAATCGGCGACATGCCGCTTACCATGCAAGCCAAACTACTCAGTGTTATCGAGTATAAAACCTACAGTCCGGTCGGCAGCAACCGTATCATGCAACCCGATATCTGTTTCATCTGCGCAACGAACCGAGATCTCAAAGAGATGAGTCGCACCGGCCAGTTTCGGAGTGAGTTACTCAACCGTATCAACACCATTGAAGTTACGATCCCCCCCCTGCGGGAACGTCCGGAGGATATCCCGCTTCTGATCGACTATTATGTTTCGGTTTTCAAGAAAAACACGGCGATGCCGCCGGTATTTACGGAAAAGGCCATGTCGGCATTGACGGCGTATTCGTGGCCGGGAAATGTCCGCGAATTACGGAATATGATCGAGCGCTTCTGTATTTTATATTCCGGCCGGACAATCAGCGTAGAGGATTTAAGTCAGGAAATTCGCACGGAATTGAAAGACACCAAGAAATCGAAACGCCGATTCGAAAGCGAAGAACGCGTGAAGATTTGCCGTTATCTCAGGCTCAATCATGGCAATCAGGCCAAAACGGCACGAGACATGCACATGAAATACGGCGCATTACGGCGTCGCATAAAAAAATTCGCCATAAGCAAAAAAGACTGGTCTTGAAATGTGTCGATGTGCCGAATTCATCCTGTCGGCATACCCCTCATAACTCGCTTTGCACCAATATCATAGACGAATGTGCCGTTATTGACTCCTTTGCGACACAAAAACAGTAACAGCACCCCCTCACCCGGACTCAGACGACTCGCCATAAGCATATGCCCCACGGCCACTTATCTGGCTGCTCGCCCATGACAATATATGGCAAGCCGATTGCAATAGCCCTGCGTGCATAGAGAGCACGCAACTTCGACCAGACAAATTCAGAGGAGGCAATGTGATGGCAAAGCGAGTAAGGCAGTCAAGATTCCAGGGCATGATATTCCTTATCGGAATTGCCCTGATGATGTTTCTGATTGGTCAATTGACCCCATCGGTGTATGCGGAGGCTGATCCGATAGTCATTAATCCCCCGCTTACTGCGGCGGATGACAGCACCGACACCGGCACCGGTGGCATATTTCAGGTTGAGCCGGAGACACCGGCAGGATTGACAACCATGGACATCGTAATACTGGCAATCAAAATTCTTACTTAAAAGGGGATAGTTGAGGGGTGGGCCTTGAGGGGGTGCCCCCCTCATCTATTATGGGGAGTTATGGCAAACGTACCAAAAATCATTCGGGTGATCAACCTGCTGTTTGATCGCAAGAGCGTGAGTGTGGACACTATCAGCAAAGCCTGCAACGTGTCGCGTCGCACCGCCTATCGGTATATCACCTACATCTCCAAATCCGGGATACCGGTCACGTATGATCGTGCCCTTCATGGGTATCGCCTGGAAAGTCAACGGGAACAGGAGGGGATATCACTCAACATCGACGACACGATCTTAATCACCATTGCCCTGGCATTGCTGTCACGCAAGGCCAACGGGTATTACCGACAGGACACGGAGTTGTTGTTGCGCAAAATTCTTGCCAGTCAGAAAATACCTTTGACCGAATTGTGGCAGGCGTTTGAACAGCGGTTTGACACGGAATCGGATTCGCGGGACATTTCCGATTTGATAACGACGTTGATCGTTCATTCCGCGGCCATGTTCAACCAGAAGGTGAATATCAGCCTGGCGGATCACTCGAACAACACCAGAGAGGTGGAAATCGAAAATCCGGCATTGTGTTTCCGGGACACCTGGCGTTTGTCGGCACGCGAAGCGGAACAACAGGGAGACATCTCGTTTTCGCAGATCAAACGGGCGCGCATTGTTTAGCAGGTTGAGGCGGTGGGGATGGCAGACATCGCCGGGCGGTTTTGTCTTCGAGCACGGTCGATACGATGTGGTCGACAGGATACCGGCACCCGCCTGGACCGGATTGGCGAATGACAGCCGATACATGGCGATCCGATCGCCGGATTATCGAGGAAGAGACAACCGCACTGAAAAGGGGAAGTAGGACATTGTGAGTAATCACAAGGGCCGTGTGCCGCCAGTCGGCACACGGCTTACAAATTCGGCAGGAGCACCTGGACCGCACGGTTCAGTGCCGGATTTATGCTGTTCGGAGTATCACAATCCGGACTCCTGCCCCATTATGTTAAAAATGGAGACAGGTTTCAACAGACCATAAAATATTCCTTACCGGGAAGAGCGATGAAGTCGCCATGCTTTTGTGGAGGAAGATGTCATCGTATTCCATAACCATGGAATAAGTTTCGGGCAAAGGAGGTGAGGAAATTGGATTTCATCATGCAAAGGGGATTGGGTATTGCTGTTACACTTCGAAACTCTGGCGGTTTGTATCTTACATTCCGTCAATCGAAGGCGTACAAACATGAAATCGCCACGCGGAATACCCCGGTAAGGAATCCTTTTATCACTACCAACGGCAACATTAGGCTACACTAAGGCAAGCAGATGATTCGTTGGCATCGGCCTCCGCAAAAGTTATGCACTCCCGCAATGTCGTATATTTGGCGGGAATTCGTCCACGGGGGAACAATTTTCCTCTCCCCCGTGTTGCATGGGGTATGAAAAACGGTAAACAGACAATATCGGCAAAGGCGGCTATTCACCATCAATTGACGGGGGTGTAATCATGAATGACAACTATGACGTCAGGCTGGTTGCATACCCGCATATCCGTGAGATGTTGGATGGCGTTCCGCGTCGACTCTGGGATGTCTTCCTGCCCGAATCAATCGGCGGCCTGAATGAGCTTGAAGCAAATATTATTATGATGAAGCGCCGGGAGAAGACCAGAGAACAAATCATGGCGATACAGAAACTGACCGGAATGCCGCTTCGTCCCAACGAGCCGCTTGAAGCGGTTATCGCCAAAGCCCGTATCAAGGGGCGAATCCACAATGCCCAACTGCGGCGCTACAAGCGTGGCGACGCCGATTCAGATACTTGATGGTGCGGAACAAAAGAGATAAAAGGCCGTGTCAAGCGACGCGGCCTTTTTTATTTGTCAAGTGCGGGGCCGATGTTATCAACCGCCCAGCGCCTTGCGGGTGAACTTGTTTTTCAGTTCGGGAACGACGAAATTGCCGTCCTTGCGGACCAGTTTGTTGTCAAACCAGATTTCTCCCCCGCCGTAGTCTTTCCGCTGAATGCAGACCAGGTCCCAGTGAATGGCGGATTTGTTTTTATTGGATGCTTCATCATAGCACCGACCCGGTGTGATATGGAATGACCCGTCGATTTTCTCATCGAACAGCGTGTCTTTCATCGGTTCCTTGATCATGGGATTGACGCCCAGCGCGAACTCACCGATATATCGCGCTCCCGGATCGGTATCCAGGATTTTATTGAGTTTTTTATCATCCCCGGAACAGGTGGCCTTGATGATTTTGCCGTCCTTGAATTCGAAGCGGATGTTGTCATACAGTTCGCCCTCATACAGCGACGGTGTATTGTAGGTGAGAATCCCGTTTACGGAATTCCGAACCGGCGCGGTGAACACCTCGCCATCCGGAACATTGAATCGCCCGTCGCACTTGATGACCGGGATGCCCTTGATCGAAAAGGCCAAATCGGTTCCCTTCCCCTTGATATGCACCTTGTTGGTTTTTTTCAACAGGCGCACCAGCGGATCCATGGCTTTTGACATTTTCTTGTAGTTGACACAGCAGACATCGTAATAGAAATCCTCAAATTTCTCCTGCGGCTGTTGCGCCAGCTGGGCCATGGCATCGTTGGGAAACCGGACGACCACCCAGCGGGTTTTCTTGGTGATATGGTCCGCTAACACCGGTTTGGCATACAGCTTTTTATATGCCTGCATTTTCTTCGGCGGAACGTCATTGAGATCAAACGGATTCTGCGAGCCGTTGATGCTGATATAGCAATCGGTGCGTCTGGCCATCGACAGATGAAACGACGCGAATTTCCTGATCTGCTCTTCGGTGTTGCGCAGTAAGAACTGCCGGGTCATGTTGTCATCGTTGTAATACCAGAAGGGCACCCCACCGCGATCGGTCACCTTGCGAATAATCGCCTTGGCCAGTTCGAGTGAGGGAATTCCCCGCACCGCGATATAGACCATGTCACCCTTTTTGACGGCGCAGGAGTAATCCACCAGGACGTCCGCCAATTTATCATTACGCGGGTCTATCATATTTCCTCCTTCGACAGGTATTCTGCCGGTTGTTCATGCGATTTACGATATCGACCAGTATAATGCCCGACGGCGCAAAAACAAAAGGGATTTCCGCATTACTTGTTCTTCAGCAGCTGTTCCGGCGACGTGCCGCCGTAGCACAGCGACGGTCCATCGAGCACCCGCCACTGTGCGTCATAAAACATCTCGCGCAAGGTTATCACCGTCGGTCCGGGTTGGTTTCCCGCCGCCGTGGCCCAGAGAATATTGGCCCCGGCGACCGCGCCCATCACGTCCGGTTCATGGATGCCGACCGCCGGGACATCTCCGAACATTGTGAGTCGCATTACCGTCATAATATGGGTCAATCGTGCCGTGGTCAGCCGACCGGGTTCATGATAACGCCCCGCTCCCAAAGGATCGTGTCGCGCCACGGCACTGAGGGCGGGTTCGGCATCGCGAATCGCAATCAGCGCGGAGACCAGTGCCTCATCAGTGATATCCGCTGTTAATCCGACCAGGCATATCCCCGGCAGAAGTCCGGCTGCTCGAATGGTCTCACACCGATCGGCGAGGGCGATGAGGTCGTCATAATTGCCGGAGTGCACCGTCAGATGAACGCCGTTGTACCCCGTAGATTTCAACGCATCGAGTGGTTTTTCTTCTACGGCATTCACGGCGGCCACTATCATGGTCTTTGGACTCAGGGCGTTTCTGATCAATGAAGATCGTTTGAGAAAATCATCGGACGATTCACTCCCTTCGTATCCGACAATCAGGGCATTGACACCATCCTGTTCCAATTGCCGGGCCATCGACGCATATGATTCGGGACTCTCGTCACTCGTATTGATACGTCCGAGGACGGCATGCACTTCGGCATAATTCAGACTGGCCTTGCGGCTTTTCAAACGGGACGCGGCCTGCATCCGGGCCGCATCCATGGAAAACAACGGCGTCGCCAGCAATTCGGCGACGTCATCCGGCTCCAGATCGAAATCATTTTGGGCTTTTGTCAGGATATCATCAATCATGGGGACTCCCTCTATGCTTATTTCATGACAAGGTGTCCGGCATCAAGAGACCCGGTGGTCGCTTCTCAATTCGCGGTGATTGTCATCAATCACGATATACCATATCCATTCGCCAATGACAAGGTCTTTTCCATAACCCAACCGGGCGGCGGTCACCGCCCGGCAAAAGGCGTGTATGCCCCGTCGCGCCGATCAGAAATATCTTGCCAAACTGGATCGTTTCAGTTAATTTTTAAAGAAATTAGAGACCCGTCGGGTGTTGATCACCCGAAATCGATGCCTGCTGTGTACAGAAACGAGGGTAAGCATGACTGTATCAAAAATACTGCCGGCGATGTTTTTTGCGATAGCCATCGTACTGCCGGGAATGACCTCCAACATCGTCGCGGAAACGGCCAAAGAACAAGACACAACCTATGTTGATCTGGATGGCGACGGTTGTAACGACAATGCCACTGACCGGAATGCCGACGGAATCCCCGATGCCACGGACCGTGAAACCGCGGAGAATTCCTCCGCCGTTTCAGAAGCAACCGGGTTTGTCAATTTCGATGCCGGGTTCTCAAATCCGACGGTCGCTCCCCGGAACACCTCGGAGAAATTCGCCCGCCTCAGTTTTACCACCAGAGCGCTTTGCACCAACCGCGGAGGTTTCGGTGCCGGTGACAATTTCGGCCCCGGCAACGGGATCGGTATCGGCGCATTAAGCGCCGGCGGTTGTTCCGGCGGTGTTTGTCGCCCCTAAACCACAGTCAGGAGACTCATCATGCCGTTATCAGAATATCTGCGCATGGCCATCATGATGCTCATTTTTATCACGTCCGCCGCGCATGCCCAGGTTGCCCACGAATTCGGGATTACCAGCGGATACATGGAAAACCTGACCAAGGATTCCAGCGGGACAGATGACCGATATTACACTTTTTCGGAAAAGGTGCGCTATCATCCCTTTTCCCGTGTTGAAATAAGCCTTACCGGTCAATACACACAATATGACAGCCTGGCGGGATTGAGCTGTTTTCTCGGGGGCGGCGGATGCACGATCATTCCGACCGACGAGGATGCCGACATCTCCCTGTACATATCCGGCAACATGACTACTCAGCGCTATCGCGAGGCGTATAAGGGGTTCAACAACAACAACGCCGATGTAGCGATCGGCATGCAGAGTACATTCAGCGATGCCGTGCGGCATCGCGCCGGCGTGTTGCTCAAATCCGTTTCCTATCTCGATTCCAAGCGGTTCGACCAAAAAAGTTATGAAATATACCTCGGGGTAAATATTGTCGCGCCGTGGGAGAACAGTTTTGACGTGGAAGTGGGGCACGGCAATCTGGAATACAATTCCATTCGCGAGGAGATATTCGGCGTGTTGCCCGATCCGGGCGAAGACGAACTGAGCGACACCATGTTCATAAAAAGGAATGTAAACTCATTCTACATTTCGCCGAGATTTTCGCGGCCGCTGGGTTCCAAAACCGGCATCAATATCACGTTTACCAGACGATATTTCGGCGACACGGATATCGGCTATATTTTCGGCTCATCGAATGAAAACCTGTCTCCCTGGGCATCATTATGGGAGGGCAATGCGGTCACGTCCACGATAAAATCGTTTCTGATTCCGGCCTGTATTGACACCGCGGGTGTCGGCTACTGGGAAAAACGGTATCTGAAAACACTGGAAAAGGACCAGTATTATCTCAATCTGGCGGAATCACGGGTTGATTATCAGTCGCGGTTTTTCCTGAAGGTGCAACGCCCCTTTGCCATGCGGGGGGGATATTTCATTGAGCCGTCGGTATATATGGAATATACCGACAATACCTCCTCCAAGAGTCTGTATACGTACAGCGACTGGTCGCTGGCGCTGGCGTTTATTGTCAGAAAATAGCCTTATTGCTCAGACATCAAAGCGATGGAGCATAAAACCCGGTTGGTCGCAAGGTTTTACCTTGACAATATGGAGTAATATAGTATTTTATTGAAAGCTAAGCAGACCGTTATACGTGCGAAATGGTACACCATTTCGTAACGGGGACGACATACCGCAACTACAGATTGTAAGTTATTGTCCTATGGGAACCTGCCGATACGCGCACATTACAAATTCAATTTTTAATACAAGAATGAGGGAATATCTATGAGTAAAAACCACTGGCAGTTCGGTGCTTTCGCCATCGTGTTGGTCGTGATGCTGTTATTCTGGCCAGCCGTGACGAGTGCCGAAACCAATTATTCGCTTTTCATGGAGGCCGCCGGTTATCAGGCCGTGGACCAACCGGCACGGGCCGCCTCAAATGAGGGTTTTTCGGGTCGCCTGCGGATTTATATCGTGGAACCGTTCTCGCGCTATACCGATAACAGCGGCGCGCATTATGATTACGGTTTTCTCGATTTCGCGTATAATGCCGACATATCCATTAATTATCTGGACACCTTGTGTGACACGGTGACCTTTAACGGCAGCGGCTGGAACAACCCGAATTTGACCGAAGGCAATATTATGGCGATTGCGGTAGTATTTGCAGAGGAAGGGGTCCGGAGCTTCTCGGTTCCTCCGGACAGCTTCCCGTTTTCGGCCTATTATGTCCAGGCAACGGCCGCGGCAACGACGACGGAACAATGGTCCAATGAAACCTCCGAGCCGGGCTTCACCCATACCGTATTCGTGGAGGAAGGTACGCGCGACGGCTGACCGTACTGCCCCTGGACGCGTGTCGCCCTAAACGGAGTTTTTAATTACGATCCCTACCCGTTCTTCTACGCCGCCATGGTTACCGGTACCAACGGGAATCCCAAGGCCACCCAGAGACTGGCCGAACATAATATGTATTATGTTCCGACGGTATACGTGGATGACGGAGACAGTGTGATTGCCGGAGGATCCACCTCCCAGACCCTATATGGAAACGCCATCGTCTATGCCGGCGGGCGCGATGTTCACGAACTTGGACTGGACATCGAACTGAACTGGCTTGGTAATGAGACGGTGGAAGTCATCTTTACTATTGTCAACAACGAATTAATCAACGAGCCTCCGGATATACCCGCCGCGCCAGGCGGTGTCTCCGAAGGAACGGTGAATACGGAGTATCAGTTTACGGCATCTACCACCGATCCCGATGCCAACACGGTGTATTTCAAATGGGATTGGGGCAACGGAACCGAATCCGACTGGCTGGGACCGTACAATTCCGGCGAAACCTGCGAGCAGACCTATCAGTGGGCTGACGAGGGAACGTATGATGTCGCGGTCAAGGCCATGGATGAATGGGATGCGGAATCCGACTGGTCACCGGCACTCTCGGTTGACATCGCCCCGGCATATATGTGTGGCGATGCCAACAACGATGATGCCATCAACCTGCTCGATATCCTGCATTTGATTTCGTACATATACGGAACGCCGCAGGGTGATCCGCCGGATCCGATGGAGGCCGGCGATCCCAATGCCGACGGCGATATCAATCTTCTGGATATCCTAAATTTGATTAGTTATGTCTACGGTTCGCCGCCGGGACCTGAGCCACTCTGCCCGTAAGCAGTTTCCAAATAGTAGCGGGGACGGGAGACCGTCCCCGTTTATTATGATAATCGCAATGGGGGATATTCAATGAACCAAGCCAGTCCGGCAGGGACGTACCGATTGCCGGGACCACGTGTGTTAATCGCACTGTTGTGCCTGTTATTTACATCCGGAATGGCTAATGCGACTGAACCGTATTCCGGATGGCTGAAAATATACGTAGTCGAACCGGCATCGCGCTGGCAGGACGCCTCGCTGGTTAATTTCGATTTCGGTTTTCTGGATTTCGCCCGCGACGAATTGGTCGTGCTCGATCCGCAGCAATCGTACACCGACACGATTACCTGGGACGGCGCCGAAGCCGGTTATGGCGATGTCACCGTCGACAATATCATGGTCATTGCCGTGCTGTTCAACACGGATCCGAACCAAGGGTATTCCCATCCACCCGACGGTTACCCGTTCGATGCGCACTTTGTCGATGCTGTTGCGGCGGCCACTCCCGACAGCCAATGGGCCAATACCGCGACGGCTGGCTTTACGCATACGGTGTTTATCGAAGAGGCGGTCACGACCAGTTGCGGGTATTGCCCCCGCACCCGCAACGCGTTGCATGAGATAGACAGCATGTATGCTTATCCGTTTTTTTACGCGGCCATGGTTGTCAGTGACAATGAAAAAGCCTCCCGGCGCATGTATGACGATTACAATCTGGCGTTTTTACCAACCTGTTATGGCGATGGCGGTCTGGCCAATGTGTACTTTGGATATGTCGAACTCGATCCGTATCTTGAAATGATCGAAACCGCCGGGGCACGGGTTGTCCCCGATCTTGAACTGTCGGTGTCACTGACCTGGCTGGGCGGCGGAGAACTGTCAATCATCGCAACAATCACCAATAATGAAATCGACAATGAAGCCCCATCGACACCGACTCAGCCGGGCGGCGTTTCCATCGGCCTTGTTAACACGATTTATCATTTCACCACGATTTCCGTCGACCCCGAAGGCGGGTATTTGCACTTTCGGTGGGACTGGGGCGACGGGAGTCAGTCCGACTGGCTGGGACCGTTCGAGTCCGATAAGGATTGTGAGGCAACGCATCAATGGATTTCCGCCGGGAATTTCGAAGTGCGCGTTCAGGCGCGGGATGAATATCTTGAGGAGAGCGGCTGGTCCGATCCGCATGCGGTCAGTATTGCCGCGTACGTTTGCGGGGACGCCAGCGGCGATCAAAGCGTCAACCTGCTGGACATCCTGTTTTTAATCTCATACCTCTACGGCAATCCTCCCGGAGAAGCACCGGTCCCGATCGAGTGCGGCGATGCCAACGCGGACGGCAGTGTCAATTTGCTCGACATCCTATGTTTGATATCCTTCATCTACGGTTCGCCTCCCGGTCCGGCGCCGCAATGCCCCTGACAGACCGGCCAGACAATTCCATTCGGCATTAACAGGATCGCACTGCCAGTTGTGTCATTTCTTATTGCCTGGAATTATATCCGGGCTTTTTTCATGGGCTAATTTCGTTTGATTCGGTAAAAGTAATTGCCAATCGGACAGAATTTCGCTTAATATGGTGAGAATCGCGGGTGTAAAACGGCACTTTTGTCAGGAATGGATACGACATGAAATTGACGCTGGCGCAGTTGAATCCGATCGTGGGAGACATCGAGGGAAACCTTGACAAAGCCTGTCGAACGGTGCAGGAACACGGTCGGGAATCCGATCTGGTCGTTTTTCCGGAATTGTTCCTGGTCGGGTATCCCCCGCATGACCTTTTAGTACGGCAGAGATTTGTCGACCGGGTCGATGATGCCATCGCGCGTCTATGCAAATTTTCACTGAAGTTTCCGGAAACCGGGATTCTGATCGGCGCGCCGGTGACCAGCGAAACCAACGGCAAGCGCCGTCTGCACAACGCGGCTTTGCTGATTGCCGACGGCGATATCGTCGGCAGAGTGTATAAATCATTGCTTCCGTCATATGATGTTTTCGATGAACCGCGGTATTTCGACCCCGCCCCGGATATCAATCCGGTCACATTCAAGGGCGAAACACTGGGGATATCCGTCTGCGAGGATTACTGGAATGAACCGGAATTGTGGCCGGATGGTGCGTACGGCATCGATCCGATCGGTATTCTGGCGCGACGGGGAGCAACGCTGTTTATCAATATCTCCGGTTCGCCGTTTTATCTCGGCAAGGATGAAATCCGGTACCGTCTGCTGGTGAATCATATTAAGAAGCATCATATCCCCTTTGTCTTTGTCAATCAGGTCGGCGGCAATGATGAGCTGATATTCGACGGGCGCAGTCTATGTCTGGACGGCAAGGGACACATCATCGCAGCCCTGCCGTCATTCGAAGAAAGCATAATAACGATCAACACGAGTGCGTCCGGAACCGGTGAAATGATTGACCACCCCGATGAAGAAGCGGAAATCGAATCGGCCCTTCATCTGGGGATTCGCGATTACCTTCGCAAGACCGGTTTTTCCAAGGCGGTAATCGGAATCTCCGGCGGGATCGATTCGGCAATCGTGCTTTGTCTGGCATCGCACGCGCTTGGCCCGGAGAACGTGCTGGGTATCGCAATGCCATCGCAGTACTCATCGGATGCCAGTCTCGCCGACGCCCGTCAACTGGCGGACAATCTCGGTGTGGAACTGCGGGTCATTCCGATTGCACCGATTTACGATGCGTATTTGAAAAGTTTCCGGGATCATTTACAAACCAATGAACTCGACGTATCGCTGGAAAACGTGCAGGCCCGTATCCGGGGGAATATCCTGATGGCGTTTTCTAACAAGTTCGGGTATCTGGTATTGTCCACCGGCAATAAAAGCGAACTGGCAACAGGGTACTGCACGCTGTACGGTGATATGGCGGGCGGACTGGCGGTGATTTCCGATCTGCCCAAAACCACGGTGTACAAACTGGCACGGTACATGAATAGAAAGCAGACGGTCATCCCCGAACATATCATCACGCGGCCGCCCTCGGCAGAACTGCGCCCCGATCAAACCGATCAGGACACGCTTCCCCCGTATGACATCCTGGATGAAATCCTTCATTATTATGTGGAAGAAGGGTATTCCCTGCGCGACATCATCCAGCGCGGTTTCGATTCTGAAGTCGCCAAATGGGTGGTGCACACGGTCGACCGCAACGAATACAAACGACGGCAGGCTCCGCCCGGTCTGAAAATAACCTCCAAAGCCTTCGGTATCGGCCGCCGCATGCCGATTGCGGCGAAACACTGATTTATCCCGATCATGCGTATGGCAAAACCGTTTGTTCAATTGATATGCCTGTTCGTGCTGGCATGGCTTTCGTACCCGGTGTCCGGCATGGATAAAAATCAAACAATACTCGTACCTCAGGATTCGGCAGATCCCATTCTGGGGAAGACATCGCTGGAGTATTACAACGGATACCTGTTCGCGACGGGTCGGGTCGACGGTTCCCGGAGAGGCAGTTTTATTATCGATTTCGGCGCGGGAAGCACGCTGATCGACGGCACCCTGCTTGACGACAGCGTTAGGCTGTCGCCTGTCAGTGCCGCAGGAGACCGCAACATCACGGGGAATGTAATTGATGGATTTGGCGGATCAATTGCCGGGTTTGCCGGGTATACCAATCTCCGGTGGATACGGATCGGCAATTATCGCTGGGAGAACGCAACAGTTCGCGTGGTCGACAGCCTGCCGGAAATCGGCGGCAAGGAAATACTCGGCATTCTCGGGATGGATCTGCTGGCGCAAATACCGGTGATTCTATTCAGCTATGGAATAAACGAAGAAACGGCAGTGATGTATTTTATGGCCGATGACAACGCGGATCGGACACGGGATATCGCGGAAATTCCATTCGGCATTGTCGGCAGTCATATGTTTATCACCGGGCGGGTCAATGATAAGCCGGTGTATTTCATACTGGATACGGGATCGGCCAACAATATCCTGATGACCGAAGTCGCCCGAACCGCCAATATCGGAATTGACACCACTGTGGCGGCACAATTCTCGGGATTGGACGGCATGACAATTACGGCGCAGATCGGTTTGGCCGACAGCATTGCGCTGGAGTCTTTCATCGTTCACGGGGTACCGTTCTATGTTGCCGAATTGCCGTCGTTGTCTCCGCCGGGCGCGAAACGGAATATCGGGGTGTTGGGAAATTCGCTTTTGGAGCGCTATGATCGAATAACCATTGATTTCACCCGCGGGGTGATCAGACTGATCGGAAAGTAAAACAAGTATTATGTCAAAAGGCAAACTGGCCAAATTCGCCGAGTTGGCGACATTTTCAAATGTTTTCGAATACGAACCGCTGCCCAAAGGACGCTGGGCGGAAGATTTTTTCAAGAACGGCAATCCAATTACACTGGAACTGGCCTGTGGCAAGGCGGAATACACGATCGATCTGGCGCGGACATTTCCCGAGCGGAATTTTATCGGGATAGATCTCAAGGGCGCGCGTATCTGGCGCGGAGCGAAGAACGCACTGGAGATGAAACTGGCCAATGTCGGGTTTATTCGCCAGCGAATCGAATTGCTGACTGATATGTTCACCAAAGATGAAATCTCGGAAATCTGGATTACCTTTCCCGATCCCTATCCCAGAAAGTGCAAAGCGCGCAAGCGGCTGACCTCTCCCCGTTTTCTCGATCTCTATCGTCAGGTGTTGAAACCGAACGGACTCATACATCTCAAAACCGATGAATTGAACCTGTTCGAGTATACCAAAGAGACCCTGGCCGAGCAGAAATGCATTGTCCACGAGGTGATCGATGATGTATACGCCGGGCCGATCATCGATGATGTTTTAAGCATAAAAACGACCTTTGAAAAAAGTCATCTGGCTGAGGGGCGGACGATACGATATTTGCGGTTTAGTTTTGACTGAAATTCCGATTGCCCGGCTTATTACACCGGGGCATCTTTGTGAAATCTTTCCTTTATATTGTTTTGGAAGCCGTTTGCGAACATACCCTTAGCAAATCACTTGACAAATGAATAATTATGCAATATTTTTTCAGGCAGATTGCGTAACATGTGAAAAGGCAGAGAAATCTGCTTATTTGTTTGGCATTATTTGTTAAAAATTTCACAAGCGCGAGGATAAACACAAGAATCATATAACGAAATTCACCGGAACGGTTTCCGGCGAATTGACAAGGAGTTGCACATGGCCGAATTTGAACCGCGCGAAAACCAGATCACGGCTGATACTCTGGTCGTCGGCGGGGGGATCGCGGGTATGACCACCGCCATTGAAACGGCCGAAGTCGGCAAGCATGTGATCCTGCTGGAGAAAACACCCTCTCTGGGGGGACGCGTGGTTGCATCCAACCAGTATTTCCCCAAGCTGTGTCCGCCGACGTGCGGCATGGAAATCAACCTGAAACGGATTCGCATCAATCCCCGGGTGCGGGTGTTGACCCTTGCCGACGTTGAGAAAATCACCGGCGGTCCGGGCGAGTATGACGTGCAGATCACGCTCAATCCCCGGTACGTCAACGAACGATGCACCGCCTGCGGCGAATGCGCCAGGGTTTGTGAGATCGAACGTGACAATGATTTCAATTACGGTCTCGATAAGAACAAGGCTATTTATCTGCCGCATTTGATGGCATATCCGTTCCGCTATGTTATCGATCCCGCTTTCGCGGGCGATGCGCGGATGAAAAAGTGTGTCGAGGCCTGCGCGTATGACGCTATCGATCTGGGCATGCAGGCCAAAACCATCACCGCCAAAGTCAAGGCGATTGTCTGGGCTACCGGCTGGCGTCCGTACGATGCCACCAAAATCGACAATCTCGGCTTCGGCAAGTATGACAATGTCATCACCAATGTCATGATGGAACGTCTGGCGGCGGAAAACGGTCCGACGCAGGGCAAAGTGGTTCGCCCGTCGGATCAAAAGGAAATCGCCAAAATCGGTTTCGTGCAATGCGCCGGGTCACGCGATGAGAATCATCTCCCCTACTGCTCGGCGGTGTGTTGCCTGGCGTCGATGAAGCAGGCGACGTATGTGCGGGAACGGTATCCCGGTGCTGAAATCCACATGTTTTATATCGACGTTCGTTCGCCGGGACGTCTGGAAGACTTTTATGTCAAACAACAGGGTGATGCGAAATTCTTCTTCCACCGGGGCAAGGTTGCTAAAATTACGGAAGTTGCGGGTAGCAAGAATCTCATCCTCGAGGCTGAAAACACCCTGACCGGCGAGATTACCAAGATGGAAGTCGACATGGCTGTCCTTGCGGTCGGCATGGTTCCCAATACCGCCGACGCACCGCCACCGCTGGAAACGCCGCTTGATGATTTCGGATTTATCGTCCCGGGATCTGAAAACGGTGTGATCGGCGCGGGCACGGCGATCCGTCCGCTCGATGTCTCGGCGACGGTTCAGGATGCCACGGGCGCGACCCTGCGAGCACTCAACCTGGGAAATAGGAGGTAGCGCCATGGATAAGAAAATCGGTTGCTATATCTGCAAGGGTTGTGATATCGGGAAATCACTTGATGTCGATAAATTAATCGAAGCCGCCAAAGAAAAAGGCGTTGCAATCTGCAAAGCGCATGACGCGCTCTGTACTCCCGAGGGCGGCGATCTGATCAAGTCCGATATCAAGAACGAAGGGCTGAACCGGATCGTGGTCGCGGCCTGTTCCAACCGGGTATTCCCGGAGATGTTTGAATTCGGCGACGATGTCATGACCGACCGCGCCAATCTGCGCGAGCAGGTGGTGTGGTCGCATCCGGCCAACGATGAGGACACCCAGCTTCTCGGCGAAGATAATATTCGTATGAGTATCGCGCGGGTGAACAATATCGAACCGCCGGTACCGTATGTCGAGGAGACCAGCAAGGATATTTTGGTGGTCGGAGGCGGCATGACCGGAATGACCGCGGCCAAGGCCGCGGCCGAGGCCGGCTATAAAGTGACGCTGGTGGAACAAGAAGAGCAACTTGGCGGCTGGGCGACCAGAAACAAACAGGTCTTCCCCAAACGCCCGCCCTATCAGCAATTGGAAGACTCCGGGGTCGGTGATCTGGTCAAGGCCGTGGAAGGCAACAGCCATATCACCATCCATAAAAATACGCGAGTCGCCAAAACGGTCGGGCAGCCGGGTAAATTCAAGGTCAGCCTGACCAACGGCGGATCATCCGAACCGCTGGTATTCGGCTCGATCATTCTGGCCACCGGATGGAAACCGTATGATCCGGAAAAACTGGGTCATCTCGGGTACGGCAAGACTCCCGATGTTATCACGAATGTCCAGATGGAAGAGATGGCGGCGAAAGGCGAGATCAAACGTCCGTCGGACGGAAAGCCAATCGACAGTATCGCTTTCATTCAGTGCGCCGGTTCCCGTGACCAGGAACATCTTCCCTATTGCTCGGCGGTCTGTTGCCGGGTGTCGCTAAAACAGGCGATGTATGTGCGGGAGCAGTATCCGGATGCCAAGGTTTACATTATATATAAGGATGTTCGTTCTCCTGCCCAATATGAGATGTTTTATCAGTATGCGCAGACCGACGACAACCTCTTTCTGACCAAGGGCGAAATCGCCGAAGTTAGAACGGCCGGTGACGCCATCGAAATCGATGTCGAGGAAACCCTTCTCGGCGAGGATATCACGGTCAGGGCGGACATGCTGGTACTGGCGGCGGGCATGGTCCCGACCACCAAGGTTGAGGACGAAGAAGTCCCGACCTCGGATGCCGCCGAGGGCGAAACGAAGCCTGAAGAAGGCAAGACCGAGGACGGTAAGAAAGCCGCCGAATCATCCGAGAAAGGTGCCCGCATTCTGAATTTGACCTACCGCCAGGGCACCGACCTGCCGACGTTGAAATACGGCTACCCGGATTCGCATTTTATCTGCTTCCCGTATGAAACGCGCCGAACTGCCATGTATGCGGCCGGTGCCGTGCGCGCTCCCATGGATTTCGATACTGGAATCAATGACGCCTATGGTGCAGCGCTGAAGGCCATTCAGGCCGTCGAGGCGGTCGCCAAGGGTGCGGCGGTTCATCCGCGAGCCGGCGATCTTAGTTATCCGGAATTCATGATGCAGAAATGTACTCAATGCAAACGATGCACCGAGGAATGCCCGTTCGGCGCGCTGGACGAGGACGACAAGGGGACTCCCCTGCCGAATCCATTCCGTTGCCGCCGCTGTGGGGTCTGTCTTGGCGCCTGTCCGGAACGCATTATTTCGTTCAAAAATTACAGCGTCAATATGGTTTCCAAGATGATCAAATCCATCCCGATGCCGGATGAGTTCGACGAGAAACCGCGTATTCTGGCATTTATCTGCGAAAACGACGCCATGCCGGCGGTCGACATGGTCGGGATCAAGCGCATGCAGTATAATGCCATGATACGGATTATCCCGCTACGATGTCTCGGATCCATGAACGCGGTTTGGGTCAGCGACGCGCTTGCGAGCGGATATGACGGGGTGCTGTTGATCGGATGCCGCAAGGGGGACGACTACCAGTGCCACTTCATCAAGGGCAGTGAGCTGGCTGAGTATCGTATGGATAATGTCCGCGAAAAACTCAAACAGTTGGTACTCGAAGAGGAACGGGTAGAATTCCACGAGCTGGCAATCACCGATTTCGAGAAAATCCCGAAGATTTTCGATGATTTTCTGGAGACGATTGAACGGGTCGGGCCGAATCCGTATAAGGATATGTAATCCGTTATCTTATGATAAAAAGACCCGCCTTTTCGGCGGGTTTTTTTATGGGGAAAACGGATAGAAGTTATCACGTCTCGAAGCGAAGACAAAATACGGTCAACAATGATGATTTTTGCCCTCTTTTTAAAATCGACCGGTAAAGGAAATTGCAACGGTGACAATTCGGATTTGGGGGAAATCTGCGGCAATTTCGGATTATCCGCGGATGAGACAACTTCACCAATAAAATTGACCGATTTTGTTATCTTGTTTAACTAAAAATAGTTAGAACATTATAGTATTCTTCGTCCGATCGATTTAGGGATTACCTGGCAACCATAGATAATGAAATTTTTCACATAATATGCTTGACTTGCGTAAACAAATTAATTAGAATATTTATTGAAATAGTGAAAATAGTAACATATTCGGGTGTAAACATTCCAAGTCGGGGCGAAGCTCTATCGTTAAGGCAGATATCTCTATGGTCTGCAACCCAGAATGGATGATCAGGAGGTTACCCGAAACCAGCATTCGGAATTAAGGAACACACCTATATAAATCAAGGAGTTGCAATGGCGGACAATCTTCCCAACACACCAATGCTTGATGAGCTTGAGAAGGGTAAATGGCCAAGTTTCGTTAAGGAGATCAAAATGGCGGCCAAGCACGGCCCCATGGCGGCGGACCTTCTCGGCCAGTTGGAGCAGTCCTACAACGAAAAAATCGGCCACTGGAAACACGGCGGTATTGTGGGTGTCATGGGATACGGCGGCGGTGTTATCGGTCGGTATTCCGACCTGCCGCAGAAGTTTCCCAATATTTCGCATTTCCACACCATGCGTATCAACCAGCCGGCCGGTTGGTTTTACACCACCAAGGCTTTGCGGTCAATCTGCGACATCTGGGAAAAGCGCGGATCCGGCCTGACCAACATGCACGGATCGACCGGTGACATCATTCTGCTCGGCACGACCACCGATCAGCTGGAGCCGACTTTCACCGACTTGCAGGGAATCGACTTCGATATCGGCGGTTCCGGTTCCGATTTACGGACCCCGAGTTGCTGTTGCGGTATGGCGCGTTGCGAATGGGCCTGTTATGACACCATGGCGTTGACGTATGATCTGACCATGCACTATCAGGATGAACTGCACCGCCCGGCGTTTCCGTACAAATTCAAATTCAAAATGTCCGGTTGTCCGAACGACTGCGTGGCCTCCATCGCCCGCGCCGACATGTCAATCATCGGAACCTGGCGTGACGAAATCCAAGTCGACCAGGATGCGGTTCGGGAATACGCCGACCGCGGTCTGGACATTCAATCCGACGTCATCAGCAATTGCCCGTCCAAGTGTATGGAATGGGACGGCAAGGAATTGCACATAGACAACAGCTTCTGCGTCCGTTGCATGCATTGCATAAACGTGATGCCAAAAGCGCTTCGTCCCGGTAAGGATCGCGGCGCGACCATCCTGATCGGCTCCAAGGCTCCGATCATCGAGGGTGCGTTCCTGTCATCGGTTCTCTTCCCGTTCATCAAGATCGAGCCGCCCTATGACATGATCAAGGATACGGTCGACAAGATGTGGGATGTCTGGTGCGAAGAAGGCAAGAACCGTGAGCGAATCGGTGAATTCATCCAGCGGGTCGGCCTCGGGAATTTCCTCGATGCCATCGAGATCGATCCGGTTCCGGAGATGGTCGCCCATCCGCGCGAGAATCCATACGTCTTCTATGAAGAGTATTACGAAGAAGACTAAGGCAAGGGTTATTCACGGTAACAAAACGAAAAACATATTCTATGTTATAGAGGTTTACTATGGCAGAAGCTATGCAGGAAAGAAGAACAGATTACGGGCCTCCGCATTATGAGCAGTTCTTGCCGCCGATCATCAAGGAAAACTACGGCAAGTGGAAATATCACGAGGTCCTTAAGCCGGGCGTCATGGTGCATGTCTCCGAGACGGATGCCAAACTGTACACGGTCCGGGCGGCCTCGGGTCGTCTGATCAGTATCGACAAGATCAGAATGTTTTGCGACCTGGCCGATAAATACTGCGACGGCTATTTCCGTTTCACCAGTCGTCACAATGTTGAATTTCTCCTGTCCAAACAGGATAACATCGAGCCGTTGATCGCGGATTTGGCCAAGATTGGCCATCCCATCGGCGGTATCGGCAACGCCATCACCAGTATCGTGCATACTCAGGGCTGGGTGCACTGTCACTCGGCGGCCACCGACGCGTCGGGTCTGGTCAAGTGCGTGATGGACGACCTGTTCGAATATTTCGTGGAAACAAAACTTCCGGGTAAATTGCGCATCGCTCTGGCGTGTTGCCTGAACATGTGCGGCGCCGTACACTGCTCGGATATCGCCATTCTTGGTGTGCACCGTCGTCCTCCGCGGGTCGACCACAGCACGCTCCGCAAGATGTGCGAAATCCCGAACGTGGTGGCCTCCTGCCCGACCGCGGCGGTTCGTCCGGCGACGGTCGACGGCAACCCGTCGGTGGAAGTGTTGGAAGAGAACTGTATGTTCTGCGCGAACTGCTACACGGTCTGCCCGTCGATGCCCCTGAACGACCCGCTCAATGACGGTGTGTCGATCTGGATCGGCGGCAAGGTGTCCAACGCCCGCCACGAACCGATGTTCTCCAAGCTGGCGATTCCGTTTATTCCGAACAATCCGCCGCGCTGGCCGGAAGTTACCACGGCCATTCGCAATCTGGTCGAATTGTGGGCGAATAACGCACGCAAATATGAACGGATGGGCGAGTGGATCAACCGTATCGGCTGGCCCAAATTCTTCAAGATGTCCGGTATCGAGTTCCAGAAGGAACACATCGACGACTTCAAGCATGCCGGATTAACGTTTAAACGGTCCACACATTTAACCTTTTAAGAGGTAATATCGTGGCTAAAACAGTAGAGGAAATCGCTGACGCCATGTTCAACATGGTGAAGGATGCTCAGGGTCAGAAGAAGTTGAAACCTATGGACCTGACCAAGGCGATGGTCTCAATCTTCGGTGATGAAGTTGACAAGAAGACCTGCAAACTGGCCATCAAGCAACTCATCGACTCCGGCAAATGCGTGTATACGTATTTCGGAGGCAGTTACATAGAGCTTCCGCACAGAGAGGGCGCCGCGAACGATTAATACCCGGCGCCCCGGGTTTGACATGTATGGCTGATACTGTACCGCGGATTGTAATCGCCGGGCTTTCCGGTGACTCGGGCAAAACGATAGTCAGCATGAGTCTTTTGACCGCATTGCGTCGAAAGGGGCTGACTATCGCCGTATTCAAGAAGGGCCCGGATTATATCGATGCCGCCTGGCTGGGGAGTGCGGCGGGGACAACCTGCCGTAATCTCGACACCTTTCTGGTGAAGCCGGATGACGTTGCCGGGATATTTTATGCCCACGCGCGCACGTGTGAATTGGCCGTGATTGAGGGTAATCGCGGCCTGTTCGACGGCAAGGATGCCGCCGGGACGCACAGCACCGCCGAATTGGCGAAACTGGTCAAGGCGCCGGTGGTCATTGTGGTAAATGCCACCAAGACCACCCGCACCGTGGCGGCACTGATTACCGGATGCCGGCATTTCGATCCGGATCTTGATATTCGCGGCGTGATCCTCAATCGTATCGCCGGCCCGCGTCATCAACAGGTCATTACCGACGCGATTGAACAGTCATGCGGTTTGCCGGTACTGGGCGCCATTCCCAAACTGGGCGATGACGCGGCATTGATTCCCGGCCGTCATTTGGGATTGATCCCGCCATCGGAATTCGGGTCGAACTCAGCTATCGATGATAAATTGAATGAAATCGCCGAGAGGTATTTATCCGTCGACAGACTTCTGCAGATAGCAACCAACACCGTACCCTTCACGGTTCCGGACATAAAGACGATGACTCCGACACCCGTGCAGACGACAATCGGCTATTTTGCGGATTCCGTGTTTACGTTTTACTATCCGGAAAATCTGGAGGCGCTGGAACGAGCCGGAGCGCGGCTGGTACCGATCTCATCGCTCGCGAACGCTTCCCTGCCCGCTATCGACGGCTTATATATCGGCGGCGGTTTTCCGGAAACGCATGCCGAACGGCTGGTTGCCAACCGCCCCCTTTTGGAGGCGGTGAAGCGCCATGCCGAAGCCGGTTTGCCGATTTACGCCGAATGCGGTGGATTGATTTTTCTGGCACGGTCTCTGACGATTGCGGAGAAATCCTATCCCCTCGCGGACGTTTTCCCGGTTGACCTGGTCATGCATGCCCGACCGGTCGGTCACGGGTACACGCGACTGACGGTCGATCGTGACAATCCGTTTTATGACCGCGGCGCGGTGATAACCGGCCACGAGTTTCATTACTCCGGTCCGGTGACGGCTCCGCCCGACGACATGACGTGCCTGCGGCTCGAGATGGGTATCGGTTGTGGTGCGAAACGTGACGGATTGGTTATGCACAAGACACTGGCAATGTATACTCATATCCATGCCTGCGGCATGCCATCGTGGGCGGAACGATTTACGGCTAATGCCACGCAGTACCGACGACTTTGTCGGCGACAGACCGCCGACAGCAAACGTGATTCCGATACGGCGGCGGCCGGTGATATGAATGCGGGATTGGTGAGGGCAACTGGTTGAGCCATACGCGTCTTTCTTCCGGTTGACGGAGTAAAGAGTGCAGGACTCAGACCGTGACGAAAAAGAACAAAACATTTCTTACGATGAGAGAGAGGCAACATGGCCAAGGTTGTAAAGAAGAAAAAGAAAGGACTGGGGAGCATGGCCCGTGCGGGCACCGGCTCCGGGGAACAGTCATCGCGGCGGCCGCAGTTCGTGGCCAAGATGCCGCCCTGCGGATTCAATTGTCCCAATCACAATAAGATTCGTGCGGCCCTGATGATGATTTCCAAAGCCGAGGATTACAATGAATCGTACGACGACGCCATCAGCGAAGCCTGGTACCTCTTTCTCGAACGTACGCCATTTCCCTCGGTGATGGGGCGGGTGTGCCCGCATCCCTGCGAGACCGAGTGCAACCGTGTGGCAAAGGAAGGCGCCGTCAGTATTAACGCCATGGAGCGTTTTATCGGCGACTTCGGAATCGAAAAAGGCCTGAAGCCGAGAAAGTTGACCGACGAAAAACGCAGCGAGAAAATCGCCGTGATCGGGTCGGGTCCCGCCGGCATGTCCTGTGCCTATCAACTGGCCCGGCGCGGGTATCCCGTGACGGTGTTCGAGGCGTTCCCAAAAAGCGGCGGCATGTTGCGCTACGGGATTCCGGATTATCGTCTTCCCCAGGCCGTGTTGGATGCCGAAATCAATCGCATTCTCGATATGGGCGTGGAGTTAAAATTAAACACCGCCGTCGGCCGCGAAATACCATATGATGACATTAAGAAAGAATACAAAGCGGTATTCGTCGGCCTTGGCGCGCATCAGGGGTACAAACTGGGCGTGGCCGGCGAGGACGCCGCAAACGTCATGACCGGCACCGCCTTTTTAAACAATATCAACTCCGGTGAATCCGTCGATGTCGGCAAGAAAGTCGTCGTCATCGGCGGCGGCGACACCGCGATCGACGCGGCCCGCGTATCGCGGCGCCTCGGTGCGGATGTGACCATCCTGTACCGCCGCACCCGTGAGGAGATGCCCGCCATTGACGAGGAAATCGAAGGCGGTCTCGAGGAATCGGTGCGTATCGACTATCTGGCGGCTCCGATTGAGATTTACAAGGACGGCGAGCGCGCCACCGGCATGAAATGCCAGCGCATGGAACTTGGCGAACCGGATGCGTCCGGACGTCGTCGTCCCGTCCCGATCGATGGTGACACCTATGATCTGGAATTCGACACACTGATCGCGGCGATCAGTCAGGAGCCGGATTTCACCGGGCTGGATCATCTTCGCGAAGGTCGCGACTGGATCAAGATCGATGAAAGCGGCAAGACCAAAGAAGACAATGTTTATGCCGGCGGTGACAACATCAATCTCGGCATTGCCATTACTGCCGTCTTTCAGGGACGGGTGGCCGCCGAAGCCATCGATGCGGCTATCAAGGGCGAAGAGCGCGTCAAACCCGAACAACTCCCGATCATCAGGCATGACAAGATGAAACTCGATTATTACGAAACTAAAGAGCGTAACACGGTCATACAGATGGCGGTCGAGGAACGGCTGAAACAGCTCGATGCGGAGATCAGCGAAACGTTCACGCAGGAAACGGCGATCAACGAGGCCAAGCGCTGTATGAGTTGCGGGATGTGCTTCGACTGCGGCAGTTGCTGGAGTTTCTGCCAGGATAACGCCATAGTCAAGCCGCTGATCAAGAAACGCGGTGAGCAGTATAAGTTCAAACTCGAATTCTGCAAGGGATGCGACAAGTGCGCCGAAAACTGCCCCTGCGGATATATTGAAATGCACTAAACGGAAAGTAACTAGCAAACTGACCCTATAGACCAAGAGACGGAGGTAACATCATGCCGACTTTTACACATGGCGACGTAAGTATTGAAGTCGATGAAGACGGATTCATGGAGGATCCCGAATTATGGAATGATGAGATAGCCAAAGCGCTGGCGACGACCGAAGGTGTCGATGAATTGACCGAAGAACACTGGAAACTCGTGCACTATCTGCGTGACTACTATCTCAAATTCGGTATTGCGCCGATGATTCGTAAACTGTGCAAGGAAACCGGTTTCCCGCTGAAAAAGGTTTACGAATTGTTCCCGTCCGGCCCGGCCAAAGGCGCCTGCAAAGTTGCAGGCTTGTCCAAACCGACCGGTTGCGTGTAAGTTTCACACGGTCCGGAATGACGCTGGTTGTTCCGGACCGTTTTTTCATGCCCTGCACTGCAGGGCGAAACGGCCGTGCGAATCATATCGGCGGTCGCCGGATCGCAATCGACACAGGACGTGTCCGATCCGTTGTAACGTAAAAAATGCTATCCCGGCGAGTGTAATCCGTACGGGATGAAAAGTTATGGTACCATGACACTGCCCGAGCTTTTACACAAACACAAACAGACCATCATCGACCGCTGGTTCCAGGCCATTATCGACACCTATCCGGAGAAAACCTCCCAGTTTCTGAAAAGTAACCGGGACCGGTTCACCAATCCGGTGGGATATGCCTTTTCTTCGGGCCTGCCGGCGTTGTTCGACGGCCTTCTGGACGGCACCAAATCCGAAGCCGTGACCGAGGCCGTCACCGGTATCGTCAAGATTCGCGCCGTGCAGGATTTTCATCCGTCACAGGCAGTGGTGTTCGTGTTTCTGCTGAAACAGGCGGTTATGGATACTCTCGGTAATGACATCAAATCGCAGCACCTGTACGAGGAACTGACACACTACTGGTCCGAGATCGACCATCTGGCCATGTTTACCTTCGACTGTTACATGGAATGTCGGGAGAAAATCAACGATATCCGGGTAACGCAGGCCAGACAGGGGCAGTTCAAACCGTACGAACGGTTGCAGGTCTTGAACAATCATTCAAGCCGGGAAGGGAAAGACACAAATGGTAACAGGTAAGAGACGTTTTTGGAAAGGAGGAAACGGCTGATGCCCCTGGTAATTTCACTCCTTGCAGTGATCGTGTTGGTGGTTATCGCGCTGGCGGGAACCGGTTCTTTGGGACTGCAGTACCTGTTCGGCGTGATATTTCCCTACGCGGCACTGGCCACCTTTTTAATCGGACTGGTCTACCGGGTGATCACCTGGGCGCGATCGCCGGTGCCGTTCCATATCCCGACCATCTGCGGTCAGCAGAAATCACATTCCTGGATCAAGCACAGCAAGCTGGAGAGCCCGTACACGACACTCGGCGTGATCGGTCGCATGGCGCTGGAAATATTTTTCTTCCGGTCGCTATTCCGCAACACCAAGGTCGATCTGAAGAAAGGTCCGCGACTGGTGTACGGTTCGGAGAAATATCTCTGGATGGCCGGGATGGCTTTCCATTACAGTTTCCTGATTATCCTTCTACGGCATCTGCGCTTCTTCGCCGAACCGGTGCCATTTTTCGTCACCGCCCTGCAGACGCTCGACGGTTTTTTCCAGATCTGGCTTCCCATCATCTATATCACCGATGGTCTAATACTGGCGGCGTTATTGTTTCTCCTGTTCCGGCGCCTGTATGACGTCAAGCTTCGCTACCTGTCGATGGCCGGTGACTATTTCCCGCTGTTCCTTTTGCTTGGAATCGCGATCACCGGCTACCTGATGCGCTATACCACGGCCAAGGCGGATTTGGTCGAAGTCAAGGAACTGGCGATGGGGCTGTTGAGTTTCCGACCGGTAATCCCGGCGGGGCTCGACTCGGTCTTTTACCTGCACATCTTCCTGGTCAGCGTGCTGATTGCCTATTTCCCGTTCAGCAAACTGCTTCACATGGCCGGAGTTTTCATGAGCCCGACCCGCAACCTGGCAAACAACAGCCGCGCCAAACGGCATATCAATCCCTGGAATTATGATGTCAAGGTGCATACGTACGAAGAATACGAGGACGAATTCCGGGATGTCATGAAGGCGGCGGGGATGCCCGTGGAGAAGGAATAAACTATGGCAGAAGAGAAAAAAACACCGGAACAACTGGCACAAGTACAATACACGCGTCCCGGCTATAAATGGATGGATCCGAAGGTCGAATTCAAGAAAGGTTCATACAACTATGGCGCGGTAAAGGAAAACGCCGAGTACATGAGTCTTCCCTATCCGCGGAAGTGGCAACCGTTCGATGCGGATTGGAATCTGCCCGACAACTGGCAGGAAATTATCTTCGAGGGTATGCGCGAGCGGCTCGACCGTTTCCGTTCCTTCCGCGTTTTCATGGATATTTGCGTGCGATGCGGCGCTTGCGCCGACAAGTGCCATTACTATATCGGGTCCGGCGATCCCAAGAACATGCCGGTCCTGCGGGCCGAGCTTCTGCGTTCGGTTTACCGCAACAATTTCACCGCCTTCGGCAAGGTCCTCGGCAAAATCGCGGGCAGTCGGCCGCTGACAATCGACGTGCTGAAGGAATGGTTTTTCTATTTCTATCAGTGCACCGAGTGTCGCCGCTGTTCGGTATTCTGTCCGTACGGTATCGACACCGCGGAAATCACCATGATGGCACGCGAACTGCTGAATCTGGTCGGGATCAATATCGACTGGATTGTCACGCCGCTGGCCAATTGCTTCCGCACCGGCAATCACCTGGGGATTCAACCGCACGGGTTCAAAGACAGTATCGATTTCGCGGTGGATGAACTGGAAGAGCTGACCGGAGTGCGGGTCGAGGCGCCGATCAACAAAAAGGGTGCGGAGATTCTATTCGTGGCACCGTCGGCGGACTATTTCGCCTCGCCACATTACTACACCCTGTTGGGATATCTGGCGCTGTTCCATGAAATCGGACTGGATTACACCTGGAGTTCGTACGCTTCCGAGGGCGGCAATTTCGGGCTGTTCCATTCGGCCGAAGCGATGAAGCGGTTGAACTCGAAAATTTACATGGAATCCAAGCGGCTCGGCGTGAAATGGATACTCGGCGGCGAATGCGGCCACATGTGGCGCGTCTTGCACCAGTACATGGACACCATCAACGGCCCGGCCAATCATCTCGAAGAGCCGGTCTCCCCCATAACGGGAACGCGTTTCGACAACGCCAAATCGACCAAGATGGTGCATATCATGGAATTCACGTCCGATTTGATCAAGAACAACAAACTCAAACTCGATCCGAGTCGCAACGATCACTGGAACGTAACTTTCCACGATTCGTGTAATCCGGCGCGGGCGATGGGTCTTCTCGAAGAACCGCGCTACGTCATTAAAAATGTTTGTAACCATTTCCATGAAATGCCCGAGAACACGATTCGCGAGCAGACGTTCTGTTGCGGAAGCGGAGCTGGGCTGGGCACCGATGAAAACCTTGAGATGCGCCTGCGCGGCGGATTCCCCCGCGCCAACGCCTGCAAGTACGTTCATGACCGCTTCGGCGTGAACATCCTGCTGTGTATCTGCGCCATCGACAAGGCCACGCTCCCGCCGCTTCTGGAGTACTGGGTTCCCGGTGTCGAAGTCGGCGGCATTCATGAAATGATCGGTAACGCGCTGATCATGAAGGGTGAAAACGAACGCGCCACCGATTTGCGCGGCACGCCCATCAAGGAAGTCGCGGAAGGAAAGGAGGTCACCGAAGATGTATGATGCGGGTAAAGTCATAACCGGGATAGTGATCTTCCTGGTCCTGATCACCTTCCCCTTCTGGTTTAACGTCGCCAGTGGAAATGCCACGTATAAGCCTGATCCGAAAATCATCACGCCCAACGAGCAGTGCATGGCCGACGGTGAGTACATGAAACGCAATCACATGGATATGCTCGACGAATGGCGCGATCTGGTGGTGCGCGAGGGTCAGCGGACCTTTGTCGCCCCGGACGGCAAAACGTATGAAATGAGTCTGTCCAACACCTGCATGAAATGCCATTCCAACAAGGCCGATTTCTGCGATCAGTGTCACAACTACATGGCGGTGTATCCCTATTGCTGGGACTGCCATATCGAGCCACAGGAGACGACCTATGGGTATAAATAGACGAGGATTTATCAAGATTGCCGGTCTGAGTACCCTGGCCGGACTGACCGGCAAAGCCACGCTGGGAGTGCTGGCCGAGGAGGAAGCTCAACAGGTCGTCCAAACGGGTGAAATGCTCAAGGCCAAACGCTGGGCGATGGTGGTTGATTTGCATAAATGTCAGCAGAAAAAGGGATGCACGGCGTGTATCGATGCCTGTCACTCCGTCCACAACGTGCCGAATTTCGACAATCCCAAGGATGAAATCAAATGGATCTGGAAACAGGATTTCGAGGGCGCGTTCCCGAGTCAGGATCATGAATTTCTCAAAGCGGATATCCGTCAGTCCACCCCGGTGGTATTTTGCAATCATTGCGACAATCCCCCCTGCGTCCGGGTTTGTCCGACGCAGTCGACCTGGAAACGCGAGGACGGCATTGTCATGATGGATATGCATCGTTGTATCGGTTGCCGGTATTGCGTGGTGGCGTGTCCGTACGGTTCGCGCAGTTTCAACTGGCGCGATCCGCGACCGTTCATCAAGGAAATCGACCCGGACTTCCCCACCCGTTCGCGCGGTGTGGTGGAGAAGTGCAATTTCTGCGCGGATCGTCTGGCGCGCGGCAAGATTCCCGCCTGTGTCGAGGCCTGCGAGGAAAAAGCCCTGATTTTCGGCGATCTCGAGGATCCCGAATCGGAAGTGCGGGAGTTGTTGCGGAATAATATTACGATCCGCCGCAAACCCTCGCTGGGCACTAACCCCGAAATTTATTACATCGTGTGAGGTGGGCATGATAGAAAAAGCATTAATAGGAGGGAAACGATACTGGGGCTGGCTTGCGGTCCTGTCCGTGGTCATCATCCTGGGATTGCTGGCCTACCTCAAACAGTTCAACACCGGGTTGGCTATTACCGGACTGAGTCGTGATGTTCCCTGGGGATTTTATATCGCCCAGTTCACGTTCCTGGTCGGTGTGGCGGCCTCGGCGGTGATGGTGGTTTTGCCGTACTACCTGCACAATTTCAAGGATTTCGGCAAAATGACCATTCTCGGTGAATTCCTGGCGATTTCATCGGTCATCATGTGCATGCTGTTCATCTTCGTGGACATGGGTAATCCCATTCGCATCGTGAACGTGTTTCTCCATCCCACCCCGCACTCACTGATGTTCTGGGATAGTGTGGTCCTGATGGGCTATTTGCTGCTTAACGTGGTGATCTCGCAGGTGACTTTCAACTCCGAGCGCAAGGGTATCGCCCCGCCGAAATGGATCAAACCGGTGATTGTCCTGTCGATTCCGTGGGCGGTCAGTATACACACGGTGACGGCGTTTTTGTATTCCGGTCTGGCCGCGCGGCCGTTCTGGCTGACGGCGATACTGGCACCGCGTTTTCTGGCGTCGGCGTTTGCCGCCGGTCCGGCGTTTCTGGTCATTCTGTGTTTGGTCATGAAGAAGTTCGCCAATTACGACGTCGGTCGTGAACCGCTGAAAAAACTCGGCGTGATTATCGCCTATGCCATGTCGATCAATATTTTCTTTGTTCTGCTGGAATTGTTTACTGCGCTGTATAGCGATATTCCGGAGCACATGCATCATTTCGAGTACCTGTTTTTCGGGCTTGACGGCAATGATTTCCTGGTCCCGTTCATGTGGACCTCGGAGATTCTGGCCGTTGTCTCGCTGGTGCTATTATTGGTGCCCAAACTACGGCAGAATTCGACACTGCTGGGATTGGCCTGCGTGACAGTAATTGTCTCGCTGTGGATCGACAAAGGCATGGGACTGGTCATAACCGGCTTTATTCCCTCGACGCTCGGGCAGGTGGTAAAGTATGTGCCGACCCTGCCGGAATTGATGATTACCATCAGCATTTATGCCATCGGGTTTTTAGTGCTGACGGTTCTGTACAAAGTGGCCATTGCGGTCCGGGAGGAAATCGGATATAAATAGTGTTTTTTTCCAGGCAAATTTTCGTATGCTTATTGACGCCGGCCCCGCGCCGGCGTTAATTTCATGGTTGATACTGTTTGATCTTGAGTACCCGGGATTTTTATCATGAATGACTCTCAGCACTCCGATTGCGTAATTATCGGCGGGGTTGCGGCGGGGCCGAAATGCGCGGCCACTCTGGCCC
This sequence comes from Candidatus Zixiibacteriota bacterium, assembly GCA_016933695.1. Lineage (GTDB taxonomy): Bacteria > Zixibacteria > MSB-5A5 > GN15 > PGXB01 > JAFGAL01. The sequence continues at coordinate 23,063 of JAFGAL010000003.1, read as the reverse complement.
GACGTCGCCCCGGCGCCACCATCACTCTTTTTCAAAAAGAGGAGCTGCTATCGTACGGCACCTGTGGCTTGCCGTTTTTCGCCTCAGGTGACATCAGCAGTCTCGAGGAACTGCTGATCACATCATACGGGGTTGCACGCGATGCCGACTTTTTTGCCAAGGCAAAAAGCTTCACCGCCATAACCGCCGCGGAAATCACGACGATTGACCGCGAAAAGAAAACGATCACCGGGAGGATGATCCATACCGGCGAAACGTTCACGCACGGCTACGACAAACTGGTAATTACAACCGGCGCGAATCCGACCCCACCACCGTTCCCGGTGGCGGACTGCCCCAATGTGCGGACGTTCACGCGCCCCGCCGATGCCGCGTATTTTCGGCGGCAGGCCGAGCAGGGTAAAATCGGTAAGGCGGTTGTGATCGGCGGCGGGCTGATCGGATGCGAAGTTATTCAATCCTGCGCTGACTTGTGGGGAATCGAAACGACACTCATAGAAATCAAAAATCATGTCCTCCCCTATGTTCTTGATGATGAAATGGCCGAGATTGTCGAGCGCGAGATAATACGCCACGACGTAAAACTGGCTAGCGGAGTCGGCGTGGAGAAAATCGAAACCGACGGTGACGGTAATCCGGTGGTATATGTGACGGGACGGGAGCCGATATCGGCGGACTATGTTTTTCTTTGCCTCGGGGTCAGGCCGAATATCACATTGGCGCAATCCTGCGGTTTGGCCATCGGTCAAACCGGCGCCATCGAAGTCAACGAATTCATGCAGACGTCGGATCCCGATATTTATGCCGGAGGCGATTGTATTGAGACGGTTAATCAGCTGACCGGCCGCAAAATGTATATTCCGATGGGCTCGATGGCCAACCGTCATGGCCGTGTCATCGCCGAGCATATCGCCGGATGCGCGCGTCCGTTCCCGGGTGCGCTGGGGGCGTTTCTGGTCAAGGTCTTCGATCTTCATGTCGGTGCGGTCGGGTTGTCGGAGATTGTCGCAAATCAAACCGGTTTGAAAACCCGCGCGGCCTGGGGGTCATTTCCCGACAAGCCGGACTATTACCCGGAGTACAAGACCTTCTCCGCCAAAATGGTGTATGACACCGCCGACGGGCAACTGCTGGGATTGCAGGCGGTCGGGAGTGGCGACATTTGCCGTCGGATTGATGCATTTTCGACTCATTTGCATTTCAAGAGCACGGTTGACCAATTGCTTGATTTCGAGCATGGCTATGCCCCGCCGTTTTCCGAGGCGCTTGATCCCCTGCATCATCTGGCCGGAATCGCCAAGGCGCAACGCGCTGGATTCGTTTTTGCCAACATCGACCATGCCGTGAAACAATTCGGCGACGCGTTCTGGCTGGACGTACGGGAGACCGATGAAGTGGAAGGTCAGCCGATTCCATCGGTGGCCGGCACCGACAGCATAAATGCCCTGAATATTCCTCTCAAAGAGATAAAAGACCGCGTTTCGCAACTGGACAAAACCCGGAAGATTGTTATAATCTGCAAGCGCGGTGTGCGGTCGTATCAGGCGGCCCACATATTGAAAAACGCCGGATTCACGGATGTCGTTATAGTCGGCGGCGGCGTGCAAACCATGCAATAAATGCCGGCATTGACGCGTATGATAGATATATGGAGTTCATGAACACATGGCGGTAGGCAACTGGCATCTGATGGTATGCGGCGTGAATCATCATGCCACGATCGTCGAACAGCGCGAACCGCTGCAACTTGGCCGCGAGGATATCGCTTCCGCGCATGCCCAGTTCAGCCGCATGGCCGGAGTCAAGGAAGCGACCATAGTCGCCACCTGCAACCGGATTGAATTTTACGCGGTGACCGATAAAACGGTCGATATCTTCGATCTGGTCGCACGGTTTTATTCCCGGTTTCGGCAGATTGATCTGTCATCCGTTCGCGACAGTTTTTACATTCGCAAAAACAAACATGCGGTCGTGCACCTGTTCCGCGTTGCGGCCGGGATCGATTCCATGGTTCTCGGCGAAAATCAGATTCTTGGACAACTCAAGGAGGCGTACAGCTCGGCCTGCGCGGTCAAGGCCGCCGGGAAAGTTTTGCATCGATTGTTTCATCAGGCGTTCCGTGTCGGCAAACAAGTGCGCACCGACACCGAACTGGGCAAAGGCGCCTGTTCGATCAGTAGCGCCACGATAGAGATGCTCGATCCGATTATCGCGAAGGCATCGTCACCGGTGATTTTACTGGTCGGGCTGAACAAGATGATTTCACTGGCCGTATCGGGACTGCAAAAATACGAACATGCGCGTCTGGTATTTGCCAACCGCACCGTGGAAAAAGCGCGTCAATTTGCCAGGAAGTACAACGCCGAAGCGCATCCGCTTTCGGCACTGCCGTCGCTACTGACAGAGGTTGACATTGTCATCACCTGTACCGGGGCCACGGACCCGATTATCGACCGCGAGATGATTACACGGACTGTCGCCGATCGTAGCGATCGGCCGTTAGTGGTGGTTGACATGGCGATTCCGCGCGACGTGGATTTCGCGAAAGGATCGCATGACGGAATTTGTCTATACGATCTCGAGGATATCCGGCAGTTCGTGAGTAATCGCCAGAAAGAACGCGAGCAGGCACTTCCGCGGGCTGAGGAAATCATCGACCGCAAGCTGGCGGAGTTTCTCTACTGGTTCGACCATGTTCGCCATGAACCGCTGTATAACGGTCTGGCCGAGTATTTCGAGCAGGTGCGGCAAAAGGAAGTGGCGGTCGTTTCAGGCCGACTTCCCGATTCGGACCGCGAGGCGCTGGATATGATGACCCGCCGTCTGGTGGACAAGTTATTGCAGATAAAAATACGCACGTCGGCATCCGACGAGTGAGGATATATCATGGCAAACACCTATCTCCCCATCAGCATTTCGCTTAAGAATCGGCCCTGTCTGATTGTCGGCGGTGGACGCGTGGCCCTGCGCAAGATCGACACCCTGCTGAATTACGACTCAACGATCACGGTCATTGCCCCGGAGGTCGACGACAAGATCAAATACTATGCCGACAAGGGACGACTCGCGCTCGAACAACGCGTCTATGTCTCCCCTGAAGCCGGTCGATTCGGGCTGGTGATAGCGGCCAGCGATGATCTGGAGGTCAACAAGCAGGTGTATGCCGACTGTCGTGAGGCGGGTGTTCCGGTCAACGTGGTCGACAATCCGCCGTATTGCGACTTTATCTTCCCGGCCGTCGTCAAACGTGATCATATCACCGTCGCTGTCAGCACCGACGGCACCGCGCCGTTTTTATCGGGGTATTTGCGTCTTTTACTGGATGATGTTTTCCCCCAGCACTGGAACAAGATCGCCCGCCATGCCGCGGAGTTCCGCAACCGCATGCAGGAACGGCTGGCCGACAAACCCAATGAAAAAGCCGAAGCCATCAACCGTTTTCTCAATGCCGACTGGAAGACCATCGTCAAGCGGCTTTCCGAAGACCAGATCAGCGAACGGCTGGATAAAATGATCTCCGGCGAGTATGATCCGAGTCAACCGGAGTCTTGACAACCGCGGCGGGATCAATTATATCACGTCATGATGGACTGGCTGACACCACCAAGAATGGAACAATATGACTGAGACACGCATGGGTACCGTCTACCTGGTCGGCGCCGGACCGGGCGATCCGGGACTGATCACGGCGCGTGGCCGGGAATTACTGGCTCTTTGCACGGCGGTAATCTATGACAATCTGGTGGCCGATGAACTGGTGGTCACGCTTCCGGCCGAAGTCGAGCGGCATTATGTCGGCAAACGCGCCGACCGTCCCTGCAAATCGCAGGAGGAAATCAACGCGTTGATGGTGCAGCTGGCGCGCGACGGCAAAATGGTGGTGCGTCTCAAGGGAAGCGATCCGCTGATTTTCGGACGCGGCGGTGAAGAAGCCAAATTTCTCAAGGAAAATGGTATCCGCTACGAAATAGTCCCCGGTGTCACCGCCGGTATCGCCGCGCCCGCCTATGCCGGGATTCCCTGCACCGATCGCTATAAGGCTTCGTTCGTGATGTTTGTCACGGGGCATAAAGCCCGCGAGAAAAGTTTTTCGACCGTCCCCTGGGAATGGGTCGCCAAGGCCAAGGGCGGGACGATTGTTATTTACATGGGTGTCGGCGAGATCGAAAGAATCGCCGGGCGGCTGATCGAAAATGGTATGGATGAACATACCCCGGTGGCCGTTATCGAACGCGGGACATACCCCTCACAACGGGTTGTGACGGCGCCGCTCAAAGACATGCCGCGCCGGGTGAAAGAACACCATATCAAGCCCCCGTCGATTTTTGTCATCGGCGAGGTGGTCGATCTGAAACCGGTGATGGAATGGTTGGGCGACAAACCGCTGTTCGGCAAACGGATCATGGTGACCCGTCCCGGTGATCAGGCCCAGGAGATGTACCGTCTCTTGCGTGAAAAGGGCGCCGAGGTGCAACCGTATCCCACACTGGCCACCATTGAGGATACCAATGAATCTGCCTGGGATACTGTCAAGCAACTCCGAAGCGACAACAAATGGCTGGTGTTCACCAGTCACAACGGAGTGCGGTATTTCGTTCACCAGATGTTTACGCATATCGGGGATATTCGTAAGCTGGCGGAGTATAAAATCGCCGCAATGGGACACGGTACGGTCAGGGCGCTTGAAGAGTATCATCTGCAAGCCGATTTTATTCCGGAAGCGACAACGTCGCAGGGGCTGGCGGATGAATTGGCGCAGAGTCCCGAGGTAAAAAACGGCACGGTGGTTCGTGTCTGCGGTAATCTCGATACCGACTCGGTAACCGGAACCCTGACAAAGGCCGGCATACATGTCATACCGCTTCAGGTGTTCGAGACTATCTACCCCGCGTGGCCACAGGATTTCAAGGATAAACTGCTGAGCTATCCCCCCGACGCGGTGATATTTACCAGTGGTCGGGGAGTCGAGGGATTGTTTAAGAATCTCTCACAAGATGAAGCAGATAAAATACTTGCCAACGCCCGAATCATCTCCATTGGGCCAATGACCAGCCGGCATGTCGAAAAACACGGATTGAAAGTTTCATTCGAGTCGAATACGCCGGCGATCCCGGCGCTGGTCGATGAACTCGCGGCGTTCATGAAATCGGATTGATTTGCGGAGGATCGCAAGATAAAAACGGCCCGCATCGTGCGGGCCGTTCGTGTTTATGCGATAAATCCATGTCGCGGTCTTAGCCGTACGGATACATCTTGTCCTTGACACCCTGCAGGCGGGCGAGAATGGTGTTGTGCTTGTTTTCGTCCTCCAGCAGGTACTGCAGGAGGTATTCCTGCACCATCATCTTCTTGCCTTTGATAGCGGCCAGCGCCTGATCGGCCAGTTCGACCGTTTTCTTTTCAAGCGCGATATGCTTTTCAATCATATCCCACACATCGGCAACCTCTTCGGGGGTCAAAGTGATGGTTTTGGTTGTCAGGCTGTCGGCAATCATTTCCTGCACCCGATAATGCATCTGTGAATCGCGCTGAATAATTTCCATCACCAGCCGAACGATCGGGTTATCGGTTTTCTCGATTACCTTGCCGGTCGACGCCACCGACGCGTTTTCGATTTTCATCCAGTTTTTCATGTTGGCAACGATTTTTTCCTGCGCTTCCTTGGTCGACATAAACGGACCTCCTCATATGTGCGGGACCGGCCTTAACCGCCCTCCCGGCCACGTGCGTTGATATAGGTTTTCTTATTTGCCTTTACAACACAATTCCCGCAAATAAGTTTCCACTTTTTATCGTTCCAACCGTTCCCGGGCTTCTTCTCGCAGGCGTAACACTCCCGCTTCGAGTTCCGCCATGTGGTCGCACTCAGAATACAGCAATGGCGAGGCATCGATATTGTTCGCCTGGTTATGGCGCAGAACTTCCCCGCAAATCCCTGGGGGCGTGATACCGGAGCTGAAAAACAGCACCATCCCGGTCAACAGCATCAGCCCGACAAAGAATTTCATCCAGTCTTTTCCGCGTGATTGCCTGTTCGCTGTCTGCATGTACAACCGCCCTGCCATCATACCGCGTTCGGGAACAATACCATGAAGGCCAGATAGGCAACCGCAAGGGTTAAAATCAAATTAAACGTCTGACCGACCACATACAACACCATCGGTTTGCCCCCCTCCATGCGGCTTGCCAGATCGCGGAAGTTCGACTCCAACCCGATTGATGCAAACGCCAGGCAGAAGAACCACCCACGAAGCGTCTTGGTCACGGGATTGATATAACTGGCTTCGACGACATTGAAATCGCCACCGGTGGCCGGAACCACCACAAAGGAGAACAACAATGACGCACCAACGAAACCGATGACGAATTTCGGAAATCGATACCAAATTTCCATGGCGTTCGGCTTATGGCCTTCTTCGCATTCGACCTTGGTGACCCAGTAAAGCGCCACGCAAAAGGCCAAAAGGCCGATCAGGATGTTCTGGATCATCTTGACCACCGCCGCCACCTTTTCGGCATCGGGGCCGAGCATCGATCCCGCCGCAACCACCGCGCCGGTGGAGTCGATCGTGCCGCCCATCCAGGCCGCACCCAGGATGGGATTCATGCCGACAAATTGAATTCCCAGTGGCATGAAAAACATCATCGCCACGGTGAATATCAAGGTCATACCGACCGCCAGGGTCAAATCCTCTTTTTTTGCACAGGCCGCCGCGGCCGTGGCAATCGCCGCCGAAACGCCGCACACCGATGTCGCCGCGGCAATGATAATCGCCAACGCCTTGTTTTTCATTTTCAAAACCCGGATCGCGAAGATATACATGAAAATGACCACGACCGGCGTGACAATCCACGCCACCATCAGTCCCGGCATTCCCAGCGTGAGAATTTTCTTGAACAGGATCTCCGCGCCCATCAGAACCAGCCCGGTCTTGATAAACAATTCCGTCTGCGCCCCGGCTTTCAGCCATTTCGGCGTACCGATAGTGTTGGATACCAGCAGTCCGACCAACAGTGCCCACATGGCGTAGCTCAGTCCCCAGTATTCGATATTGGTTTGATGCGCGATCCAGTAGGATACTGTCGCCAGAATGAAGATGACGATGAAGCCGATTAAGTACCTGCCGACCTTTTGCACTTTCATGAAATGTATCCCGATCGCGGTCAGGATGCCGAGAAAAATCATTAATAACAGCAGGGGGACCAGGACATTGCCGGTGATTATGCCGTCCTTGATGATTACAAAAGCATCCACCGGATTGGCGGACCATTTGCCCACCTTTGGAATTTTAGGGACCCAGCCCAGCAAAGCCGCGATAAAAATCGCAAAACCGAACCAGACCGCCCACCAGTCTTCGTTCTTCCAAAGCGAACTGATACTGTTACTCATTTCTCATCTCACTTGTTCTGTCCCGGTTGTTTCGGGATGATTGTACATCGTCCGTGACTTACACATATATCGTATATGGTATTTTACCACACCTGCCCAACGCAATTAATTTATTCATCCGATTTGCCGCGATCGTTGATCGTCAGTGAACGGATGGCATCCAGTCCCGCGATCGCATCCCTGATATCATTCTCCCAGGTCGCCAAACCGACCGCCGGGGCCAGTCCCGAAATGTGCACTTCACCGCTTTCGTCCTGACACGAGACCGTCAGTTCCATACCCCGGGTCCGCATCGACCGCACCAGCGCGGCCCGGACTCTCGCACACAGGCAGGCGTCGTTGATTTTTGCCTGCGCCGCCTCATCGACAACGAATTCCGGCTCGGCAATCGCACGATCGATCATGTCCACCATCGTTGGGACACGCACCCGATCCAGATTGAAATACACGTCATAATTGGGAGGATAATAAAAATCCGCTCCGCATAATAGTTTTACCCAGCGGGCGCGCCGTTCATCGGCCAGCAGAATCATGTCTTTGGCCGCATTCATGCCAATAGCGGATTCGTTTGCCAGCATCTCGGCCCGATACGCCAGCGAACCGGTGAGTCGCACGCGAAATCGATGCGGAACATCGGTTATCAGATACGGCCCGACATTGCCATGATACACCACGTTGCCACCGGCAACGAATGCCATCAGCGACTCCTTGAATATGGTCAGATAGTGCCGACGTTGTACCGCCTGGCGATCCCAGAACTGCGGCGGCTTGCTGGCCAACTCATCAATTTGCGCCACCGTGAATTCGTCGATCCCGTGTTCTTGTGCGCGCGCGATAACGTCTTCGCGCCTGACGACTTCACACCCCAGCCGCCGCGCCATCAGGTCGGCCAGTTGAAACGACACCTGCAGTTTGCCCCGCGTGATTGTTACCACCGCCATCGGATATACCCTTTCATCATATATCCATCGTTTATTCTGTCATGCCGGTTTTGCGGATGCCAAGCACCAGGCGGATCAGGATAAACGCCGTTATCAAGATCGCCGCTCCCATTACCGAGTACACCGACAGGGTTTCCAAGAGCGTTATCTGCCACTCGGCATACGCCTGTTTGAGTGAAACCGAGATACCGGCCAGGATTATCATGACCGAGAACAGCAGGCGGATACCGTATCCCTGCACGTATCGTGTCGCCAGCACGCCGATCTGCGATCCGACCGCGGCACTGACCAGCATGATTGCCGCCGCGATCACTTCCACCCGTCCGGCCAGTGCATAGGTAAAACAACCGTACGCCGACATCAGGCAGACACTCAACAGTGACGTTCCCACCGCCACGGTGGTGGGACAGCCGATTAAATAGATCAATGCCGGAAGCAGGATAAAACCGCCGCCGACGCCCATAAACCCGGAAAAGAATCCGGTCAGACCGAAAATGAGAAAAATCACCCAGAACGAAATGCGCGAAATCCCCGAGGTCGGCAGAGCCAGAAACGGCGGCAGACTGATTTTTCGCAAGAACCGCGCCAGCGTTCCGGCGGATTCATGCGACATTTCCCCTTCCGACACATGCCCGGGCCGGTTTCGGCGCCGCAGGTTCGTGATATAATCAGTCAGCATGAACACTCCCAGCCCGAACAAAAACAGCATGTATCCCCAGCGGACAACTCCCTCCACGCGACCGATGTGTTCCAGATACAACACCATTCGCCGTCCGGCTTCCATGCCGATGACCGATCCGATTACCGACAGCAGTCCCAACCGCCAGTCCACGTTCCCCATGCGGCTGTGTTTTTTCGTCGCAATAATCGACTTGCCGAAAATATGCGCCAGATCGGTTCCGATGGCATACGCGATATTGATACCGAAGATGTTCAGGGCGGGTGTTACGATCCAGGCGCCGCCGACGCCAAAAAAACCGCCCAGCACTCCCGCGCAGAATCCCAGCGTCACCAGCACCGTCAGGCTGAAGTCGCGTCCGATTATCGGTAAATGGATGGTCAGCATCCGATCGGGACCGGCATTGGCTGATTACCGGAAACCCCGCTCTCTCCTCCCTATCAGCGACAGCGCCAATTCGGTCAACTCCGCCACGATAATGCCCAGCGCCGCCATAATGCCCGTAACCAGCAGAGCATATAAAACCTGATGTTCGACAGACAGCCGGACCAGAAAACCGCCAATCCCTGACAGGTCGGTCGCGGTGTTGCCGTCGGCAATGTCGGAAACGCCGAACACCGGCGATATCGACAGCGCTATCCCCAGTGCGATACCAATCTGCCGGCGTATTCGCCGGTGACGGCGCAATGTCCGCACGAATTTGTCCCCCTGAAATCGTTTATGACAGACGTTTTTTATCCGACCTGAACGAAACTGCGCGGTCGGCGGTCGATACTTCGGGCGTACACCATAGCCAGCGTGCGATAGATCATGTGCGCGAATTTCGAGTACGGCATATACCAGAGGAGAAAATACACGAACACCATGTGCACGAAGTACGTCACGTACGCCAGCATCGGCACCCCGACATAGCTTCTGAAAATCCACGACAACATCCCGGTCAAACCGACGACAAACATCACATACAGGAAGAGGTAATCGGCATAGCCATTGGCGCCGACTTCATCCCGATTGCTCCAGCGACGAATAACCAGCATGGCGCCGCCGACCATCAGGGCCACTCCGCTGAGCGCGCCGATGATTTTGATCGGACTGGGAAGCTCAATCGGCGGCATTGGCAGAATGTATATGTCAAAGATTTTCCATTCATGAAGATAATGCGGGATAAAAATCAGGATGAACACCAATCCGGTGGTAATCATCGAACCGATAAAACCGAAAAACAACACCATATGCCAGATCGATCGCGATTTATTGGTGTCGCATTGATTGAAACTCTTGTGGGAGATGATTTCGGCAATCGTTTTGATCAACGCGCCGACAAACGACAATTGGCTGTCGTGGCCGCCGGCTTTCAACCCTTTCCAGAATCTATTGAAGCCGATTGCCGCGAACAGGAAAATCAGGATATTGCCGAAGACAAACAAGGCATCAACGGTGCTGTGCGGCAGGAAAAGATTATAGTCAATCTGTGAACCGGTCAGAAACACGAACTGCCCGTTGGCATCGAGTGGTGCGGAGAAATAGATGCATGCGATCAGAATCAGAACCGGCACCAAAAACAAAAACGGCAGAGCGGTCGGGTTGGCCAGCGCCTTGCCCATAAATGACGGAAAGGCAAACTTTTTATAAATATATGTGCGAATAGCCGCGAGCACGTCGCCCGGTCGGGCGCCCCGCGGACAATTGATACTGCAATCGTTGCACTGATGACACAGCCAGATATCGGGATCGGCCGCGAGTTTGTCGGTCATCCCCCATTGGGCCCAGAGCATTTCCTTGCGGGGAAACGGCTTTTCCTGCGGAGACAGATTGCACACGACCGAGCAGGTGGCGCATTGGTAGCATCGTTTCAGCGTGTCGCCGCCGGCTTTTTTCACGTCTCGGATCAAATTGACATCCGGTTCCATAACCTTTCCTGACGCCATGGATCCACTCCTTTCTAAACAGTTCCCGCCTGGTGTGTCTTCGTTAATCTATATTATTTTACTAGTTTATCAAAATATTATCGAGGATGGATACTGTCAAGATTTTTTTGTTACTTTTTTCACAATGTCCGTCTCGCTATTGCATGCCTTTTATAAGCTTATACATTTCATACAATTGAGACTTCCCCATTTCCGCGTGTTTTCATTAATCAAGCCTCGTATTGCATAAAAAGCAGTGTTTTGAGGGCTTTCTCCGCAAAAAAGAGTGACTTTACCCAGCCCGAGTGAAAGTAAAAGACTCATATGAGTGCATCCGGTTATTATGCCAGTTTTCGGTTTTGCCGACTATTTTCCATAGCAAAAAGGGCGCTTCCATTCGCCGGTCTATTTTCCATCCTGAAGGTCCAAAACGTAACTCTATAATATAAAACGGATTTTATCAACTATCTGACGGCAAAGGGACTCTCTTTGTGAAAATACGCACTTTTCGCTTGACATGGCTTGTGAAAAAAGTTACATTCTCTGCTGTGATCCGTAAGGATGACGACCGATAGAAATGACATAAACCCTTGTGAAAAAAGTCACATGCTTTGTTTTTCTTAACGTACAAAAATACAGTGAACACGAGTTACAATTCATTTTAAACGCAGGGAAATGAGAATGGGTAAATTAATTCGCCCCCACGGCAGTGACGAGCTCAAGATATTGCTCCTCGAGGGCAAGGAGCGCGAAGCTGAGCTGAAGCGCGCGGAAACGCTTCCCAAAATCGAACTGTCTTCTCGCGAAACCGGCGACATCATCATGCTGGGTATCGGAGGCTTTACCCCGCTGGAAGGATTCATGGGTCATGATGACTGGAAAGGCGTCTGTGAACACATGAAGATGGCCAACGGCGTATTCTGGCCGATCCCGATCACGATGTCACACGACGAGAAGCTCGCTCCCGGAACGGAACTCTGTTTGATCTCCGGCGAGACCAAGGAAATCATGGGCACCATGAAGGTGACCGAATCGTACCAGATCGACAAGGAATTCGAGTGCAAGCACGTCTACACCACCACCGACACCGAACACCCGGGCGTCAAGATGGTGATGGCGCAGAAGGCCTGGAATATCGCCGGTCCGGTGAAGGTTCTCTCGGAAAGCTATTTTCCGGAAGAGTTCAAAGGTATTTATCAGCGTCCGGCCGAGAGCCGGAGAATCTTCGAAGAGAAGGGCTGGACGACGATCGCGGCTCTTCAGCTTCGCAACCCGATGCACCGTTCGCACGAATATCTCGCCAAGATCGCGGTTGAAGTTTCCGACGGTTTGTACATTCATCAGCTGGTCGGCAAACTGAAAGCGGGCGACATTCCGGCAGACGTTCGCGTGAAATGTATCAACACCCTCGTCGAATACTACTTCGACAAGAATCGGGTCGTGACCGGCGGCTATCCGCTGGATATGCGGTATGCCGGCCCGCGTGAAGGTCTTCTCCACGCGGTGTTCCGTCAGAATTTCGGTTGCACCCACATGATTATCGGCCGCGACCATGCCGGTGTCGGCGACTACTATGGTCCGTTCGATGCTCAGGACATTTTCCACAAGCTCTGGGACGGCGCGCTCGAGTGTAAGATGCTCCCGATCGACTGGACGTTCTGGTGCTACAAGTGCGGCGGCATGGCTTCCATGAAGACCTGCCCGCATAAGAAAGAAGATCGCCTCTTCCTCAGCGGCACCGCCCTGCGCAAGGCGCTCTCCGAAGGTGGCGATGTGCCGGCGGAATTTTCCCGTCCGGAAGTACTGGCCATTCTGCGTGAGTATTATGCCAGTTTGCAAGACGACGAGAAGGTGGAAGTGAAAATGCACGGTCATGCGACCGGCGACGCCAAGAAGTAAAGCGAGTTGTAAAATAAACCAAGGGTTTTGTGTCTGAGGACCCACAAGGAGGATGTAAATGCCTAGCTATGTAATCCCTGATAAGTGCGATGGGTGCAAAGCATTGGACAAGACCGCTTGCCAGTACATTTGCCCCAACGACCTCATGGTCCTGGATAAGGGAAAGATGAAAGCCTACAACCAGGAACCGGAGATGTGCTGGGAGTGCTACAGCTGCGTCAAGATTTGCCCGGTGCAGGCGATCGAGGTGCGCGGCTATGCCGATTTCGTGCCGATGGGCGCCAACGTGACGCCGATGCGCTCGACCGACAGCATCATGTGGACGGTCAAGTTCCGCAACGGTATCCTGAAGCGTTTCAAATTCCCGATTCGGACGACGGAAGAGGGCAAAGCACAGCCGTCCGGCGGTTATGCGACCGCTCATGCTGATCTGAACAGTGAAGTGCTGGCTCAGGAGCCGGAAGCGCTGAACATGAACGAAGTGTACACCATCAAGTAAGAACTGGAAGGTAGGTTAAGATGGCGAATTTTGAGACAGTTGAAGTCACCACTGATCTTCTGATTCTTGGTGGTGGTATGGCGGCTTGCGGTGCCGCCGTGGAAGCTTCATACTGGGCCAAGAAAAACGGCCTGAAGGTTACACTGGTGGACAAGGCCGCCATGGAGCGCTCCGGCGCCGTGGCCATGGGCCTGTCGGCCATTAACCAGTATGTTGGCCTGAACGAAGGCAAAAATACCGTCAAGGATTATGTCGATTACGTGCGTATGGACCTGATGGGTATCATTCGCGAGGATCTGGTCGCGAACATTGCCCGTCACGTTGACTCCAGTGTGCACCTTTTCGAAAAATGGGGTCTGCCGATCTGGACAGACGCCGAAGGCAAGTATGTGCACGAAGGTCGCTGGCAGCTGATGATCAACGGTGAATCCTACAAGGTCATCATTGCAGAAGCCGCCAAGAACGCGCTGGCGGAAGCCGGCGGCGAATACTTCGAGCGTATTTTCGTCACCGAGCCGCTGTTAGACGGCGACCGCATTGCCGGTGCCGTTGGTTTCAGCACTCGTGAAAACAAATTCTACGTCTTCAACGCCAAGGCCACGATCGTCGCGATGGGCGGCGCGGTGCACGTTTTCAAACCGCGTAGCACCGGTGAAGGTCTCGGCCGCGCCTGGTATCCGCCGTGGAACTCCGGCTCGAGCGCCTATTTCACGCTCCGTGCCGGTGCGGAAATGACGTCCCAGGAAGTCCGTTTCATTCCGGTCCGCTTCAAGGACGCGTACGGTCCGGTCGGCGCCTGGTTCCTGCTGTTTAAGTCGGCGGCGACCAACGCCATGGGCGGAAACTACATGATCGAACGCCGCGACGAGTTGGAAAGCTGGAAGCCGTATGGTCTGGTGAAGCCGATTCCGGCCAACCTGCGTAACTGGCTGGGTATGCTGGATACGATGGAAGGCAAAGGCCCGATCTTCATGCGCACGGAAGAAGCTATCCAGAAGATAGCCTCCGAGGCGGGTGACGAAAAAGCCGCGAAGAAGAAACTCAAAGAGCTGGAAGCCGAGGCCTGGGAAGACTTCCTCGACATGACCATCTCGCAGGCCATTCTGTGGGCGGCCAGCAATGTCGAGCCTGAGAAGAAATCCTCTGAAATCGCGGCCGCTGAGCCGTATTTCATCGGTTCTCACTCCGGCGCCTCCGGCGCCTGGGTCAGCGGTCCGGAAGATCTCCAATCCGCCGAGACCAAGAGCGAGTATTTCTGGGGTTACAGTCACATGGCGACGGTCAAGGGCATGTTCTGTGCCGGTGACGCCTCCGGCGCCTCCTCGCACAAGTTCTCCTCCGGGTCCCATGCCGAAGGTCGTATCGTCGGTAAATCCGCGATCAAGTTCATCGTCGAAAACAACACCATGCCGAAAATCGACAAGGGCAAGGTCGACGAGTACCTGAAGAGGGCCGTTCTGCCGCTCGAAATTTACGAGCAGCACAAGAACGCCTCGACCGATCCGGAAGTGAATCCGAATTACATCAAGCCCAAAATGTTCATGTTCCGTCTGCAGAAGATCATGGACGAATACGTGGCTGGTGTTACTTCGCAGTTCTCCACCAATAAGGCTTGTCTGAACAAGGCCCTCGAGCTACTTGGGTTCATGCACGAGGACTCCGACAAGCTGGCGGCCAAGGATCTGCATGAACTGCTGCGCTGCTGGGAGAACGTCCAGCGCCTGTGGCAGGCCGAAGCTCATGCCCGCACCATCCTCTTCCGCGAAGAGACGCGCTGGCCGGGATACTACCGTCGCGCGGACTTCCCGAAGATGGACGAGAACAACTGGCATGTTTTCGCCAACTGCCGTTGGAATCCCAATACCGGTGAATGGGAAATGACCAAGCGGCCGATGCTTCATGTCTATCCGAAAGCACAGGAGCACGAGCTTCTGGGCGGCTGATAAACCGGTAATTCATCGAAATCCGCACGGATTTCATTGAAGATACAGGAATCAAGTCCTCCGGGTGCATGCGCCCGGAGGACTTTCTGTTTGCGGCAGGCCGGGTTTATTTCGTATATTGACAAAGCCGAATCGTGATGACCGGCGCAACGCCAAACGAGTATGGGATGATATGGATGATAAAAGCGCAGAGAAGAAACGTATCTGCCCCCACTGCGGACAGATAATGAAGAAATGGATACCGCATTATGATTCCAGCTGGGATATGAGTCCGCAGTTTGTCTGTTTCAACGACGACTGCCCGTATTATGTCAAGGGCTGGGAATGGATGCGCGAGAAATACAATCAACACGCCTCGTATCGACATCGCTTCGACCCGCAAACCGGTGACTCCGGTCCCCTGCCGGTCGCGGCCCCGGAGGCGCACACCGGCGGTATCGTGGAAGACGACGAGTAGCGACTGCCTGACGGGATGGTTTCATGAAAGAAATACAGCGGCTGAAAGAGGCCATATTAAAAGAATATCCCCGCATGACCAAGGACGACACGTTTACCTTCAAATGTCATCCGGGGGTTCCCTGTTTCAACCAGTGTTGTCGCGACGTGAATATATTCCTCACGCCCTATGACATTCTGCGTCTGAAAAAGAGCCTGGGAATCACATCGAGCGAGTTTCTCGCCAAGTATACAATCTCGCCGTTCGACAAGAATCTCCCCTACCCGGTGGTGATGCTGAAAATGGAAGAGGACGAAACCAAGCGTTGCCCGTTCGTGACCGATCAGGGATGCGGCGTCTACGGCGACCGTCCCTGGGCATGCCGCATGTATCCGCTCGGGCTGGCCTCGCCGGGCCAACAGAACCAGGAAGAGACCGAGGAGTTCTATTTCCTTTTGGAAGAAGCGATGTGCAAGGGATTCGGCGAGGATCACAAACAAACCGTCGCCCAGTGGATCACAGAGCAGGGAATCGAGGAGTACAACGAGGCCGGCGAGGAATTCAAGGAGATTACGTTACACAAGTTTTTCCAGGAATCCGACAAGAAACTCCCACCGCAGAAAATCGAGATGTTTTTCACGGCCTGCTACAACCTTGACAAGTTTCGTGACTTTTTATTTAAGACCTCTTTCTTTGACAAGTTCGAAGTCGACGAACGGACCCAAAAGGAAATCAAAGAGGATGATCACGCCCTGTTGACATTCGGCTATCGCTGGCTTCGCTTTGCACTCTTCGCGGAACCGACCATGACCATGAAAGACGAGGTCGTGGAAAGCAAAAAGCGGGAAATGGAGAAGAAAAAGCAAAAATAGCCTTGCGATTGTTGTGCATATAAAAGCCGACGACATATACCGTCGGTTTTTTTATGCCGTTGTGATCATACTCTCACTCGGCCGCCAGATCGGCAATACGCACGTTCCGCAATTGCCCGGTTTCATATACATAATGCTCGACGACGGCGGTGTCGTTTTTGAGTTTTTCGCGTAATTCCGAAGGAATCTTCTCCCCCATCACCTGTAAAGCCATCAAGGCATAGGCGCGCATTGCCGGTTGTTCTGCGGTCAGCGACCGCAACAAGTCGTCCCGCCGTCCGGAAAGCATCTGTTCCAACTGCGGATTTTTATCGCGATGTTTTGCCAGACGCATAACAGCCCAGCGAACGCCGGCTTCGAACGGTTCCTCGTGCATAAAGGACAACAGAATAAACGCGAATTCATCGATAAAGCGCGGGGCGTGAATCAGGATTTCGCCGATAGCTTCCGGGGCATGCCAGCACAGCCCGCCGGATTCATCGTTCATCAGCCAGAACAGCCGCCGCAACAGACGCCGCACCGCGTCGGGATCGGACTGGTCGATCTTTCCGGAGATCAGGCCGATACCCTCGATCGCGCGCCAGCGGATCACCGGATCGTTGTCGAAAAGCAAAGACGCCATGGTGCGCAGGGCATTGCGGCTGGAGGTCGCCCACTCGACCAAACCGCTCATATCATACTCAACCAGTAATTGCCGGGCATGGTCTTTTCGCCTGACAGCTGTCGAGGTATTGGATGATTCTGTCTGTGTCATATATTCCTCTCTGGAACCAGTCTTTTGCTCACTATAACCGCGTTTCTTCCCGGAAGTTCACGCTATTGTCCGCCAATTGCACGGGATCGACGTCCGCTATCCGGCCATCATCATAAAAAAAGCCGGGAGCGGCTTGGCAACCTCGTCCCGGCTTGTTCAGTCAAAATCCGTTTGACCGGCCCTTCTATTTCAGCAGGACCATGGTCTTCGAATTAATATAATTGGCGGCCTTAAGGCGGTAGAAGTACACGCCTGAGGCATAGCGCGCGGCATTCCAGTTAATTGTCACGGTGCCGGCGTCGCATCCCTTCCAGTGTTCGACCTCGCGTCCGAGAACGTTGTATACGGTCAGCTCCCAATCCGTGGTCTGCGGCAGGGAAAACTGAATCACCGTGGACGGGTTAAACGGGTTGGGGTAGTTTTGCCGCAAGGTAAATGTCGTCGGTAAGGCATTCACCTCAACGCGCATCATCTGCCCGCCGGCGCTGGCAACCTCAACTTTCTTGAGATCATAGGAACCGCCAATTCTCAATACCGGCCCTTCCTGCACATAGCGTTTGTCTTCCATATTGCAGACAATGACCCTGGTGACGATGCCGTCATAGTGGTAGCGCATATTCAGGTGTTCGAGCCCTTCCGCAATGGTCGGTTCGACATTGCCCTCAAATGTGAAGCGCATGACATTAATCGGAGTTTCGGTCTTGCTGATTACAATCTCGTTTGCTCGCAGGTCAAGATTGGCCGACAGGTTTTCCAGCGGAAGCGGCTTGGCGATCGGCGAGGCATCGCCGATAATTACCCGAATCAGATACGCCAGGTCAGCTATGGTGAGGGTAATACCGTCAGCATTGACATCGGAGGCCGCCCGCTGTCCTTCGGGATTGACAGTAAACGCCGCGAGTCCATAGATCATGTATTCAGTATAGGTTACCGCATCGGCGATTTCATAGGCAATCCCGTTGAGGTTAATGTCGCCGCGATCGTCGATCGAATCGGGACAGATGATGTCGATGCCGCCGTCAATATAATCAACACAGCGAATCGGCTTCGGCTTGCCCGGACCGCCGCCAATCATGCAGGAATCATGGGCGCCATAGAATCCCGGGAAACCGAATTGGTTGTCGGTAATATCAAGGTGTTCGAAGTTGTATACCAATCGCGACGTCCACAGCGTATCGCCTTCACGTGAGGAGAAGGTATTGTCGCCGCAGTCAATCCAGAAGAAGTTTATCGGGGCATATTGGCAGCCGTACGCATAATTGTCACTGACCAGGAAGTTGGCCAGCGCAATCGGGCCGATGGCTCCCGCCAGATAACAATCCGGATGATACGCGCCATTGTTGGTTTCGGCAATGGCGGTAATGCGCAGGATGCCCGATGGACAGCTCGTGCAGTTGCCACTCGCACCGAAGCGATATGTGAAGTACTCCCAATCACAGTCTTCAAGCAACGGCGCCGGCTCCAGACTCATCAGCGACAGGACGCTTTGATCGTAGGAAATCAGAAGGTCAAATCCCCCCAACTCCTTGGCCGAACCGAAGAAATTGATCGGCACCGTCGCCCGATGACCCTGATAAGCATTGTGCACCTTTTCGATCTGCACGCGGAAGCATTCATCAATCTCCAACTCGATGCAAATGGAATCGGTTGTCACCTCACCACAGGCATCGGTGGCGGTTACGACCAGACAAAAGACGCCCGTCTCCGCCGCAAACAGGCAGATTTCATCCGATGTCGGATGGTACTCGCCGATGGGCGAAACGCTAACATTTGACAGGTTATTATCGGGATCATAAATATCGGCATTGAAACAGATTGTCGTTGGGTCTTCGAAGAAGGCCACGAAATCGGCCGGTAGATTCACCACCGGCGGTTCGTTGAAGTTGACGGTCACCAGCGAGGTGTCATACGCCGTGTCACCGCAGGCGTCAATCGCCTCCATGATGAATTTATAGGTCTTTTCATACTGCGGAATGGTGAAATAAATCCTCCCCTCCCCGGCATTGTACTCACCGAATGTCGAGACCAGATCGCAGGAAACCAGATTGTCGTCAGGATCGGAGCAAGTCACCGGCCAGGACAGGATTTCACCGGGCTCGCACATGAACACGGTAGTATCGTTTCCGGCAAACGGCACCGGCGGGTGATTAAACTCGAAGGTCACCGTGAAGGAATCGGAACAGGAGGCATCGCAGGCATCGTAACAGGCAAAGACCACGGTCACCTCGCCGGCCGCGGTCGGCGTATGCGTCCACTGACCGCCGGTGATCGAACCCGGACCCGATACGATTTCACAATGATCGAAATTGCCATTGACATCGGTGGCAGTTGCCGGAAGCGTAACCTCCGCCGACATGCAGAGGAAGAATGACGTATCCGGCGGCGGGACACAAACCGGGGCGCTGTTTATGGTTATGGCCACCTCCACGGTATCGATTCCGACCGCCGCGCAGGCATCTTCCGCACCGACGATAAACCGGTACAGTCCGGAGCTGTCCGGCGTAAAGCAAACCTGGGTACCGACCAGTTCGCCAAAGGCGCTGACCAGATATGCCGAGGCGACATTGCCATCCTCGTCGCTCCAGCTGACATCGAAACAGGTCTGTTCCGATCCACACAGGAAGCGCGAGAAATCATCACCAGCATTGACCACCGGAGCATGATTCACATCGGCAGTGACAATGATTGTATCGAGATCCGTCAGTCCGCAGGAATCGGTTACCCGCACAATGAACTGGTATGGTGACTTCGGTTCCGGCGTGAAACAGATAGAATTGGCCATAGTGTCGATCACGGCCAATCCGCCGCCATCGATTAATTCTTCCAGCACGATGTTATCATCGACATCACTGACGGTATACAGGAAACAAAGCTGTTCCTGTTCACACTGGAAGATCGTGGTGTCATTCCCCAGCATAATGACCGGGGCACTGTTATAGATGACATACACCACCGCCTCGACAGTATCGGCCGCACCACAGGAATCGCTGACAGCGGCCGTTACCGAATAGGTACCGGTTGCCGATGCCGTAATACACCAATTACCGTCGGTGTCAATCGTTCCGTTGCCATTCAAACGATTCCAGGCCAGCGTCCCGCCGTCAATATCAGTTGCCGTCAGCGGGAAGCACAACTGCTCGGGGGCACACAGGAAAACATCAACCGGGGTGAAATCTTCGGCGATCGGGTTGCTGTTCATAACAACATCCACCACAAACTGACAATTCGCCGATCCGCAGTCGGAATTGGCCTGCACGGTAATCACGTAGTGCCCGGCCGTATCGGCATCGAAACAGACTTTCCCCGTCGCCGGACTATAGCTTCCTATCGGTGACACAATCACATTGGTATCGACCGGGATATCCACCGGACGGCAGACCTGCGACGGTCCGCAGAAAAAGATCGACGTATCCTCGGGGCAGGTTACCGCGACCGGATAACCGCGCGTGACTGTAACCATCACCGTGTCTTCATCAAATGCCCCACAGGCATCAGTCGCCCGCACAATAAGCTCATAGGGGCCGTCGGCGGCGGGTGTAAAACAGACTTCATTGGCAGTGGTATCAATGACGCCAACACCACCGACCAGTGCCTCCAGCGTCACATTATCATCACCATCACTCACGGTATATGTAACGCAATACGAGTCACCATCACAGAGGAATACCGAGTGGTCATCTCCCAGCGAGACCACGGGCGCACTGTTGATCGTAACGGTATACGTCAGGCTGGTGGTATCGGCCGCTCCGCAGGGGTCGGTCACCGCTACGGTTACGTTGTACACACCGTTCGTTGACACATCCAGGCACCAGTTACCGCCGGTGTCAACGGCACCGTCGCCACCAAGCTTTGACCAGGCCAGCATGCCACCGTCGACATCATTCGCCTCAAACTGATGGCAAACCTGGCCGGAGCCGCAGCGGAAGGTGTCAACCGGTGCGGGATCGACCGCCACCGGATTGGAGTTCATCATCACATCGACCACAAACCGGCAGTCATTCGAACCGCAGTCCGAATTGGCCTGCACCGTAATGACGTAGTGTCCGGCCGTGTCGGCATCGAAACAGACCTTCCCCGTCGCCGGATTGTAGCTCCCTATCGGTGAAACAACCACATTGGTATCGACCGGGATATCCACCGGACGACATACCTGCGACGGTCCGCAGAAGAAGAACGACGTATCGCCGGGACAGGTTACCGCGACCTCGTTACCAACCTCAACGGCAACATTAATCGTATCAAGACCGGTCGCACCGCAGGCATCCGTCGTCTGCATGATGAATTTATACATCCCGGTTGATGTCGGTGTAAAACAGACCTCATTACTTGCCGTATCAAGTGTTCCGACACCGGCCAGCAGGATTTCGGCAGTAACATTATTATCAGCATCCATAGTCGTATAATTGAAGCAGTACGAATCACCATTACACAGAAAAACGCTGACTTCATCGTCCAGAGTCACCACCGGTGCACTATTCATGGTGATGTTATAGGTCAGGCTGGTGGTATCGGCCGCACCGCACGAATCGCTGACCACCGCGGTAATACTCCAGGTGCCGCCGGTATTGGCATCGAAACACCACTCTCCCCCGGCTTCAAGCGCACCGTCACCGACCAGCTTCGACCAGATCAATGCGCCACCGTCGACGTCAGTCGCGTTGAACTGATAGCAAATGTTATCGGGCAGACAGAGGAAGGTATCCACCGGACTGGACGGGGTGACCGCCACAGGGTTGGAGTTTATGGTTACATCAGCGATTATTTCGCAGGAATCCGACCCGCAGGATGTTGTCGCAACGACTGAGATCACATAGTAACCGGAAGTATCGGCCTGGAAGCAAATATTGCCGGCATTATAAGATCCAATCGGCGAAATATCAAACGTGGCGCCCGGCGTAACAACCGAGATCGGAATGCAGATCTGTCCGGGTTCACAAATGAAGATGTCTTGCGGCTCGGGACAGGAAATTTCGGCCGCCTGGCCGATATTCACTTTATACATCAATTGACAGGTATCGGCTCCACACTGCACCGATGCGATCACATCGACCGTATAAACGCCCGATGAATCAGGGATAAAACAGTGCTGGCCATTGGCATATGCGCCATGCGAAACCGTTACCGTCGCCGAATCCGGTGAGATATCAAGCATATTGCAGATCTGCGAGGTGTCGCACAAAGAGACAAAGATGGTGTCTCCCGGGCAGTCGATCGAGGCGACCGTGCCAAATGCCACCGCCACCGTCACCGTGTCGCGGTCAGTTACGCCGCAGGCATCGGTCACGCCGACGATAAAGTCATAAGCACCCGCCGTCGCCGGAGTGAAACAGATCTGATTATTCAGGGTATCAATCGCGCCGAATCCCGAAATCATGCTTTCCGTCATCCCCGCCAGACCATCGGGATCGGACGGCAGATACGACACGCAGACCGGTTGCGACGTGCACAGGAACAGCGACGTGTCAGCCTGCGCCGTCACTGTCGGCGCAGAATTAAGCGTTACCGTCACCGACGCGGTATCATACCCCACCGCACCGCAGGCGTCAGTCGCCTGCAAAATGAAATCATATGTCCCGCTTCCCGTCGGCGTGAACGTGATCTTGGTTCCGTTATAACTGCCGACCCCGCTGATCAACTGGCAGTTCGTCAGGTTGCCGTCAACGTCACTGCAGGAGGCCGCCCAGCTGATCGGGGCCGCCGTGCACTGAAACAGGTTCTGATCCGCGCCGGCATTGGCTGTCGG
>JAFGAL010000002.1 GCA_016933695.1 Candidatus Zixiibacteriota bacterium | reverse complement strand
TTAATTTATGGTGTCATTTATCGTGATTGTTTTTGTCTGACTTGTCTTAGTTCGAGATACGATGATTTCAAGATCGTCGGGAGGTGACTGAGGGACAATTGCGTCGCTGATTGGTTTCGATCACATACGAATACCCCAAAATGCATTTCCCGTAGAGAACTAGACCTACCGTTAAAGGGATGGAATGGCAAGTGTTCTTGGGCGCGTATTTCTGGGTGTTTTGAAGTTCGAGGAATTACTCCGTTGTGTACATTTCGCAGCATAGTGTTGGCGATATTCATGTTCCTGCCGCTGACTGGGCTGTCCAAAACCGCACCTGCTACAGTCATAGATGTCTCTGTTTCCGATGACCGGCTTCCGTATCGTCTGGACTGCCTTGCCATGTACGGCCATTGGGGGTATCAGCTCGGACCGCAATACACCTATCCGGCATTTGTCTGCAATCGCGACACATCAAGTCTTGTAAAATCATTCGCGGATATGGTCGGCAACGGATTTTTTTCAAGCGGTGTCGGGGTATTTCGTCGTCCCCGTGAGGACATGCCGCTTTTTCAGTATAATGGACCATATCAATTCAGTCGTATTTGGTTGACCGAATTCTGTGATATTGTCGGCGATTCGGCGGACGAGATTTTTCTGGTAAAGACCGTTGCCGATACGGTGCTGTTTGAAATTCTCAGCCTGAAGGACGGAAAGGTCGATGACACCATTATTATTCCGGCGGCAATCGGAACCGGCCTGAAAAGAGGTGGCGAGTGGCATGATATTTTAGTCCACCCGTTACTGGGAGTCGATCTCAATGGCGATGGTCAGAAGGAACTTATTTACAGCCGGAGTGCCAAGCCGGACAGTGCGTTTGCACGCGGGATTGTTGCCTATGATATCAGGAGTGACCGAGAATTATGGATCTATGAAACAGCCGACAATCTCGGCATGCAGGCATTCCATATGCAAGCCCTTGAGGATGGATCCGTTATCTTTCTGGCCGCAATAGGTTCCGCCAATAACCGGTACGCAGCTAACGGTATGGACTCATGGCACTCCTATGCGGTTGCCTTTGATGGAGATTGTCGGACACTCTGGAGGCGATGCCTCGGAAAAGGCTTTTTTAATCCGGCGGTGCAGTTTTATGATGTCAATGGTGACGGCATTATGGAAATGTTGACCGAGGAAAAGGAAATCATGACGGAAGACAAGGGGTGCCCGATTTTCAAGCCGATTTTGCTGGACAGCAAAACCGGTGATATCATCGCCCAGTCAAAGGCATATGCCGGCTGTAGTTTCTCTTTGAAAAGATACCCGTCCAACAGAAAGTCGAGGAAACCGGATTTCATTACGGTAACATATCAGGACCGCCTGGTGATCTTGTCTCCCGAATTGACGATACGGCGTGAGGGTGAGCTTCCCATCGGAAGTGTCGCCTTTATCGAAGATCTTAATGGTGACGGTGATCCCGAAATCGTCGCCGGGTTGGCAATGGAGAAAATCGTGGTGCTGGATACGGCGTTCAATTTGCTGGCGAGTATTCCGCTTACCGGACAGGTCGAGGCAATATATGAAGGAGAACAGGTCCACATTTTTATTGATCATGGTCATCGCTACAGTATCCTGGCAATGAGCAAACGTGGATTCCGGGAATTGGTGTTCGCGAAATATAAATGGTGGCTGGCGGTGCTGGCGGCCATGGTGCTGGTGTTTCTTCTCTACCGACTGGTACGCTGGATTACCGGGTTATATCTCTCTTCGTCGGGTTTGTTGACTCTGGAGAAAATCAATGCTTTGGTGATTGTCCTCAATCGAAAGGGGATAGTGATATTTGCCAATGACAATAAGCTTAAGAACCGTTTGTTGGGGGAGGAATCGTTGCGTTGGCGTAGTTATCGTCGAACCGCACTGGTCAAGTACCCGGCCATAATCGATGAAATCGACAGGTCGTTTATCGATCCCTATCAACCATTACAGACACAGCTTGAAATCGCCGACGTTGATAACTCATTTCGACTGGAAGTTGTGATTTATCCCCGGCTGGGCAGGCAAAATCATTTCGACGGCAAGGTCATTATTATGGAAGATGTTACCGGCAGGCAGGTTTGGGAGCGGAAGGTGGTGCTTGGCGAGGCTGCCCAGCGATGGGTACACAGATTGAAGGGAAATATGGCCACTATTCGATTGCATGTTGACAATATGCGGGAGGATTCCCGGCTGCGAATTACCACGGATAATCAACGTTTGTTTTATCACTATCTTGATTCCATTCACTATCAGGTGGCTGAGACGGCGGAAACCGCAAATAAAATACTGCGTTTTTCGCGGATCAGCAAACCGCAGCGATTACCGGTTACCATCAATGCCATTGTCGACACTGTCCTGACCAGGATCACCTGCCCGGTGGATAAAAGTATCGTTGTCGAAAAAAGACTACAAGATAATATTCCGCCGGCGTTGCTGGATGCCGACCAGATGACGGAAGTAATCGAAAATCTGGTGTTAAATGCTTGTGAGGCAATCCCTGACAGTGGAACGGTGGTCGTTTACGGGCAAATGGCAAGGGATTTGCAGGGAAATATTCACGATGATATACTGGAGATTGTGGTTGAAGACAACGGGTGTGGAATAACCGAGGAATACCTGACCAGGATTTTCGAACCGGGTTTTTCCAAGTCGGGTCGGGGGACAGGAATCGGCCTTGCAATTGTTAAAGAGATTGTGAGTAATCATGGTGGGACGATTAATGTTATCAGCCGATTCGGGGAAGGGAGTCGGTTTATCATTAGGTTGCCCATGGAGAGGCGCGCACATGAATAATGAGGACCAACACGCAGATCAGGGGCGGATACTGGTGGCGGATAATGAAACCACGTTCCGCAACGCCTTTTGCCAGATGTTGGAGATGCGCGGGTACTGTACCGGCATGGCTGCTTCGCCCGATGAAGTCCTCACCCGGTTGAAACGAGAAAAGTATGACCTGGTGACGCTTGATCTGGACTGGGGCAGTGACCAAATTGACGGACTTGATATTCTTCGTACGATCCTCACATTTGATCCCTGTTTGCCGGTCGTGATGATTACCGGACATGCCTCAATACAAACCGCGGTCGCTGCCACCAGGCAGGGGGCCTATGGATATATTGAGAAAATGCAGGATCGTGAACAAATTATGCTTGCAATACGGAATGCTATAGAAACCGGGCGTCTGAAACGTGAAAACCGGGAATTCCTTGCGGAAATCCGCAGGAAATATAAACTGATTGGGATCAGCCCAGCGCTACAAAACATGCGAGAACAATTGTCGTTGATTGCACCTACCGATAGTGTGGTCCTGATAACGGGCGAAAGCGGAACCGGTAAGGAACTGGTGGCCCGCCAGATTCACTATCAAAGTCGGCGAAGAAATGAAAAATTCATTTGTGTCGACAGCGGAGTGCTTTCGGATGCGTTGGCCGAAAGCGAGTTGTTTGGGCATAAAAAGGGGGCCTATACCGGCGCCATGCAGGATCGGCGCGGTCTGTTCGAGGAGGCCGATGGGGGAACGCTGTTTCTTGATGAAATCTCCAATTCGTCATTGGGTCTCCAAGCCAAGCTGCTGCATGTCCTACAGGAGCGCGAATATCGCAGGCTGGGTGATAATGCCGTTCGTCACTGCAATGTTCGCATCCTTGCCGCGACCAATCGTCACCTTCCAGATCTGATCAATGAAGGATCCTTTCGAGAGGATTTGTATTATCGCTTGAAAGTCATGGAGGTGACCGTTCTTCCTTTGCGGCAGCGAAAAGAGGATATCCCGCCTCTGGTTGAGCATTTCTTCACAATCAAATCGCGACAACACAACGGCTATGAACGTCGCCTGGCGCCGGAAGCAGTGAATTTGTTCATCGATCAGGAATGGCCGGGAAATGTCCGCGAGTTGGAAAACGCCATTGAACGTATTGTCATCCTGACGCGGGATGATGTGGTCCGGGCCGAAGATGTGAAATCCATTCTGGGCAATATGTGGCAGCAAACGGATATCACGTTTGCTTCATTGAGTGACATGACCCGTGAGTTTCGCAAAGAGTGCATAATCAAGGCAATCAATCTTGCCAATGGTCGCATTGCCAGGGCGGCTGAAATACTGCAAATTGATCGGACTCACCTGTATAAACTTCTTGATGAATATAATCTGAAAAACCTCCGCTAAATCAAAGTCCGATCGGCGTTGTTGCCAATTGACGACAAACAACCACGCTTTTTGTCGTAAAAAAACGACATAAACAAGCCCGCTCTCCGGGATGCCGGCGCTGACCTTGCATAATCCACACTGCGACAATCGATTGTGAGGCAGTTGCTGTCAATGGCTGTCCCGGCATATATCTTGCTTTCTCCCTGGTAAAATCAAAAAACATACACAGAGGAATTCAACCCATGAGAATAATCCACTTTATTGCCGGAGTACTTATTCTGCATATCCTGATTGCTGGAGTACCGGTTCGGGCTGACGGTTGTCCGGACGATTTTAGTGAAATTCTGATGTCGGTGGAGGAAAAGGCGGTAAGACTGAAAGACTCGATCATCGATGGTACAACTTACATGAGATGGGCGGCGGTGTTCAATCAGTCCTGCGAGATGGTTTGGTCGGTACTGATCGATCCTGATGCGGCCCGGCAGGTCATGGGCAAACTCAAATCGTTCGACATTATCGAGCAGCAGGGTAATCATCAAACAGTCCATTGTACCGGCAAACCCCACTGGCTAATGAAGACTTTCAAGAGCGTGCTTGCCCTTGATTTGATTCACAATCAGGGATTGACCTGGCGCCAGGAATCCGGTGATCTCAAGGCATTCGCGGGATTCTGGCGATTGTACGGCCTTGAGGATGGGCGCACCCTGGCCATATACGGTATTCATTTCGATCCGGGCAATTTACTGCCCGGTTTTATGGTGCACAAGGGGATTAAGAAAGAAGTCCCCCGCATGATGCAGAAGCTGAAAGAGCGCCTGGACAATGGACAACATAACCTGACGGAACGCAACTCCGTACCCCCAGACGACACCTTATTGACCGCAGAACAGGTCGCGGTTTGCATACGGCTTTTGCAATAAGCTGAGAATTATGTTGCACCGGTACACCAGTGCGGCAACCGACGGGAGAAAACCGATAAGTCAATCACTTGGAATGTAGTAAACGGAGGAAACAGGCGATGAAAACAAACCACAGGCAATGGGTGAGAATGGCAAGCCTTGGCTTGCTATGGTTGCTTACATGGGCTATTGCGGGTGCGCAACCGCATACCCCGGTCACAATTCAATCAGAAAACAAGATTGAAGATGTCATTTTCCCGACTCATGATGTTATGGTCTGTGTCGATTATGCGGGTTTGAATGATGTTACCGCAAAGATGGAGGCTTTTGCACTTCCGCAAGGTGATCATCTCTGGCGTTGCGAAGCCGGAGTGGGGCGCAAGTTCCAGTTGCTGAGTAATCGGGTTTTTTACGATGATGCGGTGGGGCGGTTCTATATCGGCAATGGCCCGGTTTCCGCCATTGCTGCGGCCACCGGCCAGGTGGTCTGGACCCTGGATTTCAAGGCAACCGGGGTGGTTAGATGGATTCGGCCGGGACAGGATAAACTGTTGATACTGGGGGCGGATCGTGATGACAAGGTCAACGACTATGACGATTTGAAAAAGCATTTTGAGAAGCCGTTGCTGATTTGCGCCAACAAGTCGGACGGCGCCAGACTTTGGTCCTATCCAATTGACAAACCTGATGACCCCGGCGATGTCCATGTCTTTCATGTGAGTGATGATTCGGCCGAATCGTTGTTGCCGCCGGATTACGACAAAGGATGGATTATCATCAAGGGCAAATATCTGGTATGTCTGGAAAGCTCCAGCGGGAAAGAACTCTGGAAAACCGAAAAAACCGCCGTCGGCATGCCACTGATCCAAAACGGTATCGTCATTGCGAATGTCGACAAACGGATTACATCGTACCATATCGCTGACGGCCGGCAGTTATGGTTGTGCGACAAAAAAGTAGATAAGACATCGGAACTGATCCCGGCGGATAACGAGCTGTTGCTGGCGGTTTATCCCGGGGAATTCAAGGATGGAAGAAACCAGGGATCCTACAAGCTTTTTGGTATTGGCACGGCCGATGGGACACAGCGCTGGGAATACCAAAAGGGATCGGATTTTGTTGAAATTGAAAATATCGCGGATGGTCGGATTTTTATCGCGGAGAAAGACAATAATCGGGTGGTGCAGCTCAATGACGGGAAGGAAATCAGCAGGGAAAAACGTAAGGATGATTATGCCATGGGGTGCTGGTTTTTGGAGAACGCGATTGTCGATATAGGAAAAAAAGGGTTGTTATGCCGCGATCTGGATCGCAATAAAACCCTGTGGGAAGCAAAACATGAACGCTCCAAGCGCGGACAGAGCTTCATGCTCAAGCTGTTGAAAGGGGTGTCCTTTGCCATGCAGGCCGCATCCAGTTCCATGAATCAGGATCGTGATATGGGCCGTCGGGCAATGCAGGAAGCCCAGCAGAAAAAACAAAAGGACAACCTGGAAAAGAAGTACAATCCGCAAAAACGGGGAAGATATGAAAGCACGCTCTGGGATCGACCGTACAACCAGAATACCGAATACGGAACAGTAGCGCGCCTGGGATCGTCCATTATCTTCCCGACCAATCAGAGCAAAGTGATTGGTGTGTCAGCCGACAATGGGGCGGTCGAGTGGCAGGTGGATACTGTCGACGGCAATCCCTGGCCCTATTTCACCCCGGACCAGTCGTTGATGGTTGTCGCCGACGGCAAGGTGGCGCACATCGTGCAACTCGAGTAGTCTGGGTGCAAGAACATGAAGACATATACCATGCCTGTTTGGGACGAAACAAGGCGATATGATCACCAGCCGCCGAGGCATGTCGAAAGAGTGGCAGAGTGTTGCCCTTGATTGGAATGGGAAGTCTCAGAAAAAACAGGGAGCGCCATCGTCGCTGGTTTCCGGTCCTGGTGGTTCTTGTATTTACCTGGGTGTGTATTCTGTTGGCGAATTCCGCCTGGACGGACGAGGGCGTTCCGCAAGAAAGGGAGATAAATTCCCTCGGGGATAGGCATGAACGTACTCTGGCATACTGTGTTGCCGAACTGGCCGGAGTATATGGTGCGGCGGAATATCGCGACCTGAGTCCGGAGGCTATCATTAACCATGCCCGCTACTGGTTTCCCGCTCGGGAAACCGGTGCCGGCGAATTGCGACCGGCAAACGTGACGGTCGATATTGCCGGCCGACTGCTTCGGATTTACGGCGTGCCGGTCTGCTGTCGTCAGGACGAATCCGAGGAATTCGCGACCTGGTTGATGTCCTTTCTGGAGTTGCCGATGCCGGTACTGTTGGATGTCAATTCGCCACGGGGCGATCAGGCTGTACTGGCGATCGCATGGAAACCATCCGAGGACGAACCGGTCATAACCATATTAGATCCGGAATCCGGCAGATACGATGTGTCGCTTCATGCCGAACCAACCAATGCCTTTCGGTATTCCCTGATGGAAAACGATGGTTCGAAATCCTGGATCCGTTCGGGAATCGGGGTTCCCATGCAGAGTATTGTCAGGACATCGAATTGGGGGCAGGCAACGGTGTCAACGGTGACGGGTGAAGCTCTGCCGCGTTCAACGCCGCATCAGCAGGAATTACGAGCCGTCGCGTCATTCCTGCCGCCGGATAATGCATATACCTATTATGGCATTCATGATGCACCGGGTAACTCCGGGGGATTTATGACCTCGGAATTGAGCCGAGCTCTGGTCGATTATCGCATGATTCCTGCCGATGCTCTGAAAACTGATGTGTTGAAACGCATGAGGTTTTTGCCCTGCCACAACGGCTCTCTGTTGACTTATGAGAAGCATGATACCGCCGTTGAAATACTGGATCTGATCGGGATAGCGAAGTGGGCGCAATCGGACCGAAGCAAGGACCCGTCCCTTATCGCGGATTTGAGTGATGAAATACCCCAAAATGCATCCGAGTTTGCCTACCGCATCAGTCATCTCGCCGGGATCAGCTTCCTGGATGTGAATGCCCTGCTTCATCTCATTGGCCAGGGAGACCCTCCGCAGAAGGAGAAAATAAAACAGGGATTGATGTATTCGCTGGGAGTAATGCGGGCCAATGAAATACGCACGGAACATGAAGAACTGATAGCTATATTGAACAATCCCGGGGTTCACGAGATATTTGGCAATTTGCTGGAAAACGGACCATCGACGGTGACCAAAGAGTCATGGAAAATACTAAAAGATCCCCTCACGAGATTTAAAGTATGGTCTGCGGTAAACGATGCAACCAGATCGCTTGGGTTCAGTACGTATCGGCAGCTTGCCGTGTCAGGGAAAGCAATGCGGAGTTGGGAGCGGTTCGCCAATTATATGACAAACAATGACTTTATTGTACGCGGGGGGAAAATTGTCAGCAATTCGAAAATCGCGGCAGGCGCCAGCGCAGTAATCGGCACCGGCCTGGATGTCCTCTTTGTCGCCTGGTCGGCGGCGGACGCGTTCAATGGCTGGCCGGATTGGGCGAAAACAACACTGATCAATTTGGAGAGGTCATTGCAGAGTACTGTTGACACGGAGTCCGATGAATACCATGATTTTGTTCGGGCAATATCTGAAACCATATCTGATATTAAATCACTGAAGGCCCCGTTCAATGTGGCACTGGATAATTTCATCAATTCCGGGCAATTTCTGGAAACCTGTGTTGACGCTACGATTTTGACTGTGATCAGTATGGTCATTCCGGCCGTTGCGTCGACAATCGCACCACTCCCGGGCGGCTCGCTGGTCGCCATTGGCTGTATTTTCGGCATGACCGTTGCCACGTTGGCTTTTGAGGATTTAGAGACAAAGCATTGGCTGGAAAGAACCGAGGGATGCATTGCCGGTTCGGATATCCTCGAGTCCCTGATAGCCGGCGATCTGCGATCACGCGCGGCTCGCGCCGACGCGTCTGATGAGGTGCTAAAAGGGTATAAGGCCGCTATTGTACTATATGGCACATTGGTAATCGGCGCCGAAGCCTGTTTGTCAAAAGCCTACCGTATCGTACAGGGGCGAGAATTCGTCATCCTGGATATAGATCTCAGGGCGATATCACCCGCCTTGAATCAATCCGCATTGATCAAAGAACAGGCGGATCAGTATGAAGCGGAAGTGACGGCATATGCACGCAAATTGCGGCTGTTCAAAGACCCGCCGCTTCTCGATCTGGTGCAATGGTACTGGCTTGACGATATCCCAGGCCATTGTAATGACTCGTATGATTTCCCACCCCGGATTATTGCAACCCAACCGCATGATCGGGAAACCATGGTTTTCCCCAAAACCGATATTACGGCAGATTTTAATCTTGAGCTCGATCCGGCAAGTATTGATCCCCAATCGGTCATTCTGATTGAGACGAAAAGCAATATGCCGATCGAAAGCATTGTTTCCTATAGCAGGCATGACCGGCGAATTACACTGGCTCCCTCAGAACCTCTGGCCTTTGAGACGGAATATCAGGTCGCCGCCGCTAAAACTATCGCCAGTAAATACGGAATTGCAATGGGCAGGGACACCAGCTGGACGTTTTTAACACGACGGGCCAATCAGGAACAAAAGAACCTGGGGCTTGATATCGGCACGGCGATGATGTGGTCACGGCTGGGCGAGCGCGAAATTCGCGGGTTCTGGTCACTGGGGGCGATATACAAAGACAATACACTTCTGGGTTGGAATGGCGCCTTTCTGACCGGCGGGGATGAATCCGCGCAACTTGGTTTCGGCAATATACATGCCGGCTACCTGATTGTCAGACACGCGCCTGTCCGGGAAGCCCATTATTATGGGAATTTCCTCAGAGAGTCGCAGTACTATCTGGAGGAGGTCGACCTCAGTCTTTATGTCTTTGGCGGAATGGGATACGTCAGCATGAAGACTCCTCAAAAAACCGGGTGGCAGGCAAATGGAAATGATATCTTCACCAGCTTCGAAAGCCCCTTTGCGGTCGAACGAGCGCGGGTGCATTGTGGCTTGGGGACGATTTATCATAAAAAATGGATCAGGGCACAGACCACCATCCATGTGGTATCGATCGGGGCCAGGGACTGGGCCTATGAAGCCCATGCGTATAGCGGGTACGGACTCACGCCTTATGCCGATGTTGTCATGGCGGTTTCCCTGTTTGATTACCCCGACTGGACTTCGGGAGGTATTGGTATTGGCGTACAAATCAGCCTTTAACTGGAATCGGCGCAGAGGGGTATCGGGGAGAGTCGTTTGGTGCCTTCTGTTTGTGGTTATCATGCCCTTCTTCTGTCAGGCGCAACAATGGCCGAAAACCGATGACTATTGCGCGATGTCCATCATGTATGTATCCGGGACGCCAGGCATACGCGGGTATACCTTTGATGTGAGTGGGACGGTATCACATTTCGGTTTTTATGCGAGTGAGGCCGTATTATCAAGAGTGAATATGACGGCTTTACGATATGAAGGAATCGAAATTAGCCCGCTCTTTGGCCTAAGGGTGGAATCATCCACCAAATTCGTGTTTGGTGTCGGGTACAAACAAATGAAAACGACCCTGTTTTCCTACACGCACGACGCGGATACCATCGACCTTGCCGAATCAGCAACCTGCTCCGGTATAATATTTCTTATTGGCGCCATGGGGACGTATCCGCTTGAGGCGACTCTGGATGAAAACGCGAAAATCTGGGGGTCGGCGCTGATCAGCATGGGGAAATTGTCCGGAGCTATGTGGAATGTCCGGGCACGGGTGCTGGCCGGTGTCAGATTCTGGCAACACCTGGCATTCAGTCAAATTCTCGATTTTGAAATGGCAATAAGCGAAGGAACGGCGGCATCGTCTTTCGAACGAATCGCCTGGGGATTCGGAATCGCCTATTGCCTGTGATCGCGTGCGTTTCGGCCGAGTTGCTTTTGGCGCAACATATGCAAACAGGGCAACCATCACTTCACTCTCCCAGGGTTCTGTTGACAAAATCACGGTTTACCCTTAATTTATGGTGTCATTTATCGTGATTGCTTTTGTCTGACTTGTCTTAGCTCGAGATACGTTGATTCTAAAATCGTCGGGAGGAGATTGAGGGACAATTGCGTCGAGAATCATTCTCGATTATACGCAAATCACCCCTATATACGTTTCCCGTAAATAGTAACATACCGTTGGAGGGATGGAATGAAGAATGCTACCGGACGCGTGATTCTGGGTCTGGCGATACTGGTATTGTTCGCGGCGGCATCGTCGGCATGGAGTGCGCAGACAAAAAAGGAGGCGAGAGACAATCCCGGTCGAATACTGATTGATGATGCACCGGCAGTGCCATCGCAGGCCGAATTGTCTCATGAAATCATATCGATTCGAACTGATCGGTCCCGCATGCTCGGTGTGGACGACATGGGGGCGTCGCTGTCGCCGGGTTTGACCGTGGGGATAACCACGTATGACACTCAGCATATGCTGAGAATGTGTCGTCAGGTTGACTGGCGCGGAACGCAGTCAGTGCACTTTGTCTGGGCTGTACAATCGAATTATGATCTTGGCGGCGATCGCGGAACCGCGTATGAAGCCTGGGATGCGACATTTGCCGATCTGGTATTTAAAGGGCCGGATGGCGGCACCAACGTTCATCCGCGACTGGGGGGCGGAGTCAATTATTCCGGATACGCGGGACTGGATGTCGGCACCGACGGACGAGTGGTTATATCAAATCATCATACACAGGGAGCCGGACATGCCCCGACTGTCTGGCCCGATTTTTCACCGTTGGGAGGCTTCTTCTCGCCATGGCAGGATCGGGTGCCTGATTCATTAATGGAATATGATTCAGATGATACCAGTCAATATATCTGGCCGGTCATGGAATGGCAAGTGATCGACAATGATACGGTCTGTCATGTCATCGCGGTTGAGGCCATGACTGATATTACCAATCAGAAAATGCATTATTTTCGCCGGGTCGGCGGGTACACCTCGGGGTCATGGGATTATCCGCCGCTGGTCATCGACACCGTGCCGGTTATTACCGGGATTGTGAGCGCGTCGCGCGTCTCGCAAAAAGTGGCGATTTGTTGGGCGGCCAATCCCGATTGGAACTGGCCCGGCAGTACTGAATCGGCCAACACGCGACAGCAATATATCAATGATCTGTATTATCGCATGTCAACCGATATGGGGCAGAATTTCGGACCCAATGTCAATGTCACTGCCTGGGACTCGTCAGTCCCCGGATGGGCATTGCAGGGGGATATGTCGGCATTAATTGATACGGATAATCAGTTGCATGTAATTTATAACGCCCGCGAGACCAACCCAATCGGCGGCGGGCTTGGTGTTTTTTCGCATTTTTATGGATGCCGGCTTTTCCACTGGGCCGAAGGCCAGCCGATTCGCGTGATTAAAGATGCCAACTGGGATCCGCCGTCCGACGGTGTCTGGTGTACCGGCGGCGGCTGGGATTTGATGAGTATTGGCAAGATGCAGATTTCCGAATGCGACGGGAAACTGTATGCTTTGTTCGTGCAATTTAATGATATTCCCAACGGCATTGCCGATGACTGTCATAACCGGGCCTTTGTCGAGCAGGAGCCGATGGGAACCGCCAATGGCGAGTTGTATATTTCGGTTTCCAGCAATGACGGATTGAACTGGGATGTTGCCCGTAATCTGACCAACTCCTACACCGCACACTGTGACTCGGCGCCGTCACTGGGCGGCACGCTCGAATGCGACGCCGATATGTGGCCGTCGATGTCCCGCTATGGTATGGAAGTCACTACCGGCGATTTCAGCGGCGTACCGGTGGTTGATCCGTCGGGAGAATACTCCGGCAATTACTTCCTGGATGTGCTCTATGTCAACGACAAACATCCCGGTGCAGTTATCTGTGACGCCGGAATCTGGACAACCAACCCGGTCAAGTGGTTCCGCGTTCCCTGTGTGGAGCCGGTTCCGAATCCGTATCTG
This sequence comes from Candidatus Zixiibacteriota bacterium, assembly GCA_016933695.1. GTDB lineage: Bacteria > Zixibacteria > MSB-5A5 > GN15 > PGXB01 > JAFGAL01. Next base: position 210,578 of record JAFGAL010000002.1, on the reverse strand, counting down.
GTATGCAATCCGATGCATATCGGCGACCCCACCTGGACCAAACCGGGCATACAGCTTGACACGATTATGAGGCTGGAAAACGTCGGTAATGCCCCATTGCATTTCTCCGCGACAACCGTGGTCGAACTGACCCCGTGGTACAGCGGATGGCTTGACTACAGTCCGGAAATCACGACGATCTCGGAGTCAGATCCCAACTATGTGGATTTCACCGTGCGTTTGAATTTCAACGGTGTTATTACCAGTGATGGTGTCGGAGTCAGCGGCTTGCTTATTTTCACGACCGATTCGCCGACATCGCCGGACACCATGACGGTCGATTTGATCGTTGCTGATACCGTTCAATGGCCGGAATATGCCACCATTCACACGACTTGCAAGCCGTTGTATGTCGCCAATACGGGGAAGATGGGCAAGAACGGTTATTTACAGTCACCGGGCGAACATAACTGGGGCGGATTGCAGTACTACGACGACTGCGACACGACCGACAACGGCAATATGGGAAATGATGACGTGGCGCGCTATTTGTATGAAGCATCGCCGTTTATCTTGAGGATTAACGATACTCAGGATACGTTACTGTCTACTGCGATATTCGATGCCGACTGGCTCGATAAAGACGGATTACGCCCGTTGGAACGGCTGACCGTGGATTCCTCAAGCGGGGACTATCACTATGCCTATACCGGTAAAATCCTGACACGCGATTCCGCTATTGCGCTTGAAGCCGAACTCTGGGCGCCGACCGATTTCGGTGATTGTGAGTTTATGGTGCATCGACTGCGGGTATATCCCAATACCGATGAGGCGTTCGATGCGGTGTTTATCGGGATGTTATCCGACTGGGATGTCCCATCCGATTCCGGATTCGAAAACGGCTCGGATTGGGATGCTTCGCGCCAAATGATGTATGTATATGGCGCGGAGTACGGTTCCGATCTTATTGTCAATAATGACTGTATTCTGGCGGATGATCGACTCGGGGGCGTTGCCTATTACGGCGGCTACCGCAAGCCGCATTGCATGGCGGACGCGTATAATGTCGACAGTTTTCCTGACGTGCGCGGCATGTGGACTCACATGAATGCCGATTGGGTAATTCCAACCGGCGGTTTCGTTGGCGGGCAGTTGTATCGCAAGATGGCGACATTCGGCGGCTATGAGAGTTGGCAGTCGACCAATCCCGGATTGGAGGACTCGCTGTATCAGGATCTGCACCTGGTGACGGTTTTCGGACAGTTTGATCTCGGAGAAACCGACACGCTAGTATTTGTCACGATCCTGTCGACCTCACGCTATGGCTTGTCCGATCTGCAGTCGTCGATTGACAATGCCAGGGACTGGATCAGCGCGCATGGTCTTTTTGTATGGCCGCCGCTGGAAAACTGCCAGGAAAACTGCTGTCTGGATCATGGCGTGCCGGGTGATGCCAACGGTGACGGTGCCGTTAATTTACTCGATATTCTTCACGTTTTGGAATTTGTTTACGGCTCGTATCCCGGCTCTCATCATAATCCGTATGATTGTGATGCGTTACTGGATGCCAACGGTGACGGAGTAACAGTGGATGATCCGGCGATCAATATCTCTGACATATCGACTCTTATTCGTCATGTGTATTGTGATCCCTATGGCGAGCCGGAGTTGTGCTGTCCACCCGGATGTGTCACGCCTGTAAAATCAAACGGGGAGGAGGTGCGGAAATGAGACGACTGTGCTTTATCAGTATGATGATGGTCATTATCCTGAGCGCCGTCAATCTGCATGCGCTGACCATCAGAGCCGATGCCAATCCGAAAATTACTCCCAATACGCTTGCAGTCGGCACCCCGTTCTATGTGGATATTTTGATCAACAATACCGATCCGGGGCGATATGACTACAATATTGCGCTGAGGTTTTACAGCCCCGATAACAGCATTACCAATGTTACGCATTATGATCCCGGCGATGGTGACGTGGAATTCCTTGCGGAGTTTGATCCGGCCCCCCCGTATCAGCTTTTTAATTATTCAATACGGCTGGATAGCTGGGATGGAAGTCTGCCTGATACTTCGGTAGTTGGTGTTATAACAATGCAAAGTTGTGAACCATGGTCGACAGATCTCGGCGAACAGGTGCATGTCCGCTATCATTTTATCGTTAATGAAGAGGGTTTGTTCTGTGTCGATTCCATCGGGCATTGGTTCCCCTCATATGATTGGGTGTTTTCCGCCCCCACCCCGACATTCGACGGACCGTTCTGCTGGGCGGTCGGGGATTATGCGGTGACGGATTATGACAACGACGGTCACCCGGATGCGGCGGACAACTGTCCGTCGGTGTACAACCCGGGACAGGAGGACGACGATCTGGACGGAATCGGCGACGCGTGCACGTACTATGCGGCGACCGAAACCGGAAATGACGTGGAGGTCGACATGCGGTACGATTTCGAGATGGCATTCGACCATGTCACCGGCGCCGGAACCACCAGACTGACCGTAACCGCCTCCGGGCCGGATGCGGGCGGATTCGATGTCGTCCCGCCGGTTTTGCCGTCATACTATGATGTATCGACCACGGCTTCGTTTGAGGATTCGGTGGAAGTCTGTATTACCTACGATGACGCCGATATGACGCCCGAAGTCGAAATGTCGTTGATACTTCGGCATTACGACGGATTTGACTGGGTGGATATCACGTCCTCCCGCGATACCGCCGCCAACCGCTTGTGCGGGATAACCGGTTCACTTTCGCCGTTCGTGCACGGTGTTCCCAATTGCTGCACGTCATACGGCGTTGCCGGCGATGCCAACAGCGACGGTGTTATCAACCTGCTGGATATTCTCTGGGTGATTGATTTCATATATACCGATCCGGTTGGCCAGCCGCATAATCCCGGAGGGTGCGATGCTCTTCTGGATGCCACTGGCGATGGCAGTTATGGGATGACTCCGATTATCAACCTGCTGGATATCCTGCAGTTGATCGCGCACGTGTATCTTCCCGATGACGAGCACTTCGGCGACCCGCCCAATTATTGCCCGCCATACGGCGTGGAACGGTAATTTCGTTTTTTTCATATCCGGGGATGGTTGGTAATCATCCCCGGCTGATTTTGCACAGTATCACGCGCAGGTAATCACGTGTAAACAGTTAAAGACCCGTTTTGTGCGACCGAACCATTGATTATGGGAGATATTTTATTATACTCTTTATTTGGAGAGATCGTGAATCTGTAAATCGTTTTGGGGGAGTTATCTCATGTCATTTCTCAAAATAAACTTCGACAGGCTTAAAAATGATTTGCACGATCTGGCGGAAATCGGGCAGATTAAAGATCAGGGTATATTCCGAATGGGATTCTCCGATTTTGATATGCAGGCGCGAGACTGGTTGGAATGTCGATTGATTGAAGCCGGCTTGGTGGCATATCGTGATGGGGCGGCGAATGTGTTCGGTGGAATGAGAGAAAATGAACAACGTCCCCTGTTACTGTTCGGATCACATCTGGATTCCGTTCCGGGAGGAGGAAATCTTGATGGTGGTTTGGGCGTGATCGCCGCACTGGAATGCCTGCGTCGTATTAAAGAAGAGGGATTGGAAACCAGATATGGCCCCACGATGGTCGCGTTCAGTGATGAAGAGGGTCGATTCGGCGGACCACTGGGTTCTCAGGCCATAAGCGGTGATATTAATCCGGAAATAATCAATACGGCCGTGGATTTAAACGGCATCATGCTGAAAGATGAACTGCTGCGACAGGGAATGGATGCCCGGGATATTCTTCATGCCCGTCGCACGCCCGAAAGCATTCACGCCTTTTTGGAGCTTCATATCGAACAGGGACCGGTTCTGGACCGGGCCGGCGAGAATGCCGCGGCCGTCGATATCATCACGGGATTGTGCAAATGGCTGGTTCGGTTGATTGGAGAGGCGGATCATGCCGGGACGACACCCATGAATATGCGCCGTGATGCCTTCCAGGGATTGTCGGAATTCGCGGGAGAAATCCCGCGGATTCTCGAAGAAATCGGTTCGGACGACAGCGTGGCCACGATCGGCAAGGTTGATTTATATCCGGGATCTGCCAACACCATTCCGAGTCTGGTCGAATTTTCCTTTGACTTTCGCGATCCCGATTCCACTGTTCTGGTTGAGCTTGCCAACGCCTTTCGCAAGGCGCTTTCGGCGATTGCCAGGCGGCGCGAGTTAATGTTTGAGTTCAGTGTCATCAGTGAAATAGCACCGGTATCATGTGATCGCAACCTGGTCGATACGATCAGTCGCACCGCACAACACATGGGAATTAAATGGCGGACCATGCACAGCGGTGCCGCCCATGACGCCCAGATACTCTCCCGAATTGCGCCGGTCGGCATGATTTTTGTCCCCAGCAAAGACGGCCGCAGTCATTGCCCGGCGGAGTGGACGCACTGGAAGGATATTGAAATCGGCGGCAATTTGCTGTTAAACTCGATCATTCAGGTTGCCGAGGTGGTATCATGAGCAAGCATGAAAAACTGAAAAGTGAAGTCAATCCGAAGTATCTCAATGTCGATCCGCTCAAGGAATCCTATCGGGAATCCATTATCGAACATCCCGATCGCACCGAGGCCATCAAGTCAAAAAACATCGCCTTGTTGTGCATTGACATGCAATATCTCGATGCGGCGCCGGGGCATGGAGTTTTCGCCGATATCGCGAAGTCGACGATTTCCGTGGAGTCGCAGGAATACTATTTCAAATCACTGGAAAAACTGGTGTTGCCGAATGTGCGTCGCCTTCAGGATTGCTTTCGCCGGCACGGATTGGAGGTTGTCCATATTCGCATACAATCACTGACCCGGGACGGACGCGACCGCAGTAACGGTCACAAGCAATTGGGACTTCTGGCTCCGCCAGGATCGAAAGAAGCGGAGTTTCTTGAGTTGGTCGCTCCGGCAGACGATGAAATCGTTATCAATAAAACCGCCAGCGGGGTGTTCACGGCGACGAATCTGTACTATGTCCTGAAAAACCTGAATATTGACTCGGTGTGGGTAACCGGAGTATACACCGAGGAATGCGTTTCCACCACCGTGCGCGATGCCAGTGATCTGGGTTTCTTCGTGACCCTCATCGAGGATGGATGCACATCGGTAACTCCCGAGTTGCATTCGTTTACGATCGCAACTCTCAAAGATCGCTATACCAGGGTTATCGACACCGACGCCGCGTTGACGGAAATTGAGAAATATATCAGGGCCTAAAAGACGATTCCGAATTCTTTATTGCGTGCGTCGTTAGTCATTGCTTTTTTGTCCGGCAGTGCTACATTATGTCAGCATGAAACTTGCAACTCTCGAAGTCAATGGTGCCGAAACGGCGGCGGTGTATACGCCGGATGGTCTTATTTTGCTTGCGGATATCAATCAATCGTTTTCCACTGACTTCCCGGTCACTCTGCAGGAATTGATCCAGACCGAACGACTTGATAAACTGAATGATTTCTGGAATCAGAAAAAGGATGATATGGGCGCATTGTTGCCGGATTGTGCCATCCCGCCGGATCGGGCGGTCTTTGCTCCGCCATATCGACATCCCCGCAAAATATGGGGAATCGGATTGAATTATCGCGCTCATGCCGGCGATTTGGGCGAAACAGCACCGTCATCGGAACCGGCCAGTTTCATGAAACCGGATACGACGATTATCGGCCACGGCGACACTATCCATCTGCCGCTCATGTCCGAACGGGTAACCGGGGAGGCGGAACTGGGGCTGGTATTCGGCAAAATGTGCCGTGATGTCGATCGGTCGGAATGGCGTTCGGTCCTCGCGGGATTTACGACCATTATCGATATGACCGCCGAGGATATTCTGCGACGCAATCCGCGCAATCTGACCCAGGCCAAGAGCTTCAATACGTTTTTCAGTTTCGGGCCGTTGCTGTATACAATCGATGAATGTGTTGACGTGATGTCACTTCGCATTGCCACGGTGCATAACGGCGGAGTCCATGCGGGAAATACGGTCGCCAATATGACCTTTCCACCGGATTATCTGGTATCGTACCATTCACGAATCATGACCATGCTTCCGGGGGACATTATTTCCACCGGGACACCGGGCGCGGCGGTGTTGCGGGACGGTGACGTTATTGAGTGCCGAATTGACGGGTGGTTACCGTTGGTAAACCCGGTAATTGATTTGAAATATGTACGGGAGGCATAGCAGTATGGATTTGGGACTGAACGACAAGGCTGTGCTGGTCACCGCATCCAGCGCCGGAATCGGCAAGGGGATCGCGCTGGCATTTGCCCGCGAAGGGGCAAAGGTCATGCTGATGGCGCGCCGGAAGGACGTATTACAAAGAACCCGCGATGATATCGCCGAAACCTGCGAAAATGCGCCGGAGTACTATGTTGGGGATATGACCAATGCGGATGACATCAATGGCGCGATTACCGAAGTGACCCGGCGCTTTGGCGGTCTGTATGCGCTGGTCAACAATACCGGAGGGCCGTCCGCGGGAGGATTTGCCCAATTCACTGACGCGGACTGGATTTCGGCATTCGAATTATCGCTTCTCAGTTATGTCCGCACCCTGCGGCAGGCGTTGCCGATAATGGCGGCCAACGGTGGTGGGCGAGTGGTGAATATCGCGTCATCGTCGATTCGTCACGCCCTGGATAATTTACTGCTGTCGAATACCTTTCGAATGGGTGTTGTCGGCCTGACAAAAACCCTGGCACGGGAATACGGACGGCACAATATCCTGCTGAATGTTATCGGACCGGGGAAAATCGCCACCGAACGGGTCAATCACCTGGATTCGATTCGCGCCGGGAAACTGAATCTGGCCCTCGATGAATTCCAGCGCCGATCCGCGGAATCCATTCCACTCGGGCGTTACGGAACTCCGGACGAACTGGCGCGCCTGGCGGTGTTTCTCGGTTCTGAAGCCAATACGTTTATTACCGGGCAGTGTTTACTGGTTGATGGGGGAATGGTTACGGCCTACTGAACCGGATCGGTCAGTCATCGATATCAATATCCATCATTTGCGGTTGCTGAATACCGAACTCCAGAATTTTGGTATATAATAATCGGCGGTGAATCTGAAGATATTTGGCCGCCTCGGTTCGATTCCAGTTGTTTTTCCTCAGGGCGTGCAAGATCAAATCTTTTTCAATACGCGCCAGAATATCCCTGAGTGATTTACCGCTTTCCAGTTGTTGTTCGACGGCGATTTCGAACCGTTCACCTTTCGAGGCAATCGGCAGACTGCCGATGGAGATGATATTCTCCCGGGCCATGACAGTGGCACTCTGGATGGTGTTTTCGAGTTCTCGGACATTACCCGGCCAGGTGTACGACAGCAGTTTTTCCATTTCCGAATAGGGAACCACCAGCCTGCGGTCGGGGCAGTATTTTTGCAGGAAGTATTTCACCAGTATGGGGATGTCCTCCTTGCGTTGCGACAGTGGCGGGATATTGATACGCACCACGTTCAGCCGGTAGAACAAATCTTCACGGAATCGCCCTTCTTTCACTTCCTTCTCAAGGTCGCTGTTGGTGGCGGCTATGACGCGGATATCGACATGGATCGGGTCTTCGCCTCCGACGCGGTAAAAAGTCTGCTGTTCAAGAACGCGTAGAAGCCGCACCTGCAGGGAAGGGGACATAGTATCGATTTCATCGAGAAAAATGGTTCCGCCGTCGGCCAGTTCAAATCGTCCCTGTCGCTGGGCGATCGCACCGGTGAAGGCGCCTTTTTCATGACCGAAAATCTCGCTTTCCAGAATGCTGTCGGACAGACCACCGCAATTGACTTTGACATAGGCCTCTTTCTTTCTCAATGAATGCCGCTGGATGGCATCGGCAATCAACTCCTTGCCGGTACCGCTTTCGCCGCGAATCAATACGGTGGCATCGCTCGGGGCCACGCGGCCGATCAATTTGAAGATTTCTTTCATCTGGGAGCTACTGCCGATAATATGCACGTCGTCATCGCCGGAGATGGTGGAGACCTTGTTGCGCAGTTCCTTGACTTCGCCGAGCAGTTCCGAGAATTCCAAAGCGCGCTGAATAATCAGCAGGAATTGATCCAGTTCGAACGGCTTTTCGATATAATCGTACGCCCCGGCTTTCATGGCCTTGATGGCGCGTTCGCTGGTGCCGTATGCGGTGAACACGATAACCGGAAGATCGGGAAGGATACGCTTTATTTCCCCGAGGGCGGTCAGGCCGTCGGTTTTGGGCAAATTGATATCCAGCAGGACCAGATCGGGTTTGCTGGAGCTGACTTTTTCGATCGCCTCGTCGCCGTCGGCCGCCTCACTCAGCCGGCACCCTTTCGACGACAGCAGGTCGATGATGTTTTTCCGCATAAAGGCTTCGTCATCGACGATTAAAATACTTTTATTTTTCATGACTCCGTTCACTCTGGTTGCGATTGGCAATTGGCAATTCTATTGTGCACAGCGTTCCTTTTTCCTCTTTGGACGTGAACTGGATAGTGCCGCCGTGGGCGACAATGACTTCATAGCAGATCGACAGCCCCAGTCCGAACCCCTTTTCCTTGGTTGTGAAAAACGGATCGAAAATTTTCGGTTGTATCTCTTCGGGAATGCCGATTCCATTGTCATCGATCATGATCTTGACCACATTCTCCCCCCGGTCGAAACGGGTGGTGATCGTGATGGTCCCGGCACTGCGAATGGATTCGATGGAGTTGACGATGATATTGATCAGCACCTGTTCCATGGCGTTGGGGTCAATGTAGAGTTGGGGGACGTTCACGTCGAAATCCATGATGATATCCACGTCTTTGCCCACGCCTTTGGTTTCCACGAAATTGACGGTGTGTTGTAACAGGTCGTGGAGATTGGTCTTGCGCAGTTGTTCGGCTTTTGGCTTGGTGAAAAACAGCAGGCGTCGCACCATCTCCGACAGGCGGTCGATTTCATTGATCACCAGATTCATGGAATCATCGGACACCACCTCGAACTGCGGGGCATCGGGATGCGATTTTTTCAAATCGTCTTTACGCTGTTGCCAGATCTGAATACGGGTCTTGATTATCGCCAGCGGCGTTTTCACTTCATGGGCGACTCCGGCGATAAGTTTACCCAGCGATGCCATTTTCTCCTTGCGGTGCAATTCCCGCTCAAGATGTTCGCGGCGGCCGTGCTCCTTGCGAAGGGAATCCACCATGGAATTGATGGAGCGGCCGATATAGCCAAGCGATCCCCGGTATTCGGTCACCTCGTGAGCCGATCCGGTTTTCACGATCTCGAGATCGGCATGAATACGCTGTATTTTGCGGCGTTGATTCATCGAAATCAAAAGGGCGATGATAAATCCCAGTAACGAGGCGACCGCCCCGAAATTGATTACCTGCCGCAGTTTCAACGTCGGCAGTTCTCGCTCAATATGAATGCGCGCCCATACCACGCCAAGAGCGGAACCGTTGACGATGATCGGCTCGGTTGCCAGCGGGAAAATCGCGGGATCGAACTTATGCAGTCGGACTATGGCGGCGTTGCTGTCGAGTGTTTCCATCACCTGTGCCTTAATCATATTATATGACCGAGGCGGAGGACCATAAACCGGAAGCGGGGGAGGCGAGGTCGGGAAAGCATATCCGTAGAATTCATCAAAGGCGATAAAGAAAAAACCGCCTTCCATCCCTTTGGCCCGCGACAGCACTGTCGATGACACCTCTTTCAGCCGGGTGTCCATGACGTGGATATCATCCATGGTGCGCGGCTCCCGAGAAAAAAATCCCAACTGATTCAGGCTGTCGAGAACGGCATGACCGGATTCATTCAATTGACCGACCACAACCTGGGTCAGGGTGGTGTTGGTGTCGACGATTTCCGCGGTCCACTGTTTCAGGGAGATGTGAACCAGTATCGATACCACGGCGATGATCGCCGCGAAAGCGGTCGCCAGCAAAATCGCCCGCGCATGTATCCTGAGAAATTTCATTTCGTTTTCACTGTCTGCCGACTTCCGTATCTCCGCCGTTTTGAGCCGTCGTTTCGGCCCCGTTCCTTTTATCCCCAATATACTTTTATCATACGGTTTCGGATATTACTTTTCGCTGTAACAAAAATCATGCCCAAAAATAGCCCCTGCTATATATCTGTATGGCAACGACAATTATTTTATTATCGGTCATTTTGGGCTATGAGCGCACATTTCGGTGGGCGAATACGTCCCGATTTGGCCCTCTTTTAGGTTTGTCAAACCTCCTAAATCCTTTATTTTCAACGGGAATGAAAATTGGCACAGTGTTTGTATACTGTTAAGATGCTATATATATTGACCCTTCATTTAGGGAGTTGATACTGCATATGGCAATGCCATAATCTGATGTAAACAAGGCAATCAAGAGATCAATAGGAATGCACACAATTTCATATAGGATGGAGGTTAGATTGTGATCAGTTTTCGGACCGGCCGAATCAGGGTCGGAGTATTGCTGATGATTGTCCTATCGGCGACATTTCTGGCGTCATGCGACAGCCTGTTTGTGTCCGATGGCGATTCGGATCAGGGCATTACGGCCAAAGGCGGCTATTTTTATTTTATCGATAATACCACCTTACAAGTCTTAATGCTTGATCGCAATCTTCGGGTTCTTAAGGCCTGGGACACCCAGGTTTTATTTGGGGACACCCGGTTGCAGGGATTGACATTTGATGGGAAATACCTCTGGCTGTCTGCGGCCGGGAGTTATGATGAAATCGTTCAGGTTGACGCCACCGGCGATACGCTGAAGGCGGTGTTGACCCTGGATGCGCCGCCTGAAGCGCGTGGAACCATCCGTGACATCTGCTGGGATGGGGAGTATCTCTGGGCCGTTAACAGCGGATCAGAAACCTATGCCACCCCCGCCACATTGTATAGACTTGATGCCGCCACTGGCGGCATTCTTTTTGAAACGCCCCTGCCTTCACCGGAACCCCGGGCCCTGACCTATGTCGGGGAAAACGGCGATGCCTACGGGCGAGGAATAGCGTCAGGCATATACTACGCCGACGTGGAACATGACTGCATCTATACGTACAGTACTATCAAGCAGTTGTTTGATTCGGTCATGGCATCGCCGGAACCACCGCGCGGCGCCGATTACATTTTCCCGGTGGGATTGACATTCGACGGCGAGGATCTCTGGCTGGTAAACAGCAGTAGCGCCGGTGATCACCTGTACCGTATCAATCGCAAGGGTTTGGAACTGGAACGGGTGGAACTGCCGTACGTGACCCCCGGCCCGATTATCTGGGCGACATATGATATTCGTCTCGTAAATCCGCCAACAATAAATGCGGTGTCACCGAATGCCGGCAGCCGCGGTGCGTCAATCAATGTGACGATTCTCGGAGCGGATTTCCAGGACGGGACGATTACGGTTTCATTCGGCGCGGGTATTACGGTCAGCAACGTTGCTTTTGTCGACGCCGGTACCGTCACGGCCACGATTGATATCGCGGCGGATGCGGAGTTCGGACCGCGCACCGTCACGCTGACCAATCCCGACGGGCAGAGTGGATTGGGTGATGCGCTGTTTACCGTGTCCGAAGTCGATCCGCTGGCCGGGTATCTCTGGCTGACCGATCCCAATAACGACGTCATGTACAAGATAAAAATATCCGACACGACGATCGTCCAGCAATGGGATCTGCTTGGTGTCGGCCCCGGCGGTTCATCGCAGGGACTGACTTTCGACGGCACCAATGTCTGGTTGTGCGACGGCGGGACGAACGACAAGATTATCAAACTCGATACCGATGGCGAAAACCTGGCCATACTCGACTCCTATACCGCGCCGCCGAACGCCGAGGGAATCGCCCGCGAAATCGCCTTTGACGGAACGAATATGTGGTGCGCCAACAGCGGCACCGATTATATCTACCGGCTTAATATCACGACCGGTGCGATTCTGGATTCCATCCCGACGCCCGGTGATGAGATTCGCGGGATCGTGTTCGCCAACGGCAACCTGTACGCCAACGACCGGATTATCGATTCGGTGTTCGTCTACAACACCGGTACCGGAACGTGGACGGCGCAGTTTGCCACCCCGATTCCTCCTGAGGGCGATGAAGGAGACCGATATGCCACCGGCATGACCTGGGACGGTTTGAATTTCTGGATTGTCAACAGTACGTACGAATTCGATTACCTGTTCCAGGTGACGACCGACGGAACGGTACTAATCACGTATGAAGTGCCGAACCGGGGCGATGCACAACCCAGCGGAATTCTCTTTACTCAGGAGTAAGGTGGACGATATGAAAGTAGTATATACAATCTGTTTTGTCATCACGGCCGCGACGGCCCTGCTGGGTATGCTGAGCGACACGGCGTCGGCCCAGTTGGCGTTCGACGGCGATTTCCGGGTGCGGTTGTACAGCGACCGCTATATGGAGGCCATGGACGATCGCGGCGATGAAAACTACATGCGCTATCTGGCCCGGGTGCGCTCCAAGATGCAGGTGAACAATCGCACTTTCATCTACGCGGAGTTTACCACCTGGACTGAAAATAACCCGACCTCGCCGGTGCGCAATATCGCCGGCACGGGGAAAATGGAATATGGTGTCAGCCAGCTCTTTGGCGAATTGCTGTTTCCCAACCTGTTGGGGCTTGACCTGGCGCGCGTTCGAGTCGGGCGCCAGCAGTTCCCGATAGGCAAGGGGCTGTCGCTTGGCGAGTCGTACTATTTCTTCGACAAGTTCGACGGGGTGCGACTGGATATGGCGTACCGCGATTACACCCTCGCGATGTTCGGTGCCATCACCGAGCAGAATCTCAGCGAGAGCGGGTTGTATCCCGATCCCGGAAGCGACCAGTTGTACGTGGCACGACTGTCCCGCACGATTCTGGACCAGAACGTCATGGGATATTACATCTACCAGCGCCTGCGGGGGCAGTTCAACGACAGCTACATTTTCGGCGGCGGGATCAGCGGCGATTTCATGACCAAGCGCCTCGACTATTTCGTCGAGGTGGCCAGGCAGTACTATCACCAGCTTGACGGTCTTCCGGAGAAGCACGGACTCGGTTTCATGGGGGGAATCGGGTATCGCTGGGCAATGGGGCCGTTTCGTTCGATCAAGGTGGAAACGCGATATGCGGCGTACGAAGGCGATGATGCCGAGACCGAGAACTATGAACAGTTCAGCCCGCTGTACCCAAATTTCTTCTGGGGGAGTCGCGACGGGTATGTCAACGGCGAGATCGGCGGCGATTTCCCGTATAACGGACGCAATCCCGAAGGGTCGCGGTTGTGGTTCAGTCGGGTATACGTGATTCCGACCAGTTTGCCGCGTCTGCGCGTGCAGTTGCAGTATATCAAGATCGATGAGTACGTCAACAACGATAATTACAACAGCATGGACGATGAGCTTTCGGTCAAGGCGTATTACCGGCTGTCCGACCAGGTTCAGCTTCAGTTTCGATTCTGCCGCAATTATCCCAACGATGACGATAAAGACGTTAATGAGAGCGGCAGTATCAGCTGGTCCGAGGATCGGGTGAAGATGACCAGGTTCATGACGGAAATAGAAGTGAAGTTTTAACCGGGTGAGTGCTTGTGTGATGATGACTGATGATCATGTCAACATATTCGCATTGAAAGCATAGGACAGGCATGAGTTTGGAATTGGTTATTCTGTTCGCGATGCTGGCGATGTTTGCCCTCGGGGTGTTCGCTTTCAAACTGCCGGCCGGCATATCGTTGATGCTGGCGGCGGTGGTCGGCGCCCTGGTGGGGGGCGAAGGGATCCCGGTGCGTCATCTGGTGGAGGGGGGATTCGGCTTTCTGGAGGCGATTTTGATTATCGCCACCGCGATGATCTTCATGAAAGTAGTGAGTGCCACCGGCGCTCTCGGAACGATCAGTTACGGGATGATCAAATCGCTGTATCGCTGGCCGACGTTGTTAATGATCGTTATCGTAATCTTCGTCATGTTTCCGGGGATGCTGACCGGTTTATCGTCAGCATGTATTCTCACCACGGGAGCACTGGTTGTGCCGGGGCTCTTGGCCATGGGCATGTCCCGTTTGGCGGTTGGTTCGCTTATTGCCATGGCCGCGGTCTTCGGCGAGGTTGCTCCGCCGATCTGTATCCCCGTGATGCTCATCGGGGGCGGTGTGGATATGCCGTATATCGGTTTCGGCAAACCGCTGTTTATCGCCGCCTTTCCGGCTGCCATTTTTACCGCGGTGTACTATCGCATTCGCTATTTGGATTCTTTCGATATCGAGCAGGTCCTCCCGCGTCTCAACAAGCCGGTGTACGATCGCCACGGTATCAAACTGTTTATTCCGCTGGTGTTCGTCATCGGCTATCTGGTGCTGGAGCAGACCCTGCCGCAGTACATGCCGCATCTGGGCGTGCCGCTGATTTTCATGATCGGCGCTCTGCTGGGGTTCGGCACCGGGGAGAAATTCGATTTTCTCAAGGTCTCGCGGGCCGCGCTTCGCGATGCCATGCCGGTCATGGCGATTCTGGTCGGCGTGGGGATGTTTTTGCAAATTCTCACCCTGACCGGCGTGCGCGGCTATCTGGCCACCAGCGCCTTGTACCTGCCGGAGGAATTGAAATACCTGGCGGCCCTGATCATGCCGTTCTTCGGTTCGGCGTACGCTTCGGCGTCGGTGATCGGCGTACCGCTGGTATACGTGTTCATCGGTAAAAACTCCATCGTTATCACGGCCGCCCTGGCGCTCATGGCGGCGATGGGCGACTTGATGCCGCCGCCGTCATTGCTCTGTGCGTATGCCGGTCAGATGGTCGGCGAAAAAAATCATTTCAAAATCCTGCGAAACAGCATAATTCCGATCGGTGCGGCGATGGTGATCGGAGTATTGATCATCCTCTATGCCGAGGAACTGGCGGCGCTGTTTTCCAACACCGAGTGGATATGGTGATATGCTTTACTGGATATATGTATTGATAACGGTTTTCCTGACGGTGCTGATCGTTATGGAATTGTTTACGGAAAAGAATTGGAAACAGCAAATCGCTCTGGCCATGTTGTTATTGCCGTTTGTGCTGAGAATTTTACAGATCAAATGAGACCGACGTTATGCAGAAACATCATATCACAGCAATAATTATCCTGATGGTTTTTGGCGTAATGGGTGCTCTGGCGGCGTCGGATTTTCTGGCATTAATGAAACCCGACGTGCTTCATCCCGCGGCGACCCTCACACGGACCGGCTGGCTGAGCGAGTATTTCGATACCATCAAGGACACCGGTGGTGACACCAGGATTTATTATTTTGATAGCGGCGAGCCGGGTGCGACCGTTTTGCTTCTGGGCGGAACACATCCCAACGAACCGGCCGCCTTCGTGGCCGCCACGGTGGTATTGGAAAACATCAAAGTAACCCGGGGCCGGGTTTTAGTCATGCCGCAGGCGTGCGCCAGCGGTTTTACATGCACTGATCCCTTTGAGGCTTATCCACAGTTTTACACGATTGAAGGAAAATCCGGCCCCCGCAAATTCCGTTTCGGCTCCCGGGTCAGCAGTCCGCTTGACCAGTGGCCCGATCCGCTGGTGTATTCCCATTATCCCTCGGGACAGCAGTTGTCGGGATTCGAAACCCGTAATCTTAACCGCTCCTATCCCGGCCGTCCGGACGGCACCTTCTCGGAACAGGTCGCCTATGCCATCGTCCAATTGATTAAACAGGAGAACGTGGACGTGGCGTTCGATTTGCATGAAGCCGCGCCGGAAATCCCGATTATCAATGCCATCGTGTATCATGAAAAGTGTGAAGAGGTCGCACTCAGCGCGGTGTTGAATCTGGAAATGGAGGGGATGCGCTATTCTCCTGAATTGTCGCCGGCGAATTTTCATGGACTGAGCCATCGTGAATGGGGCGACAACACCCAGGTCCTGCCGTTTCTCATGGAAACCAGCAATATCATCCAGGGGCGCCTGCGTGGACGCACCAATGTGGCGTTGATTCTTGAAGGGAACAGCATTCGCTACCGGGAGGCGCTGGAATCCGGCGCACTGCGGATCGATTACGATCCGAACGGTCAGCCGCTCGAAATGCGGGTGGGACGGCATATTCAGGGATTTATCGAAATCCTGAACGCGTATAACGAATACTATGAGGACAATATGGTTCTCATTGGAAATTTACCCACATATCCCGAAATAATGGAAAAGGGGATCGGTCACTATTTGAACTAACGTAATACGAAGGAGTATAGAATGCACGTATGCACGAAAATTGCCGGTGTCTTATTTGTTTTCGGTTTGCTGTTTGTCTCCACTCAGGCGGGTGACGAAGAGGCGGCCAGGAAGTTCGAACAGCCCATTCTGATCTCATCGGCCGGGCAAAGCGCCGACATGAAGCTGATCGGAATGCTCGCCAAGAAACAAAAGCTCGACGCCAAAGCGGTCAATATGGCGCAGGTTTCCGATCTGGACGGCATCAAGACCCTGATCATCGTGCCGGGATTCAGCTCCAAGGGGTTGGGTGCGGCCGGAGTCAGCCAGAAAGAGGAAATGGAACGGGTCGAGAAACTTGTCGCGGCGGCACAGGAAAAGAAAATCCCGATCGTGATGATTCATATCGGGGGCAATGCCCGCCGGAAAGGCCAGTCCGATGCTTTTAACAAGCTGACGGCGGAAGTGGCGGAGCGAATGATTGTGGTTCAGCAGGGTGACGAAGACGGATTCTTTTCGGAGATCGCCAGGGAAAAGAAGATTCCGATCACATTGGTCGAAAAGATCGCCGAAGTTGCCACTCCGCTTGGTGAATTGTTTTAACGAGTACGATAACGGTCGGTAGTAACGGCCGGCGAAAACAGAATTTGGAACGGGGTTATATATGTCAAAGCCTTTGATGCGTGAATTTGTGGTGATAGCGGCAATCATGGCCGTTGTGGCCGTGTCGATTATACCGGCAACATTGTCGGCGCAGACACCCGAACGGGCGCCGGTGGTCGGCACCCAAGGGATGGCGGCGACCGCGCATCCGCTGGCCTCCGAAGCGGCAATTGCCATGTTGAAGAAGGGCGGAAACGCGATTGACGCGGCGGTGGCCGCGGCATTTGCCATCGGCGTCGTTGAACCGGACGGCTCCGGCCTGGGCGGTGGCGGTGGCCTGATTATTTATCTCAATAACACGCAGAAGTCATATTACATCAATTACTATCACCAGGCGCCGATGCAAATCGACCGGATTTCTTACGATTCCGAGGAGGACCGTCACACCGCCAAAGCGGTGCTGGTTCCCGGAACCGTGGCGGGACTGACCACCGCCCTGGAGAAGTTCGGGACGCTACCGCTGGCGATGGTCATGGAACCCGCGATTCGCTATGCCGAAGAGGGATTTGCCATCGACGCCACTCTGGCGCAACTGTTGTTGGACAACACTGAACTGCTGATGAAGCATCCCGCCACGTCGGAGATTTTCCTCGATGAGGGCTTTCCCAAAATGGAAGGAGATATTCTTCGCCAGCCGGAGTTAGCCGCCACGCTGAAGCGTATCGCCGACCACGGCAGAAACGGCTTTTACACCGGACCGGTCGCGGAGACCCTGGTCAGAGAGAACCAGGAACTGGGCGGAGTATTATCACTTGATGATTTGCACAGTTATAAGGCGAACGTGACCGAGCCGCTGACTGGTACCTATCGAGGCTATGATATTATCGGCGCCAATGCCCCGCAGTCGGGCTCGTCGATCATACAGGCGCTGAACATGCTGGAAAATGAGAATCTTGCGGCGTTGGGCCATTATTCCGAATCGGCGGCAACACTGCATCTGATGGCGGAGACGTTTCGCCGTGTGTATACCGATCGCTGGTCTTATCTCGGTGATCCGAATTTTAATTATATCCCGTTGATGGGGCTGACCTCGAAGGCGTATGCCCGTGAGCGGTTCTCGGATATCAACCGGTTTAAGGCCGATCCGCATGATTATCGCGACACTCAGCCGGGCAATCCGGGACGGTACGATACCAGGCGGCATCAGCCGGAAACCATCCCCGACGCACGGTCTGAGGATGATGAGGAATGGGACGACGACAGTGACGATGACGGTAAATCCTCATACGAGGAATGGGGCGAGGACCTGTTTGACAGCTGGGGCGGCAAGAAGACCAAAAAGAAACAAGAAAACACGGTTAAAACCAAAACCAGAAAATCCGCGAAAGACAGTCTCGAGTTTTTCCCTGAAACTGAAGAGGAATTCGACGGCCATACCACACACCTGTCGGTCATCGACAAAGACGGCAACAGTGTTGCGTTGACACAAACCCTCGGCACGTTTTTCGGATGCGGCATCACGTCCGCAGGGGTCCTGCTCAATTGCGGCATGTCGAATTATTCCAAGACGTCCAACGCCAACCTGGTGGAACCCGGCAAACAGCCCCGCAGTTCGATCAGCCCTACGATCGTGCTGAAAGACGGCAAACCGTTTATTGTGGTCGGATCGCCCGGCGCGAGTCGCATTATTTGTGCGGTGACGGAGTTGCTGGTCAATGTTATCGACTTCGGCATGAACGCGGAAGACGCCAACTGGGCGCCGCGGTTTTATTGTCAGAAATATGAAGACTACCTGTATATCGAAGGGGGTATTTCTGAAGATATTCAGGAAAAACTGAAAAGAATGGGGCATACCATTCGCGCATATAGCGGCCGCGACCTGTTTTTCGGCGGGGCGCAGCTGATATATGTCGACCCGGAAACGGGATGGTATATCGGATCGGCGGACAGGCGCCGGGGAGGAGTCGCAATCGGATATTGAATTGAACCTTTATGACCGGTAAAGACAGCATATGACATATCTTCCATTTGTCCTGATGCTGGCGGTACTCATTCTGCTGGCTGTGGAAAAACTCGCCATTCACCGTGGCGTACACCGGATCGCAATGCGTATCCAGGTGAACGGAACACGCGGCAAATCCAGCGTGGTCCGCTACATTGCCGCGGGTATGCGGGCATCAGGACATACCACGTTTGCCAAAGTAACGGGAATCCGTCCCCTGCTGATATCTCCCGGGGGCAAAGCGACGATTATCCCCCGTCTTGGCGGGGCGCGGGTACAGGAACAGTTTCATATCATTCGCCGTGCCGCACGGGCCCGCGCCGAATGCCTTACGCTGGAATGCATGTCGATCACTCCGGAACTGCAGAGACTGGAGAGCCGTCACTTCCAGCCGCAGATTTATGTCCTGACCGAAATCCGTGACGATCACCGGGAAAAACTGGGTGATGATATCTCCGAGCAGATTGAGGCGATCTGTTCAGCCATTCCGTCCAATGCCACAATCGTTACCGGCGCGGGACAGCATCTGGAAACGGTGAAGCAATATGCCGAAGCGCGCCACAGCCGGGTGGTGGTTATTCCCACTCCCGATGAACTGGATCAGAAAATTCTCCCCGATGGCGTGTTCGCCGAAAATGTCGCCCTGGCCCTGACCGCCTGCCGTCTGGCCGGTGTCGATACCGACAATGCCGCCCGGGGAATTCACGAGGAAACACAACGGCACCGGACTCGTGCGATAGATGTTGTCACTGACGGGACAAAGGTTTTATTCATAAATGGTTTTGCTGTGAATGATGTCCCGTCGGCGCAAAGTTTTTTGGACAACTGGCGGCGGCGGTATCCCACGCTGAAAAATGTCGCCGTCATTTTCAACACCCGTTCCGATCGCCCGCTTCGCACCAAATCATTCGCGGAATGGTTCGGTCGCCTGCCCGGTTTGCGGAAATTGATTCTGGTCGGCGATCATGCCGGATATGCCCGCCGGGCGATTCTGCGTTACGGCACCCCTGAAGAAAATGTCGTCGTCTGGTCCCGACGGCGGCTTGGTCAGACCAGAGAATTATTGACGGCTATGCGGCTGAAAGACACCCTGGTCGTGGGATTCGGCAATATCAGCGGCGACGGTTTCAGGATCGTCGATGCCATGCACACGTGGACATAGAAATTTATGCTGTTTGAGTACTTTTTCATCGGTTTGGTTGTCGGCTTTATTTTTTATGAGCTGACCAATGTTTCGCCGGGCGGAGTGATCGCCCCGGCCTATTTCGCACTGTACGTGCACCAGCCGGGAAAAATCATGATGACGGTGATAATCGCGGTACTGGTCTGGCTGGCGCTTCGCTATCTGTCGGGTCGGCTGATTATCTACGGACGGCGGCGACTGCTTCTGGCGATGCTACTGGGATTTTGCGTCAAAGTCGCAGTCGAAAGATGGATCCAACCCTTGCCGTTTGTCATGCAACTCGATCTGCAGTCGGTGGGGTACATCATTCCCGGACTGATCGCCAATGAGCTGTCGCGGCAGAAGGTTATTCCGACCCTGGCCAGCCTGGGAATTGTCACCATCCTCATCTATTTGGTACTGCTGTTGATATGATAGGAAACGAATGAAACGCGCGTGTCTCATATACGGATTGCTTACCGTGCTGGCGGTGGCCATCGGTCTTCTGACCGCGGTCGAGGTGCAATGGACCGAACTGGTGGAACGCGACGGCAGTCAAAAAATGATCCAGGCCTCGCGTCTGGCGCGGGAGTGGTTCTTGCGCGTCGATGAAATGAAACAGGCGAAGGGTATTGCGGGCGAGGGCGACAAGCATGCTGTTTATCAGGCCATGATCGGCGACGATTACACGCCGATGACAACCACGCTGGGTTCACTGGAGGCCAAGGAGATTGCGGCCAATCCGGATTTCGCAGCGGTGCTGGTGCGCCTGTTAACCGAAGCCGGAATCGATTCCACCGGAACGGTTGGCGTCACGCTTTCGGGATCGTTCCCGTCGCTGGCGGTGTGCGCGCTGGCCGCAATGCAGACCATCGGAACGGATGCGGTGATCCTCAGTTCGCTGGGATCGTCCACCTTTGGCGCCAATCAGGAATATGCCACCTGGCTCGACATGGAACACTGGCTCGCTGTGTACGGCGGATGCCGGTATACCTCCCGTCTGGTTACCCTGGGGGCGGAAAACGACAACGGCGGCGGACTGATAGAAGAGGGAATTGACTGGATGCAGGCGGCCTGCGAGCGCAACGGCGTTTCGTTATATGTTCCGGAAACACTGGAAGAGTCGATTAACACTAAAATGGCCATTCTGGATGATGCCGATGTCGACCTGCTGATCAATATCGGCGGCAATCAGGCCAGTCTCGGCCCCGGTCCGCAGGCCCTTTTGATTCCCAATGGCCTGCAGACGACATATTGGCCGGTTGTGGACTCCGGATTGGGAATCGTCAACCGGTTGGCCCAGCGACAAATACCGTTCATTCATCTGTTGGGTGTTAAGGATCTGGCGTCTCAGTACGGCATTCCCTTCGGCACACCCGCATCGTCGGCCCCGGCCGTGGATGTCTATATGATACGACGGGTGTCGATCCCCGCGGTGGTGACATCGATCGGGATAATTTTGTTGATGCTGGTCATTTTGCATCGAGTCCTGCATGAACTGACGGTACATCCGTCGGAACCGATATCGGAAATCCCATTTTTCAAAAAATACTGCACCATAAAAGGCAATAATATCATGAACTACTTACCAACCAAAAAGCATGGTTTCCATGATGGGAGGAGCAATGTGTAGGCTTTCCAAATCATTACAAACCGGCGCGGGTGCCGTTTCACTCTGGCTGACGGTCCTGGGCATCGGACTTCTCATGTGCGGCTCCGCCGCATTCGGCCAGGTGTCGCTGAGCGGCGATATTACCGCTCATGTCGACAGTGTCATCAACGAAATTGCGGACGAAACGCCGCATGATTTGTATTCGCCGCTCAGTGCCTCGCAACAAACACTGTGGCGGCAGATGATTCAGGACATCATGGCGGGCGACTTCGCCTCGGCGCACAGTTCCGCGATAACCATCGATTATCGAATCGCGGAATATACCGATACCGAGTCGCCCACGGGTAAGGTGTACTATATACTGGAACGGACTCCCGGCACGTCGACCAATTACTGGGGAACGTTTATTTTTAACCCCGAACCGCGTCGACCGAAACTGGTTATCCAGTGCCCGCATCCCCTGCAGAATCGTAATACCGCCAATCAGGGATTTCGGGTGTTCCGGGCGGCCAACGCCAGGGCGTGCTTTATCGCGGGAACGCACAAGTGCAACAGCACGTCGTACTCACCCTGCGATGGTACATCGACCTCCTGTTCAGAGACGGCGGAACCGTATCGTGACTGCGACCAGGCGCATATCGTCGTCGGGACTTTCCAATTGTCCACGGAAGAGATGCTGACATCGATCCCGGACATGATCGTGATTCAACCGCACGGCTATACGAAGGGAGAGAGCGATCCCGATATCATCATGAGTAACGGCACGCAGGACACGCCGACGATGGATTATCTTCCCTCCCTGCGCGACAATTTACTCAGTCAGGATGGAACACTGACGTTTAAAATTCCCCATATCGATACCGAGTGGACCTACTATATCGGCCATGAAAATGCCCAGGGACGTTTGATCAACGAGTCCGTCGATCCGTGTGAGTCGGATGCGTCATATGCCACGGGAAATTTCATCCATCTGGAGCAGGGATATTCCAAGCTCCGTGATACCGAAGCCAACTGGGCCAAACTGGCCAACGCCGTGATAATGACCTTCCCGGCGCTGGGAGAGATGACAACCGCACAATCCGGCTCATGGACTGATCCGGCCACCTGGGGCGGCTCGATTCCGACGTTCGAGGACGATGTGGTGATTTCGGCCGGACATACGATTTCGGTCGACGACATCTATGCGGAATGCCATTCCGTGATTTTTGGCGATACGGCGGCGCATATCGACATGAACGCCGGGGCCAGGCTGAGTGTGTACGGCGATTTTACGATCTTCAACGAGGAACATAATGTGTTTTCGGCCGGCTGGTCGGCCGACGGAGCGGTGATCTGCTTCACCGGGTATGCCCCCGCACAAACATTAAGCGGCTGGAGTACGACCGGCGGATCGACCTCGTTCCGTGACGTCATTATCGACAAGCCCTCCGGCAAGGTGACCACGGCCGGCACCGGCATGCGGCTGGGTATTCAGAACAGCCTGCTTATCGCGAACGGCACCCTGGAACTGGCCGTCGACGATGATCTCGAGGCGCGCTGGGCCAGCAGTGGCTTTTATACCGCAAATCAGAATCTGGCCATAACCGTCAACGCCGGCGGAAGCCTGATTCTGGTTGACGGCGACGGCTCGCATTTCATCCGCAGTGACGTTGAGTCGGTTCCGATCGGACCGATGACGGTGTACGGCGAGGTGAAACTGTATGATGCCAGCATGTACTATATCAACATTAACAATATCAATGTCAAGGACGGCGGCGTGCTTGAACTCGGCACCTCGCTGTATAGTGCCACTTACGGACCGGAATTCAATCCGGGGACAATCACGGTCGAATCCGGTGGGAGCATTGCCAACGAAACCTCGTCCGACATCTGGATTGATACGTCAGTCGTTGACCTGCAACTCGGCGGCACGTACAAAACGACCACGACCACGACCTATTTTGCACCGACCTTTTACAACAACGGCAAGGTTCGCTATCAGCGCGATCCGGATGTCGCAACCACCGATCAGGAAGTGGTCGACACCGATTATTACCAGGTGGAGTTCAGTTTCAACGGCAACGGCACCAGGAAAGTCTGGACGCTGGAAGACAGCAGGGGCGTTACGGACAGCCTGACCATCAACAACAGCGCCGAATTTGTTCTGAATGCGGCGACACCGCAAACCCTGACGGTAAACGGCACCCTGCGGCTGACCAGCGGTTCGATCGATAACAGCGATGCCAATACCGAACTGGCGCTGGCCGACGGTGCGCAGATTTCGCGGGCGACCGGAACCATCAGCGACGCCCCGACATTCCTGGGCGTGGTTGATCTTCGTTACACCAGCACGACCAATTCGGTTGCAACCGGTCCGGAATTCCCAACGTCATCGTCGGCCCTGCGCGATCTAACCATTTATTCCACGGACCAGACGGTAACGCTCTCGAACGACGCGACGCTCAACGGCACGCTGACCCTGTCGGCCGGAACATTCGACAATGACGGCGAAGAGAACGATTATACTTTCAGTTTTGCCGACGGGGCGACGATTCGCCGCGCCACCGCGGCGTTGACTGCCGTGCCGAATTTCGGCAGTACCGTCAATCTGGAATATATCAGCACCATCGATCATGTTACCACGTCTTATGAAATGCCGATCGGGACGTCGGTGCTGAACAACTTGACCATCACCGGCGACGAGGGCGTGACTCTCGGCGCAGATGTAACCGTCAACGGGACACTGGCGGTCAACGGCAGTGCGCTGTACACTGATGGACACACGTTAACCCTCGGACCGAGTGCCGCCATGCAGGAGAATGGCTATACGGTGGTCGGCACCGTGGCGGTTGATCGCACCTGTGCCCAGGCAACCAATGAGATCTTCGGCGGGATCGGCGTTGAGATTAACGCGGCCGAAGACGACCCGGGCGCGACCTCGATTCTCCGCATTACCGGCGCTCCGGCCACGATTGACGATGTCCAGGGCGTGGCACGGATTTTCGACATCTCGCCGACGGTCAACACCGGATTGAACGCCACGCTGGTCGTGCATTATGACGAAAGCGAACTCAACGGCATTCTCGAAGAAACGCTGGCGCTGTACTATTCGGACGACGGCGGCAGTACCTGGACGGTACGTGGTGGTGTTGTGGACGATGTCGCCAATACGGTGACGCTCACGGGCGTGGATTCGTTCTCGCGATGGACTCTGGCCGGCGTGGCGGGCGACATGATCGTTTCCGCGCAGTCCGGCTCCTGGACCGATCCGTCGACCTGGGCCGGCAGTGCGGTTCCCTTGTGGAGTGATGACGTGCTGATTGCGTCCGGTCACACGATTTCAGTCGACGACACCCTTGCGGAATGTCATTCTCTGTCATTCGGCGGCAATGACGCGCTGATCGACATGAATCCCTACAGCCGCCTGAGTGTGTATGGTGATTTCACGTTGTTCAGCACCGATCATAATGTGTTTTCGGCCGGCTGGACCGCGGACAGCGCGTTCGTGCGCTTCACCGGCGACGAGCCGGTGCAGACCCTCAGCGGATGGAATACCGAAGGCGGCTCGACCTCGTTCCGCGATGCGATTATTGATAAAGAGATCGGAACGGTCGTGACCACGGCCGGTAACAGCATGCGCCTCTGTGTTCAGAACAGCCTGAGAATCGTCAGCGGCTCGCTGATTATGGCGCCGGGTGATGACCTGGAGGCGCGCTGGTCGAGTAGCGGCAACTTTACACACGACCAAAGCCTGATGATCACCGTGGATTCCGCCGGCGCCTGGGTATTCGAGGAAGGCGACGGAACGCACTTTGTCCGGAGTGGTGCCGGCGAACCGATCGGCAAACTGACGGTATACGGTGACGTATCGTTCTGTGATGCCAGTTCGTATGATTACCACATCGGCGGTATCGACATCAAAAACGGCGGGCAATTCGAAATCGGAACCGGGCTCGGCAGTACGACCTACGGGCCGGAATTCAATCCGGGGACGATTACGATCGACTCAGGCGGGGCCTTGCTGAATACCACTACCACCGACGTCTGGTTCGACACCAGTATTGTCGACCTGAAACGCGGCGGCACGTATAAAACCTCAAGCAGTACGACGGTTTTCCCGCCGACGCTGATTAACGATGGGAAAGTTCGCTATCAGCGCAATCCCGAAACCGTCACGACCGACCAGATCGTGGTCGACACCAATTATTATGACATCGAATTCAGCTTCAACGGCAACGCGACCAAAAAGCTGTGGGAGCTCAATGACAATCGCGCCGTCGTCGACAGCCTGATCGTAAATAACGACGCGGACTTCGTGCTGACAGCCTCCGGACCGTACCAGTTGACGGTACATGGTCTGGTCCGCATGACCAGCGGCAGTATCGACAACAGCGTCGACGGCACTCTGCTGGTACTGGCGGATGATGCCTGGATTTCGCGCGCCTACGGCACCATGGCCGCCGCACCGGATTTCCTCGGGCAGGTCAATGTTCGCTATACCAGTGCAACCGTGTCGGTGACAACCGGTCCGGAACTTCCGACCGACGGCACAACGCTTAAGGACCTGGTTATCTATTCCGCCGATCAAACGGTCACCCTGGGTAACAATGCCACGGTGAACGGCGATTTGACACTGTCGATGGGCATCTTTGACAACAATGGCACTGCCGACGACAAGGTGCTTTCGCTGGCGGACGGCTCCAGCATCCGCCGGGCCACCGGTGAGTTAACAACCGCGCCGGCATTCGGAAGCAGTGTTAATGTCGAATATATCAGCACTGTCGGAGCGGTGGTGACCGGGCCGGAACTCCCGACCGATCCGTCTCTGCTGAACGATTTGACCATCACCGGCAATATGGGGGTCACACTTGGCGCCGACGTGACGGTGAACGGAACGCTGGCGGTCCACGACAGCATTCTGTCAACCGGCGCCTATCTGGTGACTCTGGCGGCAGGCGCCACGCTGGTTGAGGATTCGACCTTTGTGGTGCAGGGACAGGTGACGACGACCCGGACCGTCAGCCAGTCGGTTGCCGAGGACTTCGGCGGTCTCGGTCTGGAACTGACCGCCGCGGGTGCCGCACCGGGCACGACGACCATTCTTCGCGAAACCGGTACCGCACCGTCAATCGGAGGGGGAACGGCGATTCTGCGATCGTACACGGTTACGCCGGCTGTCAACACGGGATTGAATGCCACGCTGGTGTTTCATTATGTCGAAACCGAGTTAAACGGTCTTACGGAAGGCGCCCTGGTACCATACGTGTCATCCGACGGCTCAACCTGGAATGCCGTCACCGGAACGGTCGATCAGGTCGCGAACACGGTGACTGTCACCGGGCTCGGCGAACTGCACCAGATCACCCTGGGCGGGACATCGGATTACCTTTGCGGCGACGCCAACAGTGATGAGGCGATCAACCTGCTGGATATCCTGTTCTTGATCAGCTACATCTATGGCAATCCGCCGGGACCGGCTCCCGATCCGATGGCGGCGGCCGACTGCAACGGTGGTGACGGCGCGATCAACCTGCTGGACATTCTGTATCTGATCAGCTACATCTACGGCAATCCTCCGGGACCTGCCCCGGTTTGTCAGTAGTGCGGATATGAAAATACGGCATGGAAGGACGGTAATCCGTTCTTCCATGCCTGACGATATATTCAGGAGATGATGTCACGGCCCGAAACGGGCGCGTGACATGCGGCGTTTACGGGTCATGATGTGCGAAGGGGCATCATCTCCGGATTAAGAGAGGATAACCATCAAGAGGAATGGGTTGCTGATATGAGACTTGCGCTATACTTGCTGGCGGCGGGACTTATCGCATTGAGTGCCCTGGCTCAGGTGCCGATATCGGGAGACATCACCGCCCACATGGACAGCATTATCATTGCGATTCCGGACGCGACACCGTCAGGGCTGTATCTGCAACCCGGTTCGACGTCGCGCGATCTCTGGCGCGTAATCATCCAGAACATCCTTACGGGTCAGTACGATGTCGCCGATTCACTTGCGGAGGATCTCGATTATCGCGTGGTGGAATTCACCAATACGGCAGTGACGCCGAACAAGGTGTACTACATTCTGGAGCGAACTCCGGAATCGACCAGTCGCTACTGGGGAACATTCGTGTTCAATCCTGCTCCAGACCGTTGTCAGATCGTGATTCAATGTCCCCACTCGGTGTATGATCTCAACACCGGGAAACAGGGCTTTCTCGTGTTTCGTGAAACCGGCGCGCGCGCCTGTTTTATCAACGGTGCCCATCGGTGCAACGGCGAGACCTATACCCCGTGTGACGGCACGACGCAGGTTTGTTCCGAGACCTCTGAGCCGTACCGGTATTCCGATCAGGCCCATGTCGTGCTGAGTACGTTTCAGATCACGACCGAGGAAATGCTGGCGATAAATCCCAATGTGATCGTGATTCAGCCGCACGGCTTTTCCAAGGGGACCGAAGATC
This sequence comes from Candidatus Zixiibacteriota bacterium, assembly GCA_016933695.1. Lineage (GTDB taxonomy): Bacteria > Zixibacteria > MSB-5A5 > GN15 > PGXB01 > JAFGAL01. The sequence goes on along the minus strand of JAFGAL010000002.1, from coordinate 182,580 downwards.
CCGATGTGATCATGAGTAACGGGACGCGCGATACCCCGTCGACCGACTATTTATTGACCCTGCGGGATAACCTGCTGTTGCAGGACAATTCGCTGACCTTCAAGATCGTGCATGTCGATCTCGACTGGGATAAACTGACGGCGCAAAACAATGTGCAGGGACGGTTACTCAACGGCAGTTCCGATCCCTGTGAAAATCCGGCATATTCCGCCACCGGGCGATTCCTGCACCTGGAACAGGCGTATGCCAAACTGCGCAATACCCAGTCCAACTGGTACAAATTGGCCAATGCGGTGGCGCTGACATTTCCCGCCCAGAGTCAGATCATATCGGCACAGTCGGGCTCGTGGACCGATCCGTCGACCTGGCAGGGAGGCGTTCAGCCGACCGTCGATGACGATGTGCTGATTTCGGCCGGGCATACGATTTCGGTCGATGACACGACCGCGGTGTGTCATTCCCTCAATTTCGGCAATGAAGAGGCACTGATCGACATGAATGCGTACAGCAAGCTTGCCGTGTACGGCAATATCACTCTGGCTGGCGTGAATCACAATGTGTTTTCCGCCGGTTGGTCGGCCGACAGCGCCTATGTCTGCCTGGCCGGAAGTGCCGATACGGTGTACCTCCGTGGCTGGAATACTGAAGGCGCATCAACGTCGTTTCGCGATCTCATTATCGACAAGGATTCCGCCTCGGTGGTCATGACCGGGGGCGGCGGCATGCGCCTGGCGGTGCAAAACAGCCTGGATATTGTCAGCGGCAAACTGATCTTCACGCCGGATGATGATCTGGAGGCGCGCTGGGCCAGTAGCGGCAATCTGACCAACAGTCAAAGCCTGCTGGTGACCGTCCATCCCGACGGCAAACTGCTGATGCCGGACGGCGACGGCACGCACTTCATCCGAAGCGGAACCGGATCGGTGCCGATCGGTCTCATGACCATCTACGGTGAGGTGGAATTGAATGATGCCAGTTCCTATGATATCAGCATCGGCGGGATCGATGTGAAGGCGGGGGGGACCCTGCTGATCGGAACCGGCCTGGGCAGTACCACCTATGGCCCGGAATTCAATCCCGGGACGATTACGGTCGACTCCGGCGGCAATGTCTACAACATTACGACATCCGACGTCTGGTTCGATACCAGCATTGTCAATTTGATGGATGGCGGAACGTATAAAACCTCAAGCAGTACAACCGTATTTCCACCCACGTTGATCAATGACGGCAAAGTCCGTTATCAGCGCGATCCCAGCACGGTCACCACAGATCAGGTCGTGGTGGATACCGGTTACAAACACATTGAATTCAGTTTCAACGGCAATGAGACGCGCAAAATCTGGACGCTGGCGGATGATCGCGTCGTGACCGATAGTTTTATCGTCAACAACGATGCCGAAGTGCTGATCGAAGCGGAAGATGAGTTCATCCTGACCGTCGGCGGAACCCTGCGGCTGACCAGTGGGATTCTCAATAACAGCGATGCCGATGTGGCGCTGACTCTGGCCGATGGTGCCATGATTTCCCGCGCCACCGGTACTATTACCAATACGCCGACATTTCAGGGTATGGTCGATGTCCGTTATACCAGTTACTCGGATGCGATTGGCACCGGTCCGGAACTGCCCTCCGATCCATCGGTCCTGCGCCATTTGATTAAAATCGGAACTGAAACGGTCACGCTCGGCGCGGATGTAACGGTCAACGGAACACTGAGTATGGAAAACGGCGTACTGACGACCGGAGCACATACCATTACCCTGGCGAACGGGGCAACGATCGATGAAAGCACGGGAATAACGGTGCAGGGCAAAATCTCCGCAACCCGAAACGTGGCACTGTCAACGCAGGAAACATTCGGCGATCTGGGTGTCAACATCATTGCCGATGGTGCGGCGCCCGGTGCGACGACCGTAATCCGTACAACCGGAACCGCTTTGACAGTGAACGGTGAGACGAGTATCAGCCGCTATGTTGACGTTACCCCGACCGTAAATTCCGGACTGCAGGCAACCATGGTTTTGCATTATGTCGATGACGAGACGGCGGGAATCACTGAGACTCTGCTGGTTCCGTTCCGATCCGACAATGGCGGCGTTTCCTGGACACAATGCGCCGGTGTGATGGACGTCGATGCCAATACCTGCACGATATCTGGTATTGACTCCTTCTCCCGCTGGACTCTGGCACCGGCGACAGGATTCATCTGCGGTGATGTCAACGACGATGCCGCGATCAACCTGCTGGACATTTTGTTTTTAATCAGTTACATCTATGGCAATCCTCAGGGACCGGCACCTGATCCGATCGCCTCCGGCGATGTTAACGGCGGAGACGGCGCCGTCAACCTGCTGGATATTTTGTATCTGATCAGTTATATCTACGGCTCTCCGACGGGACCGGCTCCGGATTGTCCGTAATGAAAACCGATGGTGACGGCATGAAAAAAGTACTGTACAGCACAGCGTTGTTCATATTTCTGTTCCTGGTGAGTGGATCGCCTGTCGCGCAGGTCATCCTCAGCGGCGACATCACGGTCCATATGGACAGTATCATGACTGCCATCCCCGGTGCGACTCCCAGCGGGATGTATCTCCAGCCCGGAATCTCGTCGCGCGCGCTCTGGCATCAAATGATCGCGGATATAATGACCGAAAACTATGCCGAAGCCCATGACTCCGCCTTGACTATCAATTACCGCCTGGTGCAATTCACTGACAATGCCTCGGTACCGGAACAGGTGTACTATATTCTGGAGCGGACGCCGGAATCAAGTTCGCGCTACTGGGGAACATTTGTGTTCAATCCGGACGCCCGACGCCGGCAACTGGTCATTCAGTCGCCGCATGCCAGATATGATCGCAATACGGGATACCAGGGGTGGCGGGTGTTCAAGACGGCCGGCGCCAGGGCCTTTTTTGTCAACGGGATTCACCGCTGTAACGGTGAAACCGCCACGCCCTGCGACGGGACCACCACGGTATGCACCGACGAAGCGCAGGCATATCGGTATTCCGACCAGCCGCACGTGGTGAACAGCACTTTCCAGATTACCACGGAGGAGATGCTGGCGGTTATTCCCGATATGATCGTCGTGCAACCGCATGGGTTTACCAAGGGAGACGATGATCCCGATATTATCATGAGCAACGGAACCAGGTACACCCCGGACGGTGTCGACTACATGCCGGCTTTGCGAGACAACCTGCTGTTGCAGGATGAGGAGTTGACGTTCAAGATTGCGCATATCGACACCGACTGGATCCGGCTGATCGCCCGTACCAATACGCAGGGGCGTCTGCTTAACGGCAGTCCCGATCCGTGCGGGACTTACGCCAGTGCCGCCAGCGGGCAATTTTACCATCTTGAACAGGCATACAGCGGTCTGCGTAATTCCGAAGCCAACTGGAACAAGCTGGTCAACGCCGTGGTGCTGACCTTTCCTGAGGATAATCCGCTTGCGGTCGATGACGATGATCCGCCGGTTTTGCCGCGGTCTTCGCAGGTATATCAGAATTATCCCAATCCGTTCAATCCCTCGACCGTTATCAGCTATTCTCTGGCCGAGCGATGCGACGTGCGGATTACTATTATCAATACTCGGGGGCAGAAAGTACAAACGCTGGTGCACGAGCGACAGGCGCCGGGACGACATCAGGTGGCATTCAACGGGTCCGATCTGGGCAGTGGCGTGTATTTCTACACGGTCGCGGCGGGCACGGAATTACATACCGGGAAAATGGTACTGCTGAAATAGCGATGTTTCGGCGGTTCGCATTGCATATGACATAAACGGCTTTTTTATCATAGGAGGTGTAGTATGAAAAAAATGGGAACGGCTATGTTGCTGTTGATTGCGCTCGGCTTTGGTGTTGCCCAGGGCCAGATTACAACCGCGCAGTCCGGCGAATGGCAAGATCCGGTAACGTGGATGGGTGGTGTGGTTCCGACGTCGAGTGATGACGTGCTGATCGCGGCCGGCCACACGGTTTCGGTTGACGACACTCTGGCGGAGTGTCATTCGGTTACGTTCGGCGGTGAGGATGCGCTGATCGATATGAATCATGATTGCCGCCTCAGCGTCTACGGTGATTTCACCCTGTTCAGCAAAGACCATATCGTGTTCTCCGCGGGGTGGTCGTCGGATAGTGCCTTTATCCGTTTCACGGGAGATGAACCGGTCCAGACTCTCAGCGGCTGGAATACGGGCGGCGGCTCCACGTCACTACGCGATGTCATTATCGACAAGGCCGCCGGCAAGGTCGTCACCGACGCCAGCGGCATGCGACTCGGTTTGCAAAACAGCATGCAGATTATCAGCGGAACGTTTGAATTGTCCCCGGACGATGATCTGGAGGCGCGCTGGGCCAGTAGCGGTAATTTCACCAACAATCAAAACCTGGAAATAACCGTTCATGCCGATGGTGCATTTATCCTGGTTTCCGGGAGTGGCACGCATTTCATCCGGAGTGGCACTGGTTCGTTGCCGATCGGCAAGATGACGGTGTCCGGTGAAGCCTCGTTCACCGATGCCAGCTCATATGACATTAGCATTGGCGGCATCGACATTATGGACGGCGGCCAGGTGGAAATCGGTACCGAACTTGGCAGTTCTTCCTACGGACCGGAATTCAATCCCGGTACCATTACGATCAACGACGGTGGGGAACTGCTTAATACCACGACGACCGATGTTTGGTTTGATACCTCGATTGTCGATCTCAAGCGTGGTGGAACGTATAAAACCACCAGCTCGACGACGGTGTTTCCCCCGACATTTCTGAACGACGGCAAGGTTCGCTACCAGCGGAATTCGTCGTCATCAACGGCCGATCAGATCGTCAACGACATGGATTATTACCAGGTCGAATTCAGCTATGAAAGCAACGGCACCAGCAAGATCTGGACCCTGACCGACAACCGCGCCGTTACCGACAGCCTGACGATCAACAACAGCGCCAACTTCGTGCTCGAAGCCGGTCTGCCGCAGACGCTGACAGTGGGGCAGACGGTCCGTCTGACCAGCGGCCTGGTGGATATCAGCGATGCCGATGTTACGCTGGCGATTGCCGACGGTGCATTGATATCGCGCGCGACCGGTCAAATTTCCGACGCGCCGGATTTTCTCGGGACGGTCAATCTGCGCTACACCAGCTCGGTCGAGATGGTCACCACCGGACCGGAATTGCCGACTGATCCGTCGGTCCTGAACGATTTCACGATTGCCGGCGATGAAGGCGTTATCCTTGGTGCGGATGCCACGGTGAACGGGACCTTGTTGCTGGAAGATGGAGTTCTGTCGACAGATGCGTACACGCTGACGCTGGGGGCATCGGGTGTACTCGATGAAACCGCCGGATATATCGTGCAGGGAACGGTCGCGGCCGATCGTGATGTGGTCGTGTCGACTGCCGAAAGTTTCGGCAATATGGGCCTTGAAATAACCGCTGACGGCGCGGCTCCGGGAATAATGTCAGTCATTCGTGTCACCGGCGCGCCGCAGATGATCGACGGTGTCGAGGGAATTGCCCGCTATTTCGATATCATCCCGACGGTCAACACCGGTCTGGATGCGGTCATGGTGTTCACGTACGCCGATGATGAATTGAACGATATCCCCGAAGGAAGCCTGCAGGCGTATTCGTCCGATGACGGCGGTGCGACCTGGACGGCTCAGGCCGGGGTGATCGATACCGATGCCAATACCGTGACGATCAGCGGCATTGATGCTTTCTCGCGCTGGACCCTCGGTTCCAACGGCGAGATTCCGCTGATGATTGCCGTCTCACCGCATCCGATTCTGGCGATCATGGCCAATGCGTATGAGGCCGATCCGGCCGAGGTGTACGTCGGCGGCGATTTCGCCCCGGGATACACGGTCAATGATATCGATCAGTCGACGGTGAAGGTCAACGGCGTTCTGGATCCGCTGGCGATGGAAATCCTCGGCAGTTATCCGGGATTTGCCGGCGACGTGATGAAAGTCAGCGTGCCGCTGACGGATTTTGCCGCCGGATACGGTTGGTTGTTCGACACCACCATCCAGGTGTATTCGGTTTCCGGGTCGTTTACCAATGCCGAACCGTTTCTGGTCGAGGGTGAGTTGGCGTATATCGGTCACCGGCTGGGCGATGTGAACGACGACTATGCCGTCAACCTGCTGGATATCCTGTATTTGGTGGATTACATTTATCAGGACGGTCCGGAACCGATCGGCGGTGAGGTTTCCGGCGATTGCGACTGCACGGGAGCGTTGAACCTGCTCGATGTGTTGGCGTTGATCGATACGATTTATCAGGGCGGACCCGGTTTGAAGTGTCCGCAATAACCACCGTATTTCGCGTGGCAACGGGGGATGGGCGATCCCCGTCCCCTGTTGTGTTTTGGTATTGACAAAAAGAAAACAGGGAAGTGGTCATGAAGCTCTGTACTATGATCAAACAACATCGCCGGCATTACATTACGACGACGGTGACAATTCTGGCATGTGGTCTGTTGATTCTGTCCTGCGGGAAATCCGTCGACCGATCCGATGCCGGACTGGAGCAAAAACTGGCGCGTTTCTGTGAACAAAACAATGTCACGATTCTGGTGACCGATTCCGGTTTGGGCGGATTGTCGGTCATGGCCGGTATCGAAAAAAATCTGCGCGAATGGAACCTGTTTGATAGTGTCCAGCTGGTGTTCTGCAATGCCCTGCCGGATAACGATCATACGTACAATAGCATGGAAAGCACGGCGGAAAAGGTGCGAGTGTTCAATGCCGCCCTGACCGGGATGAATGCGAAATATCATCCCGATATCATTCTGATCGCCTGCAACACCCTGTCAGTGATCTCTCCGCAGACCGCTTTCGCGAGTGCCACCGATATCCCGGTGGTCGGGATTGTCGATTTCGGCGTGGATTTGATGTATGAACGTCTGCAGACGGACAGCACCAGTGTCGTGTTTATTCTCGGAACCGGCACGACCATCGGGCAAAACACGCATAAACACGTCCTGTGTTCGCTTGGTATCGCGCCGGAACGCATTGTCACGCAAACCTGCGACATGCTGGAAAGCGAAATCCAGGCCGATCCGTCCGGCGATATCACCCGCGCCATGATTGACATGTATGCCTATGAGGCGTCAGAGAAGCGGGATATCGCCGATGATGCGCATCCGATGGTGGGGTTGTGTTGCACCCATTACGGCTATGCCGCGAATGTGTTCAAGGAGGCGTTTGAACAGCTGTACGATCGCCCGGTGACCATCCTCGATCCTAATGTCGCCATGTGCGCTTTCCTCTTTGACGATCACAATCGGAATCGTTTCGATACAACGGTCCTCAACGTACAGGTCGTGTCACAGGCGGAACTGTCGGATGACGATCGCACTGCCATCGCCGCGATGATCGCGTCCGTATCGCCCGCTACGGCCGAGGCTCTGCGCCAGTATCATCGGGAACCGTCGCTTTTTTCCTTCTGAGAAACGACTCGGATATTCCCATTGACATTTATGCCGGTGTCGTGTAGAATGATCCGATGATTATGCTGTGGGGCATACACCGCACGGCCGCACTGACGGCAACGCGTTTCGGGGTGTTTGATGCTGTTGCGCCGTTTTATTATGAATGGGGGAGAGGATGAATCAACATTCCCCCGAAAACTGGTCGGCCGACAAACGCATTGCCGCCGTAAAGCGGATATTCGGCACAATCGCCCCTCATTATGATCTTCTCAATCATCTTCTATCAGGCGGTCAGGATATTCGCTGGCGCAATCGCACCGTGAAACGACTTCCAGCCGATACCCGTCTGGTTCTCGATATCGCCTGTGGAACGGGGGATTTGTCGTTGGCCGTCGCAAAACGTCGACCGGAGACAAAAGTGATCGGGCTGGATTTTGTCCGGTCGATGCTGGATCTGGCCCGGATCAAAACCGATCGCGCGGGACTCGTGTCGCGGGTGCATCATACTGCCGGCGACGCCATGCACCTGCCGTTTGCCAATCACCGCTTCGATGCCGCAATGGTTGCGTTCGGCTTCCGCAATATGCCGGATCGGGCGCGGGCGCTGGCCGAGATGCGACGGGTGGTAAAAAGCGGGGGGAAGGTGCTGGTGCTGGAAATGACACTTCCGCGCGGCATGCGCATGCGCCGTTTTTTTGTCTGGTATTTGAATACGATCATTCCCCGGCTGGGGGGATTGATTTCAGGCAATCGTGAGGCATATCAATATCTTCCGGATTCCATTGCCGGATTTCTCAAACCGGAGGAACTCTCCAACCTGTTCGAAGGGGCGGGACTGCGGGAAATCCGCGCCTTTCCGCTGACTTACGGCATTGCCTATCTGCATGAAGGACTGGTTCCGTAAACGAAAGCAATTCGATCCGGGTTCGCTGTCAATGGAATTGTTGTTTGACATCCGATTGCAGGGCTGTCTTTTACCATCCGATTATTATTGACTTTCCGGGCAGGTACCGGTATCATCATATCAGACCATGCCTGCGTCGCTTGTGACTTAAATCGACGCGATGGATGTGAGGACTTGCTATGGTATCAGGGGTGTCGGTGGCGTTGGATGAAAGAAAAAAACGCCCGACTTTTGAGGGCGCACTGCCGTTTCCCGAGGAGCACTATCGCGATCTCAAGCGGCGTCATATTATCCGCCTTGGTCTGACATATCTTGCCCCGCTTTTGATTCTGATTGTCTATTTTTATTTCATCTATACCGCACTGGTTACCGAAAGCCGCCGTTTGCATCTGAAAGCAGTCGCCGAAAACCAGGCCAATACGCTTGATTTGTTCCTTTCGGAGCGATTGGTCAATATCTCGAATCTGATCGATGATCCGAAGTTCCAGGTCCCGCCGTCCCCGGAAAGCATGGAGCGATATCTCCAAAAACTGATTTCCAACAGCGATGCCTTCGTGGATGTCGGTTTTTTCGATTCCACCGGTATTCAAACGGGGTATGCCGGACCGTATCCGTCGCTTGAAAACCGCAACTACGCATCGGAGCCATGGTACCAAACCCTGAAAGAACAAAATCAGGAATACGTCATTACTGATATCTATCTCGGTTTTCGCGAACTGCCGCATTTCACGATCGCGGTTTGGAGAATTGTCAACGATCAATTCGTTGTCCTGCGCGCCACACTCAGTCCGAACAAGATATACGAGTATATCGTTTCGTTGGAGGGGGCGGGAGAGGTGCTTACCGCGATTGTCAACCGTGACGGCTATTACCAGCTGGTCACGCCGCACATGGGAACGCCGTTGGAGTCATCGGCGATGGTGCCGCCGATCGAGCCCCGACTCGGAGTGGAACAGGTAAAAATCGACGGGCAAACCATCAACTACTGTTATTCCTGGCTGAAATCGGCGGACTGGGCACTGATCGTACAACAATCGTCGATGGCCGGCGGCACGTCACTGTCCGGAATACAACTTCGCCTGATTTTGATTTCGGCTTTTCTTCTGTTGTTCGGCGTTTTCATGATTGTGTATCGATCCCGCCGCCTGGTGGAATTCCAGATCGAATCCGACCGCACCCGGATGCAGTTGGAACATGCCGCCAAGCTGGCATCGGTCGGCGAACTGGCCGCCGGAATCGCCCATGAAATCAACAATCCCCTCGCGGTCATCTCGGAGGAGGCGGGATTGATGAAGGATTTAATGAATCCCGAATTCGGTGATCCCCAGCCGCCGCAGGATCTGGTTGTGCACCTGGATAATATCGAGGAGTCGGTGTTTCGGTGTCGTGATATCACCCGTAAATTGTTGGGTTTTGTCCGGCAGACCGAACTGGATTTAAAGCCGCATGACATACACGTCATTCTCAATGAGGTGGTGGATGGTATTCTGGGACCGGAGATTGCCGTATCGAATATCACCGTGGTGCGTGAGTACGGAGAGCATATCCCGAAACTGGTGACGGATAAAAATCAGCTTCTGCAGGTGGTACTGAATATCATCAACAACGCCGTCGATGCCATCGGCAATGCCGCGGGAACGATCACCATCACTACCGAAAACACCGGAAAACAGGTGCGGATCGGGATCGCGGATACCGGCGGCGGGATGACATCCGGTCAACTGGATAAAATTTTCATGCCGTTTTATACCACCAAGGAAGTGGGGAAGGGAACCGGGCTGGGATTATCGGTCAGTTATGGCATTATCAAAAGTTTCGGCGGAAAAATCGAAGTGGCCAGTGAGGTTGGGGGGGGAAGCACGTTTACCATTGTCCTGCCGGCGAAAAGCAAATCATGACAGGGGGCCGATAGCAAGCGAGAGGTGACGACATGCAAAACAAACGAGTCAAAGACGTCATGGTGCCGTTAAGCGAGTATGGCGTGGTCGACCAGAACGCCACTCTGCTTGAAGCGCTCGGCGTATTCGAGGAAGCCATGCGCCGGCGCGACCGCTCGCGTCAGCCGTTTCGGGCGGTGCTGGTTCTCGATGAAAATAAAAAAGTGGTCGGCAAACTCGGACAACTCGCCTTTTTGAAAGCGCTGGAACCGAAACGCAACGTGCTGGGCGATCTCAGCAAACTCACCCGCGCCGGGGTCAGTGCCGAGTTCATCAATTCCATGATGGATCACTATCGGTTCTTCCAGGATGATCTGGAGAATCTGTGCCGACGGGCAATCGGGTTGAAGGTGAAAGATGTCATGCACCCGGCGACGGAGTGTATCGACGAAAACGCCTTTCTGGGAGAGGCCATTACCAAGATTGTGGCCTGGCAAACCCTGTCGATTCTGGTGACCCGCGGAGATGACGTGGTGGGATTGTTGCGGCTGTCCGATCTCTGTCAGGTTGTTGCCGAATACATGAAGACCCTCAGCGAATAATAGGTGTGCTTCGGAGATAGATCATGTCAAAAATACTTATCGTTGATGATGAAAATCAATTCAGGATATCACTGACCAAACGCCTGAATATGCGCGGGTATGAGACGGTCGGTCTGGATGGCGGGCAGGAGGCGGTCAAACTGATCCGCAAGGATTCCGAAATCGACGTCATTATCCTGGACCGTAAAATGCCCGGCATGAGCGGAGAGCAGACGCTCAAAGAGATCAAAGGCTTCCGGCCGGAGTTGCAGGTTATCATGCTGACCGGCAATGCCACGATGGATTCTGCCATGGAAACCGGGCGACTCGACGCCTATGCCTATCTTGAAAAACCGTGCGATCTCGAAAAACTTATCGAGGTCGTCGATCAGGCTCGCGAGGATAAAATCCATGCCATGACCCGGCATGAGGTTGTTCATGTCGAACGGGGGTCGGTCCGGAAATGGCTGAAAGGTTCGCATAATTCGCGTCCGGGGATCATCATGCTCGGCGTTCTCCTGTTCGCGCTGATCAATTTCCTCCCCGCGCCGCAACGTATGGTGACCCTGCTTTCGGCGCCGAAAACCGGGGCCGTAACCGATCCGCATATGGGATATGCCTATTACAAACAGATGCGGGAAGGAGAAAATGTCGCAAGTTATTACAGCCGCAGTTATAAAATCAGCAATTCGGTAACCGATGCGGACGGTAAGAAAACCATGCAACCGATGACACCGGATCAGGCCACCCGCAAGGCCCGTATCGTACTGGGGATTCTGGTGGTGGCCGCCCTGTTCTGGGCTTCGGGAGCGGTGCCGGTCGGGATTACCGCGCTGATGGTCGGTGTGGTCATGTATTTCTTTGGCGTTCTGCGACCGGATGATATTGCCCAGGCTTACGCCAAGGATGCGGTGATATTCATCTTCGGTGTTCTGGCGATTTCAGCGGCTATCAGTAAAACCGGGCTGGATCGCCGGATCGGGCTCCTTCTGCTGGGGCCGACCAAGAATCTGCCGTTATTTCTGTTCTTGTTCCTGCCGATGCTGGGGATTGCCTGTTCTTTCGTGTCTGAGCATGCTTTGATCGCATTTATCATGCCGTTGTTTATTATGGTGTATGTCACGTCAATACGGGCGGCAGGTGTCAAACAGGACAAGGCGCTGGCGGTGATGTTTGTCCTGTCGCTATGTTTCGCCGCCAACTGCGGCGGCCCGGGTTCGCCCGCGGCCGGCGGACGTAATGCGGTTATGCTGGGTATCCTCACCGACTACGGGATGGCCCCGACCTTCGGACAATGGGTGAAATACGGTTTGCCGTTTGTTCCGGTAATGGCGCTGGTCATCGGGGGGTACTTCTTTTTAATGTTTCGTTCCAAACTGAAAGTCAAAAAGCTGAATGTGTCCCTGATGGTTCGTCAGGCCGCCGAAAGGATCGGCCCGATGAATAAAAACGAATATATCACCGCGGCAACGCTGATTTTGTTGATCCTGCTCTGGGTGACCACATCCGACATCTACGGCATGGGTGGACCGGTTATCCTGTGTATTGTGATTCTGAATATCTTCCGTATTCTTCGCTGGCGGGATATCGCCGGGATACCCTGGGACGTGGTGGCACTGTATGCCAGCGCCTGTGCCCTCGGCAAGGGGCTGGCCGTATCGGGAGCGGCTCTGTATCTGGCCGACAGCTTTATCAGCATCCTGCCGGGATTCTTGAAAAGCGGCGAGGGGTTGGCGATAGCGGTCAGCCTGTTTACCGGATTAACCACCAATTTCATGAGTGACGGCGCGACCGTGTCGGCGATCGGCCCGATTACCATCCCGATGGCGACTATCTCCGGAACCCATCCCTGGATGGTCGGATTTGCGACCGCCTTCGCCTCATCGTTTGCCCATATGTTGATTATCGGAACACCCAATAATGCCATTGCCTATGCGCTGGCCAAGGATCCGGCCACCGGTGAACAACTGGTGACGCTGGGAGATTTTCTCAAGCACGGAACCGTCGTACTGATTCTCTCATTTATCGTACTCTGGGCGTGGACGTTTATGGGATACTGGAGATTTATCGGTTTTTAAAATACAGGATAGACACTATGGATGAAAAACAGATCAAACTTCTCATCGTCGATGACGAAGTGAAGTTTCTCAACTCGATTGCACAACGGCTGGAAATGCGCGGCTTCGATGTCACCAAGGCATCGAACGGACAGGAGGCGGTGGCCGCAGCTCAATCCGGCAAGTTCGATCTCGCCTTGCTTGATCTGAAAATGCCGGGCATGGACGGCACTGAAGTGCTTGCGGTGTTGAAAAAAGAGCATAAGTACCTTGAGGTCATTATCCTGACCGGTCATGGGTCGATGGATTCGGCGGTGGAATGCACCAAGCTGGGGGCATTCAGCTATCTGCCGAAACCGTACGAGCTTGAAAAACTGCTTGATACCCTCAGGCAGGCCTACGAAGCACGATTAAACAAAAAATTCCAATCCGACCAGGCGCGGATGGATAAAATCGCCCGGCTGGCAACCGGATCGAGTGCCTTGAGTATTCTCAGGGAGATGAGAAAGCTCGACGACGAGGAGAAATAGACTGCGCGACGACATGTGCGCAATTGCGTCAGGTCATTCTCTGCAGGGCTTTGAGACGTTTGATTCGCTTGCGCTCGCGTGACAGCTGGCCGATCTCGGCCCCGATAATAAACACGATGGATGAATAATATATCCAAAAAGCGGTGACGACCAGCAGGGCATAGGTACCGTATATTTTTCGTATCGAAACGACATTCGCCAGATACAAACTGAACAACTGCTTGGCAATCTCCCATAATACCGCCGCGGACAGGGCGCTGATCAAAACCACCCGTTTGGGAAGTTTGGTTTGCGGCACGGCGAAATACATAATTAAATACGCCCCGAAAATCACCAGAAACGAAACCGCCTTCACGGCAATATCTTCCAGCAATCGGAAATCCAAAACACTCAGGAATTCAAACTGCCCGGCGAATTGCAGGATTATATCGACTGTCGGCAATATCGTGGTCGATAACACCACATACATCAGCACCAGAAGGATCAACCCAAAATCACGCGCTTTGCCGGTCAGCACTGTGCCGTTGGAGCCGGCCCGATATATGGTGTTTAATATCGTGCGCATACTGCTGAACAACCCGCTCGAAGCAAACAGCAATCCCACCAGACCGATAACCCCCGCGATGCTTTTATACAGACGAAATTCGGTGACCCGGCTGAAAACCATCTCCTTGACATAATCGGCGTACTGCTCGTAGGGAATAACGCGGTCGATGAACTCATCAATCTTTTGCGTGATAAACGGCTTTTCCAGCACCACCCCGAGAACCGAAAATATGATGAGTATCAGCGGAATGATACAGGTGAACAGGGAAAACGCCAGCCCCCCGGCCATGAGGAACGTATGGTGACGATCGACATTGCGATACAAACCGCCGAGATAGTGCGCCACAAAATCGCGCATATTGCTTGGCCGGAGATGCGGCACGACACTTTTGCGTATTCCGGTTACGATGTCCGACAGATTTTTCATTTGTAAAGTATAATAGGCGAGAAAAAGGAAGGACGCAAGATTTTACGCATATTGTTTCCACAAATATCGAGCGTCACTCAGCCGGGAGTCAATCCGGTTTTCTGGATTCGGCAATACGACGAATTGCCCTGATCATTCCGTTAAAGACTATGGTATGAAGCGGATATACCGCGTACCAGTAAGCAAGCCCGATCAAACCCCGAGGGTAGTAGCGCGCTGTTTGCGTCAGTCGTGATTTCCCCGGTTGTTGCTGATCAACTGCGAATTCCAGCCAGGCCTGACCCCATACTTTCATCTCCGCTCGCAGCAACAATTGCCGATTCGGGACATAACGTTCCACGCGCCAGAAATCCAGCGGATCTCCGATTTTCATTTCATCTGGTCGCGGTCTTCCCCGACGCAGGCCCACCCCTCCCAAAACTCTGTCGATGCCTCCCCGTACACGCCAGAGCCAGTTGGCATAATACCAGCCGTTTTCGCCGCCGATGGAGGCAACCACGGCAAACAGTTCGGTCGCATCGACCTGGACATCTACTTTGCAGATATAATTCAGCAAATGCGAAGGATCAAGCCCCGATTCCTGCTCCGGATAGGGGGCGGCGCTGGATGACGGATGCGGTGAGTAGGCCCAGATACGTTCCAGAGCGGTGCGGACCGCCTGTTCGAATGTCATCGGTCGAATGTCATACCGTTCCAGTGCCCTCCGATCCTCACAAATTGTCTCCTCACGCAATCCCTCAATCAGCGCCCGCGCCAGAGAAGACGGTATCGGAGTAACCAGATTGACCCAGTACGATGACAGGCGAGGCGTCAAAACCGGCACTTGTATCAGCATTCTTCGCAATCCCAGAACCCTGGCCACGGTGAGCATCATTTCGCGATAGGTCAGCACATCCGGACCGCCGATATCGATGATTTCGCCATAAACGGAACTGCGGCAGATACTCTGGCAGAGATATGCCAGGACGTCATCGACGGAAATCGGCTGAGTTCTCGTGGTTACCCATCGAGGACAGATCATAACCGGCAGGCGGTTAACCAGATGGTGCACCATCTCAAATGAGACGCTTCCGCTTCCGACCACGACCGCCGCCCGCAATTCCGTCACCGGAACGCCCTTGGAACGAAGGATATCCCCGGTTTCATGACGACTGCGCAGGTGGCTGGAACTGCTGGTGCCGCGACGTCCCAGACCGCCCAGATAGATAATCTGCTTTACATTGTGTTGAGCCGCCAGAGTGACGACATGGGACGCTGCCGTTTTATCCAGATCGATAAACCGCGTCTCACCGGCACCCATGGAATGTATCAGGTGAATAACGACGTCGACATGTTTAAAAGCCATGTGCATTGTCTCGACATGCAGGACATCACCGCGGTATACGGTCACCTGTGACCGGAGTTCCGGGCGGATCTTGTCCGGATTCCGAACCAGACACCGCACCGTATGCCTGTCATCCAGCAAACGCGGTATCAGCCGACTGCCGATGTATCCGGTTGCCCCGAGAACAAGAACGGTTGCCATACGCAATCCCTGTCAATCCCGTTTTTCGGAGAAGATCTGATCGATGATGCCGTAACGGTAGTTGAAAATGTGCTGTAACTGCCTTTGTACTACCAAGGTATGGGCGATGTCACCCAGCGGCCCCAAAGGAAGAGCATATTGCACGTCATCCTTGATCAATGTCCCGACCTTGGTTTCTTCGAACGTATGCGTGTGATGCCAGAAAGCGTACGGACCGCAAAGCTGGATATCGACAAACCGATGCGGCGGCTCGAAAGCGCTGATCAATGTTGTCCAGTGAAGACGCAGGCCCGTCACCCGGATGGTATAGTCAATCACGGTTCCGGCGTGCATGGCGATCGGGGTCGGCGTGAGGATGACAAATCCCAGCGAGGATGGCGTGATACGGGCCAGATTCTCCGGTTTGCTGAAAAAATCGAATACCTCGACGCGTGGGCGCGGCACGTTCTGTTCTCTCAACAGGGAGTGGACTTTCATCTGGTGTCCTCCGTCGCGATTCGATCCATCCTCCGGACATATTCCGCCACGTCGAATTTCCGACGACATCCCGGCATACTCATATAGCGGATTTTACCGAAAATGTCGCGTTCGCCCCAGGCCCGATCATGCACTCCGCCGATACTCCAGGCGATTCCGGCATAGCCGTTGGCATCGCGCCCGTCGAGTTCATAGGCATCATTGAGATCGATCGCGACCGCCAGCGCATCCTCCGGCGTGGCACTCCATTCCAGAATTTTCTTGGCCCAGTACATTCTCATGTAACCGTGCATTTTGCCGGTACAAACCATCTCCCGCTGGGCCGCATTCCAGAGGGCGTCGTGCGTCTCGGCGTTTTCGAATTGCTTTTGCGTATATACCGATTCTCTCGGATCGGTCCGATGTTCATTCAGGGTTTTGCGTGCCCATTCGGGAAAACCGTCGATAGTATCGTAGTGGTCATTGTAATAACAATAATTATCCGACAATTCCCGCCTGATGATCAATTCCTCCAGGAATGCCTCCTGTGATGCAATATTGTCGCCGAACCGTTGAGCCTTGAGCGCCGCGCGCTGGGGTGCGATCTGGCCGAAATGGAGATAGGGCGACAGGTGCGACTGGGCATCGGTATTGGGATCGTTACGCCGGTCATTATAATGACTTAATTGTACCGACAGAAAATTAGCCAGAACCTCTTGAGCGGCGGTTTCTCCCGGCGCCAGCCACACTATTTCTCGAATCACACGTGTGGTTTTCTTTTCGTTTCGAAGGCTGTCCCAGTTAATTGCGGGAACTCTTTTATCCCATGCAATCGGATGTTTTTTCAAACGTGGAAATTCCTGCAGGAATTCATCCAGTTGCCTCTGGATTTTCGGCCGTATGGTATATGCCGCGAATTCCTGTTTATTCGACACCGACCGGACCGGGACGATATTATGCGCGTCGACTTCATGAAACACACCGACGACGGTTTTCGACACCTGTTGGATATCCCGACGATGCTCTCGAAGGGGGCTGAAATCAGTTATCAGGGTGCCGATACCATTTTCTTTCATAAAACGCGGCAGGACCTTGCCGGCATCGCCGGTCAACATATAAAAGGGGAGTTGGAATTTGTCGGCGTCATTTGCCAGTTGTTTCAATCCGTCCAGCATAAATGTCCATTGACGGGATGAGATCGCCCGATGCCAGGGAGTCAGGACAAAAACAAGCGCTAGCGGAACGGCATTACCTATCGCCAGATTTTGCGCGTGGAGTAAAGCCCAGTTATCGGACAAACGCTGGTCGCGATTCATCCAGTAGACCACCGCCCCGGAAGGATGTTCATCCCCGTGTATGATTTGCACTCGCCGTTGATCGATCATGCGGTTCCTTTCACGTGCTTCGTATGAAGACGCATACCACTCACAACGCAATATCCGTGTGTTTTGTTCTGAGAGAGTGATTGATTTTCAGCGTTACCGCCGTATCAGGTTTTGTATATTATTGTGAATCAATTTGTTACGGAGGGCTTTTTATGTGAAGGATGATGCGGTGATTCCTTCGCGTGTTTCCGAAGGGTTTCCCTGCCGGCGCCCTCGGATTGACGATTGAGTGATATCCGCAACCGAAGCTCCTTTTGATTACTGACATGAATGATGCCGATGAGGTGGTCGGGAGTTATCGGGAAATTCGCGATTGTCATCTGATCAAATCGTTCCAAACCGGGCAGTTGATGTAAAGCCGGTTGCGGTGGGATTCGAAGTCGAAAGCACAACTGTCGTGTAAACCCGGGATTCGTCTGTTTGCGGTGTGACTCCCCTTGCTGTCAAAGTATGACAGCGTCATGATTATCCGACTGCCGGGTATTGCCTACATGGCCTCGACATCGGCAGTCTTTACGCCATTAATTCAAGTTGACACGGCACGGATGCCGGCCGTATTATTCCTGAAATCACTCCATATCGGTCGTAAACATGCAGGTATACGAACTGTTAAGTGTCGGCATGGTGATTCTCCTGGGGTTGCTGGGAGGAAAGGTCTTCCATCGTCTGAAAATCCCCCGTGTCACCGGCTATATGCTGACCGGTCTGCTGTTCGGTCCGTCGGTATTGAATTTAATCTCCGCGACGACACTCGCCGATACGCGCCTTGTTAATGATATCGCTCTGGGACTGATCCTGTTTGCCATCGGCGGCGAAATAGAATTCAACCATTTGCGCTCAATGGGCCGGAGAGTGATCTATATCGCACTGGCCGAAAGCCTTGGGGCTTTTATCCTGGTGTTCGGTATCACCGCGCTGATCTCCCGCGACTGGGGACTGGCGATTCTGCTCGGCGCAATCAGTATCGCCACTGCGCCGGGGGTGACGTTACTGGTGGTGCGCGAATACAACGCCCGCGGGACCCTGACCGATACCCTGCTGGCGACCGTGGCGTTCAACAATGTCCTCTGTCTGGTGCTGTTCCGGGTGTTTTTCTCGTTCTATTCACTGACCAGGGGCGAACCGCTGTTGTCAATCGGCCTGTCACTGTTCATGGAACTGGTGGTGTCACTGGGGATCGGCGGTGCCATTGCCGCCATGATTACATTCTGGGAACAGAAAATCGATGATTTGTCGGAACTCTTACTGGTAATTATCGGCGGGCTTCTTCTGGGCATCGGTGTCGCGCAGACGATCGGGATATCCCACCTTCTGGTCTGCCTGATTATCGGTGCGGTGACCAACAATCTGTCATTGATGCATCGGCTGGTATATGCCGAATTGCGGCAGACGGAAATGCCGTTTTATATCGCCTTTTTCGTGCTGTCGGGGGCGAGTCTGCATCTTGGGGAATTGTCACATCTGGGCCTTTTGGGTTTGGGATACCTGCTGTTTCGCCCCCTCGGCAAATACCTTGGATCGTACCTGGCCGGAAAACGGTTTGGTGCGGAACCGATCGTGACAGCCAATCTCGGCATGGCGCTTCTGCCGCAGGCGGGCGTAGCAATCGGACTGATGATGACCGTCATCGAACCCTATCCTGAAATGGGAGGGATTATCGCCACGGTGATCCTGTCGTCGGTTATTATCTATGAGGGGCTTGGGCCGCTTTTCACCAAGCTGGCGCTGGGACGGGCCGGGGAGATCCACCTTCAGGAATAACCGCCGGCGATTTAACGCTTGCCGTCTGGTCATGATTTCCCTTACTTATTCCGGTTGATTCATTCGAATCACATTCAGTGTAGCCAAAACCACCAATCAAAGGGAGACTTGTTTATGAACATGGTATGCGACATAGTGTCGGAAAATACCAATTATGCGGGGGTGGTCACGGTCCGCGTACCGGGTATTTACGGCAAAAAGGGGAATCCGCTGCCGAAGCGCATGTCTCTTTTGGTGCGCCCCGCCGCCGTGGCGCTTGGCAAAACGTATCATGATATTGCCGCCGAAGGTGGACACCTGTATATCAGTGACATGTTTCGATCCGCCGCCCAACAGCAGAAAGCGCACGAGGACTGGAAAACGGGACGCAAATCGGCCTACAGCCCGCCGAGTTGTGCCAGTGTGCACGAAGCGGCGCGCGCTATCGATATCGACGCGTATGATACCGGGATCGGTCACAAGCGCGTTCGCGAAATACTCCGGGCACGGGGGTGGACCAATATCGTCGACACTCTGACCGGTTTGGAATGCTGGCATTATGAATTCCGGGGACAGAAATGGGAGACATATCTGAAACAACACGGCTATCAGGCGATGGCGCGCGCCATGAAACAGGAAATCGGCAATATCGCCGGAATCAGTGCCGCAGAAAAATACACGCAGATGATCCGGGATGTGCAGACTGCGCTCAATACCCTGATTGCCGCCGGTATCAATGTCAATGGAGAATACGATGAGAATACCAAAACGGCGGTGCGGGCGTTTCAGTATAAGTACCGATTGCAGGTCGATGGTGTCGCCGGACCGATTACCAGACAGAAGATTCAGGAATTACTGGCGGCGATAGCTTAGGCGGTCTTTATTTTATCCCGGTCACGCTCGTGCATCGCGGTTACGATATGGTACGACCGCTTGATGGCATCGTTCAACCCGACCCCGATATACGCATTACCGGCAAGGTAGAGACCGTCAAAGCCGGCAAGATAGTCATCGATTCGTTTCAGACGTCCACTATGACCGATCACATATTGCGGGATGGCACGCTGCCATCTGATGACTTTCCGGAAAACCGGTTCCGAGGTGATTGCGAGTATCGATGACAGTTCACGGTGCACCAGATCATTGAGAGAGGCTTCATTCCGGGCGACCAGATCGGCGCGCCGGGCGCCGCCGACCATGGTGCGGAACAGGACGTATCCCGCCGGCGCCTGTTCGGGGAAAATGGTCGAGGTCCAGATCGAACCGAGAATGTCTCGCCCCTGGTTATGCGGAACCAGAAAACCGAAACCGTCCAGTGGGCAGCCGACTGTACTGATCTTATACCCCTGGCAAATAACGGCAATATCGGCATACGGAATTTCGTACAGCTGTTTGGCCAGTTCAGGGTGAAAATCGGCCAGGATGTCCGCCGCCTGATAGGAGGGAATCGCCAGGATAACGCGATCGAATGTCTCCGAAGACGATTCCGTTTGCACCGTATACGTTCTGTCGGTGTTTCGCGTAATCGATACGACCGGGCTGTCGGTGCGGAGGTTGTCATGCAGTTTCGTCTGCAAATGTTCGATCAGGGTGTACAATCCTCCGGTGAAACTGGTCAGATGTCCCGACGGCCCGGCGGGGCCGCCCGGTTTCTTACCCTTGCTTTCTTTCTTTTTTGCCAGCATGGCTTTGGTCAAACTGCCGTACTGTCGTTCCATCTGTTCCATGCGCGGGAAACATGACGCCAGCGACAGGGCTGTGGAGTCCCCGCCGAACACACCCGACACCATGGGATCGATCAGCATCTCGGCCGCCTCACGGCCGATCCGTCGAACCCCAAAGTCGAAAATGGATTCATCGCGGTCGTTACGTTTCGGCCTGCCGAAATATTCACCGGCGCACCGCAAACGTCCCCCGAGTGAGAGCAAACCGCTGGTCAGAAACTTCTGCGGTTTGGCGGATATTTCCCAGAGACGATTGTCGCGAAAGATAAACCGTTTGGCCGATTTCTGATTTGATGGATACAGTTTATCTGAGAGGCCGATATGTCGAATAAACTCCAGTGTCAATGGTTCGCGATCGAGAAATCCGTTTGATCCCCAGTCGGCGATATAGCCGGTTTCGCGGGTGACCTGAATGGTCCCGCCGGGAACGGCGCCACGTTCGAAAATGACAAATTCGGCGCGGTCGCCATAACGTTCTCTGATAAATATGCCGGCCGAAAGACCGGATATCCCTCCGCCGGCAACGGCGATACGCAGTTTGCTCATGACAGCGCCTTTATGATGCATGAAGCCATAAGCTCGATGAATATCTCATGGTCGTTGAACACTTCGCCCCGGACAAATGTCTCGATTCCCGCTTCGTGCGCGATTTCGGCCAGTTCGATATCAAGTTCGTACAGGGTTTCGAGATGATCGCAGACAAAGCCGATGGGGATCACCAGAACCTGTTTGAATCCCAATGCGCCGGTTTCGCGGATAGTGCCGATGGTCGACGGGTGCATCCATTTGACCGGGCCGACTTTGCTCTGAAACGATGTCACCGGGTTGTCCAGCGCAACCTGATCGAGAACCAGCGCGATGGTTTTGTCGATCTGCTCTCGATAGGGATCGCCGTTATCGATATACGACTGCGGCAATGCATGGGCCGTGAATACCGTACGGAACGGCCGGTCTCGATCGATTTTCTCCAATGCTCGGTGTAACAGGTCGACCGTGGCTTTGATATACAGCGGATGATCATAATACGGTTCGATGACATCAATTTTATTATTCGCCTCAGGACGTTGAACCGCCTTTTGAAGATCATGCGCAATACTGCCGCGAGTGGCCCGGGAATACTGCGGGTACATCGGCAGAACAAGAATTTTCTCGAAATCGTCTGAGATCGCCTGTTCAACCGCCTCGCCGATACGAGGCCAGGAATAACTGTACGCCGGGCGAATCACGAGATCGGGAAATCGCTTATGCAACAAGTCCCGGGTTTTCTCCGCCTGTTTTGCGGTCAACGCCTTAAGCGGCGATTTGCCGCCGATATGTTCATAGTGCTGTCGCACATTGGGCGCCCGGAATGTCGCCAGCATGGTGGATACCATCCATCGCACCGGTCCGGGAATCTGCATGATACAGGGATCATTGAACAATGACCGGATAAACGGTCGGACCTCAGCCGTGTTTTCCGGCCCGCCCATATTTACCATCAGTACGCAGGCACGGATGGGATTGGCGCTCGGTCTCGATTCCCGTTGTGTTCGGTCGGTGTTTTCGGCCATTACACTGTCCTTGAAAACTGCCCCCGGGGACGATCGGTGTTGCTTTTTGTCAGGTAAACATCGAACAGCATGGCAATATTACGGACAAATAACTGCCCCATATCGGTTACGGCGATGATGTTCTTATCCCTCGTGACCAGACTGTCATCCACAAACGGCTGAAGCTTTGCCAACTCCACTGCGAAATAGTCTTCAGTTTCAATGCCGAACTGCCGGGAAATGGTATTCAGGTCGACACGGAAATTGCACATCAGGTCGGTAATAACCTGTTGACGGATCACATCGTCGTCGGACAGTTTCAGACCGCGGTATATTGCCGGCCGGTCATTGTCGATTGCTTCATAATAACTGCTGATGCCGCTGGCATTTTGCGCGAATTGCCTGTCGATGTACGATATCGACGAAATCCCGATTCCCAGCCAATCCTCGGCGGCATTGATCGTATACCCCATGAAATTACGCCGCAGTTTGCCGCGTTTCATGGCGAGTGCCAGTTCATCATCGGGAAGCACGAAATGATCCATCCCGATCTGGACATAGCCGCCGTCTAAAAACAGCTTCCGTGCGATCAGGAATAATTGCAGTTTGGTTTCGGCTTCCGGCAGATCGGCCGGTTCGATTTTCTTCTGATTCGCCTTAAGTTGGGGCAAATAGGCGAAACTGTACAGGGCAATGCGGTCAGGACGAAGAGAGATAACATGATTGACAGTCTGACGGAACGAATCCGGCGTCTGTTTCGGTAAACCGTAAATAAGGTCGAAGTTAATGCCGGGAAATCCCATTCTGCGGCAATGGTGATACAGCTCAATGGTCTTTCCCGCGTTCTGGTCACGACCAATTGCCGCCTGAACATTTTCATCCAGATCCTGTACTCCCAGCGACAGCCGGTTGAATCCCAGTTTTTTAAACAGGTCGATACGTTCCGGAGTCGTGACACGCGGATCGAGTTCCACCGATATTTCGGCATTGTTGTTGATGTCGAAGTGGTCGGTATGAATGCGATACGCTTCACGTGTCTGATCAGTGGTCAATATGGTCGGTGTTCCGCCGCCCCAGTGCAATTGCGAAACCCCTTTACGATCTTTCAGTAATTGAGAAATTATTTCGGTTTCGCGACGAATCCGTATCAGATATGCATCGGCCGAATTCGGACTGCCGGTAACATTGGTATTGCATCCGCAAAACCAGCATCGCTTGCGACAGAAGGGAATATGCAGATACAGCGACAGCGGCTCATCCGTTCGCGCGGCGGCGCCACAAATCGCCTGTTTAAAATCCTGCGGGCCGTAGGAATCACTCCATTCCGGCACGGTGGGGTAACTCGTGTAGCGCGGTCCGGGTCGATCGTAGCGGTCGACCAACATTCGCAGGTTTTGCTCGCCCGGGTTTGCCGTCATCGGGTTCTCCCAAAAGCATGCACGGTTTCGACCAGGGCGCGGACGTTGTCTATCGGGGTCATCGGCAAGATACCATGACCGAGATTGAAAATGTACCCGTGATAGTCTTTCATCACAGTCAGTATTTCCCGCGCCGTACGTATAATCGCTTCCTGCGGCCCAAGCATTAAATACGGATTCAAATTGCCCTGTATGGTTTTCGGCTTCAGTGTGGACGTCGCGGATTGCAGGGATGTTTTCCAGTCAAGGCTGACGATGTTGACATCGAGCCGGTTGATTGCATCCAGCAGGTGACAGGTACCCCGGATATAGAGAGACGTTACTGCATGTTGTTTTTTTAGCTCGGTGAAGATGCGATCAAGATAGGGAAACGACCACTCCGCGAATTCGTCCCCGGTCAATTCCCCCGCCCAGGTATCGAAAACCTGCACGGCGTCGACTCCGGCATCAAGTTGCATCTGTAAATAGCGAATACTTAAATCCGTCAGCAACTCCAGCACACGGCGGCTTTCATCCGAATGGTTGGTGATGAACCGGTATGTCCGGTGCAAATCGCGCCGCTCGCGGGTGTTGCATAAATAGGAAAACACCGTGAACGGTGCGCCGCAGAATCCAAGCAGGGGTAGATCCGGTCCGAGCCGTTTTTTCGTTTCAACGATGGCATCGCCGACAAAACGCAGTTCTTCCGCCGGATTGTATGACACGTACGATTCTATCTGTTTCGGATTCTCAAGTACGGGGGTTATCACCGGCCCCGGTTCGTAACGAAGGTTGACTCCCAGTGGCTCGAGTATCAACAGGATGTCTGAAAAGATTATGGCCGCGTCAAGATCAAACAGCGCGATTGGTTCGGCGGTAACTTCGGCGACCGTGCGCGGAGATCGGCAGAGTTCCTCGAACGAGAGACGCTCCCGGACAGCACGGTACCCCGGAAGGTACCGTCCCGCCTGCCGCATGATCCAGATCGGCGTCCGTTCGGTGTGTTCGCCGTTGGCATTGGCGAGAAATAACTCCTTTTTAGTCATTGGTTGTCTCTCCCTGTGGCGTAAAACGATACCCCGTCCCGAATTCGGTATGGAAATAGATCGGGCGTGCCGGATCCGGTTCGAAATATTTGCGAAAGCGCAGAATGAAATTGTCAACCGTCCGCGATGAGGGATACGCGTTATACCCCCAGACCCCGTCGAGAATCATATTACGACTGAGAACCTCGCCCGGATGTTCGGAAAAAAGTTTCAGTAACAAGCACTCCTTGTTGGACAGGCGATGCGTTCCGCTGGACGTGCGCGCCTCGAATTTCCTGAAATCGATACTGCCGCCGGGAAAGGCATAGATCGCGCCCGATATTTCCTCTGATGCCAGCCAGGTCTGACGGCGGAAGATGGCTTTCATGCGAAGAATCAACTCCTCGATATCGAACGGCTTGGTGATATAATCGTCCGCCCCGATCGCCAGGCCCTCTTTTTTATCGTCGAGGCGATCCCGCGCCGTAAGAAACAAAATCGGCACCGTGCCGAGTTCGGCCCGAATCCGGCGGCACACCTCGAGACCGTCGATACCGGGAAGCATGATATCCAGCAGGATCAAATCAAAGCGCCCGGCGTGGTACTGATCCATGGCCGTGTTGCCGTCGGCGGCCCAAACCGTCTCGAATCCCTCGGCCTCCAGATTCAGCATGATTCCTTCGGCCAGATGCTTTTCGTCTTCAACCAGAAGAATGCGTCGTGTGTTCATTTCGTCAATCTGAACTTCATGGTGGCTTCACAGCCGCCGTGTTTTCCGTTACGCAGGGTGATGGTACCGCCGTTGCGGCGGACAAACTCCCGTGCAATATACAATCCCAACCCGCTTCCGGGAATCGATTTTTCCTTTCCAACACCACCGCGATAAAATTGTTCGAAAATCTTTTCGGTGTCTTCCGATGCGACTCCGGGGCCGTTGTCGATGAATACGATTTCGGCGCGGTCATGAACACGCCGCAGACTGATCCCAATCTCGATATGATCCGATGCGGCGTATTTCAGGGAGTTGTCGACCAGGATATCCCAGACCCGCGCCAATTCCGACGCATCGGCGCGTATGAATAACTCCGGCTCACAGCTGTACTTGACCGTGCCGCCGGCGGCACGAACCCGGTCATTGATCGCCGTGGCGAAGCGGGATAATTCCTCGGATATGCTGATTGTTTCGCGACGGGTGGCGTGCGTATCCTCCCAGAGGGAGCGAACCTGAAGCAGGTTGTCGATCAGGTCGTTGAGACGTGCGATGTCCTGTTTCATTTTGGGAACCAACTCCCGCGCCAGTGACGAATCGAATTGCCGGCGTTTCAGCGTGTCGAGAAACAAGTTGATGGCGCTGATCGGGATTTTCAACTCATGCGTGATGCTTCGCACGAACAGGATATGCTCCTGCTCCAGTCGGCGGGCACGTTTCATGGCATCGTAAATCAGCCATGCCCCGAGCAGAATCAGCAGGATAAAAAAGCCGCCTTCCATGGTGAGCATCCGGCGATGCCGCTCCTGCTCGTCTTCAATCAAAGATACCCCCTCGGGGTCAATCACCACCTGCCGATCGGTAACCCATGTGATGTCCCGCAACTCACCGGGTGGGGGAGGGATGTAGTACAAATGGGTTTTGCCCGCGAGTAACTCGCCCGGATATTCCCGGTTCAGGAAAACGACAATGCTGTCTTGTTCATTGATGAAGACATAGTACAACGAGTCGGACAATCCCTGCGGCGAGATGTGGTCGTCCTCCGCAATGCCGGAAATCGACGGCCACGCGGCGTAATTGGCGATGGTCTGGACGGAAAAACCATCATTCAGACTTTCGGTGATGGCATCGTGCATGGCCTGATAATGACCATTGAGAACGGTAATGATACAGGTTTGTTTGTCGGCCAGGGCGCCAGTGAGGCTGTCTCTGGTTTGCGCGGTAGTCCGTACCTGGAAAATGATCCACCAGATCATCTGGGCCATGAAGACTGCGGCAAGAACGCCAAACAGAATTAACGCCCGGCGGGAGGTAGCCAGCGATAATGATTTCATTGCTACTGAGATACTGCAATGGCGGAACGTCGACGGCCCTGTGAATCGGAATCCGAACGACCACCGTCCAAATCGATTATTTCCTCGGCCAATTGTTTGACCGGAAGGAAAGTCGCCCGGGAAATCGCCTTGTTTCCCCAGTGTTTTAACAATTCCCGGTCGGCGGGCGACAGGTGCGCCAGTTTGGTGTCGAATAACTGTTCCAGACTCTCCAGCGCCATATCCCGGGATTCTTCCGCCGCCGACTGCATCAACGGCGTGATCATCTGCGAAAATTCTTTTTTCATGAACAGCTTTAACTGCTCTTCGATAATAATCCCGGCCTGATCGACTATCTTGAATCGCTCGCGGCGATTGCTTCGCGAAAGTCTATTCAGGCTTTCCACGTTCCACAACTCGACATCGGCCAGATTGGCAATATCGGCATGAAAATCACGGGGAATGGCGAGATCAAACGCATATAGTAATCCGCTGGAGGGAATAATACCGGACAGATTCTCACAGGTGAAAATAGCATTCGGTGACGATGTTGCGGAAATGATAACGGTCGGATGGTAATTCCCCTCGATAAACCGTTCGAGGCTTTCCACCGAACCGCTGTATTTCTGTCCGAGTTCCTCGACCCGCGACGGAGTCCGGTTGACAAACAGCAGGGGATTGTCAAACTTGGCACGTATCCCGCGCGCCAGTTTCTCCGTCATCGTACCGGAGCCGATCATCGCCACGATGGCATCATGATTCTCCGCCAGGATATCTTTCAGTTTGACCAGGACCAGCGATGCCATCGAAACCGGTTTCTCTCCGATTGGGGTTTTCGTACGAACCAGTTTGGCGGTCTTGAAGGCCGCCGCAAACAGACGATCCAGCACCGGCCCGGCCAACTCGGCATCACGACAGAACTGATAGGCATCTTTCACCTGACCCAAAATCTGGGCCTCCCCGACCACGACCGAATCCAGCGATGATGCCACGTCGAACAGGTGCCTGACCGCGTCGCTTCCCATGCGAAGGCTGAAATGATCCGGCTCGAAATCGATGGGAGTAGACTGACTGCCACTCCCGAAACAAAAATCAAGAATGCCGTTGCGAACCGCAGTCGCATTGTGGCCGTGTTTCAACACCACCACGAATTCCACCCGGTTACACGTTGCGATATATACCAACTCATCTACCGGCAGGGCAGATTTCAGCGAGGAAAGCTTTTCGGAACGGCGCTCGAATGAGATTGTCAGCGCTTCCAGAAGGCCGATTCCCGATCTTCCGATTCGAACCGAAATGGTTGCGATATTAGATGTGATATCTTTCATTTGCAAAAATAATACGATTTCCGGTTTGTCAGGATGTCATACAGATGTCATAAAACAGAGAATTTTTATAGAAATTGAAAAGCCTATTGTTAAGTATGGTAATGACTTGCAGGCGTATGCCGGCAATTGGCCGAGTGAATATGGCAGATCTCCCAAATAATACAAATCCGGAAACAATTGTGTAAGCGCTTACGTAATATTCGATGTGTCCAGTGACGGATTACACAATCAAACGCCGGGATATAATGGATATAATCACGCAATTAGGCCCGTTGGCCTTTGCCAGTCGTCTGCGGCGGCTTTCAGAACACCTGATGAAAGATGTCACCCAAATTTACCGCGAACAGGCAGTCGATTTTAAACCGCGCTGGTTTCCGGTATTGTATCTGCTTAATCAAACCTCCCCGATGAGTATCACCGATATTGCCAAAGATCTCGGCTTGACTCACCCGGCCATCAATCAAATCGGCGGCGCAATGCTGAAGGCCGGGTTGATTTCCTCTCATAAAGACGACAAGGATGAGCGGCGGCGATTACTGGGCCTGACTGCGAAAGGGCGACGGATTGCCTCGGAATTACAGCCGGTATGGGATGATATCTCATCGGAGACAATGAACTTAATTCGCGAATCCGGAATGGATATCCTTGCCGGGCTGGACCAGATGGAGTTGTCGCTGGCGCAATGCGGGATGTATGATCGTGTCCGGAACAGAATCAAACATCGCCAGTATGCCGAAATCGAAATCATCGCGTATCAACCGAAATACAAAAAACACTTCGCCTTGCTGAATCGGGAGTGGTTGGAGTCATACTTTAAGGTCGAACCGCATGACGAAGAGATGCTTGCCGATCCGGAAGGCCGAATTATACAAAACGGCGGATTTATCTTTTTCGCCAAACTCGATGACGATATTGTCGGGACAGCCGCCCTGATGAAAATTGACGACACATCCTTTGAACTGATGAAAATGGGCGTCACCGCGAAGGCGCGGGGAAAACAGGCCGGGAAGAAACTGACGGTGACAGCGATCGAAAAAGCCCGGGAGTCGGGCGCCCGGACCGTGATACTCCATACCAGCCCCAAACTTAAAATCGCGGAGCGACTGTATCGTCAGTTTGGTTTTGTCGACAATAACGGCCCGGATGATCGATCGGCGAGATACCGTCGAAATACCATCAGCATGAAGCTTGAATTAACAAACTGGAAATATCCCCGGGAGGAAAATCCACCGGAACCATAGGAGTTGTATTATGAACAGCCGCTCATGTTCACAACACAGGGAGGTGACGCGTATTGTCATCGCGACCCTGATTCTAACCGCCCTTTTGGTTTTTGTTGCGAAAACCATTCAGGCGCAATCACCGGCGGACATTCCCCAAATCGATGCCGCCATGCGCGCCGCCATTATTGACAGTGTCACCGCGAAGTTCAACACTATCTACGTCTTTCCCGACGTCGCCAAAGACATGGAAAAATACGTACGGAAACGGATGCAAGACAAGGCGTATGACACCCTGACCGACCAGGCGCAGTTTTGTGAAGTGTTGACCAATGACCTGCTTGAAGTGTGTCATGACAAACATCTGTGGGTTCGCTATGCCAGTGATGAAGTTCTCAAATTCGCCAATACCGACAGCCTGACCGATGATCAACGCAAGGAATTACTGCGGCGCCAGGCCTACGATAATTACGGATTCTACAAATTGGAACGACTGACCGGAAACGTCGGATATCTCGACCTGCGTGCATTCACCGACGCGTCCATAGCGGGAGAGACGGCGATAGCGGCGATGAAATTCCTGGGCAACTGCAATGCGTTGATTTTCGACCTGCGTCAGAACGGCGGCGGGTCCCCGTCGATGATACAACTCATATCATCGTATTTCTTCAACGACAAACAGCATCTCAACAGTTTCTATGTCCGTCAGACCGATTCCATCGTGCAGTTCTGGACGCAGGAGTATGTCGATGGGAATAAGATGGTCGACGTCCCGATTTTTATTCTAACCAGTGACTATACGTTTTCCGGCGCCGAAGAGTTCACGTACAACCTGAAAAACATGAAACGTGCCACCGTCGTGGGCGAAACCACGGGTGGCGGTGCTCACCCGGTCGAACGGCATGCGTTCGATAACCTACATGTCGTGATGTCGGTGCCGTTTGGCCGGGCCATAAATCCCATTACCGGAACCAACTGGGAGGGAACCGGTATTGCGCCGCATATCGAGACCCCGGCGGAGCAGGCGCTGGACGTTGCCCATATCGAAGCACTCAAGGCGATTTTGCAAAACACTACCGAGGAAAACCTGATCGCCGGACTCACCTGGACAAT
The DNA here is from genome assembly GCA_016933695.1 of Candidatus Zixiibacteriota bacterium. Classification (GTDB taxonomy): domain Bacteria; phylum Zixibacteria; class MSB-5A5; order GN15; family PGXB01; genus JAFGAL01. The sequence continues at coordinate 151,742 of JAFGAL010000002.1, read as the reverse complement.
CGCCAATTTGGAGGCGTTGCATGCGCCGGCGGTGATCGATCATGCCGTCATGCAGAAATACGCCGGGGTGTACGGTCCCCGCACCATCAGGTACGAAAACGGCGAGCTGGTGTATCAGCGCGAGGGTCGGTTGCCGTATCCGATGGTCGCGATGTCGGAGGATACTTTCGTATTCAAGGATATTCCGTATTTCCGGCTGAAAGTCGAAATGGACGGTGACGGCAATCCGGTTGCGCTGATCGGGCTGTACGACGACGGACATACCGACCGTTCGCCCATAGGCGCGGAAGAGAAAAAGTAATAAGGGGGTTACAGAAACCCGTTGAGGGTATACTGGTGGTAACCAATCGCATCCGGGCAGGTCCACCCCCTGCCCGGCGATTGGGTTAATTTCGACATTCTGTCCACGTTCTTTCATTATATATATCACATCCCGCAAGCCTCCGGCTTGTTTTTCTGAATCCTTTTCGATATATTCCCATCTAATATGATTGAGAGGAAATTGATACAGCTGGCGCAGGGGGGCGACTTTAACGCCTTTAACACCCTGATCGCCGGGCATAAGGATAAAGTATACCGGCTGGCGCTCAAATTGACCGGCAACCGGGAAGACGCGGAAGATATCGTGCAGGAAACTTTTCTCAAAGCCATTGACAATATCGACAAGTTCCGGATGGAATCGTCGTTCGGAACCTGGCTGTATACGATTGCCCTCAACAACGTGCGGGCACATGCCGGCAAAGGCAAGCGGATGCCGCTCAAGCCAATCGAGGAATACCTTCCGAGCGGGCATTCATCGGATGTCGACGAGCTGTTCGAATGGGGCGACCCGCACCAGGTGTTCGAGAACAAGCAACTGCAGGAAATCATCGAAAAAGCGCTGGCGGATATGCCGATCAAATACAGCACGCCGTTCGTCCTGCGCTATATGGAAGAGATGTCGGTCAACGAGGTTGCCGAGATGCTGAAACTGAGCCTTCCGGCAACCAAATCCCGCATTTTGCGGGCGCGACTGGCACTGAGAGAGAAACTGGAAGATGTCTTCCGGGAGCGTGTCCATGAGTAAGTGTGACAAACAGATACAGCAGATTTGCGATTATGTCGACGGCGAACTGGACGGCGCCCTTTGCGCTGAACTCGAAGCGCATCTGAAAGAATGCCGCAACTGCCGGTTGATGGTCGATTCGCTCAAACAAACCGTCGTGTTGTGCCGCGAAGGCAAACCGGAACCGCTACCGAAAGAGCTGGAAGCGAAACTCAGCGACGCGCTTCGACGCCGCTGGGAGAAGAAATTCGGCGGTAAAAAGACGTAGCTGTCGATCTGTAATCGACCAAAATCATCTATATAATAGACAACACAGGCCCATCCGGGCCTTTTTCTTTTATATGAACCCCATTTACACCTTTATGACATGATCGCATCATGTTGTCCGGCAACGATATGCGAGATTGTCGAGTCTTTTGATCTTTTTTTGAATCGTTTGCGGGCTAATCCTATCTAAAGGGGTAAATCATAAGAATCGAGAAAGGATTTGACTGATGAAACGGTTTTTTACGGAATTTGCAATTAACCATCCCTGGACGGTGATTGTGTCGGTGGTCCTTATTACCGCCTTTTTTGCCGCCCAGCTTCCCAACATCAAAATCGACACCGACCCGGAAAACATGCTCGAAGCCGACGAGCCGGTACGCCTGTTCGACCACGAAGTCAAGGAGACGTTTTCCATATATGATTTTATCGCGGTTGGCGTGGTCGATGAAAAGGGAGCGTTTACCAAACAACAGTTGACCGATGTCTACAATATTATAGATGAAGTGGCCGATATCGACGGCGTGATCGCCGATGATATTCTGGCGCCTTCGATGGTGGACGATATCAAGCAGACCGACGGCATTCTCACGGTCAAGACTCTTCTCGATGAAGCCCCGGAGAATGACCAGCAGGCCCAATACATCTTAAGTCGTATCAAAGAAAACCCGATTCTGCGCGGCAAGCTGGCCTCCGATGATGGCAAGGCGATTGCCATGTTTATTCCGATCGAGTCGAAGAACATGTCACATCGTATCGCCGGCGAGATTCAGGAGATTATCGACCGTCACTCGCGCGGTGAAGAGTATTTCATCGCGGGTCTGCCGGTTGCCGAGGACAGTTTCGGCACCGAGATGTTCAAGCAGATGGCGATTAGCGCACCACTGGCCGGGATTATTATTCTGCTTTTAATGCTGATGTTTTTCCGCAATCTCAAGATTGTCATCGCGCCGATGATCGTTGCGGTGGTCTCGGTGATCTGGGCGATGGGGCTGTTGATTCTCACCGGCAACACGGTGCATATCATGAGTTCGATGATCCCGATCTTTTTGATACCGATCGCGGTGCTGAACTCGATTCATATTATCTCGGAATTCCACGATCGGTACCAGAAGTACAAACATAAGAAATCCACGATCAAGGCCACTATCGGCGATTTATTCATCCCGATGCTGTTTACCTCCGTCACGACTATTGTTGGCTTTGTCTCGCTGGCGCTGACACCGATCCCGCCGGTGCGGGTGTTTGGTGTTTTCGTGGCGTTCGGTATATTCGTGGCGTGGTTCCTGTCGATCACGTTTAACCCGGCGTATGCGGTGCTGATTTCGGACAAATCCCTGCGGAAATTCGGGAAAGCGGATGACGAGCACGGTCCGTTGTCGCGCCTGATGCATGTCTTTCGGAATTTCAGTGCCCGTCACTACAAGGGGATTTTGTTCGGATCGGCGGTCGTGGTCGTGGTCGCGGCAATTGGTTTGAGCCTGATCGAGGTCAACGACAATCCGGTCAAATGGTTCAAGAGAGACCATCCCCTGCGCATTGCGGATGTCAAACTCAACCAGCATCTCGCGGGAACCTACATGAATTATCTGGTTTTCGAAAGCGACGAACCAGATGCCATGAAGAATCCCGAGACCCTGCGCTATATCGAACAGATGCAACGGCATCTCGAAAAGAACCGCATCGTCGGTTCGACCACCGGCCTGACGGATATTGTCAAGAAGGTGCGGTATGAGTTGTTCGATGCCGATCCGGCGATGAACGCCATCCCGGACAACCAGGATGAGGTCGCGCAGAACCTGTTCCTGTTCGAGATTTCCGGCGGCAATCCCGATGACTTGTTCAAGTTCGTCACGCAGGATTATGACAAGGTCAATGTTTGGGTGCAAATGCGCGAGGGAGACAACAACTCGGTGATGTCGGTGGTGAAAGATGCCGAGACATATTTCGCCGAAAATCCGCCGCCGACTGAGATGAGTATGCACTGGGCGGGATTGCCCTATGTCAACGTCGTATGGCAGGAGAAAATGGTCGGTGGGATGCGCTCGGCCCTGCTGAGTTCCTTCGCGGTTGTGTTTATCATGATGGTGTTCCTGTTCCGGTCGCCGCTATTGGGACTGATCTCGATGTTGCCGTTGTCGATCACGATCATGGCGATTTACGGCGCAATTGGATATATTGGCAAGCCATACGACATGCCGGTGGCGGTGTTGTCGTCGCTGACATTGGGTTTATCGATCGACTTCGCCATTCACTTTATCAAGCGGTCTAAATATATCCACGAAAAAACCGGGGATTTCAAACAAACCTTCCCCGAAATGTTCGAGGGACTGGCGCGCGCCATCAGCCGCAACGTGCTGGTGATCGCGATCGGATTCGTCCCGATGTTTTTCTCGTCGCTGGTGCCGTACATAACGGTCGGCTCGTTCTTCTTCGCGATCATGATGGTTTCCGGCGCAGTGACGATGTTGTTATTGCCTGCGATATTCATAGTATCGCAGAAGCGGCTGTTTCCGGCGATGCAGGTCGCCACGGCTGAAACGAAAAAAGAAGTTGTGAACGAATAAAAGAGAAATGGAGAATACAATGAAGATCCACAGAGTACTTACGGTGTTTGCGGTGGTCCTGATGATAATGGCGGTCAATGGCAAAGCCCAGGACAACCAGGCTGAAGAACTGATGAAAAAGGCGCATCTGGCGCTGTTTTACGCCGGCGACGACGGCGCCGCCGAAGTGACTATGAAGATTGTCAACTCCAAAGGCAAAGAGCGCCTGCGCGAATTCACCATGTTGCGCCTCGACATCGCCGAGGGTGGCAAGCAGGATTACTACACGTATTTCAAACAGCCGCACGATGTGTCACGGTTGACGTTCATGGTACACAAGATTCCGTTCGAAACCGACAACCGCTGGCTCTATGTTCCGGCGGTCGATCTGGTCAAGCGGATTTCCGCCGATGACAAAAACTCCAGTTTCGTCGGGTCGGATTTCACCTACGAAGATGTCTCGGGACGTCACTGGAGCGAGGACAATCACACACTGCTTCGCGAGGACAAACTCGGTGATCGCGATGTGTATGTCGTCGAATCGATCCCCAAGGAGGAGTACAAAGGATTCGCCCGCAAGGTAACCTTTATCGACAAGGAATACTTCCTGCCGCTCCGGGAGGAGTACTATGACAAGAAGGGCGAACTCGAACGGATATTCACCGCGGAGAAGATTGAAAACATCGAGGGAATTCCAACCGCGACCCTTCGCAGGATGGAAAACGTCCAGAAGAATCAGTACACGACGGTGGAATTCACCAGTATCGACTACAATATCGGGATGATGGAAGACATTTTCACCGAGCGCTACCTCAAGAATCCGCCGCGTGAGTTTATCAAGTAAGGGAAGGGACAAGGTGAATACGATGTTGAAAACAACTGGAGTAACAGCCCTGATAGTCCTCGCGATGATGGTCTCGACCGGCATGGCTGGCGAGACCTATATCACGGGATTTATGCAGGGATTGTACGGGGGCGGTCTCGATGCGAACAACCCGACCGACGCCGAAATGACCGCCTCCGAAGCCCGCCTGCAACTTCGACTGGAATCCTTCTCGGATGCCGCCGAGGTGTTCGGTCGCCTCGATTTTATCTATGACGACTATTATCAGCCGAACTATGACTGGGAACTGCGCGAGGGGTATGTTAAGTTTCGGCTGGGAAGCAAACTCGATTTCAAGGTCGGCCGCCAGATTATCACCTGGGGAACCGGCGACTTGATTTTCATCAACGATCTGTTCGCCAAGGACTATCGTTCGTTTTTCAGCGGGCGCGACGACCAATATCTCAAAGCCCCGCACAACGCGCTTCGCGGTGCGTACTATTCGCCGATTGGCACGTTCTCGCTGATCTATACGCCGCGATTCACGCCGAACCGAATTCCAACCGGCGAGCGGCTGAGTTATTTCAATCCGATGGCCGGGACGATTGTCGGGGGAGAGGAAAACTATTTCGAGGGACGCCTGCCGGAGGCGAAATTCAAAAACAGCGAAATCGCCGCGCGGTTCAGCCGGTATTTCGGTACCATCGACGCCGCGCTGTATTTCTACCGGGGCTTTTACAAGAATCCGGTTGGATTGGATATGGTCGAAATGGCGGCATACTACCCGCGTTTGTATGTCTATGGCGCGTCGTTGCGGATGCCGATCCTGGGCGGAATCGCCTGGCTGGAATCGGGGTACTATGATTCGCGCGACGACACCGACGGCGACAATCCGCTGATTCCCAATTCCACGGTGAGTTCCATGGCGGGATTCGAACGGCAGATCAATTCGAATCTGACTGCCAACGTGCAGTATCAGAACGAATACATGGTCGATCACGACATCTATGCCGCAAATCTTCCCGAAGGTTCAATGGAAGCCGATGAGATGTACCATCTGGTGACAACGCGTCTGACGCAGTTGTTGTGGATGGAAACCATGACCGTGTCGGCGTTTGCTTTTTATTCCCCGTCGGAAGAGGATTTTTACGGACGGTTTTCGGTCAGTTACAAGTACACCGATGCCCTGACCCTGTCGGTTGGCGCCAATATCTTTGATGGCAACTATGAATGGACCGATTTCGGCGCATTCCAGAAAAACGACAACGCCTATGTCAAAATGACGTACGGCTTTTAAGCAGGAGTGATAAAGATGACATTGGAAAACAGTATTCGCCTGATGGCCGGGACTCTGGTTCTGCTTTCGCTGGCGCTGGGGTATTTCATGTCGCCGTACTGGTTCCTGTTGACGGCGTTTGTGGGATTCAACCTGGTGCAGTCATCGTTTACGAAATTCTGCCCGGCGGAAATGATTTTCATGCGGCTCTTCTCTAACAAGAAGTAGCGGCAGTGTCACATGGGGATGGTCAGTGACCATCCCCGTTTCCCTTTGATTGAAAGCTATTTGACCGAAACGCCTTCTCGTTTGGCTTCGAAAATCCTCACGATCACATACGCCAGAAGGGCAAAGATAAAAAACGCCAGAAGCATCCATGCGATTCCCTGAAGGGCGTCGATTATCGCGCGATACACTTCCAGAATCCAGTGGTTGGTGTCCATCACCAATGCGGTCTGGCCTTAGACTTGTTCGATGGGATCCAGATACCGCTCCAGTTTCCAAATCTTCACGCCGCTGGAAATCCCGGAAACGTATATCGCGAATTTCATGTATTTCACCCATCCGGCACTGATATCCTCGGGGATAATACGCTTGAGAATTCCCTCGATGGGACGGGTGAAGAACTTGACGCAGATCAGCGCAACAATCAGCGAAATGACAAACGTGACGACCAGCAGTGAAATAAACATATCGCCTCCGGTTTAATCCTGAATCCAGCCGAGTTGTTCGGCCATGGTGAGACGGTCGAAAAATCCGCGAATCGCCTTGATCTTGCCGCCCTCGAGTTCGATGACATCAATCGCCTGCACGAATACCTTTTTGTTGCTGGGCGGAGTATCCGGGAGGGGACCGGTGTTGGCGCCGAGGATGTGATATTCCACGAAATACTTGTTCTCCGCCACTTTCGAAATCGCGCTGATTTGCAATGTGTAATCCGGAAAAGCGGCGAACATCGTCTTTGCATATTCAACCAGGGCCGCCGGCGTTACGGCTTTGCCGGCCGAGGGATCACTGTAATTGGCGTTTTTATGGAAGAACTCCGCGATGGCTTCGGGGTCATGCCTGTTCCAGGCGTCGTAATACCCGGCCACGGTTTTGTCGGTGCTCATGCCCAGACCTTTCTGTTGTATCGGTGCGACATTCTTTGTTCAGTTTTATATTGCCGACAAGGTAAGCGGTAATGAAGGAATTGCAAGCCCCGGCTTTATTCTTTTTCAAGTTTTTTCACTTTTTTATACAGGTGCGACCGCTCCAGCCCCAGTTGTCGGGCGGTTTCCGACATATTCCCGTCATTGCGCGCAATGGCCTCTTCGATATACTCCCGCTCGAACTTTTCCACCGCATCTTTCAGCGTGACAACCTCCCGCGGTGATTTCTTCGGTAATAGCGCCTTGAGATCGACCGCGCCGACCGGGTCGATATCACAGTAAATATGCACCCGCTCCATGAGGTTTTTCAGCTCACGGATATTGCCGGGGAATGGATATCGTTTCAGCAATTCCAGCGCTTCATCGGACAAATGTTTTTCTCCCGTGCCGGATTCACCGGCGAATCTCTGCAGGAAGTATGTGCAAAGAATCGGTATATCGCTGACACGATCCCGAAGCGGGGGGAGGACAAACTGTACGACATTGAGACGATAGAGCAAATCCTCGCGAAAGGTGCCGTCTTGTACCATCTGTTCGAGGCTTTTATTCGACGCCGCGATGATCGTGCACGATACGGGAACCTTCTTATCCGATCCAACCGGGCTGATTTCGCGCACCTCGATTGCCCGCAGGATTTTAGCCTGCGCCGCCATGGTCATCTCGCTGATCTCATCGAGGAATATCGTGCCGTTGTCGGCCTCCAGAAAATACCCCCGGCGGGCTTTCAATGCCCCCGTAAACGCCCCGGGTACATGTCCGAACAACTCCGACTCCACCAGTTCGGCGGGAAGCGCGGCGCAATTGACCGCGACAAACGGCCCGTTGGGAGTTCTTCCGCATCGGTGAATCATCCGCGCGACCAGTTCCTTGCCGGTCCCGTTTTCTCCGAGAATGAGAAATTGCGAGGTTTTCGCGGCGGATTTTTCGATGTCGGCTTTCAGTTTGATGATATGTTGCGACCGCCCGACAAAGTCACCGTACAACCGTGAATCCAATCGTTTCGTTTCCGAAACCAGGCGGCTTTTGCCGAGCGCGTTGTCGATCGTAACCAGCACCCGATCGAGCGACAGCGGCTTTTCGATAAAATCATACGCCCCGGCGCGGATCGCATCGACCGCCATGTCGACATCGGCATGACCGGAAATCATGACAACCGCCTGTTCCGGGCGTTGTGCGATAATCTGCCGGAGCAGGCCAAGTCCGTTGCCGTCGGGAAGCATGACATCCAGAAAAACCAGGTCGAATCCCGCCGTGATATAGTCCTGTCCTTTGGCGCAGTTCTCGGCGGTGACTGTGTCGTGTCCGCGGCGGTCAAGCGCCGATTTCAATGTCCGACGAATTTCACTTTCATCATCGATGATCAGAATCCTGGCCATGGTGCAGGGGGAGGTTAATTACCACCCCGGCTCCTCCTTCCTTGCGATTGTATAAGGTAATCGTCCCGTTGTGATCATGCACAATCCGCTGGCTGATCACCAGCCCCAGTCCCGATCCGCCCGGACGAGTCGTGACATACGGCACGAACGGATCATCCAGTATCTCCTGTGCAAACCCCGGTCCGTTATCCTCGATGGTTATGTGCAGGTTCTCCGTGTCGTCGTTAAAAGCAATTGTCGCTTCCGTCGACGGCCCGGAATCCAGACTGTTTTTTATGATGTTAATCAACGTCTGTTGAATCAGATCGGAATCGACCGCAAGTTGTTTTGCTCTGGCATGATTTTTAATGCGAAGTCGCCCTTCTTCGATTTCATGTGCGTACAAACCGGTAATGCCGTCAATGATTGCCGTGATCTTCACCGAGCTTACTTTCGGCGCACCCATACGGGCGAAGCCGGCGAACTCGTCGATCAGGGCGGTCATGCGCCGGACTTCTTTTTTAATCGTCGCGGTGGTTTCATTCAGAATGGCATCGAAATCATCGCGTTTTTCCCGATACGAACGGCGAAGATCATCAGCGCTGATTTCGATCGGCGTCAACGGATTTTTAAGTTCATGCGCAATTTTCTGACCGATCGCTTTCCAGGCCGCGATTTTCTCGGTCGTGGCCAGTCTGTTGCGAGTATCCTTCAGCCGGGCTGTCATGTCGCTGAACGAGTCCGCCAACTGGGAGAACTCGCCCTCTTCATAAGCCATCACCGGGGTGGTGTAGTCGCCGTCGGCGATCCGCGACGTTGCCGATACCAGATTGTCGATTTCCCGCTTGGCGCGCCCGGTGATATACATTCCGATGGCAATCGCTATCAGAATCGTAATAAGTGCTACTATTGCGGTGAGTTTTACCAGCGATAGAAACAGCGGGCGATCCGGATTTTCCTCGAAAACGGCGGTGAGATAGTACCCCGCATCTTCTCCTCCGGCCAGCAGCGTATACAGCGCACCGTTATGTTCCAGCAGGCGGCCTTTTTGTAGAACCGCCGGAATGAGTGTGGTCGGCAGTGAATCGCCGGAGAATATCAGCGATATTCCGGTGTTCATGATTTCGGCAAGCATGCTTCGGTAGGGTTCATCGAGATACACCCCGGTGTAGATCCCATAATCGTTGTTTGCTTCAAACACATAGGCATAGGCGGCATGCGGGCCGTTGCGATCGTACTCGATCGTTTCGAGACGTCTGTCAGGTTGGCCTTCCATCCGTTCGCCGATCAGGCCGGGGCGATGTCCCGAGACCAGCACCGTATGACCGGAATCGAGAATTTCGAGGAAATCGATCCCGTGCGCTTCAGCGCTGATTTGCACGTCGCGAATCCGTCCGGACTGTATCATTAAAATCGCGTTCTTGATTTCCGGTTGATCGAGCAGGGACTGTAAACGATAATGCAGTTCTTCCTGATAGGTATTATCGAAACGCTGGAATTGCCGCATCCGCTCGGTGGCGTCTTTCAGCGTCGTTTGCTCCCCCTGCTTGATGGAATGAAAATAAAACACCATGATGATCAGCACCGGCGGAAGCAGGGCGATGGCGATCAGGTAGAGACGTATTTTGCCAGTGAAGGTCATCTTACCGCCGTCCGGGGATTTCGGGGAGAGTGATTTTCGACAGCCGTTTCATATCCAGATATCCGTCGGGATCGAATTGATACCCCTGCAGGTGATGATCATAGATGAAATAGATAGTTGGACGGTAGAGCGGAAAGATGCCGATATCCTCTTTGAACGCGCGGTCGATTTTACCGATATAGTAACTCCGAATCTCATCGGTCGCGGCGTTTTCCGCCGATTCGATATATTTGCCGATAATGCCCACTGTCGGATTAATCTGCCTTCCAGCGATGGTGTCGGAACTGACAATGTCATAGACATATTTCAGGCTGTACAACGGGTCATGACGATCCAGCGGAACGAAACAGAGATACATGTCGCCCTCGTACCAGTCCTTTGTAAGACGGGTTCGGACTTTGTCGCGGGAGAGAATATCGGCAAAATAAGCACCGGTTTTCTCGAGCTGTTTATCGAACACCGCCAGCTTCAGATGGTCGGGACGGTTGCGCACCGAACGCATTAACTGCCGCCCCGCTTCCGAATCGTACGGGTACGGCCGGTGGTTGGCACTGTCACATAAATACAGACAATTTTGCGCGACAATGCCGTCGCCGGTGAAAAAGACGTACGGCTTGTCCGGATTGAAACGATAGTACATCGCGGTCGAGAGAATTCCTCCGTGATTGAATTCCCGCGAGACATTGGGGATCATCGCCACAAAGAAATTGGCCGAAGTCGATATGAACTCCGCATTTTCCGCGGGCGGTTGAGGTTTGCCATACGAGAAATATCCATCCAGCCCGCCGCCGGAAAAGGCCAGTGCCATCTCAAACAGCGATTCATACCGTTTGAAATGCAGACGATTCCCCGAGTTGGTTATCAAAGCATTTTCTATCGGAACAATGGTAGGTATGATATGTAACGGAGGGAAATCACTGGTCGGAAACATCGTTGACAGCGGAAGCGATTGAAACTCCGCCGCTCCCAGACGTATTACGCCAAGTGAATCGATATCGACCGCATCGATGACGGCATGCAAAAGCTCTACGTTTTTTCCCTCAAATGGATAATCCAGCGTATAACTAATCGAGACTCCCGGTTCGGAAAACTCAATCAAACCCTGACCAAGGACAACCCGCCCGCGATATACAATGTACCTGCAGTCGGGATACACATATTTTTCCAGCCCGGTTGAAAAATACAAGCGGTTCAACTTGTACTGCAATATCGAGCTTTCGACTTCCTTACTAAAAGCAATCGATGTGACTGCCATAAAACATATCAGCAGTCCGACCAGAAGTCTTACCGATGTTTTCATGTTGACTAACGTGACTGGCAAAGGTCTCTTTCCGCAAGATTGTTATCGCATACATACCTGTTTCAATACCATGTGTCAAGAATGACACATGGAAATCGCCCATTTTCTATGACTTATACTGCTATATCGGCCAAATGTGTCAAATCTGACACGGTTTTGTGGGTAAATTTATTGGTCTGGATTGCTATGTCGTTGTTGGACAATGATTAGCGTCTCCGGCATCGATTTTGATAAACCCTTGATTGAACTGCAAACCACAACCGAAAGGAGAACTAAAATGAAGAACGTCATGATCTCAACGGCGATGGGGGCGATGGTACTGGCCACGATGTTGTTTATGGTTGGCTGTAGCGATGACAGTTCGGCGAAGAAAAAAGGCTCACTTGACACTATTATCGACACGATTGCGGCCGATGTCGCCGAGGGAATGGTGGATGCCGCTTTTGCCAATACCCTGGCGGAGGAGAAGGAGCACTACGGTCCGAAACTGGCCGATGGCCGGTATGATTTCGACGACATCCTTCTGGTCGATTCGACTCTGTATGCCGTGTACGACGGCGGCGTCGTAATTTACGACATGGCATCCAAAGAACCGGTCACGATCGATACCGACGAGGAATTCAACGCCATAGGCGTGCATGATGGCAGTGTGTTCGTGGGCGGCGAGGCGCTCTACGCCATTGAGGATACTCTGCTGATCCGTCTCGATGTCGAATTCGACGGTATTATCACCAGCCTGTACAGCTATGGATACCGGCTGATGATCGGCACCGATTGCGGTCTGTTTTCCATGAGTGAATCCGGCGAGGAACTTCTTATGGATGAAGTCGTAGTGACCGATATGGCCTGCGACGGTGATGGACTCTGGGTCGGTACCGACGGGCAAGGGCTGTTTCGCTGGGACGGTGACGGATTCCACAAACGATTCCTCCTGCGTGACACGACCATCTTTGATATTGTCAACAGCGTAACCTACAGCCATCAGCATCTCTATCTCGGTACCGATGTCGGGCTGTTCATCTACGACGGCGGATGCTGGTTGCAGTTGACGGTCGCTGATGGATTGCCGTCGGATATTGTCGAAACGATCGATGCCTCATCGTGGATGATTCTGGTCGGAACCACCAATGGAGTCATCTCATACTACAACAATGAATTTCTTCCGGTCGTGGCACTGGAAGAGAAAAGGGTCAACGCCTTTCAGCGTTTCGGCAGAAACATCATCGCCGCCACCGATCACGAAGGGGTTATCATGAAATCGGGGAAGACTGTTGCGACCCTGATCACTCCCAATGATGACGTTGATAACGATACGGAAAGCAAACCGGAAGATGATGTCTTCTCTTTCTCGGCTGAATAGGTCCCATCTTGAAAAAGTTGGGTGAACAGATGGGGCTGTCCGGGCCTCCCGAACCAGATTCGGGAGGCTTTTTTTTGAGTGCAATAAAAAAGGGGACGGGTGGCTCCGTCCCCTTGATATCTGACGGTCTTATCGCTCCGCCATCTGATCCTGATAACGTTCCGCCAGCGAAATGAGATCGGCCAGTTCTCGGATATCACCGGATCGGGTCTGACGATACACGTCGTCGACCAGGGCGTACACGTCACTCAGCTTGGAATCTTTTGCCCAGTATGATTTGCCGAGGATTTCCGCGAACTCGGCCGCCGCCGCAGCGAGTTTGAACTCCGGTGTGCATGTCTGGAAACGACGCCGGAAATCCTGCCCGGTGATACTGAATTGAACCTCGTCGGCCTCGCGTGTCTCATCCGGTGCCTTGAACCGTATGTACACCTCGGCCACTCGACCCTGGGGGGCGTTTCGATGAAATTTGACTTCGTACAATGCGGTCACGTTGTGTCCCGCACCGATTTCGCCGCCATCCTCCTTGTCATCGCGGAATTTGTTGTCGGCCACGTCACGGTTTTCATATCCGATCAGACGATAACTGCGCACGACCTCGGGATTGAAATCGACCTGAATCTTGACATCCCGCGCGATCACCTGAAGCATACCGGTCAGGTTCTCGACAAAAACCCGGTGCGCTTCTTCGATATCGTCGACATAGGCATAGTTGCCGTTGCCCTTGTCGCCCAGTTTTTCCAGAAGAATATCATTGTAGTTTTCCATCCCGAAACCGATCGAAGACAGCGTGATGCCGCGGTCAGCATAATCCCTGATCCATTCCAGAAGATCCTCGGCGCGGGTTGTGCCGATATTGGCGACTCCGTCGGAACACAAAATAATGCGGTTGATTCTGTGCCGGTCGAAACAGCGGTCCGCCATCTGGTACCCCAGTTTCAATCCCGCCTCGGCGTTGGTGGCGCCGGTCGGCATCAGCGATGATATCGCCTCACGGATTCGATACGTGTCCGATGTCAACTCAAGAACCACGCGCGCCTCCGAACCGTACACCACGATTCCCACTCGGTCATCGCGGCGCAACTGGTCGACCAGCATGTGCAGAGCCTGTTTCACCAGACCCAGACGATCCTCGCGGGCCATCGAGCCCGACACGTCGACCACGAAAATCAGATTGGCCGATTGACGGCGATAGTCGCTGATCTCCCGTCCCTTGATTCCGATTCTCAACAGTTGGCAATTCTCACCGAACAGTGATGGTGCACCTTCGACATGCACCGCGAACGGTTCCCGAACGGGCGGGTCATAGCCGTAATCGAAATGATTGATAAACTCCTCGACCCGGATAACTTCGTTCGGGGGGAAATATCCCTGTTCGAGATAGTTGCGGGCCTTGATAAACGAGGCGTCATCGACATCGATCGCAAAAGTCGACAGGTGATCATCCTCGGTATCGACAAACGGATTGGTACCATAGTCCTTGTAGAACGTTGCATCGTACGGTTCACCGTTGACAATGTCGGTTCCGCCATGAGCGGGCGAAGGGCCGCATTGTGACGAAGCTGGTCTCTGATGGTAGATGCGCCCCACCTCAGCGCTTGCTCTATTATTTCTATCGGCCGGATACGATTTCATTGCCATACAAGCAACGGGCGCCATAGCTTCAGCTTCGGCCTGGGGACGAACTTCACTGCTTACTTTATATTTATCAATCCGGTCTTTGGTCACGGAGACCCTAATCGTTTTGCCCAGATCGGCTTCGCTTTTGATAAGTTCAATGGTAAGCTTTGTATCTTGATCCGCTTTAATTTCAATATTCTCCATCTGTATGGTCTGACACCAGAGTGAGTTTATGCGAATACTGTATGTTCCGGGTGGAACGTTCTCAATAGCAAAACGTCCGGCGGCATCGGTTATCGCACCAAGCGACGTCCCGATAATTTGCACCGAGGCGCCCGGAATAGGGGCACCGGTGGCTTTGTCGACAACGACGCCGGCCAACTTGCCGGTTGAACCGGCCATGACGATGATGGAAATGAGGGCGATCAGGGCGGTGAGGATGAATGTTGTGAATCGTGATTTGGGACGCATAATCCACCTCCTTTATGATGGTGATAGTGATTGGCTTCTGAGGGGACTACATCCTAAAGACGTTTTTCTTCCCAAAATATCAAACACAGACATAAAAAAGCCCCGCACAGCGGGGCTTTCGTGAGGCCAAACCCTGATCTAAAGAGACCTTGCGGCGTGCACCGTCTGGTCAGGACATGTGGTTTGGATCAGGATTGGGTGGTGAGATTTTCTCGGCTTCCCGGTGTTTTTTGGCCCGTTGATCGGCGATGAAATAATACACCAGCAGGCCGGCGCCGGCGAAAACAAACATCAGGCTGATGGAAATCTCGGTTTCATACCATTTGTACGGCAATAGCCGGGCGATTATTATCGCCAGTCCGAGTCCCAATAACACCAGCCCCCATTTCAGCGATGACGGCGCATAGGCCTCATCTTTACTGAAAAACAGATATTTGATCCTTTCGTCGACCTGCCCCGCGTCTATCAGCTTGCGCCGCAAACGATAATCCAGGTAGAGTTTTAACATATAGGCGAAGACTAAAAGAACAAATACCGGGCCGATCGCTTCCATCAGTGAATTCATATCAACTCTCCTTTCATATGCATTCTTTATCCCATTAGACCGGTTTGCTGATATAATGTTGCGGTAAATCTGCCAAAAATATGTGCAACATTTGCCGCCGGATACGGTCATATATATTATGAGTGCGTGTCCGCCTGAAAGCAAAGCGTTGATTGATCGCATTCTGGGCGGTGATAGAAAAGCCTTTAAAACCCTGGTTGAGGATCATCAACGATTGGTCAGCCATGTCGTGTTTCGTATGATCGCCAACAGGCAGGACCGCGAGGATGTGTGTCAGGACGTATTTATGAAAGTATACCGTAATCTCGGGCGTTTTCGCCACGAAAGCAGGTTGTCGACCTGGATCGCCCGGATTGCCCATAATGCCTGCCTGACCCATCTTGAGGCGAAACGAATCCCGGTGGCCGATGAGGACATTCTGGATTATGAACGCCCGGATACCACCGGTCCGGAAGGCATCGCACCGGATCGGCTGTTTGAGTCCCGCGATCTGGCCGAACGGATTCAGACTGAAATAGACAGCCTGCCGCTGAATTTCCGGACGGCGCTGACTCTGTTTCATCTGGATAACATGAATTATGCCGAGATCGCCGATATTATGAAAATGCCGGAGAATACCATCAAGAGCCATCTGTTTCGCGGTCGCCGCATGCTAAAAGAACGTTTAAGCGCCAGATACGGGGTGGAGGATTTATGGCGATAGAACATATAACCGATGATCGGTTCCAGGAGTATCTCGACGGCAATCTCACCGGTGATGCACTGGTGCTTTTCGAGACCCATCTGGACATGTGCGAAAAGTGCCGGGAAAACCTGCGGCAGTACCACATGCTGTACGAACGTCTCGGCGACGATACCGGTTTCACACTTCCTGCCGATTTTGCCGAAAATGTAGTCTCGCTCATAGAGCAGGAATCTCCCGAAACGTCATCATCGCGCCTGTGGTCGGCTATTCCGGGATTTGCCTTTATCGCGGCGATCATCGGGACGTTGATGTATTTCTTCGGAATACCGAATCATAGCCGAATCGACTCTTCGATCTATCCGGTTATCAATAGCATTATTGCGACAACCGTAACACCGATCAGGGAAGCCCTGGTAAAACTTAATATCAACCCGCAGTTGTTTCTGGCCTCGGTGTTGGTATTGCTATCCATAAGCGTATTGGACTACCTGTTCCGCCATGCCAGGCGCCGTCCCTCGTCGATGTGCCTGTAGTCACATTACACCGTTTATAATCGCGGTTGCCGTACAATCGCGCCAATCGATTATTCAATTCCTCCAGAACATCTCGAACCGACGCTTGTTATAGAATGAATTAAGGGGATTTGACCTGTTAACAATGGCGACCGGGCGATGACACAATGAAAGAAATGCATCAGGTGGTAATAATCGGAGGAGGGTTCGGCGGGCTGTATGCGGCGCGTATGCTGGCCAAAGAGCCAGTGGCCGTTACGCTGATTGATCGCCGGAATTACCATTTGTTTCAGCCCCTGTTGTATCAGGTGGCCACCGCAGGGCTTTCTCCCGCGGACATCGCCACTCCGTTGCGACATATTCTTCGGAAACAAAGGAATGCCCGCGTCTTGATGGGTGAAGCCGTTGATATCTGCCCCGACCGTCGAGAAGTCATCCTGAACGATGGACTTGTCTCCTACGATACATTGATTGTAGCCACCGGAGCCGGGCATCATTATTTCAATCATGATGAATGGGAACCGCTGGCCCTGGGATTGAAAACGATCGAAAACGCCCTTGCTATCCGAAGCAAAATACTGCTGGCATTTGAAGCGGCCGAACGGGTCTCCCGACCGGACGATATAGACCAATGGCTTACATTTGTGGTGGTCGGCGCCGGCCCGACCGGTGTGGAACTGGCCGGAGCGGTGGCGGAGCTGGCACGCGATACCCTGCGTAAAGATTTCACGAATATCGATCCATCGCGGTCGCGAATTGTCCTGGTTGAGGCCACCGATAGAATCATGCCCACATATCCTGACAAGCTTGTCGTCAGATCGGAACGGGCCCTATCTCGGCTTGGTGTCACCATCATGAAGCAAGCCCTGGTAACCGATATTCAACCGCATCAAGTAATGGTACATCTGGCACATGGAGACGAAACCATTTCAGCGCGTACTGTTCTCTGGGCCGCAGGTGTGAAGGCCTCACCGCTGGCGCGGAAACTGGCCGAGGGGACCGGCGCGTCAACCGATCGCGCCGGACGAATACTGGTTGATGCCTGCCTGCGAATCCCCGGACACGCGGATATCTTTGCGATCGGCGATATTGCACATTGCTCTCAACAGGACGGTAATCCCCTTCCGGGGGTGGCCCCGGTGGCGATGCAACAGGGGAAGTATGTCGCGAAAACTATCACCGCCGCTTTGAAAAAACGACCGGTGCCGAATTTTCGATATCGTGATTACGGACGTATGGCAACGATCGGCAGATCGGAGGCGGTGGCCGATTTTGGCAAGATCACACTATGGGGAATGCCGGGTTGGCTGGCCTGGCTGTTTATTCACCTGATGTATTTGGTTGAATTCGAAAATCGGATACTGGTTTTGATTCAATGGGCATGGAATTACCTGACATATAATCGCTCGGCACGCTTGATTACCGGCAAAAATGTGTTACCTTTTCGGCATGATCCCGTTTCTGAAAAGGAAAATGATCAATAATCCGCCAATAAAGGAGTAACCGGTGGCAAAAATCAACTGGTACTACCATCGCAACGGCTGAACGACCAGCGCCAAAACGCAGGAGTTTCTTGCGAAGCATCAACTTGATATCGCCGAAACCGATATCGCCAATAAAAACAAGCTGACCGAAAAAGACGCTCTGGCCCTGATCCAAAAGGTCAAGGTCGTGTTCGCCATGAAAGGTAAAAAGACCGTCAAATTCGATCTTAAAAAAGACCGTCCCAATCAGGCCGAACTGGTCAGACATCTGCTTGGGCCGACCGGAAACCTTCGTGCCCCAACCCTGATTGCGGGGAAGACCATTCTGGTCGGATTCAATGAGGAGGTCTATACCGAACAACTGCTTTAATCCGCCACCATGTTGAAGGCGTCTATTTTGTTTGATTGACAAACCACCGTCGTCGACGTATCCTCAGTGAAAATCAGGGATCGTTGTTTGACGGAGGTGTTTTGTGAAGCCGACTTTGTTTTTCATCACGCTGACCCTGCTGGTAACATCGGCGGCGTTCGCCGACAACTGGTATGATAGAATCAAGATGTCCGGTGATTTCTATTACCGGCATGAACTGATCGATGCCCGGGAGCGCGATACTCTCGATAATGTGTCTGATTATCAGCGCAATCGGCATGTCATCAAAGCCGGTCTGGATATCGAAGGCCAGGTGACTCCGTCGACCACTATCCATTTTCGACTGGCCTCCGGGCAACCCAAACCACCATCCAACGCGCAGACTCTCGATGAAGGGTTTTCCACCAAATCGCTGTATCTTGACCTGGTGTATTTTTATACCGAGCCGGGATCGATCCCCAAACTGACATTGACCGGCGGCAAGATTCGCAATCCGTTTTACCGGATCGGGGTTTCGGAGTTGATCTGGGATTCCGATATCAATCCCGAAGGACTGGCGGCATCATATACGATCGACTATACCGACGTCTCGACCAGACTGGTCGCCGCCGGATTGTGGGTGGAGGAACAGGCGCGCGGTGATGATTCCTACCTGGCGGCTCTTCAGGGCATGATCAAATACCATCCCGACGAAACCGGCAACTATGCACTGGCGGGGGCATCGTTTTACAATTATGTCAATACTAAAAGCTATGGGCCGTTTTTCGACACTAAAAACGGCTACGGCAATACGCTCGATGAAAACGGTCATTACCAGTATTCCTTCGAACTGGTCGAGCTGTTCGGTGAGGGGGTGTACAATCTGATGGGCGAGCCATTGACACTGTTCGGGCATTATGTGGTCAATACCGATCCCGACAGCGCCAATGAGGGCTGGCTGGCTGGAGTACGGTACGGCAAACTGAAAACACCCGGCACATTCAGTGTGCGGTATATGTACCGGCGACTGGAAAGCGACGCGGTTATCGGCATTTTTACCGACTGGGCGTTCCGTCACGGCGGCACCGACGCGAAAGGGCATGAAATCGGATTCGATTTCCGGTTCGCCCCGAACACGACTCTGGCCCTGACCTATTTCGACGTGAAATACGATCTGGACAATCCGCTGGATTTCCGGAAACTTCAAGCCCAGGTTAATTTCCAGTTTTAATATAGCCGCAGACAGGAGAACCGGGGCCTTCTATCTGGTGGATTTTTGCCGATAAAATGATTGCCCGGATTGTCCGTTGACATTATCTTTGATGGTGAAGAGCGGACACACAGTTGATTACTATGCCCCCGTAGCTCATGTGGATAGAGCATCTGCCTTCTAAGCAGAGGGTAGCAGGTTCGAGTCCTGCCGGGGGTATTTGTTTCACCGGATAAACACAATTCGGGAGTTACCATGGACGAGAAGAGTACTATTTGCAGAAGAACCTTCATGGCGCTGTCTGGGACTCTGGGGCTGGGGACTGTCCTCGGTGGTGTGCCGTCGGTTCTGGCGCAGGAGGTGCCGTCGATCGAACAGCAGAAGTTTCTGGTCAAGTGGTGGCTGGATACGCTTCTGGACAATCTCGACTCCGCCGAAAAATCCGGGTGCCTGAACGCAATCGAGGTCTGCGGTCGGGGATGCGCCCAGTATTTCATGGGATCGCACGGCCAAGAAGCTATCGCCGAGATCGGCGACAACAAGGATCTCGATCAGATTCTCGCGATTCTCAACAAGCACGACTTCGGCGGCGGGAATCTCATCCGCGAGGGCAATTCCGTAATCGGAACATATGACAAATGCTATTGCCCGATCCGGTCGGCAGGGTATACCCAGACGCCGGTGTTCTGCAACTGCACCAAAGGTTTCAGCAAGGAGTTCTTCGAACGCATTTTGGGTAAAACGGTCGAGGTGGAACTGCTGAAAACCATCGCCGCCGGCGACGACGTCTGCCAGATCAAAATGACGTTGGTATAAATAGCATACTGCAGATAACCGATTTCTGCAATGTGCGGAATCAATTGTGTATTGTAATTTTAAATCGGCAGTCAGTGCCGCCCATCTGCAACGTTTCCACCAACTCGACATCAACCGGTTTGCCCAGATACCGCCGGAACATTTCTTTGACATACCCGGCCGAGCAGTTGCAGAACGTAGGAGAGAGGTCTTTGGGGATTGATTCCACGATCGGGCATAGGCAGTACCCGTCTTTAATCATCAACCCCCAGGGATTCTGGTGATCGCGACCCCAGCTGTACTGCACTATTGTCAGGTTTCCAGCACGGGTAATATCATAACCGGCATTCCTTAGGTACGCCATCCACCTCTGGGCCGTTTCATCCGTTGGCTTTTCGTCGCCGGCTACACCAAAAGCATCAATATGGCAGGACCTGCCGCACGCATGCATCAATTTGATTTTTGTGTCATTATCAAGAATGTTGTCCATATTATTCAGCAAATCTCTTATCCAGGTCGATGCCTTCTTGAAGCGATCCGACTCGGGCGTTCTTGATGATTCAAGCATCCGTTTCCTCAACGCATCAATCCAATCCTGCGCCGCGGGATTTTGTGCCGGACTTTGCCCCAGCACTTGTGCCTGTAGACATGGTCCCAGTAAGGCCGCACCGCAGCACGCCGATGCGCCCGTGGCGAGTATTTTTGTTAAAAATGTTTTGCGATTCATGTTATTATCCTCGGTTTGCCGTATCGGATTACTCAATCATGATTCACTGTATTTTCGCTCCCATTCGGGTACTGTCGGGTCCGTAGATCAGATGCGTGGCATTCCCCGATGAATCACGCAGGAAATGAAATTCCTGATCAGGAAACTTGATATAAAAATCCGTTACGGACTCCGGTTTCAGCTCGATTTTTTGTCCTGATCCGGTTCTGCCGATCATAAGGTGATTGCCCTGCAATGATACCGTTAAAGTCAGGCTGGAATCGGCCGGGTGTCGATAGACACCGAGAAGCGGCGTCAGGGCGGCCGAATCGATATCGACGGTGATCCGGTTCTTATGTAATGGCGGGGCTTTCAATTCAAGATTGCAGATGGGTCTTTCAAATAGGCTGTCATCGACACTGCCGTTGAGAACAATCATGCTGAATTGCATGACCAGATTCGCTTTTTCTCCGTCCGCCGTGCCGAAAATGATCCGGTATGGCAACAAAATGTCGCCGGTTTCGCGATAATCCTCGAAATACATGTCTCCGGCTCGTACAAGAACACCCGTTTTCCTGTCAAATGCCAATTCCGTGACAAATCCCTCCGGTGAATCGGCAATGAGTACATCGATATTACTATCCACAAATGTTTCCCCGTTCTTAACGCGTATCTCCGAAAAGAGCTCATCGAGCTTGAGCGGGGTGGCAATTGTGAATAAAAGCTGAAAGTCAAAGCGCTGGCGGGGATGTAAGTCCGAAACTCCGCCGGTGTCAGCCTGCCATGCCGAAATACCATCGAAGCCGCAGGCAATTTGATCACCCCAGGCGAATGTCTGATTGTATCGCCATTTGTCTGGTGCTTTGGCATAAACCTCCAATGGGACATTTCCGGTTTGACCTCGCACCAGAGTCCCTATGTGATACACCGATTGAACGGCGTTGAGGTTTTCGCCGCCGCTAACCTGAATGTATTTATTGATGATTTCGGAACTGGCTGCGTCGGATATCATTTTCCCGGCGCATGGCGATAAAAATAGCCCCAAAACCGTTATCAAGAAAAGACATAAACGCCGCAGGATACCAACATGACTATACCCATGATTCATCATATTTAAATAATATCCTTTCCGGGCATATAACTCCTCATCCTGAAATGCGGGAGTTCTCCTAATACTGCTGGAGTGAAAGCTGTTTGTTTCACCTCAATAGACGACAATCGCGAGGAAAAGTTTATTAATTCTCTCTATATGGCAATTCCTCAACTTTCGATCGTTGACAAATCGAGGATTTGACGTACATTTAACTATGGTATTGTTTCATCCGGCACGTGTGCGATCCGCAAATCGATATGTCTGCTTCCCGCTTCGGGCATACTATGCCGAAAAGAGGCAGTCCAAAATCCCAAAATGATTTGATGCTTTTATCTGCAATCGTCCCGCCGCCGGGCCCCGTACCCCTGTATTCGCAGTAGACAATGCGGGATAATAATGAACCCGCCCGTGGGGACGGGCGGGCGACCGATGTCGGGAAACGTCTGTCGTTCGTAATACTAAAACGGTTTACAGATTCCCGGACATCATTTATTAACTGCTCGCGCAATCTGGCGCGAACCCGGTCGATTTGCAACTATTGTCACAGTAGCTGCTACAATCTTTCCGAAAAAAGCAATTGATTGATTGTCTGGATCAATGGGGGGGTGTTGGCGATATTTTTGCATAAAATAAACCCGCCTCGGTTGCGCGGGGCGGGCCGGAAATTGAGGAAAACCTACCGGATTCTACACGCCAGTTATGTTCCTGCAATTCCCTATTGCAAGAAACTATGCCGGTCATGCCGGGTCATACTTCAGTCAAAGCATGCATGGTCGTTCGCA
Source organism: Candidatus Zixiibacteriota bacterium (assembly GCA_016933695.1). Lineage (GTDB taxonomy): Bacteria > Zixibacteria > MSB-5A5 > GN15 > PGXB01 > JAFGAL01. Next base: position 128,708 of record JAFGAL010000002.1, on the reverse strand, counting down.
TGTCGGCAATGGATGCCATCGTTCAAGATGTCGTCTCAGCTTCCTCTTACGAAGGTTATGACGGACAATTGATTATCGCCTTACTTGTCCGTTAAATTTATAATAAGCATTTTAAGGCAGAAGTCAATATCAGAATGACAACCGGAGGTGGGCTGTTATATCCTGACATCTAAAAACGCCTCCCCCCGATTTGGTTTTTTACTCGAAACCGGTGTAATGTGATGGATTTTATCGAACTTTTGTTGTTCAATCCCGGTTATGAGAAGACATCACGCCGAATTGGCGGACAACCTTAACCGCCCGTATGAGGCTTTTTTATCGGAGGAGAAAAATGAAATTGCGAATTGGAATGATCGTGCTTTTAATGGGGCTGCTAACCGCAGTGACCATCCTGGCCTCGGACACCCCGGAACAAACCGCCGGCGCGGAACAACCGCAGTGGGGACCGCCGCCGGAATTGAAGCAGATGGATGGATTTATCGGCGACTGGACCTATACCGGACGGATGCTGACTGATCCCGCCGACACGAACTGGATCGAACATACCGCCGATGTCACCTATCGGTATGTCGCCGGAGGCGGCGCGATTATGATGGAGTTTACCGGGGAGATGATGGGGATGGAAATGGCCGGCCTCAGCATTATCACTTATGATCGCGAGCGAAAAGAATGGCAACAGATGTGGGTCGACGGCTTTGTCGGACGACAATCGTATTATACCGGCAGGTTCACATCGGACGGCAAGCAGGTCGTCAGTGGTGTCGATCTGATGAATGGCCAGGAGTTTCAAACCCGGATCATAATTTCCGATATCACGTCCGACCGCTTCACCTGGATTATGGAAAACTCGATGGACGGCCGGAACTGGTTCGTGTCAATGGAAGGGGAGTATACTCGAAAATAATGGTGTTGTTATTCAAAACGACCTTACCCCATTATCTTCCGATTTTGTCAGCCCTTGTTTTTATGGTTGCCTAAACGGACGCGAACGCTATTTTATTGCGTATTGTCTGGTAAGGACGGGTGAAACCGCCCGTTTTTTTGCCGATGAATACGGTTTAGGATGCAACCATTATTCCGGAGCAGGTTATGGCTCACGAAAACGACGACAGCAAACCCGCGAAGGCGAACGGCACTGAAACCGAAGCGTCATCGCACTTCATAAAAGAAATCATTGAAAAAGAGGTCGCCGAAAACAAGAACGACGGCCGGGTGCATACCCGGTTTCCACCGGAACCGAACGGCTTTCTGCATATCGGTCATGCCAAGGCGATCTGTGTCAATTACGGTCTTGCCGAGGAGTTCGGCGGCAAATATAACCTGCGTTTCGATGACACCAATCCTGCCAAGGAAGAGACCGCCTATGTCGAGGCGATCATGCGGGATATCCGCTGGCTCGGTTTCGACTGGGAGGATCGCCTGTTTTATGCCTCCGATTATTTCGACCAGTTGTATGAATTCGCAATTAGGCTGACAAAAGACGGGAAGGCGTATGTCGACGATTTGACCGCCGATGAAATCCGCGAATACCGGGGGACACTGACCGCGCCCGGCAAGGACAGCCCGTATCGCAACCGATCGATTGCGGAAAACCTCGACCTGTTCGAGCGCATGAAGGCGGGGGAATTCCCCGACGGATCGCGGGTCCTGCGGGCCAAAATCGATATGGCCGCGCCGAATCTGAATATGCGCGACCCGGTGATGTATCGCATTTTGCATGCGGAACACCATCGTACGGGAAACAAATGGTGCATTTATCCGATGTACGACTGGGCGCACGGGCAGTCGGATTCGATCGAGGGAATCACCCATTCCCTGTGCGATATCAGTTTCGAGGATCATCGCCCGCTCTATGACTGGTTTATCGATCAACTGGGGATTCATCACCCGCGCCAGATCGAATTCGCGCGGCTGAATATCGGTTACACGGTGTTGAGTAAGCGGCGCCTGATTCAACTGGTGAAAGAGGGATTCGTTAGCGGCTGGGATGACCCGCGTATGCCCACGCTGTCGGGACTTCGCCGCCGCGGCTATACGCCGGAAGCGATCCGCACGTTCTGCGACCGGATCGGCGTGGCGAAACGGGAAAGCATGGTCGATATCGCCCTCTTGGAATACTGCCTGCGAGAGGATTTGAATATCCGCGCCCGACGGATGATGGCGGTGCTGGATCCGCTGAAAGTCATCATCGACAATTATCCCGAGGGACAGGTGGAACAATTCGAGGCGATCAACAATCCCGAGGATGAATCGGCGGGCACGCGGATGATTCCGTTTTCGCGGGAAATATATATCGAGCGCGAGGATTTTCTCGAGAACCCACCGAAAAAGTTCTTCCGCCTCGCACCGGGGCAGGAAGTTCGCTTGAAACATGCCTACTATATCACCTGCGCCCGGGTTGTCAAGGATGAGAATGGCAGGATCGTGGAACTGCACTGTACCTATGATCCAGAATCACGCGGGGGCGGAACCCCGGACGGACGTCGCGTCAAAGGCACCCTGCACTGGGTTTCAGCGGCGCACGCCCGTGATGCCGAAGTGCGTCTGTACGATCGGCTGTTCACCAGGGAAAATCCGCTTGAGGACGAAGATTTCAAGGCCAATTTCAATGCCGGTTCGCTGACGGCAATACGCGGGTGCAAAGTCGAGCCGGCGCTGGCTGACGCGCAACCGGGCGAGTTTTTCCAGTTTCTCCGTCAGGGATATTTCTGCGTGGATTCGGTCGATACAACCGAAAACAAGCCCGTGTTCAACCGGACCGTCTCACTTAAGGATACCTGGGCGAAAATCGCCGGAAAACAATAGTTGTCTCAACACGAAAATCGAAAAAAGACAGCCGCCCTGTCATCGCAAAAAAACCGGGAAAGCGCTGAGTGGTTCAATACCGCCGGCGCCGCGTTAATGCGGAACCTGGGGATGAAACCGGGGGATCGGATTCTCGATTTTGGCTGTGGTACCGGGGGATATGTTATTCCTCTGGCCGAAGCGGTGGCACCGAACGGAGAAGTCATCGCAGTCGATAAAAATCCCGACAATCTGCAGGAAGTGAAAAGCCGTTTGACCAAATACAATCCTCCCGGACATGTATCAATTCGTAAAACCGACGGACGATTGCACCTGAAATGGATCAAGGATGGTTCTCTGGATACCGCTCTGGTGTTCGACATTCTTCATGTTATTGATGATTGGTATACGCTGTTTACGGAGATGCGTCGGGTCCTGCGTCGGGACGGGATACTCCTCGTGAATCCGGCGTCGTTGTCACATAAAGGGGAGGTCGACGTCGCGAGGTTGATGACAACCCTGCGAACCTGTGGCTTTATTTTCGAATACAGTCTCGTGGCGAAAGCCTGGCATTATCGCCAGCCGTCAGTAGAGGAAATTTTTGTTTTCAAAGCCGATTAATGCCCGCCGCGAAGCACCCGCGCCGGTAGAGTGATCAGACTTCGAATCAATTCCAGAACGCCATCGACCGCAATCCCGAGCAGTCGGAACTGCAGTAAAACCAGCCAGACCAGTGGATACAGCACTACCGCCAGCAAAGCCAGCGGCCAGCACAAAAAAAGCAGGATACACCAGAGAATCAGCGCGGTCATTGCAACACTCCCTTATGACATACAGAATATGTTACGGCTGTCGGCCCGAAAAGTTCGCCGCCGATCCAGGTTGATTGGATCAGGTAGCACCAATAGCCATGCAACTTCGTTCAGTTCGTATCAGCGGTCGTGTTTTTAAACAGGATCAGCCCGATAATCGACTGGGTAATGATGATGACAAAAAGCGACAGCGGTGCCCAGTTCTGACCGACAATGTCGGCGAAATTCTCGGCGAACCCAAGCCATTCGTTCAGCTTGGCAAAGACAGCATAGGCAATCAACAGCAGTCCGAACCACAGAATGGTAATATTGTCGATTTTCATGAACAGGTGCGCTTCCATTTCATCCAGTGCCCGTTGCATGCGTTTTCTGGCATTGAAAAAACACCAGGCAAAACCCAAAACGGCGTAAAACGGCACCAACGGCGAATGTTTGAACAGCGGCGTGGTGGTAAATGCCGATCCGACCACCAGAATAACGCCAGTTCCGGCCCAGATCAGGGCGGAAATGTAAGAAATACGCGTCGTTATTTCTTTCGGTTTTTTGGCTGCGAGTGTATTCATTCGACTATCCCTCACGATTGAGATAAAAAATGTCCTCAACTGCCACATCAAACAATTCCGCCATATGAATGGCCAATCTGACCGATGGATTGAATTTGCCCTTCTCAATGGCGTAAATAGTCTGGCGGGAAACCTGAAGTTTATCGGCAAGCTCCTGCTGGGTCATTTCGTTCGCGTTGAATCGAAGCCGCCTGAGATTGTTTTTTAACTCCATCACGGACAACTCCTGAAAATTCCATTACTTCATTTAATATATACTAATTTTATTGTAATGTAAACTATTATATTAATAATGACGTGTATTGTATTAATATTGTTTCGTATTATTTACATTTTATGATTGCCATCGGAATGTGTCCTGGTAATGTGATGACTGGTAATGCGTTAGATCTACGAGGCATTTAAAGCTGTTTATAGGGGATGATAATAGTTTTGTGTTGCCGGTGTCATTTTTTGCTTGCGTAAAACGCGGAATCGGCCGAAATTATAAGTACACAGGAAAGGAGGTGGTCTATTTTGAAATCGAATTTATGTGAGGTGACTGCTACTTAGCAGGTCCAACTGGTTATATATGTTGGGCATTGTTAAGTAAATCCCAACAGTTTTACCGACCTGACGGCTTCGCGCCGTCAGGTTTTTTCATAAAAAAAGGGCCGGCTTAGCCGGCCCGTATCAGTTTACAGAAATTTTCACTTCTGCGCCTTGAAATCATCGAGTGCCTTTTCCAGCAACTGGAAATACATCAGCGACGGGCCGCCGCCCATCAGGACCGCCACCCATCCGGCTTCGGTAATTTCCTTGCGACTCGCGCCTTGTTTCAGCGCCTGGCCGACATGGTAGGCAATACACCATTTGCAGTGCGCGCAGATGGACAGCGCGATGGCGATCAGTTCTTTCTGCTTGCCGTCAAGCGCGCCGGGCGCCTCGATGGCTTCCATCATGCCGCCGAAAGCCTTCATTTCGCGCGGAAATTCCTTGAAGAATTTACCGAGATTCAGATTGGTTTCATTAAAGACTTCATGCATATTTTCCATGATATGACCTCATATGTTGGCAATTAGCCCCCGAGCGGGATTTTTCCAAGTAAATCCATATTCATACATCGTCAACAATGTACGGAAAATAACCGCTGTCAATGGCTAATGACGACAAATCGGAATTTTCTGACACGGAAGGCTGGGGAGAAAATAGACCATCTTTTTCTTGTTTTAATACTGTCATCATGTTATCTTATAACAGATTCCGGTGTCATTACGAAGGTTCTTCACATAATATATATGGGGAAATAGTATGCTGGTCAAAATCCTGTTGAAAGACAAAAAGAAGGATTTGATTACGGCCCGACCGGAAACGTCGATTGACGAGGCCATGAAGCTGCTGATCGCCAACAATATCGGTTGTCTGCCGATTATTGACAGCAACGATCAGCTGGTCGGTATTATCAGCGACAAGGATATTTTCCGGCGCATTCATGAAACCGGAGGGCAGTATCACGATCTTAAAGTCGAAGACGTAATGACCACGGCGTTGATTCTCGGGTTTCCTGATGACGATCTGTCGTATATTGCCGGAATCATGGACAAGAACTGGATTCGCCACGTTCCCATTGTCGACGGTGACACGCTGGTCGGATTGGTGTCACAGAGGGACATTATCCGGGCGCAGGCGGAAAACCGCGAAATCGAAAACCGGTATCTCAAACTGTATACCGAAGGTATACATCTGCGGGATAAATCCGCGGACTTCTGATTTAAAAATCACACCGGGACGCAATTCGCCCCGGCGGGAAATCCTTTGCGCGATCAGCCAGCGATCGCCGCGATATTCAATTCGATTTTTACTTCGTTGCCGACCGTCAGGCCGCCGGAATCAAGTACTTTATTCCAGGTGATTCCGAAATCCTTGCGGTCGATAGTCAGCGAGGCCTCGATTCCCATGCGGGATTTGCCCCATGGGTCAGCAATCGGGCCGGCGATTTCAAATGGAATGGCAATTACCTTGGTGACACCGTGCATGGTCAGATTGCCGTGAGCCACCAGGCCGTTTTCGGTCTTTTCGATTTTAGTGCTGACAAAGGTGATTTCAGGGTATTTTTCGACTTCGAAAAAATCAGCACTGCGCAGGTGTTTGTCGCGGCCTTCATCATTGGTATTGATGCTTTCGGCATTGATCGTGACACTAACCGATGATTTGGCAATGTCGGCGGCATCATACATGATGGTTCCCGAGAAATTGGTAAACGATCCCTTGACATTGGTGATGACCAGATGTTTGACCGAAAAGCCCACCGATGAGTGCGTCTGATCGATCGTAAACTTCTCAGCTCCGAATGTGACTCCGGCAAAAAGCCAGAAAGCCGCCATAAACAAAATGCTTTTTGTGTTTCTCATAATATACCTCCATTTTACAGGGACTTATGCGTCCCGTCGCAGAACGGTGCGGTGCCGGTTTGTTTGCACCGGCAATAATGACGGATACGGTGTTCAACCACGGTAAATACCAGTGGCTGAAAGGCCGTGCCCTGGTGTGACCCGTCGCAGAATGGCTGATTGGCCGACTTGCCGCAGTGGCACCAGTAATAGGTTCCGGGGTTCAAATCCAGCGCAAGCGGTGTTTTCTCCGCGATAATCGGTTTATCCACGTGCTGACTCCTTCTCATGGCGTAACCAGACTGTGTTTACGTAACCGTGTGAGCAGTCGAAAGGTTCCCGATGGATGATGATAACGCCGGTTGAAATCGCTGAATGTCTACATGACAAAAATAACGACCGTCACTGTGACTCGTCAAGATAAAAGACCGATGAAATCTATAAAGGGAAAAAAACCGTCGAGATCAATCCGGGACGATGAGAAAATCGATACCCCCGACAATATCGCCCCCCTCAACCGCCTTGATCTGGAAACTTTGGTCGCGCGGATCGGAATGGTACCCGTAGCGTTTGAGCTGTTCGGCGTCGATGGTGACACGGTACAGGCCGGGAACCAGCCCCATGTAATAATATGACCCGTCATTAAACGTGGTAGCCGGAATTTCCTGCCCGGTAACTTCGTTGAGAATGATCAGCTTGATGCCGCCGACTCCGATTCTGCCGGTCTCGACAGCCCGTTCCACGATCCCGCCGACCTCGCCGGCGGTGACAATGGGCACGCTGATACTGGTGACGGTATTGGGATTGATCGTGACCTTAAAATTCTGATGGGCCGGGCGCAACATGGGATTATCCAAGCTGTATTCATCGATTTCCACCAGGTATTCATCATATGCGCGCAGGCCGTCATAATAGTAAAGCCCGTTCTGGCTGTTGCGCACGCCGCGTGCTCCGCCGATACTGGCTTTCAGATCCTTGAGGACCTCTTCGCCTTCGTCGTACCGCCCGTTGTAGTTTTCGTCAAGAAATGGCCAGATCACCGCGGTTCCCCGTCCGAGTCCGTAGCGACGGTCGAGACGAAATGATTTGCTGTCCTGGTCGAAAAGAATCGATCCGCGTTGAAGCTGGGTGGCGATTACCTGATCGCCGTGAACATTGACCCGACTGGTGATATTCGCGAAATCGTTGAAGATGTTGAAGCTGATCATGATGCGATTGGTTTCGGATACTTCGTTACGTTCATAGGTGAATGTCAGCTGACCGCGTTTGAAAATACGCCGATGCAAATAGACCGCATACTGGGAAAGCTGGTTGAGTTCATGATCGTAATTGAGTTTGAACTGCGGCCGCAACCAGCGCAAAAACTGGGTGGTGATAAAAATCTGGCTGGTGAGGCTTCTTTCGGTTCGATTGAAATACTTGGCCAGTTTGGCGGCTCCCAGATATGTGGTACTCAATTTATACAGCGGCAGTTTGAAACCATAATTCATATTGATGGATTGATAGTCCTCAAACTGGGTGATCGATACCCGATACCGCGGGCCGAAGTACTTGTTCTTGATACGCAACGGCGACGAGATGGCCAGACTGTATTCATATTTGCGATTGAGTTTGTTGCGAAAGGGGTTTTCATAAAAGCCGGCATACTGGGCATTGATCGTCAGCAGTGAGGGGCGGTTATAGCTGAAATTCCCCTCAAGTGCATTGTCGGGTGAAAATGATGCCCCGAATAAAACGGTCCCCAGCGGCTGAAAGGAAATTTCACCGGCATATGTCGGCTTTTCGCCGTCTTCCACCGCAACCGGCATATCGACCACGCCGCCGACGGTAAGGGATGAGAGCAAACCGTAGTACGCGGTGGCCTGTGCGTATTTTTTCTGTGCATTGTCGGTGGTGTTGGGTTTCACCCCGCCCGCGATCGAGTATTCATAGTCATTCTTGGGGATCAAATTATACGGAACCCGAACATATTGTTCTTCGGTTTTAATCTCACCGTTGGGGCCATACAATTTCAGGGTGATCTGCGACGCACCGTAATACGTGTCGATCAGGAAACTGTAATTGCCGTTCTCGTCGGCGTAGGCGAATTCGGATAGTTGGTTGTTGACATATAATTCCACCTCCCAGCCTTCGCCGGCGTATCCTTCGACCTTGACCGTCTGGAAATATTTGCGTTGCACCGGCGGTTTATTGGTCAACTGGACCCCGTCGAGGCTGCGACTCAGACTTCCCTGGGTATTAATATCACCGATTTCCGCCTGAGTGATGTACTCATTGTCATTGAAATAATAATGCCAGAGATAGGTGACATTATCCGACTCGAATCCGTTGATGCTGTTGACCGATCCATTGATCGCAAGGTCTCCGCCCATAACCATCCCGCCCATACCGAGCGTGAAATAGTGTCCGGCGCCGCCATAGGGACAGGCGGACAGCATCCAATCGGCCACACCGGCTTTGAGATGGTCGCGCTGGTACGGGATATTTTGCACGTCCCGGGCGGCCACGTCGCGATCTTTGAGTTTTTCATGCGCCGCCTTGCGCAATAACTTGCGATATGCCGGAAAATCCTTGTCGAGTGAAAGGTAGACACTGAGTTGGGAAAAGTTGAAATGCGGTCTCAGTTTGAAAATATGCTCAAACAGATCAATGCGCAGAAACAGGTCGGTTGCGGAAAGATAATAAGAACCATCGGCCAGCTGCATCGTCCTGCCGAAACACTTCGTCTCACCATTCCTTATATTAATTTCGAAATCGTTGTCCTGCATGACGAATTTCCCGGAGAATTTGCCATTGTCGAAATCGCTTTTCACAATGATATCGAGAAAACCGAAGATTTCAATCAACGGCAGGTAAATGGTCCGGCCGTCATATTGCGCGAGAATATCGGTTTTACTCAGTTTGGGGACTTCGAACTTGACGACAATCTCCTCAAACTCCGTCTGCGCTGAAGCCGGTATCGGAGACAATATCCCCAGCACCGTAACCAGCACGATTGCCGTCCGGCCTATTGAGTGAGTATGGGGTTTGCGTTTCCGCATGGCGTTTATTCCTTGCCGACCGATTCGGACAAATCATCTATTCCAATGCGAACGTTTTCGTATAATCGTTTCCGGCGATCAAATCGTCCGGCGGAATATCGGTGCGCCCGTCGGTGTTGATGGTCACGTCAACATGATACGGGGCACGGAACCCGGTAACCGGCTTGGGCATTTCCACCCGTCTTCGCAAATTATGGTATATGGCCAGGTCGATTTCCTTGCGGCCGGCCTCTTTGCCGTCGGCATCCACCAGACGGCAGGTCAACAGGCCGACATACGACACGTTGCCCCGGTTGACCATATCAACCACGGCAATAACGGAGGAATCGGTCTGTTGTACGTCGGTATTGAGGACCTCCATTTTGGCGACCAGATCGCCGATCCGGTATTTCAGGATAATGGCCATCTGCATGATCATGTTGAGCTTGGTGGTTATTTTGTCCTCGTCCGCCGCCACCGGTATCTCGCGCTGACCCTCCTGAGAGCGCACCAGTACCCGTACCCAGTATTCGCCGTCGGGAAGATCACGGGGGGGAGTTGCGCGAAATCTTACGACCTGCGTGGCACCGGGGTCGAGTACCATTTTACGCGGAAAAGCCTTGATCCATCCCAGCGCCGAGCGGGGATCGGTGACTGCCGAATCCTGTAGATCAATAGTAACCACACCCATACTGTCGGATTCCGGAATGCCGAAACTGAATTCGATTGAAACCTCGACCGGCTTGTCGGTCGGATTCTGGACGTTCAGACGCCCGGATCTGGTTTTTGACATGATCACGGCAGTGGGGGCGACCAGCACGTTGGCCGACAATTCCGCCGCAAGGAATAGCAATACAAGAAAAAAAGCAAGTCCCCGCCATCTTCTCGTGCCAAGCTGGCGGGGAATAATTTTGTTACTGTCCATAGTAACCTCATCCTATGTTATCATTTCTCGTGACCTCTTCAGGTCGTTCCCATACTCACCCTAAAAGTGAGGTCACGCAGTCGTAAAAGTCAATGCAAACTTTGCCTCTATTGCCCGGTATAGGCTGCGGTGAAAATAATGTCCGCCGCGTAACTTCCGGCACGCTGGTCGACGGTCGGATGGACCGTGCCGCCCAGAAAGACCCACAATAAGTTGTCCGGAGCCGCCGCACCGAGAAGATGGTCGCCAAGCGCCGCCGGGTTTTGGTCGTTGGTGTCGCCGGCACCGTGAGCCGCCGGAGTCGAAGCCGCCGTAATGGCGATATCGGCATCGGTGGAACTGAATGAGATCGCCAGACGATCCTCACTGCCGCCGGCGCTGTTCCAGAGATATTCCGGGAGGTCCAGATCCAGGGTCACTTCTTTGCCGCCCTCTCCGACAACCTTGAACTCACCGGCTTCACCGATAACAGTTTTGCTGGCGTCCTTCGGAACACCCTGCATGACGTCGCCGAATTGAAGGTCGGCTTCGGCCGTGACAATCAGCACCTGTAATACAGTTGCCGTCGCCTGACCGGTTCCCATTTCCTGGGCATTGACCATTCCGCCGAACAGGCATATGCCTATTCCAAGCAGAAGAGTCAGGGCAAGTTTCTTATTCGTTATAGTAAACACGTTCCAATCTCCTTATTACATCCCTGTCATCCGATTTTACTGGCCCGTATAAGCCGCTGTGAAAACGATGTCAGCGGCGTAACTGCCGGCGCGCTGATCGATCGTGGGATGCACTGTGCCGCCGAGAAAAACCCAGACGACGTTGTCGGGCGCCGCGGCGCCAAGAGTCCGATCACCGAGCGCGACCGGATTTTGGTCGGCTACCGCACCTGCGCCGGGAACCGCCGGAGTTGCGGCATTGACAAAGGCAATGGTCGCATCGGTGCTACCGAAAGATACCTGCAGACGATCTTCACTGCCACCGGCAGAGTTCCAGAGATATTCGGGCAGGTCCAGATCAAGTGAAACTTCCGCGCCACCTTCACCGACAACCTTGAATTCACCGGCTTCACCGACAACAGCCTTGTCGGCGGTTTTCGGAACACCCTGCATAACGTCACCGAATTGCAGATCGGCCTCGGCCGTGACAACCAGCACCTGCAGAACGGTCGCGGTGGCCTGACCTACCGCTACTTCCTGCGCACTGACCGGGGACGGGCCGCCGACGATCGCGAACAGTGCAACCGTAGCAACCAATCCTGTGATAAGTTTCATCCGTGAAAAGCAATGCATAATCTGCTCCCCTTGTTTATAACACGTACATAGTTGTTTATTTTCATTACAGTCGTTTCATATAGGCATCATCGACACGAGAAGTCGAAGTCTTAAGCGAATCGACGAAAAAAAATTGCAAAATGCCCTGATTTTTCGACAGCTATGGGCGGCCGCCAATAGCCCGGAATAAGCGACATTAATGCTATTTAAGGCTATGTGGGATTATCGGTTACGAGAATTGCGCGATTGCGTTGGTGTTTTTTTTCTTCGGAAAGATGATTTTCGTTTACAACGGGCAATTTATCTGCTTGATCTCGGAATTTTCATCCGGACAAATCGGAACGCAAGATACGTACCTTAATTGCCGGTATACATAATGGTCAAAACGATTGACGCGCTGTAGTCCCCATTCTTCTGATTCAGCCGCGGAACCACGGTGCCGCCGAGCCAGATGGTCAGTCCGCCGGAACCGAGACGATAGGTGATCGTGTCCCAGGGATCGAGATTATCATGGCCGGGATTGGTCTGATCGGGAGCCGCGCTGGAATCCATCGCACAGTCGGTTTCCTTGAAAACCATCTGCATGTTATACCCGACTGAATTCATGTAAGTGGGAAGCGTGAAATCGATTGTGATTTCCGCCCCCGCTGTGCCGGAAACGGTGAATTCCGCGGCCGCGCCGGGGGTATGACTGGAAATCGATTTGGGGATACCGGGGAAGATGTCGCCGAAGGTCAGGTCATTGGTCACCGTGGCGTTTTGTGCCTGCGACGGTGCCGCGCCAAAGGCGGCAAACAATCCAATCAGTATGGCTGAGAATGTTCTCATGTATGCTCCCTGCTGATGGGTATGGTACGACGAGGTCAATGCAATGTCAAGATTGAACTTGCCGACGCGGACTGTGGTCAGTTTTCGGTGTTGATAATCGTAATGATACACGAGTCGGACACATGCGAAAGCGATATCGGCGTAACCAGACTAACAAGCACAAACGGTGTTCCGTCAATCGTGGCAATCAATCCGGCGTCGACCGGATGATGAAGATATAGGCAATGCTTCGTTAATCCCGGGAATTCAATTTTATCCACGGTGTAAGCGACCGTATCGGGCGGTGACTCAATCAGTCCCAACGACGTGACCACCGTCGCAGTGGCGCAAATAGTGGCCGATTCGGCGGAATATAGACTTTTCCCGTTCAGGATGGCCGAGAGTAATATAACCAGCAGACATATGACATAATTCGCACGCATTGCGATAACCGATGTGCAGTAGGTTCGATACCGATAAAATACCGCGAAATCGCATTATGTCAAGATGGCTTCGACCATGAAAAAACCCCGTCGAAACGGGGTTTTTGCGGTAAAAATATGGGAGATGCAGGAGTGCTTGTTAACTGCCGGTATATGCTACGGTCAGGGTAATATCGCCGCTGTAGTCGCCGCCGGTTTGCGTGATCCCCGGCTCAACTCGACCGCCGATCCAGATCCACATCTGACCGCCCGGTCCGAGATCCTGAGTCGATGGTCCAAGGGGATTGACCGTGCCGGAGGGCGCCGCCTGTCCGCCGCCGGTGCCGTCGTCATACGACGCATCGGTATCGACAAATCGTATGCGCATGTAGGCGGTTGAGTCCTCGTGCATAATCGAATCCGGAAGCGCGAAATCAAGGGTGATTTCCGCAAGGTTATTGCCCTGAATACTGAACTCGCCGGCAAATCCGGGGCTGGACTTGTCGACCGATTTATCGACCCCCGGAAACACGGTTCCGAATTCCAAATTGTGTTCACCAATGACGATCAGCGCCGGAATAACAGTGGCGGTCGCTTGAATGGTGGCGCTTTCCTGGGCATATACACCCGGTATCGCTGTCAAGGTCAGAATGATGTAAATCATTGCTGACAGTGGTATATTTCTTTCACGCATGATTTCTCCCCACTTCTAATGTCCTTATTCTTCTGGGAAGGGTCTGCGCAAGCGCGATGCCGACCCGGTGAGAGTCTTGTAAAGCTAAGTCTATTAAATTGTTAGCAGTTTCATGAAAGGCCTGGTTTTAATTATTTAAGCTGTCTGGTGTTGGGGGAATCCCACTGTATTTCTTGTAAGTGTATGCCAGTCAATAGGATTGTGTGCTCGACATTATTTGGGGAGGAATCCGGTTCACCAAAGCATCTCACCTAATCGATGAAATTTCGTCAAAGAGCCTGACCGACAACCGGTTGGGATTATCAAGCCACAAAAAAACTTCAGTTTGGGGCTAAAGCGGTATGGGAAAGTTCCGATACCCTCAAATGAGAACAGCTGTTGAAAAATTGAACAGCATTGGAGGCTGTAACATGAAATGCCGCGAAGTGATGATACATGTCGGCTTCGCGATTCTGCTTTTGCAGACACCTCTGGCCGCTCAGGAGATGATCTGGTCGACGACGTACGGCGGTCAGTACAACGACAACGCCTACGCGGGGTGTCAGACCGACGACGGGTATATTCTACTCGGCTCCACTTTTTCCTATGGTTCCGGAGGGTTTGATTTTTATGCCCTGCGGCTCGGCTCCGCCGGTGATACGGTATGGACAAACACCTACGGCAGTACCGATGCCGAACTCGGCTATGATGTCCTGGCGACTTCCGACGGCGGATTTGTCCTGCTCGGATCGACCCGGTCTTACGGCGCCGGTGGCAAAGACGTTTATCTGGTGAAAATCGATTCGGCCGGGACAATGCTATGGCAGAAAACGTTCGGGGGAAGCGGCAATGATGAAGGGCGATCGATCCGCGAGACCTCCGACGATGGATTTATCATCTGCGGCACGACCAGCTCATTCGGTTCGGGATATGATGATCTATACTTCGTCAGGACCGATTCGGTCGGAGATACGATCTGGACCACCGCGGTCGGTGGTGCGGGCGGCGAATCCGGCTCGGCAGTCTGCCTGACCGGTGACGGCGGCTTTATGGCGGTCGGTTCGACCGGTTCATTCGGCGACGGGTACAGCAGTATCTATGGAGTGCGGTTGGATGCCGACGGCGACACCCTCTGGACCGAAGTGTACGGCGGCTCCGGTGCGGATTATGCCTATGATCTGGAAACGACGATCGACGGCGGTTTCGTGATCGCCGGGGGAACATCATCATCAGGAGCGGGATACACCGATGCCTACGCGGTCAAGATCGATGCCGGCGGTGTCGTGCAATGGGAAAAGACCTATGGCGGCCGGTATGACGATCGCGCCTATGCCGTAACCCGGACGCTCGACGGCGGATATCTTCTGGCCGGCTCAACCGAGTCGTTCGGCGCGGCGGAAATCGATATATATGCAATTAAAATCGCACCAACCGGCGATACCGCGTGGACCCGACGATACGGTGGCACCAAATCCGACTATGGTCGGACGGTGTTTCAGGAGACCGGACGGGATTATCTCGTGCTGGGGTATTCGTTTTCCAACTCCGCCGGGGGATCGGACGTGTATCTGGCCAAGATCGCCGGGGAATCGACCCCGGTCGAGGATGACTTCGACCATCTCTACCCGGATGATTTCGTCCTGGAGCAGAATTACCCCAATCCCTTCAATGCCGTCACGATCATTTCCTATACGATTCCGCGTCGCACCGACGTGCAATTCACGGTGTACAACATCCTGGGACAGGAGGTATACCACGAGGAATTCGGATCGACAGCGATGGGATCATACAGCCTGGAATGGAACGGCCGAGATACATCCGGCCGCGACGTCGCCTCAGGAGTGTATTTCTATCGAGTCATAACCACCGAATCGGTGCAAACCAAAAAGATGGTACTCCTGAAATAAGTCTCAGCGATGGTTGATCTTATCGTCGACTCCCGCCTGGAACATATCGCGTGAATACTCGGAATCATGACGGTATACAAAATGCGGATCGCTTCGGCCATGCACAGCGATATCGCCGAACGTCGCGATACGTTCAAAGCCGACCGCGCCGGGGAAATCGGTCGTGGTGACGGCATGACTGATAAAATCGGGCGATGCCGGTGGCGTGTTGGGATAGTACAGTGGAATATCGCGATGCAAATAATAATACCCGCCGCTTTGAAACCAGAATGAGGCATTGTCATACACGCCGGCGATTGATTGTTCATCGTGCAAATACCGGTACGCCCGCAAATGCGGATCGGTATAAAAAAGATTGTGCGCATACACCTGTTTTCCACCCGGCAAGGCGTCGTATGCACCCATTATTGAAATTATTATCATAATGGCACAGAATCCTGTACAGATATATCTTTTCAATATTTGATTATTTAAATTTTCCCGTAACACGGAAATCACAACCGCGCCCATGATTAAAAACAGGGGAATGGTTAGGAAAATAAAACGAACGCTGATCAGATGCGCTTTGATGGGCAATGCCAAATGCGGCAGAAGAACAGCCAGAATGTACAGGATCAAACCGCCCGCCTTTTTCCATACGGCAATCCCGCCGATAAAAAACAGCCAGAATACGAACAGTGAGGCGTACCCGATATACAACAGGTAATCCAGCGTGGAACCTTCACCGAAGGCGACATTCATGCTGTAACTCCGGTTGATCGTGAAATAACTGATATAGGAAACATAAAAGCCGCCAAGCGTGAGTTTTTCAAACAGCCCGACGGCAAGAACCACCATGATGAATGAAATCAGAAACACCCGGCATTGTGCACGTTCCAACCCGATGCAGGTTACAATCATAAACACCGCGACAACCGGCAGATAGTGCAGACGTATCGCGGCGGTCAGCGCCGCCAGTATGCCGGCGATGATAAGATGTCGAACACGGATCGGCTTCAGCGCCAGCGCCACCGCCCCGAGAAAACAGGCGCTTGCCCAGATTTCACTGAGCGGGCGAATGCCGAAGTATATCATTTCGTACCATATCGCACAGAGAAACGCCGCAACAAGCCCCGTCCGCACCGAGACCAGTTTCCTGCCGATGTGATATGCCGACAGCACCATGCTGACCGAAAGCACGCCCAGGATGGCCCGGATGGCCGGGACATAGAGATTCGGATTGTCCAGCCCCGGCAGCTTGAACGGATACAGTAAACCCGCGATAAATCCGGGGGTGAGCCAGGAGCGTACCGCATAACGGAATTCCCACGGGATCAAACCATAGCCAAACACGATACGGTGCGCCTGTTCCAATAGCTGGAAATTCTCGTCGGGATGATCGAGATTGTCGGTGAAAATGGCAACCAGCACCCGGACGATGACGGCCAGGGTGGCAATGCCGGCCAGTATCTTTTTATCCGCAGTCGCCATGCGATCAGTCATTCGGGATCATCCTCGCACAGACGGGATGCCGTCGGTTAAAACCGTATCAGATTCGGAATGGTCTGATAGATGTACGATAGTTTCAGTTTCCGCTCCTTGCGTTCCCCCGACGCCGATTCGATCCGCACCTTGGCATAATTGCCGTCCGCGGTTTTGACCAGATAGCTTTCGCCAACCCGCACCGGCATGCGATCCACCGGAGGGATATCCAGATCGAATTCGGGATACTGGTATATCGAAGATGTTTTTCCCAGTGAATAGAACTCCGAAGTCCGGATGAAACCGTTGAGTCGATGCGGCGACGCCAGGTAATCAATCCCGTCCTTGTGATAGAAATACAGATCGTTCAAGTCGCTGTCGGCCCGAACCGCTTCGCCGTGTCCGAATGAAAACCCGTCGTTTTTATCGGAGTATCGATATGCCAGGTCGAATGCCCCCTCCGGGCGACAAATGACCGAAATCTCTTTGGTCGGCAAAGACAATGTCCCGTCGGTGAACACGGTTCGCACGGAAATAAAGTACTCCACGCCGTTATCGAGGTTGTGAATCGAAAACGTCTCAAAGCGCTCCTCGGGATCGGTGTCGCCGGGGTAGGCGCCGGAATTGAACGGGACGATCTTCTTCGGCAGAGTCACGCCGGGATATTTCTCACTGATCGGCGAGGGGAGAAGATAGATATTGTATCCTGTCACCGTGATATTATCCGGGCAGGGGGTGTCCCATTGCATGAACAGGGAGTTGCTGTTCGGTTTGACAATCAAATTGCGCGGAGCGCAATCGGTTTGTTCCGGGCTGATGGTTACTTTGGGCGGGGGACCGCACTGTATGGTTAGTAACGCCGTCAGTATGCCAAACATGATGATCTTTTTCATAACAGAATCAACTCCGTCTGTCTGGGACATAAGAACCGTCCCCCATTCTCAGTTACCGCCAGATCCTCCTCGAGACCGACGTATCCGATTCCCGGCAATGCAATGCCGAATTCGATTGTAAACACGTTGCCTTCTTCCAGCGGGATGGTCGGCGTTGTGCCGTAACGTTCCCATTTCGGTCCGACAATCGCAGCGCCGTCGTGCACCGAACGCCCGATCTGATGACCCAGGGCATGCTGGTATTCCGGATATCCGCGTTCGACCAGACGCTCCCGCGCGACAGTGTCGATTTCGTACCCCGGCACTCCCGGTTTGTATAGCTTTGCCGCCTCGTCGATAATTTCCCGCACGGTGGTGAACGCCTCGATCAATTCATCCGGTGGCGCGGATTCGTTTTTGCGCAAAAAATAAGCCAGCCGCTGGATATCCGAGCAGTAACCGTTAATCCGCGCGCCGAAATCGACATGAAGCAAATCGCCCGGTTCCACGATCGCGGTGGTGGGATGACCGTGACCGGGTTCGGTTTTATCACCGGCGTTGACAATCGTATCGAAGGCAGTGGTTCCGCCGAGACGGCGAATATTCGTCTCCAGTAAGCGCGCAATCTCCTGTTCGGTCATACCAGGGACAATATCCTCAAGCGTTTTATGCCAGCAGTCGGAGGCGCAAATGGCGGCGGCGGAAATACGGGTGATCTCGTCGCGGGTTTTTCGACCGCGCACCAGTGACATCAGCTTTTCGGCGGAAACGATTCGCTCCGGGTAGGGCGTTCCCTGTAAATAAGACATCAACTTTTGGTACATCCCGTACGTGAGACCGTCCGATGCCGGATCATCTAGCGAAAAATTCAACGCCATCGTTTTTGGATCGAATTCAATGATCTTGTCGCGAATCTCCCGGCCGCAGTCCTCGACATAGGGAATAACGTGTCTGAATCTTCCGGCACGTTCGATATCGGCACTATCGTAATTGCCGACCAAAGCGGTGGTTTCACCGTTACGCGGGATAAAGAATGCCGATTGCCAGACAACTTTGTGACCCACCATCAGATCATGCGCCGGATCGGCCATCATGTCGGTTTCACGGCAGAATATCAACCAGAGATCAATATCGAGTTCGTCGAGGATATCCACCGCCTGTTCGATTTTCAGTTTCGTCAGATCCATTTGCCGTTTGCCCGTTTTATATATGTATATCGTTTTTGCCGTGATCACCCGTTCTGATCATTGCGTGATGATGTCTCCTCGGTCAACTCCTGCTGTCTGGACAATTGCGCTATTTGTTGTAACGGCTTTTCAAGCTGTGAGGTACGCGTGGTGATCAGTTTGTCATATGTTTCCTGCAATGCGGCAATCCCCTTGCCGATTTTATCCATTGTTTCCTTATAATTGTCCCACTGTTTGTAAAATGTCCCCATCAGCGCAAGAATTTGATCGGCGGAACGGGCGAGATTGAAATTGTCCACCGATTGCCGTATCACCGCAAGAAAGGCATACAGTGACCACGGCGAGCAGACAATGACTTTGGCCTTGAGCGCATCATCCATGAATGACGGGTCATGCTCCATAAGGAATCCGTAGCCCTGTTCATGCGGGATAAAGACAATCATAAAATCCAGCGTGTTATGGGCCGGATCGATATAGTCGCGCGTGACGACGTTTTTCACACTCGTGCGGGCATCTTTGAGATATTGCTTCTTGAACGCCTCGCGCGAGGTTTCGTCTTCGGCCTCGAGAAATTTCTTGAAATTGTCCAGCGGAAATTTAACATCCATGTTGATCAGACGGTCGTCGGGCAGAATAAACGTGAAATCCGGGCGCCCGTGTCCGCCCTCAATCCCGGTTTGTTTGCGATAACTGACGTTCTCGACCATCCCCACCAGATTCAGAATATCCTCGGCCACGCGCTCGCCCCATTTACCGCGCAGGCGCGAATCGGAAAGCACTTTATTAAGATTGGCAGTGATTTCATGAAGCCGTAAGGTTTCCTGGGACTGCACTTGCAGGCCGCGGGTCAGTTCACCGAATTTCTGTTCGCGGTCTTTTTCAAGACGACTGACCAGTTCCCGTACCGAGTCCATCTCGGTTTTCATCTGTTGCAGGGTGTGGTCGATCAACGCTTTTTTGCCGGCGAGTTCCTGTACGTTGGCCTGGGTTTGTTGCGCCAGTTTTTCATTGGCCAGTTTGAGAAACTGGTCGGTGTTTTTTTCGAGAGCCTCATATGACGCCGTCCCGAACGACTCTTTCATTTTCGCCAGTGTATTGTCTTCAATCCGTTTCGAGAAAAAACGCAGGATCACAAACACCGTTCCCGCCGTAATCAAACCGAATGCAATCGCCGCAAGTATAATGTCCATCTTAGTACCTGGTTATATCCACGCGCGTGACATTGTTGATATTGCGCCCGACAAAATGCTTCACCACCTGTGAAAAACGATCCGGCACGTCGGAAACGTAAAACTTCAGCGTGACATCGTCCGTTGCGGTACGCAGAAGATTTCTGACCGACAACACCGATGCCACTTCGCGGGCGGTTTCCTCGGCGGAGTCGACCAGCCGAACCCCGTCGCCCATAACCGTGCCGATGACTTTCTTCAGCAGGGGATAATGCGTACACCCCAGCACCAGCGTGTCGATATCGACATCGATTAACGTTTTCAGGTAATCCCGCGCGATTAAATACGTGGCTTCCTTCTCGATATACGCTTCTTCCACCAGCGGCACGAAAAGCGGGCAGGCCAGCGAAAAAACCTTGATGTTTTCATTACGGCGCTGGATGGCTTTGGCGTAGCTGTCGGAGTCGATCGTGGCGCGGGTGCCGATAATGCCGACACGCTTGTTTTTACTATAGGAAATCGCGGCCTTCGCGCCCGGTTCGATCACACCGAGAATATCGATATCGTATTCTTCGGATACCGCTTCCAGCGCCACCGCCGATGCGGAGTTACAGGCGGCGATAACGTATTTAACATTATGATCCAGAAGAAAGTTTATGTTTTGCCTGGTGAAACCGGTGATAATTTCCCGGGAGCGTCCGCCGTAGGGATACCGTCCGACATCACCGAAATACACGATATTTTCGCCCGGAAGAAGACGCATGACTTCAGCGGCGACAGTCAACCCGCCGACCCCCGAGTCGAAAATCCCGATCGGACGATTTTGCCGTTGTTCATCAGTCATTATTTATTCTCATATTTCGCTTTGAATCGTTTTAATCCGGCATAGATACTCTCGGCGACATCCTGCCGGTAGTCTTTGCTTTTCAGCAGTTTCTCATCCTGTTCATTCGTCAGGAAGGCCGATTCCACCAGAACGGACGGCATATACACGCCGTTGAGAACGAAAAACCCCGCCTGGTCCATCCCACGGGCACGGGTGTGTTTCGACAAATCCTTGCGGAATTCCCTGTCGACCATGGCCGCGAAATCGGATGATTCCTCCTGGAATTCGTTCTGGATCATATCGCTGAGAATCATGCTGAGATCATCACCTTCATGAGCACCGAATGCCGTCTGTTCCGAAAGAAAAACGGCGTTTTCCAGCTGGGCCGCGGCACGGGCCTCATCGTTGAGCGCGGGAGCGAGGAAGAAAACCTGAAAGCCCCGCGCCGAACGCTTCAGCGAGGCATTGGCATGAATCGATATGAAAACATCGCCGCCGGATTCATTGGCGATTCGGGCCCGTTCATCGAGCGGGACATAGTCGTCCTTGTCGCGTGTCATCACCACTTCGAAAATCTTCTCCTTGCGGATAAGCTTGGCCAGTCGCTTGGCGATGTCAAGGACTATCTTTTTTTCCTGTGTCCCGTCGAGACCGATCGCGCCATAATCCCTGCCGCCGTGACCGGCATCGATCACAACCTTGTCAATATGGTCGTCGGGACCGACCACACGATCCGGCCCGGCCGACACCACCGGCATGGCGGTGGTGTCGATCAGGGAAATCTGAATGCGCCCCGGATTGGCTGTGAACCGATGCGTTATTTTGCCGAACGGCTTGCGCAGGCGAAGCGATATCTGTGATGAGGCTTCGAACTGGAAGACATTCATATCGCGCATAAACGTCGAGGATTTGCGTGATATAAGCTGGCGGCTGTTGACCGTGGCGTCGGGGATGGTGATGTTCAGCCAGTTGCCCTCGGACTGGTACAACTCGAATTCCTTCGGTTCCGATACGAACAATTCGATCAAAAGCCCGTTGGCCTTTTCTGAAAGCGCCATGTCGGTGATCGTGTAATATTCCGAACTGACCCGAATCAGGTGCCGGTCATTGTCCCAGACAATCCGTTCCGGACTGATCACATCGATAATCGGCAGGGCCGTCTGAATCGGGGCATAAATGCACCCCCGCTTTATCTCAATCGGGAATGTGACATTCTTGACCGTATCGTCGAGATTGACATATGGCGAGTTGATATAAAACACCACCGAATGGCGATTTACGGTGAGTTCCGCCGAAAGGCCGGGAATATCCCATGAGATACGATGCCCGAGTACACCCGCAAGATCCGAGACGGAAAAATAAGCGATGTCGCCGAATGTCTCCGCGCCGATTTTTTCGTTGCCGCCGGGGATTTGCACGGTAATTTCACCGGCCAGAGCGCCGGTCGTCGACAACACGACCAGCATGACGATTATGTTCACTGCGGATTTCAGCATCGAATTATTTCATCTGCCGACGGTGGGCGCGTTCGATCGCCCGGTCGGCTTCTTTTTTGGCAATGGCATCGCGTTTGTCGTATTTTTTACGGCCACGGGCGGTGGCCAGTTCGATTTTTACATACGGTCCCTTAAAATAAATGCGGAGGGGGATCAGCGTGAATCCCTTTTCCATTGTGGCGCCGAACAGCTTGCGGATCTCCTTTTTATGAAGTAGAAGGCGACGTTTGCGGGTAGGTTCATGATTTTCCCGCGCCGATTGCTCGTATTGGGAAATATGCAGATTGTATAGAAAAACCTCGCCATTTTCGATCGCGGCATAACAGTCGGCAAGATTGACCTTGCCCGCCCGCAGGGATTTCACCTCGGTCCCCAACAGGGAGATGCCGACCTCGCGGGTTTCGATAATTTCGTAATCCCGTCGCGCCTTGCGATTGGTGACAATATTCTTCTCCGACAACCCTTTCTCCGCCATAGCCGCTAATATAGAGCGCGGAAAGTAACCTTGCAATTAATTTGTTGTTTGCATATGTTGCGGGAAATTATACGGGAGACCACCGTGAGAATCGCAGTGTATCAGAATCAACCGGTGTTCGGCGAGATCGAACACAACCTGAATCGTGTGCTGGATGATCTGTCCGAGCACCAGTTCGATCTGCTGGTTCTACCGGAATTATTCGCGACCGGATACCTGTTCGCCGACAGCGCGGAAGCCGCCGCTCTGGCCGATACGGCCGGCGAGGGAGTGACCTTTACGCGCCTGCGGGAGTTGGCGGAATCCAAAGACGCAATCGTTATATACGGATTCCCGGAGAAAAAAGGGGACAAGCTGTTCAATTCATCGCTGGCGATTCTTCCCGATGGCGGTTTTCACTGCTATCAGAAAATACACCTGTTCGATACCGAAAAAGCGATATTTCTGCCGGGTGAGACCGGGTTTTTCGTTATCGAACACCAGGGCGTCAGAATCGGCATGATGATTTGTTTTGACTGGCGTTTCCCCGAATCGGCACGCAAGTTGGCGCTGGCCGGGGCGCAAATTATCTGCCATCCGGCCAATCTGGTCCTCCCGCATTGCCCCGATGCCATGATTACCCGGGCGCTGGAAAACAACGTGTTTACAATTACCGCCGACCGGATCGGTGATGAATCGCGCGGCGGGAAACATGTACATTTTATCGGCACTTCCCGGATTATTGCGCCTAATGGAGTTATTCTCGCGGAAATCGGCGATACCGAGACCGGATTTCGCATGGTGGAAATCGATCCGGTGGAGGCGGATAACAAGATTATCACCGCCAGAAATGACATTTTCAGGGATCGTCGTCCGGAGTATTACTGGAAGGACGAGTGCTAAACCGCAAGTTTTATCCCTTCCGTTATAAATATTCGCCATTCCGTATCGCGGGCATTATTTCGCTATCTTGTTGTCATTTCTGCCTAATGTCTCGCTCCGGTTTGCCGATACAGGAAAGTAGGAAGATATCATTTTGGGGTATTACTATGGCAGTTGGACAGAAAATAAAGGCGGCGAAGATTCTGGTTGTCGACGATGAACCGCAGATTACCGAAATCATCGAGGCTTTTCTGACCAATGCCGGACATGAAGTTTTCGTCTTCAATGACGGCAGACAGGGACTGGCTCAGGCCCAGCACATCAGGCCCGACATTATCCTGCTTGATATCATGATGCCGAATACCGACGGCTACAGTATTTGCAACGCGCTGAAAAACGACCCGTCCACGTCCGATATCCCCGTGGTGTTTCTCACCGGCAAGGATCGCAGTGACGATCAGGGGCGGTCATTTCAGGCGGGCGGCGACATGTTTATCAAGAAGCCGTTTTCCTGCGAGCGGTTGCTGGAAATCGTCAATATCATTTTGCTGTCTACCGGGCGGCATTAGGTGGTATTTTTTTTGTTGTCATTTTTGTGCGGTGCACTATATTTTACGTATAAGTACCAGACGCGCATACGATGAAAACTATCAAACGGTATAAAAATCGGCGGCTGTATGATACCGATTTGAAACGGTATATCACGCATGCCGGGCTGATGGAAACGATTCGCGACAAGATACCGTTTACGGTGGTGGACTCCCGCACCGGGAAAGATATCACGATATCGGTTCTGGGACAGGTACTGGTGGGGGAGATCAAGAACTGGCAGGACATCAAGGATTCGCGAGAAGTCTTATTGCACGTTATAAACCGAGGAGGTCAAAAATCTATGACCATTTTACGCAACACTTATCTGGCGTCGGTGGGAATTTACAATGTTACGAAGAAAAAAGCCGAGGAAATTATCGACTCGCTGATCAAGGCCGGTGAAATTTCCAAAACCGACCGCAAAGACGCCGTCATGGAACTGCTGGACCGCGCCGAGAAATCGACGTCGTCATTCAAGGACAAAGTCCTCAAGGAAACCGGTTCGATTCAGAAAGAGGTCACCAAGGTGATCGAGAAGATCAAGCCGGCCAACAAAAAAGACATCGAGGAATTGCACAAGAAAATCGACAAGCTGACCAGGGCGCTGGAGAAACTCTCCAAAGAATAAGTCACCTGTTACGGGGCGGCGGACCTTTCGCCGCCCTTTAGTATGAACGGATTTCCATCTTAATCCCATTCCGGATACAACCCGTCATCTCCGCCAATCTCGCTATTTCGGAAAACCGCTTGAAAATTCGCGCATTCTCATTAGATTAGGGCGATGAAACGGCTTAATCTGTTGGGGAAGACCGTCTCCGATTTTGAGGATATCATGCGATCGCTCGGTGAAAAGCCGTATCGCGGTCGCCAGGTTTTCAAATGGCTGTACCGGGATATGCAATCCGATTTCAACCTGATGAGTAACCTCGCGATGACGCTTCGTCGGCGACTCGATGAACGATACGAATTTATCGGCCTGCATCCGACTCGCCACGCCGTGTCATCGGACGACACGGAGAAATTCCTGTTTCGTCTGGACGACGGCGCCCTGATCGAGACGGTGCTGATCCCGGAAGGCGACAAACGGACGGTGTGCATTTCCAGTCAGGCCGGATGCGCGCTGGGATGCGCCTTCTGTGCCACCGGGAAAATGGGATTTACGCGCAACCTGACGGCCGGCGAGATTGTCGGGCAACTGCTGTATCTTCGATCCCGCGACGGCCAGGAGGCCTTTCATAATATCGTATTCATGGGCATGGGAGAACCGCTGTTGAATTACGACGAGATGGTACGTGCGGTGGATATTATCTCATCGGAGATCGGCCTGTCGGTCTCAGCCAAAAAGATCACGGTCTCAACGGTCGGCGTGGTGCCCGGTATTTACCGTCTGGCGGATTCGGGCCTAAAGGTCAATCTGGCGATTTCCCTGCACGTCGCCGATGAGGAAAAACGAAAAAAGATTATTCCCATTGCGAAAAAATACGGTATAAAAGAATTAACCGAGGCGGTGCGGTATTTTGCCAGAAAACGACGAAAACGGGTGACGTTCGAATACGTACTGATGGGCGGATTCAATGATGCCCAAAACGATGCCCTGATGCTGGCGAGAATGATTACGGGGATACCGTGTAAAATCAATCTCATTGCCTATAACCCGGTGCCGGGTCTGCCGTATCGACGGCCGACCGATGATGAGGTTGACCGGTTTGCGCAGTGGCTGTATCCGCGCGCGCCGGCGGTGACGGTGCGCAAAAGCCGGGGAATGGATATCGAGGCCGCCTGTGGCCAATTGGCCGGGAAATACGTATGAACTGCATAAAGGAGAAATCGAGCATGAATAGGACAGTGCTGTACTGGTTGAGTTGTCTGTTGATTCTGGCGATCGGGGCGCTCGCCGCTGACACGGATTTCGAAGTCGGCGAGATTGCGCTTTCAGGTGAGAACTGGGGAAAGCAGTCCGCGACCTTCACCCTGAAAAATGTCAGCATGGAAATGAAAACCGTGATCGCCGCCGCGGAAACTTCATTCGATGATTTTGATCTCACCCCGATCCGCAAAACCCGGGCGGTTGCGTTTTTACAGCCGGAACAGACCACAGATGTCACGGTTCCGGTGACCATCCCGGGCAATTACGGAACCTGCACGATTGTGCTGAAAATCTATGACGTGGTCGACACGATGGACGTATTAATGGACTCGCAGATGCTACACACCAAAACCTTTTCGATTACCTATCCGTACCCCGCAGAGCTTGAGACCGTCGTGGGTGAGCAGTTATTTGTCCCGCCGTTTGTCGACCGGAATGACTATTACGATCATTATTTCGGGCGGGTGATGACGTATCTGCTTTCACGAGGAAAACGCGTCGATGAAATCGCGAAATTGACCGGAACCACGGTCGACTATGTCAACGCCGCGATTGCCGATTTTATCGATTATGGTTATCTGGTCGATACCCCGGACGGATATCGTCCCCAAATGATGGTTATCGATGACGCCCAGGTGAAAAGTATTCGCTCCGCCATCGATGGTACGGTCGAAAGTCTCGTGGAAGTCATCACGGCCAACATTCCGGTGTATGACAGCTCGATTGCGGCAATGATTGCCGATGGCAGCCTGACCAGCGATCCGGATAATATTATCGATCCCGGCTCGGTACTTCACCACAAATACCCCGTAATTCTTGGTCTGTTGATGTGGGATATTCTCGGGAAAAATTTCGTCAACGATGACATGCCGTTTACTATTTTCGAAGGTTCCGATCCCTGCAACGCCGAGATGGGGGATTTCATGTACCTGGTCAGCGGCGGCGCCGCCGACGCCGGCACCAGTTTTTATTACTATTTGCACACCAAAAAGGCAGAGCGGTTCCATTGTGGGATTGACACCATGCCAATTATATGCGATTCCCGTTTTCGTGAACTCAGGAAAGCCGGTAAGTATGTCAACTGGTCATTCAACCGCCAGAAACCGTCGATTTTCCACACCTACACCGAAGACAAGGTGCGCGGGCCACTATCGCTGTTGATGGACGGTACTTTCCCGCATATCGAGGGCCTGCGGCAGGCGGTTGATGATCTCGCGAAGTCTTCCGGACAGTCCGCCTATGAACGCGGCGCGCGGTTGTGGTGCTGGAGTCTGGTGGTGACTGATGTGATGCGGACCCTGGAGAAAAACGGCGTCGTCACAATAGAGGGCGACGGCTTATATTCAATGACAAAGGCCAATTTACAACGATGAGAATTCTGCCATATATTATAATCATGGTCATACTTGTGGTGTTTGGATGCGCCAAAAAGAATCCGCCGCGAGACGAGATTCCATTGATCAAGGGGATGCTGGGCGATTTGCAGACCGCCATTGCCGAACGCGACACGGTGAAAATCGATTCCCTGTTGTCTCCGATCGGCCATGACCTCGGGTATTCCGGGGCCAGTATTCTCGCGATGGCGTATCCGACCGACAGTGCCGCTTTTCACGGACTGGCGCGCAAGGATTTCTTCTACACGGAAGATCGCGCCAGGGTGACCTGTTTCATTCAAGCTGACAGCGCCGACAGCGGACGCGCGGTCGAGATGACGTTGGAAAAACGCCGTGACAACTGGTTTATCCGGCGCTTTGATCTGAAATAAAAGGGAGCGCCTCGGGCGAGGCGCTCCTGTTCTGCTGTCGCTGTCCTGGCCGTATCAACCGTCGGTCTGCGGAACCTGGCTGGTGGTATGATGCGTTTCCAGCACTTTGCCGTATTCTTCCTTGTTTTGCAGAAGCTCGACAGCCTTCTGGACGGCCGGGTTGGATTTTAAAATAACTTCTTCATACACCCCGCGTTCCCCCGCGATTTTCGAAACCAGCTCGCGTTTGATGGCGCGTTTGATATAGGGCAGTGATTTTTCGAAATCGGTCTCTTTTTCCTTCTCGATCTGCGTTTCCAGATCTTGCATGGAAGCCGAGAATAAATCGTCTTTTTGCTCGTCCTCGATGATTTCCTTCATCTTCTCGTAAGAGACTTCCATCGCCGTCTTGTACGTGAATTCTTTCTCTTTAAGGAAGTCTTTATATTCTTCGATCATTTCGTTGGTCACCTCGAAATCGTGCGATAGATTGGGATGTGCCGCGAAATACTTGACCGCGAATCCGAAGAAAGTCGACTGGCGTTCCATGTTGATCTCGATTGGAGTCAGATACGGTTCCTCCTCGAGTTCGATATCCGGGTTGATTCCGCCACCGCCGTAGACCAGCCGCCCGCCGTTGGTGTAGTACATTTCCTTTTCGGAAATGGCCATGCTGTCGGTTGTCACGCTGTCGGCATCATCGGCGCTGGCCGCAAGATCATGTGGGGAGTCGGGCTTATCTTGTGTTTCCGGCTTCTGGATACAACGCCCCGACGGGACATAGTATTTCGCCGTGGTCAGTTTCAGCGCAACATCGCCTTCGGCCCCCAACGGGAAGATTTGCTGAACCAGGCCCTTGCCGTAGGTGGTCTGGCCCATGATCACCCCGCGATCCCAGTCCTGAATGGCGCCGGCAACGATTTCCGATGCCGAGGCCGTGCCTTCATCCACCAAAACAACCATCGGCTTGTCGGCAAACAGGGCAGGGTGACGGGAATAATGCCGTCGTTCGGAATCGGCCTCTTTGCCACGGGTATAGACCACGAGCTTGCCTTCATCCAAGAACAGGTCGGCCGTGGCCACCGCTTGCTGGAGCAGGCCGCCGCCGTTGGAACGAAGATCGAAAATCAGGCCGCTGACGTTTTGTTCTTTCAGGCTGTTGATCGCTTCAACCAATTCGTTGCTGGTTTCTTCCGCGAATCGTGACAGTCGGACATAGCCGATATCGGTGTTTTCGATAATACCGTAATAATTAACCGATTTCAATTCGATAATGGCGCGGTCCACTTCGAAATCAAGCAGTTCGGGAATTCCCTCGCGCTTGATGGAGAGATTAACCGCCGAGCCGGCTTCGCCGCGCATCAGCTTGGCCGCATCGCTGGTGGTCATGCCGTAGGTGGACGTACCGTCGATTTTCTGGATAACGTCGCCTGAACGCAAACCCTTTTTATACGCCGGAGCGCCCTCGAAAGGAGTCACCACGATAATGTAATTGTCGCGGGCGTCGATTTCGATTCCCAGTCCCTCGTATTTGCCGCTGGTGCTTTCCATCAGTCGGTCATAAGACTGCTTTTCCATCAGCACCGAGAACCGGTCGAGATTATCAAGCATCCCCCGTATACCGGAATTGATTAATTCCTCGGTATCAATATCTTCCATGTAGCGGTTCTTGATGTCGTACACGGTTTGATTGAATTTCTTGATTTCACGAAACAGCGTTTCCTTGCTTTCCTGCGATTCCGCTTCTGATTCGATCTCTGACGGACCATCAAGATTGATATGCGTGGTACCGGCCAGACTGATCGCTTCAGCCTCCTGGGTCTGCACCGCCTCACCCGAACCGACAATCCAGATTATCGCAAGTAAAAACGTTGTCAATGCCACCAATGTAAGGCTGAACTGCTTCATAAGCTGACCTCCAATACCTTCGTCTATGTGCAATCTATCTAATTTGGGCGGCTTGTCAAGTCGAACAGCGTCACCTTTACCGGGGGGGCACCGTCTTCTATCCCTAACGCCCGAATTTCCATAATCGTTTCAATCGGCTATACAGCAATTACAAGGCCCTAAGTGCCTAAGATACCATCGATTTTACTGTCACCGTCTGCTTTTCTGAATATGTCCGTTTTCATAACCCCAAAAGGCGGCGGATCGGTTGCAGTATGTTTTTACGTCTAAATAGCTTACGTTTAAATCCCGGGGTGGGTTCCAACGAACTGCGCAAAAGATGAACAGTCGGTTTATCTCAATCATATGTTTGACATCGACATATTTGCTGTCTATACTACATTATACGAGTTAAAATAGGATGATGCCACCCTCATGTTTCCTGCAAATATCTGCACGATTATATTCGATCTGGATGGAACCCTGATTGACTCCGCCGACGGTATCGTGGAATCGGCGAATTACGCCTTTACGGCGATGGGATTTCCGCCCAGAAAGCGGGAAGAGATCACTCCCTATATCGGCTATCCGCTGGAGGATGTCTTTCGCGCCTTTGGCGACGGTGATTATACCGAGTATTTGCGTTTGTTTCGGGAATGCGGCGACCGGGCGGTGGTGGAGGCCTCGCGAGCCTTGCCCGGAGCGGATTGCGTTATTCGAACGCTGTTTACACGCGGCGTGACGCTTGCCGTCGGCACCACCAAGAGCAGGACGATGACCGGAAAGATTATTGAACGGTTGGGATGGACCTCGTTTATCAGTGCCTTTTTGGGGGCGGATGATGTCATAAAAGTCAAACCGCATCCGGAGCAGTTCCTGAAACTGCTGGAAATGTTGCGTGCCGATCCATCGCGGACTCTGGTGGTCGGCGATACGGCCAATGACGTCCTCGCGGCGCACGGCGCGGGGATACGAATCGCCGCGGTACCATCACCTTACGGCCGCAACGGGGAAATGGAGCAAAGCGGTCCGGATTACAAGCTGACCGGTTTGGAAGAACTTCCGGACCTGGTGGGCAATATCCGTCACGGCAATTGATGGAATCTTCGTAAATATATATAATAGAAGTGGAGTGGAGTCATGAAAAAGCAGTCGGTTTATGTTCAGCACTTCAAAACGGATTGGGGGGAGATGTCGGTTGCGATGGGCGAGCGTGGTGTTGTGGCTGTCAGTCTTCCAGGAACAGGCAAAAAAGCCTTTGAAGCACAGTTGAAAAATCTGCCCGGGAAGTCGATACAAATCTGCGAAGCAAACACATCCACTGCCCGGGCGGCCAAGGAATTGATTTTATATCTCAAGGGACGTCTGAATACCTTCTCCATTAAGATCGAAATCGACGGGACACCGTTTCAAAAGAAAGTGCTTCACAAAGTCGTTGCGATTCCGTACGGCAAGACCAGGACCTACGGCGAAATCGCAAAGGCGGTCGGTTCGCCGAAAGCCGCGCGGGCAGTCGGAACCGTGATGGCCAACAACCGCATTCCGTTGATTATTCCGTGTCATCGAGTTACCGCGGCCGGCGGTCTCGGCGGGTATGCGGGTGGCCTGCGCATGAAAAAACGCCTGCTTGAACTGGAGAAAGAAAACGCCAAATAAAAGACGGCCCGTCAGGGCGGGCCGTTAACTTGCATCTGTTATTCATTTATCAACCATACAAAATATCGATAATATCCAGAATGTCGAGCAGGTTGATCTCGCCGTCGGCGTTGTAGTCACCGCTTTCCAGGTTAAATGGCGCGGGACCGTCCTGATAGACAAAATCAATCAACCACAGAATATCGAGCAGGTTAATCGTGCCGGAGTTGTTGGCGTCGCCGCGAAGCACGTCCTGTGTGATAACATTGGCATCATGGACGACCGGGACATAGTCATGGGCCGCGCTTGTCAGCGTAATGTCGTAGCCATTAACCTGATCTACCCAGACCTTCCCGCTGTCGCCGGAGAGCGCCAAACTGTCCAGGGTGAAATACAATCGCGCGATTTCTCCGACTCCGGGAGTCAGTAATTCCGTTCCGCTCAGGTGCACCGCCAGTTCATGCGAATTGTCATCGCGATACAATTCCGTAACTGTATCAAACAGGCCGACTGCACGCCCGCTGATACGCACCGAATCGAAAGACGCAACGGGAAATCCGGAGTATTTCAACGGGAGTGTGATCGAAATCAGCTCCTGACTGCTTGACAGCGTTGCAGGCAACGATGCCGTGTACCCGGCGAATCCGGCATCCGACACGAGTGTCAGGGTGTCGGCGAAAACACTGATAAGATTGTGTTTAACCCGTTGCAGTTGTCCTTCGTCGGAGTCGATAACCAGCGTGACATCGAAACTCCCCGCATCAGTGTAGGTATGCACGGGATTAATGTCGGTCGATGACGCTCCGTCGCCGAAATACCAGACATGATTGGCCGCCGAGGCCAGCGAACTGTCGGTGAACTGCACGGTCAGGCTGTCATAGGCATACAGCGTATCCGCGGTGAAGTTGGCTCCCCAGTTATAGGCATCGACGAGATTGATAATCCCCCAGCCGTAAGTGCTGTCGGGAGTGGCGGCGTTGTCGGCGGTAAGCATCAAAGCCCGCCGGACCTGTTGCGTCGTGTATTCGGGATGCGCCTGTAAAAGCAGTGTCGCGGCTCCCGCGACCAGCGGCGTGGACAGCGATGTGCCGTTGATATAACCGTAGGTGTTGTCGGCCGTCGCGGTGGCGCATCGGGTACTGACACCCATCGCGCACACTTCCGGTTTGAGCCGGCCGTCATAGGTGGGGCCGCGCGATGAGAAACTAGCGATAATCTTGCTGGCGTCGACCGCACCGACGGCAAGAATCTCGAACGCATCGGCGGGAGCGGTCAGGGAACCGAATCCCAGAGTCCCCTCATTGCCCATCGAATTGCACACCACGATACCGAGTGCGGTGGCGGTGTTGGCCGCGATCGTGATGGTTGCGGTTTGGCCATCGAAATCAGAATAAAAATACCAGTCGGAATATCCCAGCGATGAGGTGATCACATCCGCACCGAGCGAGTCGGCCCATTCCATCGCCGCCGCCCAGTTGTCCTCCTCGATCGGCTGTTCACTGCGCACGTCCTCGGTTTTGGCCAGAATGAACGTTGCCCCGTATGCCGGACCGATCACCGCTCCGGGCGCGTACCCGGCCGAAGTCGACCAGATATATGTGCCGTGATTATGCTGGGAGGCATTGTCCTCCTCTTCGTTTTGCGTATCGCCATCATCGAAAATAAAGTCATATTCCGCCAGAACCCGTCCCTCGGAATACGCCTTCTGGAAGGCGTAATGCGACTTGCGAAATCCCGTGTCAAGCATCGCCAGAATCACCCCCTCGCCGTCATACCCCAACTCATGCATGGGGGGAACCTTGATCATGTTCATCTGGGCAAAGGCCGGTCCGTAATTGAGGGCGTCCACCTTTGATTCCTGAAACTCGGGAATGCTTTCTTCAGGCGCAAGGTTCGGGATTTCCACCCGACTGAATGTCGCCACCGGGTCGATATGATGTACGAACGGCAAAGCCGCAATGGCGTCGAGCTGTTCATTGGTGACAATAAAACTGGCCGCATTCAGCCAGCGCGAGACTCGTCTCAATTCCGCGCCGAGATCGACAATCTTCGCCGTATAGGTCGATGCGACCGGCAGATCGGCAAAAACGATCTCGTCAATGCCGTTTTTGGCGCGGCGTTTGGCGACATGATCGGAAAGCGTAACCCGGCCGACGGCACGGGCAAAGTCGTCGCCATTGAATACCCCCTTGTCAGTAAAGAAAACCCAGACTTTGAACGGTCGGTCGGATTTCCCGGCAAACCAGGCGGAGGCTTTTTCGGAGATGACATATTGCGGTTTTTCCAGAACCAGCGGTTCGGCAGTCAGGCTGGCGGGAGTATCTCCCCATGTCAGGCTGGGGACATTCAACATTATGATGAAGAGGGCACCGATGCTAAACACATATTTCATATTATTCCTTTCTCGGCAAGTGCGGGGCATGTTTGAGGCGGTTCCAAATCAATATATAGTAACGTCCGGTTGTCTCATTCGGTTCAGTGGGGCAACCACTTATAAATATAGGGTATTTCCCATATTTCCGTAACAAAAATGAAACAGGTCAGGGTTTCCGATGGGCGGATTTTGTCATCTTTATGTTTGTAATGCAATGCAATATAGCGGCTTATACATAATAGGGGGCGTGCGATGGTTTTTTTGGGGCGGCAGGCATTTTATATGCAAGTTCATCCGGCAGAAAGAGAAAACCATAACGGATGGGTATGAATATATGATGGCAAAACTAACATCCCGGCGGGGTATTACCCTGGTAGAGTTGATGGCCACGGTGGTTATCATCGGTATTGTGGCGGCGATGGCAACCCCTCATTTCGACCGAGCCATTGATCGGATTAAATTCCGCAGTCAGACCAAAAATCTGGTCTCAATGCTTCGCACCGCCCGGTCCAATGCCATCGCGGAAAAGGCGCCTTATGGCGTGGTGTTTGACTTTGGCGCCAACACCATCACGATGTTTCGTGACTCGACCAATATCGGCTCGAACACCTATGAAGCCGGCTCGGATTCGGTCATAACGGCGGATACCCTGCTTGTCGGCTTTTCGGATTGCAGTACGACGTTTCCCAATTCGGCGGTGGTCTTCCAACCCAACGGCTCGGCATCATCATCGGGCGACGTGGATTTGCATTTTGAGTCTATTAAAGAGGCAAGTGACAGTCGCGTAAACGTTTTGGCGTCCACCGGCCGGTCCAAAGTGATGTATATCACAAATTCGGCTGTAGAAGCCATGGAGCAGTATTAGGTTCTGTGGGCGGCGTAAAAGCTCCCTCTTTCTCATCCTCCGGTAAGATCCCCCGTCTTCACGATGGGGGGTTTTTTTTGTATGAAAAGCCTTTTTGACAGTAAATAAGTTGACCGAAACAACCGATAACCTAACAGACTATGCAACTCTTCCGGGCCGTTGCGCTTAGGAGTGGTTGCGGCGACAGGAGTTATAACGGTTAATTTTGTTACATATATGTCGATAAGTTAATAAGATTGAAAGAAAAGCCTTAGTCAAAGAGACGCCATATGATACTTTCCAAGCGGAGTAAAAGCACGGTCGGACTGGATATCGGAGCCAATTCAATCAAGCTGGTCAAGCTTGATCGGAATAAAACAGGCTATGAGGTCAGTGCCCTGGGAATACGGGAACTGCCGCCTGAAGCGATTGTTGCCGATGAGGTCAAGGATCGTGAAGCCGTCATCTTCAACATTCAATCATTGATCGATCAGATTGATCCGAAAATCAAGGATGTTGTGGTTTCCATCTCCGGATACGGTGTGATTACCGACAAGTTCACTATCGACAAAAAGACGGGTTCGGAGGCGGAACAAGCCATTCTGTTCGAGGCGGAGCAACGCTCCCCGTTTGATGTTGAAGATGTTACCATGAATCATCATGTCATCCGGATTGATGAAGAGACCCGCAAGCAGGAGATCCTTCTGGTGGCGGCGCGCAATGAGTTTTTAAACTCCTTTATCGATCTGGTGGTCGACACCGGCCTGCAACCGGTCGTGGTCGACGTCGACGCCTTTGCCACGCTGAATGCCTACGCGCACAACTACGATATCGATCCGGAGCGCACGACGGTACTGGTCAATATCGGTTACGACGTTACCAACGTTCTGTACTTGTATGACGGCGTGTATCATTCAACTCGTGACATCGCCGCCGGCACCCGCGAGATTTACAATGCCATTCAGAAAGAATTCCGGCTCAACGCGGAACTGGCAACCAAAGCGATCAAGGGCGAGATGGAGGATTCAATCGACCAGGATATGCTAAAGGCCACGGTGGTCTCCGCAACCGATGAGATGATCTCCGGGATGGAACTGGCGTTTTCCTATTTCAAGACACAGGCCAAAGTGGACAAGATCGACTGGATGGTCCTTTCGGGCGGTGGGGCCTTGACCCCGTACCTTCCGGAATACCTGCAGTCGAAGCTGGGCATTCCGCTGGAAATTCTCAATCCTCTGCGCAATATCGACTACGATCCCGAGATGTTCCAGTACCTGGAGCCGGAGAAGATCGCCCCGCTACTGACGGTGCCGGTTGGACTGGCCATGAGGAAGGTGAGGTAGCGCCATGACCATGATGATAGAAATAAACCTTCTCCCGAAGCAGTTTAAAAAACGTGGCGGCGGATTCGCGATCGGCAAGCACGGAACCTACGCGATTATCGCGGCGGCCGGTTTCCTTTTGATGATCGGTGCGGTCACCTTGTATCAGATGCATCAGATCAGCGAACTGAAAGGGCAGATGGAAATCGCCCGCGCTCGCACGATGCAGTTGCAGAAGGATATTCAACTGGTTGATGCCCTGATGGATATCAAGGCCAAACTGACCAACCGCATGGAAGCCGTGGAGCGGCTCGATCGCAACCGCAGTGCCTGGGTGAGAATTCTTGAAGATATGTCGCGGAACGTTCCCGATTTTGTCTGGTTGTCGTATTTCGGCGAAGTCAAGACGGCCGCCGTCAAATCGAAGGATACGACCCAGCAGGTCGTGGCCAGTACCGAACCGGCGACCCGCCACCTCAAAATCGAGGGCTTTACGTTCACGCTGAATGCGCTGGCATCGTTTATGATCAAGATGATGCGCTCGAACTACTTCGACGAGGTCGACCTGGTCAATACCGAACAGGTGGAATTCGGCAAACAGAAAGCATACAACTTCCAATTGAGCTGTGACGTGCACTTCCTTTCCGACGAGGAGTTGGAAAAGCTGGTGGCACTGCAACAAGACGGCTCAAGTGGTTCATAAGATAAGAGAGGCGCCATGGATTTCAGAGATCCCAAAATTCAGAAAATCATGATGGGCGTGGTTGCCTTTGTCGTTATCGTGTACTTCTGGTACACCCGCGTCTACACCAAATACGACAATCAGTTGAATCAGCTGACGAACGAGTATTCGACGATGATCACCAACCTGAAAAACGTCGAAATGAAATCGAAATCGCTGGAAGCGCTTAAGATCGAGTACGAAGAACTGCTGACACGCTACCAGGAAATCGAAATGCTGCTTCCGGAAGTCAAGCAGATCCCGTCGTTTCTGGTGCAGTTGCATACCGCGTCGTCGCTGACCGGGACCAAGATAACCAAAATCGAACCACAGGATATCATGCCGGAAAGTTTCTATAATGTGGCGAAATTCAATATCGTCATGACCGGCACCTATCATGACTTCGGCAAATTCATCGGCTACGTGGCCAACTTCCCCTTTATCGCCAATGTCTCAGAGTTGGAAATCAACTCGACATCGGCCGCCAATATCGGCGGCGGGGGCGAGGAGGAAGGCAACAGTTTCGCCGCCAAGCCGACCATGACCGCGAACTTCGTGCTCTCCACCTACTTCGTCAAGACGGAGGAGAGACTTCAGCAATTGACCTTATAGGAGGTGGATGTGATCATGATAAGAAAAGCAATGCTATTCGCGGTTCTAATCGTGGGATGTGTCATCACCTCCGCTGTGGCCGATGCCGATATCCAAACGATCTGGGTGACCCATGCCGATGGTGAGACGGTGTTCAAGGTTGAGGCCGAAGGGGTGTTCCAGTATTCTCATCAGCTGGAAGAAGCCAAAGACGGCAAGCCGTTTCGTGTGGTGGTGGATATTTTTCCGGCCGTACACAAACTGGGGCAGAAGTCGTTTTATGACCTGCCCAAATCGGTGATTACCGCCATTCGGACCAGTCAGTATGCGGTTACCCCCGAGAAGGTGGTGCGTCTGGTGCTGGATCTGAATCTGGAAGCGGCATATCGCATTGAAAAAGAAGGCAACTGGTTATACATATATATGCCGGATAAAACCGCAGGCGCGTTTGCCGACTGGTGCAGTAGCCCCGTCAGCAAGCCGGGCCCATCCAAGCCGTCGTCGACAACCGAAAACAAGGCTGTCGCGGTGAAACCGACTTCGGACCAATCTTCTGTTTCGGAACGAGTTGCGACTCCTAAGGTGAAGCCGGTTGTCAAGCCGGAGCCGATACCGGAAACAGCCCAGAAGCCGACCGAGGAACCGAGTCCGGCGCCGTCGCAGAATCCGACCGTTGCCGTGTCCAAACCGATACCGGAAATCATGCAACCCAAAACGGCGTCCTTTTACCAGGCCGAACAATCCCGTCCGTGGGAGGCAGAGATGGCCCAATGGAAACCGGTTGTGATGGCGACTCCGCCCCCCACGGTAACCAATCCGCCGAGCAAGCCTCCGGTGGAAGTTGCCGAGGCCAAGGTCGAAGAACCGGCTCCGCAGAAAAGTGTCCAACCCGAATCGAAGCCGACGATGAAACCGGCTCCGGTGCAGAAGGTCGACACCGCCGTGGAACCGTCTCAGTCGGACAAGATTGAGGAGAAAAAGACTGCCCCGGCCGAACCGGAACAGAATGACAAACCGGCCGACGGCGTTAAGGATAAGACCTTTACCAAGAAAAAGAAAACGTATTCCGATGCCGCCAATGACACGAACACCGAATCCGAAGTCATTGCCGATGCTAAAACCGAATCCGATGACCAGGCCGATCAGAAAAAGTCCACGTCGCGGTTCCGCCGCAGTCCGGTGATGCCGGCCAAACTGAAGGGCACCATCGTGGCGGAGTTCCCGACGCGCATGGTCATTAAATACGGCGCGGGTTCGTTCCGCGATCCGTTTAAGACCCTGATCGACGACACCAAACAGAACGACAATCCCATCGACAAACGCACTCCGGACGTGGAAACCCTGCGGCTGGTGGGTGTGCTCGAATCGGAGTCGGGCAAAAATCGGGCCCTGCTCGAGGATTTGGACGGATATGGCTACATCCTGAAACAGGGTGATAAAGTGAAAAAAGGGTATGTCTCACGTATAGATCCCAATCGCGCCTATTTCCAGCTGTTTGAATACGGCTGGAGTCGAACGGTGGCGTTGGACCTTGGCGATGAATAAGGAAAGGCAGGAAGGTATATGAAAGATATGAAACGTAACAGGTATCTTGTTCCGGCTCTGTTCCTGATCCTGATGATCGGGACCATGGCGGGCGAATTCGCACACGCACAGCCCACCAGTGATCCGTCCGTGGCGATTGAAAACCTGACTTTCCAGTCGGCCGATATTCGGTCGGTCATCCGTTTTCTGGCCGATTACGGTCAGGTGAACGTGGTGGTGGCGCCCAATGTCCAGGGATCGGTCACCATCAATCTGCGCAATGTCATGTGGGACCAGGCGCT
Organism: Candidatus Zixiibacteriota bacterium; assembly: GCA_016933695.1. Taxonomy (GTDB): domain Bacteria; phylum Zixibacteria; class MSB-5A5; order GN15; family PGXB01; genus JAFGAL01. Next base: position 89,409 of record JAFGAL010000002.1, on the reverse strand, counting down.
GAAAATTATCGGCAGTACGTACGGTCTGGCGGTGGTGTTTGAGGAGGACGATTTCATTCGAATCCTGCCCGCCGAGGAATTCCGTAAAGAACAGACCGAAATCGAACGGCACCATGTCGAACGACAAAGCCTGGCGCCGCTGGATATCAAAATTGTCCGGCTGGCCAATACCGCGGCCTCCGAAATCGTGACCTCGGTCAAGTCACTTATGACCGAACGCGGCAAGGCTGAAACCGATGAGCGCACCAACGTGCTGATTCTCCAGGAAGTCCCGGAAAACATGGATCGAGTCGTTGATTTCATCAAGGAACTCGACCGCCCGGCCAAGCAGATCAAGATTTCGACCCAGATTCTCGAAATCTCCACCGGTGATGCGTTCGAAATGGGCGTCAACTGGACGGCGACCGGCAGTTACGTGCCGAACGAGAGTCGGTCAATCACGCAAACCGGCACGCAGGATGGTAATCGCGTCAGTGACGACTTCCTGACGTACTCGGTCGGAATCGCGACCACACGTGGCTGGGATCTGAACGCGACGATCTCGAATATCCTCAGTAGTAGCAAGGGTAAAATCATCGCGCATCCGGAAATTACGACAATCGACAACAAGGAAGCCCGCATTCAAATGGGGCAGAAGGTTCCGGTGACGCAGTTTGACGAAGCCGGCAACGTCGTGACCGAATTCGAAGAGGTTGGCACGATCCTCCGCGTGACACCGCATATCACGGCGGACAATAAAATTCTAATGCACCTGTATCCGGAACGCAGTTCGCTTGAGCCGGATGCGGCCGGAACGATCATTAACACCAATAATGCCGAAACCAACGTGGTTGTCAATAACGGTCAGACCGCGGTGATCGGCGGGCTGACGACACAGGACGAACTGGAATTGCGAGTCGGGGTCCCGATTCTGATGGATATCCCGATTCTGGGCGCCCTGTTCAGCTACACCAAGACCTCGACCGAAAACCGGGACCTGGTTATCTTTGTTACTCCGACCATCGTTGAGGATGATCTGGCCGACACCGGTCCGTAAGCGCTCCAAAGCCTTGAAAAACCCGCCTTCCGGCGGGTTTTTTTTCGGTTAATTGGTAAGGCGAATCGGCCGATACTATCTATAGAATTATAAACGCCATTCAGGTTGGATAAAAAAACAAACCGTCCATATGCATATCGCAGGAGTGATTATGACACACCAAATGTACAAAACGCAAATGATCTTGGGTATTCTGGCACTGGCTATTCTGGTGCTGATGATCGGCGGCTGTGATTCGTCGTCATCCTCGGATTCCTCATCGTCGTCATCGATTGACGTCGGTGCGGTATCGGTCAGTCCCGGTTCGATTACCGTCGGAGCGAGCACGGTCGTGGAAGCCATCGTCTTGAACGGTGACGATCCACTACCCAATCGGGTGGTCCTGTTTACTTGTACTCCGACCACGGCCGGTTATTTCACCCCGACCATGGATACCAGTGACGCCAACGGACTGGTCGCCAGTGTCTTTACCGCGACGCAGTCGGGAAGCATCACCCTGACAGCGAAAATTACCGACAATATTTACAATAATGCCGCGCTGGAAGTGACCAACTCGGCGCAGTCCGGATCAGGGAACGTCAATATCGATATCGCGCCCTCACTGCTTCTTGCCGACGGGGTGTCGTCATCGCAGGTGACGATTACGATTGAGGACAGTGAGATGGAACCCGCTCCGGAGTCGACTCTGGTTCGTCTGACGGCCGGGGAGCGGTTCGATGATATCGACGGCAACGGGTACTATACCGCCGGTGTGGACTCGGTTATTTATGATGTGATTGACAACGACAGCTGGGATGCTATCGGCTTTATCCCGTCATCCGCGTATACCAACGCCAGTGGTCAGGTTATTACCAATTATGTCGCCGGCACCGAAGCGGTGACCGTGTATATTCGGGCCACGGTCGACGACGACGCCATCACCGGCTACGGCGAAACTTCGTTGCAGTTGACCCCGAATGCCTCGATCGAAAGTATTTACCTGTATTCCGATTCCAGCAGTCTGGCGGTACAGGCCACCGGCGGCATGGAAACCGCGCAATTATATGCGATCGGCTATGACGCCAACGGCAACCATGTTCCCGAAGGCATTCAGGTGTCGTTTATTATTACCGATGGCCCCGGAGGCGGCGAGCGTCTGGGAACGTCAGGCTACGGCCCGTATCTTGCCACCACCAACGCCCAGGGCGTTGCTTCCTGTCCGATTTCATCGGGAACCATCTCAGGAACCATTCGTATCCGCGCTTCGGCCGATACGATTCTGTCGAATTCCGCACTGCTGATGGTGCATGCCGGTCCGCCGGCGAATATCGTGGTCGGCTCCGAAATCTGCAATATCCAGGCCTGGCGGTGGGTGAATGAAGAGGTTATCATCACCGCGCTGGTGTCAGACGTCTACAACAACCCGGTGCGCGATTCGATCGCGGTGTATTTCACCTGCGATGAGGGTGTCGTCAAGGCGCATGAGGGGCGAACCGCCGATGAAGAGGGCGTTGTGGTAACCAAGTGGCTGTCCGGATATACACCGCCGACTGCCGATGGTATCGTTGAAGTCATCGCGGAAACCAGCGGTGGAACCGTTGCCGATACGGTCGCCTTTATCAACAGCTGGATTCCGGACACCCTGTGGTTTGTCGAAACCGGCTTCCCGACCTCGATCGTCGCTGATGGCAAGATGACACGCAAGTTCTACCTGCAGGTTCGTGATGTGAATATGAACTATGTTATGGATCAAACTGAAATCGATATTGAAAGCTATCACGTGGCAGTCGCTTCCGGTGTCGTTCAGGACGGCTGTTATGCCTCGGTGGTGTCGTCATTTTTGACCTCAGTCGTGCTTGACTACGACTATTCCTGGGATCTGACCGATACGGAAGACGACGGTATCGGCGCGGTCGATGAAATTATCGGTTCCTACAAGGGAATGGTCAATGCCAGCATGCCGTGTACGCTGACAACCGGCAATGCTTACCTGAGTGGATGTATCCTGGATATCCCGACCACGATTAACTACAGCACGACCGTGCCGTTCTCCGTGACGATCAAGGATCGCTGGGGTAACCCGCTGGGCGGTCATCGGCTGGTGGCGGGTATCAACGGTCGCGGCAGTATTACCAATGGTGTGCAGTATTCCAATGCCTATGGTGAAGCGACCGGGTTCCTGTACAACGCTCCGGCCCAGACTGAACCGCCGTCAACCGATGAGACCGCGATTCTGGAAGTCCAGGATATGGATGCCCGCGGCAATGTAACTTTGACTATTTCGATTTCGCTTAGCGATTAAAAATCTCACTCCTGTTTTGTTTCGTGAGGGTCGCCCCAGAGCCACAGGGCGGCCCTTTTTTATTGGCCAAAAGACTTGAATAATCAAGCCGGACGCTTTACCTTAGGTTTCATGCCGATGGTAAATCCATATGAATGCAAGCCGCTGGCGACGGTGCATGAGACGATTCTGGCGGTGTGCCGGAAATTCCCCGATAAAACCGCGCTGAAATCGGCCGGAGAAAACGGCAACGGCTATGACTATGCCGAAGTCGCCGGTTTGATCCTTGAGATCGCTTCGGAACTGCGGGCAACCGGGCTGAAACGAGGGGACCGGATCGGCCTGCTGGCGGAAAACTGCCCGGAATGGGGTGTCTTCTATCTGGCGGTACTCTACGCGGGAGGAATTATCGTCCCTCTGGACTGCGCCCTCAAAACCCGCGAATTGGCCGGCCTGATGCGAATTTCGGAAATAACCACGGTTGTTTGTTCTGATAAGAAATTCGAGACGGCGGTGGAGATCATCACACTTAATGATTTATCAATAGCGCCGCTGCAACTGACCGCGCTGGTGCGAAAACCGGCCGGTAAACCGCTTGACCTGCCGGCGCTTGAACCGCCGTCATGCGAGCCTGACGATACCGCCGCATTGATTTACACGTCCGGCACCACCGGTGATCCCAAGGGAGTGATTCTTACTCATCGCAATTTGACTTCCAACATGGAAAACATGGTGCATTCCATGGAACTGTACCAGGAGGATGTCTTTTTCTCGGTTCTACCATTGCATCATACGTTCGAGGCCACGGCGGGGATGCTTCTGCCGCTGTTTGTCGGATTAACCATTGTGTATTCGCGGTCGCTCAAGTCCCGGGACATTATGGATGACATTAAAAACCATCAGGCGACCTGCATGGTAGCGGTGCCGTTGTTGTATGAGAAAATGTACAATGCCATTCGACGGCGTATTGCCGAACAGCCGCCGCTGAGGAGGATTTCGCTGGGAACGATGTATCAGGCCAGCAAGGTGGGATGGAAATTTAAGATGAAGGCGGGGCGCACCCTGTTTAAAAGCCTGCGCGAAAAAGCCGGATTGGGATCGATGCGCCTGTTTGTTTCCGGCGGCGCGCCACTTCCGGCACGGGTCGGGGAGTGGTTCAACCTGATGGGGTTTACCCTGATCGAAGGATACGGCCTAACCGAATGCTCGCCGGTGGTAGCGGTCAATCGCCCCGATGACATCCGTTTCGGTTCGGTCGGCCCGCCGCTGGCCAATACTGAAGCGGCGATTCATGACCCCACGCCCGACGGGATTGGCGAGATCATCATCAAGACACCCAGCGCCACGCCGGGATATCTGGACAATCCCGGTGCCACCGCCGAATTGCGAAAAGATGAATGGTTGTTCACCGGTGATCTGGGTAAAATCGAAAACGGACATTTGTATATCACCGGTCGCAAAAAGAATCTCATCGTCAGCGGCGCGGGCAAAAATATCTATCCCGAAGAGATCGAGGCCGAACTCGGGCTTTCGCCCTATATCTCCGAAGCGCTGGTGCTGGGACGCAAACATACCCAAAAGGCTGGGGAGGAGGTTTGTGCCCTGATTGTTCCGGATTTCGAACAACTCGAATTAAGCGGCCTGGCCGAAGAGGGGAAGCCGTCAGCGAAAGAAATTCGTGACATTATCGCCCGCGAAGTTGCCGAGGTCAACCATCGGCTGGCGGACTTCAAGCGCATCACGACGTTCGAGATTCAGTATGATGAACTCGAAAAAACCTCCACCAAGAAAATTAAACGCAATCTGTATCAATAGCCGCTATGATCAAAACCGACGAACTGCAATTCAAAACCAAAGGCAACGGGCATATCATCAACCTGACCGATGAAATCGCCCGCAAGATTAATGCGTCGGGGATGGTATCGGGCATCGTGACCGTGTTTACGCCGTCGGCAACCTCGGGCCTGACAACGATTGAATTCGAGCCGGGACTATTACAGGACTTGCCCGAATTTTTTGAAAAAATCCTGCCGTCCGACGTCCCCTATCACCATGACATGACCTGGCATGACGGCAACGGCTTTTCACATATGCGGTCGGCGTTGATCGGGCCGGATATCACGGTGCCGTTTGTCAACGGTCAACTGCAACTGGGGACCTGGCAGAATATCGTCTTTCTCGATTTCGACAATCGGGCCAGATCCCGTCGGGTGGTTCTGCAAATAATAGGAGAATGAGATATGTATCCCAGAGCACTTATACCGCTTGAAAAAACGGTGAAAATTCTCGACCAGACCCGCCTGCCGGGCGAGATGATATATAACGAATACGATGACTACCGGGATATCATCGTCTCAATCAAAAAGCTGGAAATTCGCGGAGCGCCGGCCATCGGTATCGCGGGGGCGTATGCGCTGGCGATTGCGGCGCATGCCGATGTCGACACCGACGTGGAACACCTAAAGCGCATTTTGACCGATGTCGCCACTGAGATCAAAAACGCCCGACCGACCGCGGTCAATCTGGCCTGGGCGGTTGACCGCACTCTCAATGTCGCCCATGCCTACGGCGGCGACGACAAGAACGAGTTTTGCGGTCATCTCTGGGATGAAGCGACGGCGATTTTAAAAGAAGATGAAGAGCTGTGTGCCGCGATGGGCCGTTACGGCGCGGAACTCATCAAAGACGGCGATACGATTTTGACCCATTGCAACGCCGGAGCGCTGGCGACCGGCGGGATGGGGACCGCGCTGGCGGTGATTTACGCCGCCCATGAGCAAGGCAAAAAGATCAAGGTCTACGCCGATGAGACCCGCCCCTTGCTTCAGGGGGCGCGTCTGACAGCCTGGGAGCTTCAGCAGGCAGGGATCGATGTCACCCTGAACGTCGACAGCGCCTCGGGGATTTTGATGCGTCAGGGGCGGATTTCCTGCGTTATTCTGGGGGCTGATCGAATCGCTAAAAATGGCGACGTGGCCAATAAGATCGGAACGTTCAACGTCGCGGTTCTCGCCAGAGCGCATGGCGTGCCGTTTTATGTCGCCGCGCCGTATTCGACATTTGATCAAAATGTGAACAGCGGCGATGACATCCCGATCGAAGAACGTTCTGCCGATGAAATTGTCAATTGGGGGGGAATCCGCACTGCACCGGAGGGGATCAAGGTCTACGCCCCGGCGTTCGATATCACGCCGCATGACTATGTGACGGCCTACATTACAGACAAAGGCGTCAAGCCTGGCGGCCGGGAGGATTAGAAGCTTTGCGAAAGACAGCCAATGCGGAAAACCATATCCTATCAGATAAATACGCTGATGTTCACTAAACATGCCCCTGCATGTGATAGGTCGATCCTCAGATCGACCGCGTGCGAAGCACGTCTGCTATTTTCCCAAGTCAAAGACATTCAGCGGGTCTGAGGACCCGCCGATCACGGGCAGGGGGCAACCTCCCGCAAATGGCAAAGGCATCCCGGACATTGTTTTCATTTTAACCCAGCAAATTGGCCTTTGCGTGTGATCGGTCGATCCTTAGATCGACCGCGTGCGAAGCACGTCTGCTATTTTCCCAAGTCAAAGACATTCAGCGGGTCTGAGGACCCGCCGATCACGGGTAGGGGGCAACCTCCCGCAAATGGTAGGATTCCCCGTGTATTTTTTGTGGTATTTTAAGGCAAAAGCGGTTAGATTCGCTCCATGATTGAACTTCCTGTCAGCGGAGTCGAAACGTACTGGTGGGTGCCGGCGACAGTGGCGTTCGGGATTTCGCTTCTGGCGTCGACCGGCGGGCTGTCCGGCGCGTTTTTCCTTTTGCCGTTTCAAGTCTCGATCCTCGGGTTCACCGGTCCGGCGGTGTCGCCGACCAATCTGGTGTTCAATATCGTCGCGATTCCATCGGGGGTGTACCGTTTCTGGCGCGAGGGGCGGATGGTCTGGCCGCTGGTCTGGATCATTGCGCTGGGAACCATTCCGGGACTGCTGGTCGGGGCGTTTGTCCGCATCAATTACCTGCCCGATCCCTCGGCGTTCAAATTCTTTGTCGGGATGGTTCTGCTGTATATCGGTGGACGGTTGGGAGTAGACATATTCAAGGGCAAGACCATGTTAAATAAAAGCGGCAATGCCGCATCGGATTTCAAAGTTATCCCGATAGCATTCGGACTGAAACGAATTGCGTACAAATTCAACGGCACGGATTATTCCGTCCCGACCATGGTACTGTTTTCCCTCAGCCTGATCGTTGGGGTGATCGGCGGGATATACGGCATTGGCGGTGGGGCGATTCTCGCGCCCGTGCTGGTGTCGGTGTTTGGCCTGCCGGTGTACACCATTGCCGGGGCGACTTTGCTGAGTACCTTTCTCAGTTCGGTCGGCGGCGTAGTGGTGTATTCAATCATGGCGTTGTTTTACAGAGACACCGGAATGGCGATTGCGCCGGACTGGATACTCGGCGCAATGTTCGGTGTCGGCGGTTCGATCGGCATATACATCGGCGCGCGATTGCAAAGATATTTGCCTGTACGCCTGATCAAAGCGATTTTGACAGCATGCCTGTTATTCATCGCCGTGCGGTATATAGCAGGGTTTGTGTGGTAATGGATTTATAAATAGGAAGATGGCAAGATAGCGGTTCGCGAACCATCCTCTTCTGCAATTAAGATAATGCCGTGAATATGATTCGGCAAAACAATAAACTCATCCAGCATGACAGTTATGAATCGTTACTCAAGACAAAACCAATTCTTATGCACGGCATTGCCCATTTCGTTAGATGCATATTTTAATTTGTCCCAATAGACACCCTTTTTCATGTACACAGATTGTAATAAAATATGCACCAGCCTGATTGTAATCAAATTCAGATAGACGGATAGATTTCTTTCTTTGCCCACTTTTCATATGAATACTCCATATACACGGCCTGATTCGGACCAGATACTCGCTAAAACAGCTTCGTCTGTTGATTGTCGTCGTCGGTGGGATATTTAAGATGTTCTCGGGCCGATGAGGATACAATCCGGCCGCGTTTGGTGCGTTGCAAAAAGCCTATTTTCAGCAGATACGGTTCGACCATATCCACCAGCGTATCGTTTTCTTCGTTCAATGTCGCGCCGAGTGCGTCGATTCCCACCGGGCCGCCCTTGTAGTACTCGATAATGACCTTGAGGAATTTGCGGTCAAGATTATCCAGCCCGATCGTATCGATCCCCTCGGTGTCGAGCGCCGTTTTCGCCAGTTCCAGCGTGATCGCACCGTCGGCTTTAACCGTCACATAATCGCGAACCCGCCGCAACAGCCGATTCGCAATACGCGGTGTCCCACGCGCGCGCCGCGCGATTTCCTCTGCGGCATCGTGAGCGATGTCCACTTCCAGAAGTCCCGCCGAACGGATGATAATCTCTTTCAACTCCGACGGATCATAAAAGTCGATATGATAGTACAATCCGAATCGGTCGCGAAGCGGGGGCGAGAGCAGTCCCGCGCGGGTGGTGGCGCCGATCAGCGTGAACCGTTTCAGCGGGATATTGATCACCTTGGCGAACGCCCCCTTGTCGACCACGAAATCGACCTTGTAATCCTCCATCGCAGGATAGATAAACTCCTCGATTTGCGGGGAGAGACGGTGGATCTCGTCGATGAACAGGATATCCCCTTCGTTCATATTGGTGAGAATGCCCATCAAATCGCCGGTGCGGCTGAGCGCGGGGCCGGACGTCGCCATCAGACGGGTTCCCATCTCATTGGCGATAATATGCGCCAGCGTGGTTTTCCCCAGTCCGGGAGGGCCATAGAACAGCACATGCTCGCAGGATTCGTTTCGGCTTTTGGCCGCTTCGATTGAGACATGCAGTTTGTCTTTTAACGCTTTCTGGCCGATGTACTCTTTCAGTAGTTTGGGTCTAAGGGAGAGGATGAACGATTCCTCTTCGGGCGTCGTAACCTCGCCGGATACGATCCGTTCACGGGTCATGTCGCCGCCCCTTCCTGCACTTTGGCTTCCTGCTTGAAGATCAGCGAGATCAGTTTCTCGGTGGTGTCGATTCTGGGATCGGTTTTGATCGCCCGCTCGATCATTTTTTCCGCTTCAACCGGACGGTACTGCAGTTGTACCAGCACTTCCAGTGCCTCGTTAAACAGATCAGCCTTTTCGCGCCTTGCCGCCGTGAGTGGCTGTTCGGTCTTGGAAAGCGCAAAGCGGGCCATCTTGCCGGATAACTCCGCGATGACTTTGTCGGCGAGTCGACGGCCAATTCCCGGCAGACGTGACAGCGTGGCGGCATCCTTGTTTTCTATAGCGGTGGCGATTTCGCGAATGGGAAGCGTCAATGACTTCAAACCTTTTTTGTAACCCAGCCCGGATACCGTTGTGAACAGCTGGAAAAACTCCTTGTCGAGCTGTTCGGTGAACCCGATCAGTTTGGGGTAATGATAGCTTTTGCGATCGCCCGCTTCGATATAGTTGATCGTATACAGCATGACCTCGCGATCATCGGCTTTGATTTCCCGAAGACTTGTGTAGATACCCGATGGTATCATCAGTTCATGGTACAATCCGTTGAGATTGATCGTGACCGTCTCCTCGGTGATGCGGCTTATCTTTCCGGCGATTTGCGAAATCATCGTTTCCCCAGCATGGCATTATGGTGACACAGCGCAACCGCGAGGGCGTCGGCGGTGTCGGCGGAGTAGAGATCGTCTTTGAGATTGAGCAGGGAAGTCACCATCTTTTGCACCTGCCGCTTGGTGGCGCGGCCATTGCCGGTCAGCGATTTTTTTATCCGCGTCGCGGCATAGGAGACCACCGGGATGGCATTTCGGGCGGCCTGTAAAAACACGATCCCCCGGGCATGCCCCATGATAATGGCGGTCCTGGGGTGAGCGTAATGCGAATACAACTCCTCGACCGCAATATAATCCGGATTGAATTGCGAGATAATGTGTTCCGTTTCGGTGTAAATTTCCTTCAGCTTTTTCTCAAAATCGTCGTTCGTAGCGGTCCTGATAATCCCCGCCTCGATGACGCGGGTGTCCCGACCGTTCGATTCCAGGATGCTGTATCCCGTAATGTGCAATCCCGGATCAATACCCAGAATAATCATTGCGGACTCACGGGTCGCTCTCGACATTATCCCGCCAGTTTCTCCATGATCGAATCGTCGATATCGAAGTTGCCGTAAACGTTCTGGATATCATCGTGCTCCTCAAGCGCCTCGTACAGCTTGATCATGGTCTCGGCCTGTTTCTCATTCAGTTTGATCGTGTTCTGCGGTACCATGGTTACTTCCGCCGATGCAATCGGGATTGATTTCGCCTCGACCGCCGCCCGCACCGTTTCAAGATCGTTCGGAGGGGTGAGAATCTCAAACACGTCACCCTGAATCGACATATCCGTGGCGCCGGCTTCAAGGGCGATCTCCATCAGGGTATCCTCGTCGCAATGCGACGTCTCCACCTGAATCGTGCCGACTTTGTCGAACATCCATGCCACACAGCCGTTTTCACCGAGGTTCCCGTTGTACTTGGAGAACAGGTGACGCACTTCGGCGACGGTACGGTTTTTATTGTCGGTCAGGGCGGTCACGTATATCGCAACGCCCGCCGGACCGTACCCTTCATATGTAACTTCTTCATAACTCACGCCCGGCAGTTCACCGGTACCTTTTTTGATGGCACGCGTGATATTGTCTTGCGGCATATTGGAGCCTTTGGCGGTGGAGATCGCGGTTCGCAGACGCGGGTTGGCATCGGGATCCCCGCCTCCGGCGCGCGCGGCCACCGTGATTTCCTTGATCAGTCTGGTAAACATCCGCCCGCGCTCGGCGTCTGCTTTGCCTTTCTTACGCTTAATAGTAGCCCATTTTGAATGGCCGGACATACTATCCTCCATGTATTTACTGATAATAGTGGTCTAATCTACAATGATAATACGAAGACCGATTGGAAACAAGCGGATTATGCGATATGTGATATCGGGCCGGTTTATTCGGCCAGGCTGTAACGCTGGGTCAATTCCTCGTGGAGGACGATTATGGCGATGCGACGATTGCGCGGATCGTTAGGCTTATCCGGGAATTTAAGGTATTTGTCGGCATACCCGCGGATTTCCACGACCTGTCCGTCGCGCAGGCCGGCGTTTTCCATGTACCGCCGGGCGCTATTGGCGCGGTCCGCGGAAAGCTCCCAGTTGGTCATTCCGGTTTTGCTGGTGAACGGGGTGCGGTCGGTATGTCCCTCAAGAACAATGCGATTGGGAAGCAGACGCAGTTCTTTTGAGATTGCGGTCAGGATCAATTGTGAAATCGGTTTGAGACGGGAACTTCCCATATCAAAGAAATTGGTGGAATCCGGATTGGTGGAAACCTCGGCCAGTTCGATCCGAAGTCCTTCGGGGATAAGCTCAACATCCACAAAATCTTTCAATTTGCCGATTTCCGGCATCTGGTCGATGGCATCACGGATTTTCTGTGCAGTTTGGGTTAGCGCCTGAAGATTGTCTTTCACGTTCGATGACACATCGGCCTGTTGTTTCAGTCGGGTTTTTAACGGCGAACTGCTTCCGTCCATTAGCCCCTTGCCGGAGCTTTTCATGAATCCGACCGGATCCTGGAAATATCCTTGCACGGCCTCTTTGACATTATCGGATTGCGAGAGAATCCACATCACCAAGAAGAATGCCATCATTGCGGTCACGAAATCAGCATACGCCACCTTCCAGGCGCCGCCGTGATGACCGCCGTGGCCGCTCTTCTTCTTAACGATAATTATCGGCTGGCTTTGTTTTTCGTTGTCTTCAGACATGGCGTATGCTATTTACCGCTTTTCGCCGCCCGACAAGCTTCCTCAACCTCGACAAAACTGGGGCGAACATCGTTGGAAATCACACGGCGCGCGAATTCAACCGCGATTTGGGCGGTAAAGCCTTTATGGAAAGCCAGAAGGGCCTGCTTGAGAACAACATAATAATGCCCTTCGGTTTCACTGATGACACGGATTTTGTTGGCCAGCGGCAAAGCCACGCCGTAGGAAAGCAGAATACCCAAAAACGTCCCCACCAGTGCCGCGGCAACATGATGTCCGACCTCTTCGACTGCGCCCCCGATGGAGCCCATCGTGATGACCACCCCAAGCACCGCCGCCACAATACCCAGACCGGGAAGAGAATCGCCGACGGTTTGCAGGGTGGTGGAGGGTTGCATCTCCTCATGGTGGTGGGTTTCAAGGTCCATATCCATCATGGCTTCCAGATCATGTTCCGGAATGCCGCCCATGATAATCAGGCGCATGGTGTCGGCCAGGAAATTCAAGGCATGGTGGTTTTTCAGGAAGTAGGGATATTTGGTAATGACCGAGCTTTTATCGGGATTTTCCACGTGCGATTCCAGTCCGACCAGACCGTCCTTGCGCGCGACATTGAACAGTTCATACATCATCACCAACAGCTCGATGTAGGTTTTCTTGGAGGGGCCGGAACCGAGGATTTTCAATAACTGAGAGAATATTCCTTTCAGCGTTTTCATCGGTGCCATGACCAGCATGGAACCGATAGCGGCGCCCCCGATGATCAGAAATTCCGACGGCTGGACCAGAACCATAAGATGGCCCTTGGCCAGAATAAAGCCACCAATGACCGAACCCATAACGATAATCAAGCCGACAATGGCAATCATGTTGAGGAGCCCTCCTAGCCAGTATTATTCCCTCTAACCCTTTCAGAGCTTGTGGATTATCCTAATTATCGTCATTTTTGCCGGATTCTATACAACCGGACCGCGGACCGAATGGAAAAACAGTGGCGGAAAGACCGAAAATCGCTTTATTGGCGGATATGCATTGTCCGTTTTGCCAGATCAGCGCCAATACCCGCCCGGCGCGGGTTTTTCTCGAAAACGACACCGTTATCGTCTTTGAGGACATCATCCCCAGAGCCGCAATTCATCTGCTGGTGTGCCCGAAAGCCCATGTCGAGCGGCTGGCGGAGGTCTCCGACGAACTGTTGGGGCAATTGCTGGCGACCGTTCGAGAGGTTACCCGGCGCCTGGATATCGAGGACAATTTCCGCCTGGTTCTCAATAACGGTGCTTCGGCCGGCCAGATTATCGACCATTTGCATTTTCATATAATGTCAAACGCCCGTCGAAATCTGGAACTCGAGGGCCGATCCGGGCGTTGATATTCCATCGTCGATTCGCTCTAAATTATTTTATTGACATTGATTATGGAAATGCTATACTGTAATAGTAAGAAAATACTAACAATTTTAACGTATGAAAGGAGGGGTGTGAATGACAGGCGTTAGGGTTCGCGATGATGAATCCTTTGAAAAGGCCCTTCGCCGCTTCAATAAGTTTTGCGAGAAGACCGGCATTTTATCTGATATAAAAAAGCATCAGCATTTTGAAAAGCCGTCTGAACGGCGCAAGAGAAAATTGAATGCAGCGAAACGCAAAATGCGGAAGTTGCAACAGTCGGATATTTAGGAGCCTATGAGTCTCCTGAAGCGTATTGATAAGGATTTGATTACGGCCCTGAAGAGCGGTGACAAGCTTAAAGTCATGGTGCTTCGGGGCCTTAAATCTGATAGCAAATATTATCAGATTGACAAGGGGGAGGAACTCACCGACGAGGACGTGGTTGCCGTGCTGGGGAGTGCCGCCAAAAGACGGCGGGATTCCATTGAACAGTTCCGTATCGGCAACCGTAACGATCTGGTGGAAAAAGAGTCGTCGGAATTGGCTATTATCGAGGAGTATCTGCCGGAGCAGATGTCCGAGGATAAACTGCGCGAGTTGATCAGTGCCGCAATCGCGGCTACCGGGGCGGATTCACCAGCCAAAATAGGGCTTGTCATGAAGCATTTAATGCCTGACATTAAGGGCAAGGCGGACGGCAAACTGGTGAATCAGCTCGTTCGGGACATGCTTGCCGACCGATAGGTGAGTTTCCAGGGAAACAAAGATCATATGCCAGGGAAGGAGTAAGGGGATGAACTGGATAGATATAGTACTGCTGATTCTTCTCGTTGCGGCTATCATCGTCGGATCCAGGAAAGGATTGATCCGGGAGTTGATGGCGCTGGCCGTGCTTACGGCGACGGTGATCGTTTCGGTCAATTATATCGATGTTATTGCCATCAAGGTATACGATGTCCTCGGCGGTTCTCCGCTGGTGACCGCCATTATTGCGTTTGTCATCCTGCTGGCGCTGGTCTATGCGGTCTTTAAACTGCTGGGGATGGTTTTTTACAAGATTGCCAATCTCCAGAAACTCGGCAAGAAAGACCAGCTCGGCGGCGCACTGGTCGGTGCCCTGCGCGGCTGGGTGATTATCAGCTTCGTGGTTTTCGTTGTCTTTTTGATGCCGATGCCGGAACGGTTTTACACCGATTTCGGGGAGTCCTTCCTCGGACCGACATTCGCCCGCACCCTGCCGCTGTTGTACGAAGGGTCCTCGGGATTGCATCCGAGAAATGCCGATTTCATGGAGAAGGTGGAGCGAACTTTACTGTATCAGCCGTCATCGGGATCATCACCGCAATTCGATTTCAGCGAGGGAGACCGCGAGCAGGTGTATCGGGTTATTTACCAGATCGATCGCTTTTTCGGCACTTCCAGCCCGAATATGTAGAATATGCTGTTTTGAATTTCCCGATTGATTCGTATATTAGAGCCGGTGTAAACCGGCTTTTTTATAGTACAGGAAAGATCATGACATCGTTTGATGAACATTCCCTCGAGGTTCTGGAGTATCACAAGATAATTGATATTCTCAGGGGATTATGCCTGACCCGGTACGGCGTGGCGAAAACCGATGATATCGCGCCGTCGAACGACGCCGAATGGATTCGCATCAAACTGGCGGAAGTATCACAAATGCGCGACATTGTCCGTTTCGGACAGGCATTTCCGTTGTACCGGCTGGATGATATCAGCGAGGTGTTGCGCAAGTCGCGCACCGAGGGGATATTCGTCGAGCCGATGGATTTGCTGGCGGTCAGGGAACTCATCGAGGTCTCCGGCAGTCTGCATAATTACGCCAAAGAGGAGCGGGACAATTTCCCGCTGATTGCTCCGTATCTGGTCAAACTGCATCCCTTTCCCGAATTGCGCACGGCAATCGAAAAATCGATCGACCATGACGGAAGCATCAAGGACAGTGCATCATCATTGCTGAAACAGGTTCGCGCCGATATCGGCAGTATGCGACGGCGGATCATTCATCGCCTGGAGAATATCCTGTCGGAACGGCAGAAGACACCCGGTTGGCAGGATGACATGGTCACCCAGCGCGACGGTCGCTATGTGATCCCGGTCCTGTCGGGGCAATTCCGCCAGGATGCCGGTATCGTGCATGACCGGTCGCAGTCCGGCGCGACCTTGTATATCGAGCCGAATGAAACGGTCGAGATGAACAACCAGCTGGGACAACTGTTCCAACAGGAACGGCTGGAGATCGACCGTATCCTGCGCAAGCTGACCGCGATGGTCGGAGAAGCCGCGGATCGTCTGCTGGCGAATGTCGATATTATCGGAACCCTGGATATCATCCACGCCTCCGCCAACCTTTCGATCAAAACCGATTCCGCGGAACCGCGCATTGTCGGCAAAAGCCGATTTGATCTGCGCAACGCCCGCCATCCCCTGCTGTTGTACTATGTCGGGGATAAAAGCACCATCGTCGGCAATGATCTCGCGCTTGACAGCGGCCGTCTGGCATTGATTATCACCGGACCGAACACCGGCGGAAAAACGGTCATGCTGAAAACCATCGGCCTGCTGATTCTGATGGTGCAGTCGGGTCTGCATATCCCGGTCGATGAACACACCGAGATCGGCATTTTCGAAAATATCCTCGCGGATATCGGCGACGAACAATCGATTGAATTGTCGCTGTCCACGTTTTCATCGCATATCCGTCAGATTGTCTATGCGGTTCGTCATTCCGGCCCGAACGCGCTGATCCTTCTCGATGAAATCGGCGCGGGAACCGATCCCAAGGAGGGCGCGGCGCTGGCCGAGTCGATTTTACTGGAATTGGTTCGCCGCAAGGCGAAAGTGATTGTCACGACCCATTATTCGCAGTTGAAAACCCTTCCGATGACGAATCCCGAAATGGAAAACGCGTCGTTCGAATTCGACCGGGCCTCACTCAAACCGACCTATCGATTGCTCATCGGCATTCCGGGGGCGTCGTACGCGGTGGAGATCGCCCAGCGGCTGGGAATGCCTGCCGATATCGGCAAGCACGCTTCGGAACTGCTCGGCAAGGGGGAACGCTCGCTGACCGGACTGATCGACTCACTGGAAAGCGAACTGGCAACGCTTCGTACCGACAAGGCGGCGCTGGAGGATCGGCTGAAAAACGTCGCGCAACTGGAAGAATACTATCGGGCGCAAACGGAGAAACTGAATAACGAAATCGATGAATCCCGACGGGATTCACTTAAGGAAATGGAAATCCTGCTGACCGAGTCGCGGCTGGAAGTCGAAAAGCTGGTAAAAAATATCAGGGAAAGCCAGGCCTCGAAAGAGTCTGTGAAAGATGCCCATCGCTTTCTGGAAAACGCCGCGAAACGGCACGACCAGTTGAAAAAGAAACAGGAGGCGAAAACGATGCCGTCGGAAACACCGACCGTCGGCGACATGGTCTGGGCGGAATCACTCAAACAGGAGGGCGAAATTGTCGAACTGCTCTCCGATGGACGCGCCAAAATCCGGGTCGGCAACGTGCTGGTGACGGTATCATCGGATTCGATGAAAAAGCTCGGAACGAAATCGTCACAATCACCAAAACCGGCCGGAGGTGCGTCCGGCCTTCAGGATATGGAATCCTCCGGACCGGAGATCAACCTGCGCGGCATGACGGTCGAAGAGGCCCGCGAGGCGATGGACAAGTTTCTCGATTCGGCGGTCATCTCCGGTTTACGACAGATCTATGTCGTGCACGGCAAGGGAACCGGTGCCCTGCGCAAAGCCATGACCGTGTTCCTCAAGGAACATGCCGCGGTGGATTCGATCCGCCTCGGCAACTGGAACGAGGGCGGCGCCGGGGTGACGGTGGTCAAACTGAAATAGACGATCATGATATCTCAGGATGCCATTGAACAGGTTCGCCAGGCGACAGACATCGTCGATTTACTCAGCCAGTACCTACGCCTGAAAAAACGGGGACGCAATTACTTCGCGGTGTGCCCGTTTCATGTCGAAAAAACCCCGTCGTTTTCGGTTGCGCCGGAAAAGCAGATTTACCACTGTTTCGGATGCGGCGCGAGCGGCAATGTGTTCAACTTCCTGATGGAACATGAGCACATGACTTTTATCGAAGCGGTGCGTTATCTGGCCCAGCGAGCGGGGATTCGTATCGAGGAAAAGCGCGGCGACAGCGCGCGGCGCGATGATCTCGATCGCCTGCACTACGCGCATCAAGTGGCGATGGATTATTACCGGGAATTGCTGTTTTCCGATCGCTATCGCGACAAGATCATGCACTACCTGAAAAACGTCCGAAACCTGAATGATGACTCTCTTTCGTTTTTCCAGCTCGGCCTGGCCGGGGAGGAATGGGATGGTCTTCTGAAGTATGCCCTAAAAAAAGACCTGTTTCATACGGATTTGGAACGGGCGGGATTGATCATTCATTCCGACAAACGCGATTCGTATTTCGACCGATTTCGCCAGAGACTGATGATTCCCATTTTCAATCAAAGCGGCAAACCGATTGCCTTCGGCGGCCGGGCATTGAAAAAGGGCGAACCGGCCAAATACATGAATTCTCCTGAAACCCCGCTTTACAATAAGAGCAACGTCCTCTATGGCCTGAATTTCTCCCGCAATGAAATCCGCCGCCAAAACGAAGTCATCGTGGTCGAGGGGTATTTCGATGTTATCATGCTCCATCAGGTGGGGATTACCAACACCGTGGCGTCGTCGGGGACGGCGTTCACCCTGCAACAGGCGCGTATGCTGGCGCATTTCGCCGATACCGCCTGCTTGTTTTTCGATTCCGACTCCGCCGGAATGAAAGCCGCAATGCGCTCGGTGGATACGCTCTACGATGCCGGGCTGGAGGTGCGGATCATGCAGGCACCGGATGGGGATGATCCCGACTCGCTGGCGGTGAAAGGCGGTGCCGATGCCATTCTGGCAACCCGGGAAAATGCGGTGGAATACCTTGATTTTAGACTGCAGCAGGTCGATCTGAACACGGCCGGGATTATTGTCAAAGAAAAGCTGATCAAAGAGATGGCCGTACTGGCGGGTAAAATCGGCGATAAAACCCGCCGCGATCTGCTGATCACCGCCGCCGCTGAACGTCTGCGGGTCAGTCCCCGGTCGTTTTATGATCTTTTGGAAGGACGAGCCGAATCACAATCGGAATCGGTCGGCCAAAGCGCCCCCCCCGGACGGGTGGCGGATATTGAGCAGGATTTGATCGGCCTGATCGTTCATTATCCCGAATACATCGACAGCATTCACGAGAAAATAGCGGCCGATGATTTCAAATCCGAAACAATGGGTAGTTTGTATTCGGCGGTGATCGGGATATATAAAAAACTGGGGACGATTTCCGAATCGGTGCTTTTGGATCATCTGGAGAATAATAAACTCCGGGCCGCGTTTTCATCGCTGGCGGTGAAAGACTGGGAAGGCCATAATATCGCGGCGACCATCAAGGGAATCGCGAAAAAGATTGCCGGATTCAAACGCGAACAGCTAATTGACAAACTCAAGGGTGAATTAAAAGAAGCCGAGAAAACCGGCGATGAAACCACCGCGAAACGTCTGGAAACCGAAATATTCGAACTGATCAAACGGCGGGATTGAACTATGCTGAAGCGGATACATATCGAGAATTTCGCACTGGTCGATTGTCTCGATGTCGATTTCGAACCGGGAATGAATGTTCTCACCGGTGAAACCGGCGCGGGTAAATCGGTCATCGTCGGAGCGCTGGCGCAGGTGCTGGGGGAGAAGGCGGACAAGGATGACGTCCGTTCCGGATCGGATCTGGCGGTGATCGAAGCGGTTTTCGATGGCGGCAAATCGAAACGGATCGCATCGATCCTCAATGATGCGGGCATTGATATGTCAAGTGATGAGATGGTCCTGCGCAAAGAAATCCCGCTGGCGCGCGCGGCCCGGATATTCGTCAACGATCAATTGGTGACTCTGGCACAACTCAAGCCGCTGACCGCATATCTGGCGGAGCTGTTCGGTCAGCATGCGCATCAGCAATTGCTCGATGATCGCTATCATCTGTCGTTTCTGGATCATTTCGCGAATCAGGAAGATGCCGTCGACGAAGCGCGTGACAGATACGAAGGCTGGCATGAAACGCGAAGACAACTGGCCGCACTTCTCGAAGGCAAAGAGCGCGCCAAAAACGAACGGGATTTACTTCTTTTCCAACAAGAGGAAATCGAAACGGCTGATATCCGGGTGGGCGAAGAAGAAGAAATCCTCGCCGAAAAGAGAATTCTCGATTCCTCGCGCGAACTGGGCGAAAAAAGCGGTGCGGTACTGGACCTGCTTGAAAGCGATGATTCCGGGGCGATGCCGGCGCTGGGGCTTTGTCATCGGGAGTTATCCCACATGGCCGAGCTTGACAAGGCGCTGGTCAAACGACTGGAACTGCTCGATACCGCGATGATCAATCTCGATGAATTACGAACCGAAATCGAGGCGTATCGCTCATCGATCCCCGACGATCCGGAACGGCTGGAGGAAATCAACGCGCGTCTGGATGAGCTGTATCGCCTCAAGAAAAAATACGGCGGGACCGAAGAGACGATCCTGGCCACCTTGACCGAAATCAATACCCGACTCGAAAAGACAATCGATGTCGAGGCGCAATTGTCATCATTGAAAAAACAGGAAATGCAGTTGTTCGATGAGTACGCCAAACTGGCGGTGAAGATTTCAGAGGCAAGACAAACCGCCGCGAAGAAACTGGCGAAATTGACCATAACTGAATTAACGGAACTGGGTATGGCCGACGCCGGCTTTGAATTCGAGTTTCTATACGAACCGGACGCCGATGGTGTCCTACTCGGCAACAGCCGGGTGCGTCCCGGCCCGGAAGGTCTGGAGACCGGGCGTTTTCTGTTCACCGCCAATCCCGGCGAACCGCTCAAACCACTCAGCAAGATCGCATCGGGCGGAGAAATCTCACGGGTGATGCTGGCAGTGAAGGCGGCGGACAAGCGCGACATGAATAAAGATCGACGTCTGCTGGTATTTGATGAAATCGATGCCGGCATCGGCGGGGCGACCGCCAATGCCGTAGCGAAACGGCTGGCACGGCTGGCGAAAAACTTCCAGCTTCTGGTCATCACGCACCTGCATCAAATCGCCCTGGTCAGCAATGATCACTACGCGGTGCAAAAAGTGTCGGAAGGCAAAAAGGCCGGCCGGAATATAATAACGATTAAAAGACTGGATGAGTCCGAAAAAGGCGCGGAGATCGACCGCATGCTCAGCCTTCCCGACAATAAGGCCCGATAATCTCAACAAAAATCATAATTTCTTGTTGCGCAACGATATAAATTTCATCTTTTTTCGAATATATGTTTTTATTCCCGGTATATAAAACGGAAGAGACAACGCTCAGCGATAATGAGCTGGTCAGTTGGATTGCCTCGCGCAAGAAGAAGGCGATGAAGGCGTTGGTGGAACGATATAAAAAGCGGGCATATTACCTGGCGCTTGGCATGGTCGGTAATACCGATGAGGCGTATGATATTTCTCAGGAGGCCTTTATCAGGGTGTTTAAATCCGCGCATACATTTGATCCGAACCAGCAGTTCTTTCCCTGGTTTTATTCCATCCTGCGAAATCTCTGCCTGAACTGCCTGCAACGCCGTCAGAACCGGGAATCGCGCGACGTGGCGCTGGATGATTGTGAATACCTGCTGGAAGCGGATTCCAATCCCGAAACGGCCGTTATTCAGAAAGAACAGGTGCAACGGATTCGTAAAGCCCTTATGCGACTCGATCCGGATGATCGTGAAATTATCGCGATGAAACATTTCCGGGATTGTTCGTATGATGAAATCGCAGGCCTTTTGAAAATCCAGAAAGGAACCGTCATGTCCCGGCTGTATTATGCCCGGAAAAAACTGGCAAAACTGTTGATTGATGATGAATGACAAGAAGCACTATACCATGTTGTCCGGCTATGTCGACGGAGAATTGACGCCCGAGCAGGTAGTTGAGTTCGAGCGGCATCTGGCCGATGACCCGGAGTTACGAAAAGAACTGGACACATTTCGAATGTTGAAGGAGGTGACCGGCGCCGTGAAATACACTGACATTCCGGAATCCGTCTGGCAGGGCTATTGGGAAAGCCTCTACCGAAAGCTGGAACGCGGAACCGGCTGGATTTTGCTGTCGATTTCCGTAATCTTGTTTCTGGGCATCGGTGCCTACTGCTTGTGTATGGATTTTTTTCTCAATGCGGATACCCCGATTCTTTTGAAAATTGCTGTCGGAACCGGTATTCTGGGGCTGATCGTGCTACTCGTGTCGGTGATACGGGAGCGATTGTTTGCCTATAACAGAGATCGTTACAAAGAGGTAACCAGATGATTGTGACTACAACGGAGACCATTCCCGGCAAAAAAATCATCGAAAGCCTGGGTCTGGTCAAGGGAAATACCATTCGCGCCCGACACATCGGACACGATATCATGGCCCAGATGCGCAATATTGTTGGCGGTGAAGTTTCGGATTATACCAAGATGCTGGCGGAAACCCGTGAACAGTCGCTGGATCGCATGGTCGAGGAAGCCGTCAAACTTGGGGCCAATGCCATAGTCGCAGTGCGCTTCTCCACCTCGTACATCATGCAGGGTGCCGCTGAACTGCTGGCTTACGGCACCGCGGTAATTGTCGAATAGTCATTTCAACACCGGTCTCGTCATTACCGGTGACCGGTGTTACTCTTTTTCAAAGTCCTGTTTTTATCATCGTAAATATCTATTATATTGCCCCATCCGGCACAGAATGCCGGATGGCATTATGAGAAAGCGAATCAACATCCCGCAACATACCGCCGTGTGGGCGACCGTGTTTATTGTATCCGTGTTGTGCTTTGCAATCTTGCGCCTCTTGTTTCTTCTGGGACACCGCGACGTGGCATCGTCCAGCGCGATATCCAATGTCATGCACGCCTTTGGGCTGGGCTTTCGATTCGATGCCAAAGTCCTGGCGATTTTATTCCTCCCGCTCTACCTGTTGACACTCCTGCCAACAGTGGACTTTCATGAAAAAGGCATCCGGAAAGCCTTTGCCTGGGTGTTGACCCCGTGGTTCGGGATATTCATCTTTCTGGGTATCGCCGATATTCGTTTCTTTGGAATTTTCGGAAGCCGTCTCAATTTCTGGGCGGTGGAATATCTCGAACATACTGATCTGTTTCTTTACAGCATTGTCAGTGACGCCGCCTTCTGGATGTCGCTGGTGCTGATACTCGCAATGACTGCATTGTACTATATCGCGATCAGAATCGCGCTGAACCGCCTGACTCGCCGTCGATCGTATCCGTCATGGTCGAGCCGTATTATCTGGCACATCATCGTGCTTGCTCTGCTGGCGTTTGCCATCCGGGGAAAACTGGGCATGAAAGCGCTCGACTGGGGCGCGGCGTTTTTCTGCGAGGACCAATTCGCCAATCAACTGGCGCTGAACAGCGTGTATACGTTCGGGCATTCGTTGTACGAAGAATGGCGCGACGGTCGTTCGCCGACTGATCCGAACAAACAGCGGTTTGCGTTTTATCCCATCGATGATGCCTGCGATACCGTGTGCGATATGCTTGATATCGAACCGACAGGATGCGATAGTCTCGATTTGACACGAAAACTCGGGGAAGATGGCAATCTCGGTTTTATCCCCAATGTGGTTATCATCATCATGGAAAGCTGGTCGAACGACCGCATCGGTGTACTCGATTCGGATGTGCACATCTCGCCGCATTTCGACAGCCTGTCGAATCATGGTTTGCTGTTTACGCGTTTTTACGCCAACGGCATTCGCACCAATCGCGGTCTGCCGGCGATTGTCTGTTCGTTTCCGGCCTTGCCCGGACGGTCGATCATGAAACGATACTCCGCATCGCATCCCTTTCGATCACTCGCGGAAATCCTCGATACGTACGGTGTGACCTCGATCTTCGCCCACGGCGGAGATATCGAATTCGACAACATGGAGGGATTCCTGCGCGCGGTGGGATATGATCGCTTTTTCGGCGAAGACGATTTCGGCGATGCCCTGCGTTTGGGAAAATGGGGGATTGCCGACCATGCCTTTTTCGAGCGACTCGCGGACAAAATCGACAGCTTCCCGAGACCGTTCAATCTGACCGCGCTGTCGCTGAGTTATCACGATCCCTATCTGATCCCTGATGAGCGATTCCGACGTTTCGATGATAACTCCGAGGACAATCGCAAGCTCAACAGCTTATATTACACCGACTGGGCGTTGGGACGGTTTTTCGATCGTATCCGCAATGAACCATTCGTGGATAGTACGATCTTTATCATCACTGCCGATCATTACCCGCATCAAAGCGGCACATATCCGCTGGCCCCGGCGAATTTCAAAATCCCGCTGTTTATCTATGCCCCCGGCATTATCGGCGATTTTGCGCAAAAAACCGATGTCATCGCAAGTCAGGTGGATATTCTCCCGACCTTATTGACACTGATGGGAATAACGGCCGACGGTATCGTGTGGGGGAGGGATGTTCTCTCGCTTGATAACGCTGACTCCGGATTTGCCGTAATCGTGGCAGATGAAAAACTCGGCCTGGTGCAGGATTCGCTGTTCCTGTTCAATTGGGTGGGAGCGGGAACGTATTTATACAATGTCAATGATACGCCGTATCTTGCACATGATCTGTCGGATTCACTGGTTGATCGATTGGCGTCCATGGAACAACGTCTGAATTCGTACATCCAGCTGGCGAGTTACCTTTCGCGCGGGGGACGAATCGCGACAATCACCCCATAGCTGCACTCATGCTATTTTTTTGTGATGATATAATTCCCGGTCTCTCCGGCCGGAATGATTTTCCACCCGTCGTTTATCTCCAACGACCAGCCGTCGCCTGCGACCGGATTGCCGGTAGTGTCCTCCGGAGCGGTTACTTTGACAAACATCCAGTTCTTGTCGCGAAGAACACCGTCGGTGACGGTGAGTTTGCCCCAGTCGGCGGAAATGGTCAAAGTCGGATACACCAGACCGTAATCATCGAGCGGGAATAGATGTTCTTCGGAGTTATAGGCGATATTCATATTGGCGTTGGGCAATACCAACACCGGCCCGTCAATAAACATCGCGATGTACGTATCATGCAATTTGGTTTTTAATTCTTCCCTGGCCTGCTCAATGGCATAAAGCGTATTGCCGTCATAGGCGTCATAACGTTTGCATGCCGCTTCGGTGACATTGTCGGGACTGACAAACGACAGGTACTCGCCAAGAAAATCCCCGAAATCATTAATATCAGGCAACTGCTCGCGCCAGTCGATTTTGAGATTGTCGAACAGGATGCCGTATGCCGGGCCGGATTGATACGCGAATGACATGATAAAACTTTCGTTGTCTTCGGCGGCCTTGAGTCGTTTCGCCATAATCTGCCGAAGCTGGTTGTCGGTCAGCCCGGATAGTTTCAAGCCGGTGTATTCGGCCAGACCTTCATGCATTTCATACTCGTTTTCGTACCGTGCGGCATTGTCGAATTTCTGACGGCGCAACCATCGAAAAAGCAAAACGTCTTTCAGCGCCTTCTCGCGTTTGGCTTTCTGACTCATCAACGCCACCGCCAGCGCCCGCCATTCCATCTTCAACAGGAACCGCCCGTCGAGTTGATCCAGATGGTCGCATTGCGACGATACGGCAGGGAAACCAAGTTGGTCCTGAATACGATGCCACGATTCGTGCATCATCAGCGCCGTCTGATCGTATTCTGAAACCTGCAGTTTCGGCCAGAGAATCATTGCCCAGGTCACGCCAGCCCACGATACCGCGGTGTTGGCCATATTTACCGATTCGTCAAGATCGCCGACATACAAGCCCCCGGCTCGTTCCAGTTTGTCCTCCCGATCGGGCTGATTGGCCACAACGATACGGCTTTGCGGATCGACAAACAGCATCGGGCCGTACAACTTTTCTCCCCAGAGCTTGCCGCCGTCACGCTCCGAAGCCGATTGCGCCAGCTCGAAACAGGCTTTGGCCTTGACCGTGTCGATAATATCGGTGAAGTTTTCCGGATAAGAGGCCGTGGCGATGGTCGGGAGCATGATCGCCGCGGCGATCAGAAAAATGACAATTCTCCGGATGCATGTCATGGTGAGGTTATACCCCTGCTGCGCACAATGCGGTTCATTCCGTCCGATGCTTTCTATTTCATTGTCATTAAGCATTACGAGTCTGACCGACCGATGTTTCCGATGATTTCCGTGCGAAACCGACTCGGTCCTTGATATGAGGTTTGAAACCGTATATCTTGTTTTTGCGTATAGAGAGGAAAGAAAGGTGAGCGTAATGAATAAACCTCTGGCAATAATTATCATCGCATTTCTGGCGCTTTGGTTTCTGGTCTCCGGCGGATTGGGGCTGATCGGCGGAATCATCGGCGGCATTTTCGGGCTGGTGTTCGGACTGATCGGCACCGTGTTCGGCGTGATCATCGGAGTTGCCGGGGCGATTCTGGGATTATTTGCGCCGATTATTCTCCTGTTACTGCTGATCGGAGCGATATCACTGGTGGTAAAGGTCGTGTTTTGATGTCCCGCCGGCATCAATTCATCGAACAATGGTGCAACTTCGACATGATTGGAACGTCTGATACGATATGAACAACACCGCATCGGCCATACAGGTTACCGGTCTTTCCAAAACATTTCGGGGTGTTTTTGGCGGACGCGAAGTGCGGGCGCTCGATGATGTCAGTCTTGAAGTCAACACCGGTGAGATCTTCGGCCTGCTCGGGCCGAACGGCGCCGGCAAAACCACCCTCGTGAAAATCCTGCTGGGTGCGCTTCATCCCAGCGCCGGATCGGGACGAATCAGCGGCCATGACATGGCCAAAGCCCCGGCGCGCGCCAAAGTCGGTTTTCTTCCTGAAAATCATCGCTTCCCGCAGTACCATACTGGGGGACAGATGCTGGTCTGTTACGGTGGCATGGCGGGGTTGTCGCAGATCGAGGCGAAACGGCGATCCGACCACCTGCTTGCACTGGTTGGCATGGCGCAGTGGCGACATACCAAAATAAAGAAATACTCCAAGGGAATGATGCAGAGACTGGGACTGGCCCAGGCGTTACTCAATGATCCGGAGATTGTCTTTCTCGATGAACCAACCGACGGAGTCGATCCGATCGGCCGTCATGAAATCCGGGCAATCCTTCTCAATCTGAAAAAACAGGGAAAAACGATCTTCCTGAATTCCCACTTATTGGCCGAGGTGGAATCGGTGTGCGACCGAGTGGCGATTCTGGACCGGGGACGGCTGATCAAAACCGGCCCCGTGAGCGGATTGATCGGCACTAAGCCTGCCTATCGGATCGAACTGACCGCGCTGACCGATGATATCGCCGACAAAGTGAAAGCGAAATACCCGCATGCCCAAATCGAACAGAACGCGATTGCGATTAGTTTCCACGAGGCGCGCGACGTGAACGGATTGATCGACCTTCTGCGCGGTCGCAACGCGGAACTGCTTTCCGTGACACCGATCAAGGTAAGTCTTGAAGAAAGTTTCATGCAGTTGATCAGGGGGAATGTGCCACATGACTAAATTCCTGGCGATACTGTACGATTCTTTTCTGGAGATCAGAAACGGCAAAATTCTATACCTGTACGGTTGTGTCGTGCTGTTTTTGCTAATGCTCTTCACATTGATTCCCAACGTGAATATCATGGGCGAGGACGTTTTAAACAGTGATTTCCTCACACCTGATTTAGTTGCCAAAGTGAACGGGTATTTCTTCGACGGATACTGGGGATTCGTGATGTTCCTGATGGTGTTCGGGACCGCCTGGCTTCTGCCATCATACCTGAGCAGGGGCAGAATCGAGCTGGCGCTATCCAAACCGATTGATCGGTTCAGCCTTTTATCGATGAAATTTCTGTCGGTATATCTTATCATGCTGTCGATTTTGACCGTCATGTCGGTGCCGATCTGGCTGATCCTCAGTCTGCGGCTTGGAGTATTTGCCTGGTCGTTTTTCTACAGCCTCTTTTTTTCGTATGTGATCTTCCTCTGCGTGTTTGCCATCGTCTTTTTCTTCGGGGTGCTTAGCCGCTCCGGGGCGCTGGCGGTGATGGGCTATTTCGTGATATCCGTCGTCGGAAGCATTCTCACGGGGCGGGAGGCGGTCTACGGCTTTCTGGGTGAGACGGTCTGGACGACAATTCTGGACACGATATATTATATCCTGCCGAAACTGGGGGAGATGAGCGATAATTACACGGCCTTGATCGCCGGTGACGGACTGATCAACGGCTTTGCAATCTGGACATCGCTGGCCTTCACGGCGGTGATCTATCTCTTGACCCTATTGGTTTTCAATCGAAGAGATTATTAGTCGAAGCGATCTAAGAATCTCTCTTTATCCTTGTAATACATGCCAGATGGTGATCGTCGTGTTCGGCGGCAAAATACGCCTGGTCGATTATCCGCATCGGCTGGTTCAGGCGCGGATGAATCGCACTTCGAGCGACATCGCTTTCGGTCAATGCATCCAACTTTTCAATCAATGGTATTCGCATCGACCGAAAATCCGCGAGAATTTTCTGAATCGGGATCTGATTGGCATTGGGAAGGAAGTTGTTTTTCAGATCGGCGGCGTACATTTCGGCTTCTCCGTTCATGATATCCTCAATCCGCCTTCCCCAAAGCCGCTCCGCGCGAAGCATATGCCCGACATGTTCCTGTATTGACCATTTGTCACCTTCGGGTCGGGTCAAAACGTTTTCGGGAAGGCCGCGCACGGTCTCTTCCAGCCGGGCGGGTGTCCCGCGCAGACGTTCCACGATAGTGGGGAACAACTCTATCGGCTGATCGAGCATGAATTTGCGATCGACCCAGATCATATTGAATTTCATAATGCCTCCGAATAAAAAGGGGCTGTACCGTTGATTGTACAGCCCCGCGTAAATTCCTACGCCATAAAATACGCAGACTATTCCAGCGAACCAATCTCTTTTTCGACCG
Source organism: Candidatus Zixiibacteriota bacterium (assembly GCA_016933695.1). Classification (GTDB taxonomy): domain Bacteria; phylum Zixibacteria; class MSB-5A5; order GN15; family PGXB01; genus JAFGAL01. Next base: position 60,896 of record JAFGAL010000002.1, on the reverse strand, counting down.
CCTCGAGAATTTCACAGGATTTGACCAGTTCTTTCATGCGGGTATGGTCGGGGTAGAGCGGGCGGTCAATCTCGAGAAAGTCGATATGTTTGCGCACCACCGCTTTGGCGGTCGTGGTGCCTGTGCCGAAATTATACTCCCGGAAATCGAGCGCCTGCGATGCCGCCATGAATTCGATCCCGAGCACGCCGTACGCGTTGTCGAGAATCTGGAAATTCTTGATCGCGGTATTCATCCCCATCGAGACAAAATCCTCCTGATCGGCCGCGGCCGGAATGGATTGCACCGAGGCCGGAGCGGAAAGAATTCTCTGCTCGACAATCAGCGAGTCGGCGGTATACTGACTGAGCATCAACCCGGAAAACATCCCCGCGCCCCTGGTGAGAAACGGCGGAAGGCCGACACTCAGGGCGGGGTTGTTGAGACGGTTCATCCGCCGCTCCGACATCACACTGACCATGGTAATGCACGATCCCGCCATTTCCATCGGGACCGCCACCGGTGTCCCCTGGAAATTCGCCCCGGACAACTGCAGATTTTCATCGGGGAAGAAAATCGGATTGTCACCGACCCCGTTCAGTTCGATTTCCACCTGCGAACGGGCATACGCCAGCGCGTCATGAGCCGCGCCGATCACCTGCGGGGTGGAGCGCATGGAGTACGCATCCTGCACCTTGCACTTGACCTTGTTTTCCGCCAGATCGCCGCCCGCGACACATTTGCGAATGGCTTCGGCGGAGCGAACCGCGCCCTTGAATCCGCGCACTTCGTGAATCTTGGCGCTGTACGGTTTCATGTTGGCTTTAAGCGCCTCGAGCGACATCGCCGCCGCAATCTCCGCCTGCTTGAGCCAGCGGTTGGCATCATATAAAAAGATCGCGCTCATGGCGGTCAGGACATTGGAACCGTTGATCACCGCGAGACCGTCGCGGGCTTTCAATCCCGGAATCGGGATCCCGGCCTTGTCCATCGCGGTTTTGCCGTCGTACAATTCACCCCGGTAATACGCTTTGCCCTCACCCATCATCAACAGCGCAATCTGAGCCATCGGCGCCAGATCGCCGCACGCGCCGACCGAGCCTTTCTGGCAAATATACGGCGTGACGCCTTTATTGAGCATATCGACCAGCGTCAGGGTGACCTCCGGGCGCACCCCGGAGTTGCCGTGGGCGTGGACATTGATCCGCGCCGCCATCGCACCCCGGACATATTCGATCGGGGCCGGATCGCCGATACCGGCGGAATGATTGTAGATAAGATATTTCTGGAAATCCCGCACCTGTTCGTCGTTAAGCACCACTTCGGAGAATTCCCCGATACCGGTGTTAACTCCGTACATGATTTCCTTGGCCTCGATTTTCTTCTCCAGCATGGCGCGGCATTTCTTGATCCGCTCGATCGCCTCGGCGGCAAGTTCCACCGGCTCATTGTGGCGGGCGATTCGCACCAGTTTTTCGATGGTCAGGCCTGACCCGTTCAGTTGTATAGTCATATCCAACCCCTTGTGTTATTTTTCTTTGACAGGGAATATGTGGTTTGAAAAAGATATGCAATGACCGTCAGTTAGGTATCCTGCAGGCCGGAAGCATTGTCCGGCTGGTATTGCGGCTCGATATCGATGGAACGAACGTTCCGTATCGAGGGCTTTTCCGGTATGCCAAATGGTGTTTTCATCGCGTAACAAATATAAAACGCGCCATAGAAAAGTCAATATCGGATAAACAGGAGGAATACGATTTTTCATTTCTTAATGGTCAGGCAAATCGTTATATTGTGTCTTCATTATCAACAGGAAGGATACCATGTCATCTGCGACCGGCAAAGACATATATGAATTTCTGGCGGTACGCCGTCTGGCGATAATCGGCGTTTCCCGTAATCCGAAAGCCTTCAGTAGAGTATTGTTCAAAGAATTCATTGACCGCAAATACGAGACAATCCCGGTCAATCCGTCGGCGACCGATATCGACGGGTTTCCCTGTTATCAAAGCGTGGCCGGGATCACTCCGACGGTCGAGGCGGCGCTGGTAATGACCTCGCCGAAAAGCGTCGAAAAAGCGGTTAATGATTGCCTGGACGTTGGCGTGAAGCGAATCTGGATCTACGGCATGATGGGCAATCCGCAGGCAAACAAGGGTATTATCGCCAAATGCAATCAGCAGAACGTGATCGTAATTTCGGACTTATGCCCGTTCATGTTCTTTCCCCAAACCGGTTTTCTGCATCGATTCCACGGGACGATTTTGAAAATCATGGGACGCTATCCCACCTGATTCGATATTTCAGGCAAAAAAAAACCGCCGACCAGGTCGACGGTTCTTATCATCAGTATCAGGCTATTTTCTGCGACGATACAAACCCAGTCCTGCCAGACCCATGCCCAAAAGAGCCAGCGTGGCCGGCTCCGGCACAGCGGCGCTGACATAATCGACCATCAATACAGCGTGGTCGATCTGCAGACATCGTTCACCGGCAAAAATGGTTACATCAAGAGTTCCATCATTCCAGAAGCCGGGAGTGTCGATGTTCGTAAGATCGTAGGTGGAGTTGTCGAAGAAACGATGGTTGAGCGGATCCCAGTCATAGGTGTCTTCGATTGCGACATAGTTGTCGTTCTCGTCAATGGCGTATCCGTCAATCCACAGTTTCGCGCGTAAAACCTGTCCCGGAGGAACGGAAAGGTCAGAAGGAAGAGTGTGGCCCCAGCTGAGTTGAGACGGAAGATCGGAACGGGTTCCAATCACAACTCCGCCCAGAATACCATCCGGACAATGATCGAAAAAGTCAATACTGGAAGCATAATCGTAAGTGTGCAAGTCTCCAAGGAACGTCCAGTTGGTATGAATGTTTTCGACCATGGTTGGAGTTGCAAAGGTCGCCGCAGGCATTGCCAGAAGCATAAGCCCAACAAGTGCCAGCAAAATCCTCTGTCGCATGTGCATTTCCTTCAATAGCTGATGAAATTGGTTTTGTCAATATGTTGCAACTTTTATGCCGATATGCAAATCATTGCGGGACAATGTCATATATACCGAATATGTGTGATTGTTTTCACAGGGTGTTCAATAAAAGTACAATAATATGCAATGGCTTGCATACCAGTGGTTTTACAAGGTAACACCAAGTCTAAGAATAAAAATCGGGCCGGCGGTCAATCGTGTGCTTTTATTGCCTCCCTGGCGACCTACTTTTTGGTCGTTTCATCACCACAAAGATGCCCGAAAGGATCATCACGCCGCCGATCACGGTGGCCCATCCAGGGATTTCTTGAAAAAAGACAATCGCCAGCACCGTGGCGCCGATCGGTTCGCCGAGGACCGTGGTTGCCACCAGATGCGCGGGAAGGAATTTTAGCAGCCAATTGTACAACGAATGCCCCATCAGGGTCGGGACAAGCGCCAGCAGTAAAAACAACAGCCAGGTTTTCGAGGGATAGTCGGTCAAATTGTCGCCGTTGAACAGACCGCAGATCAGAATCGTGCCCGCCGCCGTAGCATACACCGGAAACGTGTAACTGAGATTGTCGACCAGTGATCGCAGGCTCCGGCCGATGATGAGATAGATCGCCACACAAACCGCCCCGATCACCGCCAGGATGTCGCCGATGATATATTCCCGTCCCAGATTGATATCGCCGCCGGCAATGACAATCATCCCGGCAATGGCCGTGCTCATGCCGATCACCGACCGAACGGGGGCCTTTTGTTTGAAAAAGAGCCGTTCCATAATCATCACGAAAACCGGATTGGTCGAAACGAGTATAATGGAATTGGAGATGGTGGTGTAAAACAGCGAACTCACCCAGGTGATAAAATGCAACCCAAGGAAAAAACCGGAAAGCAGTAACAGTGTCCGTTGTCTCCGATTCAAGCCACGCCAGGTCCGGACGGTTTTGGCGGCGGAGGGGATGGCAAGAATAAACGCGGCCAGCGCCATGCGATAAAAAGCATTGGGGATCGGTCCGGCATCGGTGAATTTGATAATAATGGCCGCCCAGGAGACCGCAAATGTCGCTACGAATAATGTCAGGTATAAAGTTCCCTGGCGGACCATCACATCATTTCCTTATATTGATCTTTCAATATAGGATGCACGCGCGTCGTTGTCGATGAAATTAACACGACGCCGATAATATGACGACTATGACAAATGCGATACTTCTGACCGTGGCCGTTCTCTGGGGGGCATCGTTTGTCGGCACCAAAATGGCGCTGGCCTATCTCACGCCGACCGAAATCATCGCAATACGTCTGCTCCTCGGCGTGCTTTCGTTGCGCATCATTCTGGCGTTTAAAAAGAGCAGGTGGTCGCCGGGACGCGGCGACATCGCAATCCTGTTGTTTTCTTCGGCCGTGCTGGGTTTTCATTTCTGGATTCAGGCGGTCGGATTGAATTATACCACCGCGACCAACACCGGTTGGCTGATCGCCACGGTTCCGGTGTTTATTGCGGCCGCATCGGCAGTGTTCCTGCGGGAGAAAATCACGCCCCGGCGCACCGTCGGCATCATCCTCGCGGCGGTTGGGGTGATACTGCTGGTATCGAAGGGACGATTGCATCGACTCGACTGGTTGCAGTCGTTCGGGGACTGGCTGATCCTGGCCAGTTGTGTTACCTGGACCGTATATACCATTGTCACGCGCAATATCTCCCGTCGGGTCAATACGCTGGTATTGACGTATTATCTGATGCTGTTGCCGATGGTATTTCTGGTGGCCTATTGCCTGGGGACATCATCGGTCGACACGTTTATCACCCTGCCGTTACCTATTATCCTGGTACTCTTATTTTTGGGGGTGTTATGCCTGGGAGTGGCGCATTGGCTGTGGGTGGAGGGTCTGGCCCGCAAAGGCGCGACCGACGCCGGTGTGTTTATTTACCTCGAACCGCTGGTAACTACCGCCGTGGCGGTTCCGGTTCTGCAGGAACAGGTGGGGCTGTTTACGGTTGTCGGTGCGGCGATGATTATCGGCGGGGTGTATATCGTGGAACGGCGATACGGACCAAAGTGATTCCCACGAATCGTGTCCGTTTTCAATCTTGCGTCTCCTGCTGTTCTGGTGCTATACTTGGATGAAATACTATCATAAACATATGGAGTGTTTGCCATGAAGAAAACCATACTTGTCGCTTTGTGTTCGGTCATCGCGGTTTGCGTGTCCGGGAGTTCGGCGCAGGATTCACCGCAGCGGGATAAAATCACCAACCGCATGGACTCGCTGAAAATAGTCGAGGCCGAAGTGTTCGCGCCGAAGGTGTATGCCAGGGCTGATAAATCCTATCTGCAGGCATCACAGGCGATCGAACAGAATAAAAAACAACAGACGATTGAAAACGCGGTCAACCTGTTCATGGAGTCGGCGGATAATGCCCTCAAGGCGGTCGAAGTCGCAAAACTGTCGTTGTCGGAACATCTGGCACCGCGTCAGCGGGCGGTCGCGGCCAAAGCCCCGATGCTGGCGGAGCAGTCGTTTGCCAAAGCCGAGCAGGTCTTTGTCAGGGCCACGGCGAGTGTCGAGGACGGCAATGTCCAGAGCGCGATCAAATACGCTGAAAAGGCCGCGCCGCTGTATGAAACGGCCGAGATGGAAGCGATTCGCGAGGACATCCTCGGAACTGCCGATGCGCTGATGGACAAGTCGATTGCCGATGATGCCGGCAAGTTCGCGATGTCGACATACAACAAAGCCGCCCATGCCATTTCGCGCGCTGATTCGATTCTGAATGCGGACCGGTACAATCGGGTCGAATCGATTGAGATGGCGAAACTGGCGGAGTACGAAGCGCGGCATGCCTCGGCTATCGCCAAAACGGTGCGGGCGCTGGAACGTAACGACCAGGCCTGGGAAAAACTGATCCTGCTGTATGAAATCCAGATGCAGAGAGTCGCGGAAAAACTTGGCATGAAACTGCTGCCGTTTGATGACGGCCCAGGAGCGGCGGCCGACAGCATGATCACGATCATTAACGCCATGCACGATCGCGACGCCATGCAGAATGAAATCCTCGCCGCCACCGCCGAAAAACTGACGAACGTCTCGACCATGCTGGGAGTGATTCCCGATGAGACCGATCCGGTCGAACTGGCCGGCGTGGTTGCGGAACGGGTCGAATCCCTGATGAGTGAAAAGCAGGAACTGGCGACCACGATCGAGAATAAAGATGCGGAACTCAAAGAACTGGAGCAGGCACACGATGAAGTCGCGTCGGAATTGGAAGTGCGCCGCGATCGCGAAGAAAAATTCGCGGCGGCCAAGGCACTGATCAATCCCTCGCAGGGGCAGGTGCTGTACAATGCCACCAACGATATCGTGCTTCGTCTGCCGGGATTGTCGTTCGATGTCAACTCCGATGATATCAAGGATGAGCATGTCCCGCTACTCACCAAAGTCACCGAAATCATCAGTATGTTTCCGAACTCGAAACTGCTGGTGGAGGGACACACCGACGCCACCGGCGATGCCAAGGCCAATCTTCGCCTGTCGGAAAAACGCGCCTTTTCGGTGATGCAGTACCTTCGTCAGGCAATGGCAATCCCCGCCGACCGAATCAATTCCATCGGTTACGGGGCGGAACGGCCGGTCGCATCGAACAAGACTTCCGAGGGTCGCGCCAAGAACCGCAGAATCGACATCATTATTTTGCAGTAATGTCGCGATACATAAAAACCGGAAGGCGGAGGACCACCTCCGCCTTTTTTATCCAAAAAAGTCCTTTCCCGTGTCACCCGGAATAGTATATTATGGTATATCACGAACAGCGGATCATTCAACCTTGATGTGATTTCAGAGTCATGCTTACCACTATGCCGTCGGGAACGACGAACATGAATCAACATCGTATCCGGGGTTGAACAGATAATGAAACTATCGGTACATCGTTTTGAAGACACCCGCCGTACGGATTTCTTTGAAATACACAGCGACAAGTACGATCATGGATGGTGTTTCTGCACGGCATGGTGGACAGAAAGCTGGAAAGGATGGTCGGATCGGACGGCGGAAGAAAACCGGCAACTGCGGTCGGCTGTCACACGGAAAGGCGATCACGACGGGTATTTACTCTATGCCGACCAGCGGCCGATTGGATGGTGCCAGTGCCTGCAACGCGACCGACTGGAAAAACTCCGAACGTCGTATAATCTGGACAGGGATGTTGATGCCTGGGCGATCACCTGTTTGTTTATCATCCCCGAGTTCCGCGAAATGGGCTTGGCGCACTATTTTCTGGCGGAGATTCTCAGTGACTTGAAAAAACGGGGAGTCCGATACGTGCAGGCCTTTCCCCGGCGGGGCGAAAACCTTCCGGCGGGCGAGGTCTGGACCGGTCCGGAGTCGTTGTTCGTCAAAGCCGGATTTGAATTGTACTGCGATCATCCGGCGTACCCGATTTACTGCCGGCATTTCGACCGGTTACGCTGTTGATAAGGTCACAATTATTCTGGGGAGAGGTGTTATGGATGCGATCGATGTTCATGACATGCGGCCCGAGGAAGAACCGTTCGTGGGAACGTGCAGTCATGTCAATGAAAGCGAGGAGATCGACCGATCGGCGAAAATCCGCATGGCCTGGCTTACGGACATGATCGAGAAGGGACTGCGGATCAAAGTCGCGACAATAGCCGACGAGATCGTGGGGAAGGCCTACGTGATGCCGATCGAGATCTATACCTGGGGATTGTCGGGTCGGGATATCATGGCGATGCCGTGTCTCTGGGTGCCGCCCGAACATCAAAAAAAAGGCGTGGGACGGGCGCTCATCGCTGAAGCGGTGGCGGAGACCAACTGGCAGGGAAAAGGCGCGCTGGCGGTGGTGGGGTTTGACTGGGATATATTTTTCATGCCCGCGTCGTTTTTCCGTAAACAGGGATTAGCGGAGGTCACACGGCGCGGAAACGAAGTGCTCCTGTGGTGGCCGCTGAGTTTTGATGTGGAACCGCCGGAGTTTATGGAATCGCAGTATGTGTTCAATCCTATACCGGGCAAAGTCGCGGTGGATCTGTTCTGGAACAGCTTCTGCCTGACCAGTGTCAACGAGGCGGGGCGGGTGCGCGACGTGGTCGGCGAGTTCGCCGACAAAGTGGTGCTTCGTGAATACGTGGCCGATGACCGGATGGTGCTGATGCAATACCGGATCCCGCGCGGGATCATGATCAACGGCAAAGAAGTTGGCTGGGGCTACGCGGCTCCGCGCGACAAACTCCGCGAGGAAATACAAAAAGCACTGGGGGAATGAGCAAACCAATTTCCGGAATGACGCGCAGGCGTGGTGGGCTGGATTCCGAATGATGCGTGAGCGTAGTAGGTCGGGTTCCGAATGATGCGTGAGCATCATGAGAAACTCGACACAACACCGATAATGATTGACTATTTCATCCCTGTCTGTTATCTTGAATGTGAACACCGGTTTGGCACATTCGATTTTCATTTATAACTAGACCAAACCGGGTTGATGGGTTTTGGGTTTTCCCTTCAACGATTACAACACAGCGAAGATTGTGACGATGACAAAAAAACTGATTACGATATTCATGGTTGTGGTGCTTCTTGTCTCGGCCGTCCCGCAAAAACCTCAATCCCATATTATTCTTCAGGCTTTAGCGCAACTTACCAAGTTTTTGCTTGGCTATGCCGCGGCGAAGGGGCTGGACCGTATTTTGTTTGGTGAACAGCTTACCGATGTGGAGCAAAATATAATCCGGGAAGAAAAATACGTACGGCAAATCGTGTATACGGAAGATCGCGAACAACTACTGCAAATTTTCCGGGAAGCGATGACCATCGTTAATGATCTGCGACAACGGGTCGCGGATAATGAAACCAGTACCGAAGAACTCCAGGGTTACTGCAAAAGCATTCTGGAAAACCGCGTCACGCCATTGGAAAAACAGGTCTATTGGCATGAAATGCGAATCAATGCACTTGAAGAGGGGCTGGATAGCACCAACCGGAGAGTCGACACTGTTATGGCCGGCGTCAATACTCTCGGAATTAGAATGGACAATGCCGATCAGGCGAGGGCCGAAATCGAAGGCGATGTCTTTGAACAGGGGCAGGAAATAAAATCCATGAAATCCAAAATCCTGTTCAGTGCCGTCGTGGGGGGATATTATCGGGGATTCCGATACCGATTGAATGAATGGGGGGAGCGGTATTCGTTTTTGCCGTTCACGCTTGATTCGTCCCGGGTGTACCACGCCGCGGAAGCGTCTTTTGGATTCTGGATAAATAAAATGGTGTATATGGAGGGGGCGTATCATTTTGTCCCCGAAAGAAAGAGTATCATACATGTCGACGGCGACGAGCACGATTGCAGGCTGGCGGTCGAGGGAGGCGGATGGTCGGCAATGTGTTTGGTGACCTTTCCGACCACGGAGACGCTGTGTCTGGAACTCGGCGCCGGTGTCGTCGGCAATTCCTATAAAATCACCTATTCCACTCTGGAAAAAGACACCGAAGCCGTTATAGAAGAGCATCTGCATCGTACCAATAACGCCGATTTCGTCTGTATCGGCGGTTTGCGACTCGGCGAGAATGGCGTGTTCTTCATCGGCGACGCGGAACTTCTGTACGACGGTTCGGACTACCGCGGCCTGTACTTCCGCTTCGGCTTCCAGAAGATATTGTAATTGAGATTGTCTTATGAGATTAAAACACGGGGATTGTGTTTTTGTCGCCCACAGCTCTGCTGTGGGACTGTATCTTTGAGGATAGTTCAATGAATACAATAGTTAAAAATCTAATTGCTACTGTATTATTGATGTTCTCCACATCAAACCTATGTTCCCCGGACACTAATCAGACAGAATCGGAAATAGAAGCGGACGAGATGCCCTCTATGGAGATTGTCAAACGTATGGCATTACAATATACCGGCTTTGATAAAATCGAAGGATTTTCGACGGAAAAAAACATTAAGAGTATTTCGCTTTTAAAAGTTGAAGATGACCAAACGCCTTTCCTTCATAATAAAATCAACGGCAGGGAATTGTATGTGGTGGAATTCACTGATATCAAATTAACATCGAAATCTTTTCCGGAATTGATTGATCCATACCGCCGAACATTTAAAGTCTATATAAATCCGGAAGATTATCGCTTGATTAAAATAGAATCCAAATACACGGGAAAAGACGTCGATTTCTTGCCACCTCCTCCAGTAGAAAAAGCAGAAAAACAAATGCAGGGTATTGGAGAACTATTTTTAGATTTTGCCGATACAACTGGTTCGGTGAGTTTATTTGATATCATCAGTTCAATTGCAACTCTGGAAATAAAAGAAATCTGTGCTTTATTGGTCACTATAAATAAACGCCATGTTGAAAATAAGGCGGTCTGGTCGATTACAATGCGGGGGATCCCACCATTCGCGGTGAAAGGTCGCGCTGGTGACAAAGTGCCTGAGTATTATCGAAATTATTCCAGAGATGTATATGATGCAAAAACTGGCGTTATGATTCATTCAACGACCATACCAACCGTTGAACGAGTAGATGAATTCCCCAAACCCCAATAAGCGGTAACCCACAGCTCTGCTGTGGGATTGCTGTCGATGAAAATTGAGTCCAGAATTCCATACATGCATAAGTATTCCCGATATATCGCCGCGCCCACCGCAATTTCCCTATTCATTTTTCATTGATAAATTCGTATTATATGCGAAATGAGTGACGACCTCCGTTCAATAGTGGCACTGGCCTCCTGCTCCAGCTATGATCCCGATATCCTTTCGCGTAAAATCTCATCCATGCTCGATCAACTCGGCGGATTGGCGACATTCATCCGTCCCGGGATGAAAGTATTGATCAAACCCAACCTGCTTTCCGCCAAAGATCCCATGCGCGCAATCACCACCCATCCCGAGATGGTCGCGGCGGTGGCCAGGATGGTTCGCGACCTCGGCGCCGAGGTGGTTGTCGGCGATTCCCCCGGCGGCGCCAAACGGGGAGTGGCGCGGGTCTGGAACAATACCGGCATGGCCGCGATGGCCAAGCGCGAAAATATCGAGCTGGTCAGTTTTGAGGCGTCGGGGGTGGTCGAACATAAAATCGATGGCCGTTCGTATTTTCTGGCCAAACCGGCGGTCGAGGCCGACGCGATTATCAGTATCCCGAAACTCAAAACCCATGTGTTGACCCTGATGACCGGCGCGATCAAGAACATGTTCGGCCTGATTCCGGGATTTCGTAAAGCCAATTATCACAAGCAGCATCCAAAACCGTCCGATTTCGCACAGGTGGTGGTGGACATTCTCTCATTGTGCCCACCGCAACTGACCATTATGGATGCGATTCTGGCGATGGAGGGCGACGGGCCGTCGTCGGGGACACCCCGCTGGACCAATCTTTTGCTGGCATCGGCCGATCCGGTGGCGCTCGATGCCGTCGCGGCCGAGATCATCGGCTTACGTCCCGATAAAGTCCCGACTACCAAAATCGCTTCGGATGCCGGTTTGGGATATGGCTGGGTGGAGGCCGTTGATATTGTAGGAGAACGACTTGCGGATGTCCGTATCCACGATTTCAAGCTGACCTCGAACCGCATGATGGAGCTTTTGCCGAAATTTCTGGTCAAAATTATCGACCCCTATGTCTGGGTGCGTCCGGCAATCACAAGTTCGGACTGCACCAAATGCAACACCTGTGTCGATTCCTGCCCGGTTGGGGCGCTTTCCGGCCCGAAAGGGGAGATTCCGTCATTTGATTACGACAAATGTATCAATTGCTGGTGTTGCCATGAACTATGTCCATCGAAGGCCGTTTTTGTCGATCAATCTTGGCTGGCGCGGAAATTTATACGTTGAATGGCAAACAGACGCAAATCCTGCGTTTTTGAAACTTTGTGCTTGACAGAGTGTTACCTAATATATACCTTATAAACAGCAAGAATTGCGACCTCTGTTCACCGGTTTCTCGGGCACATCTTAGGAGTAACCGGGACAGAAACTTACGGCAATTAGTTGATTTATTCTTATGAGGAGGCGAGTTCGATGAAACTGGCTAAGGCGATATCGCTCATGATGGCGATTGTCCTGGCAATAGTCTTCATCAATTCTCCGGTGACGTACTCCGCTCATTCCTGGGATGAAAACGAATTCATCGATCCGGGTGGAGACGACAACAAAGGAGGAGGCTCTACGACTTCGGGAGACACCACCTCTTTTGATGATGATGATTCCATAGTACCTGAGGAAACGACTCCTGGTGCGTGTTTCGTGCCGGGAAGTACCGCATGGTTCTTGGATAACATCCAATTTCTGTTGACAATGCAGTTGTCAATCTGGTTTGTCGAAGTGCCGACGAATTTGCAACAGGCAAAAGCCGGAGATTTGGAGAAACGAGCGTCAGGCGACGCTAAGTAGGAACTATGTAAAATACTATTATTATGAACCTCACCTCAAGTCAGGAAGTAGGTTTTGATACCAGACTTCTCGAGATCGAAGAACTCTACCGCCAACGCAAGTCTGATATCGCCAAGGAAAGGATTCAAGCCCTTAATAAAGAGGCCTTTGATCCCCAAGGCCTAGAATTGGGCTTATTTCTTTATCTGCAGGCCTACGACCACACGAGCTCATCAGAGTATCAACTGGCCATTAAAAAAGGGCTGGAGGCAATCAAACTGCTGGCATCGTCCGCGCTTCACCGGCGAGTCGGGCGTGTGCAGTGGTTGCTGTATCGCAACTATGCCGCAATCGGTGATTTCAAAACGGCAGAGACCTTCGCCCGCGATGCATACGCGTCGTTCCGAAGGTGTGATGATCAGCAGGGCATTGTCGATGCCCTGACCGGTATGGGGCGTATCGCGTATGCGCGAAGCGATTTCCCACGCGCAATCGAGTACGTCAATGACGCCCTGGGACTGGCCAAGGGCGACAACAATCAAATGGCCCGCCTGATCGGTAACCTGGGCCGTATCGAAACGTTCAACGGCGATTATGAAAACGCCGAGAATCATCTGAAAACATCAATACAACTTTCGCGTGATCTGGATCAAATGTTGTCGGTGGCCCGCGGTCATCTGGCGCTGGGCTATTTATACATGCGCCAGCGGCAATTTATCCTGACCCAGCGAGAGTTGAAATCCGCGGCGATGATTCTGGGACAACATTCCGATCTTTTCCACAATTCTGTCCTCGCCGAGTATGAAGGGGAACTGGCCCTGGAAATGGGAGATATCGTTCAGGCCAAAAAGATTTTCACGAAGGCGTATGCCGACTGTCGCGAGATCGCGCCGGAATCCAATACCGTCAGCCAAATTGCCCGTCGACTCGGGCAGGTTGAAATGGAGCTGGATAATCTCGATGAGGCGCTCAAGTTGGCCCAGCGTGCGCTTGATCTGGCGACACGGATGGATGAACGAACTGAAATCGGCCTGAGCCAGGTATTAATCGGACGGATTTTCGCGGCACGCGGCAATTACAACAATGCCGTCGATTATGCCATCAACGGTATCGAAATCCTGCGCGCGGTCGGCGACCCGTATGATATCGCGCGGTCACTGATCAATCTGGCGGAAATTTATATTGTCGCCGGTGAGGTCAACCGCAATACGATCGACAAGACCTATGATGAGGCGTATCGGTTGTTCAACCGGCTGAAATTGTTCTACTGGTCGGCCGAAGTGCGTTTCCGTCAGGGGGTGTACTGCTGTCAGCATTCCGACATTTCTTCCGGATTTAAAAAATTGCAGGAAGCTGAAAAGATATTCGAGAAGATTTCGGAACGCGCCAAAATCCGCAGTGTCCGCCTGTTCCTTCAGGATCTGTCCAAGCAGGCGGTGGCCGCATCACTGTCGCCCGAAAACGAGTTTAAAATCTTCGGGAATTATTTTTCCGATTCGGAATACAAGGAATTGAAAACCGGCCACGTCGATGAGATTCTGGATATTCTCGCCAAACGGGCCGGAGCACATCGGATTGTTATCTACAATCTGAACAGTGACAACGGCAGTCGTCTGGTAACCAATATGCGGCTGACCGATCACCAGAAAAAACGTTTTATCCAGCAATTCGATGAACTGGTCGGGGAAGAAATCCATTCCGACGGCCCGACCCTGCTTTTGGATTGCCGTCGCGATCCGTTTATCAATGACCTGTTGCAGGCCGACGAAGGCAAGGTTATCTCAAGCGTTATCGTGACGCCTCTGCTGCTGAGCAAAGAGGTAACCGGGTATATTTATCTCGACCGCATTTCGTCCAACGGTCATTTCAAACCGTTCGGACAGCGCGAATTGAATTTCGTGGTCGGTTTCGCCGATCTGGTTTCGCTGAAGATGGCGGAGTATGACCGAGTGCTTTTGGAAGAGGACAACAAACGGCTGAAGGCGCAACTGCTCGAGACTGCGGCGTTCCCGAATATCATTACGCAGAACAAGGCCATGCTGGAGATGCTGGCCAGGGTACAACAGGTGGTCGACTCCAATATCGCAATCGCGATTGAGGGTGAAACCGGGTGCGGCAAGGATTTGTTGGCCAAAACGATTCACTACAGCTCCAATCGTCGCGAGAAACGGTTTATCTCGGTGAACTGCGCGGCCCTTCCGGAGACCCTGCTGGAATCCGAGTTGTTCGGCCACAAACGCGGAGCGTTCACCGGCGCCGAACGCGATAAGTCGGGGCTGTTTGAAGAAGCCGACGGCGGGACGTTTTTCCTCGATGAAATCGCCGATATGCCGCTGTCGATACAGGCCAAAGTCCTGCGAATTCTGGAAGAGCAGGAAATCGTCCGACTCGGTGAAACCCGTCCGCGCAAAGTCGACGTGCGCCTGGTTTCCGCAACCAATAAGGACCTCAAGTTTGAGATGGAGGGCGGACGATTCCGTCAGGATTTGTATTATCGTCTGACTGCGTTGTGTTTCCGCATCCCGCCGCTGAGAGAACGGCGCGAGGATATTCCACTGCTGATTCATCATTTCGCGGGCGACACGGTGAAATTCTCCGCCGAGTCACTGCGCCTGCTGGTGAATTTCGACTGGCCCGGAAACGTACGCGAACTTGAAAACGAAGTTCGCAAACTGGTGTTGCTGGCGGGCGATGCGCGCAAAGTCGAAGTTTCGTTGTTGTCGAGTAAGATTACCTCGGCCGATTCCGGCGAGGACACCAACGAACTGGATTTGAATACCGATATCCGTTTCAATAAGGAATTTTCGCTGTATGATTATCTCGCCGAGTATGAGCGACGCTTTATTATCAAAGCCCTGCGCGATCAAAGCGGCGTGAAAAAACATGCGGCGGCATTTCTGAATATCCCGGAATCGACTCTGCGGCTGAAAATCAAGCAGTATAATATCGACCTGGACAACCTGAGTACCATTCATTAGCATTCCACACCGCTGATCGAATTAATTCTTGCATGATGTTTTAATAATCGGTTATATATTACCTACGCAGGCGGGAACCTGTCGTCGAGACGGCCAGGCCGGCGCAATGAGTTATCTGAATTTTCACATACGGGAGGTGAAAAACCATGCCGAAAGTCCCGCAGAAGAAAGAAAAGAAGAAACCGAAGAAAAAGAAAAAACAGGAGTAGCCCTTGCGGCTACCTGACAGACATGATCCCCCGCTTGCGGGGGATTTTTTTATACTACTCATGCCATCCATGGTCCGCTGACAAGAAACCATTTGTCATCGCATCGTTTTTGTTATATCTTGGAGCCATGCGCGAGAAATACTTATGGGCTCCCTGGCGGGCGGAATACATCCTCGGACCGAAGGAAAAAGGATGTATTTTTTGCAATGCGCTGAAAGGCCGCAATGACAAGAAGAATCTGATCCTGTATCGCGGCGACAAAACCTTTGTTATCATGAACAAATTCCCGTACAATTCCGGCCATGTCATGGTGGTGCCGTACCGTCATGTCGGACAAATCTATCGCCTGATACCGGCCGAAGCGCACGAGATGATCGAGACCGTGCAATTGACGGTTGAAGTCATCAAAAGCGTGCTGAACCCGGAATCGTTCAATATCGGCATGAACATGGGGAAGGGATCCGGGGCCGGCGTGCCCGGTCATCAGCACATGCATATCGTGCCCCGCTGGACCGAGGATACCAGTTACATGCCGGTGATCGGCAAAACCCGGGTGGTGTCGTTCGGGCATGAGTTGATCTACGGGATGCTGATGGAAGGATTTCAGAGCGTATGCCGCGAAAGAAAATCCCGACCAAAGCGGAGCTGATCCAACTTCAAAAGCTGTACAAGACCGATGAGAAGATCGCTGAACGACTCGGCAACGTGACTCCTCAGCTGGTCGCGTACTGGCGTCGCAAAAAAAACATCCCCAAACACTCCTACCCGAAATTCTCGGAGATTGAAATCAGGGAATTGTGGGAACGGTTCGGGGACGACTATCGGTGCGGCCTGGAACTGGGAATCTCCAAGGCGGCGTTTTACAACTGGCGGCGACGGTATGGTCTCAAAGACAAGCCGGCTTTTCTGAAACTGGAACAGCTGGAGCTTGATCTCGGCGGGCCGAAAAAACTGATCGGCAAGATATATCATTATGGGCGGCGCACTATCGCGCAGAAGATTTTCGCGGAGCGTGCCGGCATGGAGAAAGTTGAAGAAGGGGAGTTTGTCGAGGTTGAGCCTGATCTGGTCATGTCCCATCTCAATGCCGCCGATGTTATCGAGCGGTTTCAGGAATTCGGGCTGAACTATGTGTGGAATCCCAACCGGATCGTGATCCCGCTGGATTCCTGTCCCGGCGACAATACCAATCATGACATCGGGATGCAAAAAGCGATTCGGGAATTTGTCAAACGTCAGAATATTAAGCATTTCTATGATTTCCGCGAGGGAGGATGCCATCAGATCGTGGTCGAGCGCGGGCACGTCCTGCCCGGTCAACTGGCGTTGGGTACCAATGCCGAAACAACCGCCTATGGTGCTATCGGGGCGCTGTCAACCGGAATCGACACCACCGAGATGGCATCGATCTGGGCGCTCGGGAAAATCTGGATGAAAGTCCCGTCAACCGTGAAGATCATGATTAATGGCAAACTGCCGCGCGGCGTTTTTGCCATGGATGTCAGCCTGTTTATCGCCAAGAAACTCACCACCGGCGGTGCGGCTTATCGTTCCATCGAATTCAACGGCACGGCGATGACACAGATGTCGATTTCAGAGCGCATGACCCTGACCGGGATGGCGCGGTCGATGGGGGCCAAAGTCGCGATCTGTCCGTTCGACACAACCACCCGGCGCTTTTTCATGGGAAGGACCAAAATGCCGTTCCGCCCGGCGCTGGCCGACAAAGACGCCGTCTATGACGATACGTATGAGTTCAATATCGATTCGCTGGTGCCGAAAATCGCCTGCCCGTCAAACGTTGATAACGTCCGCCCGGTTGTGGAAGTCGAGGGGACGCCGCTTGACAAGATCATTATCGGCTCAACCAACAGCGGACGTTTCGACGATTTGCGTCTGGTAGCGGATATCATGAAAGGCAATCAGGTGCATCCCGACGTGCAGTTGATCATTTTCCCGGGATCGCGGTCGATCTATCTGGAAGCTTTGAAAAAGGGACTGATTCGCGCCTTTGTTGAGGCCGGCGCAGTGGTCATGAACCCGCAAAGCGGCCCCGGTCCGAACGATCAGCAATGCCTTTTGGGTGATGGAGAACACTGCCTGACCACCTTCGGTGACAACCGCTCCGGGGTGCTGGGAGCCGCAAGTGCCGAGATCTACCTGGCTTCACCGGCCACGGCGGCGGCCTCGGCCATGTCCGGTGTTATCACCGACCCAACGAGGTTTGTCGGGTAGGACGCCCATAAGATACAGCCCCATAATACATTACCACTGATATTTCAATAGAAGTTGCAATCGGACAGGCCTGTCATTATATTGCCTGTTCAGCCTTATGTGTACATATACTGTCATATCCGGAATATGTCGGGTGGCCGCTGACATTGTGGTCGATTTGTCGGCTATCAATGGCGCGGGCATTCTGGCGGTGAAAAACGCCGATATCGACTGCAGATTGGGTCAGAAAACAGTCGCCGACCTGAAAACAGCCGGAATCACATGCGTAATCGCATCGAAATTCACCAGAGCTGTTTTCCGAATCATGATAAACAGTGGTATTGCGCCGGTCATGTACGCTGAAACTGATCGCATATCAGACGGCGACATGATTGAAATCAATCTGGCGGAGGGGAGACTCACACACAACAACGCCATTGCGGAAATCACTCCGCTTCCGGATTTTATGCGGAAAATTCTTTCGGCCGGCGGACTGACAGCCTATACCAGGCAGGAAATCGCCGCCAGGTAACGGCGATATACGCTCCCGACCATTAATCCTTCATCGACTGCAGGAACTTCTGGTTGTTCTTGGTTTTCTTCATGCGGTCGATTAAAAATTCCATCGCCTCAATAGGACTCATCTCCGCCAGGAATTTGCGCAGAACCCAGACCTTGGCCAAAACGTCCGGCGGAAGCAACAGCTCTTCCTTACGGGTGGAACTGCGGTTGATATCCATGGCAGGGAATATCCGGCGGTCGGAAAGACGACGATCCATCACCATTTCGAGGTTACCGGTTCCCTTGAACTCTTCGAAAATAACCTCATCCATGCGCGAGCCGGTTTCGATCAGGGCCGTGCCGATAATGGTTAACGAGCCGCCTTCTTCGATATTGCGGGCCGCACCGAAAAAGCGTTTCGGTTTGTGCAGGGCGTTGGAGTCGACACCGCCGGAAAGAATCTTGCCGGAGTGCGGCACCACCGCGTTGTGGGCGCGCGCCAGACGGGTGATACTGTCAAGCAGGATCACCACGTGATGCCGGTGCTCGACCAGACGCTTGGCTTTTTCCAGCACCATATTGGCGACCTGCACGTGACGGTCGGCGGGCTCATCGAACGTCGATGAAATCACCTCACCGCGAACCGAGCGGCGCATATCGGTGACTTCTTCCGGTCGTTCGTCGATCAATAAAACGATCAGCTTGACATCGGGATGATTGGTCGTGATCGAGTTGGCGATTTTCTGCAGGATAATGGTCTTGCCGGCTTTCGGCGGCGATGTAATCAGCGCCCGCTGTCCCTTGCCGATCGGGGTCATCAAATCCATGATCCGTGTGGTCAGATCATCCGCGTTGACTTCGAGCATGAACTGGCTTTCAGGATACAACGGGGTCAGGTTGTCAAACAACGTCTTGTGTTTGGTGACCTCGGGGTCCTCGAAATTGATTGCCTCGATTTTCAACAGGGCGAAATACCGCTCATTGTCTTTGGGCGGCCGCACCTGGCCGGAAATCGTGTCGCCGGTGCGCAGGTCAAAGCGCTTGATCTGCGACGGGGAGACATAGATATCATCCGGGCCGGGCAGATAGTTGTAATTCGGCGAGCGCAAGAATCCATACCCCTCATTGAGGATTTCCAGGACGCCCTCGGCGAATATCATCCCCTCCTGTTGGGAGGAGGTGGCTTCCATGACTTTGTAAATAAGCTCCTGCTTTCGCAGACCGCTGACTCCGGGAATATCGAGGGCTTCGGCAATCTGAAGCAATTCTGCGATCGTTTTGTTTTTTAGATCGGAGCTTTCCACAATGTTGGTTTTGCTCATAGCACTACTCTTTCTCTATAGCAATTGATATTTTTTCTTAGTGACAGGAGAGGGTGTCAGCTTAGTTCCTCAACCGGAGCGTCGCCCCATAATTTTTCCAGGGCGTAAAACTCACGAGCTGATTTCTGGAAGATGTGCACCACGACGTCGACATAATCCAGCAAAATCCAGTTGCCGCTTCGCATTCCTTCGCGGTGCCACGGCCGCACGCCTTTAAGACGCAGCCCCTCATCAATCGCATCAGCAATGGCCCTGACATGCACGTCAACATCACCGCTTACAATGACAAAATAGTCACAAATATTTGAGATGCTTTTGATCTTAAGGATTTTTACGTCGAGCCCTTTTTTACTCAGGGCCAGCTTTCCTGCTGTGCGGGCGATAGATAAAGGTGTCAGGTTCAAATTATTACTATATATCTCCTATTCCGACACAGGGTTTATAATGGTTTCGAAATCGTCGCCCAAAACCAGTGTGAGCGATATACTACGATAATTGTTTTCAATCGGTTTGTAAACAATATTATCCGCATTCAGGCCTAATTGTTGAGCGAATAATCCGGCCGCCTTGAGATCACCGTCACGCGAAATAACAAAAGATTCCTTTACATCATACGAATTAAAGTCGTCAGTGTCCAGTATGGCGACCTCAAGCGGAAGAGAAATCAGGCCGGGAAGCGCCTTGGCCAGTTTGGACGCCGCCCCGGTGACTCCACAGCCGTTGAGAATCTGCAGGCGCACCGAATATTCCGGCATATCAATGGTCTTGGAAAATCCGTGAGTGACCCGGATGGCGAAACTGGCGCCGTAAATCAGCACCAATGCGAATAACGCCACGATCGCCAGTTCGAGAACTCGCGATTTATCTTTGGTGCGGGGCTGTTTCCGCCTTGACGTTGAGCTTGTTCTTTTCATGTTATGCTGTCAATTCCGCGTTGGTGGGGTGTTCTGTCGCCACTCATCATTTAATCGCAATGCCTACCATCTGCGCCAGGAATATGGATTCCGGTACGGCGAATAGTAAGGGTAATAATAATCCGAAACGGGGTAGGAGTCAAAGCCGATCGAAATATGCAGGTTTTGCGACGGCTGATAATCAAGCCTGAGCCCCGGCAGAAAAACCGCATCGCTGTTTACGGACCGGTCAAAAAGGCCTCCCGGATTGTGCGCCACGCCCAGCTTGAGGTTTAAAAGGAGCGACGGCGAGATTTCATACAGCAACGAACCGGTATACATCCCCATTGATCCGGATGTCCCGCCTCCTGAAAAGTACGACAGGGAATAGGAATGATTCCAGTGGAGTTTGGACAGATCAATAAACGCGAAAGGCTTATCCGCGGGTTTCAATCCCAGATAATCCTTCCTGATATTGTCAAACTCGGCCTTGTCGGTAAACTGCGCCAGTGCCGACGACCCCAGTGCGAACAACGCCAAAAATATAATGAGAGACGCTTTCTTCATAATTCCCCTCTTCGTGCAGGTCTTATCACTCATATAATATACGTTTAAGATTGTTGTCAATCAAATTTTACCGGCGGAGATTCCGCCCGGCATCTTTTTCTTATACACTCAGTTGGCGTTATTTTTCCGTTAAATCCCGGCCTGCCATCGCTTTTTCGAGAGCCTTGAGCTGATCGACCGAATTGACCCCGGATACTTCCATAGGATTGGGTACCTGCCATACCGCGCAGGTCGTTCCGGCCGCCTGCATGATCTTGATCGTATCGGTCAGGTAGTATTCCTGCTGGACATTATTGTTTTTCACCTTATGCAGGGCCGCAAACAGCTCCCTTGCCGAAAAACAGAACGTCCCGGAATTTATCTCGGTGATGCGACGAGTCGCCTCATCGGCGTCTTTGTGTTCGACAATCTCCAGAAGGATATCGGTGCCTTCCTTGCGAACGATACGCCCGTACCCGGTCGGATCGTCGAAATTCGCCGACAGACAGGTCGCCCCGGCCTGATTGCGCCGATGTACTTCAAGCAGTCGCGTAATCGACTCCGTCGATAAAAACGGCACGTCGCCGGCGGCCACCAGAATCGTTCCATCAAAGCTTGTAAACAAGTCCTCGGCCATCATGACGGCATGGCCGGTGCCCAACTGCTCACGTTGCCAGACGAATTCGACATCGAAATCGTGAACATCGGCAATGACCTGCTCACCCTTATGGCCGATAACCACGACAGTACGGTCGAACCCGATCCGATCAAGAGTGGTCAGGACTTGCCTGATCATCGACACGCCGTTGATCCGGTGAAGGACTTTGGGCAGGTCTGATTTCATGCGTTTTCCCTTGCCTGCGGCAAGGATGATTGCGGCGGTTGAATCTGTCATGAGAAATAAATCAGATTATACTGTTGTTGCCGTCGACCTTGACGATCTTTGGATTAATATCGGAAGATGTGCCTTTTTCCATAAGGCCATAGGATATGATAATAACCAGGTCACCCTTCTTGCCTTTGTGAGCGGCCGCACCGTTAAGACAAATAACCCCCGTGCCGGCTCCACCCTCAATGACGTAAGTTTCAAGACGTTCGCCGTTGGTAATATTCAAAACATGGACTTTTTCAAACTCTACCAGATCGGCCGCTTCCATCAGGTCGGCATCAATCGTAATCGACCCCTCATAGTCGAGATTGGCTTCGGTCACGGTGGCCCGGTGAATCTTTGATTTACAAACCGATATTAACATGTCAGCCTCGTTTGTCTGTATAACAGCCAATTAATATAATAGTTTCCGATGCTTTCGCAAGGATAGAATTATTAAATCGGGCGAGAAACAACTCGAATTGCGCCAAGTGCTTACTTCAGTTTGTCTTTGAGGAAATCAATCACCTTCACCGGATAGGGGTCAACCCCGTTGAGAAGCGCCAGATAATAGGACATGAAATCCCCCAGCTGGATCAGAGAGAATATCCGTCCCAGCGGGAAATCCCCCTGTGAAATCACCTCAGCGACTTCAATATGTTGATTCGCAAAGACTTGACGCACAATGTTCATGCGAAGCCTGACCCGGTCGTGATCGTCGGAATCCATCAGATAGACCGCAACCAGTTTATCTCGATAGGCGTCGATCGCCTCCCATCCGACCAGCTCGTTATGGTTGAATTCGGGGAATTGATTGTGAAACGCCAGGCATTTGGCGTTTTCGCAAATCTGGCCTTTCCAGCGCGTGGCGACCGTATCGATCCGATCCGGACCGGAATACAGGATGGGAATCCTGTTATGGATTCGCTGTGCCAGCTGTTTGGCCGGATTCTGTTCGGTCGGCGTCTCAAGTTTATACTGCTCCCGGTATGCCTTCAGACCCGATGCAATTTCATGAATATCGTCTTCGACTTTTTGGGCAAATCCCAGTTTTTCCATGATAAACATCAGGGGAACAAATGAAAATCCCAGCGCGGCGCGGGGGGGATACCCCGGCGGCAGGGGGACAACCGGCAGATGTATTTCGTCGGCAATTGCGCCGATTTTCCCGCCCGAAGTCAGGCAGATAATAGACGCCTTGCGGGAAAGCGCATCCCGGCAGGCCGATACGGTTTCTTCGGTGTTGCCCGAATACGACGAGACAATAACCAGTGTTTGTTCATTGACATAGTTTGGCAGAGTATAATGCCGGCATACGGCTAAGGGAATCGGCAGACGGTCGGCCAGAAAGGAACGGATCAGATCGCCGCCGATCGCGGAGCCGCCCATCCCGGCGACAATAATATGCCGGAGAGTATTGCCGTTGATAAATCCCAAATTGATCTGCCGTCCGATTTCGGCGGCCTGCAATAGCTGTTCGGGGAAATCGTGGATTTTCTTATACATACCTGACGGATCGAGTCGGTCGGCGGTTTCGCGCGTAATATCCAAAGTTACATCCTGTCGGTGTTACGGTTAAAGTGACATGTTGTATTCAAAGAGTATGCTTTCGACATCTTTGGCCTTACTCGCCTTGAGGACATCCTCGGCCAGCTTCCTGGTACTGTCGTGCCGAAGGCGCGATATCAGTTTGCAGGCACCCAGCAGACGCGACGGGTTCATTGAAAGCAAATCGATACCCAGGCCGATCAACAGCGGTATTGCCAGCGGGTCGCCCGCCAGCTCGCCACACAGACTGACCGGAATATTATGCTTCCCGGCGGCATCGACCGTCATCTTGAACAGGCGAATGACCGCGGGATGTAGGGGATTGAATACTTTTGCCAGTTTTTGATTGTCGCGATCAGCGGCAAGCGTGTACTGCGTCAAATCGTTGGAACCGATCGAGAAGAAATCCACCTTATCGGCCAAATCTTCGATATTCAATGCCGCCGCGGGGACCTCAATCATGATACCGACCTCGATATCCTTGTCGAATTCATGATGATCCTTGCGAAGTTCCACCATGACCCGTCGGATAATGTTGATGACCTTGCGGATCTCGGAACCGTCGGTAATCATGGGAAGTAGGATTTTCGCATTGCCGCGATGCGACGCGCGCAAAATGGCGCGCACCTGGTCTTTGAAAATTTTCGGCATATCCAGCGCCGCGCGAATTCCCCGCCATCCCAGCGCCGGGTTTTTTTCTTCGCCGAAACGGTCGTTTTTATAGTACTTGTCCGATCCCAGATCGAACGTCCTGATCACGACATCCTGGGGATAATACACCGCCGCGACATCATCGTATAATTCGAACTGCTCGTCCTCCGATGGAAACGTGCCGCTTTGCAGATAAAGAAACTCGGTGCGGTACAGACCGACCCCGACATTGTGTTTGGGCAGAATGCGGTCAGCCGGGCCGGGAAGACTGATATTGGCGGCCAGGTTAATCGCCACCTTGTCGAGTGTTTTCGGCGGGAAATCGGGCAGTTTCTGCAGACGGGTCAGCGGAAGGGCGGTCAGTGTCTTTTTTTGACGGACCAGTTTGGTCCAGACGTTTTGCGGCGGGTGCAGTGTCACTTCGCCCTTGTCGGCATCGACTATAATTTGGTCGCCGCTTTTGGCCCGCAGGTGCACGCGCGGGACCGAAACAATCGTGGGGATCAGCAAACTGCGCGCGATCAGCGCCATATGAGACGTGGCGCTTCCTTCGGAGGTCACGATGGCTTTGACCCCCCGGTCGCAGAGATTAAGAATCTCCGCGGCCGTGAAATTCATCCCGACCGCAATCGTATCAGCCGGGAACTTGCCGTTGGGATAGTCATGATGTCCGCGCAGATTCCCCAGAACCATTTTGGAAACGGCTTCGATTTCATACACCATTTGCCGCATGTATTCGTCATCGGATTTCTTCAACGGTGTGATCGATCTCTCCACCAGCTGGCTGTAAATGAACTCCGCATTGCGATGTTTGGAGCGAATCTCCTCTTTAACCTTTTTTATGAATTCCTGATCGGACGCGATCATCAACTGAGTGTCGAAAATCCTCGCCACCGGGCCGTCGACTTTTTCACCCGCCATTTTCTTCCAGCGGTTGATTTCCAGCAGGCTTTCATTGACGGCGTTATCCAGACGCAACAGCTCATCGGTGATCTGGCTCTTATCCAGCACTCGTTCGCCGACCGCCTGATCCCAACCATAAATAACGCGCACCTGTCCGAATGTCAGTCCCGATGAAACCGAGATCCCCTTCAATATGATCGTCTTTTTGGTCATGATGGTGTTTCGCCTAATTTCCATTCAACATAATACCCGGTTCGTATGCAATGCAACCACTTTATAAATCTTTCAAATCGCCGAATCCGGTGCGAACCAGATCGACCAGGGTTTCCACCGCCTCTTCTTCGTCGTCGCCCATGGCGGTAATAAACAGTTCCGATCCCATTTCCGCCGCCAGCATCATCACGCCCATGATTGATTTCCCGTTGACTTTCAAGCCGTCCTTTTCGATGTGGATTTCCGACATGAAGCGTGAGGCATGGCTGACAAAAGCCGCGGCGGGGCGGGCGTGCATACCGAGTCGATTGATGACTTTCACTGATTTTCGTACCATAGTTCCGCACTCAATTCAAAATGTACCGTTTTCCGGATAGTTCCTTGATTATGCCCTTCAGTTCGAGCGCCAGCAGAATTTGCAGTAAATCCGAAACCGCGGCGTCGGCCAGACGGGTTAGTTTGTCAATATGTATCGGGCCTTCGTCGAAAAACCGCAGGATTTTTCGTTCCCCGTCGGTCAATTCCTGCACATCCTCAGCGCGGACCATTTTGGTTTTATGCACCAGGCGGGGTAATTGTTCGAAAATGTCTTCGACCGAGGTCAGCAAGGTCGCTCCCTGTTTGATCAACATATTGGTGCCGGTACTGTGGCGTGACCGTGGCGAACCGGGCACCGCAAACACTTCGCGATTTTGCGCCAAAGCATGCGATGCCGTCGACAACGCCCCGGATCGTTCCGCGGCCTCGATAACTACCACGCCCTCAGATAGCCCCGAAATAATCCTGTTGCGGCGGGGGAAATTCGGTCCCAGCGGCTTGGTTTCCGGCAAAAATTCCGAGAAAATCGCGCCGCCTTGTATTATACGGCTCGCCAGATCCTTCCCCTCGGGAGGGTAGATGATATCGAGCGAACACCCGAACACCGCGATCGTGCGTCCTCCGGCATCGAGCGCCCCGCGATGGGCGGCAGTGTCGATCCCGCGCGCCATGCCCGAAACCACGGCGATGCCGCGTTCGGCCAGTGCCATGGACAACTGCCCGGCAAACAGGCGGCCCTCCTCGGAAGCCAGCCGCGAACCGACAATGGCAATCGCGTTGGTGTCAATTTCGAGATATTCCCCGAGATAAAACAGGCAGGGCGGTTTGTCGGGAAGTGACGCCAGCGGTTTGGGATAACGTGCGTCGTCGTATGTGATCGCTTTCCAGCCGAGTCTGACAATCGTGCTCACCACGTCGGCGGCCGCACGACGGTTTTGTCCCGTAGCAATGGCATCCGCCAGTGATTCTCCGATGCCGGCGATATCCAGCAGGTCGGCCCTGGATTTCTCCAGCACCGCGCCGGCCGATCCGAACCGCTCGATCAGGGCGTACATGCGATTGGGGCCGATTCCCTCGATGGCATTCAGTGTAATCAGGTCAGTCAGTCGTTCGATCTGTTCGTTCGTGTTCAAGAGCATGTTCAATCCTGTTCAGCAGATCAACGGCCCCCAGGCCGGTCAATGCCGAGAAAAGAATATAATCGGGATGGACTTTTTGCGAAATCATTTTTCTCTCGTCCTCATCGAAGAGGTCGATTTTATTCAGGACAACGATTGCCGGGCGTTGCGCCAGTGATCGGTCGTATTGTTCCAGTTCGGTTTTCAATGTCGCAATCGTTTTTTCAACATCATCGGTGAACGCATCGATTAAATACACAACCAGTCGCGTGCGCTGGATATGCCGTAAAAACTGCAGGCCGAGCCCCTTGCCGTGTGACGCGCCTTCGATTATACCCGGAATATCCGCCATGACGAACGACTTATGGTCGCGGATCTTAACGATGCCGAGATTCGGGATCAACGTCGTAAACGGATAGTCGGCGATTTTCGGACGCGCCTCCGACAGCACCGACAGCATGGTCGATTTGCCCGCGTTGGGAAGCCCCACCAGGCCGACATCGGCCAGCAGTTTCAACTCCAAATTGATCCGAATACGCTCGCCGGAACGTCCGTTTTCCGCCTGACGCGGGGTCTGATTGGTCGCTGATTTAAAATGCGTATTCCCGTGTCCGCCGCGTCCGCCGCGCGCCACCACGACTTCCTTGCCGTCCTCATCCAGGTCGGCGATAACCTGCTCGGTCTCGGCATTGATCAGGATCGTGCCGGTCGGCACCCGAACCGTTACCGATTCGCCGGATTTCCCGGATTTGAGGCTTCCTTCTCCGGGAGCGCCGTTCTGAGCTTTGTAATGGCGCTTATATCTAAAATCGAGCAGGGTGGTCAGATTCCCGTCGGCACGGAAAATCACGTCGCCGCCGCGTCCGCCATCGCCGCCGTTGGGGCCGCCCTTGGCGATATATTTCTCACGGCGAAACGACACACATCCGTGACCGCCGTCGCCGGCTTTAACCTCTATTTCCGCAAAATCAATAAACATCGTATCTTGTCGTTTGGGTTATTCGACCTGTCCAGCCAATATATGACAGAACGGGGGGGACAGCCAAATAGAAAAGCAGGAAAACGGCCTTATTGCTTGGTAAGATACTCGGCGAGACGCTGTTTGAATTCCGCGCGATCGATATTTTTCTCCATGTAGCCCTTGTAGCAGATGGAAATCCCGCCGGTTTCCTCGGAAACGACTACCGCGATCGCATCGGAGACTTCCGTGACACCGATTGCGGCCTTATGCCGCATGCCGTAAAGCTTGCGGTAGCGGGGATTTTGAGTAAGCGGAAGCGTGCAGGCCGCGGCGGCGATTATTTCTCCGGACACGATTATCGCGCCGTCGTGAAGCGGCGTATACGGCGTGAACAGGGTGGTGATAATCTCCGAGGACAACTGCGCGTTGAGTTTTTTGCCGGTTTCGATGTAGTTTTTCAGACCGACTGTCCGCTCGATAATTATCAGACCGCCATAGCGCAACTCCGACAGGCGGATCGTGGCACGGGAAATTTCCTCGACCGATTTGCGTTCTTCGACCTTGATGAAATACTGGAATATCCGGGTATGTCCCATGCGCGCCAGCACCGCGCGCAGTTCCGGCTGAAAAACAATGACCAGCACGATAAACCCGACCGTGGCGAGATTACTGAATAGCCACGACAATCCCTCGAGTTGAAACCAGAACGCGATAAAGGCGACAATAAAGATCAGCACCAGCCCGGTGACCATTTGCGCGGCGCGGGTTCCTTTCATCAGCGCCAGCAGTTGATATATAATCAGGGCCACAATGATAATATCGATTAGGTCGATCAGGCGAAAAGACAGGAATTCGATCTGGAACAACTGCATGGTCTATTGCGCCCCCTCGATGGCCGCGGTCACTTTGATCGCTTCGACCGTGGCGGCGACATCGTGTACCCGTACGATATGCGCACCGTTGCGCACTGCCAGAACCGCCGACGCGATCGATCCGCCGATTCGTGACAATGGGTCATGCCGATCCCGGGTAATCATGCTGATAAACGATTTTCGCGAAGCACCGAGTAGAAGCGGGCAGTCGAACATGCGAAACTCCTCGAGTCGCCGCAGTATTTCCAGATTGTCCTCCAGCCGTTTTCCGAAACCGATTCCCGGATCGATGATGATCCGGTTCTTGTCGATACCGTAATTGAGACAGAAATGGATGCGTTCGGAGAAAAACTGCCTGATCTCGCTGAGACAATCATGATAATGCGGCGCCTCCTGCATCGTCTTCGGCTGACCCAGCATGTGCATGAGGACCACCGGAGTCTTGTATGCCGAGGCCACCTCGACCATTTTGTGATCGAACCGCAGGGCCGAGATATCATTGATGATGGTCGCACCGTTCTTAATTGCCTCTTCCGCCACATCGGACTTGGTGGTATCGATCGATATCGGAATGGGAGAGTGCTCCCTGATCGCGCGGATCACCGGTATCACCCGCCTGGTTTCATCATCGATCGGTACCGGTTCGGAACCGGGACGGGTCGATTCACCGCCGACGTCGATAATATCCGCTCCGTCCGCGATCAACTGCCGGGCGTGTTTGATCGCATCATCCGGCGCATAAAACATCCCGCCGTCCGAGAACGAATCGGGCGTGACATTGACAATGCCCATTACCAGCGGACGTTCGAATGTCAGCGACTGTCCGTTCGGCAATGCCATTGTGCCGGGATTTTTGGTGGCGTATATCATGTTCGTTTATCCTGACAGCGATGTCTCTGGTATGAATATAGATAAGCAGTCACAAGTCGGCAAGATAATATTGATATTGACGGATCGAATCGCGATGATTATTGCTTGATCAGCGCCATCGCTTCCGCGCGAGTGGCCTCCTGGCGCAGGTTGCCGCGCACCGCCGACGTGATCGTGCGCGATCCGGGCTTCTTGACCCCGGTCATGGTCATGCACAGATGTTCGGCTTCGATGATCACCAGCACGCCTTTGGCGTTGATGATGGTATAAATGCTGTCGGCGATCTGGGAAGTCAGCTCTTCCTGCACGGTGGGACGTTTGGAAAAGACCTCGACAATCTCCACCAGATTGGAAAAGCCGGTGATTTTGTTTTTCTGCGGAATATACGCGATATGCACCTTGCCGAAAAACGGCACCAGGTGATGTTCGCACATGGAGTAGAAGGAAATGTCGCGGACGATAATCAGTTCATCCTTGTTCGGCTTGGTGTACAGCCGAAGCGTTTTCTCCGGTTTGGATTTGATACCGGAGAAAACATCCTTGTAGAATTCATACAATCGTTCGGGAGTGCGTTTCAGCCCCTCTCGTTCCGGATCCTCACCGATTCCCTCGAGAATCAGCCGCACGCCTTTGAGGATTTTGTCTTTATCCATCGACCTCCGGGGCCGGTTCCGGGGATTTTACGCCGTCCGAGCCGCCCCGCCCGATTATTTCGTCGATTTCGTGCCCGTCGAGAACTTCCTTCTCAAGCAGACGTTCCGCAACCTTATCGAGCGCGTCACGGTGTTCGGTGAGAATCGTATACGCCCGTCTTTCGGCCTTTTCAACAATATGGCGCACTTCCTCGTCGATGATCTGCGCGGTTTGTTCCGAATAATCGCGATGTGCGACAAGTTCTTTGCCTAAAAACAACTGGTCTTCATGTTTACCGAATGTTGTCGGTCCCAGTTTCGCCGACATACCCCATTTGCAAACCATATTCTTGGCAATGTCTGAGGCACGACGCAAGTCGTCACTGGCTCCGGTGGACACGTCGCCGAAAACCACCTGTTCCGCCACCCGTCCACCCATGGCATAAACCAGACGCATTTCAATCCGCGTCTTGGAATGCGTATGCCGTTCATCAACCGGAAGATAATGCGTCACCCCGAGGGCCAGCCCGCGCGGGATAATCGTGACTTTGTGCACCGGGTCGGCATCCGGCAAATACTTGGCAACCAGTGCGTGTCCGGCCTCATGATAGGCGATCATGCGCTTTTCTTCATCGGCGATGACCATGGACTTGCGTTCCGCACCCATCATAACCTTGTCCTTGGCCTCCTCGAAATCATCCATCGTGACCGTGTCATGGTCTTTGCGTGCCGCCAGCAATGCCGCCTCATTGACCATGTTCGCCAGATCGGCGCCGGATAGTCCGGGGGTGCCGCGCGCCAGGATGTCGAGTTTTACGTTGGGATCGAGTTTGATTTTTCTGGTGTGAACCGAAAGAATCCCCTCGCGTCCCTTGACATCCGGGGAATCGACCACGATTTGACGGTCGAACCGTCCCGGACGCAACAGTGCCGGATCGAGAATATCCGGACGGTTGGTGGCCGCTACCAATATCACGCCATCGTTGGACTCGAAACCGTCCATCTCAACCAGAAGCTGGTTGAGTGTCTGTTCGCGTTCATCGTGACCGCCGCCGAGACCGGCGCCGCGATGACGACCGACCGCGTCGATTTCATCTATAAAAATAATGCATGGTGCGTTTTTCTTGCCCTGTTCGAACAGGTCGCGGACCCGGCTCGCGCCGACACCGACAAACATCTCGACAAAATCCGAACCCGACATGGAGAAAAACGGCACGCCGGCTTCACCGGCCACCGCGCGAGCCAGTAATGTTTTACCCGAACCGGGAGGTCCCAACAGCAGTGCGCCTTTCGGAATTTTGCCGCCCAGCTTGGAAAACTTGCTGGGATCTTTAAGAAACTCGATAATCTCGCTTAGTTCCTCTTTTGCCTCGGAAACTCCGGCCACGTCGCTGAATGTCACTTTCGGACGTTCATCGGTCAACAGCCTGGCGCGGCTTTTGCCGAACGAGAAAATACCCTTGGTGCCCGCGCCGCCCTGCATCTGTCTGAGGAAAAACAGCCAGATAAAAATCAGCAGAAACCACGGCGCAATCGAGATCAATATTGAAAAGTAATTCGGCCCTTCGGTTCTGGCGGAGATTGTCACATCGGCCTTCTCCAGCCGCCCGATAAGCGTGAAACTGTTGTCATCAAACGGAATGCGGGCCTTAAACTTGGTGTAGCGCCCCGAAGTTTTTCCCGAAATCAGATTGGTTTCCTGCTTGAGAACGCCTTCGATATCCCGGTCGATAAACGTCACCTCGGAGACATTGTCATTTTCAAGCTGGTTGATGAATTCCGTATAGGAGATCTCGGCAATATCATTGCTCGATGAGGAATAAATGCTGTACGCGAATATGAATACCATAATGATAACAAGCCAGAAACCGAGAGTCCTGATCGGCCCTTTCCAGCTGAACGGCTCTTTTCCGTCCGGGTTTTTCTGACTGCCGCGATTGTCGCGGTCCGGCTGATTATCGGCGAATTTGTCGTCGTTGGGTTTCGAATTCATCTATCATATACTCCCACATTAATATACTATATAATCGACCAAAAGTGACCGGAATCTGCGGTTTTTTTCTACTCGGTCACTTTGCCGATAAAGGGAAGGTTGCGATAGCTCTGATCGACGTCGAGACCGTAACCGATAACGAAGTCCTCTCCGGCATCGAATCCGACATACTTGATCCGCGCCTCAACCTTCCGGCACTTCGGCTTATCCAATAATGTAACAACTTCTATGGATGCGGGTTTCTCAAGTTCCAGCTTTTTCTTGATGGATGCGATCGTTTTGCCGGAATCGACAACCCCCTCGACCAGCAGAAGATGCCGCCCGGTCAGCCGTTTTTGGGGATTCCGGCCCATGTCGACGCGTTCCGAAGCGGTTTGACCGTTATTGTAACTTGACGCGGAAATGAATTCCAACTCGACGGGGACAGTAATGGCGCGGATCAGATCCGCAATGAAAATAACACATCCTTTGAGGACGCCGATCAGAATGGGATTCTTATCCCGGTAATCCGTCGAAATCTGTCGCCCCAGTTCCGTGATTCTCTGGGAAATTTTATCCTGGGGAAACAGCAGTTCAAATTTGTGACTTTCCATGTCTGCGTCTTTCACTCAATTCTATTTCCAAAATATTGGTGGTTTCCTTCTCGATTTTCACTCGTTCGGCGATCTGATATCCTACCAGCCAGATAATCCCGCTGCCGTCGGTCACCACCGGGATTTCATCGCGTATCAATCGCGACACCCTGGCGTCGGTAAGATAATCGCCGATTTTTTTCGTCCCGCGCATTCCCAGAGGACAGAACTTGTCACCGGTGCGAATCCCCCGCACCGACAGGGGAGGGGTGATTTTATCGGCGTCGAGATGAATCCGGTATCCCTGTTTTTGTCGTATCGTGACCGCCTTGCTCCCCGAACGTCTCCGGCATTTCATGCGACTGCGGATTTCCGGCAGATCAACCGCCCGTTCGCAATCCAATCGGTGTGTTTTCCATCGCACCGTGCCGTATACAAAATACAAACAGCCTCGATCGACGACTGTGCGGATCGCATTCGGGAGGCTTACCGCCTTTTTTCGACCGACGATAATCTCATCGATACGCCCGATCTGTTCAAACGATCCCGCGCCGACCTGTCCATCCAGCCTCTCCAGGCACGTCTTTATCAGTCGCCGTCTCAGCCATAGATCATAAGCGGCGATTTTGGCCAAATCAACAATAATCTTCCCGCCGGGCGTGAATTGCGCGATCTTTTTCAATTCTCTTTGTGTCCGACACTCAAGATAGTCGTTTTCATCAGAGACAATCTGTGCGAAATGGACCAGCGCATTACGATATTTCCCCTCGAAATGCGTCTCGATTACCGGAATGATTTTATTGCGAATATAATTCCGTGAGAAATGCGACTGCAGATTGGATTCATCCAGCACTGGATTGAGTTTATGTCGTTTGCAATACGCTTCGATTTCAGAACGGAGGATATTGTAAAGCGGCCGGATGATATTGCCGCTGACTGGCTTGATCGGCAGGATTCCATTCGGGCCGGTTCCGCGAAACAGCCGAAACAGAATCGTTTCGATCTGATCGTCAAGATGATGACCCAGCGCGATCACGTTGCACTTTTCCCGTTTGGCGATTTCATTGAGCGCATCGATTCTGAAATTCCGTCCGGCCTGTTCGAGTGAAAGTTTGTCGGTTTTGGCGTACGCGGGAATATCGGCCTCGACCACGGTCAGGGGGATATTCAGCTTTTTGCAAATGGCCGTGCAATACGCGATTTCGCCGGCAACCGCATTTCGCCTGATGCCGTGATTGATATAACAGGCGGCAAGCGCGAAATGCAGATCACACGCGCAATTATGCAGCATCTGCACCAGCGCAGTCGAATCCGGGCCGCCGGAAAAACCAACCAGAACCGCACTGCCGGGCGCAATCATGCCGAATTGCCGGATATTTTCCCGAACCGATGTTTCAATGGCATCCATGGTACGGCAGTATACATGCTGGCGCGCCCCTGTCCAGTGTTTTTTGGTTTTTTCTCAATAACATGCGCCCGGCAGGAAATCGATTATATCTTTGACACCTGAGAAATGGGAAACATATTGTATATGATAGTCGTCAATGCTCCTGAATATTACAGATGTGAGTTGTCATATGCGATGTCTTTTCTGTCTTATTGCGGTTATTATGTTTTTTGCCGGTTGTGGTTTGATGAAAGATGTGACGTCGCCTTCAAACCCATTCGACGGCACATGGACAGATGAATATACGGTCGCTTTCTTGGGCTATAATTTCATTCCGGAAGAAGATGATACCCTAATCTATAAAATCTTTATCTCGGAATTGACATTCGCCGATAGTCAATTCGAAATATCCATTTCCGAATCGGACGGCAATCGAATAAGCTTTGTTACCGGCAATTATTGTATTGTCTCGGGTACCATGTTTTTTGACATTGTGTCGGATTCGTCGAATGTTTCCGATCAGCCGTATCGGTCGTTGCGTTACAAGTTTAATAGCTTTGATTCGCTGTTTCTATCCGTTATCGCATACCCGGTGGATACGGCCGAAGATAATGAAATGTACACAATAGAAATGGTCGGCGTTGTCTGGTCGGCGCCGTATGGTAGAACCTATTTCAATCCCCATATGTCGGGATGTTTCGTCCGAACCCCCAAATAATCACACATTCTGTTTGACTCAAACCGGGGGGGCGTCTATATTCCCTCTTTCACTGAGTGGAGGAAGAAATGGAACAGCCGCAGGTTACCCCGCAAATGGTCAAAGACCACGGGTTAAACGAAGAAGAATACCGCGAAATTATCAAAATACTGGGCCGTGAGCCGAATTACACCGAACTTGGCGTCTTTTCGGTGATGTGGTCGGAACACTGCTCATATAAAAACTCCATTGCCCTGCTGAAAACACTCCCGCGTGAAGGCGACGCCCTGCTGTCCAAGGCCGGTGAGGAAAACGCCGGTGCCGTGGATATCGGCGACGGTCTCGCGGTGGTGTTCAAAATCGAGTCGCACAACCACCCCTCGGCGGTGGAACCGTACCAGGGGGCCGCGACCGGGGTCGGCGGCATACTTCGCGATATTTTTACCATGGGCGCACGGCCGATTGCCTCGCTGGATTCGCTTCGTTTCGGATCACCTGATAATCCACGAGTTCGCTATCTGGTCGATGGTGTCGTGCGCGGTATTGGCGACTATGGCAACTCCTTTGGCGTCCCGACGGTGGCGGGCGAAACCTATTTCGATGATGCCTATACCGGCAATCCGCTGATCAATGCAATGGCGGTGGGGTTGGTCAGAGCCGACGGATTGGTGTCCGGCACGATTTCCGGGGTCGGCAATCCGGTGATGATTGTCGGTTCCAAGACCGGCCGCGATGGTATTCACGGCGCGACGTTCGCCTCCGAGGAACTCACGGAAAAATCCCAGGAACGACGGCCCTCGGTGCAAATCGGCGATCCGTTTACGGAGAAACTTTTACTTGAAGCCACTTTGGAAATCATCCGCGAGGATCTGGTAATCGGCGTGCAGGATATGGGCGCGGCCGGAATTACCTGCTCCTGTGCGGAGATGTCATTCCGGGGCAATGCCGGTGTGACAATCGATATCGACAAGGTCCCGGTGCGCGAAAAACACATGACCCCGTATGAAATCCTGCTTTCGGAATCGCAGGAGCGCATGCTGGTATGCGTGAAAAAAGGACGGGAAGAGGACGTTCGGCGCATTTTCGACAAATGGGAACTCGATTCCACGATTATCGGCGAATCCAACGACAGCGGGATTTTCAAAGTCCGCCTGAACGGCGAAACTGTTTCAGAGATTCCGTCGGATGTCCTGTCATTGGGTGGAGGTACCCCGGTCTATCATCGCGAGACCAGGAAACCGGCCTATGTTGATGAACTGGCGAAAATCAATCTCGATGAGTACCCGACCGATCGGGATTTCAGTAAAGACCTGTTAACCATGCTGGCCGCTCCGAATATTTGCGATAAGGGGTGGGTGTTCAACCAATACGATTCCATGGTGCGCACCAATACCGCGGTCGGACCGGGTTCCGATGCGGCGGTTCTGCGCGTACGCAAAACCAATCGCGCGTTGGCACTGGTGACCGATTGCAACGGACGGTACTGCTATCTCAATCCCCGCGCGGGCGCGATTCAGGCGGTGGCCGAAGCGGCCCGCAATATCGCCTGTTCCGGCGGGCGCGGGGTGGCGATCACCAACTGCCTCAATTTTGGTAATCCGTACAAGCCGGAAATCTATTACGGTTTCTCCGAAGCGGTGGCCGGAATGGGGGAAGCCTGCCGGCATTTCAATACCCCGGTAACCGGCGGCAATGTCAGCTTCTATAATGAGGATCCGGAACGTGCGGTGTTCCCGACCCCGACTATCGGAATGCTGGGGATTATCGATGATGTCAGCCATATCACGACCCAGGGATTCAAAAACGCGGGTGATTTCATATACCTGATCGGTGAAACCGATGAGGAACTGGGTGCATCGGAATATCTGCACACGATCTTCGGCAAAAATATCGGGCCTCTGCCGAAACTCGATTTGCATGTCGAAAAACTGGTACAGGATACGCTTCTTTCCGCAATCAGGGCCGGACTGATCAAGTCGGCCCATGACTGTTCCGACGGCGGTCTGGCGGTCGCTCTGGCGGAATGCTGTCTGTCCGATCGTGAAAACCTGTTTGGCGCACACATACATCTCGATGATGACATCCGTCCGGATTGCCTGCTGTTTGGCGAAACCCAGTCGCGGATCATTGTCTCGACCGATGAGACCCACGCGGAGAAACTGGTCGATCTGTGCACCGCCAGCGGCGTCCCGATTGCCGCCATCGGCCGTGTCGGCCGCGACCGGCTGGTTATCAATGACCTGATCGATATCCCTCTGGAGGACATGTCCCGGGCGTACTATGACAGCCTGCGCAACCTGCTGGAACGGGTCAGGCATTAGTTCGTTGCGGTAATCGACCCGGACTTTTCCGGTTATATATATAATCCGCTCGTATTTTGCCCTTTACAGATTTTACTTATACGGTATCTTATAGTAAGTGCTTTACCGACAGAGCGGTTGGTCATTTCTCATGGTTTCACATCACACGCTACTGCCCATTTTGCGTTTTTTGGCGTTTTTCAATTTGGAGGGATACTGTATGAAGGGATTAATAATAGTATCCGGGCTGATCATCCTGTGTCTTTTCTCTATATTGCCTGCCGATGCGCAGAATTACTATTTCGACACACGCATTGATTACAACACCGGCACCTGGCCGGCATCGGTGGCTGGATGTGACCTTGATAACGATGGCGATATCGACCTGGCGGTGGCAAATCACTATTCCAATGCCGTCTCGGTTTTTATCAATGACGGCAAAGGAGTATATGCCCCATCGGTGTTTTATGAAGTTGGCTCCAATCCGTATTCGGTGTATGCGGCGGATCTCGATGGTGACAATTATGCCGACCTGATCGCCGGAGATTTCGGGGTGGACAGTCTCAGTGTTATCTACAATAACGGTGACGGCACCTTTTCGGCGCCGTATCACTATCAGGCAGATACGGCCGTCTCGGCGGTATTGGCAATCGACCTGAATGGCGACGGTCTCCGTGATCTGGTGGCGGCAACCGCTCCGAAAAGCGGCTTGTTTGTCTATTTCAATTGGGATGAACGGACATTCGGGAATAAGACCCGCTATGACGTCGGTCAATTCCCTCTTTCACTGTTTGGCGCCGATTTCGACGGCGATAATGACAATGATCTGGCGGTTGCCAATGAGTTTTCCGATGACATCTCGATTCTGCTGAATCAAGGCGATGGAACGTTTGCACCGGCAGTGAATTATGTCACCGGCGACAGCGCCCGGGCCGTGACCGGCGGCGATTTCGATGCCGACGGCGACATCGATCTGGCGGTGGTCAATGCCAGTCTGGATAATGTGATCATCCTCCGCAACGGCGGGACTGCCGACTTTGTCCTTGATGCAACCACAACCGTCGGCGACTGGCCGGTGGCGATTTACGCCGTTGATATGGACAACGACAACGACAGCGATCTGGTGGTTGCCAATTACGGCAGTAATGACTTTTCCGTTTTGTCCAATACGGGCGACGGTACTTTCACGACCAAAGACCCGGTCGGAACGGGCACGTCGCCGGCTTCCATATACGCCGGTGATGTCGATGACGACGGTTTGGTCGATGTTGTCACGGCCAATTTCTGGCATCACAATATCTCCGTTTTAATAAACCAGGGCGGTTGCGAATTCCCGATTAATGTCAATTATAATGTCGGTAGTAAACCCGGCTCGATCTGTGTTGCTGATCTTGATAATGATCTGGATTATGATCTTGCCGTGGCCAATTCCGGAGTGGACGACCAGGCGCCGGACAGCATTGCGATATTAATCAATAACGGCGTGGGTGAATTTACACCGGGTGCGTTTTATCATACCGGAAACGGGCCGTGGGCAATCTGCAGTGCCGATTTTGACGGTGATGGGGATGATGATCTGGCGACGGCTAATTACAATTCATCGAGTATTTCAGTCTTGAAAAACAATGGAAACGCGGTGTTTGCCGAGGTTACCCATTATGAGGCCGGACGTCAGCCCTATGACATTGCCGCGGTCGATCTGGATAACGACTTTGATTGCGATCTGGCCGTTTCCTGTGAATTCGCGAACGGAGTCACGATTTTTATCAATAGCGGAACCGGCTTTTTTAATGAGTATGTCCTGTATCAAACCGGGTTACATCCCAAGGGATTATGTGCCGGAGATTTCGATAAGGACGGCGATGCCGATCTGGCGGTGGTCAATGCGGGGAATGATGATTTCTCCCTGTTATATAATAACGGTGACGGGACTTTCGCCCCATCTGTTTCCCATCCGGTCGGCGATTATCCATTCTGGATCGCGGCAAGCGATCTTGACAACGACAATGATCTCGATCTGGCGATCGGATCACAAATGACATCGGATGTGACATTGTTTCTCAATAATGGGACAGGTGATTTCGGCATCGACAAAATCTATCCTGTTGGCTGGGTACGACATTTGACCACGGCCGATATCGACCATGACAACGATGATGATCTGATCGTGACCATTCACGGCAGTGTCGCGGTACTGGAAAACGAGGGAGACGCTTCCTTCGGGCCGGCAGTGAATTATGGCATTGGCAGTTGGCCGAACTGGTCGGTGCCGGCCGATCTGGACAGTGACGGCGATCCGGATATTGCCACCACCAACGGCAGTTCCGACAATATCACGATTCTGTTCAATCTGATCGACTGCGGCTTCATCTGCGGTGATGTCAGCCATGATACGGCGGTCAACCTGCTGGATGTATTGGCTGTGATCAGTTATATATACACAATCCCGCCGGGTCCGCCGCCCGATCCGCTGATTGCCGGCGATGTCAACGGCGGCGACGGTGCCATCAACCTGCTGGATATCCTGTATCTGATCGATTTTATTTATGGCGATCCACCCGGACCGGCCCCGATATGTCAGTAGCCGCGTTGATTGATGTCACTATGCGCCAATGACAATTCGGTTCGGTTGCGGTTTACTTTTTGCCGTCAAATTCGTATACTCCGCCGATGGCGATTTATTTCTTTTCCGACGTGCACCTCGGGGCGGCGGACAAACACAGCGAGGACACCAAACTCGCGATGCTGTCGCGCCTGATCGAGCGGATCGAATACGATGGCGAAAAGGTCTATATTCTGGGTGACCTGTTCGATTTCTGGTTCGAGTACAGACATGCCGTCCCGAAAGAACATCTCAAAATCGTGTTCAAACTGGCATCGCTGGTCGAACGCGGCATACCTGTCCATTACATCACGGGTAATCATGATTTCTGGCTGGGCGGATTTTTAAGTCGCGAAGCGGGGATTACCATCCATCGTGATTCTCTTGCCATTACCGAACAGCAGAAAAGGCTGTTTCTGATTCACGGCGACGGGCTTTCACCCTCGGATTGGAAGTATCGCATCCTTCGCCGCATCCTTCGCAACCGGTTCAATATCTGGCTGTATCAGCGCATCCCTCCCGACTGGGCGATTCCGCTGGCGAAATATGTGTCGAGCACGTCGCGCCATCATACCATGGAACGGGACAAGGCCTTTCTGGAGGATTATGAAGTATACGCCGCCCGGAAAATCTCAGAAGGGTACGATGCCGTTCTGATCGGACATACCCACCACCCGGAATTCCATGAACTCGACGGTGGCGTGTACATCAATACGGGAGATTTTATCCGGCATTTCAGCTATGTCCGGCTTAACGACGGACTGCTGACGCTGGAGTTTCTGGAAGATGAAGAGTAATATGAAAACCATACGTTCGATACCACAGATGCAGAAACTGGCGCGGGCAATGACCGCGCAAAATATGACCATCGCCCTGGTCCCGACTATGGGGTTTTTACATGACGGACACCTGTCATTGATCCGCCGCGCCCGCAAACTCGCCGATGTCGTGGTGACGTCGGTATTTGTCAATCCGATACAATTCGGACCGAAGGACGATTTCAAAGCGTATCCCCGCAATGAAAAAAAAGATATCAAGGCTATCGCATCGGCGGGGGGAGATATCGTGTTTGTCCCGAGGGCCGAACTGGTGTACCCCGTCGATTTTCAGACATTCGTTACGGTTGAAAAAATCACCGCCACATTGGAAGGGGAATTTCGCCCGACTCACTTTATCGGTGTGACAACGGTAGTGGCGAAACTGTTCAATGTCGTCCGTCCTGATCTCGCCGTGTTCGGAATGAAAGATTACCAACAGGTGATGGTTATTCAGCAGATGATCAGCGATCTGAATTATCCGATCAAACTGATTGTCGCACCGACCGTTCGTGAGAAGGATGGACTGGCGATGTCATCGCGCAACAGCTATTTTACTCCCAGGCAACGCCCGAAAGCGATCTGCCTGTATGCCGCGCTGAAACAGGCCCGCGCTATGGTTCTCCGTGACGGTGTCGACAAACCCGCTGTCCTGAAACGCAAAATGACGCAGGTGATTTTGTCAATATGTCCGACCGCGCAAATCGACTATATCGCGTTTACCGATTTTGATTCTTTGCAACCGGTCAAGCGAATTACTCGAAATACCATCTGTTCACTGGCGGTGCGGGTGCATGGTGTCCGGCTGATCGATAACATGAAACTGAGTTAGACATCCGGGGCGCCGGAATCGTTTTCACGTAAAAGCAGTTGACAGACCCCCTGTTTTACGTATTTTACAGCGTGACACATTACAGCCTGAACAGCAGTGGTAAGACGTTTCTCCTGGCATTAGGCTTTTGCCTGTATTTTTCTTTTTTTTCATTCGCTCAGTCTCCCGATAGTTTGAATCAACATCCGCCGATATTAACGCTGATCGGCGATGATACCCTTGATATCGATGAGGGCGATACGCTGATTATCGCTGTGTCGTCAATCGACCTCGATGGGACGATTCCCCTCTTGACAGCCGAAAATCTGATGGACAGTGCGGCATTTATCGACAGCCTGAACGGACAGGGATGCCTGGTGTTTGCGCCGGGATTCGAACAGGAAGGCAATTACGAAATCCTCCTGATTGCATCCGACGGTGTCACCGCCGACAGTGTAACGGTTGCGATCACGGTCAATGATATTACCGTGTTTCGGACCAGCCGGATTGCGGTTTTGGTGTTCATGCTGATCTTTTCCGGTGCGGTTCTTCTGTATACGAATTGGGCCAAAAAAGGCAAAACACTGTTCGTGCGGCGAATCCCCGGCATTGATGCGGTGGAAGAGGCCGTCGGGCGCGCCACCGAAATGGGCAAACCGGTGCTGTTTATTCCCGGCATTTCAGATATCGATGATATCGAGACGATTGCCGGACTGGCGATTCTCGGGAGGGTGGCCCGGATTACCGCCCAATATGACACGCCCTTGTATGTTCCGGTGCGGTACCCGATGATCCTTGCCGCCGGGCAGGAGGTGGTCGAGCAGGCCTATCTTGAGGTCGGACGACATGATGCCTATGATAAAGACACCGTGCGCTATGTCGCCGGAGAGCAGTTCGCTTTCACGGCGACGGTTAACGGTATGATGATGCGCGACAAGCCCGCCGCCAATATCTATATGGGGGCGTTTTTCGCCGAATCCCTTCTGCTGGCCGAAACCGGCAACGCCGCCGGGTCGATTCAGATCGCCGGAACGGCGCGTCCCGAGCAATTGCCGTTTTTTATCGCGGCCTGCGACTATACGTTAATGGGTGAAGAATTATACGCCGCCTCAAGCTATCTCAGCCATGAACCCTTGCTTTTAGGTGGTTTGAAGGGGCAGGATTTTGTCAAAGTCATCCTGGTGGCCGTTATTATCCTTGGCGTCATTTTGATGTCGTTCGATATCGGCGGCTGGTTTAAACACTTGTTTGTGGTGCCGTAACGATGAGAACAACCGTACCGGTCATCGTGGCGTTTTTATCCGGATTCGTGATGGTGGTTTCGTTTTTCTTCAATCCGGATCGGACCTTCATCGGTCGCGCCCAGGACGTGGTTCTGCAATGGGTGACCATTGTCAGCGGTTTCACCCTGGTGCTGGGGGTGTTTTCCATCGTGCGGGTCAACGGCCGCGCCGTGGTAAGACGAACCGAAGACTGGCCGTTCAAACTGGCGACCGTGATATCGGTATTTGCCATGGCCATTCCGGCGATGCTTCCGGTCTCCACCACCAGCGTCGGCGGAAAGATATTCTACAGCATTTTGCCGCAAAGCTGGGGGAGTTGGTTTGGCACCGGCACCGGATCGATATATGACTGGCTGTTTAATTTTGTCGATTCGCCCATGATGGAAACCATGTTCGCGATGCTGGCGTTTTATATCGCGTCGGCGGCCTATCGCGCGTTTCGCGCCCGAAGCGCCGATGCGACTCTGCTGTTGTTAACGGCTGTGATAGTCATGCTCTGGCGAGTCCCGATGGGGGAGGCATTTCTGCGGCTGTTCGGCGATAGTATCCCTGATTATCTGAATACGTTTATCATGAACGGCTTCAATGTCGCGGTTCAGCGAGGAATCATTATCGGGGCGGCACTGGGCGCAGCCTCCATGTCTCTCAGAGTCATGCTCGGTATCGAACGCACCTATATGGGGAAAGGTTAAGCATGGGTTTCTGGGAAAACATACAACACATCGACCGCCGCTGGATTTACCTGCTGGTGGCTATTGCGGTCTTTTTCCCGATGATCGTTGTAATGCATTTCCCGATCGAAATCACTCCGGAGGCGCGGCAATTGTATGAAGCCATCGATGCTCTTCCCAATGGCAGTGTCGTGATGCTCACTTTCGACTATTACCCGTCGGCGATGGCGGAAACGCAACCGATGTCGATCGCGGCCTTGCGTCACATGTTCTCCAAGGACATGAAAGTATTGACCCTGTCGAATATCCCGCTGGGAGGACCGTCGATCGCCGAACGCGTCACCCGCGAGATTGCCCTGGAGTACGATAAAGTATACGGCATCGATTTTGTCAATCTCGGGTATAAGGCCAATTATGTCGCTGTGATGCATGGTCTGGCGAGTTCCATCGAATCCATTTTCCCCAGCGATTATTCCGGCACGCCGCTTCGTGATCTCCCCATGATGAAGCATGTGAAAAACTATCGTGATATCGAGTTTATCTTCGTCGTGGCCGACAATGCCACGGTCGATTACTGGATTTCGATTGTCAACGCCCAATACGGTAAACCGGTCGGTTCGGGTGTGACCGCGGTGGTGGCGCCCAAAATGTATTCCTTCGTCGATGCCGGTCAGATGACCGGGTTGTTGGGCGGCATGAAAGGCGCGGCCGAATACGAACGGATGGTCGACATTTCCGGAAGTGCCATTCGGGGGATGGATGCCCAGTCGCTGGTGCATTTGCTGGTGATCTTTTTTGTAATTGTCGGGAATCTTGGATTCTTTATGTCACGTGGAAAGGACGGCCGGTAGATGGGCGAGTCATTGAGTTTTGTCCAGCATTTCGAAATCTGGCTGAGGGCCTACCTGATCCTGTCGTTATTTTCATTTCTCTACCGTGATAATGTATTTTACAAGCTGTCCGAGCATATCTTTGCCGGATTGTCGGC
The DNA here is from genome assembly GCA_016933695.1 of Candidatus Zixiibacteriota bacterium. Classification (GTDB taxonomy): domain Bacteria; phylum Zixibacteria; class MSB-5A5; order GN15; family PGXB01; genus JAFGAL01. The sequence continues at coordinate 16,821 of JAFGAL010000002.1, read as the reverse complement.
GGGTTATTATGTCGGACTGATCTGGCAAACCGTTATCATTCAGCAGTTGGTCAATCCGATGGTCGACAATGGCCACTGGTGGCTGGTATTCCCGGGGATTCTGGGCGTTCTGATGTTCACCCGCCTGATCCCGAAATGGTCCTGGGTGAGCCGGGTTTCGCTGGCATTCGTGATCGGCAACACCGCCGGGATTTATATTATCTCGTCTCTGCACGGCCTGATTTTCCCGCAGGTGGCATCGACCATCCTGTCGCTCGACACCGGCAATGGATTCGCCGGGACGCTGTTGGCCCTTCTGGTCGTGGTGGGTGTCATCTCGACCCTGATTTATTTCTATTTCTCAAAAGAGCATACCGGACTGCTCGGCGCGACAGCCCGCGTGGGTATCTGGTTCATCATGATCGCATTCGGCGCGCATTTCGGCTACACGGTGATGGGGCGTATCTCGCTGTTGATCGGCCGCGCGGAGTTTTTGTATTACGAATGGGGCGGCAGCCTTTCCCAAATATTCTAAATCGATTTTCGTTTCGTATCAGATATGACAATATGAATTTCCCGGGGCGTTTCTTGATTTTTTGAAATAATAATTGCCTTTACGTGAAATTATACGAATATTGATGCCAAAGAGCATATGGGTGAAAAACTGAAAATAGTCGTCCCGCTGGCCGGGGCCGGAACCAGACTCAGGCCGCATACGTTTTCTTTGCCGAAATCGCTGATCCCGGTGGCGGGGAAGACCATGCTGGAGCACGTCCTCGATCCCCTGATCGAGCTGGATCCCGATGAGGTTTGCATTATTGTCGGACATCTGGGCGATCAAATCGTCGAATTCGTTAACCGCCATTATGATTTCAATGCCACTTTCGTGGAGCAGAAAGAGCTTTTGGGGCTGGGCTATGCCATTCATCTCGCCCTGCATGAAATCGATCGTTCTCCATTGCTGGTGGTTCTGGGCGACACCATTGCCCGGACCGATTTCCCCCAATTCATCAAGGGCGGACACAACGTGATCGGACTTCAGCAGGTCAAGGACCCCCGGCGCTTCGGGGTGGCGGTGGTCGATGATAACCGGATCGTGGCTTTGGAGGAAAAACCCCAGCATCCCAAATCGAATCTGGCGCTGATCGGGCTGTATTATTTCGAGGATTCGAAAAGCCTGCACGATCAACTCAACAAGGTGATTGAACTCGACAAGCGCACCGACGACGAAATCCAGCTCACCGATGCGCTGGAGTTGATGATCCGCGCCGGTGAAACATTCGTGCCGTATGAAGTCGACGATTGGTACGATTGCGGCAAGGTGGAAACCCTTCTGCATACCAACCGCCGCCTGCTGGATGACCTGGCGATCAATCACGATTACCCCGGTTCGGTCATTATCCCGCCGGTGTATATCGACCCAACCGCACAGATTGAAAACTCGGTGATCGGACCATACGTGTCGATTTCTCCCCATGCGCGTATTTTCCAGTCCATTATAAAGAATTCCATTATCTTCACCAATGCCACGGTCGAACAGGCGGTTCTGGAGGCGTCGCTGATCGGCGAAAACGCTCTGGTCCGAAGCAAGTTTCGGTCGTTGAACATTGGAGAATCTTCAGGATCTGGCGATCTATAGGATAGAATCTTTTGGAAGGAGGAGCTTCATGTCAGAGAATTTCCTGTTTACGTCGGAATCCGTTACTGAGGGACATCCCGATAAAGTGTGTGATCAGATTTCCGACTCCGTTCTCGATGAGGTCCTCAGACAGGACACACATGGACGTGTGGCATGCGAATGCTTTGTGACCGTCGGACTGGTCATTGTTGGGGGCGAAATCACCACCACCGGGTACGTCGATATACCCCGGCTGGTGCGTAATCTGGTAAAAGATATCGGCTATACCAACCCCAATTACGGTTTCTCCTATAATTCCTGTGCGGTCCTCAACGCCATTGGCTCACAGTCGCCCGATATTGCCCAGGGGGTGGATATCGGTGGTGCCGGTGATCAGGGATTAATGACCGGGTATGCCTGTCGTGAGACCAAAGAGCTGATGCCGTTGCCGATTATGCTCGCGCATAAACTGACCCGTCGGCTGGCCGCGGTTCGGAAGGAAAACGTCCTGCCGTTTCTCGGTCCCGACGGCAAGTCGCAGGTGACCGTCGAATATCGCGAAGGACATCCGGTTCGCGTGGACACCGTGGTGATTTCCACGCAGCATTCGCCGGACATCCTTGACCACACCGGGCATAAGATTACCGAACAGGCTCGTCAGGAAATCATCGACAAAGTCATCCGCCCGATCGTCCCGGAAAACATGCTGGATGACAAAACCAAGTACCATATCAATCCCACCGGAAAATTCGTGATCGGCGGGCCGCAATCCGATACCGGCATGACCGGCCGCAAGATCATTGTCGATACCTACGGCGGGATGGCCACCCACGGCGGCGGCGCGTTTTCCGGCAAGGATCCGACCAAGGTCGACCGGTCCGCGGCGTACATGGCCCGCTATATCGCCAAAAACGTCGTGGCGGCGGAACTGGCCGACAAGTGCACGATCCAAGTCGCCTATGCGATCGGCGTGCCGGAGCCGGTATCGCTGATGGTGTTCACCAGCAAAACCAACAAGATTGACGAGTATCGAATCGAGGAATTGATCCGCAAGAATTTCGATCTGACGCCGAAGGGAATCATCAATACGCTTGACCTGCTTCGTCCGATATATGCCAAAACCGCCGCATACGGTCACTTCGGACGGACCGAGCCGGAATTCACCTGGGAACGAACCGACAAGGTCAAAGACTTACAGAAGGATGCATAATATGGCACGTGCCAAAGCAGATATCGCAGACAGAAAACTTGCGCCGCAGGGAAAACTTCGCATCGAATGGGCCGAGAAAAATATGCCGGTCCTGCGGATGATCCGCGAGCGGTTCAAAAAGGAAAAACCGCTTAAAGGGTACAATCTCGCCTGTTGCCTTCACGTGACAACCGAGACCGCCAACCTGATGATCACGCTCAAGGCGGGCGGCGCGAATGTCGCGCTGTGCGCCTCGAACCCGCTGTCCACGCAGGACGATGTGGCGTCGTCGCTGGTGAAAGACTACGGGATCGCGGTGTACGCGATCAACGCCGAAAACCGCAAGGTGTACTATCAGCATATTCACCAGGTGCTTGATACCAGGCCGCATATCACGATGGATGACGGCGCCGATCTGGTCAGTACGCTTCATAACGACCGGCGTGAACTGATCGAACATATCATCGGCGGCACCGAGGAAACCACCACCGGCGTGATCCGGCTCAAAGCCATGGCCGAGGACAAAGCCCTGTTGTATCCCATCATCGCGGTCAACGATTCCAAGACCAAGCACTTCTTCGACAACCGCTACGGGACCGGGCAGTCGACCGTCGACGGCATTCTGCGCGCCACCAACTACCTGCTGGCGGGTGCGACCGTGGTCGTGGCCGGCTACGGCTGGTGCGGACGCGGGTTCGCGTCACGGGCGCGCGGCATGGGAGCGAACGTCATCGTCACCGAGGTCGACCCGGTCAAAGGTATCGAAGCCGCAATGGACGGGTTCCGGGTGATGCCGATGGCCAAAGCCGTCCCGATCGGTGATCTGTTCGTGACCCTGACCGGCGACATTCACGTGATCCGCAAGGAACATTTCGCCCGTATGAAAGACGGTGCGATCGTGTGTAACTCCGGGCATTTCGATGTGGAGATCGATATCCCCGCGCTGGAGAAAATGAAAAAGAAAAAACGCACCGTGCGCAAATTCGTCGAGGAGTACACGCTCAAAAACGGACATAGGGTGCATATTCTCGCGGCGGGACGGTTGATCAATCTGTCCGCCGCCGAGGGACATCCGGCGATGGTGATGGATATGTCGTTCGCGAACCAGGCATTGTCGGCGGAGTACATTATCAAAAACGCGCATAAGCTGGAAAATACCGTGTACGTGGTGCCGGAGAAGATCGATAACCGGATCGCGGCATTGAAACTCAAATCGATGAAAATCAACATCGACCGTCTGACGCCCGAACAGGTCAAATACCTGGCCTCGTGGCAAATGGGCACCTAGCGTTTTATTGACATAATTTCATCAATAGGGTATCTTTCCGATACCCTATTTTTTTGTCTAAGACTTAGTAGAATAGGGATTAATTGGAACTGAAGGCGACGCAAAGTCTGAATATCTGTTAGTTAAAATGGTGGTATTTTATGTATTACTGTAAGGCTAAGATAAAAGTTGGCGATCAAGAATATTCTTGTAATAGTAAAGCTGGACCGAATGACTATTGTATTTTACATGATGATGATCCGAATAAAGATAAAAAAGATTTCATCATAGCGGTTAGAGATATAATCTATAATCCGGCCATTGATCCATCCAGATTACGGGGAACCGTTTTTAATACAACCGATGGATTGTTTAATAAAAACATATCAAATAGGTTAATACTTGATGGTGCTACGTTTAATTGTGATGTAGAAATAAAAAATATTCATATACAAAATACATCTTCTTTTAGAAATGTAACTTTTAATGGCAAGTTTAATTGTCGTGATTTAAACATAATTGAAAGGTGTGAGTTTGATGACGTCAATTTTAATGGAAAGACATTGATGCATAATGTGCAGTTTCATAGTGGGGTGTATTTCAATAAAATGGAATGTTCTGACGAGATATGCTTTGACAATGTACAATTCAATAAAGGCAATTGCGTTTATTCTGATTGTGTATTCCATTCAGATTCATCCTTTAAAAAGGTTGCATGCAGCGATGTGTTGAAATACTCAAATGTGGAGTTCTATGGCATTTTGGTGCTTGAGGATTGCCATATGAGAAAAGGTCTTGAAATGGACAATGTATATTGTTATTCGGAAAGTATGTTTAGAGATATTCATGTCTCATTTCGTATGCTATTTAATATGTGTACATTATCAGGAGAGGCTTCTTTCCCAGTGACAAATCTGCCATCTGAAACATATTTTATAAATGTGAGCTTTTTAGGCAATACTGATTTTGATAAAGAATATAATATCGGCCCCAAGAATCTTATTTTTAAGAACTGCAATATGCAAGGTGTATATATGAAAACCCTACCATTTCTAAATGGAGATAGCGTCGAAATCCAGGACTGCAAGTGGCCTAAGAAGGGGAGAATACGCCGTCGCCATATAATAAACGATGAAAATCGAGCAGAGGAATATGATTTGGTAAAAAGAATTTATCGCAAGTTGCATGAGCACTACTACAAATTGTCAGATTTTCGGCTGGCAAGTGATTTTTACATAGGTTTTCTTACGGCAAATAGAAAGGCAAGTAATATCCCATTCCCGGCGCGAATGTTAAATTGGCTATATGGTGTTTTTGCACAATATGGAGAATCATATACTAGACCTTTTCTTGCGATTCTGGTAATGTGGTTTATTGCTCCCTTATTGTTGCTGTTAATGGGTGTTCAATTAGACCCTAATATGGGTGAAGTAAAATATACGTTGGCATTGGGGCTTGACGATTTCATTTTACTCACTACTGATTATTGGAAGACCTTTATTTACAATATATCATTATCCACTTTATTTCGTGGTGCCGAATTGAGGCCGCACATAACATCATGGCCTCATGCATTAATATGTATTGAAACATTGCTGAATGCCGTTTTTGTCTCATTTATGGTTGTTGGTATTCGGCGGCAATTTGTGCCAAAGAAGCCGGTATAGATAGTATAACTGGTAACCCACAGCTCTGCTGTGGGATTCTTTTCTCCTCCGCATCGCGGGTGAATGTGATATCACTCTATAATGGACATAAACAGATATAAATAAAACTGGTAACCCACAGCTCTGCTGTGGAATTATATGATTTTAAATGGTGCCCCGCCGCTTGTGGCACCTTGCCACCTGCGGTGGGATCGGCCTTTTTATAAAATAATCAAAAACTTTTCTCCTCTTGGCGGGTCTTTAGTATAACTAGTACAATTCAACAATAGCGTGGTGATTATGTGGACGGTGACAATAGCCTGACATTCACGGACGTGTTCAACGAATACAAGGACCGCACCTTTGATTTCGCGGTCAAAATGCTGGGTGACCGCGACGCCGCCGGCGATATCGCACAGGAAGTGTTTGTTCGCCTGTATACCAAAATGACCGACCACTACCGGATTACCGATATCAAAAGCTGGTTGTTTATCCTGACCCGCAATCTGTGCCTGAACAAAATCCGTGACCGCTGTCATGAGGTGCCGCTGTCTGCCGTCTCGGACAATCCGGGCGACCATTCCGACCGTGATCGGCACCGGCAGATCGAACTGCGCCGGGCACTTCTGGCATTGGAGCCGGAATATCGCGAGGCGCTGATCCTCAGGGAATACCAGGGCTTTAGTTATACAGAGATTGCGGAGATTCTCGGGACGACCGTCCCGGCGATCCGGGCGCTGTTGTACCGGGCGCGATGCCGCCTGCGAGAAACCTATCGACAAACGAGTTTTATGGGGTAATAGATATGCGATGCGATAAGTACAAGGAAATGCTGTCGGCCCGCCTTGACGGCGAGCTGACCGAATTCGAAACGTGGGAGCTGGACAGTCATCTGGCGACCTGCCCGGACTGCCGGGCCTTCGCGGCCGAGCTGGATCATATCTCCGATCTCAACCGGAGCACCGGGACCGAATCCCTTCCGGCTGATGTCGAAGATCGAATCATGACACGAATTGACAATGCGAAAAACGCCCGAAAGGGGTGGCGGGTGTTTTCAGGATACTATCGTATTCCAAGAACCGTAGTCTGGATCGGTTCGCTGGTTTTGGCAGTACTTTTGTATGATGCGCTTTCCGGGTCGAACCATATGAATACTATCATACCGGGGCATGGGGATGCCGTGAGTGAAAACTCACAAACACGGAAAATCGTCCTGACGGAAAAGGACGTGGTCGAACGCCGCGTCTTTACCGCAAGCAAGGATCATCTCTAACGAAAGGAGTTTGCCGATGCGTACCACCGGTATTCTCGTGCTGATCGGCATGCTGTTCATGACCGCAGGGGCGTGGAGTGCCGTGCCCGATTTTGAAATCAGGGTGTCACCTTACATATCCGTCAACGGCGAACGCCAGGGTTCGTACAGCGATGGCGGATTCATCGTCACCGAAGACCAATACGGCATGGTGAGTTTTTCGTTTTATCGCGACGCAACCGATTTCTCGATCTCATCGGTCGGAGCAACACAAATCCCCGTGACATACCTTCTGTTCGACCGCAAACCGTCGGCCAGGCCGGGCAACCTTGAGCACATGGCGGAAATGTATATCAGGCCTGCCGTACAAAGCGACGGGCGCATTGCGCTATCCGGAGTTATCAAAACCATGTCTGCCGTCGGTGATGGCGATGATCCCTTGTTTCGATACGATGAAAGCAAGATTAACTTGACACTGGATAACGGCGGTAAGCAAACCGTAACCATAACATCTGACAAAAACGGTCGGGCTGTTATGGCGGATATCTTTGTCAACTCCGATGACCCGCTGGTCTATGCCGCGAACGCGAAACATATGCTTCTGCTAAAGGCGGACTATCGATTGTATAACACCGATCGCAACGTTTTTGAGGTAAACAGTTGTAAATGCACTCTGGGATTTCCGCTGGACGGCAGTTCAGGTGAACCTGGAGAATGCACCTTTGGCACGACCATCATGAAACCCTCCGGGGATTCGGTGATGCTGATGACCCGCTTTAAAATCAGGACTGTGGCGTTAAGCAGGGGGGATGGGACGATTATCACTGTCGATGACGACCGGTCGTGGTCGGTCGCAAAAGGCACTGAATATGCCACTTTTAGTTTCCTGGTTGAACGGTTGTACTTATTGAACCCCGTCGGTGACAATATCCCCGTTGATAACTACGAGGCCGAAAAGGGAATGATGTCGTCATACAGTAAATCCGTTGTCGTGCACACCGGAGAGAATATTGAAATTGAAATTCCGCTTGACGCCGACAATTTCCTGGGATTTGACGGCAAGGAGATCATTACGCTGGAAAATGTCATTGCCGCAAGCTCGAGATAAAACCCCATGCTCGTATAGAAGAGGCGGTCGGGACAGCCCGGCCGTTTCTATTTGGGAATTACTCCGGCGTCCATTATTTCCGCGCGATAAACAGAATTACCAGCCCCGCCAAGAAAAATATGCCGTTGATCAGCCAGGCCGCCAGATCCGGCGACAGCGTGCCGCTGTACCCCAGCGACTGAAGGATTTTGAAACAGACGAAATAAAACAGCGCTATTCCGGCGCCCACGGCGAACGATACCGCTATCCCCCCGCGCTTCGGATTCGATGCGATCGGGACGCAGATGAGAATGACAATAAACGATGAAAACGGAAACGATAGTTTCAGTTTCAAGTCGACCAGCTCACGACGGTACGGTCCACCGATGCGTTTCATCAGCTCGATATACCGCTCCAGTTCGGTGTACCCCATATCTTCCGGTTTACCCAGCGGGACCTCGAAATCCCTCGGTTTGTCCTGAATATACGCGGCGCTGAGCGAATCGAATTCGATGAATGTCTCACCGGAATCGCCGAAAATCCGTCGCACCCCGTCGTAGAGCATCCAGTTCTGACTGGTGTACTTCATGGTTTTGGCGGTGACCAACTCCGTCAGACGGTTGTCATCGAGGTGATATACTTTCACCTCCTCGCCGGTCATGCCGGGGATGTTGTAGGCGTTGATGACGAAATAGAGATTGCGATTGACCTGACGATAGATATTGCGTTGCGACTGCTTGGCCTCGCGGGAATGCTTGCGGATGGTAAATTCCTTGATTTCCACCCGGCGCTTGTTCGGTTCGGGAAAAATGACTTCGTTGTAATAAATGTGCCCGACACTGAGCAGGAACGTGAAGATCAATAACGGCGCCGCGATACGATACAACGATATGCCGCTGGCTTTCATCGCGAGAATCTCATTGCGCCGCGCCAGAATCCCGATTGATATCAGCGCCGCCAGCAAAACAAATACCGGCAAAAACGATTTGAGAATCCATCCGGAGAAATAGGCGTAGTACGTGAGAATCTCGCCCATTGGAACGCTGTTGTCGATAAACCGCCGCAACTCCTCGATCATGTTGATGGCATTGATCAATAGACCGAATGCCAGCGCCACCATCACCAGCGCCGAGATGAAATAACGCAGAAGATATCGGTCGATACGTTTCAGCATGCTATTTCCTGAAAAATGAAAACAGCGGTTTTTCTGAAATGACTTTGGTTAATAAATACAGGCCGATCCCGCTGACTAGAAAATTGGCTGACCACATCGCCCAGAACGGCGAAATGATACCGTTATCCGCGATATCCTCGCCGCCGATTAAAAACGCCCAGTACAGCGTGAATATAATCAGCGAGATCGTCACCGAAATTCCCATCCCGCCCCGTCGCGATAAAATCGCCAGCGGCGCGCCGATCAAAACGAATGCGAATGATGCCGCCGGGATGGAATATTTCTTGTGAATCTCGATCATGTACTTATTGATGATATTCTTCTGCTGAAGAATCTGCTCCCGGTCGCGTTTGATCCGGTCGCGGATGGCGTTCATGTCGGCTTTGAGAAAATTCAGTGCCTTTTCATCGGTCAAACTCGAATCGACCGGGTAGTCCAGCGTATCGGAAAACAGGAACTTCATTTTATTGTCGACCGACGTTTCGATTCGGGTCACGAACGGATCGATGGCTTTGTTGGCCTTGTCGACCACCTCCCGCATATCGGCGATATTCATCTCGCGATCGGTTCGGAAATTGGATTCGCTTCGCTGTAATTCGGAACCGACCCCGCCGACGTTGATCACCTGTTCGGTAAACGCCACTCTCCGGTAGTTGTCCGGTTCTTTGGTGTCGAGCATATGGACCTCACCGTCGTACAACGTGAAACGCACCGTCTGACCGTTGTCGATAAATTCCATCAGGCCCGATTTTGCCACGATGATCCGTGGTCGGTTGGGGTTCTTGGTCTCGTTGATACGCACGCCCTTCACTTCGGACGTGACATGATTGATATCATCGATCAGAATAATATACCCCGATACGTCGGTAATGAAGATCCCCGGACGGAATGTCAATGTCGGGCGCATCGAACGGATATCACCGGTCAGCACCCGCGCCCGGTGGTTGAGTTCGGGAAGGATTTTATCGTTGAACTCCACCATCGCCCAGGTCAGCACCCCGGCGGCAATCATCAGGGGAATCAATATCCGCAATAGGTTAATGCCGGATGCCTTGATCGCGACGATTTCGCTGTCCGATGTCATGCGCCCGAACGCCAGCAGGGTCGCCACCAGAACCGCCATCGGCACCGACAGCGCGATCATCCACGCCAGATTCAGGAAGATCAACTCCAGCACCACCAACGCGGGGATATCCTTGTCCACCACCATTTCGACTATTTTCGGGATGGTTTCCAGCACCAGAATAAACGTGATGATGAACACGGAAAACAAAAACGGCGGAATATGCTCCGCAAGGATATAGCGGTTAAGAATCTTCATGTCAGGCGCCAATATACATCAGTTAATATCGGGAACAAAGAAAAATCACTTTACGCCTTCTCCGATTGTGTGTATCTTGCGTTCGCATAATCTCAGGTGGATCATGATTAAAGATTTTGTCCTCAACGATTCAGTGACCGCGTTTTTAACCGTGCGGCGTCGCGATATCAAGGAATACAACAATACCACGTATATTTCGTTCGAATTCGGCGACGCCTCGGGGCGGATCGCCGGAGTCTGGTGGGAACCGGACCGGTATGCCGTCGATGAACTTCAGGAAGGCGACGTGGTCAAAGTCAAGGCCGCGGTCGGCGAATATCGCGGCAAACAGCAGTTGCGAGTGGCCAAACTTCGCGCGGCCAAGCCGGATGAATTTCAGCTATCCGACATTCTGCCGCATTCGCGCTATGCCGATGAGGAACTGCGCGCCAAAATCCGTTCCCTGACCGATCGCGTCGAAAACAGCTACGTCAAAAGCCTGATGCTTTCGTTCTGGGAGGATACGACGTTTTTCGACGCTTATATCAAAGCGGCCGCCGGAAAACTATGGCATCATTCGTTTGTCGGTGGCTTGGCCGAACACTCCATCAATGTTACCGAGTTATGTCTTGACCTGTCCAATCGCTACGGATTTCTTGACCGCGACCTGTTAATCTTCGGCGGCCTGTTTCATGATATGGGCAAGGTCGATCAGTATCGGATCACGTCGTTTATCGACTATTCCGACGAGGGCCGTCTGGTGGGGCATATCAATCTTGCGGACAGCCTGATCACGGAACACGCCGGGCATATCACGGATTTTCCGTCGCGATTGCTGATAAAACTTCGACACATGATTCTCTCACATCACGGGCATGTCGAGTACGCCTCGCCGGTTGTCCCGCAAATCCCCGAAGCGTTTATTCTGTACTATGCCGATGAGATCGACTCCAAAATGGGTGCGATTGACCGAATCCGCGAGAAAACCGGCTCCGGCTGGTCGGAATATGTCAAACTGCTGGACCGGATGCTGTATTTTGACGGTGAGGAGACCTGATAAACCGCCATGTCCTGTCATAACACCGTTGTCCTCGAAACCCGGCATGCCGGACGGCAAATCATCAAAAACGGTAACGCCATCCGCACGGTCGATAATGTCTCCTATGCGTTCAACAAGGCGCATATTTACAACCTGATCGGCCCGTCGGGCGCGGGGAAATCTTCGCTGTTGCGCCTGTTGAACCGTCTCGATGAACCGACCGAGGGCGAGGTGCGATTTTTCGACAAACCGCTGGCGGAGTACCCGCCGACCGAACTGCGGCGCATGGTATCGATGCTGTTCCAGACTCCGTATTTGTTTCCCGGGACGGTGCGCGACAACCTGCAATTCTGCTGTTGCGATCTTACCGATGATAAAATCGGCCAACTGCTGACACGGGTCGGTCTGGATGAGTCGTTCGCGGGCAAGGACGCCGATGATCTCTCCGGCGGCGAACGTCAGCGCGTGGCGATTGCCCGGGCGCTGTCATTGGAACCGGAAGTGCTTCTGCTCGATGAACCGACCGCCTCGCTGGATCCGACCTCATCTCAGACTATCGAGGATTTGATTTTGCGGTTGAGTGAAGAATTATGCCTGACCACGATCATTGTCACTCATCATCCCAATCAGGCACTTCGTCTCGGCGGTGAAACCCTGTTTTTGGTAAAAGGGCGGCTGGTCGAGACCGGGAAAACCGAGAAGGTGCTCAAAGACCCCGAAACCGAACTGGCACGCAAATATATCAACCGGGAGTTGCGATGATCGAGACCGGCTATATGCAGGTATTGGCCGCCGCCGCGCTGGCGGTGCTGGCGATCGTGCTGGCGAAAGTGAAAGCGATCCCGGTCGGAAAGGAAATCGCGTTCGGGACGGTGCGGTCGTTCGTCCAGCTGGTCGCGGTCGGGTATGCGCTGGAATTTATTTTCAACACCAAATCCTTCTGGCTGGTGGCACTGTCGGTTGCGGTGATGACTGTGGTCGGCGCATATACCGCCGCCCAGCGCGCCAAACATTTCACTGGCGGCTTTTTTATCGCGCTGATATCGATCTCGGCCGGGTCGCTGGTCACACTGGGATTGATGCTCGCTTTGCGGATTATCACCCCCGAGGCCCGCTATATCATTCCACTGGCCGGGATGATTATTTCCAATACCATGAATGCCGGCGCGGTGACTTTCGACCGGATCAGCTCCGATCTCAAAGACCACCGGTTGGCGGTCGAGACGGCGCTGGCGCTCGGCAAAACCTGGCGTCAGGCCTCCCTGAGATTCTACCGCAACGCGGTCAAAGCCGGGATGATTTCCATTCTCAATTTCATGAAAACGGTCGGGATCGTGGCTTTGCCGGGGGCGATGACCGGAATGATTCTGGCGGGAGCATCGCCCTTGGAGGCGGTGCTGATTCAGGTGATTGTCGGATACATGCTGATTTCATCGGTGTCGATCGCCTCGATTCTCGCGGGGGAGATGGCGATCCGGCGCTTTTTCAACGCCGCCGAGCAGTTTGTCGGGTAGTGCGAATTTCCTTGATTTATTCATCGTTTTGACTACATTGTGTCTTTCCGCGATGGGCGGCGATCCGCCAATCCGTTGCGGATTCAGTAAGTCTACCGGAGAGGTGTCCGAGTGGTCGAAGGAGCGTGCCTGGAGAGCACGTGTACTCTTTTGGGTACCCTGGGTTCGAATCCCAGCCTCTCCGCTTATTTATTTTCTAACCTTTATTTACATTGCATACCAATAAGTTATTGACAAAATGCTCTTCGTGATTCTATATTTCTATATATTTTCTAACAGGAATCTTAAGAAGAGAAATTGAATCTCTTGAAAACTCAAAGAGAATGGAAAAACTTGGCTTGTCATATCATGACTTAAGAATAGATGTGTTTTTTCAAAAATATGCTGATTATATAAAGCCAAGAACAGCTTCAAATACAGTTAAGCGATATTTAGGAGTATTAAATACCTTTATCTCGTTTTTAAAGATGTTTCATCCTAATGTTAGATTTCTTTCTCAAATCAAGCCAGAGTTTATTGAGTCTTTTCAGCAAAAACGCCTTGAATCTATTGAGTTGAAAATTGAAGCTGATGGTGACAAAATTGGAAATCATAATGTGAAAAAACTGCCTTTGCCTTAGACTGTGAATTTTGAAGTTGGTGTTTATATTTTTATTTTATTCCATTACTTAGTAGGAGGTTTAAATGAGGAAATGTTCAAGTATTATTGTATATTTTTTATTGGCTATTTTTATATGTACTTCATTGGTTATCGCAACTGAGTATTGCACTGAGTGTGGGAAGAAATTAAAGTGGGGAAAAGGCACTTGTGCAGCTTGTAAACTTAAAGCGCTTGCTGAAACAGTTAAGGAGATAGATAAAGATCTTGGGATTTCGCAAAAGATTGAAGAAAATCGAGAATCACGAGAAAAGACCGGAACAGTTCATAACTTTTATCCTACAGGCAAGCAATATTCAAATGATAGAAAATTGATTTATATAAATGGAATGAGAACTTCGTTTGATCAGTTTAAAGAGAATTCTCAAGAATTGGCTGACTTACTAGGAAGACCTGTTACTGGGGTGTATGCTGGAGGTGCTACACAGGGTATGGCTTCAAGCATAGCAATACAGGTTGAAAATTGGACTAAAATGGGTCCAGCTCGAGGATTGCCAGAAGGACAAGCACTAATTAATGAAATAGAAAAAGCACGTCAGGAAAATAAACATGTTGATTTAGTATGTCATTCTCGAGGTACTATGGTTACAGAAGCTGTCTTAAGGGATTATGACTGGGCTTATAACAATGTTACTGTTTATGCTTTTGGATGTGCTGTATCAGGTACTTTTCCAACCAAATCATACTACAAAATAGTAAATAAAGATGATTATCTTATGAAAGATCGTATGATTGACACTCGTAATCTTGTTTGGGGGCCTTCAGGTGGTCATGATTTTTCAGCTTATCTTCACAACCTTAGAATTGATAATTATGATACCGAATTGCCACTAATCAAGAGCAATCATACTGAAATATCTTCTAATTCAGAACCAACATCTTCATCCAATAAGAATTATAATAATAACTACCATAAAGAGAAATCAGGATATTTTAGCACAAATCTTAAAGGAGGACTTATTTCTTACTATACCTTTGATATAAATACCAGAGATGAAATCGGAAATAATGATCTTACTAATAATGGAGTTTATTTTACAAATGATGGCGTAATTAACGGTTGTCTTGAATTTGGTGGTGGTCATATAAAGAATGATAATTATTCCTTCCCACACAATAATGAATTCAGTTTTTCATTTTGGATGTGGATAGATAATAGGTCCGATCAACACAGTTATTTAATTTCATTTAATATGGGATCTGGTAGTTATAATAGGCCATTTATTGGCACACTTACAAACATTGACCAAGATAAAATAAGATCATTTGTATTAAATCCAACTGATAATACTTTTACAAGAAACTATCTATTTAAGTATCATGAATGGACTCATGTAGCATATGTATATGGACAGAAAAGGCAATCGCTGTATATTAATGGTAAAAAGGTGTTTTATAAAAATAATACAACCCAAGTAGATTATCTATGCAGGTTTTTGATGGGCGATAATACTAAGGGCACAAGAAAACTGATTGGCAAAATTGATGAATTGGGAATGTGGAATAGAGTTCTTACCGAAAGAGAAGTAGACGAATTATATAATAATGGTATTGGATTGTCCTTTAAATAAAAATAACGGTTTGTGTTAATAAAAAAGAGAGAGAATTAAATTGAACCTCAGGTTCTAACGAGCCCAAATTGCGAAACATGGAAGAAGGTAGACCGAGGTGCTAGAATGGCATTGATGAATAAATGGATGAATAAGTTTAATAAATATTCGTTTTGTGATGCTCCGCCTCGAAATATCGTTAAGATATTTTCAAATTCACTAAAATATACAGGGCATAATTATTTTAAGAGAAGTCCAGAAGATAATTGTACGGGATATGAACTTCGATTATGCTACTACCTTGATCCTAATAGTGTAGAAGTTTTGGTAAACAACGAATACACATTTAAGGCACAATCTGTAAAAGAATGGTAAGGAGAGTAGTGTGAAAACAATAGTGACAAACTTGGCTAAGCTATTCATTATTATAATAACACTGACACTTATGATAAATGGTTGTACTAATGATAATAAAGCAGAATTACAAAAGGAAAATGAGAAATTAAGACAGCGTATTGCTAACTTAGAGCAAAATCAGATTAGAAATACTAGCGTTCAAACCAATACTAAAAGCAATGATGAAGAACTTAGACCGCCTGACATATTGGATGATTTAAAATCAGATAAATTCGTTATAAAAAATGATAATGACAAATATATTTTAGCAAATGCAACTTTCAGGGATGGAGTTAAACAAATTATTGAAAGCAACTTACCACCAGGAAGTAAAGTATCAGAGTTTCACAACCTTGTTAATGATTTTATAAAAGTTTGTACATCTCTAGTAGATCTTGAAGTTTATTATAAAGTTGAGAGCTGGCATGAAGGTGATGATGGAATTTTTATAGCAACTTGCGATAATGGAACATTATGGCCTTCAAAAGGTAATCCAAATTATTTTAAGCTTAAAGGAAGTAAGAAATATAATAAAACATTCTTGCAGTTTAAATTGGATGAAGAAACTGTCTTAAACATCAAAGAAGGAGATATATTAACAGCAAAAGGAGCCTTAGGGATCTACGGTTTATCTGTAGGTGGTTATGGACCTATTGAAAGAATTTCCATGTGGCCTAAATTCTTAAGAGGCGTACCATTAACTTTTATAGATTTTAATACGGAAGAAACTAGAAATGCATTATTAAATATAGATTTAGACTACAGAATAGAAGGCGATGCAAATTTAACAATTAGATATCATCCTTATATATATGGTAAACTCATTTGGAATAGTAAACGAATTATAAACTGTACTGATATAGCTTTAGATTTAAATAATAGTTGGAGATGCTTATATTATTATAAGAACAATGATCAATACCCTCAGTTAATTAATTAATGAGCTGTTATTATAGTCGTAAGCTTCCCTGTCAAGTAGACAATTCAAAAGTAGAGTTTTCGGCGGCTTGACGTTCCCGGAAGATAGTCGGTGGCAGGCCGCCAAGCGGCCGGGTGGCCCGCCCTTTGGGGCTTGTTGATAAAGTCCTTTCGTAGTGGTCATGGATTTACTAGATTTTCTTCATGCAGAGCAAACGAGAACGATTAGGTTTG